>NZ_JBHUFT010000008.1:1026416-1288021 GCF_042681565.1 Mumia zhuanghuii
GGTCCGCGAGACCGACGCCTGGCCGATCGCCCTGGGCCGCTACTACCTCGTGCGCGGGGGTTCGCTCGTCGCCTGGTCGACCGAGTCGGCGCAGGGCCCGCAGTCGGCGTTCCGGATCGTCGGAGGGCACACCGACTCGCCGAACCTGCGTCTCAAGCAGCACCCCGACCGGACGAGCGCGGGGTGGGAGACGGTGGCGCTGCAGCCGTACGGAGGACCGCTGCTCAACTCGTGGCTCGACCGCGAGCTGGGGCTGTCCGGTCGCGTGACCGTACGGACAGGGGCTGGCGTCGAGCAGCGGCTCGTCCGCATCGATGACCCGGTCCTCACCGTGCCGCAGCTGGCGATCCACCTGGCGGAGGACCGCAAGGGCGTCGAGCTCAACCCCCAGCGCCACCTCGACGCCTTGTACGGCGTGGGGGAGGGGGCCGGCGTCCTGTCCGACGTCGCGGTCGCGCTCGACGTCGACGTCGACGCCCTGCTCGGCTGGGAGCTCATGGTCCACGACCTCGTGCCGAGCCGAGTGTTCGGGCGCAACGGCGACCTGCTGGCCGCGCCGCGCCTGGACAACCAGACGACGTGCTGGGCGGGCACGACCGCGTTGCTCGATGCCGTCGAGCGCGCGACCGATGGGATCGTCCCGCTGCTGGTGCTGTTCGACCACGAGGAGGTCGGGTCGACCTCCGACCGCGGCGCCGAGTCAGACCTTCTCGTGACGGCGATCGAGCGGATCGTCCTCGCTGCCGGCGGCACCCGCGACGACTACCACCGGGCGGTGGCGGCCTCGCTCGTCGCGTCGGGCGACATGGCGCACGCGACGCACCCGAACTATGCCGACCGGCACGAGCCGCACCACCAGATCGTGCCCAACGGCGGGCCCGTCCTCAAGGTTCACCCCAACCTCCGCTATGCGACGGACGCGACCGGCGCCGCGGCGTTCGCCCTGGCCTGCGCCCAGGCCGGCGTGCCGATGCAGCGCTACGAGCACCGCGCCGACCTGCCCTGCGGGTCGACGGTCGGACCGATGACGGCCGCTCGCACGGGCATCCCGACCGTCGATGTGGGGGCTCCGCAGCTGGCGATGCACGCGGCGCGAGAGCTGATGGGAGCCGCTGATCCGGGGATGTACGCGGACGCGCTGGCGGCGTTCCTTGCACCCGTGCGATGACCCCGCCAGCGGGGTGTGGTAGCCCGCGTTGACCCTGTGACGCGCGACCCCGTACCCTTGGGGGTGCGTTGTGGACTCGCACGACCCCAGACCGAGCGGGCTCGTGCTCACGCTGCGTCGGGCCCATGTGGAGCGATTGAAACCGCCTTGTGATCACCCGCACCCAGCAAACGAGGGTCCTCTTCGCTCCGGCACGACTTCTATCCACCCAGGACTCAATCCCATATGACGAGCAGCATCCAGGCAGCACCCGCAGCGCCGCAGGTCGCGATCAACGACATCGGTAGCGAGGAGGACTTCCTCGCCGCGGTCGACAAGACCATCAAGTACTTCAACGACGGTGACATCGTCGACGGCACCATCGTCAAGGTCGATCGTGACGAGGTTCTCCTCGACATCGGCTACAAGACCGAAGGCGTCATTCCCTCGCGGGAGCTGTCCATCAAGCACGACGTCGACCCCCACGAGGTCGTCTCGGTCGGCGACGCCGTCGAGGCCCTCGTCCTCCAGAAGGAGGACAAGGAGGGGCGTCTGATCCTCTCGAAGAAGCGGGCGCAGTACGAGCGCGCCTGGGGCGACATCGAGAAGATCAAGGACGAGGACGGCGTCGTCGAGGGCACCGTCATCGAGGTCGTCAAGGGCGGCCTCATCCTCGACATCGGCCTGCGTGGCTTCCTGCCCGCGTCGCTGGTCGAGATGCGCCGTGTCCGCGACCTCGCGCCGTACGTCGGTCAGAAGCTCGAAGCGAAGATCATCGAGCTCGACAAGAACCGCAACAACGTGGTCCTGTCGCGTCGCGCCTGGCTCGAGCAGACGCAGTCGGAGGTTCGCCAGAACTTCCTCACGCAGCTGCAGAAGGGTCAGATCCGCAAGGGCGTCGTCTCGTCGATCGTCAACTTCGGCGCATTCGTCGACCTCGGTGGTGTGGACGGGCTCGTCCACGTCTCGGAGCTGTCGTGGAAGCACATCGACCACCCGTCCGAGGTCGTCCAGGTGGGCGACGAGGTTACGGTCGAGGTCCTCGACGTCGACATGGACCGCGAGCGCGTCTCGCTGTCGCTGAAGGCGACCCAGGAGGATCCGTGGCAGCACTTCGCCCGGACCCACCAGATCGGCCAGATCGTCCCGGGCAAGGTCACCAAGCTCGTCCCGTTCGGCGCCTTCGTGCGCGTCGAGGAGGGCATCGAGGGCCTGGTGCACATCTCGGAGCTCGCCGAGCGTCACGTTGAGATCCCGGAGCAGGTCGTCCAGGTCGGCGACTCGGTGATGGTCAAGATCATCGATATCGACCTCGAGCGTCGCCGCATCTCGCTGTCGCTGAAGCAGGCCAACGAGACCGAGGTCGCTCAGGACGCCGACGACTTCGATCCGACGCTCTACGGCATGGCTTCGTCGTACGACGCCCAGGGCAACTACATCTACCCCGACGGCTTCGACCCGGAGACGGGCGAGTGGCGCGAGGGCTTCGACGAGCAGCGCGAGACGTGGGAGCGGCAGTACGCCGAGGCCCACACCCGCTGGGAGGCCCACAAGAAGCAGATCGTCGACGCGGAGACCGCGGCTCGTGAGGCCGGTCAGGCCAGCAGCGGTGGCTCCTACTCGAGCGCTGCTCCGCAGGAGTCGAGCAGCCGTCCGTCCACCAACGGTGGTAGCGGCGGTGGCGGCGGCGGTGGCGCTCTCGCCTCGGACGAGGCGCTGCAGGCCCTGCGCGACAAGCTCACCGGCGGCGAGTGATCACCCGCCACGGCTGATGCCTTGAACGAGGCCCCTACCCAGTCGGGTAGGGGCCTCGTCGTTTCCCGGCCAGGCTGGGTAGCCTTGCCCCGTGCGCTTCATCCTCGATCCCAAGCCGGTGGATTCCGATCCGGTCACCGACGTGGCGATCGCGCACGCCCTGCTGAGGCAGGCGTCCGACGGCGAGATCGGTCCGACGGTCCGCATCAGCGTGCCTGGCGTCCCGACCGCGGCGTTCGGGCGCTCCGACGTCCGGCGTGCGGGCTTCGTGTCAGCGACCGAGGCGAGCCGGGCGCTCGGCTTCGCGCCGATCGTCCGTGGGGCGGGAGGCCGCGTGGCCGCATACACCGACAAGACACTGGTGATCGACCACGTGAGCCCCGATCCGGATCCGGGTACGGGGATGCGCGATCGCTTCCGCGACTACGGCGCGCTGCTCACCGGCGTCCTCCAGGAGCTGGGTGTCGATGCCCGCCTGGGCGCCGTGCCAGGGGAGTACTGCCCAGGCGAGTACAGCGTCAACGCACGTGGCGTCGCGAAGCTCGTCGGCACCGCGCAGCGCATCGTCCGCGGTGCGTGGCTGTTCAGTGCGGTCGTCGTCCTCGGCGACGGACCATCGCTGCGTGCAGCCCTTCCGATCGTCCACAACCGTCTCGAGCTCCCTCTGCGCCGGCGCTCGATCGGATCGGTGTTCGAGGAGGCGCCGGGCCTCGACGTCGACACGGTCGCGAGCACCCTGGTGCGGGCGTACGACCGGGTGACCGAGGTCGACGTCGCACCCCTCGACGACGGGACACTGGCACGGATGGAGACGCTGCGCGCCGATCACTGGCCTGTGGTCCCCGGGAGCGGCGCGAGGAGGTCTGCGTGACGCGCGTCGGGCTCACCGGGGGCATCGGCGCGGGCAAGAGTGCGGTCGCGGGGCTGCTGCGCGAGCACGGGGCCATCGTTGTCGATGCCGACGCCCTCTCCCGCGAGGTCGTCGAGCCGGGCACATCGGGCCTCGAGGCCATCGTCAAGCGCTTCGGCGAGGCGGTCCTGGACAGCGACGGCCGCCTTGATCGCCCTGCCCTGGGAGCCCTCGTCTTCGCTGACGACCAGGCACGGCGTGACCTCGAGGCGATCATCCATCCTCGTGTCCGCGCGCGGGCAGCCGAGCTGGAGGCTGCCGCCGGTCCGGGTGCCGTAGTGGTCCACGACGTGCCGCTGCTGGTGGAGACGGGCCAAGCGGGGCTGTACGACGTGGTGGTGGTCGTCGACGTCCCGGTCGAGACCCAGATCGAGCGTCTGGCGGCCAACCGCGGCATGTCGCGTGCAGAGGCGCAGAGCCGCATCGCCGTTCAAGCGACGCGTGAGCAGCGGCTCCAGGCTGCCGACGTGGTCCTCGACAACACCGGCTCCCTCGACGAGCTCGCCGATGCCGTCGGCGCGCTGTGGGAGCGCCTGTCGCTCGGAGTCGGCGAGAGCCCTCGGGCCTAGCGCCTCGTACGACGAAGGCCGGCGCCCCGACCGCGGTGGGTCGGGGCGCCGGCCCCTGGAGTGCTCGGAGCTCGCTGCGCCCCCGTCAGGCGGCGAGGTCCGGGTCGGCGATCTTGCGGAGTCGCTGGATCGCCTCCCGCTCGAGCTGACGGACCCGCTCGGCGGAGATGCCGTGACGCTTGCCGATGTCAGCCAGCTTGTGCTGGCGTCCGTCGAGCAGTCCGTAACGGCAACGGATGATGTCGGCCTCACGCTCGCCGAGGTGCTCGACCAGGCCCGAGAGCCGGTCGCGCGACTCGGTGTCGAGGACCGCGTGGTCCGGGCCGGGCTGGGTCTCGCGGGCGACCAGGTCACCCAGCGAGGTGTCGCCGTCCTCGTCCACGGGGGAGTCGAGGCTGACGTGGTCGCGTCCCCACGCGAGCAGGTCGAGGACACGCTCGACGGTCATCTCGAGCTCCTCGGCGATCTCGGCGGGGTCAGGCTCGTAGCCCAGCTTGCGCTCGAGGTTGCGGCGCGCGGCGCCGACCTGGTTGAGCTCCTCCACGACGTGGACGGGGAGGCGGACCACACGACCCTGCTGCGCGATGCCGCGCGTGATGGCCTGACGGACCCACCAGGTCGCGTACGTCGAGAACTTGAAGCCCTTGAGGTAGTCGAACTTCTCGACCGCGCGGATCAGGCCGGTGTTCCCCTCCTGCACAAGGTCGAGCAGCGGCATCTGGGAGCGGCCGTACTTGCGGGCGATCGACACGACGAGGCGAAGGTTGGCGGTGATGAACTCGTCGAGGGCACGCTCACCCTCGGCGACCATCCACTCGAGCTCCTCGAGCGTCGCGTACTTCGGGGCGCCGCCCTTCTTGCGCCCGACGCGTCCCTCCTCGATGAGGTGCTGGGCGAAGAGTCCGGCTTCGATGGTCTTGCTCAGCTCGACTTCCCGAGCGGCGTCGAGCAGCGGCGTACGCGAGATCTCGTCGAGGTACATCCCGACGCTGTCTCGTCCCTCGACGCGCTCGCGCACCTGAGTCGTTGCTGTCGTCACGCAGACCAGCTCCTTCACTTCGTTCGTTACTCGATCGTTGACAACACGATCGGATGCCAGTCGATTCCGTCCGGCACTGGAAACGACGAACGAAGCGTGCTAATGGTGCCGGTCTCAGGTGTTTCTTAACCGGAATCACAGCCCGCGGGGAGACCGGATCCCTTCCAGATCAGCCGAAACTCCTGCAATAGCGGGCGAATCGGCTCCTCGTACGAGACCGGCGAGGGCGATGATGGTCAGCGCGCGAGCGTGTAGGTGGCGGAGAGAAACGTACCGTCGTGACGAACGTCACCCTGCACGAGGTCGAGTCGTCGCGGCAGCAGCGGGGCGCCGGCGCCGAGCGTGACGGGGGCGTACGAGATCTCGATCTGGTCGAGGAGACCCGCATCCGCGAGCTGGCCGGCCAGGTCCCCGCCGCCGACGACCCAGACCTCTTTGCCGCCGGCCGCGGCGACGGCCTCGGCGTGAACGGCCGCCACCTCTCCCTGCGCGAACCTGATGTCGGCGCCAGGGACCACCGGGAGGTCGCGGTGCGTCATCACCCAGGTCGGCGCCGCGTACGGCCAGGCGTCGGGGTTGTCGAGGAGTTGCTCGTGGTCGACCATCCACTGGTAGGTGCTGGAGCCCATGAGCATCGCCCCGAACCGCGTGGTGAGCCCCTCCATCTCGGCCGAGATGTCGTCGGACAGCGGCTGGGACAGCAGCCAGTCGAGCGAGTGGTCGGGCGTCGCGATGAATCCGTCGAGACTGCTGGCGGTGTAGTAGATCGTTCGGCTCATCCGACCGATCCTTGCGCACCACACTGACAGGAACGCCCCGTGAGCGGCGTCAGCCGTCGGACGGCACCGGCTCCTCCGGCGCGCCGAGCGTGTCGATCACCCAGGCGAGCTCGTACGCCCGCTCCTTCCAGGACTCGTAGCGGCCGCTCACCCCGCCGTGGCCCGCGCTCATCTCCGTCTTGAGGAGGACGTCGGCGCCCGCGACCGCACGCAGGCGCGCGACCCACTTGGCCGGCTCCACGTACAGGACACGGGTGTCGTTGAGGCTCGTGATGGCGAGGATCTTGGGGTAGTCCTGGGCGACGACGTTCTCGTACGGCGTGTAGGACTTCATGTAGGCGTAGACGTCGGCGTCGTGGAGCGGGTCGCCCCACTCGTCCCACTCGATCACGGTCAGCGGGAGCGACGGGTCGAGAATCGATGTGAGCGCATCGACGAACGGCACGACGGCGAGGATGCCGGCGAAGTCCTGCGGGGCGTCGTTGGCGACGGCACCCATGAGGAGGCCCCCTGCGGAGCCGCCCTCGGCGACGAGCCGCTCCGCGCTCGTCCAGCCCTGGGCGACGAGGTGGCGTGCTGCGTCGACGAAGTCGGTGAAGGTGTTCTTCTTGTGGAGCAGCTTGCCGTCGTCGTACCAGCCGCGCCCCATCTCACCACCGCCGCGCACGTGCGCGACCGCGAAGACGATGCCGCGGTCGAGCAGTGAGAGGCGGGTGACCCGGAAGCTCGGATCCATGCTCGCCTCGTACGCGCCGTAACCATAGATCAGCGCCGGGGCGGTGCCGTCGCGGGGAACGCCCTTGCGGACGACCACCGAGATCGGGACGCGGGTGCCGTCGCGGGCGATCGCCCACTCGCGGTGCTGCTCGTAGGCCGTCGGGTCGTAGCCGCCGAGCACGGGCTGCTGCTTGCGCAGGACCAGCTCGCCGGTGTCGACCACGTAGTCGTACACCGTCTCGGGGGTGACGAACGAGGTGTAGCCGAGGCGGACGACGGGCTGGTGCCACTCGGGGTTGGCGCCGACGCCGCTGGTGTAGAGCGGCTCGTCGAAGACGACGGGCTCCTGGGGGCCGAGGGGCGCGCCGGGCTCGGCCGCGGGGTCGAGGCGGATCACGGACACCTGGCTGAGCGCGTCCCGGCGCAGGCTGAGGACGACGAAGTCGGCGAACGCGTCGACGTCCTCCAGCCGGGTGTCGTCGCGGGGCGCGATCTCGGTGCGCCAGTGCTCCGGGCCCGGGGTCGCCACCGGGGCGCTCGCCAGCGCGAAGTTGAGCGCGCCGTCGTTGTGCAGGATCAGGAAACGGTCCTCGCCGCCGACCACGACGTGCTCGACGGAGTATTCGATGCCCTCGCGACGTGGGGCGACGACCCGGAACTCGCCCGTGGGATCGGTCGCGTCGAGGACCCGCAGCTCGGTGGTGATCTTGGAGCCGGAGGCGATCACGAGGTAGCGGTCGCTGCGCGTCGCGCCGATGCCCGTGAAGTAGCGCTCGTCGGTCTCGTGGAAGACCAGCTCGTCGGACTCGGCGGAGGTGCCGATCGCGTGGCGCCAGACCTTGTCGGGCCGCCAGGCGTCGTCGACGGTGGAGTAGTAGAGGTGGTCGGCCGCGAAGGACCAGGTCGCGCCGTACGAGACGCCGGTGATCTCGTCGCCGAGCAGCTCGCCCGTACGGAGGTCCTTGACGCGCAGCGTGAAGCGCTCATCGCCCTCGGTGTCGGTCGAGTACGCGAGAAGGTTGCCGTCACGGCTCACGCTCAGCGCGCCGAGCGCGAAGTAGTCGTGGCCCTCGGCCTCCGCGTTGCCGTCGAGGAGCACCTGCTCGCCCTCGACGGCGTTGGCGGAGTCGAGCTCGGGCGGCGTCCAGTCGTCGGGGCCGGCGATCGGGCGTCGGCAGTGGACGGCGTACTCGCGGCCCTCGAAGGTGCGGGCGTAGTACCACCAGTCGCCACGGCGCACCGGCACCGACAGGTCGGTCTCGAGCACCCGGGACTTGATCTCGTCGAAGAGGCGCTCGCGCAGCGGGGCGAGGTGGTCGGTCCGCTCGGCCGTGTAGGCGTTCTCGGCCTCGAGGTAGGCGAGGGTCTCGGGGTTGTCCTTGTCGCGCAGCCACTCGTAGTCGTCGACGACCTCGTCGCCGTGGTGGACGCGGACCTGCGGGTGCCGCTTGGCGACCGGAGGGGTGCTCATGGCTCGACCGTACCCGGTCGCAACGAGGGGTCGTTGACGTCGAACGTCCGCACGGGGCCGGGGCCGCTCGTACGGGTCTCGAAGCGCACGGTGACACGGCCGATGCCCGACCCCCAGACCCATCCAGGACCCAGCTCGGCGTGCACGACGTCGGCCCCGGCCGGCCACCGCGTACGGGCGCGTGCGGAGGCCACGGGGACCGCGGCGACCTTGTCGCCCTCGTCGTCGGCGGGCGGCTCCTCCTCGGTCACGAACAGGTCGTCCTGGACCCAGTCAGCCATGCCGGAGACGCCCACACCCAGCAGCCGCAGCCCGGAGGAGCTGTCGATCTCGGCCAGCAGGCCGGTCGCCGTCCGCGCGATCGTCCGGGCGTCGTCGGTCGGCCCCGCGAGCGTCGCAGAGCGTGTGTGGGTCTCGAAGTCGTGGTGGCGGATCTTGAGCGTGACCGTACGGCCGGACATGCCGCGCTCGCGCAGCCGCGCGGACAGACGCCGGCTCATCGTCGTGGCGATGTCAGCGAGGACGCGGGGGTCGGTGATGTCGGTCTCGAAGGTGTCTTCGACGCTCAGGGACTTGGTCTCGCGCTCGGCGATGACCGCACGGTGGTCGACGCCGCGGGCGAGCGCGTGCAGCGAGGTCCCGTACGCGGTCCCGAGAAGCGACGTGAGCTCCGGGACGTCGAGACCGCGCAGCTCCTCGACGGTGTGCACGCCCATCCGGCGCAGCCGCTCGGCAGTCGCTGGGCCCACGCCTGGGATGGCGCGTACGGACATCGGTGCGAGGATCTCGAGCTCCGTGCCGGGCTCTACGACGTGGATGCCGTCGGGCTTGGCGAGCTCGCTGGCGATCTTGGCGAGGAACTTGGACGAGGCGATGCCGACCGAGGCGGTGAGCCCGCCGGTGCGGTCCGTGATGTCGGCGCGGACCTGCTCGGCCAGGGCGCGGGCGCCGACGAGGTCGAGGAACCGCGACTCCTCTCCTGCGGCGAGGTCGACGAACGCCTCGTCGAGCGACAGCGGCTCGACCAGCGGCGAGATCTCCCGCAGGCGCGCCATCACGGCCCGGCTGGCCTCGCGGTAGGCGTCGAACCGACCGGACAGGTAGGCCGCGTGGGGGCAGCGCGCGCGGGCCTCTGCCGTCCGCATCGCGGAGCGGACCCCGTACGCGCGTGCCTCGTACGACGCGGTCGACACCACTCCGCGGGGCCCGAGCCCGCCGACGACGACCGGCTTGCCGCGCAGCGAGGGCTTGTCGCGCTGCTCGACCGCGGCGAAGAACGCGTCGAGGTCGAGATGGAGGAAGGTGGCCTGGCGGCGCATGCGTCCATTGTGTCCGGCGGCTCCGACGCCCAGCCTGTGGACGACGTGAACGGGCGTCCACAGGCCGCGCGACGGGGACCCACGACCGCTCGCGGGCGGACCACGCTGTCTGCCATGACAGACGTGATCCGTGCCCGCACCCTCTCCGACCTCATCGGCGCCGTCCCCGCGATGTTCGGCTTCCACCCCGAGCACTCGCTGGTCGCGCTGTGCCTGAACGGCGCGCGCAGCCAGGTGGGGTTCCGCCTGCGCGTCGACCTGCCGCCGCCCGACGATGCTCCCGCTCTGGCCGAGGCGTTGGTCGGCTACCTGGTCGCGCAGCAGCCCGAGGCAGTGATCGTCCTCGCGTACGCCGATGACGACGGTGAGGCGCGCCCGGCGGTCGACGCGCTTGTGGCGCGGCTCGAGGAGGAGGGCGTGCGGCTCGCCGACGCGGCGCGCTTCGACGGGGAGCGCTTCTACTCGTACTCCTGCGACGACACCCGGTGCTGCCCGCCCGAGGGGGTCCCGTGCGACGTCGAGGGCTCGGCGGTGCTGGCGGAGGCTGTCTTCCGTGGGATGGAGATCCTCCCAGACAGGGCAACGCTCGCGCGGCGGTTCGAGCCGGTCACCGGCGCGGCACGCGATGACGTCGCCCTCGCGGCCGGGCCCGAGCTGACCGCACTCGCTGCATGCGCCGCGGGAGCGCAGGATCCGCAGCGCGACCTCCGTACGCTGCGGCGCGGACTCGACCGGGTCGTCCCGGTCCTCGACGCGGTCCTCGAGGGGGACGAGGACGAGCCGGTCGTGATCAGCGCCGAGGATCGGGCCTTGCTCGCGGTGTGGGCGTCGTTGGTCATCATCCGTGACGTAGCGTGGACGATGATCACCCACGACAACGCCGTCCGTTCGCTCGAGCTGTGGCGCCAGGTGGCCGTCAGTGCGCCGCTCCCGTTCGAGGTGCCGGCGCTCACACTCGCCGCGTTTGCCGCATGGTTGAGCGGTGACGGGGCACAGGCCCAGTGCGCGCTCGACCGGGTGCGCGTGGTCGCTCCCGACTACTCGATGGCGGTGCTGATCCAGTCGGCGCTATCGGGTTGTCTCGATCCACGCTCGTGGGTGGGGATGGGCACCGAGGAGGTGCTGCGCTCCGTGCCCGGACTCTCCTAGGCTGGAGCTGTCTGCCGACCGGTCCCGCGCGGCCGCAGAGTCCAGGAGGGGTGCGATGGGTCAAGAGGTCGACGAGCAGGTCTTCACGCGCGAGGACAGGACCGCGTTCCGTGAGAAGGTCCGTCGGAGTCTCGACGTCTTCTCGCGGATGCTCAAGGACACCCGCTTCGACGCCGCACAGCCGATGACCGGCCTCGAGATCGAGCTCAACCTTGTTGACGACAAGGGGGCTCCGGCCCTCCGAAACGCGGAGGTCCTCTCGGCGATCGCCGACGACGACTTCCAGACCGAGCTGGGTCAGTTCAACATCGAGATCAACATCGCTCCGCGGGCGCTGGACGGAGCCGGCCTGCGGACGTACGAGAAGACCGTCCGCGACGCCCTCAACCACGCCGAGGTCCAGGCACGTCCAGTCGGCGCCCACCTGATGATGATCGGCATCTTGCCAACCTTGCGGCCGGGACACATGACGCCGGCGACGATCTCTGCCAGCCCGCGCTACGCGCTGCTGTCCGAGCAGGTCCTCGCTGCGCGCGGCGAGGACATCGCCATCTCGATCGCAGGGGAGGAACGTCTGTCGACGACCTCGGAGTCGATCATGCCCGAGGCCGCGTGCACGAGCGTCCAGCTGCACCTCCAGGTCGCGCCGTCGGAGTTCGCCGCCTACTGGAACGCCTCGCAGGCCATCGCCTCGACCCAGCTCGCGCTGGGCGCTAACTCGCCGTTCTTGCTCGGCAAGCAGCTGTGGCACGAGACGCGCATCCCGTTGTTCGAGCAGGCGACAGACACGCGCTCGGAGGAGCTCAAGGCCCAGGGCGTGCGTCCGCGGGTGTGGTTCGGCGAGCGCTGGGTGACGTCGATCTTCGACCTGTTCGAGGAGAACGTGCGCTACTTCCCGGCGCTCCTGCCCGTCCTCGACGAGGAGGACCCTGAGGCCGTGCTCGCCGCTGGTGACATCCCGACGTTGTCGGAGCTGCGGCTGCACAACGGCACGATCTATCGGTGGAATCGTCCGATCTACGACGTGGTCGGCGACCGGCCGCACCTGCGAGTCGAGAACCGCGTCCTGCCCGCCGGCCCGACGGTGGTCGACACGGTCGCCAACGCGGCGTACTACTTCGGGCTCGTGCGCGCGCTCGTCGACGCCGACCGGCCGCTGTGGACGCAGATGTCGTTCAGCGCCGCCGAGGAGAACTTCACGGTGGGGGCGCGTGACGGGATCGGCGCGAGCATCTATTGGCCCGGCATCGGCACGGTCGGCGTGACCGAGCTGGTGCTGCGCCGCCTCCTGCCGCTGGCGGCGCAGGGCTTGGACGCGCTCGGCGTCGACCCTGCCGACCGCGACTTCTATCTCGGCATCATCGAGCAGCGCTGCCTCACCGGGCGCAACGGCGCGACCTGGCAGATCGAGCGGTTCCGGACGCTGTACGAGCGGGCAGGGACCGATCGTGCAGAAGCGCTGCGGGCCATGACGCAGGACTACCGCGAGCGGATGCACGCCAACGAGCCGGTGCACACCTGGGACTGAGCGCGACTCCTCAGGCGCGCGCGCGTCGCTGTCGCCAGGTCGTGCCGTCGGGCAGGCTCAGCCAGCCGGCGTGCGTCACGACTAGGAGGGGCTGGACCGGCGTCGTCGTGGCGTGCCGCAGCCACGCCGTGTGCCAGGCCAGATCGTCGGCGCTCGGGCGCAGCGCCCCCGTCCGTTCCCAGACCGCGAGCGGCCACCGGGAGGCATCGTCGTACGGGCCGAGGAGGCGCCGCATGATCTCGCCCCTCAGCCAGCCGTCGAGCTTGCCGGCGACGCGCGGCGACGCCGACCACCGACCCAACGGCGTGGCTCGCGCGGTGTCGTACGCCCACACGGTGAGGGCCGGCTCGTGTCTGCCGCCGGCGTACGCGCGCGCCCTCCGCGCGACCAGCTCTTGGGCGAGCCGCAGCGCCACGTCGGGGTCGACTCCGAGCAGCGGTGGGTGGGGGAGTGGAGGGCGCGCGGTCATGCCTTCAGCGTGTGTCCGGCGCGATGGAGTGTGCGGCGCCTGTCCACACCCTCGTGCCGGGTGCCGAGACGGGGCGATCGGGGATAGTGTCGGGACCACATTGACACTGGGAGGTCGAGGATGGGCACGATCGTCGTGGGATATGTCCCGAAGCCCGAGGGCCGCGCGGCTCTCGCACGAGCCGTCGAGGAGGCGAAGCTTCGGGGGGCGCACCTCGTGGTGGTCAACTCCCACCGCGGTGGACGGGACTTCGACGACGAGGACGCCGTGAAGACCGAGGAGCAGCTCGCCGAGGTGCGTGCCCAGCTCACGGACTCCGGCGTCGACTCCGAGGTCCGCCAGCTGGTCCGCGGCATGGATCCCGCCGACGATCTCGTGAAGGTCGCCAACGAGACGGGCGCCGACTTCATCGTGATCGGCCTGCGCCGACGTTCGCCGGTCGGCAAGCTCATCCTCGGGAGCAACGCGCAGCGGGTCCTTCTCGACTCGACGTGCCCCGTGCTCGCCGTCAAAGCCAGCAGCTGATCGGGCGTCCGTAGGATCGACGTGGCGGCCCTGGCCAAGCGACGACCGTCCCCAAAGGTCGCGTTTCGGTCACGGTCCGTGCGTCGGGCCGAGGCGGTTCGTGGTTCGGTCCGCGCGCGTGGCACACTGGACGGTGCCGCGGTTGACGGGAGGCCGGTTGACCGCGCCCTCGAACGCTCGCAGCGACCTTTTGGTCCGAACACCCCAAGGGAGTCACCTCGTGGTTTCAGCGCCCGACAGTCGAGCACGGAAGACAGTCGTAGCGGAGGCTGGGTCCCGCACCACCGTCAAGGCGACGACCGAGCAGGGCGCCAAGGCACCCGCCAAAAAGGCCGCCCCGGCGAAGAAGGCCGCCGCCAAGAAGGCTCCGGCCAAAAAGGCGCCCGCCAAGAAGACGTCGGCCAAGAAGTCCGCTGCCGTCGACGTCACCGCCAACGCGATCATCGTCGACGAGAACGGCAAGAAGATCCTCCCCGACATCCCCGACGAGGTGTTCGTGAAGGATCTCAAGACCGACCCGACGCTCAAGGAAGACGAGGCGTCGGGCTTCACGATCTCGGCCGCCGACGACACCGACGAGCCGGAGCAGCAGGTCACCGTCGCCGGTGCGACCGCCGACCCGGTCAAGGACTACCTCAAGCAGATCGGCAAGGTCTCGCTGCTCAACGCCGGCCAGGAGGTCGAGCTGGCCAAGCGGATCGAGGCCGGCCTCTTCGCCGAGGAGCAGCTCGCGACCGCCAAGCGGCTCTCGGAGTCGATGCGCGAGGAGCTCGAGTGGATCGTCGAGGACGGTCGCCGCGGCAAGAACCACCTCCTCGAGGCCAACCTGCGACTCGTCGTCTCGCTGGCCAAGCGCTACACCGGTCGCGGCATGCTCTTCCTCGACCTGATCCAGGAGGGCAACCTGGGTCTGATCCGTGCGGTCGAGAAGTTCGACTACACCAAGGGCTTCAAGTTCTCCACCTACGCGACGTGGTGGATCCGCCAGGCGATCACCCGCGCAATGGCCGACCAGGCCCGCACCATCCGCATCCCGGTGCACATGGTCGAGGTCATCAACAAGCTGGCCCGTGTCCAGCGGCAGATGCTGCAGGACCTGGGCCGCGAGCCCACCCCGGAGGAGCTCGCCAAGGAGCTCGACATGACTCCGGAGAAGGTCGTCGAGGTACAGAAGTACGGTCGCGAGCCGATCAGCCTCCACACGCCGCTCGGCGAGGACGGCGACTCGGAGTTCGGTGACCTCATCGAGGACTCCGAGGCGATCGTCCCGGCCGACGCCGTGTCGTTCACGCTCCTGCAGGAGCAGCTGCACGCGGTCCTCGACACGCTGTCCGAGCGCGAGGCAGGTGTGGTCTCGATGCGCTTCGGCCTCACCGACGGCCAGCCCAAGACGCTCGACGAGATCGGCAAGGTCTACGGCGTGACCCGCGAGCGGATCCGCCAGATCGAGTCCAAGACGATGAGCAAGCTGCGTCACCCGTCGCGCTCGCAGGTTCTGCGCGACTACCTCGACTGAGCGGCACGCTTCAGAGCGACGACGAGCGCCGCGTACGGGATCCCGTACGCGGCGCTCGTGCGTGCGGACGTCCGGCCGCCGCGCTCAGCGGCGGTGCAGCGCGCCCGCGTCGACGAGCTTGAAGTTGGTGCTGACGCGCTGCTCACCGTCGGCGCCCGTCTCGTACGGGGTCGCCTCGCCGTCGTGGACGACGAGCAGGCCTCGAGGGAAGGCGCGCCCGAGCGGCGTCGTCACCACCGCCGCGCCGTCGCTGTGCTGGACGCCGTCGGTCGCCGTCGAGTCGCTGATCGCGAAGGTGCGCTCGGCCGCCCACCCACGATCGATCCGGAACGTCGTGAACGTGCTGCCACCTTGGCTGGATGCCACGAGGGTGCGCCTGCCGCCAGACCCGTACGCGATCGTCAGCCCCTCGGCATCGGCGCTCAGATGCCGGCCGCCTGAGGCGGAGGTGCCGGTGACGGTGCACTCCTCGGTCTGCGGGTCGTACGTCGACGGCGCCCCGAACTCCCGGACACGCTCAACGAGGGTCGGACGACCGAGCGCCTCGGCGCCCAGCGGGACCCGCCAGACACCGACGTCCTCCTGCGCCGCATACAGGATGTCGGCCTCTGTGTCGACGACCATGCCCTCGACCTGCGGTCCCTCACCGGGCTCTCCGCACGGCGTCCAGCTGCCACCCTCGTCACGGGCGAACGTCGAGGGGAGGACGACCTCGTCGACCGGTGCGTACGTGACGGTGCCCCGAGAGGTCACGACGACGCGGAACAGGCCGACCGTCGTCCGATTGCGCTGACTCACGACGACGTACGGAAGGCCACCCGCAGGGTCTGGGCGGACAGTGAGTCCGTACCCCGTGTTCTGCTCCTCGACGGATGCCTCGTCGGGCGAGAACAGTCGGGGTGCCGTGGCGTCCGTGACGTCGCGGAGGGCGGCTCCGCGTCGGGCGCCGTCGTCGTCGATCGCGTAGAAGCGCAGGCGGTCGCGGCCGCGGTCGCTGACGACGGCGAGGTCTGTACGGGCGCCGCCCAGGCGGACACCGAGGGCGAGGTCGACGTTGTTGAACCGGCTCGCCTCGAGCCCGTCGGCGGGCGCGACGGGGGCATCGACGTGCTGGACGAGCCGCCCGCGAAGGTCGTACGCGTCGAGGCCGCCGTTCTTGAGCGTGCCGAGGACGAGGCTGTGCGTGCGCTCGCGGGGCGCGACCCAGATGGCCGGGTCGTCGGCGTCGGCGTCGCCGCCGGCCTCGTCGTCGAAGACGGCTCGCGTCTCGAGCGCCGCGGCGATCGTGCGCGGGTGGGCGGGGCGCCCGTCGCCCGGGCGGGTGCCCGTCGGGGCCAGGGTGGCCGTGGCGGCGGCCGCGGTGGCGCAGGTGACGACGCACAGCGCGCTGACCAGCGTGGCGAGAAGCGTGCGAGGGCGGGGTGGTCGGGCCACGGGAGCTCCTGAGGTCGGTGGGGTCTGACCATCCCCACCCTGGTGTCGCCCAACGACGTCCAGGTGGCGCCGAGGTGGACGTCGGACGACGCGTTGGGGACCTCCTGGTTGCACGTCGCGGATAGCCTGGGGCCATGTCGTCGACGAGCACGCCAGCGCGCCGGTCGTACCTCGCTCCCGTGGTCCCGGTGCTCGTGCTGCTCGGGGTCATGTGGCTGCTCGAGATCTTCGACGCGCTGCCTGGGGTGTTCCTCGACCAGCACGGGATCCGGCCCCGTGACACCGGCGGCCTGTACGGGGTGCTCGCGGCGCCGTTCCTGCACGGCGGCTTCGATCACCTGATCGCCAACACCACCGCGTTCCTCGTGCTCGGCATCTTGCTGGCGTACACGGCGAGGGGGCGGTTCTGGCCGGCGACGCTCGGCATCGTGCTCATCGGCGGGATCGGGACGTGGCTCATCGGAGCCCCGTACACGGTCCACATCGGGGCGAGCGGCGTGATCTACGGCTATGCGGCGTTCCTCGTCGTCTGGGGGATCGTCACGCGACGCGTGATCGCTGTGCTGGTCGCGGTCGTCGTGGCGATCCTGTACGGCGGGATCGTCGGCGGGATCCTGCCGGGGCAGGCGGGCGTGTCGTGGGAGGGCCACCTGATGGGCGCCGTCGCGGGCGTCGTCATGGCGTGGTGGCTCGGACGCCGCGACAACCACGAGCGTCGGGTGCAGCGGCGGAACCAGGCGTACTGAGCCCGCTCACGCCTGCGGGCGCTCCTTGTCGATCAGGGTGAGGATCCTCGCGACGGTCAGCGCGGCGTCGTCGATCACGTGCTCGCTGCCGCGTGCGCGGGCGTACATGAGCCCCGCGTCGATGACCTGAGCCAGGAGTTCGAGGTCGTCCGGCTCGGGCGGAGGGTGACCGCTGCGCGTGACGACGGTGGCGAGCGCATCGAGGAGCCGCGGCCGTGAGGCGGTCATGGTGGGACGCAGGCGCTCGTTGCGCTGGGCGGCCAGCATCGGCTCGAGCCGCCGGGTGACGACATCCTCGGCGACGTGTGGCGCGTAGGCGACGTCGATCAGCAGCCGGGCGACCTCGAGGGCTGTGCGGGGCTTCTCCTCGAGGGAATTGGCCTGGGCGTGTGCGGCCTCGGTCCGTTGCTCCTCCGCGGCGTCGACGGCGGCGGCGTACAGCTCGTCGTGCGAGGGGAAGTAGTACGACGCGGTGCCGGCAGGAAGGCCCGCGGCGAGAGCGACCCCGCGGTAGGTGACAGCGTCCGGACCCTCCTCGATGAGCAAGCGGCCTGCCGCGGAGCGTAGGGCGTCGAGCTTTTCCGCGCTGCGGGCCTGACGGGGCGAGCGTACGGCCATGGGACTCCTTCGCGTTGCCGGAATACTACGAGGTCCCAAGAAGTTATACATACGTATCACTTCTAGCCCATGAAAGGGGATGACGAGATGGTCCTCGCAGAGGGTCTCAAGATCGACTGGGCGACGATGCCCACCTACAACACGATCATGTCGGTCGCCGTCGGCGCCGGGCTGATCGGACTGGTCTGGCTGGCTCGCGACTTCCGCAAGGATCCGCAGAGCATCAGCCCCGCAGGATGGGCGCTCAACTTCGGCGCGCTCGGCACGATCCTGACGCTGACCGGCGCGCACATGACGCTCACCTGGCCCCTGGCGGCCGGTGGCTTCCCCTTCGACAACATCATCTTCGGCGAGACCAGCCTCGGCTTCGGCGTGCTGCTGCTCTTCGCGGCGTTCGCCCTGTGGCGTCGCGGTGACGCGATCCTCGCTGCCGAGAACCCGCGCGAGGCCGTCAAGGCGCTCGTGAAGCCGATCGGCGTGTTCGTCTTCGGGCTCGGCCTCGGCCTCCTAGGCATCGCCGTCGCGGGCGTGAAGTATCAGCTGTTTGCCGCTCCGCCGGAGGAGCCGATCTCGGGTGCGTTCGCCGAGTGGCCTCTCGTCGAGGCGATCTTCATGTCGGGCCTCATCGCGCTCGTCGGCGTCGGGGCCCTGCTGTTCCCGTTCGCCGTCAATCGCCTCGGGCGTGGCGTGCGGGCCGGGCGCGACTGGATCGCGTCGGTGACCGGCTGGGTCTGGGGGATCACCGGTGTCGCGTTCCTGCTGTTCGGCGCGATGAACTTCTTCACCCACATCGGCCTCATCGTCAACACGATGTAACGACGCGGTGGTGGTCAGGTCGCGACGACCCCGACCACCCAGACCGCGGTCGACAGGAGGCCGCCGGTGAGCTCGATGAGAATCGAGAGGCCGGCGGCCTTCATCGCGTGCTTGGTGGCCGTCCATGCGGCCGAGTGGATGCGGAGCCGGTTGAGCTCCCACGCGTACACGCCCAGGACGAAGCCCACGAACAGCCCGACGAACGGGATCACGAAGAACCCGACGACGCCGAGCACTCCGCCTGCGAGCATCGCCCGGCCGGGGACGCCTGCCTCTTTGAGGCGCTTGCCGGGGATCAGGTACTGGACGACCAGGGTCAGCGCGTAGAGCACCGTGCAGACGCCGAACACGACCCACCCGGTGGCCGAGCCGGTGGCGAACGCCCAGACGCCGATCGCGGCCCAGATCAGCAGCGAGCCGGGCAGGACGGGGACCGCGATCCCCACCAGGCCCACGAGGATGGCCAGGCCGACGAGGACGGTGCCGAGGGTTCCCATGGGGGAAGGGTGCCAGACGGGGGTTGAGTACGAGGACGCTGGCGTCGGGGCAACAGCCGACCGATGATGGGAGCGTGACGCAACGAGTTCGTACGGCGGCCGTGCTGGTGGTGCTCCTGCTCACCCTCGCGGGGTGCGGGCACTCCTGGGACTGGAAGCAGGCCGACCTCGACCGCAACCGGCTCAACCTCGGGCTTTTCCGGGGTGCGGACACGGGGGAGAAGCTCGGCACGTGGGTACGTGTCGGTGAGGTCGTCGCCACCGACGGGACCCGCGATGGTGGCGACCTCGCCGTGGTCGTCCGGTACGAGCGGACGGTCACTGAAGGATGGGGCGGCGCAGAGAAGGTCGAGCGCTCCTGCTTTCAGTTCATCCCGGATGCGGACGGGAGCACCGTGGAGTTTGGTCCGACGGACTGCCCGTGAGTCGGCGTCCCGAATCGTTACGTGACGCATCTATCGCAGGGGCCTTCTGCTGAGATAGAAACACTCCGAGTGTCACGTTCGGTACGTGACCTGGCTGGAGGATCACGTGATGATCGGACGACGGCCGCGCCTGGCGGCCATGGTGGCGACCTCGCTGGGCGGGGTGCTGGTGGCGGGTGTGCTGGCGGTGGCGCCGGGCAGCGCAGCAGGCGAGACGACCACGGCCGCGGAGCCGGCCCCGCTCGGGTGGGCGGTGACGAACCTGTCCACCAGTGCGGTGCCGCAGGCGGACGATGCGGTCGCCGCGGATGCGGAGGGCCCGGTGGTTGCGGTCCGGTGGCGGCCATGCACCGCGACGTCATGCGGTCCGGAGAGCTATCTGCGCCTCTCGACCGATGCGGGACGTACGTTCGGACCGCAGCGCAAGGTCGACGACGGTGCGAGCGCGCCGGTCGTAGCTGTCGCCGCGGCACACGTCCTCTCCGCGAGCCCCGGCTTCGCCGGTCCTGCCAAGCCCGTCGTGCGGGTCGCCCGCTGGTCCGCCAGCGCCACGAGCGGCACCCCCGAGACGGTCGAGATCGCGACGACCGCCTCCCCGACGAACCTGCGACTTGCTGCCTCCGGTGACCGGGCGGTCCTGACGTACAGGGTCGCCTCCGACGTCTTCGTCGCCCGCACGGACGACGGCGGTGCCACCTGGGCGGCACCGATCGTCGTGGCAGTGGGCAACGGGAACGTCGACCTCGACGTCAACGGAATCAAGGCCGCCCTGGTGGCCAACACCGGCGCCGGCACGTGGACCGTACGCGTCTCCGCCGATGCCGGGACGACGTGGGGCACCCCCCGCACGCTGGCGGTGGGTCGGGACGGTGGTACGCCGCGCGTCGCGATCACGACGGGCGGCACGATCGCCTTCGGGCTCTCGTACGCCGATGGTGCGTCACGTCGAGGAGAGGTTCGTACCTCCGCGGACGGTGTGACATGGTCGGAGCCGACGAAGCTCGCCAACCTTTCGGCGACGCAGATGCTCGACCTCACAGCCGAGGGGGACATGTTCTTCGCGAGCGGCGACGGCCAGAACCTGCACCGTTCGACGGGCGGCGGATCGTGGGGCCGCGTCGACGAGTACAGCCGAGTGGTGACGTCGTTGGCAGCGCACGAGCGGCAGTTCGCCAACGCAGGGAGGACGGTCGTGGCGGTCAGCGCCAGCGGTCCTGTCGTGATGCACGGCTCGACGCTGCTGCGCTCGTTCCCGGACACGCGGACGCCGTCCGTCCGCTTCACGGCCGTCCCGCCAGCGGTGACCAAGGTGGCGAACCAGGTCGTCCGCTTCGCCGCGACCGACGCCGACTCGGCCGACGCGTGGCTCACGTACGAGTGCGGTTACGGCAACAACCCATGGTTCGAGGAGTGCTCGAGCCCTCACCAGATCTCACGCTGGTCGCCCGAGGTGGCAGGCCGCAACCAGGAGCTCCGCGTCCGCGCCATCGATGCCGCAGGGCGGGTCTCGCCCGTCGTCACGGCGCGCTGGATCCTCGACCAGGCGCCGCCGGCGAGCACCTTCATGCACGCGAAGGAGGTCGTGCTGACGTCCCGGGCGACGTTCCGGTGGGGGGCCGACGAGTTCGAGTCGAGCGTCGCCTCGTACCAGGTCCGCTACTCCGTGACGGCGCAGACCGCCGCCCGGATGTCGCGGACCTGGCGTACGCCGCGTGCGCTGGCGCGGACGCCCCGGCGCTCGGTGAGCCTCGCGGTGCCGCGCGGCAAGGTCGTCTGCGTCCAGATGCGTGCGACCGACCGCGCCGGCAACGTGTCGGCGTGGACCCAGCAGTGTGCTGCGCGCCCGTACGACGACCGTGCGCTGACGCGTTCGGGCACCACGAAGAAGCTACGTAGCAAGCGCTTCGTCGACGCGAGCGCGACGCGGATCCGCCCCGGCGGGACGGTGAGGCTCCGCGCAGTCCCGCGGGGAGCCGACGTCATCGTCGTGTACAAGCGCGAGCCGGGCCGTCGAGGGCTCACCATCCGTCGGCCGGGTGTGATGAGGGCTTACGTGGACACCGCGGGCCGGACGAAGTTCGCAGTCGTGGAGACGGTCGCTCAGCCGCGTCAGCGTCGTGCGGGTGCCGTGCGGATCACCGGCGACGGCGTCCTGGACGGCATCGTGGTGCGTCCGCGATGGACTCGCTGACCTGACACGACACGAGGGGCCCCGTACCGGATCGGTACGGGGCCCCTCGTCAGGTCGTGCGGTGATCAGCCGGCGGGAGGTCAGATCTCCTCGGCCGGCGCCGTCGCCGGAGTGCCGGTGAGCTTGTCGGACTCGTCGTGGATGTTCGCGGCGACCTCGCGCAGCTTTGCGTCGTGGGCGCGTGCGTGGTGTGCGCAGAACAGGAGCTCGAAGCCGCTCGCGAGCTCGGCGCGTACGTAGGCCTGGGCTCCACAACGGTCGCAACGATCAGCGGCGCTGAGGGCAGCGGTGGGGGCGACAGCAGTTGTCACGTCTGACCTCTTCTCTTCCAAGTCGGACCAGGCGGTCCTTCAGGATCAACATCCAACCATGGGAACGTGTTCCCCTGTCGGTCATCTGGAGGATGCCCGACACTTCGACCGTACCCGTCCTCGTCAACCTGGCTCGTCCAGGCTCGACGGTGTGGTCTGCGACACGCGCCCCGCCCGCCGCCGACGGTGCACCGAGTTCGTCGGACCCGCTCGGTAGATTGGCCCCGTCGCGCCCGGCCACCCCGGGCCGTACGTCGCAGAAGGAGCCTGTCATCGACACCGAGTACAACGCCCGCAACCTCCTCGTCCTGGAGGGCCTGGAGGCGGTCCGCAAGCGCCCCGGCATGTACATCGGCTCCACCGACACCCGCGGGCTCATGCACTGCCTGTGGGAGATCATCGACAACGCGGTCGATGAGGCGCTCGGCGGGTTCTGCGACCGCATCGAGGTCGTGCTCCATCCCGACGGCTCCGTCGAGGTCCACGACAACGGTCGCGGCATCCCCGTCGACACCGAGACCAAGACCAAGCTCTCCGGCGTCGAGGTCGTCTTCACCAAGCTGCACGCGGGCGGCAAGTTCGGCGGCGGCTCGTACGTGGCGACGGGCGGACTCCACGGCGTCGGCGCCTCGGTGGTCAACGCCCTGTCGGAGCGTCTCGACGTCGAGGTCGCCAAGGACGGCGCGCGGTGGGAGATGTCGTTCCGTCGTGGCGCCCCGGGCGAGTTCGCCGGCGACACCCCCGACACGACGTTCACCCCGAAGAGCGGCCTGCGCAAGATCGGGCGGATCAAGAAGACGACGACCGGCACGCGCGTCCGCTACTGGGCCGACCACCAGATATTCATCAAGGGCGCCCAGTTCTCGTACGACGAGCTGGTCACCCGTGCCCGGCAGACGTCGTTCCTGGTCCCGGGCCTCGAGATCGTGCTCCGCGACGAGCGCGGCCCGGAGAAGCTCGAGGAGTCGTTCAAGCACGACGGGGGCATCGGCGAGTTCTGCGAGTTCCTGGCGCCCGACCCGGCCGTCTCCGACGTCCTGCGCCTGACGGGCACCGGCCACTTCACCGAGACCGTGCCGCTGCTCGACGACCTGGGCCACATGACCCCGCAGGACGTCGAGCGCGACCTCGACGTCGACGTCGCCGTTCGCTGGGGCACCGGTTATGAGACGACCCTGCGGTCGTTCGTCAACATCATCGCGACGCCCAAAGGTGGCACCCACGTCACGGGCTACGAGCGGGCGCTGACGAAGACGTTCAACGAGGTGCTCCGCGCCAACCGCCAGCTCAAGGCCGGCGACAAGGACGTCATCAAGGACGACATCCTTGAGGGCATGACAGCGGTGGTGACCGTACGGCTGGCCGAGCCGCAGTTCGAGGGGCAGACCAAGGAGGTCCTCGGCACGCCGCCGGTGACCCGGATCGTCGCCAAGGTCGTCTCCGACGAGCTGAAGGCGTTCCTCACGTCCACCAAGGCTGCTCAGAAGGCGAAGGCACGCGCGGTCATGGAGAAGGTGGTCGCCGCCGCGCGCACCCGCGAGATGGCCCGCCAGCAGCGCGAGACGCAGCGCCGCAAGAGCGCCCTCGAGTCCAGCTCGCTCCCGGCCAAGCTCGCCGACTGCCGCAGCAATGACAACGACCGTACGGAGCTGTTCATCGTCGAGGGCGACTCCGCGCTCGGCACGGCCAAGTCGGCGCGCTCGTCGGAGTTCCAGGCGCTGCTGCCGATCCGCGGCAAGATCCTCAACGTCCAGAAGTCGTCGGTCGCCGACATGCTCAAGAACGCCGAGTGCAGCTCGATCATCCAGGTCGTCGGCGCCGGTTCCGGCCGGTCGTTCGACCTCGAGCAGGCGAGGTACGGCCGGATCATCTTCATGGCCGACGCCGACTCCGACGGCGCCCACATCCGCTGCCTGCTGGCAACGCTGTTCTTCCGCTACATGCGTCCGCTCGTCGAGGCGGGGCGTGTCTTCTCGGCCGTGCCGCCGCTGCACCGCATCGAGCTGGTCAACCCCAAGAAGGGGATGGACAAGTACGTCTACACGTACTCCGACCCCGAGCTCCAGCGCAAGCTCGCCGAGCTCACCAAGAAGGGCATGCGCTGGAAGGACCCGATCCAGCGCTACAAGGGCCTCGGTGAGATGGATGCCGACCAGCTCGCGGAGACCACGATGGACCCGCGCCGCCGTACGCTGCGCCGCATCACCGTCGACGACGCCGAGGACGCGAGCGAGGTCTTCGAGCTGCTGATGGGCAACGAGGTTGCGCCGCGCAAGGAGTTCATCGTGCAGGGCGCGTACGAGCTCGACGCGGACCGCATCGACGCCTGACGAGGAACCCGACAAAAGGACCCGACGTTTCACCCCCAGATCCGGGGTGGAACGTCGGGTCCTTTTGTCGGGTCGTACGTCAGGCGCTGGTGAGGATGACGAGCTGCTGCGTCGCACGCGTCATCGCGACGTAGCGGTCGACCGCGCCCTCGATGCCGGTCCCGAACGCCTCCGGGTCGATCAGGACGACCAGGTCGTACTCGAGCCCCTTCGACAGCTCCGGGGTGAGCAGCCGTACGCGAACGGTCGACGCGAGCACGGCGCTGTCGACCTCGCCGACGGCGATCACGCACGCGACGCCCTCGTCGTTCTCGGCGAGCCAGGACGCGAGGACCGTGTCGAGGTCGGCGGCGGTGCCGTACGCGACCGGGATGCCGCTCTCGCGGACGGACGTGGGGACGTTCGCGTCCGGCAGCACCGCGCGGATCACCGGCTCGGCCTCGGCCATGACCTCCTGCGGCGTGCGGTAGTTGATGCTCAGGGACGCGAGGTCGATCCGGTCGAACCCGACCCGTGTGAGCCGCTCCTCCCACGTCTCCGTGAACCCGTGGCGGGCCTGGGCCCGGTCGCCGACGATCGTGAGGCTGCGCGAGGGGCAGCGCAGCAGGAGCATCTGCCACTCGGCGTCGGTGAGCTCCTGAGCCTCGTCCACGACGATGTGCGCGAACGGCCCGGCGAGGACGTCCGGGTCGACGCGCTGCAAGACGGACTCGTCGACGAGCGAGTTCTGCATGTCCTGCTCGCGCAGCGTGGTCATGAGCAGCAGCTCGCTGTCGTCCGCCGCGATGAGCTCGTCGACGACGCGTGACATCTGCTCGCGTTCGGCGGCGAGCGTGGCTTCCTCGCGATGACGTCGCCGAGATGCTTCGGGGTCGCCGACGCGCTGCCGCGCGGCGTCGAGGAGCGGCAGGTCGGAGAGCGTCCAAGCCTGCGCGTCTGCCCGCAGGAGCATCGCGACCTCGTCGGGGTTCAGCCAGGGCGCGCACAGGCGCAGGTAGGCCCGCACCGTCCACAGGTCGCCGACGAGGTCGTCCGCCTCGATCATCGGCCACGCCTTCACGAGGGCCTCACGCAGCTCGGTGCTCTGCCCGAGCGCTCGGCGGATCTGGTCCGCGGAGACGTCTTCGTCCTCGTCCACGCCGTGCTTGTCGACGAGGATCGACAGCAGCGCGTCCCAGACCTCGTCGCGCGCCTCGTTGTGCGGCGTCCCGGGACTGGGCGTGCGGAAGGCCTCAGCCCAGTCGTCGGCGCTGAGCCAGACGTCGGACCACGGGGTCTCGACCTCCAGGCCCTGGGTGGGCGGCTCTTCATAGATGTCGACGGCGGCATCGATAGCCCGCACCATGTCCGCAGACGACTTCAGGCGGGCGACCTCAGGATCGGCCTCGGGCTCGACAGTTGCTCCCTCAGGGACGAGGTCACGCAGGGTGCAGGTCTGCACCCCCTCCTCGCCGAGGCTGGGCAGGACGTCCGAGACGTACGCGAGGTATGGCTGGTGCGGGCCGACGAAGAGGACACCGCCGCGACGATGGCCGAGTCGGGGGTCCGAGTAGAGGAGATGGGCCGTACGGTGCAGCGCGACCACCGTCTTGCCCGTCCCGGGACCTCCGTCGACCACGAGCGCGCCCCGCGAGCCTGCGCGGATGATGGCGTCCTGGTCGGCCTGGATGGTGCTCAGGACGTCACGCATCCGCTCGGTCCGGCTCCCGCCCAGGCTGGCGACGAAAGCCGACTGGTCGTCGAGGGCGGCGGCGTGGCCGGTGAACCCGTCAGGGGTGAACACCTCGTCCCAGTAGTCCGTGACCCGGCCACGGGTCCAGCGGTAGCGGCGTCGGCTCTCCAGACCCATCGGGTGGGCGTGGGTCGCCGCGAAGAAGGGCTCGGCGGCGGGGGAGCGCCAGTCGACGAGGAGGCGCCGGCCCCCGGCGTCGGTGAGGCCGAGACGACCGACGTACAAAGGCTCGGGGTCGTCTTCGGCGACGACGTGTCCGAGGCACAGGTCGAGCCCGAAGCGACGCAACGTCCGTAGACGGCCGGTGAGCCGCCGGATCTCCGCGTCGCGCTCGACCGCGGCCTGCCCTTCGCGGGTGGGCTCCTTGCGGGCGGCGTCGAGGCGTTGGGACAGGTCAGCGACGGTCTGCTCGACGCAGGCCGCGATGGCACCGAAGTGCTCCACGTCCCGGGCGATCAGCGCCGGGTCGGCCTTGGCGGTGAGGTGGTCGGGCAGGTCGAAGGCAAGGGCGGTCTGACGGTGGTGCTGACGGGTCAAGGTGGCTCCGATCGCGGGCGAGGGCCACTGTGCAAGCGGCTTCGGCCGATGATTCTCCGCCACGACGGGGGGCTTGTTTCAAGCCCCGGGGTCGGCTATACCTTGGAAATGGAGAGGGATGCATTCCCTCTCCATTCCCATGTCAGACGCTGAGCCGTCACAGGCTGGGCCACCTCACACGACATGCTCGAGCAGCCCCGTGTCGACGTCATAGAGGAACCCGCCCGCGCGCACGTGCGACGGGATCAGCGGGTGCGAGTCGATCTTGTGCACCGACTCCGCGAGCTCGGCGCGCTGGTCGTTGATCGCGCCGAGGAACATCCAGGTCGCGTCCGTCCCGGTCGCCTCGCCGATGCGGGCCTGGAGCCCCGACTCCGAGGCGCTCGCCATGGCGCAGCGGGTGTGCTCGACGACCATCACGCGGTCCACCTGGAGCAGGTTGGCGCTCAGGACGAGGGCGACGAGCACCTGCTCGGTCACGCGGCCGCCTGGGTTGCGCAGGATCTTGGCGTCGCCGGGAGCCAGACCGACCATCTGCAGGGGGTCGATCCGCGAGTCCATGCAGGTCACGATCGCGACGCCCGCGCGGGCGACGCCGTCGAAGCCGGCGAGGTCGAAGGAGTCGGCGTACGAGCGGTTCGCGGCCAGCAGGTCGTCGAAGCCGCGCGGGTCCGAAGATGACGAAGGCATGGTTCGAACCTAGTCGCCGGCGCCGCCCTCGGTGACCGCGGTACGCGATGTGAGAAGCAGGACCGAGGCGACGGCCGCGATCCCCGCGCACACCGCCGCCCCTGTGAACACGGTGCTGAGCTGCACGATCCCCGCGTCGATCATCGCGTCGTTGTAGGCGTCGCAAGTCGTCGCCGAGCCTGGGCAGAGCTCGGACAGCGGAGGGATCTGGGTCACCGCGTCGTGGTAGGCCCGCAGGCCCCACGAGGTCAGCACCGAGATCCCGACGAGCATGCCGACCATGCGTGCGACCACGACGAGCGCAGACGCGATGCCGTGAGCGGCGTCGGGCGTCGCGTCGAGCAGTGCCGCATTGACCGGAGCGACGGCGAGACCGAATCCGAGGCCAGCCAGGGCGAGCGCGACCGACGAGGTCGGGTGGGTGAGGGCGTCGCGCTCCCACCCCGACATCACCACGAAGCAGCTGCAGGCCAGCGCCATGCCGGCCCCGGCGACCCAGGCGGGACGGATGCGCCTCGTCGCGTAGCCGCCGGCAATCGCGCCGACCGGCAGCGCCACGAGGAACTGCACGAGCACGAGCGCGGCCCCGAGCTGCGAGCCACGGTGCTCGGTCAGGCGCGCGAAGAACGGCACGTCGACCAGTGCCGCGATCAGCGCTGACCCGACGAAGAACGAGACCACCAGCGAGCCCCAGGCCGGACGAGCGGCGCTCAGCGTCCTGCGGGGGACGAGCGGCGTCGTCGCCGTCCGCTGCCGCCAGACGAACGCCGCCGTCGCGACGACGGCGCCGCCGAGCAGCAGCGGCGCAGCGGGCGACACGACGCTGTTCTCCGGATCGGCCGAGGCGAACGTGACGATCACGCAGCCCAGCGCCGCCCCGAGGAGCAACGCACCCCACAGGTCGACCGTACGGGCGGTCGCGGGCCACGTGCGCAAGGCGACGAGCGGACGTCGCGCGGTCAGCTCCCGTACGACGAAGGCAGCGGCCAGTGCATACGTCACGAGCGCGACCGGGCTGGTCCAGCGCAGCTCTCCGACGACCGGGAGGAAGAGCGTGCCGAGCTCGACGTCGTTGCGCAGCGGTGCGGGCTGGGCCAGCGTGAGGGCGAGCGCGGCCACCGCCAGGACGGCGAGCACGGCTCCGAGGACGTCGGGGAAGCCGTGGGCCTCGCGGCGCGGCACAGCGCGTCGCGTCCGTCCGGTGGCGAGGATCGCGCCTGCGAGGACGAGACCCGCCGCGCAGTTCAGCCAGAAGATCGCCCGCCAGTCCGCGACGGCCAGCACCGCCGCACCGTACAAGGGGCCGATGACGCTCCCGAGCTCCTGCACCGCACCCACGATGCCGAGCGGCACGCCACGTCGCCGTGGCGGCCACAGGTCGGCGACCAGCGCGAGCGTCGCCGGGACGAGGCCGCCACCGCCGACTCCCTGCAGGAACCGCCCGGCCACCATCGGCACCAGTCCGTCGGCCGCTGCCGTCACCACCGAGCCGATTGCGAACAGCACCAGTGACCCGACCAGGACTGGGCGGCGGCCCCGCAGGTCGGCGATCCGACCGGCCAGCGGCAGCACCGCGACGTACCCGAGCAAGAAGCCCGACACGATCGGCGCGGCGCGCTGGAGCTCGTCCAGCCCGAGCCCGCCGGCCGCCATCATGTCCGGCAGCGCCATCACGACGACGTAGGTGTCCGCAGCGGCGAACGCGACCGCGACGGCGGCCAGGCCGAGGAGGACCCGCGCCGCACGTCCGGCCGGGGCGGCGGCGCCTTCGCTCACGGTGCGGTGATCTCGACCGGGTCGTCCGACGCCGTGACCGCGACCGTGTAGGTCACCGGCTCGTCGGCGTCGTAGAAGAGTCCGTCGAGCACGACGTCACGCAGCTCGTCGTCGTCGGTCAGCCGGTAGGTCGCGTCGAAGCTCTCGCCCTCCTGTGCCGTCGGAATGAGCGTACGGACGACCGAGCCGGGGATCGTCCCGGTGATCGTCGTGAGGACCTCGCGCCCGTCGCGGCTCTCACCGTCCTCCTTGAGACCGTCGGTCTCGGTGAGCAGCGAGGAGATGCCGCCGTCGGTCTTCATCAGCGTGGCGGGGTCCGGGGCACCGAGGGAGGTGGGATCCATCGGCACGAAGTCGGGGGAGAAACCTGTCTTGACGAGCACGGCGTCGTCGACCGAGACGACCTCGGCACCGACCGGGACACCCTTGAGCGACACCTTCACCGTGCCCTCGAAGGCGGGGGAGTGGTTGCCCTTGCCCTGGGCCTCGAGAAGCCCAGTGACCCCCGACGGAAGCTTCTCGGTGGAGAGCGAGAGCGCGAGGCTCTCGGCGTCGTCGAGAGTCGCGCGTGCGGCCGCTAGCCGGTCCGAGAGATCGGCTCCCGTCGAGGCGTCGTCACCGTCGTCTCCTGAACAGCCCGACGCTGCGAAGGCAAGGAGGGACAGGACGGTCGCCGTCGTGGCACGCTTCAGCATGGGCGTCAGCATAGGCGCACCAAGAATCGTCCCGGATGCGGTGGGAGAAGTTCGCTCCGAGCGGGACGGGACGAGGGGAGCAACGTGGACTGGAAGCTCGAGAACATCATCCTGGGAGTCACTGACGTCGACCGCGCCAAGGAGTTCTACGCCGATCGCGTGGGCTTCCACCTCGACGTGGACCACCAGCCGAACGACCACTTCCGGGTCGTGCAGCTCACCCCGGTCGGGTCGGCGTGCTCGATCACGTTCGGAGTCGGCCTGGGTGGCGCAGCGCCTGGCGCGACGAAGGGGATCCACCTCGTCGTCGACGACATCGAGGCCGCCCACGCCGACCTGGAGTCGCGGGGCGTCGAGAACACGGGCATCCAGAACTTCGCGCAGGGCGCGCCGACGCCCGGTGTCGATCCCCAGCGCCGCGACTTCATGTCGTACGTCTACTTCGACGACCCGGACGGCAACTCGTGGGTGGTCCAGGAGGCGCACCACGCCTCCGGGACCACCTGACCGGCGGGTCAAGCGAGCTGGGTCGCCACCGGGCTGCCGACGTCGAGGATCGGGTGGGCGAGCGGGACGCCCGAGCCGTCACGTCGCGGATCGACGTCGGGCAGCTCGGCGGGCGCACCTCCGGACCCGGACGCCATCGCGGGACCGCGACCTGCCCAAGCCAGCACGAGCGCGTCCTCGCCCTTGAGCAGGCGGTGGCAGCGCACACCACCAGTCGCGCGACCCTTGGCCGGGAACGCGCTGAACGGCGTGACCTTGACCGAGCCCGACTCCGCGCCCGGCAGCGCGTCAGAGGCCCCGGCGATCGTCACGACCTCGGCGTCGTCCGCCGGGTCGAACGCACCGAAGAAGAGCGCCGACGCCCCTAGGGCCAGCTTGACGCCGGCCATGCCCGATCCCGTACGACCCTGGGGACGCACGGAGGTGGCAGGGAAGTGCAGCAGCTGGGCATCGGTGGTGAGGAAGCAGAGCTCCTCGTCACCGGTGGCCAGCTGGCGGATGCCGACGACCTGGTCGCCGTCGGCGAGCGCCACGACCTCCCAGTCGTCCTTGCTGGGCAGGTATTCGGGCTTGACCCGCTTGACCACACCCTGACGTGTGCCGAGCGCGAGACCGGGCGAGTCGGTGTCGAAGTTGGTCAGGGCCAGCGCGCGCTCGCCGTCGCGCAGCGCAAGGACCTCCACGAGGGGGAGCCCGCCCTGGAGGTTGGGCGCGGCGGCGGTCGGGGGCAGCCCCGGTAGGTCGAGGACGCCGAGCTTGATCACCCGTCCGTGCGACGTGAGCAGGCCGATCTCGCCCCGCGCCGTCGTGCGGACGACCGAGGCGATGACGTCGTGCTGGTGACGGTGAGCCACGTCGATCTCGGGGACGGTGTCGTCGGCCGTACGGGCGAGCAGCCCGCTCGCCGACAGCAGCACGAAGCACGGGTCGTCGGCGACCTCGAGCGGCACGGCCGCCGTGACGGTGTGGCCGGCGCTCTGGAGCAGCACCGTACGGCGGGGGGTGCCGAACTTCTTGGCGATCTCACCCAGCTCGGTCGAGACGATGCCGCGCAGCAGCTTGTCGTCGGAGAGGATCGCGTCGAGCTCCTCGATCGTCGCGCGCAGCTCGTCGGCCTCGCGCTCGAGCTCGATCTGGGAGAAGCGCGTCAGCCGACCGAGCTGGAGGTCGAGGATGTACTCGGCCTGCTTCTCGGAGAGCTCGAAAACCTCCATCAGGCGGCCGTGCGCGTGGCGACGGTCGTCGCTGGAGCGGATCAGTGCGATCACCTCGTCGATGTCGACGATCGCGACCAGCAGGCCCTCGACCAGGTGGAGGCGCGCGGCGGCCTTGTCACGACGGAACTGGCTGCGACGGCGGATGACGACGATGCGGTGCTCGAGGAAGACCTCCAGCAGCTCCTTGAGCCCGAGCGTGCGAGGCTGCCCGTCGACGAGGGCGACGTTGTTGATGCCGAACGAGTCCTCCATCGGCGTCATCTTGTAGAGCTGGGCGAGGACGGCGTCGGGGTTGAAGCCGTTCTTGATCTCGATGACGAGGTTGAGGCCCTGGGAGTCGGTGAGGTTCTTGAGGTCGGAGATGCCCTGGAGCTTCTTGGACTGCACGAGCGTCTTGATGCGCTCGATGACCTTCTCGGGGCCCACGTTGTAGGGGAGCTCGGTGACGACGATGCCCTTGCGGCGCGGAGTGACGTTCTCGACGCGTGCGGTCGCACGCATCACGAACTTGCCTCGGCCCGTCGCGTACGCCTCGCGGATGCCGTCGAGGCCGACGATCTTGCCGCCGGTCGGCAGGTCGGGTCCGGGGACGAAGCGCATGAGGTCGTCGAGGGACGCCTCAGGCTTCTTGATGAGGTGGCGCAGCGCCTGGACGACCTCGATCAGGTTGTGCGGGGCCATGTTGGTGGCCATGCCGACGGCGATGCCGGCGGCGCCGTTGACCAGGAGGTTGGGGATCGCCGCCGGGAGCACCGACGGCTCCTCCTCGCGGCCGTCGTAGTTGGGCTTGAAGTCGACGGTGTCCTCGTCGATGGACGCGGTCATCGCGAGCGCGGGATGGTCCATCCGGCACTCGGTGTAGCGCATGGCGGCGGGTCCGTCGTCGGGCGAGCCGAAGTTGCCGTGGCCGTCGACGAAGGGCAGACGCAGCGACCAGGGTTGGACGAGCCGCACAAGGGCGTCGTAGATCGCGCCGTCGCCGTGCGGGTGGAGCCGACCCATCACCTCGCCGACGACGCGGGCGCTCTTGACGTGACCGCGGTCGGGCCGCAGGTTCATGTCGTCCATCGTGTAGAGGATGCGGCGCTGGACCGGCTTGAGCCCGTCACGCGCGTCGGGCAGGGCCCGCGAGTAGATCACCGAGTAGGCGTACTCGAGGAAGCTCGAGCGCATCTCCTCGCGCACGTCGATGTCGACGATGTGCTCCTCGAAGTCCTCGGGGGGCGGTGCGCTCGGCGTACGGCGGGCCATGCACGTCCTTTCTGTGGCGTGCCCTGCACGGGCGCGCTGTGGCGGCTGTCAGAAACCCTAGGCCATGACTCCGACGCTCCCGGGTTGCGGCGGCACGGGGCTAGGGTTCAGACGGTAGATTCTGGCGTGTGGCCGACGAACCTGCCGTACCCGATGAGCGACTTCCCGACGAGCGCTACCCCGAGCACTGGGAGGCCGACGTCGTGCTGCGAGACGGCGGCGCCGCCCATCTGCGGCCGATCACGGCCGAGGACAGTGAGGAGCTCGTCCGTTTCTACGCCCGCGTCTCCGAGCAGTCGAAGTACTACCGCTTCTTCGCCCCGTACCCGAAGCTGTCCGACCGCGACGTCAAGCGCTTCACCCACGTCGACTACCAGAAGCGCGTCGCCTTCGTCGTGACGATCGGCGCCAGCATCATCGCGGTGGGCCGCTACGACGCGGTCGCCGAAGGCGAGGCCGAGGTGGCGTTCCTCGTCGAGGACGACCAGCAGGGCCGCGGGCTCGGCCAGCTCCTTCTCGAGCACCTGGCGCAGGCGGGGCGCGAGATGGGGATCCACCGGTTCGTCGCCGACGTGCTCCCCGAGAACGTCCGGATGATCCAGGTCTTCCGCGACCAGGGCTATCAGGTCGAGCGCAGCGTCGCCGACGGCGTGATGCGCCTGGTCTTCTCCATCGACCCGACAGAGACGGCAATCGGCGTCATGCAGTCGCGCGAGCACCGCGCGGAGGCCGCGTCGATCGAGCGGTTCTTCAACGCCCGCAGCGTCGCCGTGGTCGGCGCGAGCCGCCGCCAGGACACGATCGGCCAGGGCATGATCCGCAACCTCGTGCTCGGCGACTTCGCCGGAGCGGTCTACGCGGTCAACCCGCAGGCCGAGGCGGTCTCGGGCCTTCCGGCGTACAAGACCGTCCAGGACATCCCCGGCGAGGTCGACCTCGCGGTCATCGCGGTCCCGGCGGAGTCGGTCCCCGAGGTCGTGCTGGACTGCGCGGCCAAGGGCGTCCACGGCCTCGTCGTCATCTCGTCGGGCTTCGCCGAGATCGGCGACGAGGGGCGCCGGCGTCAGCGTCGCCTGGTCGGTCTCGCACGGTCGTACGGGCTTCGCCTGGTCGGACCCAACTGCCTCGGCGTCATCAACACGTCCTCGCGCGTACGGCTCAACGCGTCGCTGTCGCCGATCATCCCGCCGCGCGGGCGCGTCGGGTTCTTCTGCCAGTCCGGTGCGCTCGGGCTGGCAATCCTCGAGAACGTCGATCGCCGCGGTCTCGGGCTGTCCACGTTCGTCTCCGCCGGCAACCGCGCCGACGTCTCCGGCAACGACCTCCTCCAGTACTGGGAGGAAGACGACGCGACCGAGGTCGTCCTCCTCTATCTCGAGTCGATCGGCAACCCGCGCAAGTTCTCCCGCATCGCGCGTCGTGTCGGCCGCCGCAAGCCCATCGTCGCGGTGAAGTCGGGCCGCTCGACGCAGGGTGTCCCGGTCGGCCACGCGGTCCGCAAGACGACCGCCCCGCAGTCGGCGGTGGACGCGATGTTCCGCCAGGCCGGCGTGATCCAGGTCGACACGCTCGACGAGATGTTCGACGTCGCGCAGCTGCTCGCCCACCAGCCGCTGCCGCGGGGCCCTCGTGTCGCCGTCGTCGGCAACTCCGACGCGCTCGCGCTGCTGGTCGCCGACGCGGCGACCGCAGCGGGCCTCAAGGTCGCCGATCCCGTGGCCCTGGGCGCCAACGCCGGCGGAGACGACTTCGAGCGTGCCCTCGACGCGGCGATCGACAATCCCGACGTCGACGCGATCGTCGCCGTCTACATCCCGCCGGTCAACACCACCGGCGAGGACGTCGCGAACGTGCTCGCGGCGGTGGGGGAGCAGTCCGACAAGCCCCTCGTCTCGACCTTCCTCGGCTCCGAGGGCGTTCCGGAGCTGCTGCGCGTCCCCGACGTCGAGGGCGCCGCCGGCCGCGGATCGGTGCCGTCATACTCGGCGCCGGAGTCGGCGGTGCGTGCGCTGGCCCGCGTCGTCAGCTATGCGGCGTGGGCGGGCCGCGACCAGGGGGTGATCGCCCACTACGAGGACGTCGACCGCGAGGCCGCGAGCGAGATCGTCCGCGCCGCGCTGACCCGTACGCCCGACGGCGGGTGGCTCGACGACGACGAGGTGCATCGCCTGCTGCGCCTGTACGGCATCGACCTCTGGGACTGGTTCCGGGCGCCGACGCTTGATGCGGCGGTCGCTGCCGGCGAGCAGCTCGGCTGGAACGTCGTCCTCAAGGCGACCGCCGACACTGTGCGCGCCCGCCCCGACATGACGCACGTGTGGCGCAACATCTCCGATGCCCACGACATGCGCGAGGCGTGGTCGGCGATGACCGACTACATCGGCCCGCCCGAGCGTGCGTTGTTCGTCGTCCAGAAGATGGCGCCTCCCGGCGTCCCGATGTCGATCCGTACGGTCGAGGACCCGCTGTTCGGGCCGCTGCTGTCGTTCGCGCTGTCGGGTGCCGCCAGCGACCTGCTCGAGGACCGGTCTTACCGGATCCCGCCGGTCACCGACGTCGACGCCGCCGAGATGATCCGCGAGCTCAAGTCGGCCCCGCTGCTGTTCGGCTACCGGGGTGGCCCGCGCGCCGACCTCGATTCCGTGGAGGACCTGCTCCAGAGGGTCGCCGCGCTCAAGGACGACCTGCCGGAGGTGGCGGAGATCAACCTCGAGCCGGTGCTCGCCGGGCAGGACGGCTACCGCGTGCTGAAGGCCAAGGCGCGGGTGGCACAGCCGGTCGACAACCGGCGCGACTGGTACGTCCGGCGGCTCAGCACGCCTGCCGGGCTCGGCGACACCATGGCCCGCTGATGAGATGGCGCCGGTCGGTTGTGGGGACAGGCTCACATGGCGTCGATGACAGTGGGACACTGGGAAGCATGGCCAACCGACACCCCTCGCCGCAGCGCACCGAGAGCGGCGAGCAACCCCGCGACCGTACGGCTGAGCTGACCGCCGACATCGAGAAGACCGGCTACTACCCCCAGGTGGTCACGGCGGGGATCGACGACGCGCTCGCGGGTGAACCGGTGGTGGCCTACGTGCTGCACCACGAGCCGACCTTCGACCGTGAGGAGGTTCGGCGCCACATGACCGTCCTCACGCTCACGCCGTCGCGGCTGGTGCTCGCGCACACCGACGAGCACTCCGCCGACGACGTGCTGCCTGAGCCCTACACCTCGACGACGACCGAGGCCGTGCCGCTGCGGACGGTCGACTCCGTCGTGGTGACCCGCACCGTCCCGATGGCCACGGCGGTCGGTGCAGTGTCCGCGCGCGACACGGCCGAGGTCGTGCTCACGATCGGCTGGGGAGCCGTGCGCCGCCTCGACCTCGAGCCTGCCGGCTGCTCCGATCCCGACTGCGAGGCCGACCACGGCTACACGGGCTCGACGACGGCCGACGACTTCTCGCTCCGCGTGAGCGCTGCCGCCGACGGCGGCGGTGCCGTGCAGCGTCTCCTTGCCTTCTCTCGGGAGCTGTCTGCAGCGACGAGCCGTCCGCGGTGGTGACAGCAACCGGGACACCGCTGCCCTCCACCGACTACCACGGCCGCAGCCTCACGTCGGTCCTGCCCAGCGTCGCCGCCGCGATGGGCGTGCCGAGCTGGGCCGACACGCTCAGGCTGCCCGAGGCGGCGCGCTACGTCGTGGTCCTCGTCGACGGGCTCGGCTACGACCTGCTCCTCGAGCACGCTGACATTGCCCCCTACCTGAGCTCGCTCGTCGATCGCGCGCCGCTGCTGTCGGGCCTGCCGTCGACGACGGCGACGAGCCTCACCTCGCTGGGGACGGGCCTCGCGCCGGGGACGCACGGTGTGGTCGGCTACACCAGCCGGATCCCGGGCACTGACCGCGTGATGAACTCCCTGCGCTGGGACCCTCAGGTCGACCCGGCCCAGTGGCAGCCGTACCCGACGATGTTCGAGCGCATCGACGCGGCCGGCATCCCGACGTCCGCCGTCAACAAGGCCGAGTTCGAGGGCTCCGGCCTGACGGTGTGCAGCCAGGGCGGGGTGCCGTTCCACCCGATCAGCTCCGTGTACGAGCGCCTCGATGTCGTCGTCGAGGCCTCCGAGGCGACCCCGAGCTCGCTCGTCTACACGTACGAGTCGACCCTCGACCACACCGGGCACGAGAAGGGCTGCACGTCGCCGGAGTGGCGTGACCGGCTCCGCGGGATCGACCGCGACCTGGCCGATCTGCGTGACGCGCTCGCCCCGGGGACCGCGATGCTCGTGACCGCCGACCACGGCATGCTCGACCTGCCCAAGGCAGGCCGGTTCGACGTCGAGGCCGAGCCGGCCATGCTCACCGACGTCGTGGTGTTCGCCGGAGAGGCGCGGTTCCGCCATCTCTACACGCGCTCGGGCACCGAGCTCGACGTCGCCGAGAGGTGGCGTGAGCGTGTGGGCGACCAGGCGCTGGTCGTGACGCGGGACGAGGCCGAGGCTGCGGGCTGGTTCGGCCAGATCGAGGACTCCGTACGCCCCCGGATCGGCGACGTGCTCGTGGCGTCGCTCGGCGACTTCGGCGTGTTCTCGTCGCGTCACTTCGCGATCGAGCTGCTGATGTCGGGCTTCCACGGGTCGGTCACCCCGGCCGAGATGCGCATCCCGCTGCTCGTCGACCTGTAGACGCGGTGAAAGTGGCTGGGCTGCGACGCCGCTGGGTCACTAGCGTCGAGTCATGGCCCACGCCCGCGTGCGAGGCGCCGCGCGTCCCCTGCTCCTCGCGGTCGATCGCGACCCTGCCTCCCTCGAGCGACTCGAGGGAGAGCTCGAGCGCGCCTTCGGCAACGGCTACCGGGTCCGCGCGGAGCTGACGGCGGCCGAGGCCGTACGCACGCTGGAGCGCGCCCACGACAACGCTGCCCCGGTCGCGGTGGTGCTGGTCGACCACGCGTTCGCCCCGGACGAGCGCGACACGATCCTGACGACCGCCCGCACGCTGCATCCGGACGCCCGTCGCGCGCTGCTCGTCGAGTGGGGCGACTGGAAGAGTCGCGAGATCGCTCGCACGATCCTGTCCGCGGTGGCGGTCGGCGACGTCAGTTACTACGTGCTCAAGCCGTGGACGACGCGCGACGAGCTGTTCCACCGTACGGTCGCGGAGTTCGTGCAGGAGTGGTCCCGCAGCGACGCGACGACGATGCGCGAGGTCGTCGTGGTTGCGGGACGCAGCTCGCCCCGCGCGGCGGAGGTCCGGAGCCTGCTCGTACGCAACGGCGTGCCGCACGCCTATCGCGAACGCGGGACGGATCTGGCCGACCGGGTCGAGCGCGTGATCCGCCAGCGCGGACACGACCTCTCGGGCGTGGACGTGCTGGTCACCATGCCGGCGATCGCGGGCGCACCGGTCCTCACCGATCCGAGCGACGTCGAGATCGCCGAGGCCTGGGGCGTCAGGACCACGCTCGACGACGACCGCGCGTTCGACCTGGTGGTTGTGGGTGCGGGACCGGCTGGGCTCGCGACGTCGGTCTACGGCTCGTCGGAGGGTCTGCGCACGCTCGTCGTGGAGAGCGAGGCGATCGGCGGGCAGGCGGGGTCGAGCTCGCTCATCCGCAACTATCTCGGCTTCTCGCGCGGGATCAGCGGCGCGGAGCTCGCGCAGCGCGGCTATCAGCAGGCGTGGGTCTTCGGAGCGCACGTGCTGCTGATGCGCGAGGTCGTCGGGCTGCGGCCGCTGGGTGCGGAGTTCGAGGTGGAGGTCGCCGAGCTCGGCTCGGTCACGGCGCGAGCAGTCGTGCTGGCGAGCGGTGTCTCGTACCGGCGGCTCGGCGTCGCTGCGCTCGAGGCGCTCACCGGTGCCGGCGTGTTCTATGGCGCGAGCGTGTCCGAGGCGCACGCAATGACGGGGCGCAGGGCTGTCGTCGTCGGAGGCGGCAACTCGGCGGGGCAGGCCGTGCTCCACCTCGCCCGCTACTGCGAGAAGGTCACGCTCGCCGTCCGCGCCGAGACGCTGGAGTCCGGGATGTCGCAGTACCTCGTCGACGCCATCGATGCTGCGGAGGTCGTCGAGGTGCGGACCGAGGTCGAGGTCGTCGGTGGTGGGGGCGACGGCTGGCTCGAGCACGTCGTGCTCCGCGACCGTCGTACGGGGCTCGACACGGAGCCCTTGCGGACGGACGGGCTGTTCGTGATGATCGGTGCCCAGCCTCGTACGGACTGGCTCCCGGACGGCATCCGGCGCGACGCACGGGGGTTCGTCCTCGCCGGCACGGACGCCGCGGCCTCCGGAGCGTGGCCCCGCGAGCGGCCACCGCGGCCGTACGAGACGACGATGCCCGGCGTGTTCGTCGTCGGCGACCTGCGCAGCGGCTCGGTCAAGCGGGTCGCGGCGGCTGTCGGCGAGGGCTCTGTGGTGGTCTCGCAGGTCCACGAGTGTCTGGCGGCGGACGATGCCTGAGCGACGCGCGGCCGGGCCCGGCGTGACCGGGCGCACCGGCGTGGTCGCGCTCGCGGTCTCGCTCGCGCTCCCGCTGGTCGGTCTGGCGCTGCTTCTCTGGCAGCCCGAGATCGACGTCGCGTGGGAGGACCACCCCGCGCACTTCTGGCTCGTGCTCGCTGCCGCCGTGGTCGGGGCGCTGATCGCGTACGCGATGGGTGCCGCCGCGCTCCAGCGCGGGGACGCGCGTGTCCTGCTGGCCTCGTACGCGTTCTTCGTCACGGCGGCATTCCTCGGACTCCACGCGCTCGCGACTCCCGGCGTGCTCCTGACCACCCCGAACGCGGGTTTCGTGCTCGCGACGCCCGTCGGCCTCGTGCTCGGCGCGGTGTTCGCGGTGTGGTCGGGGAGCGACCTCGGTGGGGAGCGGGACGTGGCGATCGTACGCCGGGCGCCGCTGCTGCGGGCCGCGATCGTCGTGGTGGTGGCCGGGTGGGCCGCCCTGTCGCTCATCCGGGTCTGGCCGCTGGACGAAGGCGTCGTGCCCGAGCAGGTCGACGGCGTGCTCGCGGCGACGGCCGGTGCGGCGGTCGTCGGGTTCGCCGTGGCGGCGTGGCGCTACCTGCGCCTGTGGCGCGAAGGCCGTGCGGCGCTGCCGCTCGCGGTCGCGTCAGCCTTCGTGCTGCTCGCGGAGGCGTCCGTGGCGGTCGCGTTCTCCCGGAACTGGCACCTGTCGTGGTGGGAGTGGCACGTCCTGATGCTTGCCGCGGTCCTGCTCGTCGCGCTCGTGGCGCGGTCGCAGTGGCACGAGGAGCGGTTCGCGGCGCTCTATCTCAAGGACACCACCGAGGGGGAGCGCGAGATGAGCATCCTGTTCGCCGACCTCCAGGGGTTCACGACGTTCTCCGAGGCGCACGAGCCGCGCGAGGTCACGCAGATGCTCAACGCGTACTTCGAGGTCGCGGTGCCCGCGGTGGCGGGACGGTACGGCGGCGACGTGGACCGGATCATCGGCGACGCGCTCATGGTCACCTTCAACCGGCGGGGCGACCAGCCGGACCACGCGCGGCGGGCGGCGCTCGCCGGACTCGCGCTGCAGGAGGCGACCGCGACCGTGCTCGCGGAGAATCCCGGCTGGCCGACCTTCCGTGTCGGGATCAACTCCGGGCCCGTCTCCGTGAGCGTGCTCGGCACCGCCGGAGGGCGTACGCACACGGTCATCGGCGACACCGTCAACACCGCGTCGCGCATCGAGGGCAAGGCACCTGCGGGCGGGGTCGCGGTGAGCGCGGCGACGCTCGCGCTGTTGCCCGACGCCGAGGCGGAGCCGCTGGGCTTCCTGGAGCTGAAGGGGAAGTCCGAGCCGGTCGAGGTGTTCCGGCTGCTGTCGGTGGGCTGACGGCTCAGGCCGCGGCCGGGAGCTCAGCCGTTGAAGGGCAGCGGGTCGTTCAGCGTGGTGACGGCGCGGGCACGCGCGGTGGTCATGCGGCGACGGTGGTGCTGGCGGCACAGCACCTCGTACCCGACGTTCGGTGTCGGCTGACCGGGATCGTCGACGTCGCCGACGACGATCTGGTCGCCCTCGGTCACCATGATGCCGTTCTCCGTACGGGCGTTGTGGGTCGCGCGCTTGCCGCACCAGCACAGCGCCTCCACCTGGAGCGGCTGGATGCGGTCGGCGAGCTCGACGAGTCGTGCGGAGCCCTCGAAGAGGTATGCCCTGAAGTCGGTGAGGATCCCGAACGCGAACACGTCGATCTGCAGCTCGTCGGCGATCCGGGCCAGCGCCTCCACCTGGGCGGCGGTGTAGAACTGGGCCTCGTCGCAGATCAGGTAGTCGATCCGGCCGCCCGCGGTGAGCGAGCCGACGATGTGGTCCCAGAAGTCGAAGTCGGAGTCGACCTCGTACGCCTCGGTCCACAGGCCGAGGCGGCTCGACAGCCGACCACCGCCCGCGCGGTCGTGACTGGTGAAGATCCGTCCGACCCTTCCACGCGCTGCGTGGTTGTGATTGGTCTGCAGGGCCAGCGTGGACTTCCCGCTGTCCATCGTCCCGGTGAAGAAGAGCAAGCTCGCCACGAGGGACGAGGTTACCGTGTGCCCATGCCTGACTTCCCCACCGCCGAGCCGAATTCTGAGCCCCTGGTGACCGTGCCCACCCTCGAGCAGCTCGTACGCGAGGGGGAGGCGGTCGTGCTCGATGTCCGCTACACGCTCGGCGGCCCGCCCGGACGGGGCGACTACGAGGCCGGGCACGTGCCGGGCGCGGTCTTCGTCGACATGGACAACGACCTGGCCGATCCCCCTGGTGGTGGGCGCGGGCGGCATCCGCTGCCCGACCCGGAGCGGTTCGCCGCGGCGATGCGGCGCGCCGGGGTCCGGCACGACCGCACGGTCGTCGTGTACGACGCCGCGGGCGGGATGGCGGCCGCGCGTGCATGGTGGCTGCTGACGTACTTCGGCCACCATGACGTACGCCTCCTCGACGGCGGGTGGGCGGCGTGGCTCGCCGCGGGGCTTCCGGTGTCGTACGAGGAACCGGCCCGTGGCGACGGCGACTTTACGCCCGACCCGGGGCATCTGGGTCTCGTCGATGCCGACGGGGCCGCTCGGGTCGCGCGCGAGGGTGTGCTGCTCGATGCGCGGGCTGCCGAGCGCTATCGGGGAGAGGTCGAGCCGATCGACCCCGTAGCGGGGCACGTACCGGGCGCTCGGAGCGCCCCGACGACGGACAACGTGGACGACGCCGGTCGGTGGAAGCCCGTCGCGTCGCTGGCGGAGCGTTTCGCGGCGGTCGGAGCGGTGCCGGGCGCGGAGGTCGCCGTCTACTGCGGATCGGGCGTCACCGCCGCTCACGAGGTGCTCGCGCTGCGCCGCGTCGGCGTCGACGCCGCGCTCTACGCGGGGTCCTGGAGCGAGTGGGTCAGCGACCCTGCGCGGCCCGTGGCGACCGGGTCGCCCGAGCGCCCGTAGGTCGCTGGTACGGGGACTGCGAGGCGGTCAGCGTCGTACGGCACGATGAGAAGCATGTCCCCAGTCCATGCACCGCTCGTCGGTCGCGCCCAGGAGCTCGCGACGCTGCGTGACGCCTTCGCCGACGTCTGTGCGGGCACGCCACGCACCGTCGTCGTCGCTGGCGAGGCAGGGATCGGCAAGAGCCGGCTGCTCGCGGAGTTCGTCGCTCGCGTCGGCTCCGACGAGGCAGCCCTCGTCCTCAGGGGCTGGTGCGCCGACTCCGGGTCCGGCCCCCTCCCGTACGCGGCGCTCGACGGTGTCCTCCGTGACCTGGTCGCCGCACTCGGTGCCGAGCGCACGCTCGAGGCCGCTGGTCCGGGTGCCGACGCGCTCGGCCTGGTCGCGCCCCGGCTGATCGACGTCCGCACCGACGTGGGCCCCGGTCGGCTTCCGGACGTCGTGGCGGGGCTGCTCGCCGCCGTGGGCCGCGAGCGCCCGATGGTGGTCGTGATCGAGGACCTGCACTGGGCCGACGAGTCGACGCGCGCGACGGTGGCGCGGCTGGCCCGCACGGGCACGGACGAGTCGGTCCTCCTCGTCCTCAGCTTCCGCAGCGACGACGTCGGCCGCGGCCACCCTCTGCGCACGACGATGGCCGAGCTCGAGCGGGCGCGGCTGATCACGCGCGTGGACCTTCCTCGCCTCGATCCGACGGAGGTCGCCCAGCTCGCGGCGGCCCTGCTCGACGCCGAGGACGTGGGCCCCGGACTCGCCGACCTGGTCGAACGCAGCGAGGGCGTCCCCTTCTTCGTCGAGGAGCTCGTCGGCTTCCTGGGCGTCGACCTGCCCGACTCGCTGCGCGACATGCTGCTCCTTCGCTACTCGCGCCTCTCGGCGGGAGCCCAGGAATTTTGTCGGCAGGTCGCTGCCGCCGGCGCGCGCGCCCCGTACGACCTGCTCGCCGACGCCCTGGGAGCCGAGGCGATCGCTCACGCCGAGCCTGCCGCCCGCGAGGCGGTCGAGGCGGCCGTGCTGGAGGGCGACGAGGACGGTTACGTATTCCGGCACGCGCTGGTCCAGGAGGCGGTGGTCTCCGAGCTCCTTCCTGGGGAGCGTCGTCGCCTGCACTCGGCGTACGCGCAGGCGCTGGAGACCTCTCCGACGACTGTGGCGCGCCAGTCCGCGATCGCCGACCACTGGTGGCGTGCGCGGGTGCTCGACAAAGCCCTGGCCGCCGCCGTCATCGGTTCGCAGGCCGCCGACCGCGCGGGGTCGTGGACGACGGCTGCTGCGCTCGGGGAGCGTGCGCTCGAGCTGTGGGAGATGGTGCCGGGCGCCGAGACGGTCGCCGGCATGCCGCACCATGAGCTGCTGGCCCGGGTCGCCGACTCGGTGCGCTCGACGACCCGTCTCGAGCGCGCGCTCGCGCTGTCCCATCAGGCGCTGGCGGAGTGGCCGGACGACGACCGCTACGGGCTCGCCGGGGCGCTCGACGACGCAGCCGTCATCGCGGCTCAGGCCGGCAGCACCGAGGGGCGGGCCTTCCTCGACCGGGCGCTCGCGCTGGTGCCGCCGGGCGACAACGACAAGGTCCGGGCCACCCTGCTGGTGACGAAGAGTCGTGACGCGATGCTCGACGGGCGGTCGATCGAGGCGATCGCGTCCGCCACTGCCTGCTACGAGACCGCGACCGCCGCAGGGTCGACTCGCGAGGTGTCGCTGGCGCTCAACATGCGCGGCGTGTGCCGGGTGACGATCGGTGACGCGGGCGGATTCGACGACCTCGAGCGCTGTCGCGAGCTGGCCGGGGACGACTGGATCTCCTTGTCGCGCTGCTACACCAACACCTCCGAGGCACACCTCATGTGGGGCCGGTACGAGACGGCGCTCGCGCTCGCCTCCGAGGGCGCTCGCCGCTCGCGCGGCCTCGGGTCGGGGTGGAGCACCGACGCCATGCTTGAGGGCAACGCCGCCGAGGCGATGATCGCGCTGGGTCGGTGGGACGAGGCTGCTGCCTGGTACGAACGCGCGATCCCGCTGGTCTCCGACAGCATGTTCGCCGTCTATCTGCGCGAACGCTGGGCGTGGCTCCAGATGTGGCGCGGCGACGTGGAGTCCGCCGAGGCGATCGCGCGGGCCAAGCTTGCCGACTGGAAGCGCTTCGGCCGCCTCGAGCAGCAGGTCCGCACCCGCGTCGCGGCCATGCTCGGTGAGCTCGCGCTGCTGCGGGGCGATCCGCACGAGGCGCTGCGGCTGGCGCACGAGGTCCTGTTCTGGCGCGACGACCAGGACCGCAGCCCCGCGTACGAGCTGCCGGTGGCGGTCGTCGCCGCGAGGGCCATCGGTGTGCTTCGACGGTCGGGCGCTGAGGACGTGCCTGATGTGGCTCCGTACCGTGCGCTTGTCGACGAGTGCGAGTCCTGGCCCACCTATCCCGTTTTGGCCGCGCTGTTCGCCGCCGAGCTCGGTGAGGGGCCGTGGAGTGCGGTGGCCGAGGCCGAGGGGCCCGCCCATCTGCGTCCGTACGCGCTGCTGCGTGACGGCGAGGCGCGGCTCGAGGCGGGCGATCGGGCAGGCGCCCGCGCACGCCTGGCGGAGGCGGTCGCGGCAGCCAGCGCTATCGGCGCTGGGCTCGTCGTCCGGCGCGCCGAGGAGCTGCTCGAGAGTGGTGGCCTCGACGCTGTCGTGCGGCGTGGTGATCCCGCCGAGCTCACCGAGCGCGAGCGTCAGGTGCTCGGGCTCGTCTCGGAGGGGCTCAGCAACGGCGAGATCGGCGAGCGGCTGTTCATCTCCCGCAAGACGGCGTCCGTCCACGTGTCGGCGATCCTGCGCAAGCTCGGCGTGACGAGCCGTACGGAGGCGGCGGTGAAGGCGCGCGCGGGCGACGCGGGCGGCTGAGTCACCACCTGTTGGTGACGCGTCCAGACTCGGGCGGGTGCCACGACTGGGTCGGCGGCTCGGCACCCCACTGGCGCAGGGGCGACCGCGGATAGGCGACGCCGTACTTCTCGTCGACGGCCATCACCCAGCCGCCGTCGCGCACGTCGCCGCGCAGGTCGAGCGTTCCGCCGGCGTACGGGACGCACTCCGGGGGAAGCGTGGCGTCCCAGCTGTACTCGTCCTCGCCCACGCGGATCCGCAGGGTGACGCGGTGCGGCTTGCGCTTGTCTGAGTGGAGGACCGCGACCACCTCGGCGCTGACATGGTCGCGCGGGTACAGGAGGGTGCGGAACGCGCGGAGGGGGATCGAGTCGCCGACAGTGAGGAGGCGCCGCGCGAGCACCAGGAGGATGCCGCCGCGCAGGAGGAAGCTGACGGCCAGGAAGCGCGCGCGGGCGAGAAACGACGCCTCCACGTCGTCCGCGCTGGCCGCCCAGGTCGGCTCTTTGGGGTCGATCAGCACCTCGAGTCGCTCGCCCTTGTCCGGTCCGCCGAAGAACGCGGCGAGTCCCGTATCAAGGGTCCAGAGGTCGGCGTGAGCGCCGTCGGGAAGTCGTACGACAGCAGACCCGCCGCCGACACCCTCCGACTCCTTCGCGGACAGGTCCTCGACGTCGACGACGACGGCCTTCTGTGGCGTTTGGGTGGCCGCGAGCGCGCGGGCGCGGCGTAGGTCGCCGAGCTCGGTGCTCCCGGAGACGACGTACCAGAACGTGACCGCGCCGACACCCAGGACGGCCGCCATCGCGAGACCGGCGAGCCGTCTACGCAGCTCCGTCCGGATCGTGTCGACCGTGTCGTCAGTCGCCACGGGCGGCCGTGGCGGGAGTCGCGCGCAGCCGCAGCCGCTTGCATGGATAGGCGGTCCCGTGGGCCGGATCGAGCGCCAGCACCCAACCACCGTCCCGGACATCGCCGCGCAGGTCGAGCGTGCCGCCGGGGTACGGGACACAACCCTTCGGGAGACGGGCGTCCCACTGGTAGTCGTCGGTGCCGATGCGGAGTCGGAGCGTGCGGCGAGACTCCCAAGGACGCGGGTCGTTCGGCAGCACGACGGCGGTGGCCGCGCCGCGTGCGCGCAACAGTGGGCGGAGCGCCTGGAGCGGGACCTCAGGGCCAACCGTGCGAGCCGTCCCCGTGAGAGCGAGGAGCCCGACGAAAGCGAGGGTGTAGACACCCGTGTCGAGTGGCGAGACGACGTACAGGGCGAGGAGCCCCACCGCGAGGATCATCAGGATGGGCACGACGACGGCTCGTCGCCGAAGCGCCCGGCGGGTGTCGAGGTCGAGGCTCACGGCCGCACTTTAGGGCCGCACGCCTCAGCCTGTCTCCTGATCCGAGCACCTCTCTCGTCAGCTGGGACGCTCGTCCTCCCAGCGCCTCACGACCGTCTTCGGTGCCTGCGACCGCCAGGCGTCCTCGATGACCTCGGTGAGCTCGTCGCGGGTGAGCTGACCGAGGTGCGCGAGCCGCAGCAGCACGGCGTTGTAGCCGTTGAAGTGGTCGGTCGTGAACCACGGCCCGTCGCCCTGGACGAACGCGAGCTTGTCACCCTCGTCGGGCACGCGGAAGACGAGGACGTCGGTCAGCCGCTCACCGGTCGCGGCGTCGAGCGCATCCGGGCGGGGCGAGCGGTAGCCGACGAAGAACTTCCTGCTCACCTGGTACGACGGCAGGCCGGCCCAGCCGGGCACCTTGGTCGTACGGGGGAGGGCGAGCGCGACCTCGTCGATGTCGGACTCGCGCGCCTTCCGTGAGCGTGCCATCGAACCTCCTCCGCGGGCGGACGAACGGGTCCCTCCATTCTCCGCCTGGTTCTGCCGGCAGGACGCAGGGAGCGACCTCAGCCCGCCGCGCGTACGGTCCCGGTGGCGGCGTCGTCCGCGCGGAGGACGCCCGTGGGGACGGCCCGGCGGAGCACCTCGCGGGCGGTCAACGCCATGGCCGCGAGGAGCAGGACCTCGCCGAGGTTCGTGACGATCGCGTTCGACGCGGCGACGGCGGCGACGACGAACATCTGCGCCGCGCCCGCGAGGATCCACGGCCACCGCGCCCGGCGGAGCACCATGACGCCGATGACGATCAAGGCGACGATGGTCGCGATCTCGGCGAACGGGGGAGCGCCGTCGAGGTGCTTGTAGCTGAGCACGCCGTCGGTCGTCACGGGCGTCAGGTGCATCCCGACCTCGCCGGAGAGGCCGAGCGCCACGATCACCGCGGTGAGCGCGCCCCAGATCGCAAGGCTGCGCCGTCCCTGGAAGCCGGCGACGCCCCACCGCTGGGCGACGCGTGCGGCGTACAGGACGAGGAGTGGGGTGAAGAGCGCGTGCATGAGGTAGCGCGGGTACGAGGCGGCCTCGAGCGCGGCGCTCTCGCCCCACGAGGCGCCAAAGGTCAGCAGCGTGTTGTCGTACGCCAGACCGACCGTGACGAGCAGCGGCAGGACGCTCTCGCGGATGCCCAGCGCCCAGCCGCGCTGTACGAGCACGACGAGGGCGACCACGAGGGAGAGGGACGCCAGCGTGTACGCGAGCAGGGCCCAGTTGTGGGGCTGCATGACCATGTCGACTCCGAGAGAGGGGGCGGGATGCTGTGCACTGTGTCACCCGCCACGGCCCGTCGTACGGGGGAGCCGCGAGTCGTTGCCGAATCGTGCTCCGCGCCCGTCTACCTCGGCAGCGTCAGGATCTCGGCTCCGTCGCTGGTGACGGCGATTGTGTGCTCGCTGTGCGCCGTACGGCAGCCCGTCGCGCTGCGGAGCGTCCACCCGTCGGCGTCGGTGACGAGATCGGCGGTGTCGGCCATGATCCACGGTTCCAGGGCGAGCAGCAGGCCGGGGCGCAGCTTGTAGCCGCGACCGGGCCGCCCGGTGTTTGCGATGTGCGGGTCCTGGTGCATCGTCGAGCCGACACCGTGACCGCCGAACTCGAGGTTGATGGGATAGCCCGCCTCACTGAGGACGGAGCCCATGGCGTGCGAGAGGTCGCCGACGCGCGCGCCGGGGCGGGCAGCGGCGATCCCGGCGGCCAGCGCGCGCTCGGTCGTCTCGATCATCGCGACGCTCTCCGCGGGCTTGGCCTCGCCGACCACGAAGCTGATCGCGGAGTCGGCGACGACTCCGCCCAGGGACACGGCAAGGTCGAGCGAGAGCAGATCGCCGTCGGCGAGCGTGTAGTCGTGCGGCAGCCCGTGCAGCACGGCGTCGTTGACGGAGGTGCAGATGTAGTGGCCGAACGGCCCCCGTCCGAAGGACGGCGCGTAGTCGACGTAGCAGGATTCTGCACCCGCCTCGAGGATCATCGCCTTGGCCCACCGGTCGACGTCCAGGAGGTTCGTGCCAACCGTGGCGCGGCCCTTGAGCGTCTGCAGGATGTGGGCGACCAGGGCACCCGTCTCCCGTGCTGCGGGCAGTCGGCTGGGGGTCAGGATCTCGATCATGCGTCGCCTCTCTCGTTCCCAATAACTATCCCGGTCATGTTATCCCGGTATTAGTATCGGACCCATGGTCAGGTTGCCGCTCACACCCGCAGAGGTCGAGCGCGGACAGCGCCTCGGTGCGCTCTTGCGTCGCGCGAGGGGCGAGCGCTCGATGCTCGCGACCGCGCTCGATGCCCGTGTCTCGCCGGAGACTCTCCGCAAGATCGAGTCGGGCCGCGTCGCGACCCCCGCTTTCTCGACGATCGCGGCGATCGCCGACGTCCTCGGACTCTCGCTGGATGCGGTGTGGGCCGAGATCAACCCACCCGCCCACGGCGCCGAAGCGACCGCGGACGATCGCCTCACACCGGAGCGGTCAGCGTCGTAGGCCGGCCCCGTCAGAGGAGCGACCGTACGGCTTCGATCGTGTCGGCGTCGTCGGGCCGCTTGTCGTCGCGGTAGCGCAGCACCCGCGCGAACCGCAGCGCGACACCGCCGGGATAGCGCGGCGAGCGCTGCACGCCGTCGAACGCGATCTCCACGACCTGCTCGGGCCGCAGCTGGACCACGTGGCCTTCGGTCGGTCCGTCGGCCAGCTCGGTGAACCGCTCGGTCTGCCACTGCAGCATCTCGTCGGTCATCCCCTTGAACGTCTTGCCCAGCATCACGAACTCGCCGTCGGGATCGCGCGCGCCGAGGTGGATGTTGCTCAGCCAGCCCTTGCGGCGCCCCGACCCCCACTCGACGGCGAGCACGACGAGGTCGAGGGTGTGGCGCGGCTTGACCTTGACCCACGCCGCACCCCGGCGACCCGCGTCGTACGGGGCGTCGAGCGACTTCACGACCACGCCCTCGTAGCCGGACGCCACCGCATCGGCGAAGAACGCCTGCGCCTCCTCCGCGTCGGCCGTCCGCAGCCTCGGCACGCCGAGGCCGGGCGCGACCCGCTCGAGCACGTCGAGCCGTTCGTGGAGCGGACGGTCGAGCAGGTCGTCGCCGTCGGCGTGCAGCACGTCGAAGAACACCGGCGACAGCACACGGACGTCCTCGCTGGAGCGCAGGTCGGGCGCGGCGTCACGGGGATGGGTGGCGCCGAGCGACGCGATGTCCTGGAACGGCGCCGGCCGTCCGTCGCGCTCGACGATCAACGCCTCGCCGTCGAGGACGAGCGGGTCGGCCGCCAGCCCCCGTACGGTTTCGGCGATCTGCGGGACCCGCTCGGTGATGTCGTCGAGGCTGCGCGTGAAGACCCGGACGTCGTCGCCGACGCGGTGCACCTGGATGCGGATGCCGTCGAGCTTGGTGTCGACCGAGGCGGGCAGCGCGGGACCAACCTTGTCGAGGGCCTCGGCGACGTCCGGCGCCGACGAGGCGAGCATCGGGCGGACGGCGCGGCCGGGCTCCAGGCCTACAGCAGCGAGCGCCTCGACTCCGCCGGTCATCGCCGCGAGGGCGACGGGCGCGCTCGCCCCCTGCAGCATCGCGGCGCGGCGCACCGCAGTTGCCGGCACGTCGGCGGCCTCGGCCACGGCATCGAGCACGACCGAGTCGAGGGCACCCTGACGGACGTCGCCCGAGACCAGTCCCGCGAGGAAGCGCTGCTCGTCGGCCGTCGCGCGGGAGAACAGGGCGTACGCCGTCTCGGCGCGGGCGGTCTGCGATCCGGGACCGGCGAGCCCGGCCATCGTCTCGAACGCCGCGTCGGTCTCCTCGATCGTCAGGGTCGGCGCGTCCGCAGGAGGAGGGAGGTCGCGCAAGGACGCCCATCCCAGCCCCGTACGACGCTGGCGGAGCTCACCGGACAGGTAGGTCACGACGAGCGCGAGCACGCTCGGGTCCGTACGCCGCAGCAGCGCGGCGATCTCGGCCCGCTTCGCCAGGCGAGACCGCGTCGCGGCGACGGCGCGCGAGGTGTCGACGACCTCGGAGAGGAGCATGCGGCCCATTGTGCTGCGGACGGATGACACAATCGACCGCGTGAGTCCCGAACCCGCCGCCAGCCTCCCCACCCGCACCGACGTCCTCGTCGTCGGTGCCGGCCCCGCGGGATCCGCGGCCGCAGCGTGGGCGGCGCGGCACGGCCTCGATGTCGTCCTGGCCGACGCGGCGTACTTTCCCCGCGACAAGACGTGCGGCGACGGCCTCACCCCCCGCGCCATCGCCGAGCTGGAGAGACTCGACCTCGGACCCTGGGTCCGCCGCCACGGCATCAACCGCGGCCTGCGCGCTGCCGGGTTCGGCCAGACGCTGATGCTTCCCTGGCCGGGAGGCTCCCTCCCCGACTACGGCTCGGCCGTCCCGCGTACCGAGCTCGACGCCCATATCCGCGCCGCCGCCCTCGACGCCGGCGCCACGCCGCTCGACGGCGCCCGCGCGGTCGACGTGGTCCGTGACGGCGCACGCGTCAGCGAAGTCGTGTTCAAGACCGCGCGCGGCCCGCACCGCGTCGCCGCCGACCGCGTCGTCGTCGCCGACGGCGTCCGCTCCTCGCTGGGCCGCGTCCTCGGCCGCGAGTGGCACCGCGAGACCGCGTACGGGGTCGCGGCGCGGTCGTACGTGAAGTCCGCCCGCAGCGACGACCCGTGGATCTCCAGCCACCTCGAGCTGCGCGACGAGGACGGCGCCGTGCTCAGCGGCTACGGCTGGATCTTCCCGCTGGCCGACGGCGAGGTGAACCTCGGCGTGGGCACGCTCGCCACGTCCAAGCGCCCCGCGAACATCCAGCTGCGCCCGTTGATGGAGCACTACGCCCGCCTGCGTCGTACGGAGTGGGAGCTCGCCGACGAGCTGCGCGCCCCGACCTCCGCGCTCCTCCCGATGGGCGGCGCGGTCTCCGGCGTCGCAGGCGCCAACTGGGCGCTGATCGGTGACGCCGCCGGCTGCGTCAACCCTCTCAACGGCGAGGGCATCGACTACGGGCTCGAGACCGGGCGGCTCGTCGCCGAGCAGCTCGTCTCCGGCGCGGACCTCGCGGCGGCGTGGCCCGCCGAGCTGCGCGGCCACTACGGCGAGGCGTTCTCGATCGCGCGCCGGCTCGCGGGGCTGCTGACCGTGCCGGGCATCGTGACGTACGGCGGCCCGGTGGGCATGCGCTCGTACGCGCTGATGACGATCGCGCTGCGCCTCATGGGCAACCTCGTGACCGACGAGGACCGCGACGCCGTGGCCCGGCTGTGGCGCTGGGCGGGGCGCATGTCGCTGCGGCTCGACCGACGGACCCCGTTCGCGTGAGCGACGACGGGGGAGCGGCGCCCGCGCATGACGGCGCGGTCCGCTACGCCTCTCGCGGCTCGACGCACTTCGACGTCATCCTCGCCGCGTTCTGCGTGGTGCTCGTGGTGTCCAACGTCGTCGCGACCAAGGGCATCGAGATCGGCTCGGGCGCCTGGAGCGTCGGCAGCCTGCAGCTGTGGCCAGTGATCACCGACGGCGGGGCGTTCCTGTTCCCGCTGGCGTACGTGCTCGGTGACGTCATCTCGGAGGTGTACGGGTTCCGGGCAGCGCGCCGCGCGATCGTGACGGGGTTCGCGATGGCGATCATCGCGTCGGTGACGTTCTGGGTGGTGCAGCATGCGCCTGCCGCGTCGTTCTACGAGAACCAGGGCGCATACGAGGCGGTGCTTGGGTTCGTCCCGCAGATCGTGCTCGCGAGCCTCGCGGGATACGTCGTGGGCCAGCTCCTCAACAGCGTGGTGCTCGTGCGGATGAAGGCGCGTACGGCCGAGCGCGGGCTGTTCGCGCGGCTCGCGACATCGACCGGCGTCGGCGAGCTCGCGGACACGCTGATCTTCTGCGCCATCGCCGCGTCGGTCATCGGGATCACGACGTGGGGCCAGTTCTGGAACTACGCGGTCGTCGGGTTCGTCTACAAGGTCGGCGTCGAGCTGCTGGTGATGCCGGTGACGATGCTCGTGATCGGCTGGCTGAAGTCGCGCGAGCCCACGTACTGGCGCTGACCGTCCCGTCCCGTCCCCGATTCGGGCAGTTCTGCACGGAAACGGGCGGCCCGTTGGGTGGAGAACTGCCCGAATCGCGGACGCGGCCTCAGCCCCGTCGCGCGTAGTAGCGGCCGAGGAACTCCGCCTTGAAGTCGGCGTACGTCCCGTCCTCGATCGAGGCGCGGATCCGGTCCACGAGCCGCACGATGAAGCGCTCGTTGTGGATCGTCACCAGCGTCGCGGCGTTGTACTCCTTGGCCTTGAACAGGTGGTGCAGGTACGCCTCGGTGTAGTGCGCGCACGTGTAGCAGTCGCACTCCGCGTCGATCGGCACGAACGAGCGGCGCGACGCCGCGACCGCGAGGTTGCGCTGGCCGTCGTGCGTGTAGACGCGGCTCGAGCGCGCGACCCGCGACGGGCTCACGCAGTCGAACGTGTCGGCGCCGTTCTCGATCCCGGTGAACAGGTCGTCCGGCTCACCGATCCCGAGCAGGTGCCGCGGCTTGTCCTCGGGCAGCTCGTCGCACACCCAGCCGACGATCGTGCCGAGCTGCTCCTTCTCGAGCGCGCCGCCGATGCCGTAGCCGTCGAACCCTGGGCCGTCGGACCCGAGCTCGACCAGCCCCTGCGCCGACCGCCGCCGCAGATCCTCGTACTGCGCGCCCTGTACGACGCCGAACAGCGCCTGATAGGGCTTGCCCGTACGCGCGATCGTCAGCTTCTCGTGCTCGGCCACGCACCGTACGGCCCATGCCTGGGTCCGCTCGACGGAGCGCTCCTGATATTCGCGGGTGTTCATCAGCGTCGTGCACTCGTCGAACGCGAAGATGATGTCCGCGCCGAGCTGGTGCTGGATCTGCATCGACACCTCAGGGGTGAAGCGGTGCTTGGACCCGTCGAGGTGGCTCTTGAACGTGACGCCCTCGTCGTCGATGTGCGCGAGGCGCTCCTTGCCGTCGGCGATGACGTCGTCTGCCCTACGGCCGGCTGTGTCCATCGCGAGCACCTTGCGGAAACCGGCGCCCAGCGACAGCACCTGGAAGCCACCGGAGTCGGTGAACGTCGGCCCCGGCCAGTTCATGAACGCCCCCAGCCCGCCGGCCTCGTCGACGATGTCGGCGCCCGGTTGGAGGTAGAGGTGGTACGCGTTCGCCAGCAGCGCCTGCGACCCGAGGTCGGCCATCGTCTCGGGCAGCACTGCCTTCACGGTGGCCTTGGTCCCGACCGGGATGAACGCAGGGGTCTGGATCTCCCCGTGCGGGGTCGAGATCACGCCGGTACGGCCCTGGGCGCCGTCGACGGAGTCGGCGAGGCGCTCGGACACGGAGAAGGAGAAGGTCACCGGTCCATCCAACCAGGTGTGTCCGCGGGTCCGGCGAGCCGGAGCGACGTCATCCGTCGACCGAGGGGGCGGTCGTCTCCGCCTGGGGTGCGGGCTGCTCGGGCTGGCCGAGACCCTCGCCGTCCCTGCCCGGAGAGGGTGTCGGATCGGCGGGTTCGGTGGTCGGCGGGACCGACGGGGACGGTGTCACGGTCGGCTCCTCGGCCTTCGGCGACGGCGTCGACTCGGGCTCGGGGGTCGGTGTGGGGGACGAGGGTGAGTCGCTGGGGGACTGCTCCTCGCTGGGACTCTCGTCGCGGTCCTGCTGGTCCGAGTCGGAGCCGCCGGAGTCGCCGGAGTCCGAGCCGCCCGAGCGGACGTTGCTGAAGGTCGTCCCGGGCTTGTCGCTGGACCCGATCGGGTGCCCGGCGACCTTCTCGTACGCCCAGATCCCGCCGAGGGCGAGGACGAGACTGACGACGGTGGCGATGGCTGCGGCGCGCCATGAGATCAGGCGCTTGGGTGCGTCGTCGCCCTGGGTCGTGCGGTCCGCGTCACCGGCAATGCCCTCTGCCTCGGCCTCCGCCTCCGCGAGCGCCTCGGCCGCGTCGGGCGCCGTCGGCAGGATCGCCGTCCCCCGGCCGCCGTCGGCGGCGCGGTTCGCCAGCGCGGCGCGCGTGGTCAGCCGCGCGGCCTCGGCGAGACGCCGGCTCTTGCGGAGGGAGTTGGTGTAGACCGTGCCCGCGACCGTGGCCACGACCGAGCCGACCGCTGCGCCGATGAGGGTCCCGGCGACACCGAGCCACGAGCCGGCGACGGCGGCCGTCATGGCGGCGAGAGCGCCACCGACGACCTGGCTCGACGAGACACCCGACAGGACACGGGTGTTTTCGTCAATCTCCTCGTTCTTCTGGGCCGTCATGCAGCCTTTCGGGGTTCGGGGTTCGGGGTGGTCGAGAGGCGGCGGGAACGTACGGAGGGGGCCCGTCGCCAACCTTCGACGGTAACGGGAAGGTCACACTGGCCCAAGTGAGGTCGAGCACAGCGTCGCGAGGCTACGGTGAAGCCATGACCCCCTCGCTCGAGCCGACCACGACCACGCCGACACCTGTCGTGCTCGACGTCGACACGGGCGTCGACGATGCGCTGGCGCTGATGTTCGCCGTCCGTAGCCCCGACGTGGACGTCCGGGCGATCAGCTGCGTTGCTGGCAACGCCGACGTCGACCAGGTGGTCGCCAACACCTTCGCCGTCCTCGACGCGCTCGACGCCCCCGCCATCCCGGTCGGTCGCGGCGCCGAGCGCCCGCTCGTCGAGCCGGCGCGCGACGCCCGGCACATCCACGGCGCGGACGCGATGGGCGACCAGGGTCTGCCGGACTCGAGCCGCGAGCCCGCCGACGGGGGCGCCATCGACGTGATGCGCCGGGCGATCCTCGAGTCGCCCGAGCCGGTCACCCTGGTCCCGCTCGCGCCGATGACGAACGTCGCGCTGCTGCTGCGGGCGTACCCCGAGGTCCGCGACAACCTGGCCGGCATCGTCCTCATGGGCGGTGCGGTCGACGGCGGCAACGCGACCGCAGTGGCGGAGTTCAACGTGTGGCACGACCCCGAGGCCGCGGCGATCGTCCTGGCCGCCGGCGTACCGGTGACGATGTACGGGCTGGACGTCTTCACGCAGGTCGTGGTCGAGGCCAAGACGTACGAGGTCCTGCGCGGCGACCCCGACCCCGCGGTCGCGCTCGCCGGGCGGCTGCTCGCGCACTCGCACGACGTGATCCGCGCCGACCCGCGGGTCGGCCACGGCGGGCTGATCGGCGACGCGGGCGCGGCGTGCGTGGTCGCGCGGCCCGACCTCGTGACCGTACGACGGTGGCCGGTGCACGTCGAGCTCGCGCCCGGACGGTCCCGGGGGCAGACGGTCGTGGACCGCCGGTACGTCCTCGGTGAGGATGCCGTCCACGGCGTGGAGTCGCTCGGTCACCTCGTCGATGTCGCGGTCGAGATCGATGCCGCGCGGGCGAGCGACCTCTTCCTCACGACGATCTGCGCCGGGCCGGGCGCATCGCAGGTCGACGACACGGCACGGGCGGTCCAGCGGTGAACGACCTCGGCGACGTGCGGCGAGTCGGCACCGTCGTCGTGGTCGGCTCGCTCAACGTCGACCTCGTGACGACGGTGGCGCGGCACCCCGAACCCGGCGAGACCGTCCTCGGCGGGGACCTTGTCCGCCTGCGCGGCGGCAAGGGCGCCAACCAGGCGCTCGCGGCGCGTCGGGCCGGCGCGTCGGTCGCGATGATCGGGCGCGTGGGTGACGACGCCGACGGTCGGGCATACCGGGCCGCGATGTCCGACGCCGGTGTCGACGTCACGCACCTCCACCTCACTCCCGCTGCGCCGACGGGCACCGCACTGATCGTCGTCGACGAGGCGGGCGAGAACTCGATCGTCGTCGCCCCGGGAGCCAACGCCCGCCTCGACGCCGCGGACGTCGAGGCGGCGCGGGAGATGATCGCGACCGCCGACGTCGTGCTCGTGCAGCTCGAGATCGCCGACGAGGCCGTACGGGCGGTGGCCGGCGTCGCCGCGCGGGCCGGGACGCGGCTGGTCGTCAACGCCTCGCCCGTACGGGATCTGCCCGCCGAGGTGCTGCGCCAGGCCGATCCGGTGGTCCTCAACGAGCACGAGGCCGCGGCGTACGGGCTCGCGACCGGCGGCGACGCGGTCTGCGTGACGCTCGGTGGTCGCGGCGCCACGTGGGGAGAGGCGACCGCGACGCCACCACCGGTGCTTCCGGTGGACACGACGGGCGCCGGCGACGCGTTCGCCGGGGCGCTGGCAGCCGCTCTCGCGGCCCGCGTACCGCGCGAGGAGGCGCTGCGTGCGGCGGTGGACGCAGGCGCTGAGGCGACGACCTGGCCCGGCGCCCAGCCCGTGTGATTCTTCTCCCCAGGCACCGGTCGTCCCCAGGCGCGGCGCGCGTCCCCGATCGTGTCGGCCTTCGCTTCTAGGGTGGGACCCGGATCTCAAACCCCGGGAGGTGCGCATGCGATTCGTCGCGACGGCAGACTGGCAGCTCGGCATGACGGCGCACTACCTCGACGACGAGGCGCGCCCCCGCTTTCAGCAGGCCCGTCTCGACGCGGTCCGACGCATCGGCGCGGTCGCCGAGGAGCGCGGTGCCGCGTTCGTGGTCGTGTGCGGTGACGTCTTCGAGTCCAACCAGCTCGACCGTGCGATCGTCGCCCGTACGTTCGAGGTCCTGCGCTCGTTCACGGTGCCGGTGGTGCTGCTCCCAGGCAACCACGACCCCCTCGACGCCGCGTCGATCTACGACTCCCAGGCCTTCCGAGATCGTGTGCCCGATCACGTCCACGTGCTGCGCGACAGTGCGCCCTACGCGGTGGTCGAGGGGGTCGAGATCGTCGGCGCCCCCTGGTTCAGCAAGCACCCGACACGCGACCTGGTGGCGGACGCGTGCGCGGGGCTGCTCCCTGCGCCCGAGGGGCTCGTACGGGTCGTCGCCGGACACGGCGCCGCCAGCACGCTCAACCCTGATCGCGACGCGCTCGCGGCGATCGAGGTCCCTGCGCTCCTCAAGGCTCTCGACACCGGCTGTGTGCACGTGGCCGTGCTGGGCGACCGGCACTCGACCACCGAGGTCGAGGACCGCATCTGGTACGCAGGTGCGCCCGAGGTCACCTCGCGCCGCGAGAGCGACCCCGGCAACGTCCTCGTCATCGATGTGGACGCCTCCTCGGGGGCGCTCACGGTCGAGCGCGAGCACGTCGGCCGGTGGCGGTTCGAGGTCGTGGACGCGCCGTTGTCGTCGCGCGACGACGTCGACATGCTGGCCGAGCGGCTGCAAGAGATGCCCGACAAGGAGCGAACGGCGGTCTGGCTGACCCTGAGCGGCACGCTGTCCACCGCAGAGATGGCCCACCTCGAGGGCGTGCTGGAGGAGGCGAGCGACCTCTTCGCGCGCCTCGACGCCTGGGAGCGTCACACCGATCTCGCGGTCCTCCCCGACGGCCACGACTTCGCCGACCTCGGCCTGAGCGGCTTCGCGCAGGAGGCCCTCGACGAGCTCGTCGAGGGCGCTACGTCCGGCGAGGCGGGCGCCACGGTCGCGCAAGACGCGCTGGGCCTCCTCTATCGACTTGCGGGTGCTGGTCGATGAGACTCGTGCGGGTGACGCTCCGCAACTTCCGGGGCGTCGAGGAGTCGACCGTTCGTTTCGGTGACGGCGTGACGGTCGTCGTCGGTCCCAACGAGGTCGGCAAGTCGTCGATCGCCGAGGCGATCCGGTTGCTGCGCACGGCCAAGTCGAGCTCGCGCAGCCAGTCGGTGCGCGACGTGAAGCCCACGGGCCGCGACGTCGGGCCCGAGGCCGAGGTCGAGCTGCGGACCGGTCCGTACGACCTCGTCTACCGCAAGCGCTGGCTCAAGTCCCCGATGACCGAGCTCGAGGTGCGTGCCCCTCTGCGGGAGCAGAGCAGCGGCGACGAGGCTCACCAGCGCTTCAGCGCCCTCCTCGAGGAGACGGTCGACGTCGACCTGTGGGAGGCGCTAGAGGTTCTGCAGGGCGCCTCGCTCGACCAGCCCGCACTGGCCCGCATCTCGTCGCTGCACCGCGCCCTGGACGACTCGGCCGGAGCGACAGGTGATCACGACGCGCTGATGAGCGCCGTCATGACCGAGTACGAGAAGTTCTTCACGGCGACGGGCAAGCCACGCGGCGACTACGCCCAGGCTGCCGCCGAGATCCTCGACCGCGAGGCCCAGCTTGTCGCGCTGCAGTCCCGCAGCGCCGAGATGGACCGTTACGTCGAGGACCACACCGCCAACGAGCAGGAGCACGCACGGCTCTCGACCCTGTCGATCGATGCCGACGCGCGGCTCCACCGCGCCGAGGAGGCGGTCCGCGCGGTCGATGCGCTGCGCGACGGGCTGCGTCGTGCCGAGGAGGCTGTCGAGGTCGCGGAGCGCGCCCACGGGCACGCCGTGCGGGCGCGTGACGAGCGGCGGGTTCTCGTGACGGAGGAGGCCGATCGGTCTGACGCGGCGCAGACGCTGGGCGCACGCCTCGGCGAGGTGACGTTCGCCCACCGGGAGTCCCGTGGGCGCGAGGAGGAGTCACGACTCCAAGCCACCGCCGCCACGACCCGAGCTCACGAGGCGCGCCGCGCGGCAGACGACGCCGCGGCCGCCCTTGCACGCCACCGCGACAGGGTCGAGCGGGACGCGCTCGCCCAGCGGGTCCGCCGTGCCCAGGAGGCCACGCGCGACCGGGCGCAGGCGCGTGCGGAGCACGATCCGCTTCGTGTCGACGACGCCTCCCTCGCGCGCCTGACCGACCTGGCGACCGACCTGCAGGTCGCCGAGGGTGCGCGAGAGGCGGCCGCTGCCGCGCTCGTCGTCCGCCCCCTGGGAGGGCAGCCCGTCCTCGTCGACGGCAGCGCGATCGGAGCGGAGCCTTACGAGGGCGCCGTCCTCGACGAGGTTCTGGTCGCCGTCGAGGGAGTCGTCGAGGTCCTCGTACGACCGGGCACACCACCAGCCGATCTCGACCGGCGCGTCACGCAGGCGCGTGAGGCGTTCGAGGCCGCGCTGCGCGAGGCCGACGTCGACTCGCTCGCCGCGGCACGGTCGGCCCACGAGCGTCGCCGTGACGTGGCAGCGAGACTCGCTGCCGCCGACGCCTCGCTGCGCGAGGCACTCGACGGAGCCGCGCTCGACGATCTTGAGACGCGGCTCGCCACGCTCGACAGCCGCAACCGGCACGCCACCGACGAGGACGCCGCGGAGGCCTCGACGAGTCGTGAGGACGGGCACGCTCCGCTCGACCGCGACGCGCTCGAAGTCGCCCACGACGCTGCCCGACGCGCCGCAGATGACGCCGACCGGGAGGCGACGTCGTCCAGGGCCGACCACGACCACGCCCGCGAGGCCCTGGCAGCGGCCGCCGAGGCGTCGGTGCGTGCTCGCCAGGAGCGGGAGAGCGCCGAGCACGAGCACGAGCGGGCAGCCGCCCGCCTTGCGGCGGCCCGCTCCGGGAGCAGCGACGGTTCGCTCGAGCATGATGTCGTCGCGGCCGCGGAGTCACGCGACGCCGCCGCTGTCACCGCGACCTCGGCGCGTGCCGCGTTCGAGGGGGCCTCGCCCGAGACCCTCGACATGGAGCTCACCAACGCCCGTGAGCTCGTCGAGAGCGTCGACCGCGACCTCACCCGGACCGACAAGCGCCGCGTCGAGCTGCAGACACTCCTCGACGACCGCGCGACCGAGGGCATCCACGACCGGCGCGTCGACGTGGAGGCCGCGCTCGAGGTTGCGCGCGCCACGTGGCAGCGGCTCGATCGTGCCGCCCAGGCAGTCGCCCTGCTCAAGGAGACGCTCGTGCGCCGGCGCGACGACGCCCAGCGCCACTACGTTGCTCCCTTCAAGCACCGCATCGATCGGCTCGGCAAGGTCGTGTTCGGCGCCGACTTCGAGGTCGAGGTCAGCACCGACCTCGCGATCGAGACCCGCACGCTGGGTGGCCGTACGGTCCCGTTCACGTCGTTGTCGGGCGGCGCCAAGGAGCAGCTGGCGCTCCTCGGCCGGCTCGCCTGCGCCCAGCTCGTGGACGTCGACGAGGGCGCGCCCGTCATCCTCGACGACACGCTCGGCTTCTCCGATCCTGCGCGGCTGGAGCGTCTCGCGGTCGTGCTCAACGATGTCGGCCGTACCGCGCAGGTGGTGATCCTCACGTGCCAGCCTCGCCGGTTCGAGTCCGTGGGCGGCGCGCGCACCGAGCGGCTCGTCGCTCGGTGACGCCCCGCCACTACTCGTTCGCCAGCACCTGGCGAATCCCCGCGCCGCAGGGGGCGACGTTCGACGCGGTCGCCGACCTGGAGCACTACGCGCTGTGGTGGCCGCAGGTGCGGCACGTCGTCGGCATCGACGACGACACCGCCCGAGTCGCCGTGCGCTCGCTCCTCCCGTACACGCTGCACCTCACGCTGCACCGCACGCGAGTCGACGCGCGCGCCGGTCACCTCCTCGCGGAGATCGCCGGCGACCTCGACGGGTGGGCGAGCTGGAGGCTGCACACCGACGGCGGGGAGACCCTCTTGCGCTACTCCCAAGAGGTCGTCACCACCGAGCCCTGGATGAACGCCGCAGGCATCGTCCTGTCACCCGTGTTCCGCCTGAACCACGCTGTGATGATGCGCGACGGTGCCGACGGGCTCACGCGACACCTCATGTCCTGACGATCTCGCGGTCACCTAGAGTGGCCGTCGAGCACGCGTGCCCACCGACCTCGACCGGAGGAGATTTCCCCGTGCACCGAGCGACACAAGTCGCCCTCACCCTCGCCGCGCTCACCCTGACCGGGTGCTCGTCGGCGGCTCAGCTGACCGGCACCGCGACGACGTCGTCGCCCGAGCCGCCTGGCCAGTCCCGAAGCGCCGAGCTCCCGATCAAGGGCGTGTCGACCAAGCTGCCCAAGGTCGGTGACGAGATGCGCGCGTTCCGCAGCCCGACCGGCAACATCGTGTGCCGTCTCGACGAGCGCAGCGCCCGTTGTGACATTAAGGACTTCTCCTACGAGCCACCGCCGCGTCCCGACGGGTGCGGCAAGGGTTGGGGCGGCACGCTCCTCGTCACCGCCGAGGGGGCGGAGTTCACGTGCCGCGTCGCCACGCTGGCCGGCAAGTCGCCCGAGCTCGGCTACGGTCGTTCGACGATCGTCGGCGATGTCGGATGCACCAGCGCGCAGACCGGAGTCACCTGCGTCCATCTCGAGTCGGAGCGCGGCTTCACGGTGTCCCGCGAACGCACCGGCACCTTCTGACCGTACGGGCAGACGTCCGCGGACAAGAGGACCCGACGTAGGCGCCATCGCTGGCGCCGACGTCGGGTCCTCTGTCAGCTCCGCGCCTAGAGCGTGCCCGACTCGCGCCCGGCCGTAGGGACGGTCGCGTACGGGTCGGCCGCCGCGACCCGGTCCTCCTTCGACTTCGGACGGAAACGCTCCTCCAGCAGGAGAGCGATCGGCGAGGCGACGAAGATCGTCGCCAGGGTGCCGAGCGTCAGACCGAGCAGCAGCGCGATCGCGAACGGCTGCAGAGACGCGCCGCCGAGAATGGCGAGCGCCGCGAGGATGAACATCGCGCCGAGGCCGGTGTTCACCGTACGCGGGATGGTCTGCATGATCGCGTCGTTGAACGTCTTGCGCAGGCTGGAGCCTTCGCGGTGTTCGCGGAGGTTCTCTCGGATCCGGTCGAAGACGACGATCGTGTCGTTGACCGCCAGACCGATGATCGACAGGATCGCCGCGAGGAACACCCCGTCGACCGGCTCACCGACCCACGCGAAGATGCCGACGACCGCGGTGACCACCGACGCGAGCGACAGGACGGCGGCCGTGGCGAACGTCCACCGGAACCGCACCGCGAGATACACCATCTGCGCCGCGAGCGCGATGATGAAGGCGATGATCGCCTGGTTGCGCAGCTCCTCGCCGAGGCTCGGGCCGATCAGCTCGTCACGGTCCTTCGTGACCGGGCCCGCGGCCTCGTCGAGCGCCTCCTCGATGGTGGCGGCCTCGTCGTCGGTGATCTGGTCCGTACGGACGGTGATGTTGTCCTGGTCGCCGGACTCGCCGCTCGACTCCTGGACGACCGCACCGGGGAACCCGGCGTCAGAGACGACCTCACGGGCTTCGTCGGCCGAGATCGCCTTGGTCACCTGGAAGTCGAGGATGCGACCGCCGGTGAACTCGACGCCGAGGTTGAGACCCTGCGTGACGATGCCGGTGACGGCCAGGACCAGCCCGACGACCGTGACCACGATCCACGTCCCGGCCTTGCGCATGAGGAACGGACCCTTGGTGACGAGCCACTCACGAAGGCGCCCCGTCCCGGCGAGGCCCGTGATCGCGGGCCGGTTCTTGGCGAAGGAGCGGCGCACCGCCCAGTCGGTGAGGACACGGGCGATGACCAGGGCGGAGACCATCGACGCGATGGTTCCGATGGACAGCGTGACGCCGAAGCCCTTCACGGGTCCGCTGGCCAGGAAGAACAGCAGGCCTGCCGCGATGAGCGTCGTGACGTTGGAGTCGAGGATCGCCGACCAGGCCTTGTTGTAGCCGGTGTCGAGGGCGCGGCTGAGGCCGTCGCCGCGCCGGCGCGCGTACTCCTCTCTCGCACGTTCGAACACCAGCACGTTGGCATCGATCGCCAGACCGATCGCGAGCACGAAGCCCGCCAGGCCGGGCAGTGTCAACGTCGCGCCGAGCCAGAGGAGCATCGCGTACGACATGAGGGCGTACGAGCCGAGCGCGATGCTCGCCATGAAGCCCATGAGGCGGTAGACGAAGACGATGAAGATCGCGGTGAGGATGACACCGATGATCGCGGCCTCGAACGACGCCTCGATGGCGGCGTCGCCGAGGGTGGCGCCGACGGTGCGCTGCTCGATGACCTCGACCGGCACGGGGAGCGCGCCGCCCTCGATGAGGATGGCGAGGTCCTTGGCGGTCTGGGAGGTGAAGTCACCGGTGATGCTGGTGGTGGAGCCGGCACCGGCGCACAGCGACGGCTGGACCTGCGGCGAGGAGATGACCTCGTTGTCGAGCATTATGGCGATCCGCTGGCCGCCGGCGGTGTTGGCGCACGCGTCCTGGACGAGCTTCTGCCAGCCCGGGGTGCCTTCCTTGTTGAACTTGACGTTGACGACCCACTGCAGGGACTGCTGCTCCTGCTCGGACTTCGCGCTCGTCACGCCGTTGCCGTCGAGCTCCTGCGGGCCGACGATGATCGGGTTGCCGTCCTCGTCGTTGACGACGGTCTGGCCCTCGGTCGACTTCGTGCCCTCGGGCGCGGGACCGATGACGTTGTGGAAGGTCAGCTGCGCGGTCTGGCCGATGACATCGGCCGCCTTGCGGGGGTCCTGGACGCCGGGCAGCTCGACGATGATGCGGCGCTCGCCGGAGCGGGCGAGTGTCGGCTCGGAGACACCGAGGGCGTCGACGCGGCCGCGCAGGACCTCGAGCGCGCGGTCGGTGGACTCGGAGTCTGCCTTGGTGCGCTCGCTGTCCTGGGTCTCGAGGACGATCTGGGTACCGCCTCGCAGGTCGAGGCCGAGGCGCGGAGAGAAGTTGAGGGCGATGACCGCCGAGATGACGAGGACGGCGAGCGCCGCGACCGCACGCCACAGTGGCGCGCGGGAATCGGGTCGTGACACGAGAGTGCTCCGGGATTCTGGAGAAGACGATCGCACCGAGGTGCGCGAGGACGGATCGAGGAGGAGCCGTCAGCGCGGGGGAGCGCGACCGAGGACCCCGCCTGGCGCCACGGAAGGTGCGCCCGTAGACGGCGACCCGCTGGGCTCCTCGAGGGTGCCCCCACCGGGGAGGTCGGCCGACGCAGGGAGCGCCGCCAGCTCGGGTCCGAGCCCGGACTTCTCGTGGTGGGCGCGGGTCGCGACGTCGATCTTGTGGATCGCGGCCTTCCAGATCGTCAGCCGGGGCTCCGTGGGGCGTACGTCGGTGGACGAGGTCGCGTGGCTGCGGGGGCTGGACGCCGAGGCTGTGCCGCCCAGCATGAGGAGAAGTCCCGAAAGCGCTGCCGCCACCATGACGGCAGGCAGACGCGGGACGTTCCTCAGCATGCGTGCAGTCTAGCGTGACGGACGTGGCTCCCGGCCTGCTTCGCGCGAGGCGGCCGCGCAGGTCAACGCGGGTCAGGAGAGGTCGGCCAGCGCCGTGCCGATCGCTCGGTGGAACGTCGGATAGGCCCAGATCGTACGGACCAGCTCGGACAGGGGCACCTGTGCGTGGACGGCGACCGACAGCGCGCCGAGGATCTCACCGCCCGCGGGCCCGACCGAGGTGGCCCCGACGAGGACCCGTCGTTCGGCATCGGCGACCAGCTTGATCAGGCCGCGGTTGCCCGGACCGTACGTCGCGCCTCGCGACGACGCGGCGAGGTCCGCGCTCCCCGTCCGCACGGCGAGCCCCCGCCGTCGCGCCTGCGCCTCGGTGAGCCCGACAGCGCCGACCTCGGGGTCGGTGAATGTGACGCGGGGCAGCGCGCGGTACGAGGCACCTGGCCCGGACTGCCCGGTGATGGCTGCGACGGCGATCGCGGACTGGTACATCGACACGTGCGTGAACCCGCCCCGCCCGGTGACGTCGCCGATCGCCCACAGCCCGTCGACCGGCCTGCTGTCGGCGAGGACTCGCTGATGCTCGTCGGTGGAGAGGTAGCCGTGCTGCGTCGGGACCCCCACGACGTCCAGGCCAAGCCGGTCGCTGTTGGGCGTGCGGCCGGTCGAGACGAGGAGCCGCTGCCCGTCGAGCGTCGCGCCGTCGTCGAGCGTGACGGCGAAGCGCTCCGCGTCATGGCGTACGGACGTGACGCGGCTGCCCATACGGAAGGTCACACCGTCCTCGGCGAGTGCGGCCGCGACGAGCGCACTCGCCTCCGGCTCCTCGTGAGCGAGGACGCGGTCGGCGCCCTCGAGGATGGTGACCGTCGTGCCGTACCGGGCGTACGCCTGAGCCAGCTCGAGCCCGACCGCGCCCCCGCCGAGGACGAGCAGCGAGGTGGGTTGGTCGGGGCTGCGCAGGAGGTCGCGGTTGGTCCAGTACGGGGTGTCCGCGAGTCCGTCGATCTCCGGCACCGTCGGCCGCGTGCCGACGTCCAGGAGGATCCCGCGTCGGGCGGTGAAGGTCCGGTCGTCCACGCGGACACGCCGGGAACCGACGACCGTGCCCCTGCCGCGGACGAGCCTCACGCCCTGATCCTGGAGGCGCTTGACCGCCGCGGAGTCGTCCCAGTCGGCCGTGATCTCGCGGACGCGGGCGTACGCGAGGGCGAACTCGGGCACCACGCTCACCTCGCCTGCGGCCTCGTCGGCGCGGCGGGCGTCGGCAAGGAGATCGGCGGAGCGGAGGAGGGTCTTGGAGGGGATGCAGCCGTAGTACGGGCACTCGCCGCCGACGAGAGCGGCCTCGACGGCGACGACCTGGAGCCCGGCGCGGGCGAGCGCTCCGGCCGCCGCCTCACCGCCTGGTCCGGTGCCGAGAATGACGACGTCGGTGACGATGTCGCCTGCAGCGGTGTCTGCGTCCATGACGAGAGCATCGCCCACCACGCACGATCGCGCAGGCCAAGCGCGGGAGGAAGTTGTGCGCCGGGCTGGGAAGCGCCTCACGGCGCGTGGCCGCTCGTAGCGGCTAATTTTGGGACCCGGGGCTACCGCAGCCCGACGCGAGCACCAGCCTAACTCAGGTCTCCACGTCGTTCATGTGCAGCGGCGAGCTGGAGCGCGCCGGCCGTGTCGACCAGCCGAGAGGCGCTGAGTGCGTCGTCGTGGTCGGTGGTGTCGAGCGACGCGCGACCGATGCCGACGAGCCTGGCGAACGCCGCCGCGCGGTCGAACGTGTCGGCCAGATCGCTGGTCACGACGCCGCGGACGACGGCGTCGACGAGCGCGACGACCTCTTGTGGGCCGGGTGGGTCGACGACTCCTGCGACGACCTCGTCGACGGGGGAGTGGGCCTTGCCGGCGTCGAACTCGCGCGCAGCCCGGACCGGGTCGCGGCGTACCCAGGTCCGGAGGACGTAGAGCCGCCACAGCGCGCCCGCGAGCGAGTCGGCGGGTGCCCCTGACCACAGCTCGGCAAGGAGGTCGAGCCCGTGCTCGTCGGCGAGGGCGAGCACACGCTCGGTCGTCTCGTGGTCACCGGCTGAGCGCGCGCCGCGGACGAGGAGGTGGGCCATGCGGGCACCGGCCTCAGCGCGTGCTGCAGGGTCCTCGTCGCCCGCGCGGGCGTCGAAGAGCTCCGATCCGGAGACCAACGGCTTCTTGAATTCAGCCATCGGGCCAGCGTAGTGGCGCGGACTGACGACGTGCCGTTGAACTCAGGTCGCGAGCGTGCGGCGTGCCTCGGCCAGCGCCGGGGCCGTCAGGGCGACCTGCCACGGTCGGGCGCCACGCTCCCTCAGGAACGCGGCGATGGCCTCGGGATCGGCGCCCCCCATGTCGTCCCAGGCCATACGGCGGACGAGATCGGGGGTGAGGAGGTTCTCGGAAGGCAGGTCGTGGCGTTCGGCGATCTCGGTGAGCACAGTCCGGTACGCGGCGAGCCGTGCCGCGGCGTCGGGCTTGCGTTCGGGCCACGACCTCGGCGGCGGCGGTCCGTCGACGTCGTTGCCCGCCGCCGTCGGGAGGTCGCGCTCCGCGAGGTCGCGGGCCTGCGCCACGGCGGCCTCCCACGTGTCGAGGTAGCGTCGCGCGCCACGGCTGCGCATGGCCTCGAGGTCGCGGAGCTCTTGACGGCTCTGCGGGAGCGACCGGGCGATGGCGATGATCGCGGCGTCGTTGAGGATCCTGCCCGGCGTCACGTCGCGCTCACGGGCGATCGCATCGCGTGCCTCCCAGAGCGCGCGCACGACGGCGAGCCGTCGCCCACCTCGTACCTTGTGGATCCCTGACGTGCGTCGCCACGGCTCGGTGCGTACGGCAGGTCCGGTGAAGGCGAGCAGCGCCTCGAACTCCTCGTGCGCCCACGCGAGCTTGCCGGCCTGCTCGAGGCGGGACTCGAGGGCGTCGCGGAGCCCGACCAGCGGCTCGACGTCGAGCGCCGCGTACAGCAGCCACGGCTCGGGCAGGGGGCGTCGGGACCAGTCCGCCGCCGAGTGCTCCTTAGCCAGGCTCATGCCGAAGACCTCTTGGACCAGCGACGCGAGCCCGACGCGGGAGAGGTTGAGGAGTCGGGCGGCGAGCTCGGTGTCGAACAGCGACCGGGGACGGAGCCCGACCTCGGCGAGGGAGGGCAGGTCCTGGGTCGCGGCGTGGAGGATCCACTCAGCCGGGGCGATCGCCTCGTCGAGGGCGCTCAGGTCGGCGAACGCGGTCGGGTCGACCAGCGCGGTGCCGGCACCCTCCCGGCGCAGCTGGATGAGGTATGCCCGCTGGGAGTAGCGGTAGCCCGAAGCGCGCTCGGCGTCGATGGCGACCGGACCGGTGCCGCGGCGCAGCGCCTCCAGGGTGCGGTCCAGGCTCTCGGTGTCGTCGATCACGCCAGGGAGCGGATCGCGCAGCTCGAGGGGTGGCAGGACCACCTCCTCCGCGGGTGCGGACTCGGCATCAGTCACCGGCGGGGCCGCCCTTCACGGCCACGCCGGGGCAGCGTGAGCACCCCCGGCGCGAGCGGCGGCAGCCCGGCAACGGTGCACAGCAGCTCGCTCCAGGCCTCGGCGTGGGCGGCGAGCCCGGCTCCGCGCCCGAACAGCGGGGTCCACGAGGCGCGGATCTCGAGCTGCGCGGTGGAGCCGTCCTCCTCCATCCCTCCGAAGCCTTCGGACCGGACGGTCGTCACGCTGCCGCTCGGCGCCACGTACGAGGCGGACTTGGCGGCCAGCGCCTCGACGAGCCAGCTCCAGCCGACCTCCGGAAGCACCGGGTCGCTCGCCATCTCGGCATCCACGTCCGCGCGGGCGAAGGTCACGAGGCGGAAGGTGCCCTGCCACGCGTCGTTGCCCGCCGGGTCGTGGAGCAGGACGAGCCGCCCGGTGCCGATCTCGTCACCGGAAGCGTGAACGTCGCCGCTCTGTGCGAACGCGTACGGCGCGATCCTGCGGGGGGCGGGAAGCGGCTCGCAGAGCACCTCTGGGCGAAGTGCGGCGTCGCGCAGTTGGGCGACAGCATCAACGAACTCCGACGGCTGACCGTCGAGCTCGGTACGCGCTGCCATGTCCCCAGCCTATGCGCGATCCCGCCGACCTGAGGCGGCGACGCGCCGTGCGACCTGCGAGGATCAAGTCGTGAGCGCAGCGCAGAAGAAGGACGTCCCCACGACCCCGGACACGACGAAGGACGGTGCGACGAAGGACGGTGCAAAGAACGCCGCGACCCCTGTGACCAGCACGTTCCTCGCGGCGTGCCGGGGAGAGAAGGTCGACCACGTCCCCGTGTGGTTCATGCGCCAGGCGGGTCGCTCGCTGCCGGAGTACCGCAAACTCCGCGAGGGTGTGCCGATGCTCGAGTCGTGCACGCGCCCCGAGATGGTCGTCGAGATCACGATGCAGCCGGTGCGGCGCTACGGCGTCGACGCGGCGATCTTCTACTCCGACATCGTCGTGCCGCTCAAGGCGATCGGCGTCGACCTCGACATCGTGGCCGGCACCGGCCCGGTCGTGGCCAAGCCGATCCGTACGGTCAAGGACGTCGAGAAGCAGCTGCGTGACCTCACGCCCGAGGACGTGCCGTACGTGACCGAATCCGTACGCGGTCTCGTCTCCGAGCTCGGGACGACGCCGCTCATCGGCTTCGCAGGCGCCCCGTTCACGCTGGCCTCGTATCTCATCGAGGGCGGACCGTCGCGTGACCACCGGCTCACCAAGGAGCTGATGTACCGCGACCGCGACACCTGGGACGCCCTCCTCGGCCGCCTCGCCACGATCGCCGCGACGTTCCTGCGCGTGCAGGTGAAGGCGGGTGCGAAGGCCGTCCAGCTGTTCGACTCGTGGGCCGGATCGCTGTCGCGCGAGGACTACGTGACGTACGTCAAGCCGTACTCCAAGCGGGTGCTCGACGCGGTCTCCGACCTCGACGTGCCGCGGATCCACTTCGGCGTCGGCACGGGCGAGCTGCTTGGGGAGATGGGCGACGCGGGTGCTGACGTGGTCGGTGTCGACTGGCGGGTCTCGCTCGACGATGCGGTGGAGCGGGTCGGGAAGACTCGCTCCCTCCAGGGCAACCTCGACCCCACCGTCCTCTTCGCGCCCGAGGACGTGATGCGCGCCAAGGCGACGGCCGTGCTCGACGCCGGGCGAAAGGCGCGCGGCCACGTGTTCAACCTCGGGCACGGGGTCCTCCCCGCGACCGACCCGGACGCGTTGAAGCGGTTGGTCGACCATGTCCACGCGTACGAGGTCCGCTGAGGTAGGCGCGATGAGAGGTCCGGTCCACGTCGTCGTCGTCGGGGGCGGCATCGCCGGGATCACGGCTGCGCGTGCCGTGGTCGACCGGCTTCCCGACGCTCAGGTCAGCATCTTGGAGGCGTCCGAGCGGGTCGGTGGCAAGCTCGCCTCCGCCGAGGTCGCCGGCATCTCGGTCGACGTCGGCGCCGAGTCGATGCTCAACCGGCGCCCGGAGGCAGTCGGGCTCGCGCGTGAAGCAGGCCTCGCGGAGTCGCTGGTCCACCCCGAGCCTGTGAGCGCCTCGTTGTGGACGCGCGGCGCCCTGCGTCCGCTCCCGCCGTCGGTGATGGGCGTCCCCAGCGACATGACGGCGCTGGCGCGCAGCCGCGTCCTGTCGGCGCCGGCGCTGCTGCGCGCCCGTACCGACCTGCCGCTCCCGACGCCGGCCCAGGACGTGTCCGTGGCCGCGTACGTGGGTCATCGCCTCGGTCGCGAGGTCGTCGACGTGCTCGTGGAGCCGCTGCTCGGCGGTGTCTATGCCGGGCACGCGTCGGAGCTGTCCGTACGCGCTGCCGCTCCCGCGATCTGGGCCTTGCACGAGCGCGGATCGCGGCTCGCGCGCGCTGCGTCGGAGCAGAAGGCGTCCGCTCCCGCAGACCTCCCGCCGGTCTTCGCGGGCCTGGACGGCGGGCTGTGGCAGCTGCCGGTCGCCGCCGTCCGCCATCCGCGCGTGAACGTACGGACCGGCGAGACCGTCCGTGAGGCTAGCCCGCTGGGCCATGGCCGCTGGCGGCTGGTCGTCGGCCCCGCCAACCGACCCTGGATCCTCGAGGCCGACGCGCTCGTGCTGGCGACCCCCGCGGCGCCGACGGCACGTCTTGTCGCGCCGACCACTCCTGTCGCAGCCAGGCTGATGCGTGAGATCGAGTACGCGTCGATGGCCATCGTGACGCTGGCGGTGCCGCGCGAGCAGATCGCGGCGGAGGCAACGACGTCGGGCTTCCTCGTCCCGCCGGTCGAGGGGCGCGCGATCAAGGCCGCGACCTTCTCGTCGTGGAAGTGGGGCTGGCTGGCCAAGCGGGCCGGCGACGTCGTCGTCCTCCGGGCCTCGCTGGGCCGGGCGGGGGAGGAGCACGTGCTCCAGCGCGACGACGCCGACCTCGTCGCGCTGGCGGTCGGTGATCTCGGCGACGCCGTCGGTCTGCGTGGCCCGCTCGCCGACGCGCACGTGCAACGGTGGGGCGGCGGGCTGCCTCAGTACACGGTGGGCCATCTCACTCGTGTCGCCCAGATCGCGACCGAGATCGCCGCGACGCCGGGGTTGGAGGTCTGCGGCGCCGCGTACGAGGGAGTCGGGATCCCAGCGGTGATCGCGTCCGCGCGCGCGGCGGCCGACCGGGTCTGCGACCACCTGGAGGGCCCGTCGGGGCGCGGGGCACAATGAGGGTATGACGACCGATCTCGATCATGAGGCCCTGAACGCGACGATCCGCTACACGATGTGGTCGGTCTTCCGGCTGGAGACGCCCTTCGGCGACGTCGCCGACCGTACGAAGGTCACCGCGGAGGTCGAGGCACTGCTCGCCGACCTCGAGTCGCGCGACGTGGTCATCCGCGGCCTGTACGACGTCGGTGGCCTGCGTGCCGATGCCGATCTCATGATCTGGTGGCACGCGTCGTCCGCCGACGCGCTGCAGGACGCCTACCACGCGTTCCGTCGCACCGCGCTCGGCGAGCGCCTCGCCCCCGTCTGGTCGCAGACCGGTCTGCACCGCCCGGCCGAGTTCAACCGCTCGCACACTCCGGCGTTCCTGTCCGAGGCCGGCGGCAAGGCCTACCTGTGCGTCTATCCCTTCGTCCGCTCGTACGACTGGTATGTCCTGCCCGACGCCGAGCGCCGCGACATGCTGCGCGAGCACGGCATGTTGGCAGCCGGGTACGAGGACGTGCGTGCCAACACGGTCGCGTCGTTCGCGCTCGGCGACTACGAGTGGCTGCTGGCGTTCGAGGCCGACGAGCTCTACCGGATCGTCGACCTCATGCGCGACCTGCGCGCGAGCAAGGCGCGCCTGCACGTGCGCGAGGAGATCCCGTTCTACACGGGGCGTCTCCGTACGGTCGCCGAGATCGTCGACACGCTGCCCTGACCCGGCTTCCCCTCCCGCGCGCGAGTCGCTCGGCGTGTGTGCGTTCCTCCGTACGATGGGGGTATGGCGTACGAGGTCGAGAAGACGGATGATGAGTGGCGTGCCGTGCTCACGCCCCAGGAGTTCCACGTGCTGCGGGAGGCCGGCACGGAGCGGCCCTTCAGCAGCGCGTACGAGACCGACGAGACCCCCGGCGTGTACGAGTGCCGGGCCTGCGGCACCGAGCTGTTCCGCAGCGACACGAAGTTCGACGCGCACTGCGGCTGGCCGGCGTTCTGGTCTCCGCTGGCAGGAGACAAGGTCGATCTGATCGAGGACACCTCGATGGGCATGCGCCGTGTCGAGGTGCGGTGCGCCCACTGCGGGTCGCACCTCGGGCACGTCTTCGAGGGCGAGGGCTTCCCGACACCGAGCGACCAGCGCTACTGCATCAACGGTGTCAGCCTGCGCCTCGTCCCCGACGCAGGCTGACCCGCGAGCCTCAGAGGAGGGAGGCGCCCTCGCCGGCGCCGGAGGACTGCGCGTCGAACGACTCGTGCTCGACGAGGTGCAGCGTGGGCACCTTGAGCTTGCGCTCAGCCCTCGACGCCCAGTCGACGTGGAAGAACTCCGAGAAGACGTGCGACGTGGTCAGGATGATCGCCTCTGCGGCGCCGACCTGCGTGACGAGGTCGGTGAGTGCGCTGACCGGGTCGTCACGTGTGAGTGCGCCGCGTACGGTCGTCGTCTTCTTGCCGGCGGCCGTCACGAGGTCGATCGAGCGCTGCAGCGCAGCCTCGCCCTCCTCGGTGACGGCACGGTCGATGTCGCCGAGCGAGCGTGCGTCAGGCATGGCTAGGTCGGCTCCGCCCAGCACCCCGAGCGACGTCGCCATCGTGGCCGCGGCGTCCTCGACGGGCAGCAGCAGGTGGTAGACGACGGGGTCGTCGAGCCCCTCGTGCAGCGCCGTGAGTTGCTGAGCATCCAGGCGGGAGAGCTCCTGCTCGAAGAGCACCGCCACGTCGTAGGGCTTCGGTGCGTCCGGACCGGGATCGTTCATCGTCGATGCCTTTCGCCAGGGGGTCTCCAGCCTAACGCCGAAGCGCCGCCGCGTGCCCCGGGGTTGGTTCAGAGTCGGCCGAGCTCGTGCCGGCGTGTCCGGGCCTCTCCGCTGCGCGCGAGCGTCAGAGCAGCAGAGACCACGTCGGAGATCTCGACGACCGCCTCGGGCGCGTCGGCAGCGTCACCGTCGTCCACGACAGGGTTGACGACGCACAGCTCGTGGAAACGGACGGCCGGCCGGTCGTCCTCGGCGCGCAGCACGTCGAGCAGCATCGACTGGCCGGCACCGGTGACGCTGACCGGACCCGAGCCGGCCTCGGGCTGCAGCGTGGCGATGCCGTTGAGGGTCACGTAGGCCGACCCGACAGGGTCCAGGTGAGGGACGGTCGCCCGCGCGGCGAGGAAGTGCGCCGTGAGGTGGCTGGTCAGCAGGGACGACCAGGTCTGCGTGTCGAGGTCGACGAGCCGGGACCCTTCCCACCAGCCGCCGATCGCCGCGAACCCCGCCTGTACGACGCCGTGGTCCGCGATCTGCTGGGCAACGTGCCGCGCGCCGTCGTCGGCCGAGACGTCGGCGACCACCGGGACGAGGCGCGTCCCGTCGTCTCCGGCCGACTCCCGAAGCGCCTCCAGGCGTGCGGCCGACCGGCCGACGGCGAGCACGGTCGCCCCCTCGGCCAGCAGTCCGCGGACCAGGTGACGTCCGACATATCCGGTCGCGCCGTGCACCACGGCCGAAGAAAGGGCAGGGGCGGGGCGCGACGCATCCATGCCGACAGTCTGCCGCCCGCGCCCGCGGCGGTGCATACTGCCTCGCATGGCGACGACCACGCTCAGCGAGCAGCTCCGCGTTCTCGACGGACCCGTGGACCTGACCTCGTACGACTCGCGGGCGACCCCAGGCTTCGCCGGCTCCAAGAAGGACCAGCCTGATGCGATGGCCGCGCTCGCCGCGGTGCTCGCCGACCGTCAGGAGCGCCTGTACGCCGCGGGCGCGGCCGGCGTCGGCGACCGTCGGGTCCTCCTGGTGCTCCAGGGCATGGACACCTCCGGCAAGGGTGGGACGATCCGCCACGCCGCGGGCATGCTCGACCCGCAGGGCGTGCAGGTGACGTCGTTCAAGGCGCCGACGCCGGAGGAGCTCGAGCACGACTTCCTCTGGCGCGTCGAGCGCGCGCTCCCGTCGCCCGGGCGGATCGCGATCTTCGACCGGTCGCACTACGAGGACGTGCTGATCGGCAGGGTGCGCGCCCTTGCCGATCCTGCGGAGATCGAGCGCCGGTACGACGCGATCACCGCCTTCGAGAAGGGGGTCGTCGACGACGGGTGCGTCGTCGTCAAGTGCTTCCTCCACATCACCCCGGACGACCAGCTTGAGCGGTTGCGCGCACGGCTCGACGACCCGACCAAGCACTGGAAGTACCACCCGGCCGACGTCGACGAACGCATGCTGTGGCCGCGCTACCGCGAGGCGTACGAGGTTGCGCTCGAGCGCTGCTCGACCTCGTACGCGCCATGGTTCGTCGTGCCCAGCGGCCGCAAGTGGTACCGCAACTGGGCGGTCGCGCAGCTGTTGGCCGAGCATCTCGGGGCGCTCGACCTTGAGTGGCCGACAGCCGACTTCGACGTGGAGGCCGAGCGCGAGCGTCTCGACGCGACGGCCACGGTCGGGACTCAGGCCGGGATCGGCACCAGGTCGACGGCGCCCACCGCATAGCGCGCCAGCACCACGTGGGCAAGCTCCGGGGCAGCGCCGAGCGGGTCGGAGACGGCGACGGCACCTGCCTCCAGAGCGAGCTCGGTGGCACGGTCGGGCAGGAAGCCCGGTGCGAGGAACAGCGAGCCGACCGCGATGTGACGCTTGCCGTCGTGGCGCAGCGCGCGGACCGCCTCGCCCGCAGCGGGAGGAGCCGACGAGGCGAACGCCGCGAGCACGGGCAGCTTGTGGTGCGCCCCCCAGGCGCGGGCGACGCGAGCGACGTGGGCGTTCGCGAGCTGGTCGGAGGTGCCGGCGGCCGCGAGGACGAGCCCGTCCAGCTCGGTCGCCCGCGCCTCGCGGAGCGCGGCACGCAGGCGGACGTCGAGCACGCGCAGGAAGCTCTTGTGGATGCCGAGGACGTCGGTCGCGAGCACCCGTACGTGCGGGTGGCGGCGGCGCGCGGCCTCGATGACCGCGGGGACGTCCACCGAGGCGTGGTGGGCGTGCATGAGGAGCAGGGGGACGATGACGACCTCGTCGTGCCCCTCCGCGACGAGCCGGTCGATCACGGTCAGCGGACCGGGCTCGGACAGCTCAAGATAGGCCTCCTCGATCCGCAGGTCTGGACGCATGCACCGGACCAGTTCCGTCAGTGATGCGATGGTGGCGGCCGAGCGAGGATCACGGCTCCCGTGAGCGAGCGTGACCAGTGCAGGGGCGGTCATGGTGCATTCCTCCTTCCAGGAGGGTGTCGTGCGTGGTCGCGGGCGACCTGCGGGGATGGGGCGTACGGCGTCAGAGGTGGATGCCGCACTCGTTCTTGCCGGTGCCTGCCCAGCGTCCGCTGCGGGCGTCCTCGCCCGGGGCGACGCGCTGGGTGCAGGGCCAGCAGCCGATGGACGGGTATCCGTCGTACTGCAGAGGGTTGACCAGGACGCCGTTCTCGGCGATGTAGCGGTCGACGTCGTCGGCGCTCCACCGCGCGAGCGGGGACACCTTGACCTTGGCCTTGCGGGAGTCCCAGCCGACGACCGGAGCGATGACCCTGCTGTGGGTCTCGTCGCGGCGTAGCCCAGTCGCCCACGCGTCGTACCCCGCGAGGGCGTCCTGGAGCGGCTTGACCTTGCGCAGCGCGCAGCAACGGTCGGGGTCGGTGCGGAAGAGGTCCTTGCCGTACTGGGCGTCCTGGTCGGCGACCGACTGCTGCGGCGCCACGGTGACGAGGTTGACCGGCATCGTCGCCTCGACCGCGTCGCGCGTGCCGATCGTCTCGGCGAAGTGATAGCCGGTGTCGAGGAAGACGACGTCGATCCCGGGCGCCACCTTGCCGGCGATGTCGGCAAGGACGGCGTCGCCCATCGACGAAGTCACACAGAAGCGCTCACCGAACTGCTCCACGGCCCACGCGACGATGAGCTCAGCCGGGGCGAGCTCGAGGTCGGGCCCGGCGATGCGGGCGAGCTCCTCGAGCTCCTCGGCGGAGCGGGCGGGGAGGTCCCCGCGAACTGCTGTCGTGGTCATGCGTTGTCACCCCCAGGGCTGATCAGTCCGATGAACGAGAGGGAGAAGGCGCGGAGGCAGGCGCGGCACTCCCACGCCCCGTGCTGCGTACCGTGAGGACGCAGATCCTCGTCGCCGCAGTACGGGCAGTGGTAGGGAGCCGCTCGTCCGCTCATCGCAGCGCGTCCTCCTCGGCACGGGCGACCCACTCGGCGAACGACTCGCCGTCGGTGCGCTCGTCGAGGTAGCTGCGGACGAGACCTTCGACGTAGTCGGGCAGCCCGGTCGCGGTGACCTTGTGGGCCCGCAGCTTGCGGCCGAACCCCGGCGTCAGGCCGAGTGCGCCGCCCAGGTGGACCTGGAAGCCCTCGACCTGCTTGCCGTCCTCCATCACCAGCTGCCCCTTGAGGCCGATGTCGGCGGTCTGGATGCGGGCGCAGGAGTTGGGGCAGCCGTTGACGTTGATCGTGATCGGCTCGTCGAGCTCGGGGATGCGGTGCTGCATCTCCTCGATGAGGAGGTCGGCACGGTTCTTGGTGTCGACGATGGCGAGCTTGCAGAACTCGATGCCGGTGCAGGCCATCGTGTTGCGGCGCCACGGCGACGGGTTGGCCTCGAGCCCGATCTCGTCGAGCGCCGCGACGAGCGAGTCGACCTTGTCGGGCGCGACGTCGAGGACGAGCAGCTTCTGCTGGGCGGTCGTACGGACCCGGTTGCTGCCGTGGGCCTCGACGACGTCCGCGAGCTGGCTCAGGATCGTGCCGGTGAGGCGTCCGACCTTGGGAGCCACGCCGACGTAGTAGCCGCCGTCGAGCTGCGGATAGACGCCGACGTGGTCGCCGGGGGTACGGGGGGCGGGGGCCTCGGGTCCGTCTACGAGCTTGCGCTTGAGGTATTCGTTCTCGAGGACGTCGCGGAACTTCTCCGGACCCCAGTCGGCGATGAGGAACTTGATGCGGGCGCGGGAGCGCTGGCGGCGGTAGCCGTAGTCGCGGAAGACCGACGCGATGCCGTGCCAGACCTCGGGGATCTCCTCGAGAGGGACCCAGGCGCCGAGCCGCTGCGCGAGCATCGGGTTGGTGGACAGCCCACCACCGACGAGCAGGTCGAAGCCTGGCCCGTAGTCGGGGTGGACGACTCCGGTGAAGGCGACGTCGTTGATCTGGGGGACGACGTCGTGGCTCGGGTGGCCGCTGATCGCCGTCTTGAACTTGCGGGGGAGGTTGGAGAGCGAGGGGTCACCGATGTAGCGGCGCTGGATCTCCTCGACCGCCCAGGTGCCGTCGATGATCTCGTCGGCGGAGATGCCGGCGACGGGGGAGCCGAGGATGACGCGGGGGCAGTCGCCGCACGCCTCCTGCGTCGAGAGCCCGACGCCCTCGAGCCGGCTCCAGATCTCGGGCATGTCCTCGACGCGGATCCAGTGGTATTGGACGTTCTGACGGTCGGTCAGGTCGGCGGTGTCGCGGCCGAACTCCGTCGAGATGCCGGCGATCGTTCGGAGCTGGGCGAGGTCGAGCTGGCCTCCGTCGATGCGGACGCGGAGCATGAAAAAGGAGTCCTCGAGCTCCTCCGGCTCCAGCGTGGCCGTCTTGCCGCCGTCGATCCCGGGCTTGCGCTGGGTGTAGAGGCCCCACCAGCGGAAGCGCCCGCGCAGGTCGGCCTTGTCGATCGAGTCGAAGCCACCGCGCGCGTAGATGTTCTCGATGCGCGCACGCACGTTGAGCGGGTTGTCGTCCTTCTTGGACTGCTCGTTGGCGTTGAGGGGCTCGCGGTAGCCGAGGGCCCACTGGCCTTCGCCTTTCGTGCGGCGAGGGCGGGCAGCGCGCACGGGGGCGTCGGTGGTCGCAGTCATGAGACGTCCTGTCGAAGATGCTCGAGAAGGGGATGACGGTCGGGCCGGCACTCAGAGGGCCGGGGCCGGGGCCAGGATCAGGCGCAGCGACACATCATGCTGCGCATGCGACCGAAATCCACGTGGCGACGGGCCGCCAGGTGAGTGGTCTGCGCTGTGAGCATGGTCGTAAGTCTGTGCTGAGGATCCATGATCCGGCAATGGCCGATCCCAGTATTCGAGATTGGCGTTCACATTGCGAGATGCGGGTTTCGTGCTTCCTGATGTTCCAGGCGTTTCAGGGGGCCCGTGTGAGCGGCGCCACAGTCGACGTCGCGTTAACGGCGCCCGTGAGCGAAAGGGTTAGCGTGGAGCATGGTCGCCGTGTCTCGTACGCTCACCGTCGCCAAGCCGCTCGCCGAGGTCTTCTCCTACCTCAGCGACTTCACCACGACCGAGCAGTGGGACCCGGGCACGGTCGAGACCACACGCCTGTCGGGCGACGGAGGGCTGGGGACCCGCTACCGCAACGTCTCGAAGTTCCTCGGCAAGCGCGTCGAGCTGACGTACGAGACCACACAGCTCGTGCCGGACGCGGTCTTCGAGGTCACCGGCGACAACGACACGGTCACGACGAAGGACCACCTGATGTTCGCGACGACCGGCGCCGGCACCGAGATCCGCTACAGCGCCGACTTCACCTTCCACGGGGTGATCGGCAAGCTCCCCGACGCGATCTTGCGTCTGCCGCTCGAGCGACTGGCCGACAAGACTGTCCTCCAGATGGAGGACACCCTCGCCCGTCTCTGAGCGGGGGAGTCGACACCGATGCTCAGACCGTGGGTGTCGCGCGCCGCGCGATGCCCGCCGCGTCGACACCGCGAGGGAGTGTGCCGAACGTCCCCGCCCAGTCGCCGGCGACGCGGCTCGCGAGGAACGCGTCGGTCACAGCGGGGTCGCTGTAGCGGATCAGCAGCGATGCCTGGAGCGCCACGGCCATCTGCCCCGCGAGCCGGCGTGCCCGGAACTCCATCTCGGACAGGTCGGACAGCCCGGTGAGGACGTCGTGGACGGCGGCGTCGAGTCGAGCATCCTCACCGCGCACGCTCCCGACCTCGGTGAGCCAGGCGTCGAGCGCCTCGGGCTCGCGCTGCAGCGCCCGCAGGACGTCGAGCGCGTTGACGTTACCGCTGCCCTCCCAGATCGAGTTGAGCGGCGACTCGCGGAAGAGCAGCGGCATGCCCGACTCCTCCACGTACCCGTTGCCGCCGAGCACCTCCAGCGCCTCCGCGACGTGGAACGGCGTGCGCTTGCAGACCCAGAACTTCGCGATCGGCAGGGCGATGCGGCGCAGCGCCTTCTCGTGCTCATCGTCGGGGTGCTCGACGCTCGAGGCCAGCCGCAGGGCGAGCAGCGTCGCCGCTTCGGACTCCACAGCCAGGTCGGCGAGGACGTTCTGCATGGCGGGCTTCTCAGACAGCAGGCCGCCGAACGCCGAGCGCTGCGACGCGTGCCACGTCGCTTCGGCGACGGAGCGACGCATCAGCGCCGACGACCCGAGCACACAGTCGAGACGCGTCGACGCCACCATCTCGATGATCGTCCTGATGCCGCGCCCCTCGTCGCCGAGCCGTACGGCCCACGTGCCGTCGAACTCCAGCTCCGACGAGGCGTTGGAGCGGTTGCCGAGCTTGTCCTTGAGGCGCACCACCTGGAGCGGGTTGCGGGTGCCGTCGGGCAGCACCCGGGGGACCACGAAGCACGTGACCCCGCCGGCGGTCTGCGCGAGGACGAGGAACAGGTCGTTCATCGGCGCGCTGGTGAACCACTTGTGCCCGTGCAGGACGTACTCGCCCTCGGCGTCGGTGGGTGTCGCGGTGGTGACGTTCGTCCGGACGTCGGAGCCGCCCTGCTTCTCTGTCATGCCCATCCCGGCGAGGATGCCGGTCTTCTCAGCCGGGTTGCGCAGCCCGAAGTCGTACTCGGTCGCGGCCAGCAGGGGCGTCCACTGCTTGGCCTGCGCGTCGTCGGCCCGCAGCGCGGGGACGGCGGCGTACGTCATCGTGAGCGGGCAGCCGTGGCCGGGCTCGTTGTGCGTCCACGCGACGTACGCGGCCGCGCGTCGCAGGTGCGGCTTCGGCTCCTCGCTGACCCACGGGGTCGCGTGCAGCCCGAACTCCACGCCGCGCTGCATCATCCAGTGCCAGGAGGGGTGGAACACGATCTCGTCCACGCGGTTGCCGTACCGGTCGACAGGGTGGTGGACCGGCTCGTTGCGGTTGGCGAGCATCCCGTGCTCGCGGGCCTCGGCGGTCCCAGCGAGCGCGCCGACCGGGTCGAGCGACGTCAGCACCGTCTCGGCATCGTCTCCGGCGAACGCGCGGACGGCGCCGACGAGGGCCGCATCCGAGCGGACGGTGTGGTAGCCGGTCAACGGCGCGGCCTGGTTCTGAGGGGCACGTTGCAGCGGGTCCATGCGGCCAGCGTAAGCGGCTGCTCAGTGACGCAGGTCATGCGGGCGCGACAAAATCGTTCGCCCGCCACCCTGCTTCGTTCGTACCGTCACGGAGTGGACGCAGACGCGGAGAACGGGACGAGCGGTGGCCCGGAGCCCTGGCGCGGTCGCGTCGTACGAGGCGACCGGGGAGTGGTTCGCGTGTGGACACCCGGCGGCGAGGAGGTCGCTGTGCGGACGCTCGCCGGAGCGGACGACGGCGCCGCGCCGTGCGTCGGGGACTGGGTGCTGATCGAAGCGGTCGGTACGGATCTGCGCGTGGTGGCGGTCGAGCCGCGCCGGAGCGTCCTCGAGCGTGCGGAGCCAGGCGGCTCGTCGCGCCGGCAGGTGCTCGCCGCGAACATCGACGCCGTGGCGGTCGTCGTCGGTCTCGACCAGATGCCGTCGCTGGAGAAGGTCGAGCGGCTCCTCGTGGTCGCCTGGTCCAGCGGCGCGCCGGCGACCGTGGTCCTGACCAAGGCGGACCTGGCATCCGATGCCGCCGACGTCGCCGAGGAGATCGCGACGACTCTCGGTGTCGGGGTGGTCGTGTGCAGCGCCGAGAGCGGTGACGGCGTCGCGGAGGCGGCCGCGCTCGCGGGCGGGGGCACGCTCGCGCTCGTCGGCTCCTCGGGGGCCGGCAAGTCCAGCCTGGTCAACGCGCTGGTCGGCGAGTCACGGGTTGCGACGTCGGCGATCCGTGCCGACGGGCGTGGACGGCACACGACGGTGCGTCGCGAGCTCGTCGCGCTCCCCGGTGGGGGAGCGGTGATCGATACGCCGGGCCTGCGCGGGGTCGGCGTCACCGACTCGGACGGGCTGGTCGGCGCGTTCGCCGACGTCGAGGAGCTGACGGCGTCCTGCCGCTTCGCCGACTGCGGTCACCAGGTCGAGCCGGGGTGTGCGGTGCGGGCCGCGCTCGACGCCGGCGTGCTGAGCCTGCGCCGGTACGAGAGCTGGCGGGCGCTGCAGCGCGAGGCGCAGTGGCTGGAGCGCCGGGCCGATGCACGGCTGGCGGCCGAGCAGAACCGCCAGCTCCGCCGCTCGACGCGAGCGCAGCGCCGCATGCGCCGCGAGCGCGGGCACTGAAGGCTAGCCCGGCCTCAGTCGAGGAAGGTCGTCGGCGTCGGCAGGTGTCGGGCGCCCCGACCGGCGTACTGGAAGTGCTGCCAGTCCGCGCTGCCCATCCACCGGAATCCGTGGCGCGCCAGAATCCGCACCACGGCGTGCTGGCGGCTGCGGTAGACGATCGCCGTCGGGGTGCGCCGCGCGTCCCACGCGCTGTTGGGCACCAGACCCCAGCCCGACCGGTACGGGTTCTCCCAGGTGTTGAGGTCGACGCTGCGTCCCGTGCTGTGCGGGCTGCGTGTCCCCGGACGCCCGACGACCCCGCGGCAGTTGAACGCCGAGGTGTTGCCGGCGGCCATCGACTTCATGTCGTCTGCGCCACGCAGGCGCTTGGACCAGCCGAAGCGGTCGACCCGGTACATCGACCGGATCGGCGCCTTGGCCTCGTACAGGTCGATCAGGACGCGCCGGGTCGCCTTGACGACGCTGCTGTGGACGACGAGCTCGCCGCGGCGCCGGTAGCCGTCGTACGCGTAGTAGCTCGTCTCGATCAGCCGCAGCGAGCTCCGGCCGATGGGGCAGCCGCGGTGCCAGCTGCGGCCCTTCATCGAGCGCCAGACCCGCGCGGAGATCTTCTTGACGCGGACGTGCGGTCCGGCGGCGATCGCGCGTCGCTGCGGCGGGAGCGTGCGGCGCGGCGCGGGAGCGCCCGCCGGCGTGCGGATCACGCGACCCGGCGGAAGGTTGTCGACGACGTGCCCGGACGAGCCGGCCGGGCGTACGAGCGTGGTCGCGGGGGTCCGGAGCTGGTACGTGGTGTCGACCCGCGGGCGGACCCGGACGGATCCGGTGCCGTTCGTGACCCGCACCGACGCACGCCGGGTCCATGTGGAGCTACCCGCGCGGCGGCCGTACAGCTGTGCGGCGCCGCTGACAGGGCGGCCGTCCGTCGTGGTCCACCGGGCCGTGAGCCCGAGGCGGTGGCCGTCGCGCAGCCGGTGGGAGCCGCTCAGCGACACGCGGACGGGCGCGGCGACTCCCGTGACGCGCAGCTCGCGCGCGACCGTCCCGCCGGCGCTGCGGTACGAGACGCGCAGGGTCTGGGTGCCGGCGGCGACGACGAGGCGCAGCGCGTACGACCCGTCGTCCGCGGGGCGGCCCGTGCTCACCGGGCGCCAGGGTCCGTCAGCGACGCGGCGTTCGAGCACGAGCTCACCCCCGGGCGGCGTCGCCGCACCGGAGACGGTGACGCTCGCGCCGGTGTAGCCCGTGGCCGGGGAGGACGCGGTGAGGGTGGGGGCGGCTGCGGACGCCGGGGCGGCGGCGAGGAGCGCGAGGAGCAGCGCGAAGGCGGCGAGAGGGGCGAGGGGGACGAGGAGGCGGGACGTCACGCCTCCACGCTAGGGGCCGTCGGGCCCTAGCGCCGCTCGGGCCTCACGCGTCCTGGATCCGCGCGAACGGCGCCGCCTGCTCCAGCTCGTACGCGAGCTCGAGGAGCGTCCGCTCGTCGCCGTGGTCGGCCGAGAAGTGTGACGCCAAGGGGAGCCCCGCGCGCGTACGGCTGAGCGGCAGCGAGAGCGCGGGACCACCTGAGACGTTGTTGAGCGGCGTGAAGCCGACGTAGGCGTACAGGCGTGCGAAAAGCCGGTCGAAGTCAGCGGTCGGGGAGAGATAGCCGAGCTTCGGCGTCGTGTGCGCGAGCACCGGTGACAGGACGACGTCATACGTGGTGAAGAGGGCGCGGTAGGACCGCTCGGTGCGGCGCAGGCGGTAGAGCGCTGCAGGAAACCGGCGGAACCCCTTGCGGAACGCCGCCGCGAGGCCTTGGGTCAGGTTGTCGGTGCGTGCCGGGTCGAAGTCGGCGCCGAGGCCGCGCTTGCCGGTGGTCGTGAGGTACCACGACAGAAACCCCCAGTAGAGCGCGAAGTCGTCGGCGAACTGCTGGGTGATCGGCAGCGGGATCTCCTCGACCCGGTGGCCGAGCCTTGCCAGCAGGTCGGCTGCGTCGCTCGTCGCCGCACGTGTGTCGCGGTCGCTGGCCCCGGTCACCGAGTCGTAGAGGACGCCGATGCGCAGGCGGGTCGCGCTCGGCCCCTCGACCATGCGGACGGCGGGGAGCCTCGGGTTGCGGTACGTCCGCTCGGCCGCGGCGAAGAAGCGCGCGGTGTCGCGCACCGATCGCGTCACGACGCCCTGCGCGACGACCTTGACCGGCATCGTCTCGTCGAGGTGGTCGGGGGTGATCCGGCCGCGGGTCGGCTTGAGCCCGACGAGTCCGCAGGCGGCGGCGGGGATGCGGATCGAGCCGCCGCCGTCGTTCGCGTGGGCGATCGGCACCGCGCCCGCGGCCACGAGGGCTGCGGCGCCGCCGGAGGATGCGCCCGAGGAGTAGGCCGGGTTCCAGGGGTTGCGAACGGGTGGGCGCGTCATGAACTCGGTCGACGCGCTGAAGCCGAACTCCGGCAGGCGGGACTTGCCGAGGTAGGTCAGGCCCTGCGCCGACCACATGCGGACGAAGTCGCTGTCCGTACGGGCGAGCCGCGGGGTGTAGGCCTCCGAGCCGTTGCCGGTGGGCCAGCCGGCGACGTCGGTGTTGTCCTTGACCAGCGTCGGCACACCGGCGAAGGCGCCTGTCGCCTCGCGGTCGGCGGCGTCGAGCGCCCGGTCGGGGTCGAGGTGCTCGACCGCGTCGAGACCGCGCACGGCCTCGATCCGGGCCAGCGCTGCCTCGGCGGCCTCGCGCGGCTTGATCTGCTTGGCCGCGACGAGCTCCGCGACCCCCGTCGCGTCGAGATCGCCGAGGACGTCGTCGCGGAACGCGTGGACGCGGTCTGAGGTCGTCACGGAAGCTCCTGGGGCGCAGGTGTGGCCTGGGTCACCCCGGAGCGTACCAGCGGGTAACCGCCGGGGACATCGCTTGGCGTCACCTCGGCAGGACCCGCAGGATGCGGTCGTTCCCGCCACCGTTCGACGTCGACACGTACAGCGCGCCGCCGGGCCCGACGGTCACCGCGCGGAGCCGGCCGTACTGGCCCCGCAGCGCGACGGACTGCCCCCGCAGCCGTCCACGCCTGTCGAAGCGCAGCAGCCGGATCTGCTCGGCCTTCAGCGCCGTCACGGCGAGCACGCGGCCGGACCGGTTGCCCCAGACCGATCCCCGCAGCCAGGCGGCACCCGTGGTCGCCAGCGTGGAGCCGCCCGAGCGCCACCGGGGACTGCGCTGCTTGCCCGGCAGGCCGTGGTCGGTCATCGGGACGGACTCGTTGTAGCCCGGGACCGGGTTCCAGCCGTAGTTGCCCTTGCGGAAGAGCGCGTTGACCTCGTCGTCGCGGTACGACCCCTGCTCCACCGCCCACATGCGGTTGCCTCGCCGCGCGAGGCCCTGCACGTTGCGGTGCCCGTACGTGAAGACGCGTCGTTTCATCGCGTAGCGGGACTTCGCGTACGGGTTGCTCCGCAGCCCGCGGCCCGTACGAGGGTTGACCCGCAGGACCTTGCCGCCGCCGGACCGCAGGCGCTGTGCGTTGCGCCCGACGGCCGCATCGCCGGTGCCGATGAACAGCGCGCCGCCGGGGCCGAAGGCGAGCGCGCATCCTCCGTGACGGCCGCTGGTCGCGGGCAGGCCGCGCACGATCGTCTTGGTGAGCCGCGCGCTCGTCCGGGCGGCGTTCAGGCGCCAGCGGGCGACCCGGACGTCCTTCGTCGCTCCCGAGCGGTAGCCGTGGCAGGTGTAGAAGGTGCCCGTACGGGCGAAGTCGGGCGCGAGCTCGAGCGCCATCAGCCCCGTCTCGCCGCTGGCCCAGATGCCGGCCGCCCGCCCGACGACCCGCTTGGCGCCGCTGGTCGTCCCCAGCGAGATCGTCTTGCGGTCCCGCTGGGTGAACAAGAACTGAGACGAGGAGACGAACGCGAGGTCCCACGGGTGGTCCAGGCCCGTCAGGACGGTCGAGACACGCATCGGCGCGGCCCGGGCGGCGGACGATGTCGGCGAGGCTGCTCGCGGCTCGGCGGCCGCCCCCTCGGGCAGCAGCAACGCGGTCGAGGCGAGGACGGCCACGGCAATGGCGGTACGACGTCTGTCCATCGCCTCAGTCTGTCTCGCCGCGCGCACTTCGGCGAGTGGTCACGGACGGCGGCGCAGGAACGGCCGGACGAGGCCGACCAAGTCGTCACCGGGGGCGGCGCCGATCTCCTGGCGGAGCCGTAGCGCGTACGCGCGGAACCGTCGTGCGGCCTCGACCCGGTTCCCCTCCCGTACGAGCGCCTCGACGAGCGCCGTCACGGCCGACTCGCGGAGCGGCTCGGCGCACACGGCGGCGAGGCCGGCACCGGTCGCGAGCGGGTACGCCCCGGCCTCGGACGCCGTCCGGCACACGGCCTCGAGCGCCTGGATCCGTCGCAGGTGGAACTGGTCCTGCTCGTCGAGGACCCAGGGCTCGTACCAGCCGGGCAGGAGGTCGTGCTTCAGCATCTCCACCCCGTCGGCGCCGACAGGCGTGTCGGCAAGCGCCTGATCGGCCACCCGGCGCGCGTCGAGGAGGTCGACCGAGGCCTCGAGCTCCAGCTCGAGACCGTCGGGACGTACCCAGCGGCGCGGGAGCTGCCACAGCGCGCGGCGCAGGTTCGCCCGGGCGCGGGCCTCGGAGACCTCAGGCCACAGGTCCGTGCCCGTGAGGAGCCGGTTCGTCCGGGGACCCTTCACCGCCAGGTAGGCGAGCACACGGCGGCCTGCGCCTGACAGCCGCTCGACGGGCCGCGTCCCGAGCCCGCCGAGGACGCCGACGCGACGCGTTCCGTACGAGCTGGCCACCGGTTTGCTCCTGAGTCCGCGGCGCGTCCGGACGAGGCGTCGGGGGGACACGCGACGGCGGAGACGGGCGCGGGCGGTCTGCGCGACAAGTCTTCGACCCCACGAGCATAGGGCCTCCGAGGGCTCGCGCCGCCGCCAATGTCGCCGGGCCTGCTTGCACGGGACGGTACGGGGTACGGGGCCGGCTACGGCGGCGGGACGCTGCACGGACGAGGCAGCGGCGACAGCGGGTACGAGACAGGGCCGCAGACGGAGCGGCGACGGGAGCGTGGCGGGTACGGGCACCTCGCAGGCTGGTGCGTGTCGGCAACGACGAGCTCTGGGAGGGCGCGATGACCGTGATCGGCGAGACCGCAGAGGCGTTCGAGGTCGAGACGCCGTTCTCCGAAGGTGCGGTCGGTACGGAAACACCGCCCGCGACGCTTGGGTTCATGCCGTGGACCGAGGTGACGACGCCGTTCGCCGAGGCCTTCGGCATGGAGGACGAAGGCGACGGCGAGGCCGGCGAGCTCATCGCCGAGGCCTTCGAGAGCATCCGGGACGAGCAGTTCGACGAGGCGCTCGCTGAGCTGATCGCCGAGACGGCCGAGGCGGCCGACACCCGGCTCGCCGGAGAACAGCCGATGCAGCTCGCCGAGCAGCGTCAGCAGCTCGCGGACGCCCATCTCGCGCCGGTCGGGTCCGAGGCGGAACGGTGCGTCCAGCGCTTCGCCGACCATGTCCAGAACCTCGATCTGGAGGGCCTGGCGCCGGACCAGCTGGACGAGCTGCTCGACCGGTTCGAGGTCGGCGCGCTCGGTGTCACCCCGGCGGGCGAGGAATTCATCGGCGGGTTGATCAAGAAGGCCAAGAGCGTCGTCAAGACCGTCGTGAAGACCGCAGGGAAGATCGCGAAGGCCGCGCTCCCGATTCTCGGGCCCATCCTCAACAAGCTCAAGGCGCTCGTACGGCCGCTGCTGCAGCGCGTGCTGGCGATCGCGATCAACAAGCTCCCTGCCGCCCTCCACGAACCCGCGCGTGCGCTGGCCAAGCGCTTCGGTCTTGGACAGAAGGAGACCGAGGAGCTGGTGGAGAGCGAGGCCGAGGAGGAGTTCCTCGGCGAGTCGTTCGCGCCTACGCCGGTCGCTGTGGGCGACCCGGAGACCCTCGCCGAGTCGCTGGACGCGGCGCTGGCCGAGTCCGTGCTCGGGGGCGAAGCGCTCGAGCAGGGCGAAAGCTTCGGGCACGACCAGGAGCGAGGTGCCGCGCCTGCGGCGTCCGACGAGCTCGAGATGCTCGCCGAGGCGCGCAGCGCGTTCATCGACCGGCTTCAGGCGGCGCCCGAGGGCGAGGACCTCACCCCGGCGATCGACCAGTTCATCCCCGCTATCCTTCCGGCGCTTCGGCTCGGCATCCGCCTCGTCGGGCGTCCCAAGGTGGTCGGCTTCCTGTCGGGCTTCCTCGCGAAGCTCATCAGCCAGTGGGTCGGGCCGAAGATGTCCGGACCACTCTCGTCGGCCATCGTCGACGTCGGCCTGCGCGTGATCGGGCTCGAGCAGGGACGTCCGGGCGAGCTCGAGCAGGAGGCCGCACCGGCGACCCTGGCCGCCACGGTCGAGGACACCGTGCGCCGGCTCTCGGAGCAGCCCGCGGAGTTCTTCGAGGACGAGGACCTGCTCCAGGTCGCGCTCACGGAGGCCTTCGAGCAGGCGGTGGCTGCGAACTTCCCCACCCCGCTCGTCCGCCCCGACCTGCAGATCGCGCCGTCGCTCGGCGGGTCGTTCGTGGTGCGGCACGCGCGCAGGGCGTACGCGTACAAGAAGTTTTCGCGCGTCCCCGAGATCGAGCTGACCGTGGCCGTCGCGGCCTCGATCACGACGTTCGAGGGAGTGAAGCTCGATGCGGCGCTGCGCGCGGCGGGGATCAGCCTGCCGGGCAGGTTCCGTGTCCACCTGTTCGAGTCGGGGCCCGGGACGACGCTGACCCGGCTGGCGCGCCTGGAGCGGATCGGCGGGGCCGCGTTCCCGCGCGGTGCCCACCACCAGCTCCACGCGCTGACCGTCCAGACGGCAGGGCTGCTGCTGCGCGAGCCGCGGCTCGGTGTCGACGTCCCTGCGCGGTTCCTGGAGTCACGCCACCGCATCTCGGTCGGGCAGCGCTTCTTCCACCTCGAACCCGTCGGTCAGGTCGAGGCGCCGGTAGCGCCGACCACCACGGGCGAGGCGACCCGGCCCAGCGACGAGCGGGTACGGACCGACGAGGCGCGCGGGGACCTCCGGCTGTCGCTGTACTTCTCCGAGGCGGACGCCCAGCGGCTCGCCGCCTCGGTGTCCGCGGGGCGTGGGGGAACGACCCTGCTCCGGGCGCTGCTGCGGGCTGCGTTCGCTGCGACCGGCGGCGCTGCCGCGCGCAGGCGCCGGTCATCGGGCCGCCGGGGTCGTGGCCGCGGTCGGGGCCGCGGTCGGGTCGCCCTCCGAGGAGCGGGACCGAGGCCCGGTCGCCGGGTCAGGGCGAGCATCGCCAAGGCGCTGGCGGAGTGGGCACGGACGCGTGGACACGAGTTCGTCCGAGCGGCCCAGGACCCCGCCAGCGGCGTGACGGTGACCGTGCACGCCAGGGGCGTTCCGCCGACCGCGTCCGAAGCAGACGACGACGCGGCGGCCCCCGCGCCGACGGCGCCGGCCGCTGAGCCGACCGCACCCGCGGCGTCGCCCGCCCCACCCGCACCTGCTGCCGCACCTGCGGCGCCCTCTGCCGTGACCGTCACCGTCACGCCGGGGAGGGCCAAGCCGTGAACGAGCACCGCCTGATCGCCGAGGAGCTGGAGCGCCAGCTCGGCCACTGGCTGGGCGCGGCGCAGTGCTTCGTCGACGCAGAGGAGTTCGCGTCGCGGCACGCGTGGGAGTCGCTCGAGCACTCGATCGGCGTTCCGGTGCGCAGCGAGCTTGCTCGTACGGTCGAGCAGCTGCTCGAGGCCGGCCGCACGAGCGCGGCGGCGGTGCGGGCGAGCCGCCTCGACCCGTCCGCCCTCGCCGAGGCGCAGGCAGCGGTCCAGCAGTTCCGCCGCCGCTACGTCCAGGTGGAGACGACGCTCGACTTCTTCGGACAGGCCGTCAACACCCGCACGAGCACCCACCTGCGCGCGGCGCTGCAGTTCCTCGACTCCGTCGCCTACCAGAGCATCGAGCAGGTCCTCCGACCGTTGGGCCTGCCTGTCCCGCCGGTGCTCACGTACCTCGGTGAGGGCCTGGGCGCCAGCATCCTGCGGGTAGGCATCCGTCTGTGGGCACCCGGGACGGTGAATCCCGTCGCCGCCGTCAAGATCGTGCGGCACAACCTCTACCGCCCGACGTCGCTGTTCCACGAGGCCGGCCATCAGGTCGCCCACCTCTCGGGGTGGAACGACGCGCTCGGGAAGGCTCTCGGGGAGACCCTGGCCGACGACCCGGCACTGCGCGCGATGTGGCAGCCGTGGAGCAGCGAGATCGCCGCAGACGTGTACGCGTTCGTGCTCACCGGCTACGCCTCCGTCGCCGCCCTGCACGACGTGGTCGCCGACGAGCGGACGCTCTTCCGCTGGCCGCTCGGCGACCCGCACCCGATCGGCTGGCTGCGTACGCTCCTGGGCTGCGCGATGTGCCGTCACGTCTACGGAGCGGGCCCGTGGGACCGGCTGGAACGTGCAGTCCTCACGACGTACCCACCGAGCCGCGCGGAGGCGGCGACCGTCCCGCTCCTGCTGCGGTCGCACCGGCGGATGGACGCCCTCGCGGCCACGTGCCTCGACAGCCGCGTCCCGGGGTTCCGCGACCGGCCCATCGGCGCCCTCGTCGACGCCTCGCGCGTGTCGCCGAGCGCCCTTGCGGAGCTTGAACGTACGGCGGGACCGTCGTTGTGGACGTCGCCGCACTGGCGCCGCACGGACGGCATCCGCCTGATCGCGCTGGCCGGGCTGCGTGAGGCGGAGAACCCCCAGCGGGCAGGCGAGTGGATCTCGCGGGCCAGGACCTGGATGACCGGCCAACAGAGCGTAGCCGCGTGAGCGGCCGACGGAGGTGAGAGACGTGGCGAAGAAGGCGACCGGGAACCCGACGATGAAGACGCTGGCGTCGTCGGTGGCAGCGATCGAGGAGCGTACGGAGGCGCTCCTCGACGCCATGGAGATGATGCAGCAGAGCACCGCCGAGGAGCTCACGAAGGTGTGGACGACGCTCGGCGGGATCGCGGGGCTCGACGGCCTGGCGATCGGGCTCGCCGAGATTGCGGAGGTGATGGGCCCGCTGCGCAGCATCGTTCCGCCGTCCACGGCGCTCGAGCTCGAGCCCGGCGTCGCCGAGGCGGTGGTCCTCATCCGTGGGGCGCTCGGTGGAGACCGGGACTCCAACTTCCAGCAGCTGTCGACGGACTTCGAGGAGCCGGTGCTGTTCATCGGGCAGGCTCAGCCGGTCGTCGACGCTGGTTACGGCGAGTACGACGAGGAGCAGGTGGCATGATCACGCAGCTCGTCCAACAGCTTGGCGGCGGTCCGGTTGCCGAGGGCCAGGTCATCACGGCCGACCCGCTCGACCTCGTGTGGCGGATGGAGCAGGTGCTCGACGCCGCGAACCCGTGGGCGCCCAATCCTGCTCCGGCGGGTCCGGCGCGCGTGGCACTCTTCACCGAGGGGGCGTTCAGCACCGTCCCGATGCTGGCTCAGCCGGCCTGGGACCACCTGATCTATGCGTACGCGATCGAGAACACGCGGGCCGCGCAGATCCTCGCGCGTGTCGTCCGGGCGTTCCGTGGCGGTGAGGGCCTCGGCATCCCTTCCGTGTCGACCCAGCGTTGGCTGGACGCGACGGAGGCGCTGCTGTTCAACGCGCACAACCCGGTCTCCGCGTGGCTGTCGACCAGCAATGTGCGTCCCGACGCCGAGGCCGTACGCCGCAACGCGTACTACCGGATGTTCGGCATGGACCTCGCCCACGGCACGGACACCAACGCCCCGTACCCGTACGAGAAGGCCGAGGCGTCCAACCGCACGTTCGTCGCGCTCCTCGAGGAGCTCCTGTACGAGCTGTGGCGGGCGATCGAGAACGTCCGGAACCTGGTCGCGGGCAACACCACCGACGACGACCGGATCTATCGGCTCGCCGAGCAGCTCGGCTTCATGCTGCGATCGCGGCGCCAGAACGCGCTGCTGAGCCGCGAGGAGCTCGCCGCGACGACCGCGATGGGGTGGGTCGAGCTGACGCTCGGGTCGAACACGCCCGTCGTGATCGACCTGCGGGCCCAGGCGACGAGCGCGGCCGATCGCCTGCGGGTGATCGGGGAGCGCGTCAGCCTGCCGCCACACTCGCGTGCGAACTCGTTCTTTGCGATGGCGCAGGAGCTCTCGCTCGTGCTGCGCGCGCTGGAGGCGGGATGGGTGACCGACAGCGGGCGGGCATGGCTGCTTTACCAGAGCACGGTGCCGCCGGCTCTGCCGCCGTTGCCGGCGGGCGCGGTGCCGCTCGGCACCGAGGTGCGCCGCGTGATCACGGAGTGGGCGGCCGCATCAGGGCGCAACCTCAAGGAACGGCCCACGCCGGTTCAGGTCGTGGCGGCGCCGCGTCCGCTGCCGAAGCGATGACGGGGGTGGATCATGCACGAGGACGAGGCGCCGTGGCAGACGACCGAGGCCGACCCCGCGACGCGTGAGTGGTTCGACGAGAGCCCGTTCGCGGCGGAGTGGACCGAGACCCAGTCTGCCCCCGAGGCGGAGTGGGGCACCGAGACCGAGTGGGGCACGGAGACCGAGTGGACCGAGACGCCCACCACCGAGGGAGAGACGTGGGGGCCGCACCGGTGCGCACCCGGCGAGGGCCCTCCCGCCGCTCCTGTGGGCCCGCGGCCGCTGCTCCACCGGAGCACCTCGGCGTCTCGGGCACGCAACCCTGCGGTCGGCTACGCCCAGCACCTGCTCAACCGGTTTCTCTCTTCGTGGCGTGCAGGGACCCCGGCGTGCTCGGACACGAGCCAGGCCACGCGCCAGTACATCTCGTCGCTCCAGCCGCAGCTGAAGGCGATCGGGCAGGACCCGCTGGTCGTCGACTGCCGGTTCGGGCAGGGGACCGAGCTCGCGACGAAGATGTTCCAGGCCTGCCGCGGGCTGGTCCGTGACGGAGTGATCGGGCCGAAGACCTGGCCGGAGCTGGAGAAGCTGGCGGTGACGCCGCTGCCCGGGCCGACGCCCACACCCACGCCTACCCCGACACCCGCACCCACACCCACACCGACGCCGACCCCGACCCCGACCCCGACCCCGACTCCCACGCCCGCCCCTGCCGTGCGGGTCCGCGAGGACGTCTGGACGCTGAGCGCCACGAACGTGTGGCACCCGACGATCCTCTGGTACGCCCGCGCGGTCGCCGCGCTCCAGGCCCGCGATTCGGGGAGCTTCCCCGATCCACGGTGCTGGCGGCACCTGGCCGAGACCCACGGGACCGACATCTCGCGGTCCGCCTGGCCGTCCGGGGCGCGCTGGAACACGTGCGAGCACGAGAGCTGGCACTTCCTGCCGTGGCATCGCGTGTATCTCTACCACTTCGAGCGCATCGTCCGCGACGAGATCGTGCGGCTCGGTGGCCCGAACGGCTGGGCGCTACCGTTCTGGAACTACAGCGACGCCAGCCGTCCCGACGTCCGGAAGCTTCCACCGGCGTTCCTCGCCGCGCGGACGCCCGACAACGTCGACAACCCCCTGATGGTCCGCCTGCGCAGCGAGTCGATCAGACGCGGGGATCCTATGGACCCTCGGGACGTCGCCGTGAAGGGCGCGATGGATCAGACGTCGTTCAGCGACCAATTCCTCCCGGCGTTCGGGGGGCGGACGGCGCCGGTGGGGACCCATGAGAATGGGCCCGGTGCGGGAACGCTCGAGGCGACGCCGCACGGAGACGTGCACGTCGCGGTCGGCGGCCGGGTCCCGCTGGGTCTGATGTCACGCTTCGAGACGGCAGGGCAGGACCCCGTGTTCTGGCTGCACCACGCGAACATCGACCGGCTGTGGGAGGTGTGGTTGCGACAGCCCCGCCGCCGCAACCCGCGGGAGCGGCAGTGGCGAGACGCTCGATGGGTCTTTGGAACCGGCGGGACGACGACATCGATGACGACCGAGCAGGTGATCGACCCTCGTCGGCCACCGCTGGGCTATCGCTACTCCGACATGCCCGAGAGGGGCGCCCGGGAGGCGTTCGGCGAGCCGACGGGCGAGGGGGAAGAGTTCGGAGAGGAGGAGACGCGTCCTCCTGAGCTGGTCGGAGCATCGAGCGGCCCGGTGCCGATCCGGTCCGGCCCGTCCTCGGTGCCGATCGACGTCAGCGCGCCGCGTGGTCCGCTCGCGCGCCTCGTCGACGAGGCCGGCACGGTGCCGCCCGGCTCCCGGGTCTTCCTCCGGCTCGAGAACATCACCGCGACCCGGCTCAGCGCGGGTCCCGTCCTCGTCCACGTGAACGTGCCGGCCGGTGCCCGCGCGACGGAGTTCCCTGATCGTGAGGTCGGTCAGCTGCCGATGTTCGGTGTCATCGAGGCATCGCGGCGAAGCGATACCCACAGCGGCAGCGGCAAGAACGCGACGTTCGAGATCACGAAGATCGTGAAGGCGTTGTCCGCAGCCGGTCAGTGGGACCCCAAGAAGCTGACCGTGGCGTTCACGCCCTTGCCCGACAAGTCGGGCCGCACGGAGGAAGGTGACATCTCGGTCGGCCGCGTGAGCCTCTTCTACTCATGAGCACGGCCGGCCTCGTTGTACGGACGCACTGGTACCACCCCGAGTGGTGTGCCGTGGCGCTCGCTGCCGCGGCATGGGCATCGCTGCTTGCCGTCGGGCTGGGCGAGCCAGGCCACTTCTTCGGGTCGGGTGAGGTCCACCCTCCGCTGCACGCGCTGTCGCACGCGGCGGTGATGTCGACGGCGATGATGGTGCCGTTCGTCCTGCCGCAGGTCGCCCATGTCGCGCACACCAGCCTCTGGCCGCGGCGCTACCGGGCCGCGGGCGCCTATCTCGTCGGCTACCTCGCGGTGTGGACGGTCGTCGCTGCCGTCACGATCACGCTCGGGGGACTCCTGGTCATCGCGATCGGGTGGCGCCCCGCGATCGTGGTCGGCTTCGCGGTCGCGGTGGTGGCGTACGTCGCTCCGGGCCGCCAACGCCTCGTGCGCCAGTGCGCCATGACGAGGCCGCTCGCGCCGCGTGGGTGGCGCGCTGATCGTGACTGCGCCCGCTATGGCATGGCGACCGCGAGGCGGTGCGTCGCGACGTGCTGGGTGCTCATGACGGCGGTGATGATCGGGCACGGACTCGTCGTGATGGCCCTTGCCACTGTGCTCGGCGTGGTCGAGCGCCGACGCGGCGGCAACGTCTCACGAGCGGACGGCGCGCTCGTCGTGGTCGGTCTGGGGCTGCTCTCGCTCGCGCTCTCGTACGGGGTGGTCGGCGGCGAGGCGCCGTTGCCCGGGCACCCCGCCGAGCACCAGCACTGAGCGGCCGGGATCGTCAGCGCAGGCTCTCGGGCGACAGCTCCGCAGCGAGGACAGAGGCCTGGTAGGCCGTCAGGATGACCTCGGGAGTGCCCGGTCCGCCGGGAAAGACCAGCGCGAAGGTGGGCTCGCCGGTCTCAGGATCGACGCCGCTGAGGCTCAGGAAGACCTCCTCGCCGAACGACCGGCAGGGAGCGCCGACCTCGTGGGGTATCGCGCAGAACCGGACGCAGGTCGGGTATGGCCAGTCAGGACCCGCGCTGCTCGGCGGAAGGTGCGCGGCGCGCTTGCCGTACGTGACCCCTCCCGGGCTCACGGTCGCAGGGTCGTCGCTCATGCGGACCAGGATGGCGGTTGTCCGGGTCAGTGGTCCAGTGCGTGTGTCCCCAGTGGTGGATCATGCGGCCTACCATCGACCGGTGCCCCCGATGCCCGCCGCCGAGATCGACGTCACCGTGCCGCTCGTGCGAGGCCTCCTCGAGGCCCAGCATCCTGACCTCGCGGCCCTCCCGCTGAGGGTCGTCGCGAACGGCTGGGACAACGTGGTGCTGCGGCTCGGTGACACGCTGGCGCTCCGGATGCCGCGCCGTGCGCTCGCAGCCGCCCTCGTCCGCCACGAGCAGGAGTGGTTGCCGGTCCTCGCGCCGCACCTCCCGGCCCGCGTCCCCGCGCCCGTACGCACCGGGAAGCCGAGTGACGGCACCCGCGGGCCGGCGTACCCGTGGGCGTGGAGCATCGTGCCGTGGTTCCCCGGGCAGGCGGTGGGAGACCTGACCCTCGGCGAGCGCGGAGGACTGATGGAGCCGCTCGCCGCGTTCGTGGTCGCGCTGCACCGTCCGGCTCCTGCCGAGGCGCCCGCGAGCGCGTACCGGGGAGTGCCGCTCTCTGCGCGCGACGACGGCATGCGCGAACGGCTCGCGACCGGCCACGTGCCGTACGCCGACGTGCTCCTCGCCCTCTGGGACCGGCTCCTGCCGACGCCGCCCTGGGACGGGCCCGCGCTGTGGGTCCACGGCGACCTGCACCCGGCGAACCTGCTGGCCGCGCCGTCCGCGGACGGGTCGCCCACGCTCTCCGCGGTGATCGACTTCGGCGACGTCACGTCCGGCGACCCCGCCAGTGACCTCGCGACGGCGTGGCTGACGTTCGGGCCGCGGGACCGGGCGGTGTTCCGCCGGCGCGTGTCGGAGGCAGGCTACGCCGACGACGCGACCTGGGACCGTGCTCTCGCATGGGCAGCGTTGTTCGGGACCCTGCTTGTCACCTCGTCCGACGATGCCCCGATGCTGCGCGCGATCGGCGAGCACACGCTCGCGCAGGTGCTCGCCGACGCCTGAGCGCCCTCGACGTCGGCGGCGTCGACGTGGTCTGCTGTGAACCATCCGGCCCCCCAGGACGTGGTAGAGGGCGGAGGTGTCATGTCCGAGAGCCCCGACGCGGTGATGGAGCGGCTCCACGACGCCCATGCGGAGGCGCTGTGGCGGTTCTGCCTGCGTCTGACCGGGTACGACCGGGCACGGTCGGAGGATGTCGTCCAGGAGACCCTGCTCCGCGCCTGGCGTGCAGCGCCGACGCTCGAGCGCTCTCAGGGCTCGGTGCGCGCGTGGCTGTTCACCGTGGCGCGCAACATCGTCATCGACGACTGGAGGGCGAGGAAAGTGCGAGGTGAGGTCGTCGTCGCGGACGTGCCCGACGCCGGCGAGTCGGATCGTACGGACCAGCTCTTGACCTCCTGGATGGTCGCCGATGCGCTGACACAGCTGTCGGACGAGCACCGCGCCGTCCTTGTGGAGTGCTACTTCCGGGGCGCGTCGGTCGCCGATGCCGCCACGCGCCTCGGGGTGCCGACCGGGACCGTGAAGTCGCGCACGCACTACGCTCTGCGGGCCTTGCGCCTCGCGCTCGAAGAGAGAGGGGTGACGGCATGACGTGTCCCTACGAGCATCTCGACGGTGCGTACGTCCTGGGATCGCTGTCCACCGCGGACCGGCTCGAGTTTGAGAACCACCTCGCGGGGTGCGAGGCGTGCCAGCAGGCGGTCCAGGAGCTCGCCGGACTTCCCGGGCTGCTGTCGAAGGTGCCCGTCGACGTCTGGGACCCGCCCGAGACGGACGAGCCCTTGCCCGAGAGCCTGCGGCCGACCGTCCTGGCGCTCGCCGCACGGCAGCGGCAGCGGCGTCGGTGGGTGAGCGTCGGCATCGCCGCAGCCGCTGCGGTCGCGGTGGTGGCCGGCGGCTTCGCGGCCGGGGCGCAGTGGGGGAGCCGCGACGAGCCCGCTGCGCAGAACCCCCCGACGAGCCAGCCCACCACCGAGCCGACGAGCCAGCCCACCACCGAGCCGACGGGCACGCCGATGGTGCCGGCCGAGGAGGAGACCTCGATGACGGCGCAGCTCGCGCTGAGCACCGTCGCGTGGGGGACGAAGCTGGCGCTCACCTGCAGCTATCCGACGGCAGGACCGTACGAGGGCGAGTACGGCGGTGCGGCGACGTACGCACTGGTCGTCCTCACCCGCGACGGACAGGAAGAGCATGTGGCGACGTGGCGGGGGCTGCCGGGCAAGACGATGCACCTGACGGCAGCCACCGCGACGCCGCGTGCCGACATCGCGTCAGTGGAGGTGCGCGACGCCGACGGATCCGCCGTGCTGCGTACCCCCGCGTGAGAGGTAGCCCTCGCGTGAGGCGGCGGCGACGGCGAGGATCACGGCGAGCACCTCGCTGATCGCGGCCACCCATGCATACCAGCTCCAGCCGGTCTCGACGCCGAACAGGCCGACCGTCGCAGAGATCAGGAACGCCACGAGCGTCGCGAGGCCGAAGCCGGCGGTGAGGAACAGCGGGATCCAGTGCTTCCAGGTCACGAGCAGGACGGCGATCACGACACCGGCGACGACGTTGACGACGAACAGGCCGCCGACCGTCCCTTGGTCCTTGACGCCGTCCAGCCACAACCACAGGTGGACGACTGCGGAGACGAGCACGGTGAGTGCTGCGACGATGCGAATGTTCATGACGGGTTCCTTCCCTCGAGGCTGAATGTTCTGAGGAACGTGTTGCGGAAGCGGTCCATCGGCCAGACGGGCGCGTCCGGAGCGGGGAGAAGCCCGGGCCGCCAGTCCCACCCCGTGATCGCGCGGAGGACCTGGGGGTCCTGCGCGATCACGGAGACCGGGACGTCGCGCCCGGGGTCGCGGCCGCTCACGGAGCGGTGCGGCTGGTGGTCCCCGAGAGCGATGACCACCAGATTCGGGTCGCGGTAGTGGTCCAGGTAGGAGACGAGCGCCTGCCAGCTGTAGACGATCGAGCGGCCGTAGAGCTCTCGGACCCGGTCGGGATCACGGAAGGCCTGGCGGGGTGACAGGCCCTGGGACGGCATGTCGTCGAAGACCGAGCCGTTGCCGACCTCGTGCCAGCCGACCATGTAGGGGAGCGGGGTCCACGGGTGGTGGCTGGAGACGAGATCGATCTCCGCCATCACCGGTCGGCGATCCTTGCCTGCCAGCTCGAGGCGGTGCAGCGCGGCGAGCACGTACTGGTCGGGCATCGTCGCATAGCTGAACGCGGGGCCGCGATAGCCCACGTCCGCTGCGCCGTACAGCCGGTCGACGCCGTAGAAGCGCGCGCCCTGCGGCCACGGCCGCGTCGTGGCAGGTGCGTCGAGCACCGTGCGCCATCCGGCGCGGCCGAACGCCGCGCTGAGCGTGAGGCGCCGCGTGCTCAACAGCTGGTCGTAGCGCTGCTGGCTGTCGACCCAGAGCCCGGACTGCATCGTGGCGTGGGCCAGCCAGCTCCCTCCGCCGAAGGTCGGCGAGGTGAGGTACGCGCTGCGCGTCGCATACCCGGCCGCCGTGAGGCGCTGTGTCCCCCGGACCAGCGCCGAGGACACCGCCGGCGAGAAGCGGGAGCCCTCGACGGCGACGCGGCCGTAGCTCTCGACGAAGACGAGGAGCACATCCTTGCCGCGCAGGGCGGTCAGCAGCCGGTCGGGTGGGACGTTCGCGTACGGATCGTGGCGGATCGCCGCACCGAACGCCTTGCGGTCAGCGAGGTCCGCGCGCAGGCGCGTGACCTGGTCGTATGCGGCCGTGGTCGTCGAGGCGGTCGCGACACCGGCGCCGCCGGGGATCCGCGCACCCGTCACGGTCGCGCCCACCCAGAGCAGCGCCATGAGCGCAGCGACACCGAGCGCCAGCGCTCGCCGTCCGCGGGCCACGCGGGCCAGGCGCAGCAGGCTCCACGGCAGCGTCACCGCGAGCGCGACGACGGCCAGCACGAGTGCGGCGACGGCGCCCACCGCCGCGGCTCTGCCGATCGAGTCCACGAGCACGCCGAAGCCGGGCCCGAGGTAGTAGCCGTCGTTGAGCAGGTCGAACGGGCGGTCGAAGACGCCCCAGAACACCCCTTCGAGGACCTTGAGCAGGACCACGACAGCGATCACGAGCCCAGCGCCGACCGCGGCTGCTCGGGCGGCGCGGGGCGGGACCAGCACCGCCAACCCCAGGAGCACCGCCCCCTCCAGCGGGACGCGCAGCAGGCTCGCGGCAGACAGATCGGTCGCGCGGTCGGGAAGGACGAGCGCGGCCCAGACGACGAGGGCTGCCGCCGCCGTCGCTGCCGGTGCGACGACTGCCGGCGCGGGACGGGCCGTACGACCGCGGGCGCGGTGCCGCCACAGCCAGCGCACCTGCCACCCGAACGACTCGGAGAGAAGAGCGAGCGCCGCGACCAGCACGCCGAGCGCGACCGTACGGGGCAGCACTCCCGCGACGACGACGGTGAGGGCGACGCCTTGGACAGACGCCACGACCTTCGCCCACGGGCGTACGGGGGTCGGCTCACGCAGCCAGGGGAGGACGGCCGTCGCGGCCAGCAGGAGGTAGCGCGCCGCCCCGATCACCAGGACCCAGGCAACGGACCAGCCGAGGGACCGGACGACGGCCACGCTCAGCACGAGGACGAGCAGCGCATCGACCTCCATGTCGAACCGGGCGCCGAGGGTGCTCACGGTGCCGGTACGGCGCGCGACGCGGCCGTCGACGAGATCGAGCACGAGGGCGAGTGCCGCGAGGCTGACGAGAACGACGAGGGCGCGACCCCGCAGATCCGTACCGACGGCGAGCGCGGCCACCGCCACGGTGAGGGCCGAGCGGGAGAGCGTGACCGCGTTCGCGGACCCGAACCGCCGCGTCCGCGTCCGTACGAGAGCGCGGCCCAGCAGGACGGCGACCCCGACCGCCAGGACGCCGCCGCCGACCCAGCCCACCTCGCTGAGCCCGACCCGCAGGTCGAGCAGCACGACCATCAGCAGCGATGCGGTCAGGCCGACCCACGGCCAACGTTGAACCTCCGGCACGGCTCCTCCGTGTTCCTCGGTACATGACCAGAAACGGTCGCGGTGACGGATCGGTTCAATCGGGCGGTGTCCAGCAGGGCAAGGGAGGTTCCCTCCGGTGACGAAGCAGGCGCAGGCGTTCTGGGTGCGCAAGCCCGGTGTCGGAGAGCTGCGCGACGCCCGCCTGCGCGAGCCTGGAGCCGACGAGGTCCTCGTGCGTACGCTGCGCTCGGGCATCAGCCGGGGCACCGAGGCCTTGGTGTTCGGGGGACGGGTCCCGCCCGATCAGTACGCGACCATGCGCGCCCCCTTCCAGGAGGGCGAGCTCCCCGGCCCCGTGAAGTACGGCTACCTGAACGTCGGCGTCGTCGAGCGCGGGCCCAGCGAGCTGCAAGACCGGACGGTCTTCTGCCTGTACCCGCACCAGACCGCGTATGTCGCGCCCGCTGCGGCCGTCGCCGTCGTCCCCGAGGGCGTGCCGCCGCAGCGGGCCGTCCTCGCCGGGACGGTGGAGACGGCGGTGAACGCCCTCTGGGACGCGCGCCCGCTCATGGGGGACCGGATCGCTGTCGTGGGCGCCGGGATGGTCGGGTGCTGCGTCGCTCGACTCCTCGCCCGCATCCCGGGCGTCGAGGTCACGCTCGTCGACACCGTTGCGGACCGGGCGTCGACGGCCTCGGCGCTGGGAGCAGGGTTCGCGGCACCGGACGCGGCGGGCGGCGGGTACGACCTCGTCCTCCATGCGAGTGCCACCGCCGCTGGACTCCAGTGCGCTCTCGACCTCCTTGCGACGGACGGCACCGTCGTCGACCTCAGCTGGTACGGCGACACACCCGTCGAGCTGCGTCTCGGCGGCGCTTTCCACTCCCGACGGCTGAGCATCCGCTCCAGCCAGGTCGGAACGGTCTCACCCGCGCGCGCCCACCGGCGCTCGACGCGGGATCGTCTCCGCCTTGCCCTCGAGCTGCTGCACGACGACGCGTTCGACGTGCTGCTGACGGGCCGCTCGCGGTTCGAGGACTTGCCGGTGACGATGGCGCGCCTGGTCTCCGGGGCAGGCGCGCCGTTGTGCCACGTCATCGAGTACGCCGGCGTCGATCGCGCGAGCGTCGACCACATCGGCGGCGCGTGATGTTCGCCGTGACGGTCAGTGACCACGTCATGGTCGCCCACAGCCTGCGCGGGGTGGTGTTCGGTCCCGCCCAGCGGCTGCACGGCGCGACCTATGTCGTCGAGGCGACCTTTCGTGCCGCGACGCTCGACGACGACGGGGTGGTCGTGGACCTCGGTCGTGCCGCCGAGGTGCTGCACGCGGCGCTCGCGGCGCTGAATTACCGCAACCTGGACGACGAGCCGGAGCTCGCCGGGACCAACACGACCACGGAGGTCCTGGCCCGGCTGCTCGCCGACCGGCTGGCGCTGCAGGTCGCGGACGGTGCGCTCGGCCGCCCCGGGGCGGACCTCGACGGGCTCGTCGTGACCCTGCGCGAGTCGCCGACCGCGTGGGCCACGTACGAGCGAGGGCTGGACGTGCCATGACCGTCGTCCACCTCGTCGTCCCCGACGGTATCGACGACCCGCACCGACCGAGCGGGGGGAACGTGTACGACCGTCGGCTGGCGGGCGCGCTCGAGGCCGGCGGGTGGTCGCTGCGCGAGCATCCGGTGCGAGCACCGCTCGGCGAGGTCCTCGCGTCGATCCCGGACGGGAGTCTCGTGCTCACCGACGGGCTCGTCACGCGGGGGGCCGGTGCCGTCGTCGGCGCGAACGCCAGCCGTCTGCACGTGGTGGTGCTGCTGCACGAGCCGATCGGGCCGGACGGCGACGAGCGCGCGGTGCTCGCGTCCGCTGCCGCCGTGGTGACGACGAGCCAGTGGACGGCCGACCGGATCACCAACGTGTACGGACTCGCTCCCCAGCACCTCCACGTGGCGTGGCCGGGGGTCGACGAGTCGCTTGCGCATCGGGGGACGGAGGACGGGGGCCGCCTCCTGTGCGTCGGTGCGGTCTCGGCGGCCAAGGGCCAGCACGATCTCGTCGATGCGCTCGGGTCGTTGACGGACCTGGCGTGGGGGTGCCGCATGGTCGGCTCGCGGGATGTGGAGCCTCCGTACAGCCGAGCGGTCATGCGCCGCAGCGGCGAGCTCGGGCTCGGCGGGCGTGTGACCTGGACCGGACCGCTCAGAGGTGACCGGCTCGCCGCCGAGTACGCCTCCGCCGATCTGCTCGTCCTGCCCTCGCGCGCCGAGTCGTACGGGATGGTGGTCACCGAGGCGCTCGCCCGCGCGGTGCCGGTGGTCGCGGCTTCGGTCGGTGGCGTCGAGGAGGCACTCGGATGCACGGCGGACGGAGCGGCGCCGGGCCTGGTCGTCGACGCGGCCAACCCGGTGGCGCTCGCCCACGCACTCCGGAGCTGGCTGACCGACGTCGGCCTGCGCACGTGGCTGCGGCGGCACGCGCGGGCACGGCGGGACACGCTCTCGACGTGGGACGCGACCGCGGAGACCGTCTCCACCGTCCTCGAGGGCGTTCAGCGCCGAGGGGCGGTGCCGTCGTGAGGCGGGCGGCGCTCATCCTCAAGCCCCTCGTCCCGGCGGCGGTCCTCGTCGTGGTCGTCGCCCACGTCGGTACGGTCCCTTTCCTCGACGGCTTCCGCGCCACGACGCAGTCGTCGGCGGCGCTTGCCGGGGTGTTCGCCGCGCTCGTCCTCACGGCGCTGAGCACGGTCTGCGCCGCGCGGCGCTGGCAGGTCGTGTCGCGTGAGCTCGGGGCCTCGATCCGTCTCAAGGACGCCGTGGTCGCGTACTACCGCTCCCAGATCCTCAACGTGACCCTTCCGCTCGGGGTCGCGGGCGACGTCCATCGAGGGCTCGTCCACGGCCGCGACACCGACGACACCGCTCGTGGCCTTCGTACCGTCGCGTGGGAGCGGTTCGCGGGGCAGGCCGTGTGCGTCGTGGTCGCGGCCGGCGTGCTCGTGGCGGTGCCGTCCCCGCTGCGGTCGGCACTCGGGGCCGTTCTCGCCGTCGGCGCGGCCGCGGTCTGTGCGGTGCTCGTGGTCGTCGCTGCACTGCCTGGCTCCTGGCGCGGCGTGCTCGCCGGCGACGTACGCCGGGTGTTGCACCGTCCGTCGCCCACCGTGCAGCTCGTCGGGCTGTCGGTCCTCGCCTTCTGCGGGCACGTGGCCGTCTTCCTCGTCGCCGTCCGGATCGCCGCGCCGCAGGTCGCCGCGACGGACGCGCTGCCGGCCGCCCTTCTCGTCCTGCTCGCCGCGTCCGTCCCGATGAGTCTCGCGGGTTGGGGTCCCCGCGAGGGCGTCGCCGCCTGGGCGTTCGCGGCGGGCGGGCTCGGCGCGAGCCAAGGGGTCGAGGTCTCCGTCGTATACGGGCTGCTGGCGCTCGTCGCGACGGCTCCCGGGATCGCCGTCCTCCTCAGCGATGCACGCGGGCGGATCCGCCCGGGCCCTTCTCCGATGACGGGAGCGGTGCGATGAACGAGGTCCCGTACACGATCCTGTCGTGCGCAATCACGCTCGACGGCTACCTCGACGACGCAGGGGAGCACCCGCTGCACCTGTCCGGACCGGCGGACGTGGACCGTGTCGACGGCATCCGCGCCGAGAGCGACGCGATCCTCGTCGGCGCGGCCACCGTACGCAACGACGACCCGCGCCTGCTCGTCCGCGCGCGGGAGAGGATCGACGGTCGCCGTCGACGGGGAGCCACCGACTCACCGAAGAAGGTCACCGTGAGCGGGCATGTCAAGCTCGATCCGGCCAGCGCGTTCTTCACCACCGGCGACGTCGAGAAGCTCGTCTACTGCCCGAGCCTGCGGGTCGACGAGGGACGCCAGGCGTTCGGCGACCTCGCCACCGTCGTCGATGGCGGCGAACCGGTCACGATGCGCCACGTCGCGGAGGACCTGTACGAGCGGGGGGTGCGGCGGCTGATGGTCGAGGGCGGCGCGACCGTCCACACGCAGTTCCTCACCGAGGGGATCGCCGATGAGCTCCAGCTGGTCGTCGCCCCCTTCTTCCTCGGTGACCCACGGGCACGACGCTGGGTCGACGAAGGGGACTACCCCTGGGGCAACGAGCATCGTGCACGCCTGGTGGAGACGAGGACGCTCGACGACGTCGTGCTCGTCCGCTACGCCTTGTCCGAGCGGGGTGAGGCGGCGTGAGCGGCAGGCCCCCGCCCGCGGGCGTCCGCGCACGCGTCCCGGTCCCGCTGGCGCTCCCGGAGGGCACGACCGTACGCGGCCGCCTGGTGACCTTCGAAGGCCTCGTCGACGGACGCGAGCACCTCGCCGTCGAGCTGGGTGACCCCGACCGCGAGCCACCTCTCGTACGCCTGCACAGCGAGTGCCTGACCGGCGACGTGCTCGGGAGCGAACGGTGCGACTGCGGCGCGCAGCTCGCGGAGGCGCTCGCGCAGATCTCCGCTGCCGGGGGAGTGCTGCTCTACCTGCGGCAGGAAGGCAGGGGGATCGGGCTCTACGCGAAGCTCGACGCGTACCTCCTGCAGGACGCCGGCCTCGACACGTACGACGCGAACGTCGCGCTGGGCTTCGGCGCGGACGAACGCGACTACACGGTCGCCGCGCAGATGCTCGGTGCGCTCGGTCGTACGTCCGTGCGCCTGCTGACCAACAACCCGGACAAGGCGGACCAGCTCGTACGGCTCGGGATCGACGTGGTCGCGTGCGTCCCGACCGGGGTGCACCGGCGAGACGCGAACGTGCGCTACCTCGAGGCGAAGGCCCGCCGCGCCGCGCACACGATCGAGGTGGCCCGCTGACGCGGGTGGGCGTGCAATCCCCGCCCGTACGGGCGGCTGCGTCGCTACGGTTCGCGGCATGCGACGCGTCGTGGTTCTCGCCAGCTCGGTAGCCGTCCTGCTCGGCGGCATCTCGGCCCCGGCCGAGGCCGCTGCGGTCCTGCCGACCGGGTTCACCCTCGTCTCCGGCAGCGTGGGTGCCTCGTACGACTCCACGACGCTGACGCTGACCCAGACGTCCGCGACCGCGATCGTGCACGTCCAAGCCGGCGACGTCGGCGCCGGGAACACCCTGCGCATCACGCAGCCGTCGGCCGACAGCCGGCTGCTCCTCAGGGTCGTGGGCAACGCCGTCTCCGCCGTCGCCGGTGCGATCGAGGCCGACGGGCAGCTCGTGCTGGTCAACCCTTCGGGGATCGTTCTCGCGAGGGGGGCGTCCGTTCGGGCTGGCGGCGTCGTCCTGAGCAGCATGGACGCGCCGAATGTGCAGTTCCTCGCGGGCGCGCCGACGTTCGCCACGGGCACAGCGACGGGGCCGGTCACGAACCAGGGCCAGGTCGAGAGCCGCGGCATCGCAGCGATGCTCGGATCCTCGACCGTGACGAACGATGGACAGGTCGTCGCGCCCGACGGCACCATCGGGTTGGTGTCGTCGAGCAGCGTCGGTGTGACCCTGACGGCGCGCGGGGCCGACGCGATCACCCCTGCGCCGTCGGCAGGAGCCCTGCCGGAGGGCACGGCGCGCAACACGGGCGTCCTCGACGCGCGCCGCGGCGTCGTTCGCCTGCACAGCGATCGTGCCTCCGCAGCGACCGCGTCAGCCGGTGTCGTCCTCGCCGCCGACAGCGCGCTCACCGTTCACAGCCTCCGCGTCGACGGCGTCGAGCTCGGTGCGCTTCGCGTGTCGTGCGCGCTCGGCGGAACGCTGCGGGCCGGCGTGACGATGAACGGGATCCCGCGGGGGCCAGGTGCCGTGACGTCGATCGGAGGTGTCTCCCACACCTACCGCACGGCGACGGGCGCATTCGACGCCCAGAAGGTCCTGTCCGTCTCGCCGCTGCTGCCGCCGGGCGCCTCGTACGGACCCGGGTCGACGTCCTGCTCGGCAGGCGTGCTGAACGCGCCGATCCTGCGGGTTGCGGGGACGCCGGCGGTCGGCCGACGGCTGTCGGTCACGGGACGCTGGGGGCCGGTCCCGGTTCGGCTCGCCTACCAGTGGTTGCGCGACGGTGCGGTGCTTCCTGGCGTGACCGGCGCGACGTACGTGCCCCGCGCATCGGACCGGGGTCATCGCCTCAGCGTGCGCGTCACTGGCAGCCGCGCGGGCTACGAGACGGCCACGCGGACGAGCAACGCTGTGAGGATCGCCGCCGGAATGCTGACGGCACCGCGTCCCCAGGTCGCCGGCAAGGGCAAGGTCGGGCGGCGACTCACCGCGAAGGCAGGCCATTGGGGACCGGGCACGGTGACGCTGCGTTACCGCTGGTTCCGTGATGGTGATCCGATCAGGCGCGCCACGAAGCGTCACTACCGCGTGAAGAAGGCGGACGCGGGCCACCGCCTCACCGTCCGCGTGACCGGCGCGAAGACCGGGTACGGCACCGCCGTACGGAAGAGCCGAGCCGTCCGGATCACGCGGTAGGCGTCAACAATCCCCGCTGTGGGGAGCGCTACGGCGTCGCACGCGTGCGTTGTGCCAGCGCACCCGGGTGCGCAGGTCTCAGCGCCTTCCGCGCGCGCCCTTCGTGGCACCGGAGCCCGGGACGGTCGTGGGGAACGTGCAGGCGTGGGGTCGTGCCTGGAGCGCGACGGAGACCCGTTGAAGGCCAGTTCGGCTCGAGGAAGGCCAGCGCTGCAACGGCTTCGCGATGCGTTACCGCCGCCTGTTCGTGGCGGCGTACGCCTCGGGCCAGAGCATCTTGCTCCAGGTCGGGGGTCACGCACGGGCCACGAGGCGGGTGGGCTGCCTACACAGTCGGGGTCGGCTCGGCGGCGGTCTCGCCGCAGGCGGCGCAGAGCGTCCGGTACCAGTGGTCGCTGGCACTGCGCCGTCCTGGCGCTCCACAGCTCTCGCAGGTCCTCGAGGAGCGCTTCTCCGCCGAGGCGATCAGCGCGCGGAACTCGTCATCGACGGCGCGGTGGTCCTCGCAAGGCTCGGCGTAGTAGCGCAGCGACCCGTACTTCTGCTTGACCTGTCGCAACTCGTACTCCGGGCACACGGCGGCGAGATCGGCGTTGAGCGCGGCGAGCAGCGGGAACCAGCCGCGGTCGCAGTCGATCCACTGCCCCCATCCGTCCGGGAAGCGCTGGAGCAGGGCACTGAGGGCGTCTTCGGGGAGGTGGCCGCCGTCATCCATGCGCTCGATTGTGCGCCACTGCCGCCGGAAACAGAAAGAGCCCCTCGAAGGGGCTCTGTCCTGCGTACTGCTGAGTGGGCGATACTGGGTTTGAACCAGTGACCTCTTCCGTGTCAGGGAAGCGCGCTACCGCTGCGCCAATCGCCCGTGAGCCCGAGGGACTCGTCAGGAGCGTGAGCCCCATCGAGGTGGAGACGGGATTTGAACCCGTGTAAACGGATTTGCAGTCCGTTGCCTCGCCTCTCGGCCACTCCACCGGACATCTAGGATGTCTGAGAAGGGGCCCTGGGACCCACTCCGAGCGGACGACGGGATTCGAACCCGCGACCCTCACCTTGGCAAGGTGATGCTCTACCACTGAGCCACGTCCGCGCTTTCCGGGCTTCCCCGGTGCGAGAGAAACATTAGCGGATGGGGTGAGGGCGTCCAAACGGGGGGTACCCCTCGGCGCGTTAACGTGGTCACATGCGCGCGTGGATCAACGGAAGAACACTGGAATCACCGGACCAGCCAGCCCTCGGAGTCCTCGATCACGGGCTCGTCGTCGGCGACGGAGTCTTCGAGACCGTGAAGGTGGTCGACGGTCAGCCGTTCGCCCTCACGCGACATCTCGAACGACTCGCACGCTCGGCGGCCGGTCTCGGGATCGGCGAGCCTGACCTCGACCTCGTACGGGCGGGGGTGGAGGCGACCGTCGAAGGGCAGGAGCTGCCGTTCGGCCGCATCCGCATCACGATCACGTCCGGGCCGGGCCCGCTCGGCTCGCCGCGCGGGAACCAGGGGCAAACTCTCGTCGTCGTCACCGAGCCTGCAGCCCGCCCCGAGTCCACGACCGCGATCGCGACCGTGCCGTGGGTACGCAACGAGCGCGGGGCACTCAGCGGCCTTAAGACGACCTCGTACGCGGAGAACGCGCTCATGGTCGAGTACGCCCTCCGACAGGGCGCGTCGGAGGCGGTGATGGCCAACACAGCCGGTCTGCTGTGTGAGGGCACGGGCTCCTGCATCTTCTACGTGCTCGACGGACAGCTCGTGACCCCGACGCTGGAGTCGGGCTGCCTCGCGGGAGTCACTCGGGCACTTGTCCTCGAGTGGTGCCGCGACGAGATCGACGTGGTGGAGCGCGACGAGCCGATCGAGGCGCTGCAGCGGGCGGAGGAGATCTTCCTCGCCGGGACGACACGCGACGTCCAGGGCATCCACCGCGTCGACGACCGGGCTCTGGTCGCCCCCGGCCCGGTCACGACGCTGGCTGCGTCGATCTTTGCGCAGCGCTCGAAGGAGCAGGTCGACCCGTGACGCGGGCGCCGAGCGAGCCGAGCGAAGGGTCGCCAAGGGTGTCGGTGTAGGCCGCCGAACCACCAGACCGAGTCGAACAGGTCCAGCCGGTTGCCGAGCGTGTCGGTGAGCCAGGGGAGGGTGACGAGCCACCACCACAGCAGCGGGATGATGACAGCCCCGAGCGGGTAGGCCACCGCGCGGAAGCCCATCGCCGTGCCCCGAAGGTTGCCCAGATCGGGGTAGGTGACGGCGACGACGAGGAGGACGAGGAGGAGGAGCTTGGCGGCGACGTCGAGCGTCGCCACGAGCGGGCGCGGCGACCTCGACCCGGTTTACGGAGTGGTCGTGCGCGTACGCTATTCTCTGTGAAGTCCCGGCTGAGACGGGACGGCACAGCGGGCGATTGGCGCAGTGGTAGCGCGCTTCGTTCACACCGAAGAGGTCACTGGTTCGAACCCAGTATCGCCCACCGCATTCGAAACCGCCTCTGACCTGCGGAAACGCCGGTCGGAGGCGATTTTCATTTCCGGCCTCGTGGTCTATACGTGGTCTTGAGACCCGCTTCACCAGCCGACCGTGGGGATCCGTCGGAGCGATGCTTCGAGGTCGTCCAGGCGGATCATAATGTGACGAGATCCACACTGGTAGGCGGGGATGCTGCCGTCGCTGATTCGTCGACGGATGGTCTTCGTCGAGACCGACATGACCTCGGCGGCTTCGGTGATGCTCAGGTAGGTCGGCAGGTTCTTCGCGTGCTGCATGGTTTTCTCCTTTTCGTGGCCGCCGCTGGGCAGTGCTGGATGGCCCGTGGGTTGCGCTGTCATGTGCTGGGAGGTGTGCCGGGCAATCCGAATGCCCGTACTCGTGCCCCGCTTGGTGCTTCCAAGCGGCAGGCTGACGGTGCGGCGCGCAACAGCCGAAGTCTGTCGGCGCTCTTCGATAGCGTTGTCCCTGTGATTCAGGGAATTGAGGCTGCGGTGCGAGCGGTGCTCGGCTTCGAGCGGCAGGGATAGGCGGCTGCGGTGGAAGTGCGCCTCCTCTCGGGCTCGGGTGCCGCCTTCGCGTTGATTGCGGTTCCCGACCTGTCAAGGGCAGTCGACGATGGAGTCCGCCTCATGGATGTCGAGCTTCTGTCACCTGATCGGCTTGTCCGGTATCTCAACCGGCCCGTGCCGCGTCGGTTCTTCGAGCAGCTTGCTGAGGCGTGGATGAGTTGCGCGCAGGACGCTCACCCGGAGCAGTCAGTGGCGACGGTCGAGGATGTGGAGGCGGGCCTCGCGTTCGCGGTCACCGCCTCGACGCCGTTCACTGTTGCAATCGAAGTGATCATCGTCCCCGACCTTGAGGACGACGTGGTAGAGCACGACGGTCTTGACATCGAGGTCGCTCGCGCGTCCCTGATCGGTGCGGCGCATACGCTCCACGATTGGTTGGCATGAGTTACCTCGGTACGTTGCTGGACGTCGAAGAGGGGCGCGGCTCACGGGCATCACGCTTCAGCCGTTCGCGTACGAGATCACTGACGTCGATGGGTTCGCCGTCGTGCACATCGTGAGGCTTCGCGGCGCGCATGACGCTGACGCGACCGCGAGCGCGGTCGCAGCATTCCTCCCGACCGCTATTGCCTCCCTCCATGGCGTCGAGCCGGACGGCGGGAGCTGGATTGCGGAGTTCCAGTACGCGCCGGCGGGTTTCGGTGTCCAGCCCGCGGAGGAGACAGCAGCGGCTGCCATCGTCCGTGCCCTCGCACTCACGGGTGTCAGTGCCGATGATGTGTCGATGGTTCCGTTCACGGCGGGCGAGCTTCGCGAGCCATACGAGTCGGCCGGATCCTCCGACGTGTCCGACTGGAGTGTGCCCGACCTCATGATCGGCCTCATCGTCGACCTGACCAACGCCAACCTTTCCGAGGTTGTCGAGTCGGCCACGGATCGCGCACTGTCGGGCGATGCGCTGGCCGAGCACAGGCAGCAGACCCTGCGCGCCGTGCTCCATGGCTGGGCGGCGACGTACGAGGGACCAGAAGATGGTTGAGAGTCGGAAGGCGCGGTTCTCGTGGGACTGCGTCGATGAGCGACTGATCCGCAAGTTGCTCCGAGCCGCCTATGACGCCCATCATCAGGCCGAAGACGCTGGCGCGGTCGCGTCCCTATCGCCCGAGCAGCTCCGGCGGAGCGCCGGGCACGTGCTAGGTCGGCCGCCGAAGCTTGGTCTGCGACGCAAACTCACTGACACCCTTCGCGACGGCTGGCTTCCGAAGGCAAGTGCTGAGGAGCTGGCGCGACTCACCGGCATGGTCAACCGCTTCGATTCGCTGACGACACGGGAGCAGCGCATCGAGTTTCTGCGCACGCGCAACCGCACCGACGCGTTCGTCGCAAACCTCTGGTCGGCCTTCATCGCCGCCCAAAAAGAATCGGTCGTAGCCGTAGGACCCCAGGGGGGCGCGCCGACGCACGCGCGCGTGTCCGCGGTTGAGTTGGTTGGCGAGGGGGCCACGGGGCGCCACACTGCGTACGCTCACCAGACTGAAGCCTGGGAGAATCTCGATCGGCTTCGCGGCGCTGGTGGACAGCGCTCGGGGCTGATCGTGATCCCCACCGGTGGCGGCAAGACGTGCATGCCGGGCACCTGCCACGGGCGCTGGTTGCGATCGGGTGGGTGGAGGAAGTAGGCGTGCATGCCGCCAGAGGGGGTTCGAACCAGGCAGGCCCAGTGGCGGACGAACCCGGCCTGATGGGCGCGTTCGAACGCTGCGTACCCGGTGCCGTTCGAGTGGACGTCGACGTCGACTACGTCGATGCCACCGGCCGCTCCCGTGGGGACGCCGATGTTGGCGTCGGGGGAGCGGCGCCACCAGTCACGGATAGTCGCCGAGTCGGTGTTAGCTTCCTGGAAGCCGTGGCCTGTCGCCGGGCGTTTGGCGCCGTGGACGCACGGGAAGACCGGGACTCCCACACTCCCGAGGAGCCCTGCTGCCGTTGCGAGATCCGGCGCGTTCGCGACGTCGTGTAGCAGCCGTGAGTTCCATCGGGCCGCCGCAGCTCGGATTGACTGCCTGTCCATGCGTTTGACTGTCCGCCCGCAGCGCACCACTCCGCGCCCGTCCCACCTCCGCGGTGCGCCCGTTCCGCCTCCGTGATGCTGGACGGGCGGGCTGTACACCAATGTCGAGCAGAGTCTGTAGCCAGCGCGTGTTCCTCGCGATTACGGCACTCGCGTGCGGAAGCCTCTACGGTCTTTCACCATCCAGCGCAGAGCAGGTTGCTGTGCCGGTACCCAGCTCGGCGGGATGAGCCACCTCGACTTGATGGTAGGGCTCGGCGATGGCCGCGCGGCCGAAGAGGGCTCGAGCTCTGCTGCTCGAGCCCTCCCGCTCAGATCGATCTCACCGCCAACCGATCGTCACGCGGCACCTTCCATCTGAGGACGTCGTCACGCCGGGGGCAGCCGGACCCAACCAGCCCCTTTGACGCTACCGTCCTGCGATGGCTGAACCTCGGGTGAGTTGGCCACCGCGAAATCGAGCCATTGCCACTCCTCGCCGTCCCAGACAACCTCATACGTGTAGCGACTGAAACTCACCTCGTCGGTCGCATACTCTGGCGCATCGGCAGTCGTTGCGGCTACCAACTCAAGCGTGACGGATGGGGATTCACGATTCCCTGTCGCGCTCGCCCGGACAAACCCGCCTCCAGCGGGATCGTAGAACCGCTTCGTCCCAAGGTCCTGTTGCGCCCAGCGATCAGACGCGAGGAACCTCCAGAGTTCTTCCGACATATCTGGATCGCTGAGTTCACGCAACTCCTCGTCGACAACCACCTCATGCCGGGTGTCGTGCCAGTACGAAGCGAGGGCAAGGACGTACTCCGCGCCCTCGATCGGCGATGGTCCCGTAGCCCGGAGCTCGAAAAGGTCCTCGCGGTCGACGTCCTCAGGAATCGGTGCCGACTCTAGAGGGAGCCATGCGCTCGATTCGTCCAAGGGCTGGAAGCTTGGCACGAAGTCGACCGGTGGCGCTGCCCACGACGGCGCCGACGAGCTCGCGTTCGTCTCGCTGGCCCCGGCTGGTTCACGAGGAGACCCAGCGTCGCAGCCGGCGAGAATCAGGCTGGCCAGCAAGGCGACTCCGGCCGCTGCCACTTGTACCGTGCGCATCATCCACCCGCCGAGAGTTGAGAGATCAGGTTGTTGAACTCGATAGCGTACGCCGTCTGACCTGACCTATTTGGATGGAAGCTCTCTACGAGATAAGCGGCAACCTGGGCATGAATCCACTCATGGATACCTCCGACGCAGGCGTTGTGCCCAGCGAACCGGGTTACTAGGCCGTTGCCGATTGCGAAGACACCGCCACCCGCGTCGTTTGCGGCGTATGAGATGACGTTGTTGAGCCTCCTTGCGAGCCGCTGCACCATCTCGCGCTCTGGACGAGTGATCGGGATGCACGCTGCTGCCAACGAAGTTCCTGCGGGCTCAAGCAGGCCGGGATACCCACCTACGTAGATGTCCGCATATGGGGCGTCGGCCACAATCTGTCGATAGACCGCAGCCAATGTGGGGCGCATAGCGTCGATCTTCGTGTTCATCGCGCTCTCGCGACTCGTGCAATCACTGGTGATGCATCGTTTCAGCTCGTCGGAGAATCCCACGTCATTGCCGCCAACGGTCATCGTGACCACGGCAGGCCTACCTGGATGCTTGGCGAACTTCTGACGGAGGTACGTCCGCTGGTTCGCAATGCCCGCGACTACCGCGCCGGTGCACGCCCAGTTCTCACGATTCGTGACGGAGTACTGCAGAATCTTGTACGGCCAAGCCTCGCCGCTTCGGTAGCAACTGCCGTCAAAGTAGACATGGTCTTCTTCAGCACCAACCCCTGCCGAGTAGGAGTCACCTAGCCCGACGTGCACCTGCTCACCAGGTGTGCCGAGGGTCCGCTCCTTGTTACTCACCTTCCAAGCGCTATTCAAGAAGCCACGGACACCCCGCACACGCATCTCGTGCCAGCGCCCCGGATAGAGCGGCTCCCACGTCCACGTGCGGGTGTCAGAGACTGGATACGGAAGATTGGACCATGCCTCGGCGCCCGTGGTTCCGCCCATACGCGATGAAAGCAGGTAGCCAGTCGAGTTTGCGGACGCAGACCAGTCCGCCGTGATTCGCATCCCGCCATAAATGGACTCACCTGTCGACCGAGCCGCCAAACTCGCGATCGCCCCCGGTTGCGGCCCTCCAACCGTGACAGTCGATGCGGGGCCAGGGAGCCCGGTGTTCCACCCCTTGGCGGGCGCGTTGCGGAACTGGTATGTCCCTCCGGCGGCCAAGAGTTCGGCTGTCCAGCCACTGCCGCCAACAGCATACGGTAGGGGGTTCCACGGCTCGTCCGTGTCGACATTTCGGACGTGGATGTACATGCCCGTAGCACCGGTCGATGTTCTGTTCCACGACAGTGTCGCCTGTTCGCTGCCCGGCGTAAGCCCGGTCAGAGCGGGCGCTGCGACGTTCCAAGCCTTTGCCCCTGAAATGTCGGGGGTGGACGTTCCGATGCCGATCGACGCGAGGGCCTGGGACATGCGTTGGGCGATCAGAGCTTCCCCGGTCGGGTTGGGGTGAGTGCCGTCCCAAGTGTGGTCTCTGGCGTCCCACCCGGTGCGGGTGGATGCGACGACGACGCGCTCGGATGCGGTGTTGAGTTGCGTAGCCAACGTCCGGAGTCGGGAGGCGTAGTCGGCGCCTTCGGACTCGAGGGAGTAGACGCCGGTCCACGGGTCGTACTTGTTGACGACCTCGCCGACCACCACGTCGATTCCGGGCATGGCGGCACGGGCTGTCTGGATGTAGGTGCGGACATTGTCGATCGTCGCCGCTGGACTCGTCGCGTAGGACAGGTCGTTGCTGCCAAGCATGACCACGAGCGTGTTAGCCCCACTGGAGGTCACCTGGTTCTGGATGTTAGCGAGCCCTGCCAGTAGGTGCTGCCCCACTTGGCTGCGTGCTTCTCGCCGGCGAAGTTGACGGCGTAGTGCTGGGATCCGAAACCGTCGTTGACGTTGTCGTAGAGGTCGGACCTTGTGCCGACGAATTCGACCTGCCCGGCTTCCGTGGACTGGAGTTTGTCCCAGAGGCGATAGCGCCACGTGTAGTCGCCTGAGGAGCCTTGCGTGATCGAGTCGCCGGTAATGAGGACCCTGTCGGTGGCCGCCGCCGACGCAGGCGAGTTGCTGACGAGCAGGAGGACCGATGCCGCTGCAAGGGCGAGGAGTGCGGACAGGACCGCACCACGGTATTGGCGCATAATGGTGCGCCTCACTGGCCCTGCTCGGCGAACAGCTTCCAGCCGAGTCCGTCGAACACCTTGCCCTGATCTGAGGCGGTCAGCTCTTCAGCTTCGGTGTCGACCTCCTTGGGCTGTTCGACCTCCTTGGGCATGATGCTCACCAAGTGCCAGGCGCCGTCGCGCCAAGCGACCACTCCGCCGGCGATGATCCAGCGGGTCTTGCCGGCGTTCCGCAGCGGCGCGGCGACCTCGAGCATCACCTGATCGGGGCGATCCGCGTCGCCGGAGTGCGCGAGAATGCGGTAGCCGCCAGCCCCGAGGTCGAAGTACATGTCATCAGCGCGTTGCATGTTGGCGAGCATCTGAGCCTCACCCGGGTTGAGCAGGTCCTCTCCGATCGCCGAGACGGCCAGCTCGGGCTCCTTCTTCACCGCGGGTGAGGAGGTAAGCCAGCCAGCGAACGCGGTGAATGCTTCCACCGCGCCGTCACGAGTCTGCCGAGTATCTGGCACCACTTCCCGCGCCAGTTCGGTGGCGGTGACGTCCGCTGCAGCGGTGCCCTGACCAACTACTTCGGTCGGCGCCGGATTTGGAGTTGCCGCCGATACTGCACCGGCGGCAGATGTCTGCTCTGCCCGTGCCGTACTTGCCGCTCCCGCGCCTCCGAGCACGCCGGCCCCTAGCGCCAGCGCCGCCGCAGCAGCTGTGAGATGCCTTTTGCGAAGCTTCATGTTGATTCCCCGATCTCGGACGGCTGAGTTGCCGTGAGATGAGGGTGGGTCACATCACATCGCGGAAACCGGGCGTATCTACCTATTGACAAAAGGCCTTGCTACTCAACTTGAATCCTCCAAGGGAGCTATTGCCTTCTCCCGGAGTCTGTGAGCCGCAGAGTCCGGCAGTCGCCGGACCACCACGCCCCGCGCGGTGAAGACAGGGCGGGCGCCGGCTTCGCCGGGAGAAGCAGTCTGATCGAGGAGCGGTGGGGCCCCGGAATGACGCGCCGGCCCGCCCGCCGCTCATCGGCCGGACCGTGACGACTCCGCCGGCGATGTAGCTACGCCGTAGGCGATGATTGATGTAGCCGACGAGGGCCCAGGAGAATCGCGATCTCTTGCCGAGCGGCGGCCCTGTGATCAGGTGGGATCGACTCCCTTGAGGCTCGTTGCGATTTGGTCACCCAGTTCTCTCACAGACGGCGCCGAATCTTACTTCCGGTGCGGCGTCGTCCGGCCATCCGGGGCGTCGCCGTCGAGCGCCGCCGACGTCCGTTCTGGGAGGGTGACGGGTGGTAGGTGGTCGTCGGTGCGGTTGACGACGCCGTCGGCGAGCATCTTCTCCGCTGCCTCCTCATGGCCTTCGGCGGCGGTGACCTTGACGAGGTCGAGTCGGCAGATTTCGTCGTACGGTGCCGCCGTGCATGCGGTCTCAGCGGCTTCGCGGGCGGCTGGCAGGTCGTTTTTCTCAAGTGCATCGACCACGAGGATGTGGGCGGTGTCGACGATGGCGCATCCGATGGTTTCGTGGAGGCGCTCGTCGTCGAGCAGCCAGCTCCACCCGCGTTCGCGGAGCAGGCTGAACGGCTGGCCAGCGACGAGCGTGGTGGCTGTCTTCAGGTCCGCGATGCCTTCTGCGCCGCGTGCCTCTCCTCGGGCTCGGAGTCGGCGGAACAGGTCGGCGTCGACGAGCACGTCTTCGACTTGGTATGCCTTCACGCCCGTCTCGCGGAATGTCGCCGACTCGTTGGCGGCCGGAAGGTGCGGCGTGCCTGTACGCGGATTGGTGCCGAGCCAGGTGCGCAGGATGCCGAGGTCCGTCCGCGCGCGGGAGGCGGCGGTCGAGAACGCGTCGGAGACCGCGCCCCCGGTGACGCCGCCCGGGTGGAGCGCGAGATAGGCGAGCATCTCGACGAAGTACGGCCTGCGCTTGGCAATCGCCGGGACGGTCTCGCCGAACACATAGGCCTTCACCGGACCGAGGACGGTGAGGCGGGGTCGAACGCTGTCGGGGTCGAACCACTCGGCGACATCCTCGTCGAGTGCCGGATCTGCGTCTTCGACCTTCCGTCGGACGGATGCTGGCACCACCGGGGCAAGGGTCTCGACATCCGCAGCCGTCGTTGCGGCAACCTCGACGTACTCCTCCGTCGAGCGGGGGAGTAGAGACTCGTTTCCGGCGGGGTCCGTCCCGCGGGGGTCGGTCACTTCCGCGCGGAGCAGGCCAGCGTGGTCGGCGAGCGCTTTCCAGCTGCCGGCCGCCTCGTCGAAGGGTGGAATCCGCTCGGGTTCGCTTTCACGTGTCAGGTCGACGATGGCCGCGCACGCCGCTGCCTCGTCTGCCATGAGGCCAGCCGCCTGGAGGTTCCGTCGGAGCGAAGGGGCGTGAAGGTGGCCGTCGTGGTCGATTTCGATGAGGGTTGAGCCGGGGACGGGCGCACCGAGCGAGATCACGGCCGCACCCAGGCGGGGCACGGGTGAGGCGAGCAGGTCGGCGAGCTCCGCCGTTCCCGGCCCGGCGGTGACGACCGCCCGGTACGGGTCGGGGTCGTCGCCGCCAGCCTCTCGCGCCGCGGTCAGGTCCCGGGCGATCGACGCGACGACTCCATCATCGTTGACGTGGTGGTGCAGTCGGAGTGGGTCGAGCGGGGCCAGTTCCTCGCCGAGGCCGATCACGGTGACGTCGACGAGCACCGCCCACGGGTTGAGCGCAAGCTCGGCGGCGATGTGGCGGCCGAGCGCGGTCGTCGCGTTCGAGTCGCCGGCCAGGTTGGTAACCCGCAGGTGTTCGAGGTTCACGAGGTGGAGGGCGCCCGAGCCGTCTTGGCCGACCGAGACCAACATCGGGTACGGCGGGAGGACATCGGGTCGGTCAGGCACGTCTGTGCCGAGGAGCGTCGACCACTCCGCGCCTTCACCCGTCCACGGTGCGGGCAGGTCGGCGTCCGTGGCGAGGTGAAGGGTTGCGATGTCTCGCGCAAGCGTGACGGTGACGGCTGGTGGGAGTGTGCGGCTCTCGTCTTCGCAGGCGCCGGCCAGATGGCGGAGTGCGCGATCGAGGTGCTTGATGGCGTCTGTGAGTGGAGCGCCGGAGGCGAAGGCGGTCTTCTCGACGTTGCGGAGCTCTGGTGGGGGAGCGGCGACCCTCTGCCCGGGTCGCCGGTACCGGAGCTGGGTGTTGCGATGGGCACGCACCGCGAGCAGCACGACCGCGGCCAGGACCGCCCCTGAACCGGTGAGTCCGGGGAGCAGCCAGCCGGGGGTGGAAGCTTCGGCCTCACTGTTGCCGTCGGCGTGGTCGGCGGCGGGCGCCGGCTCAGGCGGAGCCGTCTTCGCGGGCGTTGGCGTGAGCGCGGGCTCAGGCCGAGGAGTGACAGGTGGTGGTGCCGCGGGGGCGGGCGGCCCGACGTCGACTGGCTTGTCTGGCACGTCGGCGACGCGGTTCGCCGGTCCGGGAATCGTGATTTCCCACCCTGGTCGGATCAGGTTTGGATCGGTGAGTCTGGAGCCGTCGGATTGGACGGTGCCGCGTGACGCTTCGGCCAGCTCGCCGTATCGGGCGGGGTCTCCGAGCTCCGCCTCGGCAATTCCGGAGAGGGTGTCGCCGGGCTTCACCGCGTACCCACCGGGCGGAGAGTCGCCTGCCGGCTCGTCTGCCTCGTGAGGCACTTTGAGCACGGTTCCCGCCAGGATGAAGTCGGGTCGCCCGTTGAGTACGGCGTGGTTGAGTTCGACGATCTCGGGGAACCGTGCGCCGTCGCCGAGTAGCTGGTCGGCGATCCTCCAGAGGCTGTCGCCGCGCTTGACCGTGTAGTCGACGGTCGATCGCTCCTTGGGCGAAGTCCCGGCCGCAGCAGGGACGGGCGCAGCTACGGAAGGGACGGCCGCAGTCTCGACTGCCGCTGGGACGGGCGCTGCTCGCAGCGGCGCGGCAGCCGCGTGAGCGGGCGGCGCCGGGAACCCCGCCGCGACCGTTGGCGCGGCGACGAACAGCAACGCTGCGACGGCGACGAGCTCCCCGGCTGCACGTTGCGGCGCGCCGAGACCTGGCAGCGTCGGCGCGGGAAGACCTCGCACCTGCGCGAGGACCTCGACGACCACGGAGACGGCGACGACGAGCCACGCGATCCAAGCGACCGCCGCGATGACGACCACGGCGAGCGTGCCGTCGTCAGGGGACGAAAGCAGCGTGCGGAGGTCGCCGAGGTCAGCCCGCCATGGCGTCGCACCGAGGGCGACGAGGACGACGGGGATCCCGGCGACGAGCAGCAGGATCGCGAGCGTCGCACCGAGTCCGAGGAGTCGCTGCCGGATCGTGGGCTGGGTCATTCTTCGTTTCCTCCGATGTTGCGAATCAGGCGGGCTGAGGCTTCGCCGGTGACCGTCATGTCACCGAGGCCGATGAGGCTGAGGAACTTGGGACTGTAGGTGTCGATCACGCTCACGGTGATGGTGTCTCCGCCGGTGACGGTGACCGTCCCGGCGACGTCGGCGGCGGCCAGGTAGTCCTCGGCTGCGCGGTGCGCTGCTGCGGTGTCGACGGCGAGGTAGCGCCCCTCGATCGCCGGTGCTTGTACTCGCTCGCCGCCTGTGCGCGCCGCCTGTGCTGCGATGTCGTGAGCGCGCTGCTGGGCGTGGACTTGTCCACCGAGGTCGACGGCGAGCCCCACACACGTCGTCGTCACGATGCTCGCGGTGATCAGCCAGAGGCTGATGGATCCGCGTTCGTCGGTACGGCGCCTCATCTGCGCTCCCTCCAGGTGTCGATCGGGCTGCTGATCGTCGCCTCGATGAGACGGCTGCCGGGCACGCCGGGTACGGAGAGGTCGGAGAGTGCGAGGACGCAGCCGACGGTGGCCGCGACGGCACCGGGCTCCCCGGCGGGCTTGGAGAAGTCGGACACGTCGACGTTCACGTTCACCCGTAGGCAGCGGATGTCCTGGTCGGCCAGGCTCGCCTGCGCGGCAGCGCTTGCATCGTTCGTCGCCGCGCTCGAGGTGCGCGCGATGGAGGCGGAGCGGGCGGCGTCGGCGGCAGCTGACTCGACGGCCGAGTGCGTCGTCGCCATGCGTCCACCGGCGATGATCAGCCCGATGAAGAGCACGAACGCAGGCACACCGATCGCGGCCTCGATGGCTGCCGAGCCGTGATCATCCCTCCACCGCTTCCAGGCCGTCATGGCGCTGTGAGTCTCTCCACCGGCCGCGACGCGGACTGGACCACCCTGGGGCGCCAGCCGGGGATCACGCTCAGGCTCCGTCCTTGTACGGTGACCGTCACATTGGTCGTGGCGCGCCGCGCGGTCGTGCGAGTTCGGGTGATGACGTCGCTGCCGCCGGCCTTGGCGAGGAATCCGTTCGCTGCCCGCACGCCGTCGCTCGCCGTACCTTCCTCGCCGCCAGCCGCGCGTGCGCCCTCCTGCGCGGCGGCGATCGCGACGCTCTTGGCGTGGTGGATCAGCGCGGCCTGGACTCCGAGGAACATCACCGCGAAGAGCGCGGGCAGCACGATGAGCAGCTCGATGGATACCGAGCCGCGCTCGTCGCGCCGTGCGCTAGCTGAGCTTGCCGGCCTGGCTTTCGACATACGCCTTTACCGCCGCGACCACGATGCCGACGATGGCGATGACGGCCACCGCCCACAGCACGTGCTCGGTTGTAACTGAGCCGCGTTCCTCCCGGTCGTGCAGCCGGGCGTCGCCGCTGGGGCCGAGGGCCAGCAGAAGTGCCACTATTCGGTTCATTCGCGTTCCTTCCTTCGAGGAGTCCTGGAGTCGTTGACGGTCAGGTGCTGCTGAACATCCGCAGCAGGGACGGGGCGACGAGGAGCGCCATGAATATGACGCCGAGCAGCGAGCCGGGGATCGTCATCCGCTCGCCGACGGCGTTGGCTTCGGCGACCTCGTCGTTGAGCATCGCGGTGCGCATGGCGGCCGAGCGGGCGCGCAGGCTGGCGTACACCGACGCACCCTCCTCACCGGACAGCCGCATGATGTCGGCGAAGTCGTCGAGCTCGGGCAGGCCCAGTTCGTCGGCCAGCGTGTGCAGCGCATCCCAGGGCGGCTGCCCCGACCAGCGGGAACGCGTCAGCTCCTCGGAGATCCGGGTGAAGACCCACGAGTCGCCGACCTCGGCCGCGGCCTCCATCGCCTGCCGGACGCCGGAGCCGTTGTTGCGTTCCAGCGCCACCAGATCGATGTACGCGCCGAGCGCGCGGGCGAACTCGAGCCGCGCTTTGCGGGCATCGTCGACGGCGTTGTAGTTCGGCAGGAAGAACATCACCACGGCCAGCCCGACCGAAGCGATCGCAGGGATCGCGAACGGCAGCCCGATGCCGATCTGGGCGAAGAACACCGCCAGTAGTGGCGGGAGCACAAGCCCCGTCAGCGCCATCGTGATCTTGTCGCCGTAGAACCGGGCGAGCGGGATCCGCAGCAGCGCCAGCTCGCGGGTCGGGGTCCTGACCCAGACACCCGGCGGGAGCACGCGGATCGCCCAGACCCCGATCCGTTCCTTGCCCATCGCTGTGGTCACCGCCGAGCTCGCCCGCGTCCGGGTGGGCGACAACCTGCCGAGCGACTCGGCAAGGTCCGGTTCGGCAGGCAGCAGTCGGGCGACGACCAGCACGACGCCCAGGCCGAGCAGGGCGCCGCCGAGCAGCGCGAGCTGGAGTCCCGTCGTCATGCCGCACCACCATTCGCCGGCGAGGAGGACGCGGTTGACAAGAACCGCGGCATCGCCCGCCCCAACGCCATCCGCTTCATCCATACGAGCGTCGCGACGTACGCCGACAGCAGTGCCACGAGGATGACCTGTCCGAACGGACTCCGGTACGGCTCGACGTACGTCCCCGACGTGGCGAGGACCACCAGCACACCGACGCTGATCAGTGTCACCCAGCGAGCAGTCGCACGGGGCTTCGCCCTGTCGGCCTCGACCTGACGGCGGGCGCGTACGTCAGCGGCGACGGACTCGGCGAGGCCGTCGAGGACGCTCGCCAGCCCCGCGCCCCTGCGCCGTGCGCCGAGGATTAGGTTCGCCGCGACGAGGTCGCCCGTAGCGTCATCGAGCTCATCGGCGAACGCACGCAGCGCGTCCTCGGTGACCCACCGCGCGCGCAAGCGGGCAACGAGCCGCGTCACCTCAGGAGCAATCGCGGTCGGTGTCGAACGCAGTGTCGCCACGAGCGCCTGCTCGAGCCCGACGCCGACCGTCAGGACCCCGGCCAGCGACCTGGTCCATTCCTCCATCGCCTCCAGCCGCTCGATCCGTTCGGCCGCCGCGGACGACGACAGCAGGACCGGGAGCCCGACGAACGCGACCGGCACGACAACGAGTGCTAGGACCCATCCGGTCACCAGGAGCGCCACGGCGCCCGAGCCGACGCCTGCGATGGCGAGCAATCGTGTTCGTCGGGACAGTCCGCGGAACCGGCGCAGCCGGGACGGGCGGTCGACCGCGGGGGACGGGCGCAGGCCGAGTAAGAGCGCGATCAGCCCACCGATCACGAGTGCGCCGGCGACGGCGGGGACGAGCGCGGTCACGGCCGTACCCCTTGCTGGGCAAGGTAGCCGCCGAGGTCGAATCCGTACGAGGCGAGCGCGCGGTACGCGTCAGGGAGTACGCCGGCCATCGCCGTACCGTCGGCGTCGGGTGCGAAGACGTGAGTGGTGGCGTAGCCGGTCTCGCGTTCGCCGGGGTCGAGCGCGATGATCTCCGCCACCCGCCGTCGCCGGGTCGACCCGCTGGCGCTCTGAACCGTACGGAGGTCGAGGTGCACGATCAGGTCGATGGTCGACGCCAGCTTGCTGGTCGCGAGGGCATGGGTGATGTGCGGCCCGGCTTCCATCGCGCAGGTGACGAGCTTGCGGATCGCCGCGACCGCGTCGGAGGCGTGGGTGGTGGAGATGGAGCCGGTACCGGACTCCATCGCCTTGATCATCGCCCAGATCTCCTTGCCGCGGACCTCGCCGACGATCTGGCGGGAGAGGTTGAACCGGAATGAGTCGACCAACGCATCGTCGAGAGTGAACTCGCCGGCTTGGCGGCCGTCGGCGCCGCGCTCGCCGGATCCGGGACGTGCCTCCCACGGGTGGACGACGCGGTGTCGGTCGCGCAGCTCGTGCAGGTGCAGCTCGTACTCGGTCTCGAAGGTGCCGATCGCCTCCAGCGGATCGATCTCGGCACACAATGCGCGTACGAGGGTCGTCTTGCCAGCGCCCTGCGATCCGGAGACGGCGATGCTCTTGCGGGCGCGGACTGCGGCGCGCAGGAACGACGCCGCTATCGGGGTGAGCATCTGCCGGGCGACGAGATCGTCGAGGGTGAGGCAGACGTCGTCGGCGTCGCTGCCACAGCGTACGACCACTGGGATTCGCGCCTAGGCGACCCGCAGCTCCACACTCATGTCGTCATCTCCAACAAGGTGAAGACGGTGGCGGACAAGCGATGGCGGAGCCTCGACGGGCGACCGATGCACGCCGCTGTCGTCGCGATCTCCGAGCACTACAACGCCGTCCTGGCCGATCGCCTGACGCAGGTCCTGGGCGTTGAGTGGGAGCAACGGGACCGGGGGAGGGACCGCAATCTCGCGTGGGAGCTTGCGCCGGTCCCAGAGGAGGCGGGTGGGTCCGCAACGGCGACGGCTGGCGCGTCACCCGCGTCGGCAAGGACGGCTCGATGGACGTGCGGCGAGTCGGAACCGGACTCGAGGAAGCGGCGTCGCTGCCGGCCAGCTACGTCGCCGAGCACGTCGAGCTCGGGTACGCCGTAACCGCCCACCGCGCCCAAGGCATCACCGCCGACACCTCTCACGTTGTCGTCACCAGTTCGACCACGCGCGAGAACCTCTACGTCTCCATGACCCGCGGCCGAGACTCCAACGTCGCCTACGTCGCCCTCGACAAACCCGACGAGGGCCACTCCCCTCCCGAGCCCGACAAGGTGAACGCCCACACCGTCCTATACGGCGTGCTCCAGCACATCGGCGGCGAAGTGTCGGCCCACCACATGATCGAGGCGGAGCAGGAGCGCTGGACGTCCATAGCCCAGCTCGGAGCGGAGTACGAGACGATCGGCGCCGTCGCCCAGCGCGAGCGGTGGGTTGAGGCGGTCAAGAACAGTGGGCTGACCGACGCCCAGGTTGAGCACGTGCTGGCGTCCGAGTCGTTCGGCCCGCTCACGGTCGAACTGCGCAGGGCCGAGGCCAACCACCACGACGTCGGCCGACTCTTGCCGCCACTCGTCAAGCGTCGGTCCCTCGACGATGCCGAGGACATCGGCGCCGTACTCATCAGCCGACTCCAGAAAGCAGCCCAGTCGAAGCAACGTAAGCATCGCCCGTCGCCGAAGCTGGTCGTCGGGCTGATTCCCGTCGCCGGCGGCCCGATGGACGAGATGATGGTCAAGGCGCTTACCGAGCGCGCCGACCTGATGGAGGGACGGGCGCTCGCCCTCGCAGAGAAGGCCGTCGAAGAGAGGCAGCCGTGGCTCAAGCGGCTCGGCACATTGCCCGCGACCGAGGCCGCACGTCGTCGCTGGCTCCACCAAGTGAGGACCGTCGCCGCCTACCGCGACCGCTACCAGGTGGAGGGGCACAGAACTCTCGGCGATCCCCGCACGCTGGCGCAGAAGCGAGATGTCGCTCGTGCCGAGCAGGCGATTCGTCGTGCCCGGGCGATCTCCGAGGGAGCGGCTGTGAGCCAGGAGCGGCGCAGTCGAACGGTCGAGCAGCAGGGACGTGCGCTTGCGTAGCGGTGCACAGCGTCAGCGCCGGCTGGGTTATCCCCAGGACGGGCGATGGTGCGCCCGTCCTGTCGGATATCAGGCGTAGGGAAGGAGGGTGTGCCCCGACTGAAGGAGACCCTCATGCTCACCGCACTCTGGCACCTCAGCGCCGCGATCCGCGGCTACCTCCGCTTCTACATGCCCACCAACCGCGCAGTCGACTGGCTGCGCTCGCCACGCGGCCTCAAGTGGGCCATCCCCGTCGCCCTCGTCGCCACCCCTGCCTACCTCGGGCTGACCGCGCTCGCCATCGAGGTCGCCGCCCGCCCCGGCCTCGGCTGGCTGAACGTGCTGGTGTTCCTCTTGTTCTGGAACGCCATGAAGTTTGGCTGGACGGCTGTGATCGGCCCGCTTCGTGGACTTCGGCTTGCGGTCGCGTGGCGGGTGCGACCGCTTTCGTAGGCTTCCCTTGTGACGGACGACATGGCTCTCTTCGGCGACGATCCGCACGCAGAAGCGACTCGTGCTGTTTCCCCGCCGACGCCCATCGCGGATTGGCAGCGCGACCTGATCCGGAGGGCGCTCGACGGCCGGAGGCTCACATCGATGGAGGACCGTCAGCAGGCAGTCGAGGCTGCTGTCGGCCGCACGGTGTCTTCGCTGCGAGACCTCACTCACGACGAGGGCTATTCGCATGCTAAATCGACGCGGCGGGTCTCGGCAGGGGGGAGAGCGCTCCACTTTGCTCTGGGTGTCGGCGACGATCGAAAACTGAACAGTTTCGTCGCGGTGGTTTCCAGCGACCGTTGCAAACAGGGACAACCCGAAGGGAGTTCTCGTCTGTCGCCTCGTCGTGTCAAGAAGGGGCCCGGCCGGCGGCCGATGACGGAGAAGCGGCGTCGGTTCCAGGAGCTGATCGCCCAGGGTTGGCCATTGGATGGCGCGTGCCGGGAGGTGTGGATCGGGCGGTCGACTGGTCACCTCTGGAAGAACGGCGCGGTGGTGCGTCGCAAGGATGGGACAGTCAAGGTCGTGCCACCGCTCGAGCCGCTCGCCGCCCGTGTCATCTCGCCTCGCTTCCTTTCACCGTCCGACTCGCGATCGTCCAGCGACTCCCGTGGATCAAGCGGCAGCGCGAACAGCTCCAGAAGGCTGAGCGGCAGACCAAGCGGCAGATGCTGTCGGGAGAGACCCACTACGTGTGGGGCGAGCGCTACATCCTCGACGTGTCCCGCACGAGCGGGCACTTCAGCGTCGAGCCGAAGGGCAAGACGCTCTGGGTCGTGACGCCCGAGGGCACAGATGCTGACGGGCGACTGGCCGCGCTGGATCGCTGGTACCGGCGAGAGCTGAAGGCCGCCGTGCCGCCGATCCTGGAGAAGTGGCAGCCGATCATCGGGGTGGAAGCCGACAAGGTCGTCGTCCGGCGCATGAAGACCAAGTGGGGGACTTGCGTCGCCAACTCCCGCACGATCTGGCTCAACCCCGAACTTGCCAAGAAGAACCCGCGCTGCCTGGACTACATCGTCGTCCACGAACTGACGCACCTGCTTGAGCGCGGCCACGGCGAGCGCTTCGTGGCCCTGATGGATCAGTTCATGCCAGACTGGCGGAACCGCCGCGACGAGCTAAACGAGGCGCCACTGGCCGAGGAGACGTGGACGTGATCGGTGCCGGCTTTGCTGGGGGCAGCGGGTGCGGTTCTGGACAGAGCTCGAACGAGGACCCGGCCGAATGACACTCGAGGAGGATCTTGCCGAGTGGGTCGCCAGCAGGTTCTTCTGGCAGAAGGATGCCGTCGCCCGCTTCTGTCGCAACGAGGGCCTGTCCGCGGAGGACGTCGCGACCATCGCCGACCACCTCATCGCCCGCACCTTCCCACCTTCGCCCGGAATCACGGCACAGGACGTGCCCGGTACGTCCGAAAACGGTGAGCCCGTCCGACTCCTGGCCGTAGCCGATGTTTCCGGTGTCAACGCCCTGCTGCCAGAACAACGACTCGCCTTCGGAGAATCTGGACTCACGATCATCTACGGCGACAACGCCAGCGGAAAGTCGGGCTACGCCCGCCTCATCCGTCAGGCGGTCACCGCCCGTGTCAAGGCCGAGCTGCTTGGCGACGTCTTCGCCAGCCAGCAGAGCGATCAGAGTGCCTCGTTCACGTTCAAAGTCGGCGACAGGTCGCGAGACTGGTCACTGGGGAACTCAAGCTCCCACGAACTCTCGGCCGTTCGCTTCTACGACGAAGAGTGCGGCGACGCCTACGTAACGGCAGCGTCCGAGATCAGCTACAGGCCGTCCGCGTTGACCCTCTTGGACCGACTGTCCCACGCATGCGAAGAGGTCCAGCAAGAACTGACCCGGCGCCTCTCGGCTAACGCCGCATCACGCCCGGAGCTGCCATTGCTCGCCAGCGGCACCCAGGCGAGGGCCTTTCTGGATTCGCTCAGCGCTGAGACGACGCAGGCCCAGATCGACGAAGCGACGGCGCTTGAAGCGGGGCACGACACCGCCCTGTCGCAGAAGCTCCAGGAACTGGCGCGCCTGGATGGAAGCGATCCCAACAACGAGAAGGCCCGTCTGCGCCAACTCGCGGCGCATTGGGGCACGGTCAATGAATACGTCGACCGGCTCAGTTCGGCTGTGGACGGCGACGCGCTCAACCAGCTGAGCGAGGACAAGAAGAAGGCGCTTGAACTGCGTGCCGCTGCGAAAATCGCTTCGGAGAGGACGTTCGATGCCGAGCCCCTGCCGGGCGTCGGGTCTGCCGCGTGGCGTGCACTCTGGAATGCTGCTCGCACGTACTCGACAACGGCCGCGTATCACGAGCACACGTACCCCGCTACCCAGGACGGGGCGGTCTGCGTTCTCTGTCAGCAGCCGCTCTCCCCGGAAGGCGCTGACCGCCTAATTCGCTTCGAAGCGTTCGTCATGGACACCACTTCGCGCGAAGCGGACGCTGCCGAGCGCGACCTGACACGGCAACGGGATCGGGTGGCGCTGCTCCAGGCACCTCCCGTCGCAGTAACGACGGCCCTGGGGCACTTGCAGGCAGGCGGTCAAGACGTCGCTGCCATCGAGACCTGGATCGCCACCGCAGCCACAGTCGCAGCCGAGTCAGTCGAATGGCTCGACGGCAGTCGCGAGGACCAGCCGGCGCCCTGCTCCGCCTCACCAACTGCAGCGATCCAGGAACGTCAGCAGGCGCTTACGGATGCCAGCGCGGCCATCGACGCGGAGACCTTCAACGAGAAGGTTCGTGCCCTGAAGGTCGAGGTTGCCGAGGCGCAGGCGCGCCGGCAGTTCGCGGAGGCTAAAGAGAACCTCGCCGCCGAGGTGGAGCGACTGAAGGCGCGTGCCAAGATCGAAGCCGCCCGGCGACAAACTGATACGACCGGCATCACTCGCAAGGCCACGACGCTCACGACGGAGCACGTCACGAGCGTGGTCCGCGACCAGTTCACCCGTGAGACCGAGCGACTCCATCTTCGCAAGGTGACGCTCGATCCAACCGGCGGTCGTCGTGATGCAACCTTGGAGCACCAGCCGAGATTGTTGGGGGCGACGCTCAACGCCGACATCGACGACGTTTTCTCCGAGGGCGAACAAACAGCCCTCGGCCTGGCTGGCTTCCTCACCGAGGTGGAGTTCGACGGCTCCAAGTCCGCCGTCGTATTCGACGACCCAGTCTCTTCGCTTGACGCGGGCCGACGCTCGCGCGTCGCCAGACGACTCGTGGAGTTGGCTCAGGATCGACAAGTCATCGTGTTCACGCACGAAGCCACGTTCGTCAATGGGCTCAACAAGGCTGCGCGTGATCTTGGCGTCGCGGTGACCGAGCGCGCCATTCTCCGCCAGGGCGAGCGCCCAGGACTCGTAGCGGACAAGCACCCATGGAACGTGAAGGACATTCCGTCGCGCATCGACTGGCTGACGGCTGAGCTCGCTCGCCTACGGGGACAGCGGGACCAGCTCGACTCCGACGAGTACACGCGTCGCGCCCAGGAGTGGGGTGGTCGTTTGTCTCAAGCGTGGGAGCGGGCAGTCAACCTCAACGTTGTCAACGAACTGGTCGACCGTGGCACAAACGAGGTCAGGCCGCGAATGTTCAAGATGCTCGTCGGGATCACCGAGCAGGATGACAACGACTACCAGTCCGGCTACGCCCAGGCGTCGGAGTGGGCGCCGCGCCACGATCAGGCTCCAGAGACGAACTTCATCGCGCCGGAGCCTGACGAACTCGAGGCAGAACTTGTCCGCTTCAAGGACTGGGTGGCTCGCATCAAGCGGTATGGACGATGACTCGTAAAGCCGCCCTCAAGCTGTCGTTTGCGCCGGACGACTACCTCGCGACGTGGCAGCTCCCGACCGCCGCGGGCGGGACGTTCGAGGCGTATGGGGCGCTGACCGTCGAAGCCGGGAAGCCACCGAAGGGCACGACTCACGGCGACTTCGACGATGCGCTTGAGCACATGGCTCCCGGTGTGACCGGGTTCCCGCAGCACGTCGACGCGCCCGTCGTGACGGGCAGGCTGTCGAACGGCGCGAGCGTCATCCTCATCAACGCTCGCGTGACCTACTGGGTGTCGGACCAGGCGATCATCAACGCGGCGGCCGCAATCATCACCCTCGCTGACGTGGCGTCCGAGGGGGCGCTCTTTACGCAGTGCGAGGTGCAGATCGGTGGACTCGATGCCATCGCCGGTGTCCCGCCGATCAAGAACACCAAGTTCCCGAAGGGGATCGCGGGGACGTGGGCGGCCGAACTGGATCCGAAGGACTTCCGGCAGGAGTGGAATGACACGGACGCCACGGTCGGCCTGACGTACTTCGGCTCGTTCCGCTCGTTTGATCCCTACACCTTCGGCATGGGCTTCAGCCCGGTGGCGTGGTGCAGGCTCGAGCAGCCGGTGCCGCTTCGCCAGCTTCTCGACGACTGGGTGACGCCGCTGCGCCGGGTGGTTTCGATCGCCACCGGCCGCGCCGAAGAGATCACCTACCTGAGCCTCTACCCCGGCTCCGACGATGGGCCGGAGCACAAGGCCAGCTGTTCGGCCTGGGGATTACGCAGGAGCCGTTCGAGTCCTCGCGTGACGAGATCGAGAAGATCATGTCACCCTTGCGACTCAAGGCCGATGGCGTCTCGCTGCTCCAGTTGGTGCGAACCTGGCAGAAGCTTGAGTCAGATCACCACCCGCTGGTGGAGACCTATGGGGCGATGCTGCACGCGCGCGACCAACATCCGCGCTCGCGCTTCCTCCTGCTCCTTCAGGCAATCGAAGGCGCCCACGGGTACGAAACGAAAGCCTCGTATGCCAGACGTCAGAAGAAGCACGCCGAAGATCGCGACCAGGTCATCGCGCTGGCGAAGGGTTCGCTCGACGCCAAGCAGCTGAAGTTTCTGGAGCGCAACATCAGCAAGCGGCCGCCAGGTGGGCTTGAACCGGCGATCAACTGGCTGGCGAGGAGGCTCCCGGGCGACGTGAAGGGGCAGTTGGAGGCAACGCCGCTGGTTACTGCGACCAAGGCGGCGCCAGTCAACGCCAGGAATGCCGCCGATGCGCTCCGGATCATCCGCAACGATCTTGCCCACGGCACGAAGGGGTACGACGCCTACGAGCTGCAGCAGGTCGTCGCGGTGCTAGAGCGAATGGTGCGTGCCCATGCCCTAGACCTGCTTGGTTGCCCCGACAAGGTAGTTGGCCGGGTTCTTACGGCCTCGTGAAGGCGGCTGCGGCGGGCCTCGGTGAGCAGGTGATACCCGCGTCGCTGCAGTCTTACCGCCTCCGGCCTTCCGCGACGACCAGGTCAGGCTGGTCCGTTGCCCCAGCGCCCGGAGACCTCCGGTTGCGCTGCTGCAGGGCCGTGTCCGCGTTCCTTTGTGATCGTCGGACCTCGCCTGGGACTGCTGCACGGGACAGTCGTTCCATGCAACGTCAATCGAGTTCCGTGCCCGCCGGACCTTCTCAGCACCTCTCGCAAAGGGCCTGATTTCTCGCAGGGGTCGCGGGTTCAAGTCCTAGGGTCGGATCCGGCGGACGACAGCGCCGCAGGCGCTGAGGAATCGACACCCGCTGCGGAACTGTCGGGCTTCTCGTACGAGCATCCGACTCGCGGGACGCGCTCCCACCAGGTCACGGATGACTCGCTGCCGATCGCGCGATGTGCATTCAGCGCGTGGAAACTGGAGAGGAGAGGACGAGTGCGCTCATGCGCGTCGTGAATCGCAGCCTCCGACGCGGCGAGTGCTTCGCCGGCGAAAGGGCTACTGACTAGCGTGCAGGGTGGCGGGGCCGCGTGGGCGATGTCCTCCGTGATCGGCGTGCGCGTCTCGTACTCGCCTTACTTACAGGCGACGACGACGTTTCCATCCAGGACTGTTGGTCAGGGTCCGAGGTTTGGCCGAGTCCGTTGCGGAGCCAACCGGTATACATGGGCTTCTGAGAGGTGTCCGAGGTCGTCGGTCGTGCCTGGCATAAGTGACGACATCAGCTGCCGGTCCATCCGCGGGCTTCGGCGCGCTTGCGGGCGAGGTCGGCCAGGCGGTCGGAGGCGGCCTGTTGGTAGCGCATCGCCGCGTGGCTCGTCGAGTGGCCGCCGAGGGCCATGAGTTCGGCGAGGGTTGCGCCATGTCGGGCGGCTTCGGTGAGTGCACCGTGGCGGAGGTCGTGGAAGCGGAGGTCGTCGCGGCCGGCGATGCGGCGGGCCTCGTACCAGCCCCAACCCTTTGTCGGGATCTTCCCGCGGCGCTTCTTCGCCGCCTTGCCGTAAAAGGCGCTGGGGGAGAGGTGGCCGCCGTTGGCGCCGGGAAAGATGAGGCCGAGCACGCCTGGCTCGGCGTGGCGCTTCTTGTGCTCGATGACGGCGTCGACGATGTCGGGTGGGATCGGGACGTCGCGGATTCCGGCTTCGCTTTCTGGTGCCTTCGCGATGACGCCGGCTGACGTGGAACGCACGACGCCGCGGCGAACGTGGATGATGGCGTTCTTCGTGTCGACATCGTGCCGACGCAGCTCGGCCAGCTCGCCGAAGCGGAGGGCGCAGCCGTCGGCGAGCAGGACCATCAACCGATGGCGTTCCGGCATGTTGACGAGGATCGTGGTGATCTCGTCCAGGCTGGCGGGCCGGACCAAGCGTTTGCGGCTAGCGGACCCGCCGCCGGAGATGCCGCACGGGTTGAAGGGGATCAGCGGCGTGCCGTTGTTCTTGGTCGGGTCTGCTGCCGTGCGCATGATCGCGCGGAGAAGCGAGTAGGCGTGCGCCTGGTAGGTCGGTGTCTCCGGCGCCGCCGCGTCGTACCACCGTGCCACAAGCTCGGGAGAGATGTCCTTGAGAGCGATGTCGCCGAAGGTCGGAAGGATGATCCGATCGAGCAGATCCTGGTAGTGATCCCGCGTGCGGTCGGCCAGTGGCTGACCTTTCACCTTGCGGGCTGCTAGCCATCGCGCGGCATACTCGCCGAACGTCAGGCGCGAAGCGCTTCTCGCGGCGCCACGCACCGACGGGGGAGACCAGGTCCCTTGCGAGATTGCACGGCGTTCGTCCACAAGCCACGCTTCAGCGTCGCCTCGGGTGGTGAAGGTGTGCGGGGCGTTGTGGCGCAGCTGGGAACCGTCGTCGGTGACGCGTCCGGTGGGGTCGGTATAGCGCGCGCGAAATCGTCCGCTCGGCAACCGCTCGATCTGGCCGAACTGGCGCTTCTCAGGTGCGCGAGGCATACCGACCCTCCCCGTGTCGTGGTCTATGCGTGGTCTTGGGATGGCCACTCGTGGTCTTGAATGAGCACCTTTGGGCCGCTCCGTTTGAGGGCTAAAGGCACAGGTCAGATTATTAGTATGCGAAGTTTCGACGAACGAAGCAAGGCGGGTCGCACTGGTTCGAACCCAGTATCGCCCACCGCTACAGGGCCCCTGACCTGCGAAATCGCAGGGTCTGGGGCCTTTCGTCTGCCCTCGTGGGCACGTGGCGTGTTGCGGCAGTTCCGCACATGGGAGCGTGGACCGTCGGGGCTACCTCGCGCGGCGCGTCGGACGTTGCGTGGAATGTCCGTCACGAGACGGCACGGCAACCAGCGGACGGTCGTGGCAAAAGCGCGGTTCGCGCCTGCTCGCCGACGGGCTGACGCTCACGGACATGACCAGGTATCCCCAGCCGGTCGGGTTCCCCGCGGTGTGAGGTTAGGCGTCGCATGGACGGGCTCGACATCGAGGAGCTCAGGCTCAAGCGGGCCGAACCCCTCGAGTGACGCCGACGACGAGGACGGAACCGGTCATCGGTCGTCGACCTTGCGGCCCCATCCGATGTTAAGGGGGGCCGTGAGAACGGCAACACCGGCTTCACCCGCCCGGTTGCGGATCGTCTCGTCCAAGGTGGAACGCATCCTGGCGCGATCATGCTCGCTGACGCCGACGTCGTCCAGGATGATCCCGGCGATCGGGTTGCTGGAGAGCATCCAGTCCCAGGCTTCCTGGCCCGTGGACAACATGAGTCGTTCCTGCTGGGTGGTGTCGACCTGCACATCCTGGAGGCCCGCGGCGACAAGGCGCTCGCTCAGGACGTCGGGGTCGGAGAGCTGGAACTCCAACGGGGGTGGATCGGGCAGCCCTTCGAAGTCGGGGGCTACGGTCTGCAGGGCCGAGATGAAGCCCTGCAGAGCCTCGAATTCCGCGGGCGAGCCGTAAGCGATGACCAGGACATGCCCGCCGGCCTTGGTCACCCGCACCATCTCGCACAGGGCCTCCGCCTGGTCCGGGACGAGCATGACCCCGAACTGGGACCCGGTCACGTCGAAGCGATCGTCCTCGAGATCGAGGGCGTGGGCGTCCATCACCCGTGCGGTGGCGTTGGTGAGTCCCTCGGTGCGGGCTCGTTCCTCGAACTGGGCGACCATCGCGGGTGCCCAATCGGTCGCCAGGACGGTGGCTCCCAGGCGGGCGGCGGTCAGTCCCAGGCCGCCCGGGCCCGCGGCGACGTCGAGGAACGCTTCGTCAGGAGTCAGCCCGACTAGGCGAAGTGCAGCGGCCGAGAGCGACTGTTCGCCCGGCGCGACGTGCTCGGCGTACGCGGCGGCGATCGCGTCCCACGCCTCGGCAGGCGCGAACTCCGCGTGCTCGGCGGAGGTGTCGTGGACGGTCATCTCAGTGACCCCCTTCGGCGTCGTGGGCTTTCGCAATCTCAGCCCGGGTGTCGGTCGTGATCGACGCTAGGCGGCGGAGGCGCGGGTGTGCATCGGACGAACCAACCAGCACAGTGGACCGACAATGGGTAGGACGGCCGATGCGTTGCCGCCGTTCGCCTGGCTCGAAGGTCGCCGGGAGTGCCGTCGGACAGGGAGGTGTCCCGCGTGGGCGTGGTCGAGGATCTGGTGCGGGCGCGAAGGGACTTCGAGCAGGGGGAGTGGACTGCCGCCCTCGACATCTGGTCCGACTCCGCGCCCGACGAGATGAGCGCGGATGACCTGCACGCGGCAGGGCTGGCGGCGTACCTGCTGGGGCGCCGCGACGCCTGTGTCGACTTCCACCAGCGCAGCTTCGCGCTGTACGAGCAGGCGGGGGAGACGTCTGGTGCGATGCGCTGCTGCTTCCACCTCGCGATGATCTTCGGCAGTGGCGGTGAGCATGCGCTGGAGAGTGGCTGGACCACCCGCGCCGAGCGGCTGCTCCAGGGCGTGGACGACGACGCGGTCGAGCATGGATATGTCGCTCTCCTGCACATGTACCGCCACCTGGGAGCGGGGGACGTTCCCGCCGCGGCTGAGTCCGCGCAAGAGGTCACCGTCGTGGGGAGGCGGTGCCGGGACGCCGACCTGCTCGCACTCGGCCTGAGCAGCCAGGGAAGGCTCGCGATCTACTCGGGTCGTGTCGGCGACGGGTTGGCGCTCCTTGACGAGGCGATGGTCGGTGCTGCGGCTCATGAGCTGACGCCGGTGGTCTTCGGCCACGTCTACTGTGCCGCCATCGAGGGGTGCCAGGAAATTGCCGACTTCGGCCGCGTGGCCGAGTGGACGTCGGGCCTGCACCGTTGGTGCAGCGCGCAGCCCGGCCTCGTGGCTTTCACCGGCCAGTGCTCGGTGCACCGAGGACAGCTGATGCGCGTGCATGGCGCCTGGCCCGAGGCGCTGGACGAGTTCGGGAGCGCGATCGACCGCTACCGCCTGGCCGACTCGCCGGCCGCGATTGGTCTCGCGGAGTCCGAGCGGGGGGACGTCCTACGCCAGTGTGGGGAGTACGACGAGGCCGAGGCGGCCTACCAGCGGTCGAGTGAGCACGGTCACGACCCGCAGCCAGGGCTGGCGCTGCTGTGGCTCGCGCAGGGGGCGGACGACGCCGCGCTGGTCGCCGTACGGCGGCTCGTCGCCGAGGAGTCGGAGCTGGTCGCCGAGTGCCGGCTGCTGCCACCGGCGGTCGACGTCCTGGTCGCCGCTGGCGCCCTGGAGGAGGCCCGTGCCGTCGTCGCCCGGCTGCACCGCGTGGCCGCGCACGTGGGCACCGAGGCGCTGCATGCGTACGCGGCGTTCGCCTCGGGCCTGACGGAGCTCGCCTCGGGACACGCCGCTGGGGCATTGCCCCTCCTGCGCAAGGCGCGCCAGCTCTGGACCCGTGCACAGAACCCCTACGAAGTGGCGCGAGTGCGACTCGTGACTGGTCGCGCCCTGGGCGAGCTCGGGGATGCAGAGTCGGCTCGCCAGGAGCTGGAGACCGCGCGCGCCACGTTCCGCGAGCTGGGGGCGACGCCGTCCACCGCGGAGGCCGACCGACTGCTGCGCCCGGCTGACCGTCCGGCTGGTCTGACGGAACGCGAGGTCGAAGTCCTGCGGTTGGTCGCGTCTGGCCGGACCAACACCCAGATCGCGAGGGCGCTGGTACTGAGCGAGAAGACGGTGGCTCGTCACCTCTCGAACATCTTCGTCAAGTTGCAGGTCGAGTCACGCACGGCCGCGGCGGCGTACGCCTTCGAGCACCGACTCGTGTAGGCGCTGACACCGTCTGTCGCAAGGACCGCCCGTCACACCGTCCTCGGGTCGAACCCGAACGGCAGCTCGAGTCGATGGGCGCGCATGAAGTCCTCGTCGGCGAGCAGCTTCCGAGTGTCGCTGTCGGCGGCCACGACCCCGTCGGTGAGCACGACGGACCGTGGGCACAGCTCCAGGGCGTACGGGAGGTCGTGCGTCACCATCAGAACGGTGACCGACAACGACCGCACGATGTCGGCGAGCTCGCGACGCGCCATCGGGTCGAGGTTCGAGGACGGTTCGTCGAGCACCAGGATCTCCGGCTCCATCGCCAGGACCGTGGCGACGGCCACCCGTCGCCGCTGCCCGAACGAGAGATGGTGCGGCGGGTGGTCGGCGTATGCGGCCATGCCGACCTGCTCCAACGCGTGCTGGACCCGACGTTCGAGGTCCTCGCCCCGTAGTCCGTGGTTGGCCGGGCCGAAGGCGACGTCGTCGCGGACGGTGGCGGAGAACAGCTGGTCGTCGGGATCCTGGAAGACGATGCCGACGCGCCGCCGGATCTCCCGAAAGTTCCGCTTCTCGACGGCCAGGCCCGAGACCGCGACCGTGCCGGCGCCGGGGAGCAGGATGCCGTTGAGGTGCAGTACGAGCGTGGTCTTGCCCGCGCCGTTTGGCCCCAGGAGAGCGACCCGCTCACCGGCATGGATGTGCAAGTCCACGCCGTACAGGACCTGGCTGCCGTCGGGGTAGGCGTAGGCCAGCCCCCGGACGTCGATCACTGGGACGCTCACGACCCACCACCGTGCGGGTCGTGACCACGCGACAGCATCGCGAGGTGGACCCGTTCGCCGCGCTCGTACGAACGGATGAAGAGCGCCGAGGCGGTACGACCGAGCACCCCCCACTGGCGGAACGAAGAGGCGCGAAACCCCCGTGACTCGCGCGCGATGCGCATGCGGCGCATCTCGTCGGTGACGACGTCGAGGTAACGAATCATGAAGGACATGATCTGGACCATCTCGTGAGGCAGTCGCAGCCGACCCAGGCCGGCAAGGAGGTGGTGCGGTTCGGTGGTCGCCGCGAGCGTCAGGCTCGCCACGACGCCGATCGTCGCCTTCATCAGCAACGACGCGGCCGCCTCGAGCCCGTGCTCACTCACTGTCAGGCCGAGGAACGTCGTCTGCGGTCCGGTCGCGATGAACGGCATGAGGACTGCGAACAGGACGATCGGGACCTCCACGAGCATCCTTGGGAGCAGGAAGCCGAACGGCACGCGCGCCACGACGATCAGCGCGAGCAGGAGGGTGGCGTAGACCCCGAAGACGGGGTACGCCGACCCCGGAGTGGCGACGACGACGATCATGAACCCCAGCAGCGCAAGGACCTTGAGGTGTGCGGGGACGCGGTGGACCGGGGAGTCTCCCGAGAAGTACAACCTGTGTCCGTGCGCTGCGGCCATCTCGAGGCGGGTCTCAGGCGGAGTGATGGCCGCGGCGTCGCGCGACCAGGGCGACACCCCCGGCGATCACCAGGACCAGGACGGTACCGGTGACGCCGGCGACCGCGCCGGAGAGTCGGGGGTCGTCGACGCCCTTGGTCGAGTAGTCCTCCATCGGGCTGCCGGCTGAGGACTTGTGCTCCTTCGCTGTGTCGAACCCCTTGTCGGTGGCGACGTACTCGAGCCCGTCCGGGCGGCTCGAGGCGTAGTAGCTGACGAAACCGGCGAGCACGAGTGCGATCAGCAGACCGACGAGGACGACGGCGCGGGTCGAGACCGACTTCCGGTGTGACCTCATGCCGCCGACCCGCTCGGATGGCGCAGCTCGAGGGTCCGCGTCTCCATGGCAGGGCGTGCGCCGTACACGAGGTCGGGGCGCACCGCGAGCACGGTGCTGACGACGAGCCCGGTGATGAATGCCTCGCCCACCCCGATCAGGCTGTGCCAGCCGACCATCGCGGTGGCGAGAGATCCCAGCGGGATCGGCGCCTCGCCGCCGATGGCGTAGAGGCCGGTGAACGCGAGAGCGGCGACTGGGACCGAGATCAGCGCGGCGAGCGCCGCAGCCGGGGCGACCAAGGTCAGCCGGTTCGGCAGCACGGCCCGGAGCAGCAGGAAGACGAGCCATCCGACCCCCACGCCGACGAGCGCCATCAGCGTGATGTTGGTGCCGAGGGCCGTGATGCCCCCGTCGGCGAAGAGGAGGCACTGGACCAGCAGAACCGTGCTGATGCACAGCACCGCGGTCCAGGGCCCGACCAGGACGGCCGCGAGAACACCGCCGAGGAGGTGCCCGCTCGTACCGGCGCCGACCGGGAAGTTGATCATCTGTGTCGCGAACACGAATGCCGACACCAGTCCCGCCATCGGGGCAGTCCGTTCGTCCAGCTCACGGCGCGCGCCCCGGAGGGCGAGGCCGACGCCGACGACGGCGACGACACCCGTGGCAACCGAGGTCGGCGCGTCCAGAAAGCCGTCGGGTACGTGCATCTGTCGACTGTACGGCGAGGGGTCCGGCCGGGCCATCCGACACGAAACGGCCCTCGTGCAGGTGCCGTGGCATTCGTCAACGGAGCACCACGGTGCCATGCGCGGTCGTACGCTGAGCACGTGCCGGACTGGCCTGCAGAGTACGAGACGTTGCGCGACGCCGACCGCGAGCACGATCTGCCGGCCGAGGACCTCGAGCGCCTCGCGGTCGCTGCCTTCATGCTCGGCCGCGACGACGAGGTCGTGCCGTTGCGCGAGCGTGCCCTGCACGACTACGTCGCGGGCGGACGCCGTGCGGACGCCGTCGTGTGCGGGTTCTGGATCGGGTGGCACCTGATGATGCGCGGCGACATCGCGCAGGCGCAGGGATGGACGGCGCGATTGCGGCGGCTCGCGGACGACAACGACCCGCGGGTGCAGGGCATGCTGGCGCAGCAGGCCGCGGTGGCACGCATGTGGAGCGGAGACCCCGCCGGCGCGCTCCCGGACTTCGAGCGCTCGGTCGAGATCGCGGCGCGTGACCGCGAGACCGACGTCCTGGTGCTCGCGCTGCTCGGACGTGGGCGGTGCCTGCACCTGCTCGGCCGCGACGCGGAGTGCACGGCCGTGATGGACGAGGCGATGACCTACGTCTCCGCGGGCCGGGTCCAGCCTCAGGTCGCCGGCCTGCTGTACTGCGCGGTCATCGACATGTGCATGGGCCACTTCGACCTCGCGCGTGCGCAGGAGTGGACGCGTGCCCTGACCGCGTGGGTCGACGATCACCGCGGTGCCGTCGCCTACCGCGGGACCTGTCTCGTCCACCGTGCGGAGATCCTTCAGCTGCGGGGCAACTGGAGCGAGGCCGCCGAGCGAGCCGACGAGGCGTGCGTGCTCCTCGACGTACGGCCGGAGCCGGCCGTGGCCGCGGCCCACTACCGCGTGGGCGAGCTCGCGCGACTGCGCGGACGCCTGGCCGACGCGGAGGCGGCGTACCAGCGCGCGTCGGAGCTCGGCCTCGAGGTCCAACCCGGACTTGCGCTCCTGCGGCTGGCCCAGGGGAGGCCCGATGTGGCGCTGGCCGGCCTCGATCGCGTGCTCGGGGAAGAGTCTGACGATCCCCGTGCACGTCCGCTGCAGCTCGCGGCACGGGTCGAGATCTGCCTCGCTATGGCCGACGTCGGAGCGGCCGAGGACGCCGCCGCCTCGCTCGCATCGATGGGTGGACCCGACGCTCCGCCGTTCCTGCGGGCGCTCGTCGAGCACGCGAGCGGCGCCGTCCTCCTCGCTCGTGGGGACGCGCGAGCAGCGTTGCCGAGACTGCGACGGGCCTGGACGCTCTGGCGCGACGTCGATGCGCCGTACGAGGCGGCACGGGCACGCAGCCTCGTCGCGCGGGCCTGCGACGCTCTGGGGGACACCGACGCCGCCGTGATGGAGGCCGACGCCGCACGCGCGGCGCTCGACCGGCTGGGAGCCGTGGGGACCCCCTTCGGCGTCGCAGGCGACGCCGCGGCGTCTGGCCCCCTCTCCCCGCGTGAGCTGGAGGTGCTCCGGTTGGTCGCGACCGGTGCGACGAACCGTGCCATCGCGGCCGAGCTCGTCCTCTCGGAGAAGACCGTCGCGCGGCACCTGAGCAACATCTTCGGCAAGCTCGCACTCCCGAACCGTGCCGCCGCGACCGCGTACGCCTTCGAGCACCGCCTCGTCTGAGCACCTCGTGGGCAGAACTACCCATGTGCCCGGCGTCGGCTTGGTGCGTCCGACGGAAGCGGCGCCGCTCCTTGCGCTCCTAGCGTCGAACCCGACGACGAGGGGGAGCCATGAGCACGCAGGGAACCGAGACGCAGGGCAGCGAACAGAAGGTTGGCACGGTCGTGATCGGTGCCGGTCAGGCCGGGCTGGTGATGGGATACCGCCTCCAGTGCGCCGACGAGGACTTCGTGGTCCTGGAGGCGGCGCCTCGGGTCGGCGACTCGTGGCGCCGCCGGTACGACTCGCTGCGGCTCTTCAGCCTGCCGCGGTACGCGAGCCTGCCGGGTTGGCGGATCCCTGTGCGGGGGTTCCCGACGCGCGACGAGATGGCCGACTATCTGGAGGAGTACGCGCGCCGTTTCGAGATCCCGGTCAGGACCGGCGAGCCGGTCCGTCGGGTGACCCGCGAGGGGGAGGGGTTCCGGGTGGAGACGGACGCGGGGGCTTACCTCGCCGACAAGGTCGTCGTCACCACCGGCGCGCACGCGGTTCCGATCGTCCCCGCGCTCGCGGCGGACCTCGATCCCGCCGTCCGGCAGATCCACTCGCTCGACTACCGCGGACCGGACCAGCTCGCGCCCGGCGGCGTCCTGGTGGTCGGTGCCGGCAACTCCGGGACTGACGTCGCGCTCGAGGCCGCGGACGCCGGGCATCGGACCTGGCTCGCCGGACGGCACCCCGGTCAGGTCCCCTTCGACATCGACGGCGTCGCCGGCCGCGTGATGACGCCGATCGTGATGTTCGTGTTCCGGCGCGTGCTCACGCGGCGCACGCCGATGGGGCGACGCTTCATGGCGAAGGCCGAGGGCCACGGCGTGATGCTCGTCCGCAACAAGCTGGCCGATCTCGAGGACGCCGGGGTCGTCCAGATCGACAGGATCGAGTCGGTCGTGGGTGGCCGGGCGGTCTCGTGCGACGACGAGGTGCCCGACGTGTCGACGGTCGTCTGGTGCACCGGGTCGCGTCCGGACCACCGGTTCCTGGACGCGCCCGGTGCCTTCGGCGACGACGGCGAGGCCCTCCACGACCGCGGCGTCTCGTCGGTGCCCGGCCTGTCCTTCCTCGGGCTCGAGCTCCAGTACGCGGTCTCATCGACGATGATCCAGGGCGTCGACCGCGACGCCCGCCATCTCCTCCGCAGGATGCGTGCCGCGCAGCCCGCGCGCCGCGATTCGCGGGACGTCGCACCCGAGCCGGTTGCTCCGGTGACGGGGGCGTGACGCTCGACGCCATCTCTGTCGCGGCGCTTGCGACGCCGTTCACGGCGTCGATCGCCGATCGAGGGAGCCACCGTGGATACGTGGAACCTAACCGCGCTCGTCGTGACTCCTCGGCCTTGGTCGCCCAGCTCCTCGGCATCGGTGTCGGCCTCGTCTTCCGTGACGACGTCAACCTCCTCGCGCCCCTCGGTCGCGTCTACATCAACCTCCTTCTGGCTGGCTGGCTGGCTGGCGCTGAATCGGGTGCGCGGCGTGACGGCCGGGGCGGATAGCATCGAGCCAACCCGTCTCGAACGTCCCGAAGGAGCACCGTGTCCGAGCTCAACGTCACCGTCGTCGGTCCCGCGCGTCGACAGGACCGCGCCTTGGCGACGGGTACGAAGGCGTGGGAGCTCTTCGCCGAGGATCCCGACGTCATCGCCGTGAAGGTCGACGGAGCCCTCAAGGACCTCTCGTACGACCTCGAGCCCGGCGACACGATCGAGCCCGTCGCCATCTCCAGCAAGGACGGTCGCGACATTCTGCGCCACTCGACGGCGCACGTGATGGCGCAGGCGGTCCAGGACCTGTTCCCCGCGGCCAAGCTCGGTATCGGCCCGCCAGTCGAAGACGGCTTCTACTACGACTTCGACGTCGAGAAGCCGTTCACCCCTGAGGACCTCGAGAAGATCGAGTCCCGGATGCGCAAGATCGTCAAGGAGAACCAGCGGTTCTCGCGTCGCCCGATCGACGACGACGAGGCGCGCGTCGAGCTCGCGGACGAGCCGTACAAGCTCGAGCTGATCGGCCTCAAGAGCACCGCCGGCGACGGCGACCTGGAGGGTGCGGCCGAGGGCGCGAGCGTCGAGGTCGGCTCCGGCGGGCTCACGATGTACGACAACCTCAACCGCAAGGGCGAGGTCGCCTGGACCGACCTATGTCGCGGCCCGCACCTGCCGACGACCAAGCGCATCCCGGCATTCACGCTGATGCGCAGCGCCGCCGCGTACTGGCGGGGCAGCGAGAAGAACAAGCAGCTCCAGCGCATCTACGGCACCGCCTGGGAGAGCAAGGAGGCGCTCGCCGAGCACCTCCACCGCATCGAGGAGGCGCAGCGTCGCGACCACCGCAGGCTCGGCAACGAGCTCGACCTCTACTCGTTCCCCGACCTCATCGGCCCGGGGCTGCCGGTCTTCCACCCCAAGGGTGGCGTGATCAAGCGCGAGATGGAGGACTACGTCCGCCGGCGCCACATCGAGGAGGGTTTCTCCTACGTCGGCACCCCGCACATCGCCAAGGAGGACCTCTACTTCACGTCGGGCCACCTGCCGTACTACGGCGAGGGCATGTTCCCCCCGATGGACGTCGACGGTCAGAACTACCGCCTCAAGGCGATGAACTGCCCGATGCACAACCTCATCTACTCCTCGCGAGGCCGCTCGTACCGTGAGCTGCCCCTGCGCCTCTTCGAGTTCGGCACGGTCTACCGCGACGAGAAGTCGGGCGTCCTGCAGGGCCTGACCCGTGTGCGCATGATCAGTCAGGACGACTCCCACTCGTACGTCACCGAGGAGGGGGCCGCCGACGAGGTCCGCCACCTGCTCGACTTCATCCTCGGACTGCTGCGCGACTTCGGGCTCGACGACTACTACATCGAGCTGTCGACGCGCGACGACCAGAACCTCGAGAAGTTCATCGGCTCCGACGAGGAGTGGGAGGTCGCGACCAAGGTCCTCCACGACGTCGCGGTCGCCAGCGGTCTCGAGCTGGTGCCCGACCCGGGTGGTGCCGCCTTCTACGGCCCCAAGATCTCCGTCCAGACCCGCGACGCCATCGGCCGGACGTGGCAGATGTCGACGATCCAGTACGACTTCAACCAGCCGAAGCGCTTCGGCCTGGAGTACACCGCGGCGGACGGCTCCCGCAAGCAGCCGGTGATGATCCACTCGGCGAAGTTCGGGTCGATCGAGCGGTTCCTCGGCGTGCTCGTCGAGCACTACGCGGGCGCCTTCCCTCCGTGGCTGGCACCCGTCCAGGTCGTCGCGATCCCGATCGCGGAGCGCCACGTCGACTACCTGTACGAGGTCGCTGCGCGCCTGAAGGCGCACGGGATCCGGGTGGAGGTCGACGAGTCTGACGAGCGGATGCAGAAGAAGATCCGTACCGCCCAGACCCAGAAGGTCCCGTTCATGCTGATCGCGGGCGACGACGACGTCGAGGCCGGTGCCGTCTCCTTCCGCTACCGCAGCGGCGACCAGGACAACGGCGTGGACGTGGACGACGCGGTCGCACGGATCGTCCAGGCGGTCACCGACCGGGTTCAGGTATGACCTCGGAGGTCGGGGCGGGTGATCCGTGGGGCCGTCCCGATGCGGGATTCGAGGGGTTCGACCGTCTGTGGACCCCTCACCGGATGGCGTACATCACCGATGAGGGTCCGCGCGAGGAGGGCTGCCCGTTCTGCCGGATGCAGGAGCGCGCCGACGACGAGACGCTGATCGTCGCGCGGGGAGCGCACGTGTACGCGGTGCTCAACCTGCACCCGTACAACCCGGGCCACCTCATGGTCGTCACCAACCGGCACGTGGGCGAGCTCGAGGAGCTCTCCGACGACGAGGCGCACGAGCTGACCGCGATGACCCAGCAGGCCGTGCGGGTCCTCAAGCGGGTGAGCGGGCCGGCGGCGTTCAACGTCGGTCTCAACCTCGGCGCGGTCGCCGGCGGGTCGTTGTCGCAACACCTCCACCAGCACGTCGTGCCGCGATGGATGGGCGACTCCAACTACATCACCGTCACGGGACACACCAAGGTGCTGCCGCAGCTGCTCGCCGAGACCCGTGACCTGCTCGTGAAGGCGTGGGACGCCTGATGCTCGAACGCTTCCGGGCGACCTGGGCCAAGATCATGAGCCCGATCGCCGACCTGTTCCTCAAGCTGGGCATCAGCCCCGACGTCGTGACGTTCGTCGGCACGCTGGGCGTCACGGCCGGTGCGCTGTGGTTCTTCCCGCGAGGCGAGTTCTTCGTCGGTGTCCTCGTCGTGACCGCCTTCGTCTTCTCCGACATGGTCGACGGCCTGATGGCCCGCAAGTCGGGTCGCTCGAGCGCATGGGGCGCGTTCCTCGACTCGACGCTCGACCGGATCGGCGATGCGGCGATCTTCGGCGGTCTGGTCCTCTGGTACGCCGGTGACGGCAACGACCTCCTGATGACGAGCGTCGCGCTGTGGTGCCTCGTCGGAGGCCAGCTCACCTCGTACGCGCGAGCGCGCGCCGAGGCGCTCGGCATGGAGGCCAAGGGCGGGATCGCCGAGCGGTCCGACCGACTGGTCGCGGTGCTCGCGATGACCGGTCTCTCGGGTCTGTTCGACCTTCCCGTGCTGAGGACGATCGTGCTGTGGACTCTCGCGGTGGCGAGCACCATCACCGTCGTGCAACGGATCCTCATGGTTCGCAGACAGGCGCTGGCGCAGGCATGATCCGACCCACCCAGGCCGCAAGGACGGCGGTCGCGAGGACCCGCACCCACGTCGAGGCGGCGGCGTACCGGGCTGGGTGGAACCTCGCCGTGCACGTCCCGCAGCCCGTGGTCGACCGAGCGCTGCGGGTGACCGCCGACCAGCTGTACGGCCGTGGCGGCAGCGGCATCGAGCGCCTCCGCTCGAACCTTGCGCGCGCGGTGCCGGACGCCGATGCGGCCACGCTCGACGCGGTGACGCGCGACGCCATGCGGTCTTACCTGCGCTATTGGGGCGAGGTGTTCCGCCTGCCGCGCTTCACCGGCGACGTCGCGGCCGTCGACGACGCGATCGTGGTCGACCATGCCGAGCGTGTGTACGCATTGCGCGACGCGGGGCGCGGGATGATCGCGGCACTGCCGCACATGGGCAACTGGGACCTCATGGGGGCGTGGGCGTGCACCCACGAGGTCCCGCTGATGACGGTGATGGAGCGGCTCAAGCCCGAGCGCCTGTACGACGAGTTCGTGGCGTTCCGTGAGCGCATCGGCATGACCGTGCTCCCGCTGACCGGTGGCCCGCCAACGATGCCGCAGCTCGCTGAGCACCTGCGGGCGGGCGGGTTCGTATGCCTGCTCGCCGACCGCGACATGTCGCGCAGCGGGATCCCCGTCGACCTGCTCGGCGAGAAGGCGCGGATGCCGGTGGGCCCCGCCCTCCTCGCGCAGCAGACGGGTGCGACGCTGTTCGTGGCGACCTCGCGCTACGACGACGACGCGGGCCGGCTGCGCATGACCGTGCACGAGCCGATCGAGACGCGGTCGGGCGAGGACGGCCTGGTGGCGATGACGCAGGACGTCGCCGACGTCTTCACCACCGACATCCGGCGCAGTCCCGCCGACTGGCACATGCTGCAGCGCGTCTTCGAGGTGGACCGGCGCGACGACGGAGGGCGGCCGGGCAAGGGGGGAGCACGATGAGGATCGGGATGGTCTGCCCGTACTCGTTCGACGTGCCAGGCGGCGTCCAGAACCACGTCCTGGACCTGACGCGCTCGATGAGCGAGCTGGGGGTCGACGTCTCCGTGCTCGCCCCGGCCGCGGACGACGACGACCTTCCCTCGTACGTGACGCCGGCCGGGCGTGCGCTGCCCGTCCGCTACAACGGCGCGGTCGCGCGGGTGTCCTTCGGACCGATCGCGATGGCGCGGACCCGGCGCTGGCTGCGCGACGGCAACTTCGACGTCCTCCACGTGCACGACCCGGCGACGCCGAGCGTGTCGCTGATCGCGTTGAGCCTGGCCAGCGGCGTCTCGATCGCCACGATCCACACGTCGATCGGCCGCTCGCGGGCCCTGGCGGCGACTGAGCCGCTGCTGCGTCCGGCGATGGAGAAGCTGAGCGCGCGCATCACCGTCTCGCGCGAGGCGCAGCGTGTGGTCGCGCACTACCAGGGCGGCGACTCCGTCATCATCCCCAACGGCCTGTTCGTCGACGACTTCAGCGGGACAGAGCGCCGTGCTGGAGAGAGCTCGACCTTCTCCTTGCTGTTCCTCGGTCGGTTCGAGGAGACCCGCAAGGGACTCCCGGTCCTGCTGGACGCGCTCCCGGCGGTGATCGAGAGGTTCCCGGGCCTGCGGCTCATCGTTGCAGGGGCCGGCGATCCGCGCGTCGGCACTGCGATGGTGCCCGAGCGCCTGCGTGAGCACGTCGAGGTCGTCGGGCGCGTCTCCGACGAGGAGCGTGCGCGGCTGCTGTCGGAGGCGGATGTCTACGTCGCCCCGAACACCGGGGGAGAGAGCTTCGGGATCGTGCTCATCGAGGCGATGGCCGCCGGAGCCCCGGTGGTCGCCAGCGACATCAGGGCGTTCGCCGACGTGCTCGAGGACGGGCGCCTGGGCGCGCTGTTCGCCAACGAGGACCCGGTCTCGCTCGCCAAGACGCTGGTCGACGCTCTCGACGACCCCGGACGCGAGGAGCGCGCGGGGGTGGCACGCGAGGCCGTACGGCGGTACGACTGGAGTGTGGTCGCTCCCCAGGTGATCAGCGTGTACGAGACCGTGCTGGGAGGAGGCGGAGCATGAGCACCCTGGAGTGGGTTCTCGTCATCGGGGCGGTCGTCGCCGCGATCACGGTCGCGCTGTCGTCGACGGCGGGTCGGCTCGACCGGCTGCACATCCGCCTCGCCACCGCCCAGGCCTCGCTCGATCGGCAGCTTCTCGACCGCTCGACCTGCCTGCGCAACGTCGCGACCAGCGGCGTCCTCGACCCCGCGAGCGCACTCGTCGCCGTGGAGGCCGCCGACGCCGCCCGCGCCGCGATCGGCCAGGTCGACCAGGAGGAGCGCGAGACGGCGCTGAGCGAGGTCATGCGGACCGTCTTCGGTGACGCCGACGACGTCGACGCCCTGTGGGCCTCGGCCGACGAGCCGCAACGCGAGATGCTCGGCGACCTCGGCGACGCCTGCGAGCGCGTCCAGCTCGCCCACCGCTTCCACGACGACCTGGTCGCGCGCACCGAGCGCATGCGCCGCAAGCGGATCGTCCGCTGGGCCCGGCTGGCAGGGCATGCGCCCTGGCCGTACCGGATGGCCTTCGACGACACCCCGCCCCCGCACCTCGTCGGCAAGGAGCGCCCGATCGCCGGACCGGATCAGGAGTCCTCCGCCGCGGACGTACGATGAGGCCGACTCCGCCGTCCGACCCGAGGTGACACCGATGACCGAGCACGCGACCACTCCTGCCGACACCGCCCAGAGCGTCGACCAGGGCACCGGCACGGCCCGCGTGAAGCGTGGCATGGCCGAGATGCTGAAGGGCGGCGTCATCATGGACGTCGTCGACGCGGAGCAGGCCAAGATCGCCGAGGACGCCGGCGCGGTCGCCGTGATGGCGCTCGAGCGCGTCCCGGCCGACATCCGCGCGCAGGGCGGCGTGGCGCGGATGAGCGACCCGGACCTGATCGACGGGATCATCGAGGCGGTGTCGATCCCGGTGATGGCCAAGGCGCGGATCGGTCACTTCGTCGAGGCGCAGGTGCTGCAGTCGCTCGGGGTGGACTACATCGACGAGTCCGAGGTGCTGACGCCGGCCGACTACGCCCACCACATCGACAAGTGGGCGTTCACCGTGCCGTTCGTGTGCGGCGCGACCAACCTCGGCGAGGCGCTCCGCCGCATCACCGAGGGCGCGGCGATGATCCGCTCCAAGGGCGAGGCCGGCACCGGCGACGTCTCCAACGCCACGACGCACATGCGGACGCTGCGCGACCAGATCCGGCGCCTGCAAAACCTGCCCGCCGACGAGCTGTACGTGGCGGCCAAGGAGCTCCAGGCCCCGTACGAGCTGGTCAAGGAGGTCGCGGCCGCGGGCAAGCTCCCGGTCGTGCTGTTCACCGCCGGCGGCATCGCGACCCCGGCCGACGCGGCGATGATGATGCAGCTGGGCGCCGAGGGTGTCTTCGTCGGCTCGGGCATCTTCAAGTCCGGCAACCCGGCCGAGCGGGCGACGGCGATCGTGAAGGCGACGACCTACTTCGACGACCCCGACGTGATTGCGAAGGTCTCCCGCGGGCTCGGAGAGGCGATGGTCGGGATCAACGTCGAGGACGTCCCGGAGCCGCACCGGCTCGCCGAGCGTGGCTGGTGAGCGCGTGCCCTTCTTCTCGGCCCCGAAGCTGACCGACGCCGAGGCCCTGCGCAGCTACGCGCGGGTCCTCGTACGGGCGGGTCTGACCGCGCCGGACGCCTGGGTACGGGACGTCGCCGTCGCTGCTCGCGAGGACGCCGGGCTCGACGACCCCGAAGGCGAGGCCCAGCGCCTGGTCGACGACGCGCGGCAGGCGCTCGCCGAGGAGCAGGCGACCTGGCCGCCCCGTACGGACTACGACGCCCTCCAGGCTGCGCTCGCGAGCCTGGAGTCCGCGGGCCTGGTCGTCCTCCAGGGCGTCGACGACCACTGGGCCGCAGCCGCCGTTCTGCGCGGGCCGTCCGGGCAGGGGAGCGCCGTACGAGGCGTCGTCTGGTTCACTCCGTCGGACGTCTGGCACGCCGTCGACCACGGCATGCTCGAGCTGAACGCGTGGCATCCAGACTCCGCAAACATCGCGGACGGCGATCCGCTCTGCGAGGAGGTGCTCGTCGCGCTCGACGCGCACGGTCTGGCGGCGCACTTCGACGAGGGTCGTATCGAGGTCCGAGCCTTCTGGCACCGGCGCGCGGGCGGCGGCGACGCGTGAGCGCCGTGCGCGTCGGCGTCCTCGCGCTGCAGGGGGACGTCAGGGAGCACCTGCGCATGCTGGCCGACAGCGGTGCCGAGCCGTCGACCGTACGACGGACGAGCGAGCTGGCAGCGGTCGATGCGCTCGTCGTCCCCGGTGGCGAGTCGACCACGATCGACAAGCTGTCGCGGGCCTTCGACCTGCGCGAGCCGATCCGGGAGCGGATCGCCGCGGGGATGCCGGTCCTCGGCACCTGCGCCGGCATGATCATGCTTGCCGACCGGATCGAGGGCGGCGCTGCGGGCCAGCAGACGTTCGGAGGGCTCGACGTCACGGTGCGGCGCAACGCGTTCGGGCGGCAGGTCGACTCCTTCGAGACCGACCTGCGCGTCGAAGGGCTCGACGCGCCGATGCACGCGGTGTTCATCCGTGCCCCGTGGGTCGAGAGCTGCGGTCCCGGCGTCGAGGTGCTCGCGAGCGTCGACCGGGGCGAGGACGGCGCGCACCCCGTAGTAGTCCGCCAAGGCGTGCTGCTTGCCGCGTCGTTCCATCCCGAGGTCGGGCACGACGACCGCCTGCACCGCATGTTCGTCCGTACGGTGCACGCGGCGCGCTGATCTGACCCCAGGCGCGGGGGAGCGGTCGCGCCCGCCGGTGGCGCGAGTGACGTCACACCCGCGGGCGATAGGATCGAGGGCGGTCGCGAGACGCGATCGTCCCGCAGTCGTAGAGCGAGAGCAGGTGGATCCCGTGTCAGGCCACTCCAAGTGGGCGACCACCAAGCACAAGAAGGCGGTCATCGACGCCAAGCGCGGCAAGATGTTCGCCAAGTTGATCAAGAACATCGAGGTCGCCGCGCGCACCGGCGGACCCGACCCCACGGGCAACCCGACGCTCTACGACGCCATCCAGAAGGCCAAGAAGTCCTCGGTCCCCAACGACAACATCGACCGTGCGGTCAAGCGCGGCGGCGGGCTCGACGGCGCAGGCGTCGACTACACGACGATCATGTACGAGGGCTACGCCCCCGGTGGTGTCGCGCTGCTCATCGAGTGCCTCACCGACAACAAGAACCGCGCTGCCATGGAGGTCCGTACGGCGATGACCCGCAACGGCGGCAACATGGCCGATCCAGGCTCGGTCTCCTACATGTTCTCCCGCAAGGGCGTCGTCATCGTCCCGGCCGAGCAGGAGGGCAAGACCCTCACCGAGGACGACGTCGTCGAGGTCGTGCTCGACGCCGGCGCCGAGGACGTCAACGACCATGACGGCTCGTTCGAGGTGATCAGCGAGGCCGGTGACGTCGTCGCCGTCCGTACGGCGCTGCAGGACGCAGGCATCGACTATGACTCCGCCGAGTCGTCGTTCGTGCCGTCGATGACGGTCGAGGTCGACGCCGACGCCGCGGGCAAGGTGCTCCGTCTCATCGACGCGCTCGAGGACTGCGACGACGTCCAGAACGTCTTCGCCAACTTCGACGCCTCCGACGAGGTCATGGCGCAGGTCGGCTGACCCGGGCCGGCGGAGATCCCCGATGAAGGTCCGTGACGCCGACGGCGTGAAGTGGCGCGTGCGGCGGCGGTGGATGCCGTGGCGGATGCGCACCAAAGAGCTGCTCGACTATCTGCCTCCCACCGGCGGAGGGGGCTCGTACCTCCCCGACGACCCGATCCTGCTGACCCTGTGGCTGGTCTTCCTCCTGCCCGTGCTGGTGCTCGGTGCGATCTGCATGATGGTGTTCGGCCTGGAGCTCGCGATCCTGCTCATGCTGCTGCCCGTCGTGGCGCTCGCCCGGGCGGTGTTCTTCGGGTGGACGGTCGTCGTCCGCCGCGGCGGCACCGTCGTCGGGACGGAGCGCGTCAAGGGCTGGCGAGCCTCACGGGCGCGCATCCGGGCCCTCATCGAGGACATCAGCCGTCGCCCGCGGACGACGCTCGTCGACACGTCCGGTGACCCGTACCAGCTCGGCCCGGACTGGCAGGGCAGCTCGGGCGTTTCGTCCTGATCTCTTCCGCCCGCACGGTCGCGGTGTCACGATGAGGCATGGACATCCTGCGGACGGGAGGGACGTTCTGGCGGATCGCCCGGCGGCGGCGCGCCAACGTCGATGACCCTGTGCCGTGGATGCCGGAGTTCGCCGGCGGCGTGGCCGAGCCACCCACCTCGTCCGAGCTGGGGCGCCGCCCGATCGTCGTGACCTGCAACGGCGTCGTGATGCACGTGGAGCCCGCGCCGGGCCGCCGCGACACGGAGCGCCGGATCAAGGAGATCGCCGAGGCCCTGTACGCCCTGCCGTGGGCCGCCAGCACGGCGGACGATCCGTCGCACGTGCCGTACGGCCCGCGTCTCAGCCTCGGCACGACCAGCGCGTGGGGCGAACCTGGGCGCGGCCCGGGCTACACCTTCATCGGGTTCGGACCCCCGTGATCGGTTGACGCATTCTCCCGATCTCTTCCACTCGCACCGTCCCGGTGCCAGGATGACCCATGGACATCTTGCGAGCGGGAGGCACGTTCTGGCGGATCGCACGTCGGCGGCGCACTGACTTCGGTGATCCTGTGCCGTGGATGCCGGAGTTCGCCGGCGCGGCGGCCGGACCACCAGCGGTGGCCGAGCTCGGATGGCGCCCGATCGTTGTGACTTGCAACGGCGTCGTGATGCACGTGGAGCCCGCGCCGGGGCGCCGCGACACGGAGCGCCGGATCAAGGAGATCGCGAAGGCGCTGTACGCCCTGCCGTGGGGTGCGAGCACGGTAGACGACCCGTCGCACGCGCCGTACCGTCCCCGACGCAGCCCGGGCACCAGGGGAGGCTGGGTGCGCCAGGGCAGGGGGCGGGACACTCCGACCGCGGCATCGGCGGCGGCGGTGGATTCGGCGGCGGCGACGGCGGTGGCGGTGGCGGTGGCGGTGGCGACGGCTGACGTGTAGTGCGGCGCCGGCTGGGTACCCCTCCTCTGTAACGGAGAACCGATCTTGAGGAGATGACTGCGATGGGTCTCGACGACAAGCTCAGCAACAAGGGCGAGGACCTCAAGGGCAAGGCCAAGGAGACCGCCGGCAAGGCGCGCGGTGACGAGGCGCAGGAGGCCGAGGGCAAGGGCGACCAGTCGAAGTCTGATCTGAAGCAGGCCGGCGAGAAGGTCAAGGACGCCTTCAAGAAGTAGTTGCTCCGCCACGCCGTACCGACGACCCCTCCGCCCCGGCGGAGGGGTCGTCGGCGTCCTCGGCGCGTCGGCTCACCCGCTGGGCCGGTCGCCGCTAGGGTGTCGAACATGTGTTCGCTGTGGTGTGCGCCGGGAGGCCGCGCGTGACGGCCATGATCCGCGTCCTGGGCGTCGACCCCGGCCTGACGCGGTGCGGCGTCGGCGTCGTCGAAGGACGCGTCGGACGACCGCTGCGGGCGATCGCCGTGGACGTGATCCGGACTCCCGCGGGCGACGACGTCGCGTTGCGCCTGCTCGCGATCGAGCGCGCGCTGTCGGAGGCGATCGAGACGTACGAGCCCGACGTCGTCGCCGTCGAGCGCGTCTTCAGCCAGAACAACGTCTCCACGGTCATGGGCACCGCGCAGGCCAGCGGGGTCGCGATGGTCGCCGCCGCGCGCCGCGGTCTCCCCGTCGCGCTCCACACGCCGAGCGAGGTGAAGGCCGCCGTCACCGGCAGCGGCCGCGCTGACAAGGCCCAGGTCACCGCCATGGTCACGCGGATCCTCGGCCTGGAGGTGGCGCCGAGGCCCGCTGACGCCGCGGATGCACTCGCGCTCGCCATCTGCCACGTATGGCGTGGCACCTCGGTCAACCGGCTCGATGCCGCGCTCGCCGCCGCCCGGAAGCCGAGCGGCCCGACCCGTACCGCCGCCGAGCCCATCCGTTCACGGATCCCCAGCAGCCCCCCTGCTGCCCCCGCTCCCCACAGAAGGAAGGCCCGATGATCGCCTTCGTCCGCGGCACGGTCGCCGCCACCGCCCTCGACTCCGCCGTGCTCGACGTCGGCGGCATCGGCATGCTCGTCCAGTGCACGCCCGGCACCCTCGCCGGCTTGCGGCACGGCGAGCAGGCGCAGGTGGCGACGAGCCTGGTGGTGCGCGAGGACTCGATGACGCTGTACGGGTTCGGGGACGACGACGAGCGCGACACGTTCGAGCTCGCCCAGACCGCGAGCGGTGTCGGCCCGAAGGTCGCCCAGGCGATCATCGCCGTGCTCGGCCCCGAGGGGCTGCGACGGGCGATCGCCGAGGAGGACTTCAAGTCGCTCACGAAGGTGCCTGGCATCGGGACCAAGGGAGCGCAGCGGATCGTGCTGGAGCTCAAGGACCGCATCGGCGCCGTACGCACGGTGGCGGCTCCCGCCGCAGCGGCCGCCGCTCCGGGCGAGGCCGACTGGCGTCCCCAGGTCCACGGTGCGCTCGTCGGCCTGGGATGGAGCGCCCGCGAGGCCGATAACGCCGTCGCTGCTGTCGTGGCCGTCGCCGCCGAGCAGGTCGAGAACGCCGGGACGGTCGACGTGTCCGTCCTGCTGCGCGCAGCCCTGCGTACGCTCTCGAAGGCATGAGGGAGGAGCCCGCACCCATGGACGACCATGATCTCGACGCCCGACACCTCGACGCCGCCGAGCAGGCTGAGCTCGAAGCACGGCTCGTACGCCCCGAGGTCGTCTCGGAGGAGCAGGCGTACGAGGCGGCGCTGCGGCCGCGCTCGCTCGAGGAGCTGATCGGCCAGGAGCGTGTCCGCGAGCAGCTCACGCTCGTCCTGACCGCGGCCCGCGGCCGCGGGCGCACCCCCGACCACGTCCTTCTCTCCGGTCCACCGGGGCTCGGCAAGACGACGCTGGCGATGATCATCGCGGCCGAGCTCGGCACGTCGCTGCGGCTCACCAGTGGCCCGGCGATCCAGCACGCCGGCGACCTCGCAGCGATTCTCTCGGGCATCAACGAGGGCGACGTCCTCTTCGTCGACGAGATCCACCGCATGTCGCGGCCCGCCGAGGAGCTGCTCTACATGGCGATGGAGGACTTCCGGGTCGACGTCATCATCGGCAAGGGCCCAGGGGCGACAGCGATCCCGCTGCAGATCCCGCAGTTCACCCTCGTCGGTGCGACGACGCGCGCGGGGCTCCTGCCCGGGCCGCTGCGTGACCGGTTCGGGTTCACCGCGCAGCTGGAGTATTACGAGGCGAGCGAGCTCCACCGCATCGTCGAGCGCTCCGCCGCGCTCCTCGGTGTGCAGACCACCCCCAAGGGCGGCCTCGAGATCGCCTCGCGCTCCCGTGGGACCCCGCGTATCGCCAACCGTCTCCTGCGCCGCGTGCGCGACTACGCAGAGGTGCGGGGGAGCGGTGTCGTCGACCTCGACATCGCCCATCGTGCCCTCGACCTGTACGAGGTCGACCGGCTCGGGCTCGACCGCCTCGACCGCGCCGTCCTGGACGCGCTCTGCCGCAGCTTCGCGGGCGGGCCGGTAGGGGTGTCGACGTTGGCCGTCGCCGTGGGGGAGGAGCGCGAGACGGTCGAGGAGGTGGCCGAGCCGTTCCTCGTACGACAGGGGTTCTTGGCACGGACGCCGCGGGGCCGGGTCGCGACGCCCGCCGCATGGGAGCACCTCGGGCTGCGGGCGCCGAGGCCGGCGACCGATCCCACGCTGCCGTTGGACTGAGGGGCGACCGCTAGACTTTCCTACGCACGACATAGCCCCCGACCATCACGCCTGGAGCCACCGTGAACGACGTTGCAGCCCTGCTGCCGATCATCTTGCTCGTCCTCGTCTTCTACTTCTTCATCATGCGGCCGCAGAGCAAGCGGCGCCGCGAGTTCGTCGACATGCAGCAGAAGGTGCAGATCGGGTCGCGCGTGATGATCACGAGCGGCATCTTCGGCACCGTCGTGGGGCTCGGTGACGACTCGATGACGCTGTCGGTCGCGCCGGGTGTCGAGATCGAGGTCCACCGCAACGTGGTCGCGAAGATCATCGACGACTCCGCGACGCCCGCGGTCGACGAGACCGCCGAGCCGGCCGAGCGTCCCCAGGACGAGAACGGCACCGCCTGATGCCGTCGAGCCTCACCGAGGCGCTCGACACTCTCGTCCGTGACATCGCGGACTGGCCTGACGCGGGGGTCGTCTTTCGTGACGTGACCCCGCTGCTCGCCGACCCAGAGGGGCTGCGGCTTACTGTCGAGGGTCTGGCCGCCGCCGGCCGCGAGATCGCCGCCGGCGACATCGACAAGGTCGTCGGCATCGAGGCGCGCGGGTTCATCTTCGGGACCCCTGTCGCCCTCGCGCTCGGCGCCGGGTTCGTCCCGGCCCGCAAGGCCGGCAAGCTGCCGGCTGCGACGTACGGGGTCGAGTACGACCTCGAGTACGGCTCGGCGACCGTCGAGATCCACCAGGACGCGCTCGCGCCGGGCGACCGCGTCGTCGTCGTCGACGACGTCCTCGCCACCGGCGGCACGATGGCGGCGGTCGACGAGCTGATCTCGCGGGCCGGCGCCAAGGTCGTCGCCAACATCGTCGTCCTCGAGATCGGTGCTCTGGGCGGCCGTGCGCGCTTGTCACACGACCGCTTCGGGGCGCTGCGGACGTACTGACCGGTCGGGCGCCCGGGCGGTGCCCGGTACGATGCTGCGCGTGAGCCCTGAGAGCACCAAGCTGGTCGCCGTCGTCGTCGTTGTCGCCCTCGTCCTCGCAGGCGGCGCGACCGTCTTCGCGATGCTGCTCGGATAGTCCACCGCTCCTGCGGGACCGCCGCACGGTCCTGGCCGTTGCCCCCTAGGATGGCGGCCTACGATGGAGGCGGAGGTGCCTGTGGCCGATCGAGCGCGGACCGAGTCAGAGCCTCGCAAGGAGTCCGTCCCGACTCCGGCGAGGGTGCGATCCCGCCTGGCCAGGCTCGGCAGCGGCCGCTCGTCGGCGGACAACCCTGTCGTTCTCGACCCGCTTCTGCGCATCGTCCGCACCAACCATCCCAAGGCCGACGCGACGGTCATCGTCCGCGCCTACAAGATCGCGGCCAAGATGCACCGCGGCCAGAAGCGCAAGAGCGGCGACCCCTACATCACGCATCCGCTGGCGGTCTCGACGATCCTGGCCGAGCTCGGCATGACGCCGCCGACGATCGTGGCGGCGCTGCTGCACGACACCGTCGAGGACACCCCCTACACGCTCGACCAGCTCACCAAGGACTTCGGCGCGGAGGTCGCGCGTCTGGTCGACGGGGTGACCAAGCTCGACAAGGTCCGGTACGGCGAGAACGCCGAGGCTGAGACGATCCGCAAGATGATCGTGGCGATGAGCCGCGACATCCGGGTTCTCATCATCAAGCTCGCCGACCGCCTCCATAACATGCGGACGCTGCGCTATCTCCGCCAGGACAAGCAGGAGCGCAAGGCTCGCGAGACGATCGAGATCTACGCGCCGCTGGCCCACAGGCTCGGCATGAACACCATCAAGTGGGAGCTCGAGGACCTCTCGTTCGCGACGCTCCACCCCAAGGTGTACGACGAGATCGTGCGACTGGTCGCCGATCGGGCGCCGTCTCGCGAGGACTTCATGTCCCAGGTGATCACCCAGGTGACCGAGGACCTCAAGAACGCCAAGATCAAGGCGAAAGTCACCGGCCGCCCGAAGCACTACTACTCGATCTACCAGAAGATGATCGTGCGAGGCCGCGACTTCGCCGACATCTACGACCTGGTCGGCATCCGCGTGCTCGTCGAGTCGGTCGCGGAGTGCTACGGCGTCCTCGGTGTGGTCCACGCCCGCTGGAACCCTGTGCCCGGGCGGTTCAAGGACTACATCGCGATCCCGAAGTTCAACATGTACCAGTCGCTGCACACGACGGTCGTGGGCCCGCAGGGCAAGGCGGTCGAGCTCCAGATCCGGACGCAGCAGATGCACCGCCGCGCCGAGTACGGTGTCGCCGCCCACTGGAAGTACAAGGAGGACGGCGGCAAGGGTGCTGCCGACTCCGGTGGTTCGGGCACGGACGACCTCTCCTGGATCCGGCAGCTGCTGGAGTGGCAGCAGGAGAACGAGGAGTCCCAGGACTTCCTCGAGAGCCTCCGCTTCGACCTGTCCGACCAGGTGTACGTCTACACGCCGCGCGGCGACGTCATCGGGCTGCCGGCGGGGTCGACGCCGATCGACTTCGCGTACGCGGTCCACACCGAGGTCGGGCACACCACGATCGGCGCACGCGTCAACGGCCGTCTCGTGTCGTTGGAGTCCAAGCTCGAGAACGGCGACGCGGTCGAGGTCTTCACCTCGAAGGCTCCCGGCGCGGGGCCGAGCCGCGACTGGCTCGAGTTCGTCAAGAGTCCACGCGCCCGCAACAAGATCAAGCAGTGGTTCACCAAGGAGCGCCGGGACGAGGCGATCGAGCGGGGCAAGGACGCGCTGACCCGCCAGATGCGCAAGGAGGGCCTGCCGCTGCAGCGACTCCTCAAGCACGAGACGCTCGCGACGGTGGCGAAGGACCTGCACCTTGCTGACGTGTCGTCCCTGTACGCGGCGGTGGGCGAGGGGCGGGTCGGCCCTCAGAACGTCGTGGAGCGGGTGCTCGCGCTGCTCGGCGGCGAGGAGGGGGCGAGCGAGGACCTCGCCGAGGCCGTCATCGTCCCCGACGAGTCGTCGCGGCGTCGCCGGGTACGCCGCGGTGATGCCGGCGTCATCGTGAAGGGCATGGACGGCTCGGTGGCCATCAAGCTGGCGCGCTGCTGCACGCCGGTGCCGGGCGACGAGATCATCGGCTTCGTCACGCGCGCACAGGGAGTCTCGGTGCACCGGCGTACCTGCACGAACGCCTCGAGCCTGCTCAAGGAGGAGGAGCGCCTCGTCGACGTCGAGTGGGCTCCGAGCGCGTCGAGCATGTTCCTCGTCGCGATCCAGGTCGAGGCGCTCGATCGGGCGCGGCTGCTGTCGGACCTCACCCGTGTGCTGTCCGACCAGCACGTCAACATCTTGTCGGCGTCGCTGTCGACGGGGCGCGACCGCGTCGCGAAGTCGACCTTCACGTTCGAGATGGGCGACCCCGCGCACCTCGGTCACGTGCTGAAGGCCGTCCGTACGGTCGAAGGCGTCTTCGACGTCTACCGCGTCAACCAGTAGCGCCAAGCCTTTCGGCGCTACTCGACCACCGAAAGGCTCGGCGCGGCCTTGCGTCAGGTCAGGTCTTCGGCGGACTTCCGGGCTTGGTCGAGCCAGGCCTGGCGGGCCTCCAGCGACTCCTGCAGCTCCTTGAGCTTGCGGTCGTTGCCGGCCGCCTTCGCGGCGTCCACCTGGGCCTCGAGGTCGGCGACCGCCTTCTCGAGCTTGCTGACGGTGTCGTCGACGCGGGCCTTGGTCTCGGGGTTGGAGCGTCGCCACTCGTCGTCGACGGCGTTGGAGATGGCCTTCTCGACGGCACGAAGCCGACCCTCGAGCTCCTTGATCTGCGCCCGCGGAACCTTGCCGGCCGCCTCCCACCGCTCGGTGATGCCGCGCCACGCGGTCCGGGCGGCGTCGAGATCGGTGATGGGGAGGAGCGCCTCGGCCTCGACGAGGATCTGCTGCTTCACCTCGGCGTTGGAGGCGTACTCGGCGTCGAGCGCCGCATTGGCGGCGTCCCTTCCCCCGAAGAACGTGTCCTGGGCGCCGCGGAACTTCTTCCACAGGCGGTCGTCGATGCCGCGCGGCGCAGGACCGGCGGCCTTCCACTGCGCCATCAGGTCGCGGAACTTGCCGGCGGTCGGCCCCCACTCGGTCGACTCGGCGAGCGCCTCAGCCTCGACGACCAGCTTCTCCTTGATCTTCTGGGCCTGACCGCGCTTCTCGTTCTGCTCGGCGAAGTGCGCCTTGCGGCGGCGCGTGTACGCCGTACGGGCCGTGGAGAACCGGTGCCACAGCTCGTCGTCGACCGCCTTGTCGAGGCGGGGGAGCGACTTCCACTGCTCGAGCATCTCGCGCAGCCGGTCGGCGCCGTGACGCCAGTCGTCGGAGGTGGCGATCTGCTCAGCGGTCCGTGCGATCTCCTCCTTCTGGACGGCCGCCTCGGCAGCGCGCTCGGCACGCTGGGCCTTGCGGCGCTCGCGCTGGGCCTCGATCACCGGGGCAAGGGCGTCGAGCCGGTCGCTCAGCGCCTCTAGGTCCCCGACGGCCGCCGCGTTGTCGACGGCTTCGCGCACCTGCGCGACGGCGCGCCGGGCGTCGTCGGGGGAGAGGCTGTCGGAGGCGATGCGCTTCTCGAGGAGCTCGACCTCGACGGCCAGCCCCTCGTACCGGCGGGTGAAGAGCGCCATGGCCTCGGCTGGATCACCGTCAGGCCATTGGCCGACGACCCGCTCGCCTTCGCGCGTGCGGACATAGACCGTCCCCTGGTCGTCGATGCGGCCCCAGGCCTCAGCAGGGTTCGAGGGAATCTCGCTCACGTCTCCACCTTGTCGCTTGTGTCGGGCACAGTCTAGGAGCACATCGGGCCGAAGGCGTCGAAGTCCGGACGATGGTCGCCTATGCGCCCGTGCGTCCTGGTCGTCGACCCCCAGCGATTCGCAGGCGCTGCGGCCGCTCGCGTACGCTGTCCCGTGTGCTGATCGCCGCTTTTCCCGCTGGCCCGCTGGCGGCCAACTGCTACTTCGTGGGGCGCGGACCCGGTGCCGAGTGCGTGATCGTCGATCCCGGCATGGACTCGCTCACGGGCATCCGCAACGTCGTCACCGAGCAGAACCTCACCCCAGTCGCCGTCTTCGTGACCCATGGCCACTTCGACCACATGTGGCAGGCGGCCGACGTCGCCGCGGAGTACGACGTGCCGGTGTGGATCCATCCCGCCGACCGTCACCTCCTCGCCGACCCGATGGCGGCGATCTCGAACGAGTCGGCGTCGATGCTGCGCGCCCAGTTCGGGCTGGAGGACGTCCCCGAGTTCCACGAGCCCGCCGACGTCCGTGACGCCACCGACGGCACAGTGATCGAGGCCGCGGGCCTGCGGTTCACGGTCGACCACGTGCCGGGTCACACGCCGGGCACTGTCGTCTACCGCGTCGACTACACGGGCGACGAGCCTGTCTCCCAGGTCGCGTTCACCGGCGACTTCCTGTTCGCCGGCTCGATCGGCCGTACGGATCTCGTCGGTGGAGACATGGACGAGATGGCCGCGAGCCTGCGGTCGTTCATGGGGCTCCCGGACGACGTCACCGTGCTCCCCGGACACGGCGGCCAGTCGTCGGTCGGGCGCGAGCGCGCGACCAACCCCTTCGTCGCGCAGTACGCGCCCAGCGGTGGAGAGGAAGCCTGACGTGGCACGTCCGACACCACTGTCCGGGTTCCCGGAGTTCCTCCCCGCCGACCGCTTCGCCGAGCAGCACGTGCTCGACCACCTGCGGCGCACCTTCGAGCTGCACGGGTTCGCGTCGGTCGAGACCCGCGCGGTCGAGACGATGGACCAGCTCCTGCGCAAGGGCGAGATCGACAAGGAGGTCTACGTCCTGCGACGCCTCCAGGCGGCCGACTCCGAGGGCGACGCCGGGATCGGCCTCCACTACGACCTGACCGTGCCGTTCGCGCGGTACGTCCTCGAGAACGCCGGCAAGCTCGAGTTCCCGTTCCGGCGCTATCAGATCCAGAAGGTGTGGCGGGGCGAGCGTCCGCAGGAGGGCCGCTTCCGCGAGTTCGTGCAGGCCGACATCGATGTGGTCGCCAAGGACGAGCTGCCGTTCCACTTCGACGTCGAGATCGCGACGGTGATGGCCGAGGCGCTCTCGGGTCTGCCGGTGCCGCCGCTGCGCATCCAGGTCAACAACCGCAAGCTTCTCGAAGGCTTCTACCGTGGCCTCGGCGTCGAAGACACCGCTGCCGTCATGCGGGTCATGGACAAGCTCGACAAGCTGCCCGAGGACACGATCCGCGAGCTGCTCGCCAAGGAGGGGCTCGACCCCGCGCAGTCGTCGAAGTGCCTCGCGCTCGCCGCCATCCGTAGCCGCGACTCGTCCTTCGCCGGCCAGGTCCGGGCGCTCGGCGTGAGCGACCCCCTGCTCGACGAGGGCATCGACGAGCTGACCCAGCTCGTGGACGCGCTCGCCCAGGTGAGGCTGGAGGGCGTCTCGGTGACCGCCGACCTGCGGATCGCGCGCGGGCTCGACTACTACACGGGCACCGTCTTCGAGACCGAGCTGGAGGGCTTCGAGCACCTCGGCTCGATCTGCTCCGGCGGTCGGTACGAGAAGCTCGCCGACGACGGCCGCAACGTCTACCCGGGCGTCGGCATCTCGCTCGGAGTGACCCGACTGCTGGTCCCGCTGGTCTCGCGCGGCCACCTCACGACCTCACGCGCCGTCCCGTCGGCCGTCCTCGTGGCTCTTGTCGACGAGGAGTCGCGTCCGGCGAGCAACGCGATCGCCGGACGACTGCGCGCCCGGGGCATCCCCACCGAGGTCGCTGCCTCGCCGCAGAAGTTCGGCAAGCAGATCCGGTACGCCGAGCGCCGCGGCATCCCGTACGTCTGGTTCCCCGCGGCCGGCGACGGAGCCGACCAGGTGAAGGACATCCGCAGCGGCGACCAGGCCGATGCCGACGGCGACACCTGGACCCCGCCCGCGGACGATCTCCGCCCTGCCGTCATCACCCCACTCGACACCCGAGGAGCAACATCGTGATCCGCACCCACGACGCAGGGAGCCTGCGCGCCACCGACGCCGGGACCCGCGTCACGCTGGCCGGCTGGGTGGCGCGACGCCGCGACCACGGGGGAGTGGCCTTCATCGACCTGCGCGACGCGTCCGGCGTCGCCCAGGTCGTGATCCGCGACGAAGAGGTTGCGCGCCCGCTGCGCAGCGAGTTCTGCCTCAAGGTCGTCGGCACCGTCGAGCTGCGTCCCGAGGGCAACGACAACCCCAACCTTCCGACCGGTGAGATCGAGGTGATCGCCGACACCGTGGAGGTCCTCAGCGAGTCGGCGCCGCTGCCGTTCCCGGTCGAGGAGTTCCACGCGAGCCCGGTGGGCGAGGAGGTCCGCCTCAAGTACCGCTACCTCGACCTGCGCCGGGCCGAGATGGCCAAGAACCTGCGGACTCGCGCCGCCGTCACCCGGATCATCCGCGAGGTGATGGCCGAGCACGACTTCCTGGAGTTCGAGACCCCGAACCTCACGGCGTCGACGCCTGAGGGCGCGCGCGACTTCCTCGTACCGGCCCGGACGCGTCCCGGCACCTGGTACGCGCTGCCGCAGTCGCCGCAGCTGTTCAAGCAGCTGCTCATGGTCGCGGGGATGGAGCGCTACTACCAGATCGCGCGATGCTTCCGCGACGAGGACAGCCGGGCCGACCGTCAGCCCGAGTTCACCCAGCTCGACATCGAGATGAGCTTCCTCGAGGAGGAGGACGTCTACGCTCTCACCGAAGAGATCCTCGCGCGCCTCTGGCGCGAGATCCTCGGGTACGAGATCACGCTGCCGATCCCGCGGATGTCGTTCGCCGAGGCCGTCGCGCGCTTCGGCATCGACCGTCCCGACATGCGGTTCGGCTGCGAGCTTGTGGACTTCACCGACTACTTCACGGACACGCCCTTCCGCGTGTTCGCGCCGAAGGGTCGCCACTGGCACGTGGGCGCGGTCGTGATGCCCGGCGGCGCCGACCAGCCGCGCCGCACGCTCGACGCGTGGCAGGAGTTCGCGAAGGCACGCGGCGCGAAGGGGCTGGCGTACGTGCTCGTGAACGAGGACGGAACCCTCGGCGGGCCGGTCGCCAAGAACCTGTCCGAGTCCGAGCGCGAGGGCCTCGTGGCGCACGCGGGCGCGAAGCCCGGTGACTGCATTTTCTTTGCGGCCGACCAGTACAACACCGCCAAGGCGCTGCTCGCGGCGGTCCGCGTGGAGATCGGCGAGCGCTGCGGCCTGATCGACCACGACCGGTGGGAGTTCTTGTGGGTCAACGACGCGCCGATGTTCGAGTACGTCGGTGACGACTCGCACGAGGCCTGGACGTCGATCCACCACCCGTTCACGGCTCCCGCGCCCGAGTACGCCGACACGTTCGACAAGGACCCGGGCACCGCGCTGAGCCAGGCGTACGACATCACGCTCAACGGCAACGAGCTCGGTGGCGGCTCGATCCGTATCCACCGCTCGGAGATGCAAGAGCGGGTCTTCGAGGTGCTCGGGCTGACCCCGGAGCAGACGCAGGGGCAGTTCGGCTTCCTGCTCGAGGCGTTCCAGTTCGGTCCGCCCCCGCACGGCGGCATCGCCCTCGGCATCGACCGTGTGGTGGCGCTGCTGACCGGCGCCGACACGATCCGCGACGTCATCGCCTTCCCGAAGACGGCCTCGGGCGCTGACCCGCTGACCGGTGCGCCTGCGCCGATCACGGCAGCGCAGCGCAAGGAGGCGGGCGTCGACGCGCCGCCGCCGGAGCCGAAGTCGGCGCCGGCCGAGTAGGGCGGTGTCGCGGCGGCTCGCTCAGCTGGCAGTGGGGGTCGCCGCGGCAGGGACGGGGTGCAGCGTCGCGGCGATGGCGTCGAACAGGAGCACCAGCTCGTCGCGCAGCGGCATCGTCGTCGTCGCGAAGGTGAGCAGGCCGAAGTGGGTGGCGTCCAGGCGCACGACGAAGTCGACGCTGAGGGTGTTGACCGGTTGCGGCTGGTCGGGGAACAGATCGGTCGCGACCTCCTCACGCACCCGGCGCAGCGCGCCGTGCTCGCCGACGTCGACGAACCCGACGTCGACCGCGGCGTCGCCCTCCCGAAAGTCCATCAGCAGCGTGTTGGCGAGCGAGTCGGTGTCCTCGACGACGAACTCGGTGGCGACCAGGCTGGCGCTGACCAGGGCACCGGCGATGGGCTCGAACAGCGAGTGCAGGTAGCGGGCACCCTGGCGGTGAGCCTGGTCGCACTGCTCGCGCAACGTCCGCTCGATCTCGATGCGCGTGGTGATGAGCTCGTCGCGGGGCTTGCCCTCGAGTGCGGCGTCGACCAGCCCCGTGATCGCCCGCGGCGCCTGCTCAGGGTCAGTCGGCAGCGAGATCCAGCCCGCTGGCAGGATCACCCGCCAGCCCGGTGCCACCACGACGGTGCGTTCGCGTGTGTTCACAGTCCCTCGATCCCCGCGGCGAGCTCCTCGAACGAGGGCTGCACCCGGTAGGAGGTGAGCAGGTCGGACTGGTAGGCCGCCAGCTGGTAGCAGATCCCCTGGTCCGGCCGCGACCACAGCACCATCAGGTGCTCGTGCACCTCGTCGCCCACGAACGGCCGGAACACGACGTTCACCGCGGTACCGGACTTGGTCTCCATCTCGGTGATCTCGGGTCCGGAGAACACCGGTTCGTCGCCGACGATCTGGGCCACGAGGTGCGTGGCGTCCAGGGCGGGGCTCGCGGGGAACGCCCGCAGGACCGCGTATGCCGACAGCCGCGACAGATCGTCGGGCTCGGTGGTCATCACCCAGCCGGCCAGGTTGAGCACCTGGCTCGCGTCCGCGTCGGCGTTGGCGCGCAGCAGGCTGGCCCGAACGCCGAGCATGAACGCGATCGAGTCGACGACCTCGCGGGCGTCGCCGAAGCGTTCGCGCCACCGAACGTCCAGGCTGTCGGCGTCGGCGTCGAGCGGGATCGGAACCCAGTCGACGTGTCCCGTGGCCTCGATGTCACTCAACGTGCACGCTCCTGCTCGTACTGTCCATGATCGCGTCCGACGCTGCGGCGCCACCTTTGCTGGCTGACCGCGCCCCACAGCACCGCCAGGACACAGGCGACGCCCGCGGCGACGAGGAGCCAGCCGAAGGCGTCGACCTTCGCCCCTGGACCGAGCGGTGCGACCAACCCGAGGACTGCGGCCAGACCACAGACGATCGGGACGCTGAGGCCCAGTGCTCCGGACTCTCGTTCGGTCAGCTCCCACCCTGCCCGGCCATCGATCGGTCGCAACGGAGTCGTCGCACCGGTGCCGACCTCGGCGTCAAGCCTCCCGGCCGTGACCTCGATGCCGGCCGTCTCGCAGCAGGCGCGCAACCGGTCCGCATCGGCGGTGGCGGGCACCAGCTCAGCGGTGTCGAATCCTGCCAACAGCGCGCCCTCGGCATCTCGCAGGTGCACCTGTGCGGCTCCGAGCTCGACCAGCGCCACCCCGCCCGTGGCCGGTCCACGGAGCCAGATCTCCTGAGCCTCGTACGGGCGGACGATCACGACGTCGTCACGCCCGAACTGCACCTGCGTCCCGGCAACGCCGCCAGGCACGTCGTACACCGACCGTCCGGCTGCCTCGAGCGGGGTGCGGGTGAGACGTCGGAATGCCAGGCGGCTTCGTACGAGGCCGGCGGTGGCGGCGACCGCGAGCAGGCAGGCCACGGCGTGCGGCCACGCGGGCCAGTCCACGCCGGCCTGCAAGGCGACCAGGACGATGACGACGGACACCACGGCCATCGTCCAGACGAGCCGGGCGAGCCTCAGCTGCCGACGTTGCGGCCGCAGCAGAACCCGGCTCTCCGCGGCCCGCTGCGTCCGGTCGAGCGGGGGGCCCTCCTGCAGAGTCAGCCCCAGCGCGCGGACCAGTGCCGCTGCACCGGAGGCCCGCAGAGCGTCGCTCGCAGGGGCTCCCGGCGGCACGACGTCGAGGAGCGGCACGGTGATCACCGGTCCGTCCGGGCCGGACAGGACCAGCGCGCCGCTGGGGGCGAGAGCCTCCTGACGGTCCCGCTCGGCCTCGATCCGGCGCACCACCCCAGACGCGGGCACCTGTCGGAGCAGGCTCTCGTCGGCAGGGTCGGCGGGCCACCGCCGTAGCGACCGCAGCTCGCTGTGGGTGCGCGGATGTGCGCGGGTGAGGGAGGCGGCCGTCCCCAGGAGCCGTGGCTCGGCGTCCGAGTCGTGGAGCCACAGCTCACCGCCGTCGGCGACGAGGCGGACGTGGCGCGCAGCGGGGATCGACAAGCCCCGTCCCGTCGCCCAGCTCACCTGGTGGGTCTCAGTCATTGAGGATCTTTGCCGCTGATCGTGTCGAACGTCTCAGGGAGCTTCGGGACCGACCCGACGGCGTCACGGACCTTGTTGGCGAAGTCGGTGGTGAACACGATCTGCTCGATCTTGATGTTGCGCGCGACCTTGTCGAGCTGCAGGGCATGGGCGGCGTCGTCGGTGGCGCGGCGCAGTGCGGCGAGCTGCTGGTTCAGCCCGGCCAGCTCGCGGCCACCGTTGCGCAGACTCTCGGCGACCGTGGCCGGCAGCTTCGTCGGGGCGGTGTTGATGAGCCCGATCAGGTCGTCGGCGGCACGTTGGCCCTCCTGCGCCGCGGCGCCGGTCAGCTTCTGCGTCCAGCGCGCGAGGTTGTTGCTCGGGTTGCTGATCTTCAGGGCGTTGTTGAACTGCGTCACCTTGCCACTGATGAGCCTGTTCAGTGCAGCGGCCTTGGTGGTCTGGCTCAGGCGCGAGGCGACCTGTGGCGCGAGGCTCTTGATCCCGCGCAGCGCAGCGGACGCAGCCTTGCCGCCCACGAGCGACAGAGCGACATCCACGAGGGCCCATCCGACGTCGGCACCGCTGTAGTGCCCGGTGTCGGCTGCGTACAGAAGCAGCGTGCCGGCCAGGATCGCGACGCTGAGGACGATAGCGGCGACGACGAGCGCGAAGGGTGCGCCGATCGTGAACACCAGCACGAGGATCAGGGCGCCAAGGACGAGCGCGATGATCTTCAGCACTTCCACGACGCGATGGATGACGTCGGCCATGTCGCGGACGGAGCCCTTGAAGTCGCCCCACCAGCCGTCGTCCCAGATCTCGGCGGCGTCCTCGATGTCGTTCTTGCGGTCGCGGGCGGCGCGGTTGAGCACCTCCATCGCCTCGCGCATCTGCGACACCGCGCGGCCCAGGTCGCCCTCGGCGCCCTCGCGGGTCTCGTCGGTCTTGTCCTGCCCGGTCGGCGCCTCGCCCTCACCCTCGAACGGCTTGTTCTCGTCGACGGTCTTCTGGGCGGCCTCGGCCTTCTTGAGGGCGCTCCAGGTGTCGTTGCGCCCGGTCTCGACGTTGGTCTTCCAGCTGTCAAGCGCCGTCGCGACGGCCTCGTAGCGCTGGACGACCTTGCCGAGGTCCTCGAGGACGTCGTCCGCCTTGTCGGCGAATGCCTCGGCGGCCTTGCCGCGCCAGCCGTCGAGGTCGGAGACGGCCTTCAGGATGCGCTTGATCTCGTCGGCCTCGTCGGCGCGGGAGCGCATCGCGTCGGCGACCGTCCGTACCTCCGACTCTGATGCTTCGATCGGGTCGGACGCGTGCCCGACGAGGTCCCAGTCTCCGCTGCGTTTGGTCACGGCTCCTTCTTCGCTTCCTTGATCGCTTTCACCAGCTCGGCGGCGAGCTTCTCGTCGGCCTCCTCGAACCCGTTGGCGGTCTCCGTGGCGAGCTCGCCCAGCTTCAAGAGCTTGTCGGCCAGGTGGTCACGGTTGTCGTCCCAGTTCTTACGGAACTTGTCCATGGCGTCGACGACATCCTCGTGCGCGAGGTGCTCCTTGCCGTACGAGGCTCTGCCGTCGGCGGACTTCAACCGGTCGCACAGTGTCGTCAGGCGGGTGCCGAGGTCGCGCAGCTCCTGGGTGGCCACTTGGAGATCGTTCATGGGACCCACATGTTAGGGGCCCAGAGGGCCACGGCGGGTGCAGGGCGCGTACGGATCGTTATCGTCGTGTGGTCGTCACGTGTCGGGGGTCTCGCCTAGGCTCCTGTGAGCGCCCGCCGTCGTGTCGGCGGGCGAGACGACGAGGGAGGTCAGGGTGGGACGCCGGCTCGGGCGCATGATCGCCCTGTGCTGTGTCGGTGCGCTCGTCGTGGGCTGCACGGTGGCCGACGACGCACGATCCTCCCCGACGGTGACGACGCTCGACCACGTCGCTGCAGGGCGCGAGGGCAGCGCACGCGATCCCGACGCGCCGGCGCCCGCACCCGAGATCAAGGGCGCCACCCGCGGAGGCACCCTGACCGTCCTCAGCTCGCACGTGCCCGAGTCGCTCGATCCGGCCAGGTCGTCGTTCACCGACACGCGGGGCATCTTGTCGGGCCTCGTCACGCGGTCGTTGACGCAGTTCCACCGCGACCCCGACACCGGGCGGATGGTGCTGGTCCCCGACCTCGCCACCGACCTCGGCACCCCCAACGACGACAACACCGCATGGACGTTCACGCTGCGCCCCGGCGTCAACTTCGAGAACGGTGCGCCGATCACCGCCGCCGACGTCGCGTACGGGGTCAAGCGCGCGTTCGCCAGCACGGAGCTGCCGGGTGCCCCCGCGTACCTCCAGACGTTCTTCCTCGACGGCAACCGCTACCGCGGCCCGTACGCGACGAAGGCCGAGCTGAAGCAGCGCGAGGGGTACGAACCCGACTGGTACGCCGGCGACGACTTCCGTGCGATCGAGGTCACGGGCCGCAGGATCACGTTCCACATGCGGCGCCCGTTCGCCGACATGCCCTATCTCGCGTCGTTCCCCCAGTTCTCACCGGTGCCGCGCAGCGCCGACGCCGACCCCGCCGCGTACGGTCGGCGGCCGGTCGCCACCGGTCCTTACGCGGTCTCGACCTATCGCGACGGCACGACCCTGACGCTCGAGCGCAACTCGCGGTGGGACCCGGCGACCGACCCGGCACGCCACCAGTACGCGGACGGGTGGACGTTCCTGTGGGGCCAGGATCCCGACCGCATCGACGGGCTGATGGTCGACGACGCCGGCGACGCGCAGTACGCGCTCTCGTACGACTCGGTGGCGGCCGACACCTTCGAGCGGATGCGCGACGACGCGCCCGAGCGGCTGGTCGCGGCCGGGACGCCGTGCACCTATCTCTGGTACCTCGACACCCGCTCGATCTCCGACCGCCGCGTCCGGCAGGCGCTCGGCTGGGCGTACCCGTACGACGCCGCCTGGAAGGCCGGCCGCGAGAGTGTGGGGACGACAAGGCTCCCCGGCACGACCCTGCTCCCGCCGGGGACTGCTGGCCGTCGCTCGTACGACCCGCTCGGCAACGGCGGCCGCCGGACGGACGCGCAGCGCGCACACGCCCTGCTCGAGGAGGCGGACGCGCTCGGGTTCGCCGTCCGCTGGTACTACGCGAGCGACGTGCCCGAGAAGGTCGCGATCAAGGACGCCGTGGTGACAGCACTGCGGCGCGCCGGGTTCGAGCCGCAGCCGGTCGCGACCACCGCCAAGCAGATCCGCGCGATGCAGTTCGACCCGGACGGTCCGCACAACGTCGTCGACTCCGGCTGGTGCTCCGACTGGCCCACCGGCTCGTCGTGGTTCCCAGCACAGTGGTCGAGCGAGATCGTCGACGACCCGAGCCGCCCGAACCCGTCGATGCTCGCTGCCGAGGACGTCGACGACGCGATCGACAAGACCCTCGACACCCTCAGTGGTGCCGACGCGGCCCGCGCGTGGGGCGCGCTCGATGAACGGGTCGGGCGCAAGCACTATCCCGCGGTCGTCCTCGGCCACGGTGGTGTGGTGCTGGCTCACGGCAGCAGGGTCGGCGGCATGGCCGTCAACCAGCTGCTCGCGATGCCCGTCTTTGCTGACATGTACGTCGACCAGAGCGGCTGACCGGGCCGCGTACCCTGGGCGGGTGGACTCAGACGGCGCACCCCCGGACGGGCTCTTCGACGTCCCCGACGTCGCCCCTGCACCGTCAGGTGGCGGCAGCCTGACCGACGCGGCCCACCGCGCCGCGCCGCTGGCGGTCCGGATGCGGCCGCGCACGCTCGACGAGCTCGTCGGCCAGGAGGCGCTCCTGCGCACCGGCACACCCCTGCGGCGGATGGTGCACGGCGACCAGTCGATGTCGCTGATCCTGTGGGGTCCGCCCGGGACGGGAAAGACGACGCTCGCCTCCCTGGTCAGCCATCAGACCAACCGCCGCTTCGTCGAGGTGTCGGCGGTGTCGGCCGGCGTCAAGGAGGTGCGTGAGACGCTCGCGTCCGCCCGCCGGATGCTGGCGCAGGGCGGGCGCGAGACCGTGCTGTTCGTCGACGAGGTCCACCGCTTCTCCAAGGCGCAGCAGGACGCGCTCCTGCCCGGCGTCGAGAACCGTTGGGTCTCGCTGATCGCCGCCACCACCGAGAACCCGCACTTCTCCGTGATCTCGCCGCTGCTGTCCCGCTCGCTGCTGCTGACCCTCGAGCCGCTGAGCGACGATGACATCGCCACCCTCGTGGAGCGTGCGGTCGCCGACGAGCGCGGCCTCGCGGGGGCGGTGGTGCTCGAGGACGAGGCCCGTGACCACCTCGTACGCCTCGCCGGGGGTGACGCACGACGGGCTCTGACCTACCTAGAGGCGGCGGCCGGTGCGGCGCAGGCCCAGGACCGTGACCGCATCACCGTTGACGATGCCGCGAGCGCCGTTGACCGGGCGGCCGTCCGGTACGACCGGCAAGGCGACCAGCACTATGACGTCACGAGCGCGCTCATCAAGTCGATCCGTGGATCGGACGTCGACGCGGCGCTGCACTACCTGGCGCGGATGGTGGAGGCGGGGGAGGACCCCAAGTTCCTCGCGCGCCGACTGATGATCTCGGCCAGCGAGGACATCGGCCTCGCCGACCTGACAGCGCTGCAGACTGCGGTGGCTGGCGCACAGGCGGTGCAGATGATCGGCTTCCCGGAGGCGGCGCTCACCCTCTCGCAGGTCGTGATCACGTTGGCGCTCGCGCCGAAGTCCAACGCCGCGTACAAGGCGATCGCCGCCGCGAGCGCCGACGTCCGGGCGGGCAAGGCAGGGGCGGTGCCGCCTGCGCTGCGCGATGCCCACTACGCCGGAGCCAAGAAGCTCGGCCACGGGCACGACTACAAGTACGCCCACGACGACCCGCGGGGGGTGGTGGGCCAGCAGTACGCGCCGGACGAGATCGACGGCGCGGAATACTACCGGCCGACCGGCCGCGGCGCGGAGGCCGCGTACGCGGAGCGGGTGGCGCGGCTGCGCGAGATCCTGCGCGACCCGGCGGAACGCTCGGGTGACTGACCGCGGACCCGGTCGGTAGGGTCGAGCCCATGCCGATCGAGACCTGGGTCACCGCCCTGGCCTGTGGCGTCGCGCTCGTCGCCCTGGCCGCCGCCCTGCTGGCCGTGCGCGCCCTCTCGCGGCTGCGCGCCGAGGTGCGCGGGCTGGCCGGGCGGACCGAGCTGAGCGAGGGGAGCAGTCGGGCGACCCCCCTTGTCGAGACCCCCTCCACCGAGATCGTCTACGCCCCCACACCGCTCGCCCACGTCGGCGGCGCCGAGCGCCAGGTCCTCCCGCACGAGCGGGCGGTGGTGACCCAGGAGGGCACCGTCATCGTCCTTCCTTCGGAGCAGCAGGTCGTGGCGGCTACCATGGGACGTCCGCTGGTCCGTGGCGCCGTGCTGAGCCATGGGCTGATGCACGCGCTACGGCCGGAGAGCCGGGATCGGATCCGAGGGATCGTCCGTCGCGAGTTCCGCCGTCGTCGCAAGATCCGGCGGCGCGCCGCGCGCCAGGCGGCCCGTTCGGCGTCGGTGGCCCCGGAGGTCCCGTCGTGGCCCGGCAGCACCACGACACCCGAGCAGGAGGGCACACGATGAAGAGCCGCGTTCTGTGGTTCGTCGCGGGCACCACCGCAGGGGTGTACGGGACCTTCAAGGCGAAGCGGATGGCCGACCGGTTCACCCCGACCGGGATGACCGACCAGGTCGCCGCGTGGCAGGTCGGTCTCCAGGCGTTCGCCGAGGAGGTCCGCTCCGGCATGAGCGTGCGCGAGGCCGAGATCGCTGAACACCTGGGTCTGCCGCCCGACGCGCTCGCCCGCGCTCTGCCCCCCTCCGCGGGACGACCCCCCGCCACGCGCCAGCTTCCCCCGTACGACGAGTAAGGACTGCTTCCCCATATGGACACAGCGGAGATCCGCCGCCGGTTCCTCGACCACTTCGAGTCGAACGGCCACACGGTGGTGCCCTCGGCATCGCTGATCCTGGACGACCCCAACCTGCTCTTCGTGAACGCGGGCATGGTGCCGTTCAAGCCGTACTTCCTTGGTCAGGAGACCCCGCCGTTCAAGCGGGCGACCAGCGTTCAGAAGTGCGTGCGCACCCAGGACATCGAAGAGGTCGGCAAGACCACCCGGCACGGCACGTTCTTCCAGATGAACGGCAACTTCTCGTTCGGCGACTACTTCAAAGAGGGCGCCATCGAGCTTGCCTGGTCGCTGGTGACCGGCGCGGTCGAGTCCGGCGGGCTCGGGTTCGACCCCGAGCGCGTGTGGGTGACGGTGCTGCCGAGCGATGCCGAGGCGCGCGACGCGTGGCGGAGGATCGCCGGCCTGCCCGACGAGCGGATCCAGGATCGCGGGCTGGAGGACAACTACTGGCACATGGGCGTGCCCGGACCCGGTGGCCCGTGCTCGGAGATCTACATCGACCGCGGCGCCGAGTACGGCCCGGACGGCGGCCCCGTCGTCGACGAGGACCGCTTCCTCGAGATCTGGAACCTCGTGTTCATGCAGGAGGAGCTGAGCCAGGTCCGCAGCAAGGCCGACTTCGACGTGCTGGCTCCGCTGCCGAGCAAGAACATCGACACCGGCATGGGCCTCGAGCGCGTCGCGTACCTGCTGCAGGGCAAGCAGAACATGTACGAGATCGACCAGGTCTTCCCGGTCATCGAGAAGGCCTCGGCGCTCTCGGGCAAGCGGTACGGCGCGGTCCACGAGGACGACGTGCGCTTCCGCGTCATCGCCGACCACGTCCGCAGTGGACTCATGCTGATCGGTGACGGTGTCACCCCTGGCAACGAGGGGCGCGGCTACGTGCTGCGCCGTCTGCTGCGCCGTGCGGTGCGCTCGATGCGCCTGCTCGGTTATGAGGACCCCGCCCTGCCGGAGCTGCTCCCGGTGAGCCGCGACGAGATGGTGCGCTCGTACCCGGAGGTCGGGACGGACTTCGCCCGCATCGCGCAGGTCGCGTACGCGGAGGAGGAGACGTTCCGCCAGACCCTCGCGAAGGGTACGCAGATCTTCGACCTGGCCGCGGACACGGCCAAGGCTGAGGGGGCGACCGTCCTCACGGGCGACAAGGCGTTCCAGCTCCACGACACGTACGGGTTCCCGATCGACCTGACGCTCGAGATGGCCTCTGAGCAGGGGCTTGCCGTCGACGAGCAGGGCTTCCGTGCGCTGATGTCCGAGCAGCGTGCGCGTGCCAAGGCGGACGCGAAGTCCAAGAAGGGTCGCCACGCCGACACCACGATCTACCGCGACGCGCTCGACGCGAACGGACCGACCGAGTGGCTCGCGTACGAGCGCCTGAGCACCGAGTCGCAGGTCCGGTCACTGATCCAGGAGGCCGGACGCACACCGGCCGTGGGAGAGTCGCAGGTCGCCGAGGTGGTCCTCGACCGCACCCCGTTCTATGCGGAGTCCGGTGGCCAGAGCGCCGACGCCGGTGTCCTCGTATGGGATGGCGGTCGCGCCGAGGTGCTCGACGTCCAGCGCCCGTTGCGCGGCCTCGTCGTCCACCAGGTGCGCGTGCTGGAGGGCGAGCTGACCGAGGGTACGGCGCTGCAGGCCGACGTCGACCCGCAGTGGCGCGTCGGGGCCTGCCAGGCGCACTCGGGGACGCACGTCGTGCACGCGGCGCTGCGCGAGGTCCTCGGCCCGACGGCGCTGCAGAGCGGTTCGTACAACCGTCCCGGCTATCTGCGCCTCGACTTCGGCTGGTCGAGCGCGCTGTCGCCGACGCAGATGCACGACGTCGAGCAGGCCGCGAACATCGCCCTGCGTGAGGACCTGTTGGTCACCGCCGCCGTGATGCCGCTCGAGCGGGCCAAGGAGCTCGGTGCGCTCGCCTTGTTCGGCGAGACGTACGGCGAGGACGTCCGCGTCGTCGAGATCGGTGGCCCGTGGTCGCGCGAGCTCTGCGGTGGCACGCACGTGGCTCACTCGTCGCAGATCGGCACGATCGTGCTCACGTCCGACAGCTCGGTGGGCGCGGGCAATCGCCGCGTTGAGGCCGTGGTCGGTCTCGAGGGCTTCTCGTACCTCGCTCGCGAGCGCGATCTCGTCGCGCAAGTCAGTGATCTCCTCAAGGTCCAGCACGACGACGTCCCGGGCCGGGTGGCGGACCTGGTCGGACGTCTGCGGACCGCCGAGAAGGAGATGGAGAAGCTGCGTGCTGCGCAGCTGCTGTCGTCGGTTGCCGACCTCGCTGGGGACGCGGTGGACGTGGACGGCGTCGCGTACGTCGGGCACGTCGCCGACGGCCTCCCTGCGAAGGACGTCCGTACGCTCGCCCTCGACGTCCGCGGACGTCTCGACTCGTCGCGGCCGGCCGTCGTGGCCATGATCGGCACGGCCGACGGCAAGGCCGCCTGCGTGGTCGCCGTCAACGACGCAGGCCGCTCGGCCGGTCTCGCGGCGGGCGACCTCATCAAGGCGGCGATGGAGTCGCTGGGTGGTCGCGGAGGCGGCAAGGCCGACATCGCCCAGGGTGGTGGCACGGAGGTCGCGGCCGCACCGCAGGCGATCGAGGCGGTCCGTCGCGCGATCCAAGGCGCGGTCTGACGTGCGGCACGGGGTCCGCATCGGCGTCGACGTGGGTGACGTCCGCATCGGCGTGAGCGCCAGCGATCCGTCGGGCATCCTCGCGACCCCGGTGGAGACCGTGGCGGCGGGCCCGGACTCGATCCGCGACATCCTGAGCATCGCGAATGATCGTCAAGCCTTCGAAATTGTGGTTGGCTTGCCACGGTCGCTCTCGGGGGGCATGGGGCCGGCGGCTCGCAAGGTGCGGGCGTACGCCGAGGAGCTGGCGGCAGCGTCCGCTCCTACCCCCGTCCGGCTCGTGGACGAGAGGATGTCGACCGTGACCGCACAGCAGAGCCTGCGTCAGGCCGGGCGCAAGGCCAAGCAGCAGCGCGCTGTGGTGGACCAGGCTGCCGCCGTCGTGATCCTTCAGTCGGCCCTCGATGTGGAGCGGACCAGCGGGCGGGTGCCCGGCGAACTGGTCGAGGCCGCTCGATGAGCGACATCGGACTCATGCCCGAGCGCGAACGCCGCCCCGCAGGTCACCGGGCGGCACGACGCGCCAAGAAGAAGCGGCGTGGTCCGGGGTGCTTCCTCGTCCTGCTGCTGGTCGCCGTGGTGTGCGTCGTCGGCTACCTCGGCGCCTCCAAGCTCGTCGGGATCGCTGGCGACCTCCTCGGCGGGCCGGAAGACTACCCCGGGCCCGGCAGCGGAAGTGTCGTCATCGAGGTGAGCGAGGGCGACACGGTCGCCGCGATGGGGCGTGAGCTCAAGGCCAAAGACGTCGTCGCGAGCGTTGACGCGTTCCTCGACGCCGCCGCGGGTGCGCCCGAGATGAACCAGGTGCAGCCGGGCTTCTACGAGCTGCGCAAGCAGATGCAGGCCTCGGCGGCCGTGCAGGCGCTCGTCGACCCGAAGAGCCGCGTCGACGCGTCGATCGGTGTCCCCGAGGGCGCACGTCTCGACCAGGTCGTCGGGCAGATCGTCAAGAAGACCGAGTTCACCAAGAAGGAGGTCAACGCCGCCCTGAAGGACCCTGAGCTGGGGCTCCCGGCGGCGGCCGACGGCAATGCCGAGGGCTACCTCTTCCCGGCGACGTACACCGTCGGGCCTGACGCGACGCCGCTCTCGCTGCTGCAGGAGATGGTGAGCAAGGCTGTCGCTCTCGAGACCGAGCTCGACATCGAGGCACGGGCGAAGGCGCTGGGCATCTCCGCGCACGACGCGATCGTCGTCGCGAGCATCGTGCAGGCCGAGGCCGGCACTGCGGACTACGACAAGGTCGCGCGGGTGATCTACAACCGTCTCGACGAGGGCATGGCGCTCCAGATGGACTCCACCATCCACTACGTCAGCGGCAAGGACGGCAGCGTCTGGACGAGTGCCGAGGCGCGGGAGATCGACTCGCCCTACAACACGTACAAGTACGCCGGTCTGCCTCCAGGCCCGATCGGCAACCCGGGCAACAAGGCGCTCGAGGCTGCTCTGAACCCTGCCGAGGGTTCGTGGCTCTACTTCACGCTCGTCGACGCCGAGTCGGGTGAGACGAAGTTCGCGGAGAGCTACTCAGAGCACCAGCAGAACGTGGAGGAGTTGCGCCAGAACTGCCGTGAGCAGGGGGGCTGCTGATGCCGCGCTGCGCGGTGCTCGGCAGTCCGATCGCACACTCGCTGTCGCCGGTCATGCACCGGACGGCGTACGAGGTGCTCGGGCTGCACGACTGGAGCTATGAGGCGTTCGACGTGGACGAGGACGGCATCGGTACGTTCTTGGCGGGTCTGGACGAGCAGTGGCGCGGGTTGTCGCTCACGATGCCGCTCAAGCGTGCGGTGCTCCCGTACCTCGACACCGTCGAGGCCTCGGCGCGTGGGGTCGGCGGGGTCAACACCGTGATCGTCGACATCGAAGGTCGCCACGGGTTCAACACCGACGTGCCCGGGGGGATCGCCGCCCTGCGGGAGCGCGGGGTCGAGACGGTCGAGGACGCGGTGGTGATCGGTGCCGGTGCGACGGCCGAGGCGATGATCGCGTCGTTGCGGCACCTCGGGCTGCGTCGCGCGACGTTGGCCGTACGAGACCTGGACCGTGGCATGGAGCTCGCGCGCCGCCTCGAGAAGGGGAGCGAGGACGCTGCTCCGGTCGCCGTCGAGGTGACCGGGATCGGGCCCGATCTCCCACGGTCGACGCAGGTCGTGGTCTCGACGGTCCCGGCCGCTGCCATCGCGACGTACGCGCCGAGGCTCGCGACGAGGTGCGACGCGGTCTTCGACGTGATCTACGACCCGTGGCCGACGCCGCTGGCCCGCGCGGCGCAGGCGGAGGCGGTGCCGGTCGCGTCGGGGCTGGACCTGCTCGCCCACCAGGCGGCGGCACAGGTGCGGCTGATGACCGGCCGCGAAGTCAGCGCGTCGCTGCTGCGCGACGCAGCGCTCGGGGTGCTCGCGGGGCACTGATCCACGGGGGACGCAGTCACGCGCAGCGCAGCTCCGTCAACCGTCGCTCGACGACCGACTCGGGCGGTGGCCCTGTTGCCGCGGTAGTCCCTCCGAGATGCTCACGTCGTCGGTTGACGTAGACGTGGCCTGTCGGAGTGCGCCATCGGACCTCGGCCGCGAGCGTGGAGCCGTCCGGGGAGTGGGGATCGGCAGTGGTCACCGTCCAGCCGGGTGCCTCTTTGGCGAGGTTGTCGGGTCGGCACGTGCCCTGCGCGTTGAGCGGCGTGCTCAGACCTCCGCGTGCGTAGGGGGTCGCGTGGTCGATGTCGCGCACTCGGCAGTCGCACCAGGGTCGCTGACACTGGCCGTCCACCGTGCGCACCAGCCGCCGCACGGCGGCGCTAAACCGTCGCGCCCGCGGGTCTGACCCGGCGAGGTGCTCGCCGCCCGGTGTGGTGAAGAAGCGGCGGACCCATGCGTCGTCCGACGTGGCGAGCCGACGGGCGAGCTCAGCGGGGATCGGGCCATAGCCCGCGAGCGTGGCGGGGGCGTTGTCGGCGGAGAAGAGCGCTTCAGGTCGCATGACGACGCCGATCTCCGCACGCACCTCGCTCATCCCGTCGGCACCGACCCCCGCGCCGGTAAAGGCCTCGATCGCCAGGTCCGCCATGAGCTGACGGATGGTGCGCGGGTCGCCGTCGGCTCGGCGCGCCGACGCCTGATCGTCGAGGCGTTGGAACGCGGACGTGACCTGCTCGGCAGGGCCATAGACGGTCAGCGACGCCATCGCGTCGAGCTCTGGCGAGAAGGTGACCGCCCGGTCGTCGCGTGCGCGGACCGTCCGTTCGTACGCGGCGTGCGGGTCGGTAGCGAGCACGAGGCGTCGTGCCTCCTTCGCGGCCCGTCGCGGCGAGAGCTCGATGAGCGCGGGCGCGAGCTCGGCGTCGATGCGACCCCGGTCGTCGACCGATGCGTAGGTGGTCTCGCGGCAGACAGCGCCCGCGACAGACTGCGAGATGGCGCCGTCACGGAGCAGGGCGTGCGTCTGCGGGTGCAGCTCAAGCGCATGAGCGAGGGCGTACGTCCGCTCGCCGGCGGGCGTGGACACCTGGCGGGCGAGCGCGATCTCGGTGAACAGCGAGCGCGTGAGCATCGACTCTTCGACGTGCGTCATCACGCCTCGCCGCCGGACGTCGAGCGCGAGCACCGCGTCGGCCTGGACACCCTGCGCGATGCGCACCACCTCTTCGCACATCGCGACGACGTCGATCTCGGCGGCACCCAGCTCTGCCTCGTGCGCGTCGTGCGCGAGGGCGCGGGAGCGCGCGGCGCCAACCGCGGCGAGCACCCGCTCCACCAGTGCGGTGGTCAGGCGCTCGGCGGTGTCACCCGTCGTGGCGTCTTCGAACATGTGTGTGACGCTATCGCGTCCCGCGGGCTGGGATGCCGTCTCTCCACAGGGGCAGCGAGGCCGATGACCTGTGGACGAGTCAACGTGCCGTCGGCCACGGGTCGACCCTCAGACGCGGCCATTCGCGCTGCCACCGCGCCGCCTTCGCCTCGTACACGTCGCGTGGGGCGAGGACCGGGTTGGGCCGCAGCACCATGTCGAAGACGTCGTCCAACCCATGCGGGGCGTAGACGTCCCAGTCGCCCTCGTCGTTCGCTCGCACTCCGACGCAGCACGTGGTAGCGGCGAAGTGGTCGATCGCGTCCTCGGTCGCCGTGAACGGCTCGCAGGCAACACCGAACTTTTTCTCGTACCAGAGGTGCACCCTCGCCTCGTTGCGCACCTCGACGCTCGCGGCGAGGTCGACGAACGCCTCGCTCGCCCGCCCGATGACGACGTCCTCGGCCTCCCACGACCGATCGGGGTCGAAGAAGAAGACGTCGTAGTCCCTGATGCCCGCCTCGGGCGGCCGTCCGCACACGACGTTCCACACGGTCTGGAACACCGCGCCCCCGGTCACATAGCAGTCCGGCAGCCCGAGTGCGGCCGCTCGCTCGACGACCGTAACCAAGGACGGGTTGCACGAGAGCGTGCGGCGCAGCCGCTCGGCGTCTGTAGACATGACGCGATCGTGGCAGACCCTGGGGACGGTTCCCGCGGGCCGGCGTGCAGCCCGGCTATCGTTCCTGCGTGCCCGAAGCCGCGCTCGCCGCCCTCCTCGCTGCCGTCGTCGCGGCGCTCGGCGGTCTGCTCGCGCCTCGCGTCATCGCCCGGCTCCCCGAGCCCGACCCGGCCCCCGACGGGCCGGGGGGAGTGGTGACCGACGGCGAGGCGGGTCACGGCGTCCCGGTGCCCGTGCCCGCCGAGGCACCGCGACCACCGAAGGTCCCGTACGCCGACCTCGCCGCCCGTCCCGGCCTCGGCGCGCGACTCGCGCTCATCTCCGCCGTCCTTGCGGGCGCGCTCGGCTGGCAGCTCGGCCTCGACCCGGCGCTGCCGCTGTGGGTGGGCTTCGTCGTCCTGGGCGTGACCCTGTCGTACGTCGACTGGCACACCCGGCTGCTGCCGAAGCGGCTCGTCCTCCCCGCCTACCCGGTCGCCGTCCTTCTGGCCCTCCTCGCCGCGGGTCTGGCCGGCGACACCGCGGTGCTCGTGCGGGCGGCGGCAGGCTGGGCGATCGTCTCGACGCTGTATGTCCTCCTGTGGCTGATCGCGCCGCGTGGCATCGGCTATGGCGACGTCCGGCTGTCCGGTCTGCTCGGCATCGCCCTCGGCGTCCTCGGCTGGGCCGAGCTCCTCGTCGGCACGTACGCGACGTTCGTCGTCGGCGCCGTCGGTGGCCTCGCGCTCGGCGCTCTCGGCCTCGTCGACCGCAAGTCGTTCCCGTTCGGTCCGTTCATGGCGCTGGGCGCCTGGTCCGGTGCGATGCTCGGCCCGGCCCTCGCGGGTTGGTGGGCCTGACCCGATCCGCGCTGCGAGACCGTGACGGAGCGTCGCGGCACGCATGACAGACTTGCCCCCATGCTTCGTTGGTTGACGGCTGGGGAGTCCCACGGCCCCGCACTGGTCGCTGTCGTGGAGGGGATGCCCGCGGGCGTCGCCGTATCGAGCGCGACGATCTCGGACGCGTTGGCGCGCCGCCGGCTGGGATACGGACGCGGGGCGCGGATGAACTTCGAGGCCGACGAGCTCGAGATCGTCGGCGGCATCCGTCACGGGCTCACCCTCGGCAGCCCGATCGCCCTGCGTATCGGCAACAGCGAGTGGCCCAAGTGGGACAAGGTGATGTCCGCCGACCCCGTCGACGCCGACGAGCTGCAGGGCATCGCCCGCAACGCGCCGCTGACACGACCGCGACCCGGCCACGCCGACCTGGTCGGCATGCAGAAGTACGGCTTCGACGAGGCCCGCCCGATCCTCGAGCGCGCCAGCGCCCGCGAGACCGCTGCGCGCGTGGCGCTCGGCTCGGTCGCCGCTGCCTTCCTTGAGCAGGCCTGCGGTGCGAGCATCGTCAGCCATGTCGTCGAGTTCGGCTCCGTCAAGGCGCCCGCTGGCCTCGTCCCGTCCGCCGCCGACGTCGAGCGCCTCGACGCCGACCCGGTCCGTACGCTCGACCCCGCCACTTCCGCGGCGATGGTCGCCGAGGTGGATGCCGCCCGCAAGGACGGCGACACGCTCGGCGGTGTCGTCGAGGTCGTCGTCCACGGCCTCCCGCCGGGCCTGGGCAGCCACGTCCACTGGGACCGCCGCCTCGACGCCAGGCTCGCGTCCGCACTCATGGGCATCCAGGCGATCAAGGGCGTCGAGCTCGGCGACGGGTTCGATCTCGCCCGTACGCGCGGCTCGCTCGCGCACGACGAGATCGTGAGCACCGACGACGGCATCCGCCGCACCTCCGGCCGTTCCGGCGGCACCGAGGGCGGCATGTCGACCGGTGAGGTGCTGCGCGTCCGCGCCGCGATGAAGCCGATCGCGACCGTTCCTCGCGCGCTGCGCACCGTCGACGTCCGTACGGGCGCCCCGGCGCAGGCGCACCACCAGCGCTCCGACGTCGCTGCCGTGCCGGCCGCAGGGATCGTCGCCGAGGCGATGGTCGCCCTCACCCTCGCCGACGTGATGCTCGAGAAGTTCGGTGGCGACTCGGTCACCGAGACCGCCCGCAACGTGGCCTCGTACCTCTCGGCCCTGGCTCCCGCGTGAGCCCCCAGGACCGCCCGGTCGTCGTCCTCGTCGGCCCTCCAGGCGCCGGCAAGTCCACCGTCGCCGCTGTGCTGTCGGAGGCGCTCGGCGTGCCGGTGCGCGACACCGACACCGACGTCGAGGCGCTGACCGGCCGGACGATCGCCGACGTGTTCGTCACCGACGGCGAGGAGCGGTTCCGCGCGATCGAGGCGCAGGCCGTACGCGACGCGCTCGCCGAGCACCGTGGCGTCCTCGCACTGGGTGGTGGCGCGGTCGTTCGCGAGGAGACCAGGCGCGCCCTCGACGGCCACGTCGTCGTGTTCCTCGACGTCGGGCTGGCCGATGCGGCGGCACGCGTCGGCCTCGGCTCGACCCGCCCCCTGCTCCTGGGGAACGTACGCTCGCAGATGAAGACCCTGCTCGACGCGCGCCGGCCCGTGTACGAGTCCGTCGCGACGCACGTCGTCGGCACCGACGGACGCACTCCCGAGGACGTCGCCGAGGAGATCTTGGCCCTGCTCGCCTGAGCAGCGACCGACCGCACGCACGACCGAGGAGACCGCCCGTGGCCGAACACACCCGCATCCACATCGCCACCGACGCCCCGTACGACGTCGTGGTCGGCACCGGCCTCAGCGCCGAGCTTCCTGGGCTGCTGCCCGAGGGGGCCGAGCGGGTCGCCGTCATCCACCCGGCCTCGATGCGTGGGCTAGGCGAGGCCATCCGTGCCTCGCTGGCAGCCACCGGGCGTGCGGGGCACGCGATCGAGATCCCCGACGGCGAGGCCGCCAAGACGAGCGACGTCGCCGCGTTCTGCTGGTCGGTGCTCGGCCGCGCGGGCTTCACGCGCTCCGACGCCATCGTCGGTGTCGGAGGGGGAGCGGCGACCGATCTCGCTGGTTTCGTTGCCGCCACGTGGCTGCGCGGCGTCCAGCACGTGCTGATCCCAACCACCGTGCTCGGCATGGTCGACGCGGCGGTCGGCGGCAAGACCGCCATCGACACGCCGGAGGGCAAGAACCTCGTCGGTGCCTTCCACGAGCCCGTCGGCGTGCTCTGCGACCTCGCGCTGCTCACGACGCTGCCGCTCAACGAGGTCCGCTCCGGGCTCGCCGAGGTCATCAAGTGCGGGTTCATCGCAGACCCGGTCATCTTGGACCGCGTCGAGGCAGACCCCGCCGGGGTGCTCGACGTCCGTAGCGATGTCCTGCGCGAGGTCATCGAGCGCGGCATCCAGGTCAAGGCCGGGGTCGTGGCACGTGATCTCAACGAGACCGGCGCCGACGGCACGGTCGGGCGCGAGGCGCTCAACTACGGCCACACGCTCGGGCACGCGATCGAGCGGTACGAGGCGTACGCGCTGCGTCACGGCGCGGCCGTCGCGATCGGCATGGTCTATGCCGCCGAGCTGTCGCGCCTCGACGGCCGGATTGACGCCACGCTCGTGCAGCGGCACCGCGACGTGCTCGGCTCGGTCGGTCTTCCGACCGGATACCGGCCGGGCGTGTGGGACGAGCTGGTGGCCGGCATGCGGCTCGACAAGAAGTCGCGTGGGTCGCAGCTGCGGTTCGTCGTGCTCGACGCGCTCGCGGAGCCGACGATCTTCCCCGGGCCCGACCCGGCGCTGCTCACCGCCGCGTACGCGGAGATCTCGCGGTAGGTCTCGACACGGCGCTCGTTCCTCGCGCCTGCTCGAACCGGCGGAGGGGGACCGCCACGTACGCTGGCGGCATGCCTTCCGAGCACCTCTCACGCCGCGAGCGGCTGGCCGCGATCCTGCGCGAGCGGGGTCTCGCGGCGGCGGTCGTCACCGATCTCGTCAACGTCCGCTACCTCACCGGGTTCACTGGTTCCAACGGCGCCGTACGCGTCGGTGAGGACGGCTCGGCGGTCTTCGTGACCGACGGGCGGTACGGCGACCAGGCGGCCGAGGAGGCCCCGGACGTCGAGGTGGTCGTCGACCGCGACCTGCTCGGTGCGCTCGCCTCCGGCACCGGAGGCGCCCAGCGGATCGGCGTCGAGACCCACGCCCTCACTGTCGACGACTACGACCGTGCGCGCGAGGCGTTCGACGGCGTCGAGCTGGTCTCGCTCGGCGCCGCCGTCGAGCAGCTGCGCGTCGTCAAGGACGACGGCGAGCTCGATGCCCTGCGGCGCGCGTGCGACATCTCCGTCCAGGCGCTCGCCGAGGTGCTCGCCGGACCGCTGCTCGGCCGTACCGAGCGCGAGATCGCCCGTGACCTCGAGTGGACGATGTACGGCAAGGGTGCCGAGGCGATCGCGTTCGAGACGATCGTCGCCTCCGGCCCGAACACCGCGATCCCGCACCACGACCCGACCGACCGCCCCGTCGGGCGTGACGAGCTGCTCAAGATCGACTTCGGCGCCCGCGTCGACGGCTATCACGCCGACTGCACCCGTACGGTCGTGGTCGGCAAGGCCGATGCCTGGCAGCGTGAGGTGTACGAGGTCGTCCGGACGGCTCAGCAGGCCGGTGTCGACGCGTGCGTCGAGGGCGCGATCTGCGCGGACGTCGACGCGCTCGTCCGCCAGGTCCTCGCCGACGCCGGGTGGCTCGAGGCGTTCACGACCGGCCTCGGTCACGGGGTCGGACTGCGGATCCACGAGGACCCGTTCCTGAGTGCGAGGGCGCCCGCTAGACTGGAACGTCGCACAGCCCTGACGATGGAGCCTGGCATCTACGTGGCCGGTCTCGGTGGCGTGCGCATCGAAGACACCCTCGTCGTGACCGATGGCGCTCCCGAGCTGCTCACGGTCGCGACCAAAGACCTCCTGGAGCTCGCCTGATGGCAACGACGAACGACCTCAAGAACGGCATGGTGCTCAACCTCGACGGGCAGCTGTGGTCCGTCGTGTGGTTCCAGCACCACAAGCCCGGCAAGGGCGGGGCCGTCGTCCGCACGAAGCTCAAGAGCGTGCTCTCGGGCAAGGTCGTCGACCGCACGTTCAACGCCGATGTGAAGGTCGATGTGGCCAACGTCGACAAGCGCAACATGCAGTTCCTCTACCACGACGGCACGTCGTACGTGTTCATGGACACCGCGACGTTCGACCAGTACGAGCTGTCCGACAGCGTCGTCGGTGACGCCGCCGGCTTCCTCCTCGACAACCAGGAGGCGGTCGTCGCGATGAACGACGGCAACCCCCTCTACATCGAGCTCCCCGCGTCGGTCGAGCTCACCATCGAGTACACCGAGCCGGGCCTGCAGGGCGACCGCTCGTCGGGCGGCACGAAGCCGGCCAAGCTCGAGACCGGCCGCGAGATCCAGGTCCCGCTGTTCATCACCACCGGCGAGAAGGTCAAGGTGGACACCCGAGACGGTTCCTACCAGGGCCGCGTCAGCTCCTGATGGCGGGTTCACGCAGCAAGGCCCGCAAGCGCGCGCTCGACGTCCTGTTCGAGAGCGAGCTGCAGAGCCGTTCGGTCGGCGCCACCCTCGACGGGCGCGTCGCCGCGGGCGACCCGCCGGTCAACCCGTACACGATCGAGCTCGTCGAGGGTGTCCGTGAGCACGGCGCGCGCATCGACGCGCTGCTCTCGGAGTACGCGCAGGGCTGGACGCTCGACCGGATGCCCGCGGTGGACCGCAACCTCCTGCGGATCGGCGCGTACGAGGTGCTCTACCGCGACGACGTCCCGGACGCCGTCGCGGTGTCCGAGGCCGCCAACCTCGCCTCGGAGCTCTCGACCGACGACTCGCCGACCTTCGTTCGCGGGCTCCTCACCCGCCTCGTCGAGGTCAAGCCGACGCTGTCGGCCTGACCCCCACGCTCACGCCACTCGGGTGGTGAGCGCTGCCGGCCCGGCGCACCCCGTCACAGCGGGCCGAGCACGTCCCTCGGGTTGGCGTCGAGGGCGAGCCCCTCGAGCACGGTGAGCAGCGCGCGCTCCTCGTAGCGGAAGTGGCTCTCCATGATCGCCGCGACGCCTTCGAGGTGGCGGTCGAGCTCTGCCGGCGACGCAGCCCGGTCCGCGGCAGCCTGCAACCCCGACAGCAGGTGCGCGATCATCGAGTGGTCCTGCTCCAGCGCGCGCAGCGTGTCACGGAGCTCGGGGTGAGCCGCGGCGATCGCCGGGAACAGCTCGCGGTCCTCGCCCTCGTGATGGCCGGTCAGTGCGGCGCAGAACCCGTGGCAGAACAGCAGCAGGTCGCGCGTCGCAGGCTCGGCACGCTCGCCGGCGCCGAGCGCCGTACGCATCACCTCGAGGGCGTCGCGCAGGCGTGCGTGGACGGTGCGGAGCTCGTGGTTCCAGGCGATGAGCCTGGTCTTGTCGCCCTCAGTCACGTGAGGGCGAAGGGGATGACGTCATCGTCATGCTCCTTCGGGATCTGGCGCCTCCATGCCTGACACGGCCTGCCACCGGCACGCGACGCTGGCAGGAGCGTATCCATATCGGCCCGTACCGCTCACCCCGGACCCTAGGAGACGGGGCTCACACGTGTAGGCTGAGGCGCGAAAGACATCCTTTAACCACCGTCCCGTGAGGCGGAGAAGGAGGTCAGCCGGTGTCTGCGCACACCTCTGATTCCGGACCCTCGTCCACTGTCGTCCTCGATGCAGGCGACATCTCCCGTGCTCTGACGCGGATCACCCACGAGATCATCGAGAAGAACCGCGGCGCCTCGCAGGTCGTCGTCCTCGGGATCCCCACCCGCGGCGTCGAGCTCGGCCGCCGGGTCGCCGAACGGATGAGCGACGTGGCCGGCCACCCCGTCCCGTACGGGTCGCTGGACATCACGATGTACCGCGACGACCTGCGCATGAAGCCCGCCCGCGCGCTCGAGAAGACCGACATCCCCGTCGACCTCGACGACCGCGTCGTGGTCCTCGTCGACGACGTCCTCTTCTCCGGCCGGACGATCCGCGCCGCCCTCGACGCGCTTAACGACCTCGGGCGCCCTCGCGCCGTCCAGCTCGCCGTCCTCGTCGACCGCGGCCACCGCGAGCTGCCGATCCGCGCGGACTTCGTCGGCAAGAACCTGCCGACCTCGCTGGCGGAGCAGGTCAAGGTCGCTGTCTCCGGACTCGACGATCGTGACGAGGTCCGCATCGTCTCGGCCCCCAAGGTCGCCGAGGCCGCACCTGCACAGGACGGTGCGCGATGAGGCACCTGCTGTCCACGGGCGACCTGACCCGCGACGAGGCCGTCCTTCTCCTCGACACCGCCGAGGAGATGCGCTCTGTCGCCGAGCGCCCCATCAAGAAGCTGCCGACGCTGCGCGGCCGTACGGTCGTCAACCTCTTCTTCGAGGACTCGACCCGTACGCGCATCTCGTTCGAGGCCGCCGCCAAGCGTCTGTCCGCCGACGTCATCAACTTCGCCGCCAAGGGGTCGAGCGTGTCCAAGGGCGAGAGCCTCAAGGACACCGCGCTGACCCTGCAGGCGATGGGCGCCGACGCGGTCGTCATCCGCCACGGCGCGTCCGGCGCACCGGCCCGCCTGGCCCGCGCCGGCTGGATCGACTCCGCGATCCTGAACGCGGGCGACGGCTCCCACGAGCACCCGACGCAGGCGCTGCTCGACGCGTTCACGATGCGCCGCCACCTCGCACCTGGCCAGAAGGGCCTCGACGGGCGCCGCGTCGCGATCGTCGGCGACGTCCTGCACAGCCGGGTCGCCCGGTCCAACGCCCTGCTTCTCGCGACCCTCGGCGCGGAGGTGACGCTGGTCGCGCCCCCGACGCTGATGCCGTACGGGGTCGAGCGCTGGCCGGTCGACACCTCGTACGATCTCGACCCGGTGCTGGCCAAGACCGACGCCGTCATGATGCTGCGGGTCCAGCGCGAGCGGATGAACGCCGCCTACTTCCCAAGTGCCCGCGAGTACAGCCGCCGCTACGGCCTCGACGCCAAGCGCATGGCCAAGCTCCCCGAGCACGCGATCGTCATGCACCCTGGTCCGATGAACCGCGGCATGGAGATCTCCGCCGACGTCGCCGACTCGGCACGCTCAGTGATCGTCGAGCAGGTCACCAACGGCGTCGCCGTACGGATGGCTGCGCTCTATCTGCTGCTCAGCGGCGCCCGCGAGAGCGAGACGTCCGCGCCCGACACCACCCCCGACACGACAGAAGGGCAGGCATGACCGCCTACGTCATCCGCAACGCGAACGTCCTCGGCGTGCAGGCGGCCGACCTGCGGATCGTCGACGGCGTGATCACAGACATCGGTCCCGCGATCGGCGCCGACCTGGACACGACAGACGCCGAGACCCTCGACGCGTCCGGCCTGATCGCGCTCCCCGGCCTGGTCGACCTGCACACGCACCTGCGCGAGCCCGGTCGCGAGGATGCCGAGACGGTCGAGACCGGCACGCGCTCGGCGGCCACCGGCGGCTTCACGCTCGTCCACGCGATGGCCAACACCGACCCCGTCGCCGACACCGCCGGCGTCGTCGAGCAGGTGTGGCGCCTCGGTCGCGAGCACGGCTACTGCGACGTCGCGCCGGTTGGCGCCGTCACCGTCGGCCTGGGCGGCGAGCAGCTCGCCGAGCTCGGCGCGATGGCGGACTCCGCCGCTCGCGTCCGCGTCTTCTCCGACGACGGAAAGTGCGTCTCCGACGCCGTGCTCATGCGACGAGCGCTGGAGTACGTGAAGGCGTTCGACGGCGTGATCGCTCAGCACTCGCAGGAGCCCCGCCTGACCGAGGGCGCACAGATGAACGAGGGCGAGCTCTCCGGCATCCTCGGCCTCACCGGCTGGCCCGCGGTCGCCGAGGAGGCGATCATCGCCCGCGACGTCCTGCTCGCCGAGCACGTCGGCTCGCGCCTGCACGTCTGCCACCTGTCCACCCGCGGCTCGGTCGAGATCGTGCGCTGGGCGAAGTCGCGCGGCATCGACGTCACCGCCGAGGTCACCCCGCACCACCTGCTGCTGACCGACGAGCTCGCGGCTACGTATGACCCGCTCTACAAGGTCAACCCGCCGCTGCGCACGGCCGACGACGTCGCCGCGCTGCGCGAGGGGCTCGCCGAAGGGATCATCGACATCGTCGCCACCGACCACGCCCCGCACCCCAGTGAGGACAAGGAGTGCGAGTGGGCGGCGGCCGCGTTCGGCATGACCGGGCTCGAGACCGCACTGTCGGTCGTCCAGCACGCGATGGTCGACACCGGCCTGCTCGACTGGGCCGGGGTCGCTGAGCGGATGTCGGCCAAGCCCGCCGAGATCGGGCGTGTCGCCGCGCACGGGCGCCCGCTGGCGGTGGGGGAGCCGGCGAACGTCGTCCTGTACGACCCGGCCGCGACCCGCGTCGTGCGCCGCGAGGACTCCGTCTCGCGCTCGCGCAACACCCCGTACGCCGGGATCGAGCTGCCGGGCAAGGTCGTCGCCACGTTCTTGAGAGGGCGACCGACAGTCCTGGGCGGCGCGATCGTCGAGGAGGTCTCGGCATGAGCGGGGTTTCGACAGGCTCGGTTTCGACAGGCTCAACCAGCGGGGTTTCGACAGGCTCAACCAGCGGTGGGAGGAGGGTGCCTGCGATCCTCGTGCTCGAGGACGGACGCACCTTCCACGGTGAGTCGTACGGCGCGCTCGGTGAGACCGTCGGCGAGGCCGTCTTCTCCACCGGCATGACCGGCTACCAGGAGACGCTCACCGACCCCTCGTACCGGCGCCAGGTCGTCGTCATGACCGCCCCGCACGTCGGCAACACCGGCGTCAACTCGGAGGACCCGGAGTCGGGCCGCATCTGGGTCGCTGGGTACGTCGTCCGCGACCCCGCCCGCGTCGCCAGCAGCTGGCGCGCCACCCGCACGCTCGAGGAGGACCTCGTCGAGCAGGGCGTCGTCGGCATCAGCGGCATCGACACCCGTGCGCTCACCCGCCACCTGCGCGACCGCGGCGCCATGCGCGTCGGGATCAGCTCGCTCTCGCACGACGTCGACGCGCTGCTCGCCACCGTGAAGGCGGCGCCCTCGATGGCCGGCGCCGACCTCGCCGGCGAGGTGACGACGGCGGAGCCGTACGTCGTGCCGGCGATCGGCGAGAAGCGACTGACCGTCGCCGCCGTCGACCTCGGCATCAAGGCGATGACGCCGCACCGGATGGCCGAGCGCGGCATCGAGGTCCACGTGCTGCCCGCCGACACGACCCTCGACCAGGTCCGCGCGACGGGCGCTGACGGCGTGTTCTTCTCCAACGGGCCCGGCGACCCCGCCGCGACCACCGACGCCGTGGCGCTGCTGCAGGAGGTGCTGGACGACGGCACGCCGTTCTTCGGGATCTGCTTCGGCAACCAGATGCTGGGCCGCGCACTCGGCCTGGAGACATACAAGCTGAAGTACGGCCACCGTGGCATCAACCAGCCCGTGATGGACCGGACGACCAGCAAGGTCGAGATCACGGCGCACAACCACGGGTTCGCCGTCGCCTGGCCCGGTGACCTCGACGCGCCGCACGAGACCCCGTACGGGCGCGCGAGTGTCAGCCACGTCTGCCTGAACGACGACGTCGTCGAAGGCCTCGAGGTCCACGACGCCGACGGCGACCTGCTGGCGTTCAGCGTCCAGTACCACCCGGAGGCCGCGGCCGGCCCGCACGACGCCGAGTACCTCTTCGACCGGTTCGCCGAGCTCATGCAGACCCGACGAACCTCCTCCGACGCAGAAGGGACGGTGCGCTGATGCCCCGCCGCGACGACATCTCCTCCGTCCTGGTGATCGGGTCCGGCCCGATCGTCATCGGCCAGGCCTGCGAGTTCGACTACTCCGGCACCCAGGCGTGCCGCGTGTTGCGCGCCGAGGGCCTGCGCGTCGTCCTGGTCAACTCCAACCCGGCGACGATCATGACCGACCCGGAGTTCGCCGACGCCACGTACGTCGAGCCGATCACGCCGGAGTTCGTCGAGCGCGTGATCGCCAAGGAGCGCCCAGACGCGCTGCTGGCGACGCTCGGCGGCCAGACCGCCCTCAACACCGCGATGGCGCTCGACGCCGCCGGTGTCCTCGAGAAGTACGGCGTCGAGCTCATCGGCGCATCGGTCGAGGCGATCGAGAAGGGCGAGAACCGCGAGTCCTTCAAGGCGATCGTCGAGGGTCTGCCCGAGGTGTGGGGCGCCGAGGTGGCACAGTCGCTGATCTGCCACACGATGAGCGACTGCCTCGCGGCCGTCGAGTCGCTCGGCTACCCCGTCGTCGTACGCCCCTCGTACACGATGGGCGGCGTCGGCTCGGGCATCGCCCGCGACGAGGCCGAGCTGCACCGCATCGCCGGTGCCGGTCTCGCCGCCAGCCCGACCACCGAGGTGCTCCTGGAGGAGTCGATCCTCGGCTGGAAGGAGTACGAGCTCGAGGTGATGCGCGACAGGTCCGACAACGTCGTCATCGTGTGCTCCATCGAGAACCTCGACCCCATGGGCGTCCACACCGGCGACTCGATCACTGTGGCGCCCGCGATGACGCTCACCGACCGCGAGTACCAGCGGCTGCGCGACATCGCGATCGGCGTCATCCGCGAGGTCGGCGTCGACACCGGCGGCTGCAACATCCAATTCGCGGTGAACCCCGAGGACGGCCGCATCGTCGTCATCGAGATGAACCCGCGCGTGTCCCGCTCGAGCGCGCTCGCGTCGAAGGCGACCGGCTTCCCGATCGCCAAGATCGCCGCCAAGCTCGCGATCGGCTACACGCTCGACGAGATCCCGAACGACATCACCTCTCGAGAAGACGGACACAGCACGCCGGCGAGCTTCGAGCCGACGCTCGACTACGTCGTCGTCAAGGTGCCGCGGTTCGCGTTCGAGAAGTTCCCCTCCGCCGACGAGCGCCTCACCACCCACATGAAGTCGGTCGGCGAGGCGATGGCGATCGGGCGCAACTTCACCGAGGCCCTCCAGAAGGCGCTGCGCTCGCTGGAGCGCCCGAACGCCGCCTTCGACTGGCATCGCGAGTGGGTCGACCTCGACAAGGACGCGCTCCTCGCTGAGATCGCCGTACCGCACGACGGACGCCTCAAGAAGGTCATGGACGCGATGCGCGCCGGCGCCACGCTCGACGAGCTCTTCGAGGCGACCAAGATCGACCCGTGGTTCCTTGACCAGCTCGCGCTGATCAACGAGATCGCCGCCGAGGTCACCGCTGCCGACGAGCTCACGCCCGGCCTGCTCCGCAAGGCCAAGCGCCACGGGTTCTCCGACGAGCAGCTCGGCAAGATCCGCGGGATGAGCGCCGACGTCGTCCGCGGCGTCCGGCACGCGCTCGGGATCCGCCCGGTCTACAAGACGGTCGACACCTGTGCCGCCGAGTTCGCCGCCCGCACGCCGTACCACTACTCCTCGTACGACGAGGAGACAGAGGTCGAGCCGCGTGACAAGCCCGCCGTGCTGATCCTCGGCTCCGGCCCGAACCGCATCGGTCAGGGCATCGAGTTCGACTACTCGTGCGTCCACGCCTCGCTCGCACTGTCCGAGGCCGGGTACGAGACCGTGATGGTCAACTGCAACCCCGAGACGGTCTCGACCGACTACGACACGTCCGACCGCCTCTACTTCGAGCCGCTGACGCTCGAGGACGTGCTCGAGGTGATCCACGCCGAGCGCCACGCCGGACCGGTCGTCGGCGTCGTCGTCCAGCTCGGCGGCCAGACCCCGCTCGGGCTCGCGGCGGCGCTGGAGCGCGAGGGCGTCCCGATCGTCGGCACGTCGCCGGCGGCGATCGACCTTGCCGAGCACCGTGGCGCCTTCGGTCAGGTGCTCGCCGACGCCGGCCTGCCCGCGCCCAAGCACGGCACCGCGATCTCGTTCCCAGGTGCCAAGGCGGTGGCCGACGAGATCGGCTACCCGGTGCTCGTGCGTCCCTCGTACGTGCTCGGCGGACGCGGCATGGAGATCGTGTACGACGAGGCGTCGCTCGCCGACTACATCGAGCGCGCGACCGAGATCTCGCCGGAGCACCCGGTGCTCGTCGACCGCTTCCTCGACGACGCGGTCGAGATCGACGTCGACGCGCTGTTCGACGGCACGGACCTCTATCTCGGTGGCGTGATGGAGCACATCGAGGAGGCCGGCATCCACTCCGGCGACTCCTCGTGCGCGCTCCCTCCGATCACGCTGGGCGCCGAGGACCTCGCCAAGATCCGTACGTCCACGCGCGCGATCGCCGAGGGCGTCGGGGTGCGCGGGCTGATCAACATCCAGTTCGCGCTGAGCTCGGACGTGCTCTACGTGCTCGAGGCCAATCCCCGCGCGTCGCGTACGGTCCCGTTCGTCTCCAAGGCCACCGGCGTGCCGCTCGCGAAGGCCGCCGCGCGCCTCATGCTCGGCGAGTCGATCGCCGAGCTGCGCGCCGCGGGGGTCCTGCGGGCGACCGGCGACGGTGGCGACCTCGGTCCCCACGCGCCGATCGCGGTCAAGGAGGCCGTGATGCCGTTCAACCGGTTCCGGACTCTCGAGGGCAAGACCGTCGACACGCTGCTCGGTCCCGAGATGCGCTCGACCGGCGAGGTCATGGGCATCGACGCGCTGTTCGGCACCGCGTTCGCCAAGGCGCAGGCGGGGGCCCAGGAGGGCCTGCCCACTTCCGGCAAGGTCTTCGTGTCGGTCGCCAACCGCGACAAGCGTCACATGATCTTCCCGATCAAGCGCCTCGCCGACCTCGGCTTCGAGATCGTCGCGACCGCGGGCACCGCCGAGGTCCTGCGCCGCAACGGCGTCGAGGCCACCATCGTCCGCAAGCTCAGCGAGGTGCCGGACGCTGGCGGCTCGCGGCTCAACGAGCTGATCTCCTCCGGCCAGATCGGCCTGGTCGTCAACACGCCGCACGGCTCGACGTCCGGCGGCAGCCCGCGTGTCGACGGCTACGAGATCCGTACGGCGGCGATCAGCGCGGGCGTCCCGTGCATCACCACCGTCCAGGGCCTGGCCGCTGCGGTGCAGGGCATCGAGGCGGCCCGCGAGGGCGGCGTCGGGGTCCGGTCGCTGCAGTCGTGGGCACGGGCCGTGCAGACGGAGGGGAGCGCGCAGTGAGCGCCACCCAGGTCCGGGGGACGGTCGTCTCCCGGATGCCGGTCGGTGACTACCACCACCTCGTCATCGCCGCCGAGGGCATCGCGTCGAGCGCGCGCCCCGGGCACTTCGTCGCGCTGGCGGTCGGAGGAGCCGACAGCGGGATGCTGCTGCGGCGTGCGTTCTCGATCTACCGCACGTCGGCCACGGGTCGGCACGGAGAGACGGTCGAGATCGTCTTCGCCGCGCACGGCAAGGGCACCCGATGGATGGCCGACCTCGAGTCGGGCGACCCGATCGACGTCGTCGGCCCGGTCGGTCGCCCGTTCGCGTTGCCGAAGGAGCCCGTCTCGTGCGTGCTCGTCGGAGGCGGCTACGGCTCGGCGCCGATGTTCACCCTCGCCCACGCCCTGCGCGAGCGCGGGTGCGCCGCGCACCTCGTCCTCGGCGCGGCCACGACGCCGCGCCTGTTCGGCGTGCTCGAGGCCCACAAGGTCGCGACCAGCGTCCACGTGACGACCGAGGACGGGTCGACCGGCACCCGTGGGCGCGTCACCGACGTGCTCGCGGACCTGGTCGACGACACCGATGCCGCCGTCGTCTATGCCTGCGGGCCGATGGGGATGCTGCGCGCGGTCTCCGACGTCGCCGAGGAGAACGGTGCCTGGAGCCAGTGCGCCGTGGAGGAGTCGATGGCGTGCGGCATCGGCGTCTGCATGACCTGCGTCCTGCCCGTGGAGGGTGAGGACGGCATCGTCCGCATGGTACGAAGCTGCGTGGAGGGCCCCGTCTTCCGTGGGGACCGGGTGCGCTGGGACGCGGTCGGGACGATCCCGGCCGGGACACTGGGAGGCCCGCGATGACCGCCGTACGAGGTGATGCGATCGCGCCCGCCGACGTCGACCTGTCGGTGGACCTGTGCGGACTCGCCCTGCCCAACCCGGTGATGACTGCCTCCGGGTGCGCGGCGGCCGGCCGTGAGCTCGACCAGTTCTTCGACGTCGCCGCACTCGGCGCCATCGTCACGAAGTCGATCATGCTCAACCCGCGCTCGGGTCGCCCGACGCCGCGGATGGCCGAGACACCCTCGGGCATGCTCAACTCGATCGGGCTGCAGGGCCCGGGCATCGACGCCTTCCTCGCACGCGACCTGCCGTGGCTCGTGCAGCGTGGCGCGAGGGCGGTCGTGTCGATCGCGGGGGAGAAGCCGGCCGACTACGTCGAGCTCGCCCGCCGCGTGGGCCAGGCGCCCGGCGTTGCCGCGATCGAGGTCAACATCTCCTGCCCGAACGTCGAGAACCGCGGCATGGTCTTCGCGTGCGACCCCGAGTCCTCGTACCGGGTGATGGAGGAGGTCCGCCCGCACATCCCGCGTGACATCCCCGTCTTCGCCAAGCTGACGCCCGACGTCACCGACATCGCCTCGATCGCGGGCGCGGTCGCCGATGCGGGCGCTGACGGCGTCACGGTGATCAACACGCTGCTGGGGATCGCGATGGACCCCGACACGCTCAAGCCGCGGCTCGGCGGCGTGACCGGAGGCCTCAGCGGGCCTGCCGTCCGCCCCGTCGCCATACGCGCGGTCTGGCAGATCCGCAAGGCCCTGCCCGACCTCCCGATCATCGGCGTCGGCGGCATCCGTACGGGGTTCGACGCGCTCGAGTTCGTCCTCGCGGGAGCCGACGCTGTGCAGGTCGGCACCATCATCTTCCACGACCCCACCGCGCCGATGCGGATCGTCGGCGAGCTGCGCGACGAGCTGGCGCAGCGGGGGATCAGCACGCTCGACGAGGTGAGAGGGGCAGCGCATGCCTGAGGCATTCGGAGCGCGGCTGAGTGCCGCTGTGGCGCGGTACGGGCCGCTGTGCGTCGGGATTGACCCGCACGCGTCCCTGCTGGCCTCGTGGGGCCTGCCTGACGATGTGTCGGGGCTCGAGCGCTTCGCCGCGACCACTGTCGAGGCGATGGCCGGGCAGGTCGCGGTCGTGAAGCCGCAGTCGGCGTTCTTCGAGCGGCACGGCGCCGCCGGGGTCGCCGTCCTGGAGCGGACGATCCGTGAGGCGCGCGACGCCGGGCTGCTCGTGCTGCTGGACGTCAAGCGCGGCGACATCGGGTCGACCGCCCAGGCCTACGCGGACGCCTACCTCGACGCGGCGTCGCCGATGCAGGCCGACGCCGTCACGGTCAGCCCGTACCTCGGCTTCGGGTCGCTCGATCCGTTCCTCGAGAGCGCCGAGCGCAACGGCGGCGGCGTGTTTGTGCTCTCCCTCACCTCCAACCCGGAGGGCCCCGAGGTGCAGCACGCCCGCGTGGGGGAGCGTTCGGTGGCCGGGGTGATGCTCGACCACCTGCGCACGCGCAACGGCGCTGCGGACCCGCAGGGTTCGTACGGTGCGGTCGTCGGCGCGACGGTCGGAGACCTCACCGAGGACGTCGCCATCAACGGGCCGCTCCTGGTGCCCGGCTTCGGCGCGCAGGGCGGGACCGTGGAGGACCTGCGGCGGCTCTTCGGGCACGTCTGGGACCACATCGTCCCGGCGAGCTCGCGGGGCGTCCTGGCCGCGGGCCCCGACGTGGCCTCGTTGCGTGCGGCCGCTGCGGCCACCGCCGACCAGCTTCGCTGACGGGCCAACCGGTCGATCCTGAGCCAGGCGGACGCTAGGGTGACACACGCCCTGCGGTGACGTCCCGGTCCCGGTCGCCGCGCCGGTCCGTCGCGCGGACCCACGACACCTAGGGTCGCCGTCTGCGGCCCGACGACAAGGAGCACCTCATGCGCCGACTCACGTTCGCCTTCGCGAGCGCCACGCTCGCCCTGGCCGCCCTGACCGGATGCGGCGGTGGTGGTGGTGGCAGCGACACCGACACCTATTGTGACGAGGTCGAGACCGCCGGCAAGAAGCTGGGCGACACCGCCTCCGCCGAGGATCTCGACGAGGTCATGAGCAACCTCAAGAAGGTGCGCGACGCGGCGCCGGACTCCGTCAAGGAGAACTGGGCAACCCTCGTCGAAGCCTACGAGTCGGCTCAGAAGGGCGACGTCGCAGACCTCGACCAGGACGCCCTCCAGAAGGCCGGCGAGGCCATCGACAAGCAGGTCAAGGCCGACTGTGACCTCGATCTCGACAACCTTTCCTGACCCAGATCCGCGTCGAGTCGGCCCCACCTGCATGCGGGTGGGGCCGTCCGCGTTCCCAGGGCAGGGCCGCGCGGTCGGACGCGGACCGCGCCCCTTAGGCTGGCCCGCGGCCCGTGCAGCGTGGGCGGCTTCCTGTTGCCGCTGCGCGGATGCCCTCGCTAAGTTCACTCCATCGAACCAACCCCTACGAGGTGACCCACGTTGGCTCTTCCTCCGCTCACCCCTGAGCAGCGCCAGGCGGCGCTGGAGAAGGCGGCGGCCGCGCGCCGAGAGCGCGCCGAGATCAAGAACCGTCTCAAGCACTCAGGTGCCTCCCTTGCCGATGTCCTGGAGGAGGGCCAGACCAATGAGGTCGTCGGCAAGATGAAGGTCTACGACCTCCTTCAGTCGATGCCGGGACTCGGCAAGGTCCGTGCCCGCCAGCTGATGGAGCGCATCGGGATCGCTGAGTCCCGCCGCGTGCGCGGCCTGGGCGTCAAGCAGATCGCGGCGCTGGAGCACGAGTTCGCCAACCGTGGCTGACGCGACGACGACCAGGGCCGCCGGCAACCGCCGGCGGCTGGTCGTCCTCGCCGGCCCCACGGCCGTCGGCAAGGGCACCGTCGCCGCGTGCGTGCGCGAGGAGCACCCCGAGATCTGGATCTCCGTCTCGGCGACCACCCGGGCGCCGCGCCCGGGCGAGATCGACGGCGTCCACTACCACTTCGTGTCGCCGGAGGAGTTCGACCGGCTCGTCGACGAAGGCCAGATGCTCGAGTGGGCTGTCGTCCACGGCAGCAACAGGTACGGCACGCCGCGCTGGCCGGTCGAGGAGCGGCTCGCCGCCGGTTCGCCCGCCCTGCTCGAGATCGACCTCCAGGGCGCGCGTCAGGTGCGTGAGGCGATGCCCGAGGCGCTCTTCGTGTTCCTCAAGCCGCCGTCGTGGGACGAGCTCGTCAGCCGTCTGGTCGGCCGCGGCACGGAGGACGAGGCCGAGCGTGAGCGCCGCCTGGCCACCGCTCGCGTCGAGCTCGCGGCGGAGGACGAGTTCGACGTGACGATCGTGAACGCCGACGTCGGCCAGGCCTGTGCCGAGTTGGTAGCATTGATCGAGAATCCGCCCGACTCCGTTCGGGCATCATCCACGACTTCTCTGTGAGGCCACCACGTGTCCGGCACCCAGGCTGCCCCCGAAGGCATCACCTTCCCCCCGATCGACGACCTGCTGACCAAGGTCGACTCCAAGTACGAGCTGGTGCTCGTCAGCGCCAAGCGCGCCCGCCAGATCAACGCCTACTACTCCCAGCTGGGCGAGGGTCTCCTGGAGTACGTCGGCCCGCTCCTCGACACCCACGTCCAGGAGAAGCCGCTCTCGATCTCCCTGCGCGAGATCAACGAAGGCCTGCTGAAGACCGAGGCCGTGGAGCCCGACGCCGAGCAGGAGTGAGTCCCCGTCACCGGGGGCACGGACCACAGTGAGCGCGGTCAGATGAGCACTATCGTGCTGGGAGTCGGCGGGGGGATCGCGGCCTACAAGGCGGCAGAGGTCCTCCGCCGTTTCAGCGAGTCCGGCCACAGCGTTACGGTCGTGCCGACCGCGGCGGCGCTCAAGTTCGTGGGAGCGCCGACGTGGGAGGCCCTCTCGGGCCGCCCGGTGAGCACGGACGTCTTCGAGTCCGTCCCCGAGGTTCCGCACGTGGCGATCGGCCAGTCGGCCGACCTGGTGGTGGTCGCTCCGGCGACCGCCAACCTCCTTGCGAAGGCCGCCCACGGTCTGGCCGACGACCTCCTGACCAACACGTTGCTCACCGCGCGCTGCCCCGTGGTCATGGCACCGGCCATGCACACCGAGATGTGGGAGCACCCCGCCACGCAGGCCAACGTCGCCACGTTGCGCGCGCGAGGCGTGGTCGTGCTCGAGCCCGCCGTCGGTCGTCTGACCGGCAAGGACACGGGCAAGGGTCGACTCCCTGACCCCGCCGACATCGTCGACGCCGCCCTGGCGGTGCTCGCGCGGGGCGCTCACGGCGGCAGCGACCTCATTGACGTCCGCCTCCTGGTGAGTGCGGGCGGCACCCGTGAATACCTGGACCCCGTCCGCTTCCTCGGCAACCGCTCGTCCGGCCGGCAAGGGGTCGCGCTCGCGCAGGCCGCCGCCAGCCGAGGGGCAAAGGTCACCCTCATCGCCGCCAACGTCTCGATCCCCGTTCCCACCGGGATCGACGTGGTCCGCGTCGAGACGACCGCGGAGCTGCACGACGCGATGCTGGAGCGCTCGGCTGCGGCCGACGTCGTCGTGATGGCTGCTGCTCCGGCGGACTTCCGGCCCGAGAGTTTTGCTCGGACGAAGATCAAGAAGAACGACGCGGGCACGGTCCCTGACCTCACGCTCGTCCAGAACCCGGACATCCTTCGGGACCTCGTGGAGCGCCGCGGCGACGCCGCCACCCCGCTGATCGTGGGGTTCGCGGCCGAGACCGGTGACTCCGACGCGTCGGTCCTCGACCACGCCCGAGCCAAGCTGGCCCGCAAGGGCACCGACTTTCTCGTGGTCAACGACGTCAGTGGGGGCAAGGCCTTCGAGCGCGCCGACAACGAGGTCGTGATCCTCGGGAGCGACGGCAGCGCCACCGAGATCCCGTACGGGCCCAAGATCGCGGTCGCGCACGCCATCTGTGACACGATCGCCCATCGACTGGACAACGGCTGATCCGCGCTCCTGGTGCGGTATAGGCTGGATCGACTGCCCCACCGGCTGCTGAAAGGACACCCTGTGAGCCGCCTGTTCACCTCCGAGTCCGTGACCGAAGGTCACCCCGACAAGATCGCCGACCAGATCAGCGACAGCGTGCTTGACGCCTTGCTCGCACAGGACCCTCAGTCACGTGTCGCCTGCGAGACCTTCGTGACCACCGGTCTCGTTCTCGTCGGTGGCGAGGTGACCACCCAGGCTTATGCCGACATCGCCCGGATCGCCCGTGACCGCATCCTCGAGATCGGCTACGACTCCTCGACCAAGGGCTTCGACGGCGCGTCCTGCGGCGTCCAGGTGACGATCGGTCAGCAGTCTCCCGACATCGCGCAGGGCGTCGACCAGGCGTACGAGGAGCGTGCCGAGGGCTCGGCCGACCCGCTCGACAACCAGGGTGCCGGCGACCAGGGCCTGATGTTCGGCTTCGCGAGCGACGAGACGCCCGAGCTGATGCCGCTGCCGATCACGATCGCCCACCGGCTCGCCGAGCGCCTGACCGCCGTGCGCAAGGACGGCACGGTGCCCTACCTCCGTCCTGACGGCAAGACCCAGGTCACCATCGAGTACGACGACGACGACGTCCCCGTACGTGTCGATACCGTCGTCGTCTCGACGCAGCACGCGGCCGACATCGACCTCGAGGCCATGCTTGCGCCCGACGTCAAGAAGCACGTCGTCGACGCGGTGCTCGACGGCTTCTCGATCGACCACTCCGACTACCGTCTGCTGGTCAACCCGACCGGCCGGTTCGAGATCGGTGGCCCGATGGGCGACGCCGGGCTCACCGGACGCAAGATCATCGTCGACACCTACGGCGGTTACGCCCGGCACGGCGGCGGTGCATTCTCCGGCAAGGATCCGAGCAAGGTCGACCGCTCCGCCGCGTACGCGATGCGTTGGGTCGCCAAGAACATCGTCGCGGCCGGTCTCGCCCGCAAGGTCGAGGTGCAGGTCGCGTACGCCATCGGCAAGGCACACCCGGTCGGCTTCTACCTCGACACCTTCGGCACCGAGACCGTTCCGGTCGAGCAGATCCGGGCGGCCGTCCTCGAGGTGTTCGATCTCCGTCCGGCCGCCATCGTCCGCGACCTCGACCTCAAGCGTCCGATCTACGCCAAGACCGCGGCGTACGGGCACTTCGGTCGTGAGCTCCCCGAGTTCACCTGGGAAGCCACCGACCGTGCCGACGCGTTGCGTGCGGCAGTTGGCGCCTGACCTGAGGAGCCACAGCCTGCGCACGACCGCCCTGGGGACGACGGCGGGCGCGTCGTCGGCCGGGCTTGGTAGAACTGCTTGGTGACCGACGAACGACATGACGCACAGCCGGCGCTGGTGGGGGAGCCTCCCCGACCAGCGCCTGCTGCGTCTGCAGGCAGGTTCGCCGGCGCGGCCGACGAGCTCCCGGTTGCGCGGGTCGCGGCCGACGTGAGCCTGGCCCACCTCGACCGGCCCTTCGACTACCTGGTGCCCGCGGCGATGGACGCGGAGGTCGTCCCCGGCTGCCGGGTCTCCGTGCGGTTCGCCGGCGTGGCGGTCACGGGGTTCGTGCTCGAGCGCGTCGCGACGACCGAGCACCAGGGCAAGCTCGCGAGGCTCTCGCGGGTGATGTCGTCAGAGGTGGTGCTGCGCCCCGACGTCGCAAGGCTGTGCCGTGCCGTCGCCGACCGCTATGCAGGGGTCTTCGCTGACGTCGCTCGCCTCGCGGTGCCCCCGCGGCACGCCCGTACCGAGAAACGGTCCTCCGCCGCCCCCGTCGCCGACCCGCTGGGCGCGCCGGCCGATGAGGCGTGGGCGCCGTACGACGGTGGCCGCGAGCTCGTCGCGGCGCTCTCCCGTGGCGGGTCTCCGCGCGCGGTCTGGAACGCGGTCCCGGGTGGCTCTCCCGAGCGGGCTCTCGCTCAGGCGGCCGACGCGACTCTGCGGTCGGGTCGCGGGGTCGTCGTGTGCCTGCCGGACGTCGCTGACGTCGAGCGCGCCGACGCGGCCTTCACCGAGGTGCTCGGAGCCGGTCGTCACGTCGTCCTCACCGCCGACCTCGGGCCGTCGGCGCGCTACGCGGCGTTCCTGGCGCTGGCCCGCGGGCACGTCCGCGCGGTGATCGGCACGCGCGCGGCGGCATTCGCGCCCGTGCACGACCTCGGGCTGGTGGCGATCTGGGACGACGGCGACGACCTCTTCGCCGAGCCCCGCGCGCCGTACCCGCACGCGCGCGAGGTGCTGCTCATGCGCGCGTGGGACACCGGCTGCGGCGTGCTCGTCGGTGGCTACGCGCGTACGGCGGAGGCCGAGCAGCTCGTGACCTCGGGGTGGTGCACCGCCGTCACGGCCACGATGGCCGACCGGCGTGACAGCTGGGCACGCCTCTCGGTCGACGAGGGCACGGGCGCCTCTGCGGGGTCACGGCTGCCAGCGTCGGCGTTCCGGGCGGTGCGGGCCGCGTTGGCCACGGGGCCGGTGCTCGTCCAAGTCCCGCGCACCGGCTACCGCGCGGCGCTCGCCTGCCAGGACTGCCGTACGCCGGCCCGGTGCACGCACTGCTCCGGCCCGCTCGCGCAGGACCGCTCCGGCGCCGACCCGCAGTGCCGGTGGTGCGGGCGCGCCGTCGAGGAGTGGACCTGCCCGTCGTGCGGGAGCCACCGGCTCCGCGCCCCGGTGATGGGGGAGCGGCGGACCGCCGAGGAGCTCGGGCGTGCGTTCCCCGGCACCCTCGTCCGTACGTCGGCGTCGGGCTCGGTTCTGCGGACCGTGCCCGAGACACCCTCCCTCGTCGTCGCCACGCCGGGGGCCGAGCCGCACGCCGAGGGGGGCTACGCGGCTGCGGTGCTGCTCGACACGTGGGTCGCACTGTCTCGGCCCGACCTGCGGACAGACGAGGAGTCGCTCCGGCGCTGGCTCAACGCGGCGGCCCTCGTCCGCGGCCGGAGCGCCGGTGGGCAGGTCGTCGCGGTGGGTGACCCGGGCATCGCGGTGCTCCAGGCGCTGGTGCGTGCCGATCCCGCCGGTCATGCCGCCCGCGAGCTCGCCGCGAGACTCGAGGCCCGCCTGCCGCCGGCCGTACGACTCGCGACCGTCGAGGGCGAGCTCGACGCCCTGCGCACGCTCGCCGAAGGGCCGTGGCCGCAGCCCGCCCAGGTGCTCGGGCCGGTCGAGCTGCGGCCGGCGTCGGAGGACGAGGCGCAGCCGTGGGGCCGCCTCATCGTCGCCGTTCCCCGCGCAAAGGGCGCGGCGCTCGCTCGGGCGCTCCAGGTCGCGCAGGCCGCGCGCTCGGTCCACAAGCTCCGCCCGTACCGGATCTCCGTCGACCCGCAGTCGCTCGGCTGAGCCGTCCTAGTCGTACGAGGCGACGACGCGCTGCTGTGCGCCGTCGACGGTGACCTCGCCGCCGTACGGGACGATCCACTGCGGGCGGGTGTGCCCGAACGGGACACCGACGACCACGACTGCCTCGGGGTTGTACGCCGCGATCGTGCCGACGGCCACGTCCCGCTGTGCCTCTCGCAGTCGCCGGCGCTCGTCTGCCGATGGTCGGTGCTGCAGGTCCGACGTCGGGGGACGGCCCACGAGCACGGCGTCGACCGCGGCGAGGAGACCGCGCTCGCCCATCGAGCGCAGGATGCGTCCGACCTCCTGGGTCGAGGGCAGCTCTTCGGAGGTCTCGACGAGCAGGACCCCGCCGTCGAGCGCCGCCGCGGGGAACGGGAAGCGGTCGGCCGTCAGGATCCACTGCAGGATCTCCAGGCAGCCTCCCCACGTACGGCCAGTGGCCGAACGGGCGGGACCGTGCCACGTCCACGGCTCGGTCGGCTCGCGCACGCCGTACGAGGTCAGCGCGGCGGGGTCGTCCCACGGCAGGCCGGTGTCCTCGGACTCGCCGGGTTCGGTCAGCTCGAGCGACCCACCCGTCAGCAGCGCCGCGCGCAAGGACGCCGCATGGACGGGGTCGACCGCCGGGCCCGGGCCGAGGTGGACCTGGGTCGCGCCGCCGTAGAAGCCGGCGACGCCGTTCGACCACAGCCAGCTCAGGAGGTTCGTGTTGTCGCTGTAGCCGAGGAACGGCTTCGGGTCGGCCCGTACGAGGTCGGCATCGAGGTGCGGGATCACCGTGATCTGGTCGTCGCCGCCGATCGTGGCCAGCACGGCCCGGATGCCCGGGTCGGCGAACGCGGCGTTGAGGTCGGCGGCGCGTCCCTCGGGCGAGGCGTCTGCGCGCGTCGTCGGGTACTCGACGGGCTCGAGGCCCGTCAGGGCGCGCAGGCGCTCCATCGCCTGCTCGTGCACGGCGGGGAAGTGCGCGGGACCCGCCCACGAGGGGGAGACGACGGCGACGCGGTCGCCAGGACGTGCCTTCGGCGGGCTGACGGGGCGCGGTGTGGTGTCCATACCCCACCCCACCATCTGCGGGCAGGGGTGAGCGACCCGATTCCGCGTGACCGCGCCCCCTAGGCTGGGTGCGTGAGACTCGTGTTCGCCGGCACCCCCGAGGTCGCCCTGCCCTCCCTCGACGCGCTCGTCGCCAGTGACCACGAGGTCGTGGCCGTCGTGACGCGCCCCGACGCCCGTGCCGGCCGGGGACGGACCCTGCGTCCGTCACCGGTCGCCGAACGCGCGCTCGACCTCGGCATCGAGGTGCTGCGACCGCCGAAGCCGAGCGACCCCGACTTCGTCGCGCGCCTGCGTGAGATCGCCCCTGACTGTGCCCCGGTCGTCGCGTACGGGGGGTTGGTCCCCGCCGACGTGCTGGCCATCCCACGGCTCGGGTGGATCAACCTGCACTTCTCCGTGCTGCCGGCGTGGCGCGGCGCTGCTCCCGTGCAGCACGCGTTGATCGCCGGCGACGAGGTCACGGGCGCGTCGGTGTTCTCGTTGGTGCCCGAGCTCGATGCCGGGCCCGTGTACGGGCTGTTCACCGAGCGCATCCGACCCGAGGACACCGCAGGCACGCTGCTGACCCGGCTCGCCGACCTTGGAGCGGGCCTCCTCACCGACGTCGTCGACCACCTGGCGCTCGGCGACATCGAGGCTCGCCCGCAGCCGGAGGAGGGCCTCTCGTACGCGCCGAAGCTCACCACCGACGACGCGCGGATCGACTGGACCGTGCCCGCGTTCGGCGTCGACCGCCGTATCCGCGGGTGCACCCCTGCCCCTGGCGCCTGGACGACGTACGAGGGCGAGCGCCTGAAGGTCGGCCCGCTCTCGGTCGCCGAGGGCCCTTCGACGCTGGCGCCCGGTGAGCTCGCGGTGACCAAGTCTGAGGTGCGTGTCGGGACGGGGACGTCGGACGTGATCCTCGGCGACGTCCAGCCGCACGGCAAGAAGGCAATGGACGCGGCCGCTTGGGCGCGTGGCGTCCGCCCGGAGGCGGGTGTGCGTCTTGGCTGACCGCCGCTCGCGCCCGGACCGCCCGCAGCTGCGGCAGCGCGTCGACCCCACCCGCAAGGTCGCGTGGGAGGTGATGCGCGCGGTCGAGGAGCAGGATGCCTACGTCAACCTGCTCCTTCCCGCGCTGCTGCGGGAGAACGGCATCGCCGGCCGCGACGCCGCCTTCACCACCGAGCTCACCCACGGGACGATCCGCCGGTCGCGCACGTACGACGCGGTGCTCGACACGCTCGCACCGAAGGGCATCGACGCGCCCGTACGCGATGTCCTCCGCCTCGGCACGCACCAGATCCTCGCGATGCGGGTGCCGAGTCACGCGGCGGTCTCGACCAGCGTCGACCTGACGCGTGCCGTGATCGGGCACCGACCGGCGTCGTTCGTCAACGCGGTGCTCCGCAAGGTCGCGGCCTCCGACCTCCCGACCTGGCTCGAGCGGGTGGCGCCGTCGTATGAGGACGACCCCGTCGGGCATCTCGCCGTCGTCCACGCGCATCCGCGGTGGATCGTGGAGGCGTTGCGCGACGCGGTCGGCGCACCGGCAGCCGAGGGCGAGCTGGCCGCACTCCTGGAGGCCGACAACGCGGCACCGCAGGTCACGTTGGTCGCCCGGCCGGGACTTGCCGACGCCGACGACCTCGCAGGCCTGTCGGGATCGCCGGGGGAGTGGTCGCCGTACGCGTTCCGCCTCGAGGGCGGTGACCCCGGTGCGATCGAAGGTGTCCGTGAGGGACGGATCGGCGTGCAGGACGAGGGGTCGCAGCTGGTCGCGATCGCTGCCGCTGCGGTGCCGGTCGCCGGGCCGGACGCGCGATGGCTCGACCTGTGCGCGGGGCCTGGCGGCAAGGCGGCGTTGCTTGGTGCGCTCGGCGCCGCCCGTGGTGCGGAGCTGGTCGCCAACGAGGTCACCCCGCACCGCGCCGAGCTCGTCCGCTCGGCCGTGCGGCTGCTCGACAACACCGAGGTCGTCGTCCACGACGGGCGGACGCTGGAAGCGGACGCGCCGTACGACCGGGTCGTCGTGGACGCGCCGTGCACGGGGCTCGGCGCGCTGCGTCGCCGCCCCGAGGCGCGGTGGCGGCGTCAGCCCTCGGACCTCGTGGGTCTCGTGCCGCTCCAACGGGACCTGCTGGCGCATGCGCTGGATCTGGTCCGTGTGGGCGGCGTGGTCACGTACGCGACGTGCTCGCCGCACCTCGCCGAGACGCGTGGCGTGGTCGAGGCGATGCTCGGGGCGCGCGACGACGTCGAGCTGGTCGACGTGACCTCCGTGCTTCCGGAGGTGCCGTACCTCGACCGCTCCGCCCCGTACGTGCAGCTCTGGCCGCACCTGCACGGGACTGACGCGATGTTCGTCGCAGCCCTGCGCCGCACCGCCTGACGCCCGCGAGTGACCTGCCTTGCGTCGGTGACCTGGCGTCCACCTCAGGGCGTGCGGTGGACGCCGCGGCACCGACTCAGATCACGTGGCCGCCATTGACGGTGATCTGCTGCCCGGTGACGAAGGCGCCGGCGTCGGAGCACAGGTAGGCCACCATGCCGGCGACGTCCTGCGGCGTTCCCATCCGCCTGAGCGGGACCTCGGCGGCGTAGTCCGCCGTGTCGAGGCCGGCATGGCGCTCGACCGGGATCCAGCCCGGCTGGACGAGGTTGACGGTGACGCCGTCGGGCCCGAGCTCCTTCGCCCACACCTTTGTGAGTCCGACCTGGGCATACTTCGCCGCGACGTACGCCGACGCCCGGGGCAGCGCCCGCGCGGTCATGTCGGACCCGATCAGGACGACCCGCCCGCCACCCGCGGCGCGCATGCTCGGGAGGGCTGCCTGGACGAGCAGCGTGGGGCTCTTGACGAAGAACTCGAGCTGGTCGAGGTGCCCTCTCCAGGTGAGCTCCCCGACACCGGCCGAGGGCTGCGGGCCGGTCGCGTTCGCGACGACGGCGGTCACCGGACCGAGCGCGTCCTCGACGCTGCGGAACAGGTCGGCAACCCCGTCCTCGTCGACGACGTCGGCGGCGAACGCCTCGGCAGTGCCGCTGGATGCGCGAATGTCCGCGACGACCGCCTCGGCGGCGTCTCGACCCTGGCGGTAGTTGACTGCCACAGCCCATCCGTCGGCCGCGAGCCGCAGGGCGATGGCGGCGCCGAGGCCGCGGGAGGCCCCGGTCACGACGGCGACGCCTCGGGGACTCACGCGTCCACCCTAGGACGGCGGCGGTTAGCCTGGGCGGCATGGGCCTGCGCATCTCCCCGAGCATCCTGTCCGCGGACTTCGCCAACCTCGAGCGTGAAGTGAAGCGCATCGACAACGCCGACTGGCTGCACGTCGACGTGATGGACAACCACTTCGTCCCCAACCTCACGCTCGGGCTGCCCGTGCTCGAGGCGATCGGCAAGGTCACCGACACCCCCATCGACGCGCACCTGATGATCGAGGACCCGGACCGGTGGGCCCCGTCGTACGCCGAGGCCGGCGCGCGCAGCGTGACGTTCCACATCGAGGCCGCAGGTGCTCCCGTTCGACTCGCCCACGAGCTGCGGACGCTCGGCGCCCGCGCGTCGATGGCGCTCAAGCCGGCGACGCCGATCGAGCCGTACGAGGACCTCCTCCCTGAGCTCGACATGGTGCTGCTGATGACGGTGGAGCCGGGGTTCGGTGGCCAGTCGTTCCTCGACATCATGCTTCCCAAGATCCGGCGGACCCGCGCGATGCTCGACAAGCACGGCGGCGACATCTGGCTGCAGGTCGACGGAGGCGTCTCGGCCGCCACGATCGAGCGCTGCGCCGAGGCCGGTGCGGACACCTTCGTGGCCGGATCTGCGGTCTTCGGCGCCGACGACCCCGCAGCAATGGTGGACCAGCTCCGCGAGCAGGCCGCGAGCGCGACCCACCGCCACGCCTGAGCCAGGAGAGTGGCGTACGTCTCACCGTTCGTCAGGGTGATGCGGGCTCCGGTGCCCCTCTCGTACACTGGGACGGAGAGCATTGCGTGCTCCGGGGTCGGTGCAATTCCGAGCCGGCGGTGACAGTCCGCGACCCAGAAGCCTTCGGGTGACTGGTTGACCTGGTGGAACTCCGGGACCGACGGTGAAAGTCCGGATGGGAGGATCGCGCAAACCCTCGTGTCGTCGGGCCTTCACGGGTCCGGACGGGACGAGGTGTCCTTCTCGTTGCCCCGGAGCCCACGTCATCACGACGAGAGGGCGGAACGGTGGCCGATCACCACGAGCAGGCGGCGATGCGCCGGGCGCTCGATGCTGCCCGCGAGGCGACCGAGAACGCCCTTCCGAACCCGCGCGTCGGCTGCGTCCTCCTCGCGCCGGACGGCTCCGTCCTTGCGGTCGGCGCCCACCGTGGCGCCGGCACGCCGCACGCGGAGGTCGACGCACTGAGCCGTGCGGGCGACGCCGCACGTGGCGCGACCGCCGTCGTCACCCTGGAGCCGTGCCACCACACCGGCCGTACGGGGCCGTGCTCGGAGGCGCTGATCCTCGCCGGCGTCGCCCGTGTCGTCTATGCGCAGGACGATCCCAACCCCGCCGCGGCCGGAGGCGCCGACCGTCTGCGCTCCGCCGGCATCGAGGTCGAGTCCGGGCTCCTCGCCACTGAGGCCGAGGCGCTCAACGTCGCGTGGACCCATGCCGTACGGACGGGACGCCCGTACGTCACCTGGAAGCTGGCGGCCACGCTCGACGGGCGCAGCGCCGCCGCCGACGGCACCAGCCAGTGGATCACCGGCCCCGACGCCCGCCTCGACGTCCAGCGCCTGCGGGCGAGGTGCGACGCGATCCTCGTCGGCACCGGCACCGTGACCGCTGACGATCCGCGGCTGACGCTGCGCGACGACGAGGACGCCCCGCTGCCGTACGAGCGCCAGCTGACGCGTGTCGCGATGGGGGAGCGGGAGGTGCCCGAGGACGCGCGCGTCCGTGATGCCGAGGCGCCGTTCCTGCACCTGGCCACGCGCGACGTCGACGCGGCGCTCGCCACCCTGGCCGCGCGCGAGATCCGTCACGTGTGGCTCGAGGGCGGCCCGCGGCTGGCGGGCGCGTTCCTGGGCGCCGACCGGATCGACGAGGTCGTCGCCTACGTGGCGCCGGCCCTGCTCGGCGCCGGCACCCCCGCACTGAACGGCTCCGGCATCGAGACGATCGCCGACACCGTCCGTCTCGACCTCACCGACGTCACGCAGCTCGGACCCGACCTGCGGATGACCGCCCTCGTACGAAAGGAAGGCGCCTGATGTTCACCGGAATCGTCGAGGAGCTCGGCGAGATCGCCGCCATCGAGGAGCAGGCCGACGCGATCAGGCTGACCGTACGGGGCCCGTTGGTGGTCTCCGATGCCGCGCACGGCGACTCGATCGCCGTCAACGGCTGCTGCCTCACCGTCACCGAGAGCGACGGGGACGCCTTCACCGTCGACGTGATGCGCGAGTCGCTCGACAAGACCTCGCTCGGCACCCTCCGCGTCGGCGACCCGGTCAACCTCGAGCGGGCGATGCCGGCGACCGGGCGCTTCGGCGGCCACATCGTCCAGGGCCACGTCGACGCCACCGGCACCATCCGATCGCGGACGCCGAGCGAGCACTGGGAGGTCGTCGAGATCGGCTTCCCGGCCATGCTCGGCCGCTACCTCGTCCCCAAGGGCTCGATCACCGTCGACGGCACGTCACTGACGGTCGTCGACGTCGGCGACGATGCGTTCACCGTGTCGCTGATCCCGACCACCCTCGCAGCGACGACGCTCGGCACCAAGCAGCCCGGCGACCCGGTCAACCTCGAGGTCGACGTGCTCGCGAAGTACGTCGAGAAGATGCTCGCGAGCGACGGACCAGGCGAGGCGCGATGAGTCTCCTCACCACGCTGTACGACGCGCACCTCACGATCGGCGGCCACCCGATCGCGTGGCGCGAGATCATCGGCAACCTCTTCGGGCTCGCCTCGGCCGTCGGCGGGATGCGGCGCCGCGTGTGGGCATGGCCGGTCGGGATCGTCGGCAACGTCCTGCTCTTCACCGTCTTCCTCGGCACCGCGCTCGGCGGGCACGGCGCCCCGCTGTTCGGGCAGGCGGCGCGGCAGGTCTTCTTCGTGGCGGTCGCCGTGTACGGCTGGTACCGCTGGCGCCAGACCCGTACGGGCGAGGGCGCCCCGGCGATCGTCCCGCGATGGGCGACCGGGCGCGAGCGCCTCGTGCTGCTGAGCGCGGCCGCGATCGCGATCGTCTTCTGCACGTGGCTGTTCACCCAGGTCGGCGCGGGCTGGCCGGCCCCCCGCTGGTACTACCTGGCAGATGCCTGGATCTTCGTCGGCTCCATCCTCGCGACCTTCGCGATGGCGCGCGGGTGGGTCGACTTCTGGCTCGTGTGGATCGCCGTCGACCTCGTCGGCATCCCCGAGCTCCTGTACTTCGAGTACTACCCGTCGGCGGTGCTGTACGCGGTCTACGCGGGCTTCGTCGTCTGGGGCCTGGTGGTGTGGCTGCGTGCCGCGCGCGACGAGGCTCCGCAGGTGGATCAACCGACGAGCAAGGCGGTGGGCGCATGAACGCGACGACAGAGGCGTACGAGGAGCTGGACGCGGTCCGGCTCGATCCGGTGGAGCGTGCGATCGACGACATCCGCGCGGGCAAGGCGGTGGTCGTGGTCGACGACCCCGGCCGTGAGAACGAGGGCGACCTGATCTTCGCCGCGAGCAAGGCGACGCCGGCCCTGATGGGGCTCATGGTCCGCTACTCCAGCGGGTACGTGTGTGCGCCGGTGACGGGGGAGATCCTCGACCGGCTCGGCATCGCGCTCATGACGCCGCACAACCGAGACCGGCTCAAGACGGCGTACACGATCTCCGTCGACGCCCGTGACGGCGTGACGACGGGCATCTCCGCCGCCGACCGCGCCAAGACCGTACGGGTCCTGGCAGACTCGGCGACCGAGCCGTTCGAGCTCATCCAGCCCGGCCACATCCTGCCGCTGCGCGCGAAGCCCGGCGGCGTGCTGGCCCGGCCCGGCCACACCGAGGCCGCGGTCGACCTGACACGCCTGGCGGGCCTGACCCCGGCGGGAGTGATCGGTGAGCTGATCAACGACGACGGCAGCCTGATGCGGGCGCCGCGCCTGCGTGAGTTCGCCGACGAGCACGGTCTCGCGATGATCTCGATCGAGGACCTCATCACCTACCGCCGCCGCCACGAGACGCAGATGGAGCGTGCGGTCGAGACGCGGCTGCCGACGGAGTTCGGCACGTTCACCGCGTACGGCTACCGCAACGTCGTCGACGACAACGAGCAGGTCGCGCTCGTGCTCGGAGACCTCGGTGACGGCTCCGACGTCCTCGTCCGCGTGCACTCCGAATGCCTCACCGGCGACGTCCTCGGCTCGCAGCGCTGCGACTGCGGCCCGCAGCTCCAGGCGTCGATGGCGGCCGTGACCGAGCACGGGTCCGGTGTCATCGTCTATCTGCGCGGCCACGAGGGGCGGGGGATCGGGCTCCTCGCCAAGCTTGCCGCGTACGGGCTGCAGGACGCCGGGCAGGACACGGTCGACGCCAACCTGGCGCTCGGCCTGCCGGTCGACGCTCGCCACTACGCCGACGGCGCCCAGATCCTGCGTGACCTCGGGGTCACGTCGGTCCGGATGCTGACCAACAACCCTGACAAGGTCGCCGCGATGGCGCAGTACGGCATCGCGGTGTCCGAGCGTGTCCCGCTCTCCATCACGCCGACCGAGGACAACCTGCGCTACCTGCAGACCAAGGCCGAGCGGATGGGGCACCACCTGCCCGACCTGGTCGCGATCGAGAACACGGTGGTCGACATGGACGAGGAGACGGCCCGATGAGGAAGGCAGCACGATGAGCGGAGCAGGATCCCCCGACCTGGCGAGCACCGACGGGAGCGGCCTGAGGGTCGCGATCGTCGCGTCGTCGTGGCACACGGTCGTGATGGACGGCCTCGTCGCCGGCGCCACGAAGGCGCTGGCCGAGATGGGCACGTCGGAACCGACGCTGGTCCGCGTACCGGGCGCGTTCGAGCTCGCGCCGGTCGTCGCGGCGTACGCGCGCGCCGGCTACGACGCTGTGATCGCCCTCGGGGTCGTCATCCGCGGTGGCACGCCTCACTTCGAGTACGTCTGCCAGGCGGCGACCGACGGGCTCGCGAAGGTCGCGCTCGACACGGGTGTCCCGGTCGGGTTCGGGCTCCTGACGTGCGACGACGAGGCGCAGGCGCTGGACCGTGCCGGGCTGGCCGACAGCCGCGAGGACAAGGGCCGGGAGGCCGCACAGGCAGCCGTCGCGACGGCGCGCGTGCTGGCCTCGGTACGCTAGGGCGCGATGAAGACCTTCGACACGCTCTTCGCCGAGCTCAGCAGCAAGGCGGCCGACCGCCCCGAGGGCTCGCGCACGGTCGCCGAGCTCGACGGCGGCGTGCACGCGATCGGCAAGAAGCTGGTCGAGGAGGCCGCGGAGTCCTGGATGGCGGCGGAGCACGAGTCGCGCGAGCGCGCGGCCGAGGAGCTCAGCCAGCTGCTCTACCACGTCCAGGTGATGATGCTGGCCAAGGGACTGACGCTGGACGACGTGTACGCGCATCTGTGACGGTCAGGCAAACGCCTCCGTCCTGCCTGCCCGTGCCTCCGCCTCCAGCCGACCGCCGGGCCACCCCGCTCGGTGGGCACCAGAACCGACCGGGAAGACCGTCATGCTGAAAGTCGCCGTACCCAACAAGGGCTCGCTCGCGGAGTCCGCTGCGCAGATGCTCGCCGAGGCGGGATACCGCCAGCGCCGCAGCACCCGCGACCTCGTCACCGTCGACGCCGACAACGACGTCGAGTTCTTCTACCTCCGCCCGCGCGACATCGCGATCTATGTGGGGGAGGGCACCCTCGACGTCGGGATCACCGGCCGTGACCTCCTGCTCGACTCCGGCGCCGCCGCCGAGGAGATGGTCTCGCTGGGGTTCGGCGCCTCGAGCTTCCACTTCGCCGCTCCGGTCGGTTCGCTGCCCGACGTCGAGGCGATCGCCGGCCGTACGGTCGCCACCTCCTACCCGGGAGTCGTCCGGGCCTGGCTGGCCGAGCGTGGCATCGACGCCAAGGTCGTCCGTCTCGACGGTGCCGTCGAGTCATCCGTACGCCTCGGCGTCGCCGACGTGATCGCCGACGTCGTCGAGACCGGGTCCACCCTGCGGCAGGCCGGCCTTGAGATCGTCGGAGGCCCGATCCTCGCCTCGGAAGCGGTGGTCATCCGGCCCGAGGACCGGCCCGCGTCGCCCGGGCTCGACGTCTTCGAGCGTCGTCTTCGTGGTGTCCTCGTGGCGCGCAGCTACGTGATGATGGACTACGACATCCGCGTCGAGCAGGTCGAGGCGGCCGTCGCGCTGACACCCGGCATCGAGTCGCCGACGGTCTCGCCCCTTCATCGCGAGGGGTGGGTCGCGGTCCGGTCGATGGTGCCGCGCGACGCCGCCCAGAAGGTCATGGACGAGCTGTGGGCCCTCGGAGCGCGCGGCACCCTCGTCACCGACATCCTGGCGTGCCGGCTGTGAGCGCGAAGGACGGCGCTCCGGTCGACGGGCGGCGGGTGTTCAAGCCCGTCGGCCCGCGGATCGTCGGGATCGTCGCAGGCGTGTGCCTGTGGGTGCTCTTCTTCGCCGTCGCGCTGACGCTCCCGGCCGAGGTCCGGGCAGGGTTCACCGGTCTGCAGACGGGCACGCTCGTGCTCTTCCTGCTGTTCGCGGATGCCGTGCTGTGGGGCATCGGGCGCAGCCGGGTGATCGCCGACGACGACGGCCTGCACGTGCGCAACGGCTACCGGACGCACCACCTCGCATGGACGGACGTGCTCGACATCGCGTACGCGCAGGGTGCGCCCTGGCCATCAGTCGCCACCCGTGACGACCGCCGCATCATGATGCTCGGGATCCCGTCGTCGGACGGTCCGAAGGCACGCGATGCCGTCTGGTACCTCCGCGAGCGCATCGTCCAGGCCGACGGCGAGAGCTGAGCGCCTACTCGATGCCGTGACGGCGCAGGATGTCCTCGATCTCGGCGAGGTCGTCGTCCTTGCCGGCCTTCGCGGGGCGGCCCTTGGCGGCGGCCTTGCGCGACGGCCCCTGCTCGACCTGGGCGGGGCCGGAGCGCGCACCGAGCCTGCCGGAGCCGGCGCCGGGCGCCTTGTCGCGCATGCGCGAGCCGATCGCGATGAGGAGGACCGCGACGACCGCGATGCCGATGCCGAGCCACACGCTCGGGCGGAAGACGAACCCGGCAGCCCAGTCCGCGACGGCCGAGCCGATCCTGACGACGAGCCGCAGCGCACCGACGAGCCACAGCGCCCACGGGACCAGCGCCCAACCGGCCCGGCGTACGGCCGCCGCCCGGTCACCTGCTCTCCACGCCCGCCAGGCGAAGAAGCCGGCACCGGCGGACAGGAGGGCGGCCCAGGGGAGCCAGGCGATCGTGTCGGTGCTCATGCCTCCAGTCTGCCCCATCACCGCACCTCCGGACCTCCGGCGAAGGGCACCACGACCACCGGTTAGCGTGGAGCCGTGGCATCCCTGGCAGAACCCGCCTTCCCCGGTGACGACGGCGCGGTCTACCCCGCGCTCGCACACGCGCTGACGGCGTACGACGGCGACCACGCGCTTGCCCCCGTCCTGGTGGCGCTGGGCAGCGCCCGTGTGCTCGTCCCCGTCGTGGCCGTACGCGGTGAGAGCGCCGTCGGCTCCGACAAGGAGGCCGACATGGCGACGGTGATGATGACCGGCGCCGACGGCCGGCAGGCGCTGCTGGCGTTCAGCGCGCTCGAGACCCTCCAGCGCTGGCGACCCGACGCGCGCCCCGTCCCGGTGTGGGCGCGCGAGGCAGCGAGCGCCGCCCTGGGTGACGGGGCGACGGCGCTGCTGCTCGACCTCGCAGGACCCGTACGCGTAGTGGTCGAGACTGACGACCTCCGTCACCTCGCGGCCGGCGACGAGCTCGTCGCTGTCGGCGGCAGCTGGGCCTGGACGACCGCGGCCTAGGTGCCCGTACGGCCGGCGCCGGGTGGCGGCGCTCAGTCGTCTGCGGGCTTGCGCAGAGCCCGCGCGACCTTCCACTCGATCTTCTTGTCCTCGCGGACAGCGATGTCGACCTTCCCTGAGACGCCGGTGGACAAGGTGAGACGGCACGTCGCGGTGACACCCGGCTCACGCTTGAGGTTCTTCGGGCAGGTCACGGAGTCGACGGTCGCGCCCGCAATCTGGCGCTCGTAACCGGCCTTGATCTGTTGCTCGACCTCATCGGTGTCGATCGGATCGCTGCCGCAGGCGGTCAGGAGCGTGAGTGCCGCGCAGCACCCCACCGCCGCTCGTACGGAGATGCTCAAGGCTGCTCCTCGGTTGGGTCCCGGTCGGGGTCGGGACGCCGGGCAGCCTAACAAAGCGTGACGTCGACCGTGATCCGGACCGTGGCGTCGGCACGGGTGATCCGGGCGAGGAACCCGGCGCTCCCGATCGTACGGAGGATCGCGTCGTTGCCCGGCTGCGTGACGAGGACGACCTCGTCGGCTCCGCACTCGCGGGCCCGACGCGCCCCACGGCGTACGAGCGCGGTGCCGACACCGCGTCGCTGCCACGCGTCCTCGACGATCACCCCGAGCTCCTGCGTACCGGGCGTCTCCTCGTCGGTCACCCCGTCGTGCGAGGGGAAGACGTGAAGGCTCAGGATGTTGATCCCGCCCTCACCACACGAGCGAGCGAGGCTCGCGAGAACGCCGGGCCTGTCCTTGATCGTGGTGCGGACGCGGTGGAGCATGGACCAGCGTCGCGGGCGCGGGTTACCGGGCGGGATCAAGGACGTTGCTGGGCGATTTCGGTCCCGTACGGACGTCTGCTACGGTTGACCCTCGAAGTGGAGTCCACTCCCACCTGGGCGATCTTGTGATCGTCGGGTCCCTGGCCGTGAGGCACCCTCCGGGGTCGTCACGCGGCGGGCGTGTCGCAAGGCACGGATCCTGGTGGCCTTCGCTTCGAAGCGAAGGCCATTTTTTGTTCGTAGGTGGTCGTCGCACGACGACCATCCGGTACGAACCCAGGAGGACCCATCACCACAGAGCTTCGCGTCAACGACCGCATCCGCGCCAACGAGGTCCGTCTCGTCGGTCCTAACGGCGAGCAGGTCGGCATCGTCCGACTCGAGGATGCGCTGCGGCTGGCTCAGGAGTCCGACCTCGACCTCGTCGAGGTTGCCCCGACAGCCCGTCCGCCGGTCTGCCGACTCATGGACTACGGCAAGTTCAAGTACGAGGCTGCCCAGAAGGCCCGTGAGTCTCGGCGCAACCAGACGAACACGATCATCAAAGAGATGAAGCTGCGTCCGAAGATCGACCAGCACGACTACGACACCAAGAAGGGTCACGTCGAGCGGTTCCTCCGGCAGGGCGACAAGGTCAAGATCACGATCATGTTCCGTGGTCGTGAGCAGAGCCGCCCCGAGCTCGGCTTCAGGCTCCTCCAGCGTCTCGCGGCAGACATCGAGGAGCTCGGCTTCATCGAGGCGTCGCCACGCCAGGACGGCCGCAACATGACGATGGTCGTGGCCCCGCACAAGAAGAAGTCCGAAGCGCGCGTGGAGGCCAAGGAAGCCAAGGAGGCGAAGGCTGCTGAGCGGGCAGCTGAGCACGCCGCTGACGCCGCCTACGAAAAGGCTCAGCGCGACTCAGTCGAGCAGGTCGCGGCCAAGAAGCCGCGCAAGCGCTCGGAGAACATCGACCCTGACATGGAGGCATGAGATGCCGAAGATGAAGCGCAACTCGGGCATGAAGAAGCGCGTCAAGGTGACCGGCACCGGCAAGCTCGTGCACAAGCACGGCCGTCGCCGTACGCACATGATGCAGAAGCAGAACACCGCGCGCACGCGCCTCGAGAGCGGCGACCAGCCGATCGCCAAGGCTGACGTTCCCCGCGTGAAGAGGATGCTCGGCCTCTGAGCCGTCACCTCCACGCCGTACGCCGCACCCGAGACACACCGAACGAGGAGTAACCCATGGCACGCGTCAAGCGTTCCGTCAACGCAGCGAAGAAGCGTCGCGAGACGCTGGAGCGCGCATCCGGCTACCGCGGACAGCGCTCGCGTCTCTACCGCAAGGCCAAGGAGCAGGTCACTCACTCGCTGGTCTACAGCTACCGTGACCGCCGGGCCAAGAAGGGCGACTTCCGTCGTCTCTGGATCACCCGCATCAACGCGGCGGTGCGTCAGCACGACCTGACGTACAACCGCTTCATCCAGGGCCTGCGTCTGGCCGGTGTCGAGGTCGACCGCAAGATCCTTGCCGACCTCGCCATCTCCGACCCGAACGCGTTCGCGGCGCTGGTCGAGTCCGCGAAGGCGAGCCTTCCGGCCGACGTCAACAAGCCGAAGGCGTCGGACGCCGCGGCCTGATCGGCTGCCTGCCCGACTGAGCTCCGCACACGTGGCGAGTCCCGAGCACGTCCTCACCCCCCGTACCGGGCGGGTGAAGGCTGCCCGGAGGCTCGCCACGCGGCGTTTCCGGGAGAAAGAGCGGGCCTTCCTTGCGGAGGGTCCGCAGGCGGTCCGCGAGGCGCTCGCCGCCGGCGGTGAGCGTCCTGGCCTGGTCCACGACGTGTACGCCACGGCGGCCGTGACGGCGCGCTACCCCGACCTGGTCGAGGCCGGCGGAGCGCGCTGGCACGTCGTCGACGACGAGGTCGTCGACGCGATCAGCGAGACCGTCTCCCCGCAGGGCGTCGTCGCCGTGTGCGGCTACCTCGACGTCGCGCTCGACGCGGCGCTCGCGCGCGAGCCACGGCTCGTCGCCGTCTGCGCCGACGTGCGCGACCCGGGCAACGCCGGCACGGTGATCCGCTGCGCGGACGCCGCGGGCGCGGACGCCGTGGTGCTCCTCGGCGACTCCGTCGACCCGTACAACCCCAAGGCTGTCCGCGCCAGCGTGGGCAGCCTCTTCCATCTCGACGTGGTCGTCGAGCGCGACACGGCCGGAGCCGTCGCCGCACTCCAGCGCGCCGGACTGCGCGTCCTGGCCGCCGACGGTGACGCCGACGTTGACCTGCCGGAGGCCGAACGCACGGGGCTCCTCGACGGCCCGACCGCCTGGCTCTTCGGCAACGAGGCCTGGGGACTGGCTGCCGCGACCCGAGCCCTCGCCGACACGGTCGTCGCCGTCCCGATCTACGGGCGTGCCGAGAGCCTCAACCTTGCCACCGCCGCGGCCGTCTGCCTGTACGCCTCCGCCCGCGTCGCCCATGACAGACGAGCCTGAGGAGCGCGCCGTGATCGACGTGGACCTCCTCCCCGACGGGATCGTCATCGCCGATGCCGACGGCCTCGTCACCCGGGTCAACCGTGCGGCGTCACGGATTCTGCGCCGGCGACCCGACGAGCTCATCGGCCTCCACATCGAGGCAGCGCTGCCGCTCGACGACCTCGCCGGCAACTCGTGGTTCACGTGCCTTCGCCCGTACGACGGGCTCTCGACCCGGACCCGGCTGTCGGAGGGCAGCTGGCACACCTCGGACGGCGTCGAGCTGCTCGTCACGGCGAGCCTCGTGCGGGAGGCGCCCCGCCAGCCGGTCAAGAAGCTCGTGGTGTCGCTGCGCACCGCCAAGGCGCGCGCTCACCGTGACCGTGCCCGCTCCGACCTCGTGGCGACCGTCGCGCACGAGCTGCGCTCACCGCTCACGGGTGTCAAGGGGTTCACCGCGACCCTGCTCAACAACTGGGACCGCTTCTCCGACGAGCAGCGCCAGCTCATGCTCGAGACGGTCGACTCCGATGCCGACCGGCTCTCGCGCCTCATCACCGACCTGCTCGACGCCGCGCGCATCGACTCCGGCCGGCTCACCCTGCGTCCCGAGCCGCTCGACCTCGCCGAGGCCACCCGCCGCGTGCTCAACAACGTCTCGGCCGGCACCGGGCTCAAGCTCGACGTCACCGCCGAGGAGGGCCTGCCGCGGGTCTGGGTGGATGCGGACCGTTTCGCCCAGGTCGTCACCAACCTCGTCGAGAACGCCCAGCGGCACGGGATGGGGGTGCGTGACGTCGTCGTGCGCCGCCCGACACGGTTCCCCGACGGTGTGGCCCTCGAGGTGTTCGACTTCGGCCCGGGGATCCCCGAGGAGATCCGCACGCGGGTCTTCACGAGGTTCTGGCGCTCGGGCGACCGTGGCGGGACCGGGCTCGGCCTGTACGTCGTCAAGGGGGTCGTCGACGCGCACGGTGGCGAGATCGAGGTGTGCGACGGCGACCGCGGTGGCGCCTGCGTCGGTGTGTGGTTCCCGGAGAACGTGCCCGAGGTGCTCCGCGACGTACCGCAGCCCTAACCCGTTCGACAACCTCCCTAGACTGGATCAGTGCTCGGCTGCAGCCGCCGCGCGCCCGAAGAAAGGTGACCATGTCCGGACCCAACAGCGACTACGACCCGGTCGAGGTCTCGCCGCTGCACGCCGACGAGGTCGAGGCGATGCGCGACGCCGCCCTGGCCGCGATCGCCGCTGCGGACTCCCTCGACGCGCTCAAGCAGGTGAGGATCGAGCACACCGGTGACCGCTCCCCGCTCGCTCTGGCCAACCGCGAGATCGGAGCGCTCCCGCCGCAGGCCCGCAAGGATGCCGGGATGCGCGTCGGACAGGCCCGCAAGGCCGTCTCCGCCGCGATCGCCGACCGTACGGCGGTGCTCGAGGTCGAGGCTGAGGCGCGGATGCTCGCCGACGAGCGTGTCGACGTGACGTTGCCGACCGATCGCGAGCCGGTCGGGGCGCGTCACCCGCTCACGACGGTCCAGGAAAAGGTCGCCGACATCTTCGTCGCGATGGGCTGGGAGGTCGCCGAAGGTCCCGAGGCCGAGGCCGAGTGGCTCAACTTCGACGCGCTCAACCTGGGCCCGGACCACCCGGCACGCACGATGCAGGACACCTTCTGGGTCGCTCCCGAGAAGGCCGCGATGGTGCTTCGCACGCACACGTCGCCGGTGCAGGCACGCACGATGCTCACCCGCAAGCCGCCGATCTACATCATCGCGCCCGGGCGTGTCTTCCGGACCGACGAGCTCGACGCCACGCACTCACCGGTCTTCCACCAGGTCGAGGGGCTCGCGATCGACGAGGGTCTCTCGATGGCTCATCTCAAGGGCACCCTCGACCATTTCGCGCAGGCGATCTACGGCGAGGGCATGACGACGCGGTTCCGCCCGTCGTACTTCCCGTTCACCGAGCCGAGCGCCGAGATGGACCTGCTCTGCTACGTCTGCCACAACGATCCGGCCGAGGTCGCCGACTGCCGCACGTGCCGTGGCGAGGGCTGGGTCGAGTGGGGGGGCTGCGGTGTCGTCAACCCGCGTGTCCTGATCGCCAACGGCGTCGACCCCGAGCGCTACTCGGGCTTCGCCTTCGGCATCGGCCTGGACCGCACGATTACGGGCAGGTACGACATCGCCGACTTGCGTGACCTGTTCGACGGTGACATCCGGTTCACCGAGCCGTTCGGAGTGGAGATCTGATGCGCGTCCCCGTGTCGTGGCTGCGCGACTACGTCGACCTGCCCGCCGACCTCACGACGGCCGAGCTTGCGGACCGTCTGACCATGCTCGACCTCAAGCTCGAGGAGATCGACTCCGTCGGTGCCGAGCTGTCCGGACCGATCGTCGTCGGTCGTGTGCTGTCGGCCGAGCCCGAGCCGCAGAAGAACGGCAAGACCATCAACTGGTGCGCGGTCGACGTCGGCACTGAGCACAACGCCGACGGCGATGAGCCGCGCGGCATCGTGTGCGGCGCGCACAACTTCGGACCCGGCGACCTCGTCGTGGTCGCGCTGCCCGGTGCCGTCCTGCCCGGACCGTTCCCGATCAGCTCGCGCAAGACGTACGGGCACGTCTCCGACGGGATGATCTGCTCCGGCGCCGAGCTGGGCACGACAGGCGATCCCGATGGCATCATCGTCCTGCCGGCCAACTCCGCCGAGGTCGGCGACGACGCGATCGCGCTGCTGGGCCTGCGCGACGACGTGCTCGACCTCGAGGTCAACCCTGACCGTGCATACGCGTTGTCGATGCGCGGCGTCGCACGTGACGCCGCGATCGGCTACGGCGTGCCCTACTTCGACCCGGCCGACGTCGCGCTGACCTCCGACGGCTCCGACGACTACCCCGTCGTGGTCGAGGACGCGCTCGCATGCCCCGTCTTCGTGACCCGCACGGTCACCGGGTTCGACCCGTCGGCGCCGACGCCGCGCTGGATGGCGCGCCGCCTCGAGCTGATGGGCATGCGCCCGATCTCGCTGGCCGTCGACGTCACCAACTACGTGATGCTCGAGCTCGGGCAGCCGATCCACGGCTACGACCGCAACGCGCTGCGCGGACCGATCACGGTGCGGCGCGGACGTCCAGGGGAGAAGGTCACGACTCTCGACGACGTCGTCCGCGACGTGACGCCCGAGGACCTTCTCATCACCGACGAGTCGGGGCCGATCGGCCTCGCCGGGGTGATGGGCGGCCAGACGACCGAGCTGAGCCCGACGACGACCGACATCGTCATCGAGGCCGCGCACTTCGACGCGCCGACGATCGCCCGGACGGCACGCCTGCAGAAGCTCTCGAGCGAGGCGTCACGCCGGTTCGAGCGCGGCGTCGACACGGCGCTCCCGCCGTACGCGGCGCAGCGCGTCGCCGACCTCCTGGTCACCCTCGGCGGAGCCGTCATCGAGCCCGGCGCCACGGTCGTCGGCCGCCCGCCCGCGCAGCCTCAGGTGTCGCTCGCCGACGACCTGCCGGCGCGCATCTCCGGTGTCGACATCGCGCCCGAGACGGCGGTGGCGGCGCTGACGGCCAACGGCTGCGTGGTCGAGCACGACGGCGGCACGCTGACGGTCGTCCCGCCGACCTGGCGCCCCGACCTCACCGATCCGTACGACATGGTCGAGGAGGTACTGCGCTACGTCGGCTACGACAAGGTGCCGTCGCTCCTGCCGCACGCTCCCGCGGGGCGTGGCCTGACGCCAGAGCAGCGGTTGCGCCGCCGCGTCGGTCAGGTGATGGCCGGTGCCGGCTACGTCGAGGTCAAGACGTTCCCGTTCGCAGGGCCGGCCGACTTCGACAAGCTCGGCCTCCCGCTGGACGACGCACGCCGCGATCAGGTGCTCCTCGAGAATCCGCTGTCGGCGGAGGAGCCGGGCCTGACGACCACGCTCATGACCGGCGCCATGAAGGCGCTCGCCCTCAACGTCGGGCGTGGACACGACGACGTGGCGATCTTCGAGTCCGGCCGCGTGTTCCTCCCGAAGCCCGAGGCGCCCGAGGCGCCGGTCTACGGGGTCGATCGCGCGCCGAGCGACGAGGAGTACGAGGCGTTCGACGCCGCTCTTCCCGAGCAGCCGCAGCACCTCGTGCTCGTGGCCACCGGGCGCCGCGAGCGTGCCGGCTGGTGGGGTGACGGTCGTCGTGTCCAGTGGGGCGACGCGATCGAGGCGGTCCGCCGGGTGGGTGAGGCCGTGCACGTGCCGGTCCACGTGGCGGCCGGCGAGATCCCAGCGCCGTGGCACCCCGGCCGTACGGCGGTGCTCTCCCTCGGTGGCGAGGTCGTCGGCTACGCAGGTGAGCTTCACCCGCGCGTGTGTCGGTCGTACGGCGTCCCCGCCCGTACGGTCGCCGCCGAGATCGACCTCGACGCGGTGATCGCCGCGGCGCCCGTGCTCGGTCCCCGACCGTCGTTCTCGACCTATCCGGTCGCCAAGGAGGACGTGGCGCTCGTCGTCGAGTCGTCCGTCGCCAGCGCGGACGTCGCTGCGGCGCTCCTCGAGGGCGGTGGCGACGTGATCGAGTCCGTACGGCTGTTCGACGTCTACACAGGCGAGCAGGTGCCCGCGGGGCACAAGTCGCTGGCCTTCGCGCTGCGGATGCGCGCGCCCGACCGCACCCTGACCGAGGCCGAGACGGCCGAGGTCCGCGACGCTGCCGTCGCGCGTGCCGCCGAGCTGACCGGCGCCCTCCAGCGCACCTGAGGCTGTCACCCCACGCCCGTCCCTGAGTCGGTGCCGGGGCACGGCGGGGTCCCACGAGCCCGGAATGCCGGTCATCTCACACCGGGTCCGGATACCCGATTGCACATTCTTGCAGGGCTCTGCAAGAATGTGCATATGACTTCGATCTCGGTCGCCATCGCGGGCGCGAGCGGCTACGTCGGCGGGGAGCTCCTGCGGACGCTGCTGCCGCACCCGGACGTCCGTCTCGGGGCGCTCACCGCCGCGTCGAGCGCGGGGAGCACCCTGGGGGAGCACCACCCGCACCTGACGCCGCTCGCCGAGCGCGTCCTCGACCCGACCGATGCCGACCACCTCGCGGGCCACGACGTGGTCTTCCTGGCGCTCCCGCACGGCGCGTCGGCCGCGGTCGCCGCCTCCCTCGGTCCGGATGTGCTCGTCATCGACTGCGGCGCGGACTTCCGCCTCCAGAGCAGCGACGACTGGACGGCGTTCTACGGTGGTGAGCACGCTGGCACCTGGCCGTACGGGCTTCCCGAGCTCCCCGGCCAGCGCGAGCGTCTCGCTGGTGCCGCGCGGATCGCCGTGCCGGGCTGCTTCCCGACGGTCTCGACCCTCACGATCATGCCTGCGGTCCTCGACGGTCTCGTGGGGCCCGACGTCAACGTCGTCGCGCCGACCGGCACCTCGGGCGCCGGCAAGAGCCTCAAGCCGGCCTTCCTTGCCTCCGAGGTGATGGGCCAGGCCAGCACGTACGGCGTGGGTGGCGTGCACCGCCACACGCCGGAGATCGAGCAGAACCTTCGCGCCTGCGGTGCCACCGAGCCGCGGGTGTCCTTCACCCCCGTGCTCGCGCCGATGGCACGCGGCATCCTCGCCGTCGTGTCGGCGCCGGTCGTCGACGGCGTGAGCGTCGCCGACGTGCGGGCCTCGTACGAGAAGGCCTACGCGGACGAGCCGTTCGTCCGGGTCCTGCCCGAAGGGCAGTGGCCGCAGACCCAGGCCGTGCTCGGCGCCACGATGGTCCACCTCCAGGTGACCGTCGACGAGCGGGCCGGGCGGCTGGTCGCGATCGGCGCGATGGACAACCTGGCCAAGGGCACGGCGGGCGGCGCCGTCCAGTCGATGAACCTCGCCCTCGGCCTCCCCGAGACCACCGGACTGAGCACGATCGGAGTCGCCCCGTGAGCGTGACCGCACCCCAGGGCTTCAGGGCCGCCGGCGTCCCGGCCGGACTCAAGTCCGGCGGCGAGCCGGACGTCGCCGTCGTCCTGAACGACGGCCCGCTGTCCAGCGCAGCCGCCGTCTTCACCTCCAACCGCTGCAAGGCCAACCCGGTGCTGTGGAGCGAGCAGGCGATCAAGACCGGCACCGCCCGGGCGATCGTCGTCAACTCCGGCGGCGCCAACTGCTACACCGGCCCCGAAGGCTTCGCGACCACGCACCACACCGCCGAGCTCGCCGCCGATCTTCTCGGTGTCGCGCCGATCGAGGTCCAGGTCGCCTCGACCGGTCTGATCGGCCTGCTCAACGACCGCGAGAGCCTCCTCGCCGGCGTCCGCGCGGCAGTGGTCGGGCTCGACGCCGACGGGGGGCCGGACGCGGCACGCGCGATCATGACCACCGACAGCAGGCCCAAGCAGGCGGTCCTCGAGGGCGCGGGCTACACGATCGGCGCGATGGCCAAGGGCGCGGGGATGCTCGCGCCGTCCTTGGCCACGATGATCGTGGTGCTCACGACCGACGCGGTGCTGACGCCGGAGCAGTGCGACACCGTCCTGCGCCACGCCACCACGTACAGCTTCGACCGGCTCGACTCCGACGGCTGCCAGTCGACAAACGACACGGTCCTCCTCATGGCCAGCGGCGCGTCAGGCGTGGAGCCCGACACGGCCGAGTTCGCCAAGCAGCTCGAGGACCTCTGCCGCGACCTCGCGCTCCAGCTGCTCTCCGACGCCGAGGGCGCCGACCACGACATCGCGATCGACGTGCGCGGCGCCGCGTCCGAGGCTGAGGCGCTCGAGGTCGGACGCGCGGTGTCGCGCAGCGCGCTGTTCAAGACCGCGATCTACGGGCGCGACCCCAACTGGGGCCGGATCCTCGCCTCGGTCGGCACCACGCGGGCCGCCTTCGACCCCGCGGACCTCGACGTCGCGATCAACGGCGTGTGGGTCTGCAAGCAGTCCGGGCCGGGGGAGCCACGCGACCTCGTCGATCTCGAGCCGCGCGCCGTCACGGTCACGATCGACCTCAAGACGGGCGACGCGTCCGCGACCATCTGGACCAACGACCTCACGCAGGCGTACGTCCACGAGAACTCGGCGTACAGCTCGTGACCGGCACCGAGATCGACGCCGTGCACGAGGTCCCGGCGCACTGGAAGCGCAAGACCGAGAAGGCCGCGATCCTCGCCGACGCGCTGCCGTGGCTCATGAAGTACCACGGCAAGGTCATCGTCGTGAAGTACGGCGGCAACGCCATGGTCGACGACGAGCTCAAGAAGGCGTTCGCGGAGGACATCATGTTCCTGCGGTACGCAGGGTTCCGTCCCGTCGTCGTCCACGGAGGCGGCCCGCAGATCTCCTCGATGCTCGACCGGCTCGACATCGCCTCGGAGTTCCGCGGCGGCCTGCGGGTGACCACGCCCGAGGCGATGGACGTCGTTCGGATGGTGCTCGTCGGCCAGGTCGGCCGTGAGCTCGTCGGCCTGCTCAACGCCCACGGCCCCGTCGCGGTCGGGCTGTCGGGGGAGGACGCCGGGCTCTTCACCGCCGTGCCGACTCACGCGGTCGTCGACGGCGAGGAGGTCGACCTCGGGCTCGTCGGCGAGGTCAGCGAGGTCCGGCCGGAGGCGGTGCTCGACCTCATCGAGGCCGGTCGTGTGCCGGTCGTCTCCTCGGTCGCGCCCGACGCCGACGGTCAGGTCCACAACGTCAACGCGGACACTGCCGCTGCCGCGCTGGCGGTCGCGCTGGGTGCCGAGAAGCTGCTGGTCCTCACCGACGTCGAGGGCCTCTACCGCGACTGGCCGGAGAGCGACGACGTCATCGGTGAGATCGGCGTCGACGCTCTCGAGGCGCTGATGCCGAGCCTCGCGTCCGGCATGGTGCCCAAGATGGGCGCGTGCCTCAAGGCCGTACGGGGCGGGGTGCCGCGGGCGACCGTCGTGGACGGACGCGAGCCGCACGCGGTGCTGCTCGAGATCTTCACCGACGAGGGCGTGGGGACCCAGGTGCTCCCCGAGGCCGAGACCTTGATCCGGACGGCCCTGAGGAGGCTCGCATGAGTGCCGCGACGGCGCAGCCGGAGTGGCAGGCACGCTACGCCGGCTCCCTGATGAACACCTTCGGCACGCCTCAGCGTGTCCTCGTGCGCGGCGAGGGGGCGTACGTGTGGGACGCCGACGGCACGCGCTACCTCGACCTGCTCGCCGGCATCGCGGTGAACGCCCTCGGCCACGCGCACCCCGCGGTGCTCAAGGCCGTGGGCGAGCAGCTCGGCACCCTCGGGCACGTCTCCAACTTCTTCGCGACCGAGCCGCAGATCACGCTCGCGGAGCGGCTGCTAGCTCTGCTCGGCACCGACGGCAAGGTCTTCTTCACCAACTCCGGCACCGAGGCCAACGAGGCGGCGCTCAAGCTCACGCGCCGGACAGGCAGAACCCGCCTGGTCGCCGCGACCGGGAGCTTCCACGGCCGGACGATGGGTGCGCTCGCCCTCACGAGCAAGGAGGCCTACCGGACTCCGTTCGAGCCGCTGCCCGGCGACGTCACCTTCGTCCCGTACGGCGATGTCGACGCACTGCGGGCCGCCGTGGACGAGACCGTGGCCGCCGTCGTCCTCGAGCCGATCCAAGGCGAGGCCGGCGCGGTCGAACCCGGCGCCGGCTACCTCCAGGCGGCACGCGAGATCACCTCCGCGCACGGCACGCTGCTGTGGCTCGACGAGGTGCAGACCGGAATCGGCCGTACGGGCCAGTGGTTCGCGCACACCGTGACCGGCGTCGTCCCCGACGTCGTCACCCTGGCCAAGGGCCTCGGCGGCGGGATCCCTGTCGGTGCCTGCCTCGCCGTCGGCGCGGCCGCCGACCTGCTCCAGCCCGGCAACCACGGCACGACCTTCGGCGGCAACCCCGTCGCGGCGGCGGCGGCCCTGGCGGTGCTCGACACCCTCGAGGCCGACGGCCTGCTCGCCAACGCGACGCGCGTGGGGCAGCGCTTGCGCGACGGGCTGGCCGACCACCCGCTCGTCTCTGACACCTCAGGGGCCGGCCTCCTCGTCGGCATCGGCCTGACCGATGCTGTCGCGCCGCAGGTGCAGCTGGCCGTGCTCGACGCGGGCGTGGTCATCAACGCCGCCGCACCCGACCGGCTGCGGCTCGTCCCGCCGCTGATCCTCACCGAGGATCAGGCCGACGAGGCCGTCGCGGTGATCCGCGCCGTGCTGGACACCTACGCGAACGAGGACCAGGAGATCGAGGCATGAGGCATTTCCTGCGTGACGACGACCTCTCGCCCGCCGAGCAGGCCGAGATCCTCGACCTGGCCGACGTCCTCAAGGCTGCTCCGTACGCCGAGCGTCCCCTCGAGGGCCCGCAGACCGTCGCGGTGATCTTCGACAAGGCGTCGACGCGGACGCGCGTGTCGTTCGCGGTCGGCATCGCCGCGCTCGGCGGCAGCCCGCTGGTGATCGACGCCGGCAGCAGCCAGATGGGCCGCGGTGAATCTGTCGCCGACACGACCGGTGTGCTGGAGCGCATGGTGTCGGCGATCGTGTGGCGCACCTTCGCCCAGTCCGGGCTGGAGGAGATGGCCGCGGTCAGCCACGTCCCGGTCGTCAACGCGCTGAGCGACGACTTCCACCCGTGCCAGCTGCTCGCGGACCTGCAGACGATCCGCGCGCACAAGGGCCGGCTCGCCGGGCTCACGCTGACCTACCTCGGTGACGGGGCCAACAACATGGCCCACTCGTACCTGCTCGCGGGTGCCGTCGCCGGGATGCACGTCCGCATCGGAGCGCCCGCCTCGTACGCGCCCCGCGCCGACGTGCTCGCCGACGCCGCGCGCATCGCCGAGACGACCGGCGGCTCCGTCTCGGTCCACACCGACCCGGCGGAGGCGGTCGCCGGCGCGGACGTGCTCGCGACCGACACGTGGGTCTCGATGGGGCAGGAGGACGAGAAGGCCGAGCGGATCGCGACCTTCGGGGCGTACGGCATCTCGACCGAGCTCCTCGCGCAGGCCGCCGACCACGCGATCGTGCTGCACTGCCTCCCGGCGTACCGCGGTCTCGAGGTCGCCGCCGACGTCATCGACGGCCCGCAGAGCGTGGTCTGGGACGAGGCCGAGAACCGCCTGCACGCCCAGAAGGCGCTGCTCGTGTGGCTGCTGCGCGAGGCCGCGGCCGGAGCGTCGTCGTGAGCACCATCCCGGGGACGAAGGCGGCGAGGCAACGGCGTATCGTCGAGCTGCTCGGCACCCACGTCGTCCGTTCGCAGACCGACCTCGCCGACCTCCTTGCCGCCGACGGGCTGCAGGTCACGCCGTCCACGCTGTCGCGCGACCTGGTCGAGCTCGACGCCGTACGGGTACGCCATCCCGGGGGCGGACTCGTCTACGCGGTGCCTGCGGAGGGCGGTGACCGTACTCCGCGACCGGCGGTGGAGACGGTCTCGGCGCAGGCGCGGCTCGCCCGGCTCTGCAACGAGCTGCTGGTGTCGGCAGAGGGGTCGGCCAACCTGGTCGTCCTCCGAACACCGCCCGGTGCGGCACAGTTCTTCGCCTCGGCGATCGACCACGCGGCACTGGGCGCCCTCCTCGGGACGATCGCGGGGGACGACACCGTGCTCGTCATCTGCAAGGACCCCACCGGCGGACCCGGCGTCGCGGACGAGTTCCGGGCTCTCGCCACCGCCGAGACCACGAAGGTCTCGGACACCACCCACGCTCTCTCGGACAAGTAGTCATGTCCGACACGTTTGAACTAGGAGAAACCACATGACCGAACGGGTCGTACTCGCGTACTCAGGCGGCCTGGACACCTCGGTGGCCATCGGCTGGCTCGGCCAGGAGACCGGTGCCGAGGTCATCGCGGTGGCCGTCGACGTCGGCCAGGACGGCGAAGACATGGACATCGTCCGCAAGCGCGCACTCGAGTGCGGTGCGGTCGAGTCGATCGTCATCGACGCCAAGGACGAGTTCGCCGAGGACTACTGCCTCCCGGCAGTGCGGGCCAACGCGCTGTACCAGGACCGCTACCCGCTGGTGTCCGCCCTGTCGCGCCCGCTGATCGTCAAGCACCTCGTCGAGGCCGCGACCTACCACGGCGCGACGACCGTCTCGCACGGCTGCACCGGCAAGGGCAACGACCAGGTCCGCTTCGAGGTCGGCGCGAAGGCGCTCGCCCCCGAGCTCAAGGTCATCGCCCCGGTCCGTGACTACGCGTGGACGCGCGAGAAGGCGATCGCGTACGCCGAGGAGCACGACCTGCCGATCGACGTGACCAAAAAGTCGCCGTACTCGATCGACCAGAACGTCTGGGGCCGCGCCGTCGAGACGGGCTTCCTCGAGGACATCTGGAACGGCCCGATCGAGGACCTCTACTCCTACACGTCCGACCCGGCGCAGCAGCGTGACGCCGACGAGGTCGTCATCGCCTTCGAGGGGGGCGCCCCGGTCGCGATCGACGGTAAGCCCGTCACGATGCTCCAGGCGATCCAGCAGCTCAATGCCCGCGCAGGCGCCCAGGGCGTCGGCCGCATCGACATGGTCGAGGACCGTCTCGTCGGGATCAAGAGCCGCGAGATCTACGAGGCGCCGGGCGCGATGGCGCTCATCGCCGCCCACATGGAGCTGGAGAACGTCACCGTCGAGCGCGAGCTGGCCCGCTTCAAGCGCGGGATCGACCAGCGCTGGGGCGAGCTGGCGTACGACGGCCTGTGGTTCTCGCCGCTGAAGCAGACCCTCGACGCGTTCATCACGAAGTCGCAGGAGTCCGTCACCGGCGAGGTGCGGATGACGCTGCACGCCGGCAAGGCGACGGTCACCGGCCGTCGCTCGGCGACCAGCCTGTACGACTTCAACCTCGCGACGTACGACGAGGGCGACACGTTCGACCAGAGCATGGCGAAGGGCTTCATCGAGATCTTCGGCATGTCGAGCACGCTGGCGAACAAGCGCGACCAGTCCCTGGCAGGGGAGTGAGCGTGGCTGGCGAGCAGCACGAGACCACTGGTACGGAGGGCGAGCGCACGGCGCTGTGGGGAGGCCGGTTCGCGTCCGGCCCCTCGCCCGAGCTCGAGGCGTTGTCGCGCTCGACGCACTTCGACTGGCGTCTGGCCCCGTACGACCTCGCGGGCTCGCGTGCCCACGCGCGCGTGCTCGGTCGAGCCGGCCTCCTGACCGAGGACGACCTGACGGCGCTGCTCGCCGGCATCGACGCGCTGGAGGCCGACGTGGCCTCCGGTGCGTTCACCCCGGACCCGGGTGACGAGGACGTCCACACCGCCCTCGAGCGTGGCCTCGTCGAGCGGCTCGGTGCTGAGCTGGGCGGACGGTTGCGCGCCGGACGTTCGCGCAACGACCAGATCGCGACCCTGGGCCGGACCTACCTGCGCGACCACGCCGCCGAGATCGGCCGCCTGGTGCGCGGTCTGGTCGTGGCGTTGGCCGACCAGGCAGACAAGCACCTGGGCGTCGCGATGCCGGGGCGCACCCACCTGCAGCACGCGCAGCCGGTGCTGCTGAGCCACCACCTGCTTGCCCATGCGTGGCCGCTCGTGCGTGACCTTGACCGGCTCGCTGACTGGGACGCGCGGGTCGCGGCAGAGTCGCCGTACGGGTCGGGCGCGCTCGCCGGGTCGTCGCTCGGGCTCGACCCCGAGCAGGTCGCGGCCGACCTCGGGTTCACCGGATCGGCTCCGAACTCCATCGACGGGACGGCGTCGCGCGACTACGTGGCGGAGTTCGCGTTCGTCACGGCGATGATCGGTGTCGACCTCTCGAGGATCGCCGAGGAGATCATCCTCTGGAACACCAAGGAGTTCGGATTCGTCACGCTCCACGACGGCTACTCCACCGGCTCGAGCATCATGCCGCAGAAGAAGAACCCGGACATCGCCGAGCTCGCCCGCGGCAAGGCCGGGCGGGTGATCGGCAACCTGACCGGGCTCATGGCGACGCTGAAGGCGCTCCCGCTGGCCTACAACCGTGACCTGCAGGAGGACAAGGAGCCGGTGTTCGACTCCGTCGACACGCTCGAGGTCCTGCTGCCGGCGTTCACCGGCATGATCGCCACGCTGACGTTCCACACCGAACGGCTGGAGTCGCTGGCACCGCAGGGGTTCGCGCTGGCGACCGACATCGCCGAGTGGCTCGTGCGCGAAGGCGTGCCGTTCCGCGACGCGCACGAGATCTCCGGCGCGTGCGTCCGCGTCGCGGAGGGCCAGGACAAGGAGCTGTGGGACCTCACCGACGACGAGCTCGCGTCGATCTCGCCGCACCTCACGCCCGCGGTGCGCGAGGTGCTCAGCGTCGAGGGTTCGATCGGTTCGCGCGATGCCCGCGGCGGCACGGCGCCCGTACGGGTGGCCGAGCAGCTCGCCGAGCTGCGGGCCCGCCTGGGCCGGGCAGACTGAGCGGGCAGACTGGGCGCCGTGGACACGCTCACGGTCGAGACGCACGCGCGCAGGCTGCTCGGGGCGATGCTGACGCACGGCGACGTCACCGTGCGGATCACCGAGGTGGAGGCGTACGGCGGGACCGACGATCCCGCCTCGCACGCCTTCCGCGGCCCGACGCCGCGCAGCGCGATCATGTTCGGGCCGCCCGAGGTGCTGTACGTGTACCTCTCGTACGGCATGCACTACTGCGCCAACGTCGTGGTCGGCCGTGAGGGCGACGCGTCGGCGGTGCTTCTGCGGGCGGGCGAGGTCGTCCGGGAGGTCGACGTCGCCCGCTCACGCAGGGGGCAGGTGCCGGACGTCCGGCTCGCCCGCGGGCCTGCCAACCTCACTCAGGCGCTCGGTCTCGCCCTCGCGCACAACGGGTCGTCGCTGACCGGGCCGGAGGTCGTCCTGCGGCGCCCCGACGTCCTCGCGGAGGCGATCAGCGCGGGGCCGAGGGTCGGCGTCTCCCAGGCGGCCGACGTCCCGTGGCGGTTCTGGCTGACCGGTGACCCGACCGTCTCGGCGTACCGACGCAGTCCACGGGCGGCGGCGCCCGAGCCTCTGGGATGATGTCGGGATGCGGCGTGCCCCCCTCGTACGAGTCGTGACACTCGTCCTGTGCCTGTTCCTGGTCACCTCGTGCGGCAGCGCCGCCGACCTGGCCGTCGGAGGCTCGCGGTCAGGCGCCGCGACGGAGGTGCCCGGGCTGACCGTCGACGGGGGAGTGGTGGTGTCGTCGGACGACCTCGACACCGAGGCCGCGGAGGCGTCCGACCCGATCCCCGTCGTCGTCTACGTCGAGCCGCTGTGTCCGCACTGCAAGGCCTTCGACGCCGAGCACGGGTCGATGCTCCAAGAGCGCCTGGAGGGTGGGCAGATCACGCTCGAGTACCGTCTCGTCTCGTTCCTCGACAACGGCACGACGGAGCGCTCGTCGGCGCGGGCGGTCAACGCCGCGCTGTGCGCGGCCACCGATGCCGGCCCCGCCGCGTACGCCACCTACGTCCACGAGCTCCTCGAGAACCAGCCGGTCGGCGGGGTGCTGACCGACGCGGCCCTCGTCGCGCTCGGAGACGACGCAGGTGCCTCCATCGAGTCGTGCGTGACAGGGGAGTCTCACGCAGACCTCGTCGCGTCGCTGTCCAAGAACGCGCTCGGCAAGATCAGCGCGACGCCGACCGTCATCGTCGGTGGGCGCGAGTTCGAGGGCGTGCCCACGGCCGAGGACCTGGTCGCTGCGCTGGGCAGCGGCTCCGCCGTCGTCTGAGCTGTCCTCCCCGTTGTGCCAGCTCACCGGTGACCGTCACGGTCAGCCCGGCAGCGCCACAGCGTCGAGGGCGATCAGGAGCGCGCCCACGACCGACGCCTGGTCGCCGAGCGTCGAGAGCGACACGTCCACCCCGCCGCGCAAGCCGTCGACCGCGTGTCGGCGCAGCCCGTCGCGGATGCCGTCGACGACGATCTCGCAGGCCAGGTCGCCGCCGATCACGATGCGCTCGGGGCTCAGGAGGTTGGCCACGATCGCCGAACCCTGTCCGAGCGCACGCCCTGCGTCTTCGAGCAGGCGACGAGCACCGGCATCGCCCGCGGCCGCGATCTCCACGAGCTCGTGGACCGTGAGGTCGGGGAGCCGGCCGGCAAGCTGCTCGACCAGCCCCGAGCCTCCCGCGTACGCCTCGAGGCATCCGCGGCTCCCGCACCGGCACAGCGGACCTGACTCGTCGAGCGTGATGTGTCCGAGCTCGCCCGCCGTGCCGAGCCCGCCGCGGTAGACCCGGCCGTCGAGGACGAGGCCGCAGCCGATCCCGGAGGACACCTTCAGGTAGGCGAGCGTCGTGACGCGAGGATCCGTGCGCATCTCGGCCAGCGCGCCGAGGTTGGCGTCGTTGTCGACGACGGCGGGGACGCCGAACTCTTCGGACGCGACCTCGGACGCCGTCACCCCCACCCACCCCGGGAGGATCGACCCGGCCGTGATCCGACCGTCACGGCTGATGGGTGCGGGCAGCCCGACACCCGCGGCGTGGACCCGCTTCGCGTCCTCGCCGAGGCCGTCGAGGAGCTCGGCGAGCATCGTCGAGGCGAGTGCGAGCCCGTCGGCGTACGCGTGGTCGTTGTCGAGCGGGCACTGCGACGAGGCGACGAGCCTGCCGGCCAGGTCGCCGAGGGCCACCTGGAGGTGGGAGTGGCCGAAGTCGAACCCTGCGACGAGCCCGGCCTCGCGTGAGATCCGGACGGTCGATCCGCGCCGCCCGACCGTCCCTGTCGTCTCGACGAGGCCGATCGCGACGAGGTGGCGCACGATGTTGGAGACCGTGGCAGGCGCGAGCGCGGTCTGACGGGCGATCTCGGCCTGGCTGAGCTCGTCGACGGCGCGCAGGCGGTCAACGACGCGGTCGAGGTTGGCCGAGCGCAGCGCAGAGGTCGATCCGGACCGAGGGGGCATGGCCATAACCTAGCCCGCTCCCTAGAATCGTCAAGAGGTGAACATTTCAAAGCAATGTTGCGGTTTGGCAACGCTCTATCGTTCACGACTTGACGATTTAGCCGCGCGACCGAAGACTTGCGGCGAATAGGCGTGGCCATGTGTGCCACGTCACAAACTCCTGGGGAGGAACAGTGAAGAAGTTTGCGCGCACCGCTGTAGGGGCGGCGTCGGTCGTGATCCTCACGGCCGCACTGGGCGCCTGCGGCGGGGACGATGACAGTGATGGCGGAGGCGGCGGCAGCGACAGCAAGACGATCGCCCTGCTGCTCCCCGAGACCAAGACCACCCGGTACGAGGCCTTCGACAAGCCGCTCTTCGAGGCCAAGGTCAAGGAGCTGTGCGACGACTGCGACGTCAAGTACCTCAACGCCGACCAGGACGCGTCGAAGCAGCAGCAGCAGGCGGAGTCGGCGATCACCGACGGCGCGGCCGTGCTGGTGCTCGACCCGGTCGACAGCGAGGCCGCCGTCGGCATCGTGAAGTCGGCCCAGTCCTCCGACGTCCCTGTCGTCGCGTACGACCGCTTCATCGAGGGCGCCGACTACTACCTGTCGTTCGACAACGAGCGGGTCGGCGAGCTCCAGGGCGAGGCGCTCGTCGAGGCGACCGGTGGCACCGGTGACATCCTCATGCTCAACGGTGCGCCGACCGATCCGAACGCTGCCCAGTTCAAGGCGGGCGCGCACAAGGCGATCGACGCCAGCGGCCTCAACGTGGTCGCTGAGTTCGACAACCCGGACTGGAGCCCGGACAACGCGCAGAAGTTCGTCACGTCGCAGCTCAACAACACCGATGCTGCGTCGCTCGCCGGCGTGTACGCCGCCAACGACGGGCAGGCAGGCGGCGTCATCGCCGCACTGCGCGCCGACGGGCTGACGAAGTTCCCGCCGGTGACAGGCCAGGACGCCGAGCTCGCCGCGATCCAGCGCATCGTGGCCGGCGACCAGTACATGACGATCTACAAGTCGATCAAGACAGAGGCCGAAAAGGCTGCCGAGGTTGCCGTCGCGATCGTCAACGGCGACGACGTGGGCGAGACGACCGACTTCCAGGGCGTCAAGTCGTTCATCTTCGACCCGGTGGTCGTCACGCAGGACAACGTCAAGGACACCGTCGTGGCGGACGGTTTCTACACGGTCGAGGACATCTGCACTGCCGAGTACGCCGACGCGTGCGCAGCCGCAGGCCTCAGCTGATCCACCCCACACCCCGGGTCCGGGTGGCCACGTCGCATCGTGGCCACCCGGATCGCCCACGTTCACCCACCAGCGAAGGACATCATGAACGACGGCAGCCAGCCGATCCTCTCGCTGCGCGGCATCGACAAGCGCTTCGGCGCCGTGCAAGCCCTCAGCGACGTCTCGATCGACGTACGACCCGGCGAAGTGGTCGCGCTCGTCGGAGACAACGGCGCGGGCAAGTCGACCCTCGTCAAGATCATGTCCGGCGTCTATCAGCCCGACGGCGGCGAGATCATCTTCGACGGCCGCCCCGTGTCGATCCCCGGTCCGAAGGCCGCGCAGGCGCTCGGCGTCGCGACGGTCTTCCAGGACCTCGCGCTCTGCGACAACCTCGACGTCGTCGCCAACCTCTTCCTAGGCCACGAGCGCACCAGCGCCGGTGTCCTGGACGAGGTGGAGATGGAACGCCACTCCTGGGAGCTGCTCCAACAGCTCTCCGCAAAGATCCCGTCCGTCCGCATCCCCATCGCGTCGCTGTCGGGCGGCCAGCGCCAGACCGTCGCGATCGCACGCAGCCTCGTGGGCGACCCCAAGGTCGTGATGCTCGACGAGCCGACCGCTGCCCTGGGCGTCGCGCAGACCGCAGAGGCCCTCAACCTCATCGAGAGGCTGCGCACACGGGGCCTTGGCGTGATCCTCATCAGCCACAACATGGCGGACGTGCAGGCCGTCGCCGACCGGATCTACGTCCTTCGGCTCGGGCGCAACGGGGCAGAGTTCGAGATCGCCGACGTCACGACGGAGCAGCTCGTGGCCGCAATCACCGGTGCCTCGGACAACGTCGTCGCCGAGCGCGCCGCCCGCGACCGTACGGGGACCCCGATCACCCCGGAGGACATCGATCCGTTCGCCGTCCTGCCCGACGGCGGCTCCGGTGCCACCGATGCCGCCACCCCCGACTCGGACGAGGAGCGCGACGCATGACCACCACGTACGACAAGAGCGACGAACGCCTCGTCGGCACGGACTCGCCGCGCGCGACGCTGAGGGCCTTCGGTCGCCGCATCCGCTCGGGGGACCTCGGGATGGCACCGGTCATCATCGGGCTCCTCGCGATCTGGGTGATCTTCTTCCTCCAGAACGAGCGCTTCCTGTCCTCGCGCAACCTGGTCAACCTGAGCCTCGACTCCGCGACGATCGGCATGATCTCGCTCGGGATCGTGCTCGTGCTGCTCCTCGGCGAGATCGACCTGTCGGTCGGCTCGGTCAGCGGTGTCGGCGGGTCGATCCTCGCGGTCATGCTTGTCTACCAGGGCTGGCCGCTGCTCCCGTCGATCCTGCTGGCGCTCGCCGCGGGCGTGGCGATCGGCACGTTCTACGGGCTGCTCTTCACGCAGTTCGGGGTCCCGAGCTTCGTCATCACCCTGGCCGGCCTGCTCGCGTTCCTCGGAGTCCAGCTGTGGGTCCTCGGCAGCCGCGGCACGGTGAACCTGCCGGTCGACTCGTGGCTCATCGAGTTCGCCAACTTCAAGTTCCTGTCCGAGCCGGTCTCGTACGGTCTCGCGGTCGTCATCGGTCTGGTCTACCTCGGCACCCGCCTGCGGACGATCCAGCGCCGTCGCGCCGCGAACCTCTCCGCGCCCTCCTTCCAGGGCGCGGTGGTCCGGGCGGTGCTGATGGTGGCGGCGCTGTTGTTCGGCGCCTGGTACCTCAACCAGGACCGCGGTGTCGGCTACATGCCGCTGTTCTGGGTGGCGACGATCGTGGCGGTCGACCTGATCTTGCGCAGGACGCGGTTCGGCCGCTCGGTCTTCGCGGTCGGCGGCAACGAGGAGGCGTCGCGGCGCGCGGGCGTCGCGGTGAACAAGGTCTACATCACGGTGTTCGCGGCGTGCTCGACGTTCGCGGTGCTCGGCGGCATCCTCGCCGCGGGACGCCTGCAGTCTGTCGCGCAGTCCAGCGGCGGCACCGACACCAACCTGATGGCGATCGCGGCCGCGGTCATCGGCGGGACGAGCCTGTTCGGCGGGCGCGGCTCGGCGTACGCGGCGCTGTTCGGCATGCTCGTGCTCCAGTCGATCACGAGCGGTCTCAACCTCATCGGGGTCGAGGCCGAGGTGCGCTACATCGTGACGGGCGCGGTCCTGCTGCTCGCCGTGACGATCGACTCGCTGTCGCGCCGGGCCAGGCGCAGCAGCGGTACGGCCTAGCTGTTCGTACGGCGCGGGCGTTGGTGGACGCTTGGGCACCGACGCCTGCCGTGATGCGCCGGACACAGCGCTAGCGCCGCCACCCCAAGCCGTTCCCAAGCGATTCCCAAGCCGCCCGCGCAAGGCTCCTTTCCGTCCAGATGGATGACTAAGGAGCTTTGTGATGTCCAGCAAGCTGTACCGCCTCGGCCGAGCGGCCGCGGCACACCCGTGGCGCACGCTCAGCGCGTGGCTCGTCGTGCTCGTCGGGGTGCTCGCGTTCGCGTCGAGCGCCGGGGGCACGTTCCAGGACGACTGGGACGTCCCCGGGGCCGAGGGCCAGGCGGGGCTCGACGCCCTGCGCGCCCACATGCCGCAGGCGGGTGGAGCGAGTGCCCTCGTCGCCGTGCACGACCCGGACGGCGACGCGCTCGCGACCGACGACCTCGACCGGCTCGCCGGCGAGCTCGCCGACGTCCCGCACGTCATAAAGGTGTCGCCGCCGCAGATGTCCGAGGACGCCGACACCGCGTTGCTGACGCTGCGCTACGACGTCCCGGTCACCGACAACGACGTGATGGGGGCGCTCGAGCCGCTCGAGGATGCGGTCGCCGCGGCCGACCTCGACGACGTCGAGGTCCAGTACGGCGGAGAGGTGCCGGGGTCCGCGATGGAGATGAGCGGGCGCGGCGAGATGATCGGCGTGGGCGTGGCCCTCGTCATCCTCGTCCTGACCTTCGGCTCGGTCGTGGCAGCCGGCCTGCCGATCATGGTGGCGCTCGTCGGGCTCGCGATCGGCAGTGCGGGCGTGACGCTCCTCGCGGCGACCACCGACGTCAGCTCGACCGCCCCGACCGTCGCGACGATGGTGGGTCTGGGAGTCGGCATCGATTACGCGTTGCTGCTGGTCACGCGCTTCGTCGAACAGCTGCGCGGCGGCCAGTCGAAGGTCGATGCCGCCGGGCACGCCGTCGCGACCGCCGGTCGCTCGGTGGTCTTCGCCGGACTGACCGTGCTGGTCTCGCTGATGGGTCTCGGCCTCGCCGGACTGCCGACGTACTCGGCGTTCGGGGCCGCGACCGCGATCGCCGTGGCGTCGGTGATGGCGGCTGCGCTGACGCTCGTCCCCGCGTTCTGCGGCCTTGCGGGCCACCGGCTCGTCGCCCGCAAGCACCGCGGACGCCTGTACGAGGACAGCGCCGACCAGGCCGCCCGTTCCACCCTCACCGGCCGCTGGGCGCGCCGGGTCGGGGCGCGCCCGCTGCCGTGGGCACTCGCCGCCCTCGCCGTGCTCGTGGCGCTCGCCGCGCCGGCGCTGGGCATGCGGACGTTCCCGCAGGACGCCAGCGCCGACCCGGCGTCGTTCACGACCCGGCAGGCGTACGACCTGGTCGCGGCCGAGTACGGCCACGGCGCCAACGGGCCGCTGACGTTCGTCGGCGACACAGACACCGTCGACCCGGCCCAGACCGAGCGGCTGCGCGAGGACCTCGCCGACGACCCGCGCATCGCGTCGGTCGGTCCCGCGGCCACGTCGTCGGACGGGGCGATCACGGTGTTCGACGCCCAGCCCGCCTTCGGGCCGCAGGACGAGCGCACGACCGACCTGATCACGTCGCTGCGGGCCGACACGCTGCCAGACGGCGTCCAGCTCACCGGCAGCACGGCGATCTTGACCGACATCTCGACGATGTTGTCCGAGCGCATCTGGCTCGTCGTCGGCTTCGTGGTGCTCGTGTCGATGCTGCTGCTGGCGATGATGTTCCGCTCGGTGGTCGTCCCGATCAAGGCGGCATTCATGAACCTGCTGTCGATCGGGGCCGCGTACGGGGTCGTGACCCTGGTGTTCCAGCACGGCTGGGGCTCGTCCCTGCTCGGGATGGACCATGCCGTCCCTGTCTCGAGCTGGGTTCCGATCTTGATGTTCGCGATCCTGTTCGGGCTGTCGATGGACTACGAGGTGTTCTTGCTGTCGCGGATCCGCGAGGGCTGGCTCCGTACGGGCGACGCCCGCGGGTCCGTCGTCTCGGGCCTCGCGTCCAGCGCACGCGTGATCTCGAGCGCGGCGGCGATCATGGTGGCCGTCTTCCTCGGGTTCGCGACGGAGGGCGACGTCACGGTCAAGATGCTCGGGCTCGGGATGGCCGTCGCCGTCGCGCTCGACGCGACGCTCGTCCGGCTGGTCCTCGTCCCCGCGACGATGACGATGCTCGGCCACTGGAACTGGTGGCTTCCCGCGTGGATCGACCGTCGACTCCCGCACGTGCGGGCCGAGCTGGACGCGGACGCGGGCGCGGTGCCCGTGGCGGCTGGGCCGGTGGGGCCGCCCGGGAGCGCGGACGAGCATGAGGGGGTCTCGGCATGAGCACGACGACGCTCGACCGCGCGTACCAGCGTGAGGTGGCGGCGGTGATCGACGCCGCGGTGGGAATCCCTGTCGAGGACCGGCGAGGCTGGGCACGGTTGCACCGGCGCTGGCACCGGCTCGCGGCCGAACGGCCACCTGTGCCGGACCCCGGCCTGGAGATGGCCGCCCTCGCGGAGACGATGACCGTGTGCGGTGACGGGCTCGCATGGATGGCCCACAGCGGAGACCGCGACGTCCGGGCCGCCGTGGTGGTCAGGCTCGCGCAGACCAAGCGGCAGCTCGATCGGCTGGTCGCGGACGCCGGCACCGAGCGGCGCTGAGCCGGGCGGGTTCGGGCCCGCTCAGAACCCGTGCAGATCCCGCTGACCTTGGAGCCACTCCTCGGCCAGCGGGATCCGCCATTCCCGCATCAGCCGTACGGCGTCGTCCGCGTGCAGCGTCGCGAGCTCGAGGTTGTCGTTAGCGGCCGCAGCCAGGGCGAGGAAGGCGTCCACCGGTCCCATCGCGATCGTCGACCCCGCGCTCAGGACGCCACCACGCAGCGGGGCGAGCCGCCCGTACGCCGCCGCAGCGAGGTCGCGCTCACCCAGCGCGAGGGCGACCTCCGCACCGAAACCCCAGATGAGCGGCGCGATCCAGCTGTCGTCGTCGAGCGACGGCTGCGACTCCTCGTACATCGCCCGTGCCTCGTCAAGCCGGCCGAGCCGGACGAGGATGCCGGTGGCCGCCATGTGGATCGGCACGCGAGCAGCGGCGACGAGCTGTCCGAGCCCGGCGTCTTCCTTCTCGTCGAGCCCGCCCCAGATCCCGAGCACCAGCATCAGGCCGCCGACTGCGTCGTGCTTGTGCGGGACGGCGATCGTGTCGATCACCGTCATGAGGTCGGCCATCGTCGTACGGGCGGCGTCGAGCTCGCCGCGCATCGCCAGCCAGGGGAGCCGCATGCAGTCGAGGAACCACTGGGCATACGTCAGCTGGAGCGCGTCCGCGAGTCCGCGCGCCTCTGCCAGGTCGCGTTCGAGGTCCTCGACGTTGCCGAGCTCGCTGTGCACGGCGGCCCGCTGCGCGAGCGCCATCGTCTCCGCGCGGGCATCGCCGAGGCGGCCGGCGAGCGCGACCGCCTCGTCGGCCAGCGCGAGACGCTGCTCGGCGGTCCAGGGGTGCCAGACCGCGAGGAACGCCGCGGAGCACATCTCCATGACCAGCGCGTCGTCGCCGAGGCGCCGTGCCATGTCGAGCCCCTCGGCGACCAGGAGCTGGCACTCCGCCTCGGTGGCGGTGTAGTACAGCTCGTTGGCCAGGCCGATCAGCAGCGTGCAGCGCAGCGCCGAGTCGCCGGGCGGCAGCGCGGCCAGCGCCCGCCGCTGTGCTCCGACGACGGTCTCCTTCGTCTCTCCGGACGGGCGGCTCTGCCACAGCGCGCCGCGCGTCGTCGCGACCGCGGCACGGGCCAGGAGCTCGGGGTCGCCGATCTCGTCGGCGACCGCGATCGCCTCCTCGACGGCGTCGGTGAGCTCGTCCCAGCGTGCCGCCCAGCGAGCGGCGTCGGCCAGCGCGAGAAGCAGCTCGTACCGGTCGGCAGGGGTGGCGTCGGGGTCGAGGTCGATGCGGGTCAGCGCTAGGTGCAGCAGCTCGGCCCCCTCGTCGTGGCCGTGGCGCCGCTGCGCCGCGAGCGCTGCTCGGTATGCCGAGGTCCAGGCCTGTGCGGCGTGGTCCTCGCCCGCGTCCGCCCAGTGGCGCGCGATCTCCGCGACCCGGCTCGACGCACGCCGGTCGTCGCCGAGCGCCTCGGCGATCCGGGCGTGCATCCGCTGACGACGCGAGGGCGACAGCGTCGCGTACACCGCATCCCGGACGAGTGCATGAGCGAACCGGAACCGGTCGTCCCCCTCGTCTCGGAGCATCCCTGCCGCCGTCGCCGGCTCGAGCTGGTCGAGGACCGCGAGATCGCTGAGCCCGGTGCTGCTCATCACGGTGGCGAGGTCGAAGCGCCTCCCGACGACCGCGGCGTGCCGTAGGACGTCGAGCGTGCTCTCGGGGACCGCCGACAGGCGGCGTCGTACGACGTCGGCGACGGCGGTGGGCGGCTCGAGCTCCACGTCGCCTCCCGCCTCGCCGAGGAGCCGCGCGTACTCGACGACGAAGAACGGGTTGCCCTCCGTACGCTCGCGCATCGCCTCCGCCGCCGCGGGAGCGACGGGTTGTGCCGAGACCGCGGCGAGGACCTCGGCGGTCTCCGGCGCCGACAGGCCACTCAGCGCCACCGAGGCCGCGTGGCGACGGGCGAGGGCCTCGAGTGTCTCTGCGACCGGCCCGCTGGGTTCGGGGTGGGTCCGCATGGTGACGAGGAGGAGGAGGCGTGACTCGTGGGCCACCGCGCAGAGGTGGCGCAGGACTCCCAGCGAGGACGGATCCGCCCACTGGAGGTCGTCCAGCGCGACGACGAGGGGGCGTTCGCTCGCGGCGTCGAGCACCTGGCGGCAGATGCGGTCCCACGCGGCGAAGCGCTCGCTGTCGGGGTCGGCGCCCATCGAGGTCGGCACGGCGCCACCGAGCCCGTCCAGGATCGACTCCCACGGCCACAGTGGGGGAGCACCGCTGTCTTGGGAGCAGCGGCCGACGAGGACGCGGGCGCCGCGCTCGCGCGCCCGGGCGAGCACCTCGGCGACCAGGCGGGACTTGCCGATCCCTGGCTCGCCGGCGACGCACGCGAACTGCGGCTCGCCTGCGTCGGCGGCCTCGAGCCGGTCGAGGAGCAGCGTGAGCTCGCGGTCGCGTCCGACCATCGGCCAGGCGGGGAGCCGGGGGAGTCGTGGCTGGGGGCGCGACCGAGGACGAGCCGGTACGGGGTTGGCCGGCGCGGGTGCCGGTGGCGGCGCCTCCTCCGACCACGTGATCGCGGGGTCCTGCCGCAGGATCGCCGTCTGCGCCTCTTGGACCTGCGTGCCGGGCTGGAGGCCGAGCTCGTCGTCGAGGGTGGTCGCCAGTACGCGGATCGACTCCAGCGCGTCGGCCTGACGCCCGCTGCGGGCCAGTGCGACCGCGCGCAGTGTCCACAGGCGCTCGCGGAGCGGGTGCTGGGCGGTGAGCGACTCCAGCTCGACGGCGACCGTGGCGTGCTCTCCCTGGGCCAGCCGTACGGTCGCGCGGTCCTCGAGCGCGAGGAGGCGCAGCTCGTCGAGGCGCGCCCGCTCGGCGACGGCCTGGGGGTGCTCGCCGAGCTCGTCGTACGGGCGCCCACGCCACAGGGCAGCCGCGGCGTCGAGGCCGTCCGCCGCCTGCTGGAGAACGTCCGACCCCACCACCCCTGAGCCCGGGATCGCGTGCCGGACGAGCGGTCCGAGCCGGCGGTGCGCTCCCTGCATGAGGTCGCTCGCGGTCGCCGCGTCGATCGTCAGAGCATCCGTGTCGAGGACGTACCCGCCACCGGCCGTCCGCAACGGCGACGCCGCGCCGGGCGGCAGCACCGTCGCCAGTGCCCGCCGCAGGCCCGACACGTACGCCTGCAGCGTGCCGTGCGCACCGCCGGGCGGGTGGTCGCCCCAGAGGTAGTCGATGAGCACGTCGACGCTCTGGACGTTCCCGGCGCCGAGCGCAAGGGTCGCGAGCAGGACGCGGTGCTTGCGCGTGCCGAGCGCGACCGGCGGTGATGCCTGCTCGCCGTGCATCTCGACCGGTCCGAGAACAGCGAGCCACATGGCTCAGAGCATAGGCGCGCGACCGTGCCAGGACGGGGGTTTTCCGTACCCCAAGCGAACTCCAAGGACTCTGCAAGCGGCTTTCGTGACGGTGTGACGGTCACAGCAGAAGGCCGTCGCGAACCAGCGGCCACGGAGCAAGGAAGCATCGATGAGTACAACCACCGACACGATCGGGATCCGACCGGGTCACCCCACCGAAGTCGACGACGACGTCGACTTCGATGTGCTGCGGGTGCAGCTCGGCGGGCGTCTCGTCACCCCCGGCGACCCCGGGTGGGACGAGATCAGCCGACCGTGGAACCTCGCGATCGATCAGGCACCCGCTGCCGTGGTCTTCGCGCACAGCCCGAGAGACGTCGCGGCCGCGGTCCGCTTCGGCCGGGCGAACGGCCTCGCTGTCGCGCCGCAGGCCGGCGGTCACGGAGCGACCTCCCGGCTCGCCGGGAGCATCGTCGTCCGCAGCAGCGGCCTGACCGACCTCGCGATCGACCCGGTCGCCCGGATCGCTCGCGTCGGTGCCGGGGTGCGCTGGGGAGCGCTCCAGGCCAAGCTCGACGGCACCGGCCTGACCGGCATGATCGGCTCCAACCCAGACGTCTCGGTCGTCGGCTACACGCTCCAGGGCGGCTACTCGTGGTTCACCCGCGCGTTCGGCATGGGCTCGGACTCGCTGCGTGCCGCGGAGGTCGTCGATGCCCAGGGCGAGGTGCGCTGGGTCGACGACACCTCCGATCCCGAGCTGATGTGGGGGCTGCGCGGGGGCGGCGGAAACCTCGCGTACGTGACGGCCGTCGAGATCGATCTGCACCCGGCACCGGAGATCGCGGGCGGGCGGCTGATGTTCCCGTTCGTCGCGGCCCGCGCGGTGCTCGACGCCTACGTGGACGCCACGGCGTCGGCGCCGCCTTCGGTGTCGCTCTGGGCGTCGATCGTCCACCTGCCGGACGTGTCGTTCATCCCGGAGGAGGTGCGGGGGCAGTCGTTCGTCGTGATCGAGGGAGCCACGACGGACGGTCTCGAGCTCCTCAAGTCCGCACTGGCGCCCGTACGCGCTGCGGGGCCGGTCGTCTACGACACCGTGCGTGTCCGTACGGCCTCCGAGGTCGGGGACATCTGCGAAGAGCCCGTCGACCCGATGCCGGCCCTGCACTGCGCACGGCCGCTCGGCGATCTCACGCCGCAGACCGTCGAAGCCCTGCTGGCGGTCTCGGGGACTCCCGGCGTCATGCAGATCCAGGTCCGGCACGTGGGAGCCGTACGCCCGGGCCACCGCCCGGGGTTCGTCACCGCGGTGCGGTCGGAGTTCCTGGTGACGTCGCTCGCGCTCGTACCGGACCCGTCGATGGAGCCGATGATCGTCAAGGGCTTCGAGACGGTGTCCGAGGCACTGCTGCCGTGGACCGAGGGGGCCGTCGGGTCGACACTGCTCGCCCCGTGGGACTCCTTGGACCGCTCCGCCTCGTACGGCGAGCTCGAACGCCTGCGTGAGCTCGTCGCACGTGAGGACCCGACCGGCGTGTTCCGCGCGGCGACGGGTCTGTCCTGATCGTGCTCCCTCCCGATCGGGGGACGGGAGGAGCACGATCGATCGGCGTCCCGGCCGGCAGGACTGCCGGCCGGGGCGCTCTTGCTCGTCAGGTGACGTGCGCGGTGCGGCAGACTTGCAGGGATCGGCCCTTGCCTGGCCGCGATCCCGACAGAGGAGACACACCGTGACCACCCACGTCCTGGACGACCTCGAGGCGCGCGGACTCATCGCGCACTCGACGGACCGTGACGCCCTGCGCGCCGATCTGTCGGCGGGGCCGCTCACCTTCTACGTGGGGTTCGACCCGACGGCACCGAGCCTGCACATGGGCAACCTGCTGCAGCTGCTCACCGCGCGCAGGCTCCAGCTGGCCGGACACCGCCCGCTGATCCTCGTCGGCGGCTCCACAGGTCTGATCGGTGACCCGCGGGACGTGGGGGAGCGGACCATGAACAGCCGAGAGACCGTCGCCGACTGGGTCGAACGGATCCGGGCGCAGGTCGAGCAGTACGTCTCGTTCGAGGGCGACAACGCGGCCCTCGTGGTCAACAACCTCGACTGGACGAAGGACGTCAACGTCATCGACTTCCTGCGTGACATCGGCAAGCACTTCCCCGTCAACCGGATGCTCGACAGGCAGGTGGTGGCGAGCCGGCTGGAGTCAGGGATCAGCTACACCGAGTTCAGCTACGTGCTGCTGCAGTCGATGGACTACCTCGCGCTCTACCGCCGGTACGGCACCTCGCTGCAGACCGGCGGCAGCGACCAGTGGGGCAACATCACCGCGGGCGTCGAGCTGGTACGGCGTGCGGAGGGAGCGAAGGTCCACGCCCTGTCGACCCCGCTGATCACCAAGGCCGACGGGACGAAGTTCGGCAAGTCGACCGGGGGAGCGCTCTGGCTCGACCCTGAGATGCTCTCGCCGTACGCGTTTTACCAGACCTGGATCCAGGCGGAGGACTCGAAGGTCATCGAGTACCTCAAGCAGTTCACCTTCCTCGACCTCGACGAGATCGCCGCGATCGCCGTGGAGTCGGCCGAGAAGCCGGGGCTGCGGATCGCGCAGCGCCGCCTGGCAGCCGAGGTGACGGCGATGGTGCACGGGCAGGACGAGGTACGCGCCGCTGAGCAGGCTTCGGCGGCGCTGTTCGGACGTGCCGAGCTGGTCGATCTCCCTGTGACGACCTTGCGCGCTGCTCTGGTCGAGGCGGGGCTGGTGTCCGTCCCGCCCGGCACGACCGTCGTGGACGCGTTCGTCGACGCCGGCCTCGTCGACAGCAAGTCGGCCGCGCGCCGTGCCGTCAAGGAGGGCGGCGCGTACGTCAACAACGCCCGGGTCGAGGATCCCGAGCAGACCCTCGACGACGCCGAGCTGCAGGGTGGTCTGGTGGTCCTCCGCAAGGGCAAGAAGTCGATCGCGGGCGCCGAGGTCGAGAGGGCCTGACCGGTCTGTCCGAACTTGTCCGAGAGGTCCGCAGGGCTCGGTGTCGCGCCGCGACGCCGGGCCCTGGACTTTCGAGGAGAAAAGGGGCTCTGACCTGCAAAGACAGTCGTTGTGAGCCACGACACAGCCCCCCGGTTTGACCAACGGTTTTCCTCCGCGTAATGTTCTTCTTGTTGCCGGGGACGGCGGCGGGCAAGGCCGAGAGGCCGGGCCTGCGGACCCCGGATCGACACCCCCTCTCTCTGAGACCACCGAACGGTGGCCATCTTGGCCGCTGCGCGAAGTTCTGGTAGGTTTGGGGGTCGCGCCTTGATCTGATGCCCGTGGGGGTTGAGGGTTTTGTGTGTCTGATGTTTGAGAACTCAACAGTGTGCCAAAAGTCGACGAGATAATCAGTAGTAAGGCCTCGGACTTTTGCTTCTCTTTGGAGGGGTGAGTGTTTGGGGTTGATTCCGTGACAATTATTTGTCAGCAAATAGTTAGTCCGGGTCATAACGGAAGTTGTTGCCTAGCCTTTGGTTGGGTTTTCGACGGAGAGTTTGATCCTGGCTCAGGACGAACGCTGGCGGCGTGCTTAACACATGCAAGTCGAGCGGTAAGGCCCTTCGGGGTACACGAGCGGCGAACGGGTGAGTAACACGTGAGTAATCTGCCCTTCACTCTGGGATAACCGCTGGAAACGGTGGCTAATACCGGATATGACCTCCTTCCGCATGGTGGGTGGTGGAAAGTTTTTCGGTGGAGGATGAGCTCGCGGCCTATCAGCTTGTTGGTGGGGTGATGGCCTACCAAGGCGACGACGGGTAGCCGGCCTGAGAGGGTGACCGGCCACACTGGGACTGAGACACGGCCCAGACTCCTACGGGAGGCAGCAGTGGGGAATATTGGACAATGGGCGAAAGCCTGATCCAGCAACGCCGCGTGAGGGATGACGGCCTTCGGGTTGTAAACCTCTTTCAGTAGGGACGAAGCGAGAGTGACGGTACCTACAGAAGAAGGACCGGCCAACTACGTGCCAGCAGCCGCGGTAATACGTAGGGTCCGAGCGTTGTCCGGAATTATTGGGCGTAAAGGGCTCGTAGGCGGTTTGTCACGTCGGGAGTGAAAACTTGGGGCTTAACCCCATTCGTGCTTCCGATACGGGCAGACTAGAGGCAGGCAGGGGAGAACGGAATTCCTGGTGTAGCGGTGGAATGCGCAGATATCAGGAGGAACACCGGTGGCGAAGGCGGTTCTCTGGGCCTGTTCTGACGCTGAGGAGCGAAAGCATGGGGAGCGAACAGGATTAGATACCCTGGTAGTCCATGCCGTAAACGTTGGGCGCTAGGTGTGGGATCCATTCCACGGGTTCCGTGCCGCAGCTAACGCATTAAGCGCCCCGCCTGGGGAGTACGGCCGCAAGGCTAAAACTCAAAGGAATTGACGGGGGCCCGCACAAGCGGCGGAGCATGCTGATTAATTCGATGCAACGCGAAGAACCTTACCTGGGTTTGACATACACCAGAAGCCTGCAGAGATGTGGGTCTCTTTGGACACTGGTGTACAGGTGGTGCATGGCTGTCGTCAGCTCGTGTCGTGAGATGTTGGGTTAAGTCCCGCAACGAGCGCAACCCTTGTCCTATGTTGCCAGCACGTAATGGTGGGGACTCATAGGAGACTGCCGGGGTCAACTCGGAGGAAGGTGGGGATGACGTCAAGTCATCATGCCCCTTATGTCCAGGGCTTCAAGCATGCTACAATGGCCGGTACAAAGGGCTGCGAAACTGCAAAGTGGAGCGAATCCCAAAAAGCCGGTCTCAGTTCGGATTGGGGTCTGCAACTCGACCCCATGAAGTCGGAGTCGCTAGTAATCGCAGATCAGCAACGCTGCGGTGAATACGTTCCCGGGCCTTGTACACACCGCCCGTCACGTCATGAAAGTCGGCAACACCCGAAGCCGGTGGCCTAACCCCTTGTGGGAGGGAGCTGTCGAAGGTGGGGCTGGCGATTGGGACGAAGTCGTAACAAGGTAGCCGTACCGGAAGGTGCGGCTGGATCACCTCCTTTCTAAGGAGCATTGCTCATCACTGTCGCAACTGGTTTGTGGTGGTGGTGTGTTCCTGGCTTGATCACGCGAATGTCGTGGTGGCCGGGTGCTCAGATAGTGGAACGTCGATTATTCAATCGTTGGGTTGGGCTTGTGCAGCTAGTACTGCTGTGCCTCTTTCGGGGGGTTCGGTGTGGAGGGTTGTGTGGGTCTGGTCTGGTGGTTGGGCACGCTGTTGGGTCCTGAGGCATCAGGCGCCTTCGGTCTCCCGGTTGGGGGGTCGGGGGTGCTGTTGTCTTGGTTCCGGCCAGGCCGGTCATGACCTGTGGGTTGTGGTTCGGGTGGTTGCGGGTTGTGGTTTGAGAACTTCACAGTGGACGCGAGTGTCTTTGTAGTGTGTGTAATTTGCAAGCTACTAAGGGCACATGGTGGATGCCTTGGCATCGAGAGCCGATGAAGGACGTAGGAGTCTGCGATAAGCCCTGGGGAGCTGACAACCGAGCTGTGATCCGGGGGTGTCCGAATGGGGAAACCCGGCCAGAGTTATGTCTGGTCACCGGCGCCTGAACACATAGGGCGTTCGGAGGGAACGTGGGGAAGTGAAACATCTCAGTACCCACAGGAAGAGAAAACAACAGTGATTCCGTGAGTAGTGGCGAGCGAAAGCGGATGAGGCTAAACCGTGCGGATGTGAGAGACGGCAGTTGTTGTCCGTGCGGGGTCGTGGGAGCGCATTGCTGGTTCTGCCGAGCTGGCGAGAAGTGATAAAACTCAGGTGAAGTCGAAGGGCCTGGAATGGTCCGGCGTAGAGGGTGAGACCCCTGTAGGCGTAAGTCTGAGTCTTCTTTTGTGTTATCCCGAGTAACGCGTGACTCCTGGAATTGCGCGTGAATTTGGCGGGACCACCCGTTAAGCCTAAATACTCCTCGATGACCGATAGCGGACAAGTACCGTGAGGGAAAGGTGAAAAGTACCCCGGGAGGGGAGTGAAATAGTACCTGAAACCATGTGCCTACAATCCGTCGGAGCGATCCCTTGTGGGTTGTGACGGCGTGCCTTTTGAAGAATGAGCCTGCGAGTTAGTGGTACGTGGCGAGGTTAACCCGTTGGGGGGTAGCCGTAGCGAAAGCGAGTCCGAATAGGGCGTTGAGTCGCGTGCTCTAGACCCGAAGCGGAGTGATCTATCCATGGGCAGGTTGAAGCGCGGGTAAGACCGCGTGGAGGACCGAACCCACTTAGGTTAAAAACTGAGGGGATGACCTGTGGATAGGGGTGAAAGGCCAATCAAACTCCGTGATAGCTGGTTCTCCCCGAAATGCATTTAGGTGCAGCGTCGTTTGTTTCTTGCCGGAGGTAGAGCACTGGATGATCTAGGGGGCCTACAAGCTTACCGAAATCAGCCAAACTCCGAATGCCGGCAAGTGAGAGAGCGGCAGTGAGACTGCGGGGGATAAGCTCCGTAGTCGAGAGGGAAACAGCCCAGACCATCAGCTAAGGCCCCTAAGCGATTGCTAAGTGGAAAAGGATGTGGAGTCGCACAGACAACCAGGAGGTTGGCTTAGAAGCAGCCATCCTTGAAAGAGTGCGTAATAGCTCACTGGTCAAGTGATTCTGCGCCGACAATTTAGCGGGGCTCAAGCAATCCGCCGAAGCTATGGCATTCATACGTGTACTCGGCCCCTTGTGGGTCCAGGTGTGTGGATGGGTAGGGGAGCGTCGTGTGGCGTGTGAAGCGGCGGGGTGACCCAGCCGTGGATGCCACACGAGTGAGAATGCAGGCATGAGTAGCGAATGAGGAGTGAGAAACTCTTCCGCCGAATGACCAAGGGTTCCAGGGTCAAGCTAATCTGCCCTGGGTAAGTCGGGACCTAAGGCGAGGCCGACAGGCGTAGTCGATGGACAACGGGTTGATATTCCCGTACCGGCGTTGGTGCGCCCATGCTGAATCAGTGATGCTAAGCACCCGAGCTGAGCGTGATCACCCTTCGGGGTGGCGTGTCTTGGTGAGCGTGTGACCCGAACTGGTAGTAGGCAAGTGATGGGGTGACGCAGGAAGGTAGCTCATCGCGGCGATGGTTGTCCGCGTGTAAGGACGTAGGGCGACAGATAGGTAAATCCGTCTGTCATGTGCCTGAGATCTGATGCCGAGCCGTTTTGGCGAAGTGAGTGATCCTATGCTGTCGAGAAAAGCCTCTAGCGAGTACCAGAGCCGCCCGTACCCCAAACCGACACAGGTGGTCAGGTAGAGAATACCAAGGCGATCGAGTGAATCGTGGTTAAGGAACTCGGCAAAATGCCCCCGTAACTTCGGGAGAAGGGGGGCCTGATTCGTGAACACCCTTGCGGTGGGAAGCGATGAGGGCCGCAGAGACCAGGCCCAAGCGACTGTTTACTAAAAACACAGGTCCGTGCGAAGAAGTAATTCGATGTATACGGACTGACTCCTGCCCGGTGCTGGAAGGTTAAGGGGACGTGTTAGCCGTAAGGCGAAGCACTGAACTTAAGCCCCAGTAAACGGCGGTGGTAACTATAACCATCCTAAGGTAGCGAAATTCCTTGTCGGGTAAGTTCCGACCTGCACGAATGGAGTAACGACTTGGGCGCTGTCTCAACCACGAGCTCGGCGAAATTGCACTACGAGTAAAGATGCTCGTTACGCGCGGCAGGACGGAAAGACCCCGGGACCTTCACTACAGCTTGGTATTGGTGTTTGGTTCGACTTGTGTAGGATAGGTGGGAGACTGTGAAGCGGCCACGCCAGTGGTTGTGGAGTCAATGTTGAAATACCACTCTGGTCGTACTAGATATCTAACTTAGGTCCGTGATCCGGATCAGGGACAGTGCCTGGTGGGTAGTTTAACTGGGGCGGTTGCCTCCTAAAATGTAACGGAGGCGCCCAAAGGTTCCCTCAGCCTGGTTGGCAATCAGGTGTTGAGTGTAAGTGCACAAGGGAGCTTGACTGTGACACCGACGGGTGGAGCAGGGACGAAAGTCGGGACTAGTGACCCGGCGCTGGCATGTGGAAGCGGCGTCGCTCAACGGATAAAAGGTACCCCGGGGATAACAGGCTGATCTTCCCCAAGAGTCCATATCGACGGGATGGTTTGGCACCTCGATGTCGGCTCGTCGCATCCTGGGGCTGGAGCAGGTCCCAAGGGTTGGGCTGTTCGCCCATTAAAGCGGCACGCGAGCTGGGTTTAGAACGTCGTGAGACAGTTCGGTCCCTATCCGCCGCGCGCGTAGGAAACTTGAGAAAGGCTGTCCCTAGTACGAGAGGACCGGGATGGACGAACCTCTGGTGTGTCAGTTGTTCTGCCAAGAGCACTGCTGATTAGCTACGTTCGGGAGTGATAACCGCTGAAAGCATCTAAGCGGGAAGCACGTTTCAAGATGAGGTTTCCCACCCTTCGTGGGTTAAGGCCCCCAGTAGACCACTGGGTTGATAGGCCGGAAGTGTAAGCGTAGCAATGCGTGCAGCTGACCGGTACTAATAGGCCGAGGGCTTGTCTACACACATTTACAAAGACATTATGCGTCCACTGTGAGGTTCTGGGATCACAACCCATTACAACAACAGAACAGAGTTGTTGGTTGTGTAATCCTGTAGGGTTACGGCGGCCATGGCGAAGGGGAAACACCCGGCAACATTCCGAACCCGGAAGTTAAGCCCTTCAGCGCCGATGGTACTGCACGGGAGACTGTGTGGGAGAGTAGGACGCCGCCGGACAATATTTCAGGTCGTGGGTCGTTTCCCACCCCCTCAGCGGGGTGGTTGAAACGACCCACGACCCATTTTTACGTGTGCACAGCCTTGCGAACGAGGGCATGTACGCAAGACTGAGCGCAGGCAGCGCAGGAGGATTGATTTGATGAGCGAGCGTGGTGGAGGCGGCCGCGGAGGCCAGGGCCGTAGCGGTGGAGGCCGCCCGAGTGGCGGGAGCGGCGGAGGCCGTGGCGGCAGCGGAGGCAACGGACGTGGCCAGGGACGGCCGGGTGGACAGGGACGCCCCGGGGGATCGGGCGGCGGTCGACCAGATCGCAGCGGAGGCTCCCGTGACGGTGGCCCGCGTGGCTCCCGTGATGGGCAGCAGCGCGGTCCTCGTGACGGTGCCCCCCGTGGTCCTCGCCGCGAGGGTGATCGTCCTGATCGTCCGCGCCGCGATGGCGACCGCGAGGCTCCCCGCCGTATCGAGGGCCCCCCGATCCCTGAGGGCGTCCACCCCGACCAGCTCGACAAGGGTGTCCGTCGTCTGTTGACGTCGCTGACTCCTGGCAAGGCCGACGCCGTCGCGTCGCACCTGGTCGCTGCGGGGATCCTCATCGACGAAGATCCTGATCTCGCCTACAAGCACGCCCGCACTGCGCGCGAGCTCGCACCCCGGATCGGAGTGATCCGTGAGGCTGCGGGGGAGACTGCGTACGCGGCCGGCCGCTGGGCCGACGCGCTCGCCGAGCTGCGTGCTGCCAAGCGCATGACGGGGAGCTTCGACCACATCCCGTTGATCGCGGACTCCGAGCGCGCCCTCGGTCGTCCCGACCGTGCGCTCAAGGTGATCGCCGACGCGCGTGACAAGCTCGAGGACACCGACCTCCGCGTGGAGGCCGCGATCGTCGCCGCCGGCGCGCGTCGCGACCTCGGGCAGGTCGACGCGGCTCTCGCGGTCCTCCAGCAGGAGCCCCTTCACCACGGCAGCCCGACCACCTGGCTCGCCCGGTTGCGCTACGCGTACGCGGACGCGCTGGTCGAGGCCGGCCGCACACAGGACGCGCTCGAGTGGTTCCACCGCACGCTTGCGGCGGATCCGCAGCACGCCACCGACGCCCAGGAAAGAATCAACGCGCTCGAAACCCCCTGAGTTCTCCCCAGAGGAGCCGCGATGGCGGCTCCTTTGGGTGGGGGTCGTCGTACACTTGTGCCTCCCGTCACCCCTCCTGGAGGTTTTCGCGTGCGCGTCCCTGGTAGCCGTGCGGCCGTCGTTGCTGTCGCGATCACGCTTGTCGCCTCCGTCGCCGTAGCGGTGAAGCTGGCCGAGGAGCCGGTTCCCGTCTCAGCGAGCACGGCTGCAGGCACGACCGCTTCCGGCGCCGCGGCCGCCGCCGTGGCCGCTCCCGCCGTGGCCGCTCCCGCCGCGGTCGCTCCCGCCGCGGTCGCTCCTGCTCACGGGACCGTTGCTGCCGCCGCCCCTGCAGGCGCCGCTCGCTACCGTCCGAACGTCGTGATGATCATGGCCGATGACCTCGACAGCTCCCTCGTGAAGTACATGCCGAACCTCAAGAAGCTGCAGAAGCGAGGTGCCGACTTCCGCCGCAGCTTCGTGGTCGACTCGCTGTGCTGCTCGTCGCGTGCGTCGTTCCTGACCGGCATGTACCCCCACAACTCCAAAGTCTTCATCAACACCACGGGCCCCGATCCGGCGAACCCGATCGGTGGCCACGCCGCGTGGGTGAAGGCCGACAACAACAAGAAGACCTTCGCGTACGCGATGTCCGGCCAGCAGGGCGGCTACCGCACCGGCTTCTTCGGCAAGTTCATCAACCACTATCAGGGGACCTCTGGGAGCGCTGCGCCGGCCGGATGGAGCACGTTCCAGGGCCTGACCGGCAACCTCTACGCGATGTGGGGCTACCGCCTCGCGTCGAACGGTTCGGGCATCCAAGGCGCCCGTACGGTCCAGACCCGCTCCTTCGGCACCCGTCCCACGGAATACTCGACAGACGTGCTGCGCCGGCGTGCGGTCAGCTACCTCCGTTCAGCAGAGCGCGACGGCCGCCCGTACTTCGTCGAGCTCGCGCCCACCTCCGTCCACAGCCGCGCATCAAAGATCGTGCGCAAGGGCGAGCCCGTCTTCCCGGCGGCGCTTCGCGACCGGCCGCTCAAGGACAAGAAGGCCAAGAAGAACCCGAAGCGACGCTTTGGTGATTGCGGCCCGGTCCGGTGCGACAAAATCGACGTCGCGAAGACCCCCGGGTTCAACGCCAGTCGTGCGGCGTCGCGGCCACGCTATGCCGATGGTCGCCCGGCTCCGCTGTTCGGCCAGACCGCCAAGCTCCGCAAGGCCGACGTCAACCGCATGCGCCGCTATCACCGCGATCGCGTCCGCATGGCGCAGTCGCTCGACGACATGATCGGTGCCGTCATGAAGACGGTGGGGCCTGACACTTACCTCGTCTTCACGAGCGACAACGGCTACCACCTCGGGCACAAGCGGCTCGGTCGCGGCAAGACCACGCCGTACGACACCGACATCAGGGTCCCGCTCATCATCGCCGGCCCAGGCGTCGTGCGTGGTCCGCGCTACCAGGTCGTCCAGAACATCGACCTCTCGTCGACCTTCGAGCAGATCGCCGGCCTGCGCCCCGACCAGCGCCGCGACGGCCGGTCGTTGCTCCCGATCCTGCGCAACCCACGCGCCGCGTGGTCGCGCTACGCATTCGTGGAGCACACCCGCCCGGTCCGCGACGTGAACGACCCCGACAACGAGAAGATCAGCCTCGAGACACCCTCCTACCTGGCCGTGCGGTCCGCGGACTCGATGCTCGTCCGATACGACACGCGGGGCGGCGACCCTGCCGGCTACACCTACGAGTACTACACAGGGCTGTCGCGGCCGCGGGCGTACGAGCACACGAATGTCTACAACCCCCATAACCCGACGGTGCAGACGCTCCTCCGCAAGCTCGAAGCCTTCGCGGACTGCGAGCGCGCCGAGTGTGCCGCGCTGACCCGCTGAGACCTCAACAGCTTTGTCGCGCAGCGCCCTGGGGCGGCTCGCGAGGGGGTGACGGGTAGTCTCGTCGGTGTGGCACAACGGGACTACGACGCAGCACTGAAGGCCCTCGACTCGACGATGTCGTCGATCGAGGCCGTTCTCAACCTCGACGCGATCCGCGCGGAGGTCGCGGAGCTGCAGGAGCAGGTGGCTGCGCCCGACCTCTGGGATGACCAGGCCAACGCCCAGGTCGTCACCGGCAAGCTCTCGGCCCTGCAGTCCGAGTTGGAGCGAGCGACCGGTCTTCGCCAGCGCCTCGACGACCTCGCGGTTCTCGTGGAGCTGGCGCGCGAGGAGGACGACGCCGACGTCCTTGCCGAGGCCGATGCCGAGCTCGAACGGGTCCAGAAGGCCGTCGAGGGCCTCGAGGTCCGCACGCTGTTGTCCGGCGAGTACGACGCGCGCGACGCGCTGATCACCATCCGCTCCGGTGCCGGCGGTGTCGACGCAGCCGACTTCGCCGAGATGCTGCAGCGCATGTACATCCGCTGGGCCGAGAAGCACAAGTACGTCGTCGAGATCTACGACACCTCGTATGCGGAAGAGGCCGGCATCAAGTCGACGACGTTCGCGGTGAAGGCGCCGTACGCCTACGGCACGCTGTCCGTGGAGTCGGGCACCCACCGGCTCGTGCGCATCAGCCCGTTCGACAACCAGGGTCGCCGTCAGACCTCGTTCGCGGCCGTCGAGGTCGTCCCGGTCCTCGAGCAGACCGACCAGATCGACATCCCCGAGGACGAGATCCGGATCGACGTCTATCGCTCCTCGGGCCCGGGTGGCCAGAGCGTCAACACGACCGACTCCGCCGTCCGCCTGACGCACATTCCGACCGGCACCGTCGTGAGCTGTCAGAACGAGAAGAGCCAGCTCCAGAACAAGGCGAGCGCCATGGTGATCCTGAAGGCGAAGCTTCTCGCCCTCAAGAAGGCAGAGGAGCGCGCCCAGATCGACGAGCTGCGCGGCGACGTCCAGGCGTCGTGGGGCGACCAGATGCGCTCGTACGTCCTCAACCCGTACCAGATGGTCAAGGACCTCCGTACGGAGCAGGAGACAGGCAACACCCAGGCGGTGTTCGACGGAGAGATCGACGAGTTCGTCGAGGCAGGTATCCGTTGGCGGCGTGGCGCTGAGGCCACCGCCAAGTAGCGCTGCGTACACTCGCACGGTGATCCGCTTCGAGAACGTCAGCAAGACCTACCCGGGGCAGCCCAGACCCGCGCTTGACAAGCTCAGTCTCGAGATCGAGAAGGGCGAGTTCGTCTTCCTCGTCGGGCAGTCCGGATCGGGCAAGTCGACCTTCCTCCGGATGGTCCTGCGCGAGACTCGCCCGTCGACGGGTCGGGTGTACGTCGCGGGCAAGGAGATCAACCGGCTCGCCAACTGGAAGGTGCCGAAGCTGCGTCGCCAGCTCGGGACCGTCTTCCAGGACTTTCGTCTGCTGCCGAACAAGACCGTCTCGGAGAACGTGGCGTTCGCGCTGCAGGTGATCGGCAAGCCGCGCACGGAGATCCGCCGTGTCGTCCCCGAGACGCTCGAGCTGGTCGGTCTCGAGGGCAAGGGCGGGCGGATGCCGGACGAGCTGTCCGGCGGTGAGCAGCAGCGCGTCGCGGTGGCGCGCGCGTTCGTGAACCGGCCGATGATCCTCATCGCCGACGAGCCCACCGGCAACCTGGATCCCGTGACGTCGGTCGGCATCATGAAGCTGCTCGACCGGATCAACCGCACAGGCACGACCGTGATCATGGCGACCCACGACGCGGGGATCGTCGACCAGATGCGCAAACGCGTGATCGAGCTCAGCGGTGGCGTGCTGGTGCGCGACCAGTCGCGCGGCGCGTACGGCTACGAGGACTGACGAGGACCGATGGCACTGGGAAGCATCCTCTCCGAGCTCACGACGGGCCTTCGGCGCAACTTTTCGATGACGGTGTCGCTCGTCGTCACGATGAGCGTCTCGCTCGTGCTCGCGTCGCTCGGCCTGCTGCTGCAGACGCAGGCCGACCGGACCGAGAAGTACTACGGCGACCGGCTCCAGATCCAGGTCAACCTCTGCACCCAGAACTCCTCCGCGGACACCTGTGTCGGCGGACGGGCGACCCCGGAGCAGGAGAAGACCGTCGAGACCGCCCTCGACGACAACCCCGAGGTCCGCTCGTTCGAGCGCTGGAGCCCGGAGCGCAACTACGAGCAGGCGCAGGAGTACCTCGGCCAGAACGCTGACGGGCGCAAGCAGCTCGAGGCGCTCGGGCCGGAGTCGTTCGGCACCTCCTACATGGTGACGCTGCGCGACCCCAACCAGTTCGAGGGAGTCGTGAGCCAGGTCAGCGGCCTCGACGGGGTTGCGGGCGTCGTCAGCATGCGCGACCTGCTCGCGCCGCTGTTCGAGGTCTTGTCGAAGCTGCGCTGGGCCGCGCTCGGCACGTCCCTGCTGCTCATCGTCGCGGCCGTCCTCCAGGTCTCCAACACGATCCGGATGACCGCGTACGCGCGACGTCGCGAGATCGGCATCATGCGCCTGGTCGGCGCGTCGTCGTGGCACATCCAGCTGCCGTTCATCCTCGAGTCGCTGGTCGCGGCCGTGATCTCGGCCGCGCTCGCGTGCGGCGGGCTCGCCGCGTTCATGCAGTTCGTGGTGTACGGGTTCCTGCGCGACCGGCTTGCGGGCCTGACGACCTGGGTGAGGTGGCAGGAGGCGATCGGGGTGATGGGCTACACGAGCATCCTCGCGCTCCTGCTGGCGCTGGTCCCGACGCTGGTGATGACGAGGCGCTACCTCAAGGTCTAGGACGGCACGCCCGGCGGCACGAAATGCACCCTCTCGTTCAAGTTGAGGGTTAGCGTCGCCTACGGAACGTTCCCGACCAGAGGTAGGCCTGTGGCTTCACCCGTCCTTCCCCGGCGTACTCGTACGCGGACGGCGCTCGCGCTTGCGGTCGTCGTGGCCATGACCGGCGCGCTCGCGAGCCCGAGCGCCGGCGACGAGAAGGGCGACCTGGACCACCGGCGCAAGGAGGTCCAGTCCGAGATCTCCGGAGCCCGGGCGGAGCTCGACCAGTCCAGTGCCCGGCTCGCTGCTGCCACGAAGGCGCTCCAGACGGCGCAGGCCACGTTGTCGGCCGCCCGCTCGGCACTCGCGACCACGCAGAGCAGGCTCGCGACCGCGCAGACCCGCGACATCGCCATGCAGGCCGCGTTGACCAAGGCGGAGGCTTCGCTGGTGACAGCGAAGTCGGAGGCGAAGAAGGGCCGCCGCAGCCAGAAGAGGGCAGCCCGCGAGGTCGAGCGGATGACCGTCGAGTCGCTGCAGGGCGGCTCGCCGAGCATGCGTGCGTTCGCGGCGCTGGTCGACGGCGTCGACCCTGCCACGTACGGCAAGCAGATCAGTCTCGACCGGGCTGTGACCGATGCACGCCTTGCGAAGGTCGACAAGCTTGACGCGACTCGCGTCATCTTGGACCTCAACCGCAAGAAGGTCGAGAAGCTCCGCAACGAGGTGGCGGTCAAGCGCAAGGAGGCTGCCGACAACCTCGCCGAGCAGAAGCGGCTCGAGCAGGCGGCGCGCGAGCAAACAGCAAAGGTCGGTGAGCTGGTCGCAACCAACGCGTCCGCGCAAGCGACCGCGGCCTCCGCACGCCAGTCCGACGCTTCCGAGCTCGCAGCGCTCGAGTCCGAGCGCGGCAAGATCTCGAGCAAGCTGAAGGCGATCGCCGCGCAGGAGCGGCTCGAGGCCCAGCGCGAGCGTGATCGCAAGCGGCGTGAGGCGAACAAGAACAAGAACTCCAGTGGCTCTGGCGGGTCGGGCGGGTCCGGCGGCAACGGTGGGTCGGACGGCAACGGCGGGTCGGACGGCGGAGGTGGAGGAGGCAGCGACAGCGGCAGCGCGCTGTCGTACCCCGTCGACGGTCCGATCACGTCCTCGTACGGCATGCGGTTCCACCCCGTGCTGCACGTTTGGAAGCTCCACGACGGCACCGACTTTGGGGTCGGCTGCGGAACCCCGGTCCGAGCGGCGGCCGGAGGGCGCGTCGTGGACCGCTACTACAACGCCGGGTACGGCAACCGCGTGATCATCGCGCACGGCCAGAAGCGCGGCCGCAGCGTCGCCACGACCTACAACCATCTGTCGCGCTACTCCACCTATGCGGGGCAGCGCGTGAGCCGCGGCGAGATCATCGGGTACGTCGGCAGCACCGGCTATTCGACGGGGTGCCACCTGCACTTCATGGTGATGCTCGACGGTGACACGACGAACCCGATGAACTGGCTCTAGACACCCTCAGCGGCGCCTGCTGGTCGCGAGGTCGGCCAGGCCCAGCAGCAGGGCTCCCACGACGAACGCGACGGTCGTACGCAGGGCGAGGCTCATGGACTCCCCGTAGTCGCCGTCGACCGCGAGCCGGCTGAAGAACTGGGCGAGGACCAGCGACACGCCGATCGCGCTCCCGACGCGCTGAGCGGTCTGAAGCATCCCCCCGCCGACACCGGCGCGCCGGACGTCCACCTCCGAGAGGGTGATCGTCACGTTGGGGGAGATGACCAGACCGCCACCGACGCCCGCGAGGAGCAGCAGAGGCGACAGCGTGAGCCCGACGTGGTCGCGGAGGTGAGGGACGGCGAGGTCGATCCCGACCAGGCCGACCACGACCAGGACGAGGCCGACCACGACGAGTGCTCGCCCGTACCGGCCGACAAGACGTCCGCCGAGCGCCGCGGCCGCCGCAGACCCGAGGGCGAACGGCATCTGGGTCAGGCCGGCCTCGAACGCGCTGTAGTCCAGCCCGTTCTGGAGGTAGAGGGTGAGCACCAGGAAGATCGAGGTGAACCCCGCGAAGTAGAGCGTGCCGAGGCTGAGTCCCAGCACGTACGTCCGGACGCGCAGCAGCGCGAGGTCGACGAGCGGCTCGCGCCCCGACCGCGCCCAGCGGCGCTCCCAGGCGACGAAGGTGACCATGAGAACGGCCGAGACACCGAGCAGCCACCACGGGCGCGTCGACAGGGACTCCCCGCGCGAGCCCTCCACCATCGGGAGCAGTACGAGAAGCGTCGCGACGCCGAACAGCAGCACGCCGACCGGGTCCAGGGACTCGCGCCGCCGGCTCTCCGCCTTCGGCAGCCACCGCAGCGCGAGAAACAGTGCGACGACACCGATCGGTACGTTGACGAAGAAGACGTACCGCCAGCCGTGCTCCGGTCCGCCGACCGACACCAGGACACCGCCGAGGAGGGGGCCGACCGCCGTCGAGATCCCGACCATCGCGCCGAACAGCCCGAATGCCCGTCCGCGTTCGTCGCCCTGGAACATCGTCTGGATGAACCCGGACACCTGCGGGTTGACGAGGCCGGCGCCCAGGCCCTGCACGATCCGGGCGGCGGCCAGCCAGCCGGGGTCGGACGCGGCGCCGGCGACGGCGCTCGACGCGGTGAACACAACCAGCCCGACGCAGAAGATCGTACGGCGGCTCATGGCGTCGCCCAGTCGTCCCGCCGGGACGAGCACGATCCCGAACGCGAGCGCGTAGCCGGCGACGATCAGCTGGATCTGCGAGTCGGTGGCGTCGAGCCCGGTGCGGATGGAGGGGAGGGCGACATTGACGATGCTGACGTCGAGCAACGTCATGAATCCGGCGACCAGGCACACGACCAGCGCGCTCCACCGCGTGTCGCGCTGCGCGTCCGCCACGGTCTGACCGTACGTGCCCGCCCGTGAATGTGCTGGACAGGACAGGGACAATGGGGGAATGGCCAAGGAGACCGGCACCAAGCTGATCGCGCAGAACCGCAAGGCGCGGCACGACTACCACCTCGACGACGTGTACGAGGCGGGGATGGTGCTGTCCGGCACCGAGGTCAAGTCCCTGCGCGAGGGGCGGGCCAACCTCACCGACGGCTGGGCCGACATCGAGAACGGGGAGGTGTGGCTCCACGGGGTGCACATCCCCGAATACACGCAGGGCACTTGGACCAACCACTCCGCGCGCCGCAAACGCAAGCTGCTGCTGCACCGTCGCGAGATCGAGAAGATCGAGAAGGCCGTGTCGACGCCGGGCGTGACGCTCGTGCCGCTGTCGCTCTACTTCGTGTCGGGCCGCGCGAAGGTCGAGATCGCTGTCGCTCGGGGCAAGAAGGCCTGGGACAAGCGCCAGGCGATCGCCGAGCGCCAAGCCACCCGCGAGGTCCAGGCTGAGGTGGGGCGCAAGGTGAAGGGCATGCCCGGATGACCTTGGAGGACGCCGACCTCCCGGCATTCGCCGCAGAGCTGGGCATCCCCGGGCTGTTCGACACCCACGTCCACTTCCTCCCGCCGCGGGTCATGGACAAGGTGTGGGGCTACTTCGACGCAGTCGGTCCGCTGACGGGACGGCCCTGGCCGATCCGTTATCGCTGGCCGGTCGAGGAGCGCGCCGACTACCTCGGGCGGATCGGCGTCCTGCGCTACTCCGCGCTGCCGTACGCGCACAAGCCGGGGATCGCCGAATACCTCAACACCTGGTCGGCCGAGTTCGCCGCCGCCCACGGCAACGCCCTGCGGTCGGCGACGTTCTATCCCGAGCCCGAGGCCGCCTCGTACGTGCGGGCCCGGATCGAGGCAGGCGTCGACGTGTTCAAGACCCACGTCCAGGTCGGCGACTTCGACCCGACCGACCCGCTGCTCGACGACGTGTGGGGTGCGCTGAGCGACTCGCAGACGCCGGTCGTCGTGCACGCCGGATCAGGACCCGCGCCGGGGACGTACACGGGGCCCGAGCTGATCGGCAAGGTGATGGCTGCCTTCCCGAACCTGCCGATGATCGTCGCGCACATGGGCATCCCCGAGTACGAGGACTTCCTCGCGATGGCCGAGCGCTATCCGCAGGTGCGGCTCGACACCACGATGGTGTTCACGGACTTCACCGAAGAGACCGCCCCGTACCCGCGCGACCTTCTCGCGCGGCTGCGCGACCTGCAGCCGCGGGTGCTGCTGGGCTCGGACTTCCCCAACATCCCGTACGCGTATGCGCACCAGGTCGAGGGCCTCGTACGGCTCGATCTGGGTGACGACTGGCTGCGTGACGTCCTGTGGCGCAACGGCTTGGCCCTGTTCGACGCGTGAGCCGGAATACCGTTCGTCTCGAGGCGGTTGGACCAGGTACCCTTCAGGGACAACTACACAGCGGGGCTGATCGGTTTCGACTTTGGTCGTACGACGTAGGAGAAGCGAGCCGAGAATCCAAGGTCATCTCGTAAACGTTCCTTGGAAATCAATAAGTGCCGATTCTAAGCGCACTGACTTCGCTCTCGCCGCCTGAGGCGAGCTAAGTGAAGGGTCGGCCTGGGAACGCCTCCGTCCCAGTCACCGGCCTCAGCTAGGAGGCTTGCTCTGTTAGTCCGGTCGCGGGACTGACAGGGGACATTCACAGCGACTGAGCCTGTCGACGACGTGTCTGTTCGAGCGTCGGGGCTGAGAAAACGACATAGCAGACTGCGCTCGGAGAAGTCCTACCTCTGCGCTGAAGGACGCGGGTTCGATTCCCGCCAGCTCCACCATGAGGTCCCCGCATCACAGAGGCGCTCCCGGCTGACGGCCGGGAGCGCCT
>NZ_JBHUFT010000008.1:1288141-1839836 GCF_042681565.1 Mumia zhuanghuii
CATGGCGGACATTGGAGGCGCGTACGACGCGCGAGCGGACGAGTACGTCGCGCTGTTCGGGTCGGTCGATCAGGCAGCGCAGCAGGTTCGGGACACGATCGAACGCTGGCAGGCAGGCGTCGACGGACGGATCCTCGACGCCGGCTGCGGCCCCGGGCACTGGACCGAGATGCTCTCGCGCGGTGGGAGCCGGGACGTTGTTGGAGTCGACGCGTCGGCTCGCTTCCTGGACGCGGCACGAGGGCGGTCCGCGTTCCTCGACCTCTCGCGGGCCGATCTCGCCGCGCTGCCTCTCGCGACCGGATCGGTCGGCGGCATTCTGTCCTGGTACTCGATCATCCACACCCCACCGGCCGACGTTCCGGCGATCGTGCGTGAGTTCGCCCGCGTCCTCGCCCCCGGAGGATCCCTGCTGCTCGGGTTCTTCGAGGGCGAGGCTCGCGCCGCGTTCGACCACGCGGTGACGACGGCGTACTACTGGTCCGCCGACGCACTCGGGGGCCTGCTCGCGCCGCACGGGTTCGTGATCGAGCGGGCCTCGGCCCGCCAGGACCCTGGCGTACGGCGGCAAGGCGATCTGGTCGCCAGACGGACTCTGCGCGGCTCCGCTACTTCTTGACCTTCGCGGTCTTCTTGCTGGTCTTGACCACGGTCGCGTACGAGGTGCGTGTCCCGGTGACCTTGACGGTGAGGCGCTTGCCGACGTCGCGCTTGGTCAGCGTGTACGACGCCTTCCTGGCCTTGGTGATCTTCTTGCCGTTGCGGAACCACTGGTACGACAGCCGGACCCTGCCCGGACCCCAGGCACCGGCCTTGATCGTGAGCTTCTTGCCCTTCTTGGCCTTGCCCGAGATCCTCGGCGTCGTCGCAGTGAGCGTTCCGATGGCGCGGGCGGTCGGGGCCGAGGTCCGTGCGACGGAGGCGAGGCCCGACTTCGAACCGGTGACGGTCACCGTGAAGCGCTTGCCGGCGTGCGCGTTGCCGACGCGGAAGGTGGACGCGGTCGCGCCTGCGATCGCCATGCCGTCGGCCCGCCACTGGTAGCGCAGGCTCACGCCCGCCGGTGCCCACGCGCCGGGGACGGCGCGGAGCACCTGACCGGTGCGTGCGGAGCCTGTGATGCGCGGGGTCGCTGCCGCGATGGGTGTGGGAGGCGTGCTCGGTGCGGCGAGCTGCACGGTGTGGCTCAGATGCGTCTGGCGGGTCGGGAACGTGATCGGGGTCGCGCCGGCGACGCTCGCCGCGTCCTTCCACCACTGGCCGACGGCGGCGCCGGTGTAGCCGGCGGGAACCCCGAAGTAGACCTTGTATGCCTCGGCGCTGTCGGTAAAGCGGTAGTGGCCTTCGTCGTCGGTCATGTGCGGACCGGACTGGATGGGACCCCAAGCCCCGTTGGAGAAGACATGGATGAGGAGCGGCGCGTCGACCAGCGGCTTGCCGTCGGGGCCCAGCACCGTGAAGTCGACGGTGGGACGCTCCTGGAGCGTGACGTCGAACGTGGTGGTCGTACCAGGGGACACCACGACGCGCTGATCGACGTAGTAGTACGGCCAGCCGTTGTTGGAGTCGTCGTAGACGGAGACGCTCACCCAGTAGTCGCCGGGGACAAGGTCCTTCGAATCGTCGCCGGACTGGCTCTCGTACGCGCCGCTGGCATCCGTCGTCACGCCGTAGCCGCCCGACATCTCCGACTCGCGGAAGCTGACTGACGCGCCGGCGACAGGCATGCCGAACTCGTCCTTGACGGTGCCCCGGATGAAGCCCGCCTTCTCGAGGACGATGTCGCCGAGGACGAGAGCGGCACCGTTCTTCACCTCGATCACCGTGGCGTCGTAGACCGACCAGGCGTTGCCGTAGTACTCGGCGGCGTAGCCGGCGGGAGGGCTCCACGTGCGGACCGTGTAACGACCGTCGGGGACACCGGGGATCGTGTACGAACCGCCGGCTCCGGTGGCAGTCGAGGCGACCGCGCCACCGCCACCCGTGGCCGGGTAGAGGCCCACTCCGACACCGAAGGCGCCGGACGCCGTACCTCCGGGCGACTGGGCGAGGACTTTGCCGCTGACCGTGCCGGCGGCGGCCTGGGCGGGGGCGGCGACGAGCATCGAGAGCCCGAGCGCGGCCACGAGCGCCACGACGAGCGCGCGCAGGCGCCAGCGGGCAGGGGAAGAGGACAGCATGGAGGGCTCCCGAGGACGTCGCCGGGACCGGGGTGCCCCGAACGCGCGACCATGGTAGACCGCGTACGGGTTCAGTCCTGCGGCGTCGCCTCGCCCTGGGACGGGCCCTCGGACTCGCGCTGGGTGCGCTCGCGGAGCCACTCGCGCAGTCCGTCCGCCAGGTCCTCCCTCTGCGGTGCCTCGTCCTCGGGCTCTGGATCGGCGGCCGCGTCGGGCGCGACGGGGCGCGGCGCGGAGGGGTCGATCTGCCAGGTGACCCCGAACGAGGTCGACGTCACGACCTCGGTGACCGCCTTGAGGTCGGGCTCGTACGGCTGGCCGGAGGTGATGCTCTTAGCCTCTTCCGGTCCGCCCTTGCTCCGGAACATCCCCATGGCTGGCTCTCCTCGGTCACGCGATCGGTCCGGGACCCAGCGTAGAGCGAGGAGGGGCTGGGGCCCAGCCTTGTCCGCGCGATGCACCCTCGGTACGGTCACGGTGAGCCACGACACATCGGAGGACACACATGGCCAAGCTTGCCGCGCTCACCGGGACCGCGATCGCTGCCACCGGAGCGGCCCACTTCGTCTCACCGAAGACGTTCGAGCCGATCTCGGCGGCGGCGTTCCCCAAGGACACCGGCACCTGGATCAAGCGCAACGGAGCGACGGAGGTCGCGATCGGCCTCGGGTTGCTCTCGCGTCGTACTCGCAAGATCGCGACGGTGGGGCTCCTGGCGTACGCCGGGTTCCTCGGCAGTCGGATCGCCGCCAACAAGAGTCGCTGACGGCACGTCGTACGGCCTGTCGTCAGCCGCACCCGACGCAGGTGCGTGCGGCGGGCCGTACGGCCAGGCGCTCGGCAGGGATCTCCCTCCCGCACCGTTCGCAGCGGCCGTACGTCCCGTCGCGCGCCCGCTCGGCCGCGGCAGTGAGCTGAGCCCGGTCCTCCTCGAGCCGTGCAATCAGCGCGGCGACCTGCTCGCGCTCCCACGCGATCGTCGCGCCCTCAGGATCGTGCTCGTCATCGGCGTTGGACGCCTCCGACGCCGCGAGGATCGCCGCGTGGTCGCGCCGCAGCGCCGCCAGCTGGTCGTCGACCCTGGCGAGGCGCGCGGAGATCGGTGCGGTGTCCACGTCGAGTTCAGCGTCAGGTCACGCGCGGGCATTCCGTCTCGACCGGCGAAGTCTCGACCGGCGAAGTCGCGCCTGCCGGGTCACGATGGCCGAGGAGCAGACCGGCCGACCGGGGGAGCGAGCGATGCCGAGCACAGCGGACGTGATGATCGAGACGCTGAAGGCCGCGGGCGTACGCCGGGTGTTCGGCCTCCCCGGCGATTCCCTCAACGCCTTCACGGACGCGCTGCGCAGGGACGGCACGCTCGACTGGATCCACGTCCGTCACGAGGAGGTTGCCGGCTTCGCCGCGGCGGCCGATGCGCACCTGACTGGCGAGGTCGCGGTGGTCGCCGCGAGCTGCGGACCGGGCAACCTGCACCTCATCAACGGCCTGTACGACGCGCAGCGCAGCCGAGTCCCGGTCGTCGCGATCGCGTCGCACATCCCGAGCGTCGAGATCGGCAGCGGCTACTTCCAGGAGACGCACCCGCAGGAGCTGTTCCGCGAGTGCTCGGTCTACTGCGAGATGGCAGGGGTGCCCGAGCAGCTTCCCCGGATCCTCGAGATCGCGATGCGGTCGGCGATCTCCGAACGCGGTGTCGCAGTGGTCGTCGTCCCCGGCGACGTCATGCAGGCCGAGGCCGCGGGGCGGCGCCCCCCGAAGACGATCGAGGCGCCGCGTGCGCTCGTCGTCCCCGCCAACACCGATCTTCTGAGGGCCTCGGCGATCCTCGACGGCGCCGAGCGGGTGACGATCCTCGCCGGCGCGGGCTGCGCGGGCGCGCACGACGAGCTGGTCGGCATCGCCGAGGCGCTCAAGGCACCGATCGTGCACGCGATGCGCGGCAAGGAGTACGTCGCGTACGACAACCCGTACGACGTGGGGATGACCGGGCTGCTCGGGTTCTCGTCGGGCTACCGCGCCATGGAGGCGTGCGACGTGCTGCTCGTGCTCGGCTCTGACTTCCCGTACCCGCAGTTCTATCCCGAGCACGCGACCGTCATCCAGGTCGACGTGCGCGGGGAGCAGCTGGGGCGTCGCACCACTCTCGACCTCGGGCTGGTCGGCGATGTACGCGAGACCCTGAGGGCGCTCACCCCGCTGCTGAACCCGCGGTCGGACGACGCCCACCTGCAGAAGATGGTCGGCCACTACGCCAAGACTCGCCGCGAGCTCGATGAGCTGGCGGCGCCCGGCAAGGACGGGCCCCTGCACCCGCAGTTCGTCGCCAAGAGCGTGTCCGACCTGGCCAGCGGCGACGCGGTCTTCACGTGCGACGTGGGGACGCCGGTGATCTGGACGGCCCGCTACGTCGAGATGAACGGGCGTCGGTCTGTCGTCGGGTCCTTCACCCACGGGACGATGGCGAACGCGCTCGGGCATGCGATCGGCGCTCAGGTCGCCTACCCGGACCGGCAGGTCGTGGCGCTGTGCGGCGACGGCGGCCTGTCCATGCTGCTGGGGGACATGATCACGCTCGTGCAGCAACGGCTCCCGGTGAAGATGGTCGTCTTCAACAACGCGTCGCTGGCGTTCGTCGAGCTGGAGATGAAGGCGGCGGGGATCGTCAACTTCGGCACGAACCTGGTCAACCCGAGCTTCGCCGCCGTCGCGCGCGCGATGGGGATGCACGGTGAGCGTGTCGAACAGCCCGAACGGCTCCCGCACGCGATCTCGGAAGCGCTGGCGGTGCCAGGGCCCGCGCTCGTCGAGGCCATCGTCGAGCGCCAGGAGCTCTCGATCCCGCCGGCGGTGACCGCGGCGCAGGCGAAGGGATTCACGCTGTACGCGCTGCGGACCGTGCTCAACGGACGGGGCGACGAGATCTTCGAGCTGGCCAAGACGAACGTCTTCCGGAGACTGCGGGACCGTTGACGGTCAGCCGGCCGCGTGCTCCCGCTTGAGAGAGACCACCCTCGCGGCCGCTTGCTCGACACGCGTACGGAACGCGGGGTCCTTCTCGGCCTCGGCGACCACCGCCGACGTCATCTCCGCCATGTGCGCGGGGTCGATGGCGAGGACCAGGTCGCCGCCCGCGCGCAGGAAGTCGACCGCCCGGCGGGCTGGGGGACGGTCGGAGACCTGCCGTGCTGCGGACAGGTCGTCGGAGATCACGACCCCCTCGAACCCGAGTCGTTCGCGCAGGAGCCCGGTGATCATGGGGCGTGAGAACGCGGCGGACTCGTGCGGGTCGATCTTGTCGTAGTACGCCGTCGACATCATGACGACCTTCGCATCGGCGGCGATCGCGGCGCGGAACGGCTCGAGGTAGGCGTCGGTCGCCGTCGTCTCCGTGTCGCGGACGCCGCTTGCCGTGTCGGTGTTGGCCGTCACGCGCCCGAGCCCAGGGAAGTGCTTGACGGTCCCGATGACCCCGGCCGCCTCCATGCCGTCGAGGAACGCGAGGCCCTGGCGGGTGACGTCGGCGGGTGTGAAACCGAACTGGCGGTCGAAGTAGCCGATGGGCGCGTTGCGCTCGGCGAACGTCGGACTGGGGACGGTGTCGAGGACCGGCGCCAGGTTGAGGTCGACCCCTGCGGCGCGCAGCTCACGGCCCCACGCCGTTGCCTGCTTCTGCAGGGTCGCGGGCGACCAGCTCCCCTGTGTCGTGGTGCGGGGGATCTCGGTGAAACCGCGACCGCGCAGCACCTGGACGAGCCCGCCCTCCTGGTCGGTCGCGACCAGGAGCGGGAGCCCACCGGTGTGGTCGTCGGCCGCGCGGCGCAGCGTACGGACCACGTCGGCGGTCGCCTTCACGCCGTCGGTGCCGCGGCCGCGCAACATCACGTTGCCGACGTGGTGGCGGGTGAGGGCCTCGACGGTCTCGGGCTGGGCCGCGTCAGGCTCGGTCGCCGTCATGAACACCTGTCCGACCAGGACCGGCAGGGACATGGTGGATGGCGTCGACGCTGACGCCGACGGGCGCGGAGCTGTCGAACCGCCCGTCGGCTCGGCCGTGCCGGCGGGGGATCGGGGGACCCCGGCGCATCCAGCGAGAACGACGACCATCGACGCACTCACGGCGATCCGGCGGGCAAGGGGGGATCGGATCATCGGGTCCAGAGTAGTGGGCGCGAGCGTACAATCACGCTCGAGGCGAACCTTCGTGTGCAGTTCCATGTAAACCTCGGACCAATTCGGACCGAAGCGGCCATACTGCCATGGAGTGCTCGGGAAGGAGTGAGGATGGACGCGTCGATCCCGCCCGCCCACGCCGCCCGCCTCACGACTGCCCTGGCGGGGATCCGCGCCGGTGAGAGTGCCTCTGCCGTCGGTGCGATGAAGAACCTGCTCCGCGATCTTGGCCGCGAGCCGTCAGAGCTGCGGGCCCTCACCGAGTACGTCCTCGCGCTCGCCGCGATCCAGCAGGGCGCGAACGGCCAGGCCGCGCGTGCCGCCGCCGCCTGCCAGGCCGTGGGTCTGGCCGTGGGGGAGCCGGGATGGGTCGCGATCGGGTGCGCGACCCGTGCGCTGGCCGTCCTTCACGACAACCGTCCCGCCGACGCCGTTGCCGATCTCGTGCGTGCCGAGTACGAGCTCCGCAGCTCGTACTCGGACGGCCTGCGCGCCTGGGCGCACACGCAGGTCGGGCAGGGCTACGAGAAGTTCGGCCTCTTCGAGCTGGCCGTGCCGCACTACGAGGCCGCGATGGCAATCGAGGCGCGGGTGCTCGATCTCGCCGGCTCCCGGGCGATCGATGCACGCAACCTCGCCACGGTGAACTATCACTGGTCCAAGGAGCTCGACATGCTCATGGAGCCCGACCTCGACGAGGAGGTCGAGCGGAGGCGGGCCGAGGTGGTCAGGTGGGCCGAGCGGTCGCTGGCGCTCGCCGACTCCGAGCACGTCGAGGGCTCGGTGTTCCCGCTGGCTCGGTATCTTCGCGCGGCTGCTGCGTGGCCGTCCGACCCGGCACGCTGGATCGGTGAGCTCCACGTGTGCCGGAGCAACCTGGGCGAGACCTCGTACGCGGGCTTCGAGATGGAGGCGACCGCGCTGCTGGCGGTGGCGTACGTCGAGGTCGGCGAGATCGCTGACGCCCAGCGCGAGGCACGGCGCGCACTGATCCGCCTCGATGGTGTCGAGGACCTCAACGTGCAGCGCTACGTCCGCTGGGCGACGTTGCGGGTCGCGGACGCCATGGGATACCCGTCGGCCGGCGCTGGGCTCGGCTACGGCCGCAGCATCGCGTGGGCGTGGCGCCAGCAGCACCACAGCGACCTGGAGATGATGCGGGCGGCGATCGCGGGCTACGAGCGTGCTCGGGCTCACGAGGCTGCGGTACAGGCGGCGCGCGAGGACGCGCTCACCGGGCTCGGCAACCGGCGCGCGTTCGACGAGTGGATCACGGACGCGGGCGCCTCCGGCGATGACGTCAGCCTCGTCCTCGTCGACGTCGACCGCCTCAAGAAGCTCAACGACACTCACGGGCACGCGGTCGGTGACGGGGCGCTGCGTGCGGTCGCCGACCTGGTGCGCGCCAACATCCGGAGCGGTGACCGGGCTGCTCGCATCGGCGGTGACGAGTTCGCGATCGTGCTCGCCTCCTCCGACCCGGTCGAGGCGCAGCTCGTCATGGACCGCCTGCAGCTCGCCGCCACGGTCGCGATCCTGCCGACGTCGGTCGAGCAGAGCGGCATCGGCCTGAGCATGGGCGTCGCCTCGTCGAGCGAGGGGCTGTCGTCCGACGCGCTCTTCGCGGTCGCCGATGCGCGGATGTACGAGGACAAGCGCCGCCGCGCCGGCGCCGTCGCCTGATCCCTCGCCGCGTTCATTCTTCGGTGGGCCCCACTGTCGCGAGTAAGGGTGCTTGTGACTATTATGTGTTCAGGTCAAGGTGACACTTACTGCAGAGGCGGCGCCGTCGGCGTGGCGAGGGGGAGACGTGGAAGGCATCGACGTCGCGGTCTCGACGGTGATCTTCGCGCTGCGCCACGACAGCGCCAAGGACTGCACGTCGCTGTGGATGCCGCTCGTACGCCGCGTCCGTGAGCCGTACGCCGGACGATGGGCCCTTCCAGGCGGCCCCGTACGGCCTGACGAGGACCTCGCCGACACTGCACGCCGGACCCTTGTCGAGACCACCGCCCTGAGCCCGACGTACCTCGAGCAGCTCTACACGTTCGGCCGGGTCGAGCGCTCGGCCCGGTCCGCCGCGGGGCCACGCGTGATCTCGGTCGTCTACTGGGCGCTCGTCCGGCCCGAGGAGGCCGAGCGCGGCATCGAGGATGAGAACGTCGCCTGGCACCCCGCCGACAGCCCTCCCGAGCTGGCCTTCGACCACAGCACGATCGTCTCGTACGCCCTGTGGCGCCTGCGGACCAAGATGGAGTACGCCCGGATCGCGCAGGCGTTCCTCGGCGAGACGTTCACGCTGGCCCAGCTGCGCCAGGTGTACGAGGTCGTCCTCCAGCGCACCCTCGACCCGGCGAACTTCCGCCGGCAGGTCGAGGCCAGCGGCGACGTCGAGCCGACAGGGGAGTACCTCGTCGGTGGCCGCCACCGTCCCCCGAAGCTCTATCGCCACCGCGAGGCCAACGACCTCGCGGACAACGGACCTCTCACGGGCCTCTGACAGGCTCCTCCAGGAAGGCACCACCATGACCTCTGTCGACACTGTCGTCCGCAGCGCCCCTGGCGCCACCTGCGCGCCCGACCTGGCCGACGGCCCGTGGACGTTCGACCTCGCGCCGCCATCGTACGGGCCCGGGGCGTCGATGGCCGACGCGATCCCCGCCGACGCGCCACGGCAGGGCGGCCTGCCCGCCGCATACACGCAGATGTCGGCGAGCGAGCTCGACGCGCGGATCCGTGCGGCGAAGGCGACGCTCGGCGACCGCGTCGTGATCCTCGGCCACTTCTACCAGCGCGACGAGGTCGTCACGCACGCCGACTTCCTCGGTGACTCGTTCCAGCTCGCCAACGCCGCCCTCACCCGCCCCGATGCCGAGGCGATCGTCTTCTGCGGCGTGCACTTCATGGCCGAGACGGCCGACATCCTCTCCCGCCCCGAGCAGGCCGTGATCCTGCCCAACCTGGCAGCTGGCTGCTCCATGGCAGACATGGCCGACATCGACACGGTGGAGCAGTGCTGGGCCGAGCTCGAGGCCTTGTACGGCACCGAGCCCGACGCTGACGGCAAGGTCCCTGTGATCCCGGTGACCTACATGAACTCGTCCGCCGCGCTCAAGGGCTTCTGCGGCGACCACGGCGGCATCGTCTGCACGTCCTCCAACGCCGAGACGGTCCTGACCTGGGCGTTCGAGCGCGCGCACCGCGTGCTGTTCTTCCCCGACCAGCACCTCGGCCGCAACACCGCCAAGGCGATGGGGGTCGGCCTCGACGCGATGCCGATGTGGAACCCCCACAAGCCCCTCGGCGGCAACGACGAGCAGAGCCTCCTCGAGGCCAAGGTGCTGCTGTGGCACGGCTTCTGCTCGGTCCACAAGCGCTTCACGGTCGCACAGATCGAGAGGGCGCGCGCGGAGCACCCGGACGTCCGCGTCATCGTCCACCCCGAGTGCCCGATGCCGGTCGTCGACGCCGCCGACGAGGCAGGCTCGACCGACTACATCCGCAAGGCCGTCGAGGCCGCGCCCGCGGGGACGACGTTCGCGATCGGCACCGAGATCAACCTCGTCAACCGCCTCGCCGCCGAGCACCCCGAGCACACGATCTTCTGCCTCGACCCGGTCGTCTGCCCGTGCTCGACGATGTACCGGATCCACCCCGGCTACCTCGCCTGGGTCCTTGAAGGTCTGGTCGAGGGACGGGTCGAGAACCGCATCACGGTCGGCGCGGACGTCGCCGCCGGCGCGCGGGTCGCGCTGGAGCGGATGCTGGCCGCCCGTCCGCCGGAGCGCGCATGAGTGCGGCGGCCGGACGGCGGCTCCGCGTCGTCGTGGTCGGCGGGGGCATCGCGGGCCTGACCGCAGCGATCGAGGCGAGCGCGTGCCACGACGTGGTCCTCGTGACCAAGGGAGCGCTCACGGAGTCGACGACCCAGTACGCCCAGGGGGGTGTCGCCGTCGTCCTCGACCCGGCTTCACGTCCTGGTGTCGAGGACTCCGTCGCCGCCCACGTCGCCGACACCCTGTCGGCGGGCGCAGGCCTCGTCGACCGCGCCGTCGCAGAGGCCGTGTGCGGGGGCGGCCCCGACGCCGTTGCCGACCTCGTCCGGTGGGGCACCCGCTTCGATCGCGACGACGGGCGGTTCGCGCTCGGGCTGGAGGCAGCGCACTCGGCGCCACGCATCCTGCACGCCGCGGGCGATGCCACGGGGGCCGAGCTCGTCCGCGCGCTCGTCGCCAGGCTGCACGCCAGCGACGTCGAGGTGCGCGAGCACACGTTCGTCACCGATCTCGTCGTGAACGACGGAGTCGTCGCCGGGGTCGCGATCGTCGGCGACCCCAGCGGTCCGCCGCATACGCTCGTCGCCGACGCGGTCGTGCTCGCGACCGGGGGAGCGGGCCAGCTCTATGCCCACACCACGAACCCCGCGGTGGCCACCGCGGACGGCCTCGCCGTTGCGATGCGCGCTGGCGCGGTCGTGGGCGACCTCGAGATGTACCAGTTCCACCCGACGCGCCTGGCGGTCCCGGGCGGCGGCCTGATCTCGGAGGCCGTACGCGGGGAGGGGGCCGTCCTCCGAGACGCGCGGGGGCACCGGTTCATGCGCGAGGCCCACCCCGACGCTGAGCTCGCCCCTCGTGACGTCGTCGCCCGCGAGATCGCCCGCGTGATGCGTGAGCAGGGTGGAGAGCCCGTCCGGCTCGACGCCACCTCGCTGGGGGCCGACTTCCTCGCGCGCCGGTTCCCGGGGCTGGACGCCCGGTGCCGTGCGCATGGCCTGCGCTGGGACGAGGATCCGATCCCCGTCACTCCCGCTGCGCACTACTTCATGGGGGGCGTCCGGACCGACCTCGACGGCCGGACCACCGTCCCCGGACTGTACGCCGTCGGCGAGGTGGCCTGCACCGGTCTGCACGGCGCGAACCGGCTCGCCTCCAACTCGTTGCTCGAGGGGGCGGTGATGGCTCGCCGGTGCGTTGCCGCGCTCGGCGTCCAGGCGCCCGCGCCCTGGGACGGGGAGCCGAGCCCGTACGAGGACCTTCCTCCGGCTCTTGCGGCGACACCTGTGGACCGTGCGCGGCTCCAGGCGACGATGTGGGCCGCGGCCGGCCTGGTCCGTGACGGTCAGACTCTCGCCGCGGCGGCCGACACCCTCGCCGGCTGGAGAGCTGTGGTCGACGGCACCACCGCGGCGTACGAGGACGCGAACCTCCTCGAGGTCGCGAGAGTCGTCGTGATGGCTGCGCTCGCCCGTGAGGAGTCGCGTGGCGCCCACTTCCGTACCGACCATCCCGAGCGTGACCACGCCTTCGACCGGCACCTGTCGTGGGTGCGCAAGGGAGGACACCCGTGCTGACCGAGGCTCACGTCGAGAAGACCGTGGCCGCCGCGCTCGAGGAGGACGCTCCGTGGGGCGACCTCACGGGCGAGACGCTCGTCCCTGCAGACGCGCGGGCGTCGGCCGTCCTTGTCGCCCGTGAGGGCGGTGTCCTTGCCGGCGCACGGGTCGCTGAGTCGGCCTTCCGTCAGGTCGACCCTGCGACGACGGTGCACCTCGTCCTCCGCGACGGCGATCTCCTCGAGCCCGGTACGGTCGTCGCGACGGTCGAGGGCCGCGCCCGCGCCGTCCTGCGCGCCGAGCGAGTCGCCCTCAACTTCGCCCAACGGATGTCAGGCATCGCGACCCAGACCCGCGCGTACGTCGACGCCGTCGCCGGCACGGGCGTCCGCATCGTCGACACCCGCAAGACGACGCCCGGCCTGCGTGCCTTCGAGCGGTACGCGGTCGCGTGCGGCGGCGGGCACAACCACCGCTTCTCGCTGTCGGACGCCGTGATGGCCAAGGACAACCATCTCGCCGTGCTCGGCGACGACCCCGAGCAGATCACGGCGGCGCTGCGGGTCGCGCGCGAACGGCTCCCGCACACCGTCCATCTCGAGGTCGAGGTGGACCGGCTGGACCAGATCGACGCGGTCCTCGCCGCAGGGGTCGACACGATCATGCTCGACAACTTCTCGCTCGAGGACCTGCGGACGGGGGTGGCGACGATCGCCGGGCGTGCGCTCGTCGAGGCCAGCGGCGGGATCACCCTGCCGGGCATCAGGGAGGTCGCCCTGACCGGTGTGGACCTCATCTCCGTCGGCGCACTCACGCACTCCGTCCGCGCCCTCGACCTCGGGCTGGACGTCGAGGTGGCGAGCTGAGGTGCGCTACCTCGACGCGGCGGCGACGACACCCGTACGCCGTGAGGTGCTGGAGGCCATGTGGCCCTACCTCACGGGAGAGTTCGGCAACCCGTCCAGCCGCCACGGGCTCGGCGACGCCGCGGCCCGTGCGCTGACCGCGGCGCGCGCACAGGTCGCGACCGCCCTCGGCGGCCGACCGACCGAGGTCGTCTTCACCGCCGGCGGTACGGAGGCCGACAACCTCGCGGTCAAGGGCCTGGCGCTGGCACGGCCTCGCGGTCGCGCGATCGTCACCTCGGTCGTCGAGCACCCTGCGGTCCTGGAGGCGTGCGACTACCTGGCACGCTTCCACGGCTTCAACGTCCACCGTCTCGGCGTCGATGGCGACGGCGTGGTGGACCTCGCGGAGGCTGCGCATGTCATCGACGAGGACACCGCGCTCGTCTCGGTGATGCTCGCCAACAACGAGATCGGGAGCCTCCAGCCGGTCGCCGAGCTCGCCGCGATCGCCCACCGGGCCGGCGCGCTGATGCACACCGACGCCGTCCAGGCGATGGGGGCCGTCGCGGTCCATCCGGCCGATCTCGGCGTGGACGCGCTGTCGTTGAGCGGCCACAAGCTCGGTGCGCCTAAGGGGAGCGGGGCGCTCTGGGTACGCCGAGGGGTCGCGCTGGAGCCTCTCGTGCACGGCGGAGGGCAGGAGCGCGGTCGCCGGTCGGGTACGGAGGATGTCGCGGCGGCGGTCGGTCTCGCGACCGCTGTGCGGCTGGCGACGGGGCCAGGGTGCGACGAGGAGCGTGCCGACCTGGCCGCGGGGCGGGACGCGTTCGTCCGCGAGGTGCTCGAGGGCGCGCCCGGCGCACTCCTCACGGGACACGCCGAGCACCGCCTCCCCGGCCACGCGTCCTTCTGCTTCCCCGGCACCTCAGGGGAGGCGGTGCTCCTCGTCCTCGAGCACGACCACGGCATCGTCTGCTCGAGCGGATCTGCCTGTGCGGCCGGCTCGGACGAGCCGTCAGCGGTGCTGCTTGCGCTCGGACTGGAGCCGGAGGTCGCCCAGACGGCGGTGCGGTTCGCTGCAGTGTCGGGAGCTGATTTCGACGGTGTCGCAGCAGCCGTCATCAACGCAGTGTCAACGCTGCGTGCACTGGCCGGATAACTGACCGTTCCGGCAAGTCTGCCGTTGCGGCCGTAACCATTCTGTTACCGTCTCGATGCATAACCGAGATCAATGTGAGCGGCTTCACGACGACCCCGTTCGATCCCTGTGATCTCAGGGGGTCCGTACCTGGACAGGTGCCCATGTACGTCTTGTGATGGCTTGGGGGGGGTTTGAGACTCGGCTCGAATCGTGTCTATGGTGACCCGCGGCTCGACTACGGGCCTGGACAACTTCACATGAGCCAGCCGAGAACGCGACCCGGAGGCTCGACAACTGAACATCGTGTGTGGGAAACGCCGAGTCCTGCCCCACCTGCACACGCCCCCATCATCGACCCCCACCCAGGGGCAGGAGCGGAGGAACCAACTCTGCACGAAGACCGTCCGCGGTCATGCGTGCTCGGGGTGAAGCCCGCAAGGGCAGGGCCATCCTTCGGCCCTAATCCGACAGCTCACTTCGCAGGCGTGGAAGGGAAACCACGCACTCATGTTCGCGAACCCCCGGATGCATCGCCTCGTCGCGCTGCCCATCGCACTGCTCGCTGCGTTCGTCATGGTGGTCTCGACCGCCGGCGAGTCGCAGGCCGCCACCGCCAAGGCGTCGACCTCGTCGACCAAGATGGCGGCCGCCAAGACCACCGCAGCCAAGACCCCGACCGCCAAGCAGGCCAAGCAGGCCCGCAAGAAGGCCAAGCGCGTCGCCGCCAAGAAGCGCCGTGCTGCCCGCATCAGCAAGGCCTCGCGCGTCGCTGCCCGCCAGAAGGGCGACCCGTACCGCTACGGCGCCAGTGGCCCGGGCGCTTTCGACTGCTCGGGTCTCACGTCGTACTCGTTCCGCAGGGCCGGCGTGAAGCTGCCCCGTACCGCGAACTCGCAGTACCGCCACGTGCGCAAGATCAAGAAGAAGAACATCCGCAAGGGCGATCTCGTCTTCTTCGGCGGATCCCGCAAGTACCACGTGGGCATCTACTGGGGCAAGGGCCGCATCCTCCACGCGCCCTACTCCGGGAGCCGCGTGAAGGTCGAGCGGATCTGGACCAAGGGCTGGTCCGCCGGCACGGTCCGTCTGCGCGCCTGACGTACGACCCTCGAGACCGACACGGCAGGGCCGGTGCCACACCTGGCACCGGCCCTGCTCCACCATGGAGAGCATGCCCGTGAGCAACTACCTCCGCGCGACCGCGCGCGCTACCGCTGCCCTCGCTGCGCTCGCCCTCGTCGCTGCGTGCTCGAGCTCGCCTGATCCCGAGCCGGAGCCGACGCCCGACACGCCTGACGCGAGCCGTGATGCCGCGACGCTGATCCGTGCCAACCCGTTCACCGGGAAGGCGGCGCCCAAGGGACTGCCCGACCACCCCGCGTTCCTCGTCAAGATCGAGAACACGGCCGCCGGTGCTCCGCAGTACGGGCTGTCCGAGGCCGACATGGTCGTCGAGGAGCTCGTCGAGGGTGGGCTGACCCGTCTCGCGGCATTCTTCTACTCCCAGACTCCGGACAAGGTCGGGCACGTACGGTCGACCCGTACGACCGACATCGCGCTCGTGAAGCCGACCGGTGGGCATCTCATCGCCTCCGGCGGCGCCGGTGTCGCCGTCCGCAAGATCAAGGCCGCCGGCGTCGACTTCCACAGCGAGGACACCGGCAACCTCACACTCACGCGAGACTCCGCCAAGAGTGCCCCGTACGACCGGCTGCTCGACCTCGACGCCTACGCCGACCAGCACGCGTCCAGCAAGGCGGCGATCCCCGCCCCCTACCTCCCGTTCGGCGCGACACCGACTGCTGCGAAGAAGAAGGCGACCTCGTTCGACGTCCGCTTCTCGCGGGGTTCGGCGACCCGCTGGAAGTACGCGGATGGTCGCTACACGCGCGTCAACGGGCACGCCCAGAAGGGCAAGGACTTCTCCCCGGACACGGTGCTCGTGCTGTTCACGCGCCAGGCCGACGCGGGCTACCGCGACCCGGCTGGCAACCCCGTCCCCGAGACGGTGTTCACCGGCAAAGGCAAGGCCGTCGTTCTCCACGGCGGCACCATGCTCGAGGCCCGCTGGAGCAAGAAGAACGCCGGCGCGCCGGTCCGGCTGGTCGCGGGCGGCAAGCCGGTCGTGCTCGAGCCCGGCAAGGTGTTCGTCGAGCTCGTGCCCCAGGGTGCGGGTGGCATCTCCGTCCGCGGCTGAGCGAGCGACATCACACGCCACAAGGGTGGGCTGTGACCCGCCTCGCGACCTAGCATCGACCCCAGAGGTCGGCCCCACCTGACGGTCCCTCCCTCCAGCGTCGGGTGGGGCCGTCGTCTCTTCGCAGCGAGGCCTGCGGGGCTCAGCTCGCGGGCTTCTGCTCCGCCAGCGCCGCGAGCTCCTCGCCGAGCGCCTCATCGATCGCGTGACCGAGCTCGTCACGGAAGACCGCGACCACGGCCTGCGCCGCGACGGGCAGGAGGTTGGCGATCGACGTGACGACCGAGTTCCACTCCTCTTCGGGCATCCCGCGCTGCGCGAACGGCTGCCAGATGTCGTGGCGGACGCGGGCGACGAGGTCGTCGGCCACCGTGCGCAGCGGCGACGAGAGCGCGGGGAGCAGCTCGAGCACGGTCTCGGGCGACAGGCCCATGGCGATCGCCGACACCCCGGCGCGGACCACGTCGGGGCGATAGACCTCGAGGGTGTCGTCGTCGACGACCGCGACCAGCCCGGCGTCGACCATCCGCTCGACGAGGTCGGTGCCGCGGGGGACGCCGGTGAGCGCGATCAGGCTGCTGCGCGACATCATCTCCGGCTCCTGCTCGCGGGCGAGAGGGGAGTCGAGGACGCCGATCAGGTCGAGCGCGTAGTCGGCGGTCGCGGACGGCTTGTCCTGCAGCGCCTTCTCGACGGCCTGCAGGGTGTAGCCGCGATCGAGGAGCGTGCGGACCAGCTTGAGCTGGTTGACGTGCGACCGCTGGTAGTAGCCCGTCCGTCCCTCCAGTCGCGGAGGGTCGAGGAGTCCACGGCTCGCATAGGCGCGGACGTTGCGTACGGTCATCCCCACGCGCGCAGCGAGCTCGTCGACGGTGAGCTCGCCCTCGTGTTCGGTGTCGGCCATCTCGTCCTCGGGGCAGTGGGTCAACGGTTCCGTCATCCTACGGCCTGGACGCCCGCGTTCCGGTGTGGCACGGCGTACGCTGAGAGGCGAGCGACGGACGGCGTGAGGAGGCCCCGATGACCGAGCAAGAGCCGGCCGAGACGCCTGACGACTTGTCGCCACGTCACCGCTCGTACCGGGGCCGTCTTCTCGTCGCGACGCCGCTGCTCGGCGCCGGGCCGTTCTTCCGTACGGTCGTGGCCGTCCTCGACCACGATGGGGGCGGCGCGCTGGGCGTGATCCTCAACCAACCGCTCGACGCGTCGGTCTCCGACGTCCTGCCGGAGTGGTCGAGCCTCGTCGCGAGCCCGTCGGCCGTCTTTTCGGGCGGGCCGGTGTCGTCGGACTCGGCCCTGGCCATCGGCGTGATGGCCTCGGCAGGTGTCGAGACGCCGGACGGGTGGCGCGAGATGTACGACCGCGTCGGGCTCGTCGACCTCGACATCCCCGCGGCCGGCACGCACGTCGGACTGCGCGGTGTGCGCGTCTTCGCGGGGTATGCCGGCTGGAGTCCGGGTCAGCTCGAGGAGGAGATCGAAGAGGGCTCGTGGGTCGTCGTCGACGGCTTTGCCGAAGATCTCCTCTCGCCGAATCCGGAGGCCCTGTGGCGCGACGTGCTGCGCCGCCAGGGCGGCGATCTCGCGATGCTCTCGACCTTCCCCGACGATCCCCACATGAACTGAGCCGTCCACACCCGCGTGTCGACGGACTGGGGCGGACGACCTGCCTGACATAGACTGCGGAGGTGTCCACCACCTTCAGCCCCGGAGCCCAGACGTCCGAGGACGTCCGTACGCAACCGCGTCTCGACGACGGTGACCACGAGCGCTTCTCGCACTACGTCCCCAAGGACAAGCTCACCGAGGCGATGATCGAGGGCACGCCTGTCGTGGCGCTCTGCGGCAAGGTCTGGGTGCCCAGTCGTGACCCGCAGCGCTTCCCCGTGTGCCCGGAGTGCAAGGAGATCTGGGCGTCGCTTAACGCTGACGACGCCGGTGGCGATGACTGAGCGCGGCCGACGTCGCGCGCTGCCGCTGCTGTTGACCGTCCTCGTGGCCAGCAGCAGCCTGCTGCTGAGCGGCTCGGTCCTGTCGGGAGCGGTCACGACACCCGCGGCCGCCGCAGAGGGCATTGACCCCGCAGAGGGCGACGGACACACCTCTCACGACGCCTGCGACCCTGGCGACGCCGAGGCATTGTCCGCACGCACGCTCGAGGGGCTCGACGGCGTCGTCCGCGGCCCTGAGCCGTCAGATGCGACGGCCGCGGCGTACGAGCGGGACCTCGAGCGCCGTCTCGCTGCGGACCCTTCGGCCCGCACGAGCCCCGAGGCCCGGGGCGACGCGCCCCACCGCATCAAGGTGCGCGTGTACGTCCACGTGATCAAGCCCTCGACCAAGGCCAAGGCCGTCAGCCGCGCCAAGATCCGGCGGCAGATCAAGGTGATGAACCGCGCCTACGCCGGCAAGCAGTGGAGCCAGGCCCGCAGCGCCCGGTTCCGGTTCTCGGTCAAGAAGGTCGACACCGCCGTCAACAAGTCGTGGTACTACGCGTCACTCGGCTCCAAGGCGTCGCGCAAGATGCGCAAGGAGCTCCACCGCGGCAAGAAGCGCGACCTCAACCTCTACATCGGTGCGCCGACCGAGCGTGGGGGTCTCCAGCTCCTGGGCTACGCGACGTTCCCGCAGCGCGCCAAGAAGAAGCTCGCGACGGACGGTGTGGTCATCCACAAGGACTCGATGCCGGGCGGACGGTTCCGCGGCTACAACAAGGGCGACACGGCCGTCCACGAGACCGGCCACTGGCTCGGGCTCTACCACACGTTCCACGGCGGCTGCGGCAAGAAGAACGACCGAGTCGCTGACACACCCGCCGAGCGGGTCCCGAGCTTCGAGTGCCCCAAGGGCCGCGACACCTGCCCGTCACCGGGACTGGACCCGATCCACAACTTCATGGACTACTCGTACGACCGGTGCATGCACCACTTCACGCCCGGTCAGATCGACCGGATGCGCAAGCTCTGGCGGGTGTATCGCCGCTGATGTCCGGGGCCGCGCATCTCCCACCGGCCTATCCCGATCGTGCAGCATGGGGCACCGCCCCCAAGCTGCGCGCGTGGCAGGCTGACGCACTCACGCTCTATGGCGAGCGCAACCCGCGAGACTTCCTCGCGGTCGCGACCCCTGGGGCGGGCAAGACCACTTTCGCGCTGACGGTGGCCGCGAAGCTGCTCGAGGCACGCGTCGTCGAACGCGTCGTCGTCGTGGCGCCGACCGACCACCTCAAGACCCAGTGGTCCGAGGCGGGCGAAAGGGCGGGCATCCCACTCGACCCGTCGTTCAACGGACGCAGCGGTGCCATGGCGTCGGACTACCGCGGCTTCGCGCTCACCTACGCCGGAGTCGCGACGAACCCGACGGCCTACCGGCTGCGCACCGAACGCTTCCGCACCCTCGTCATCCTCGACGAGGTGCACCACGCCGGTGACGCGCTGTCGTGGGGCGACGCGGTCCGCGAGGCGTTCGAGCCGGCGACGCGTCGTCTTGCCCTGACCGGCACGCCGTTCCGGTCCGACACCAACCCGATCCCTTTCGTCACGTACGCCCCGGGCTCCGACGGCATCGGCCGCAGCGTCGCCGACTACTCGTACGGCTACTCGGAGGCGCTCGCCGACGGGGTCGTCCGTCCGGTGCTGTTCATGGCCTACTCCGGCGACCTGCGGTGGCGCACGCGCGCCGGCGACGAGGTGGCCGCCCGCCTGGGTGAGCCGATGACCAAGGACCTCACCGCGCAGGCGCTCCGTACGGCGCTCGATCCCAAGGGCTCGTGGATCCCGTCCGTCCTCGCCGCCGCCGACAAGCGGCTGTCCGAGGTGCGGCGCCACGTCCCCGACGCTGGCGGGCTCGTGATCGCGAGCGACCAGAACTCCGCCCGTGCCTACGCCAAGATCCTGCGGGAGATCACCGGCACGGGGCCCTCGGTCGTGCTCTCCGACGAGAAGGAGGCCAGCGCGCGGATCAGTGCGTTCGCCGACTCCGACGACCGGTGGATGGTCGCGGTCCGGATGGTCAGCGAGGGCGTCGACGTGCCCCGGCTCGCGGTCGGCGTGTACGCGACCATCACCTCGACGCCCCTGTTCTTCGCCCAGGCCGTCGGCCGCTTCGTCCGGGCCCGGCGGCGCGGCGAGACGGCGACCGTGTTCGTGCCCAGCGTGCCGCGCGTGCTCGGTCTGGCCGCCGAGCTGGAGATCGAGCGCGACCACGTGCTCGGTCGCCCGGACGCTGACCCCGACGACCCCTATGCGCTCGACGACGCGCTGATCGCGGCCGCGCAGGCGACCGAGTCCGAGGGCGGTCTCGAGGAGTTCTCGTTCGAGGCGCTCGACAGCGAGGCGTCGTTCGACCGTGTGCTGTACGACGGCGGTGAGTTCGGCCACGAGGGCGAGGTCGCCGTCGGCTCCGAGGAGGAGATGGACTTCCTCGGCATCCCGGGGCTGCTCGAGCCCGATCAGGTCCGCGAGCTGCTGCACCACGCGCGCTCGCGAGGGGCCGAGCGCGCGGCCGGTGCGTCGGCCGCGGCGGCCGCAGCCTCAGCGGCCGACGAGCAGGCACCTGCGCCGCCCCCGGGGCCGAAGCTGCACGAGCCGACGGCGCACGAGCTGCGGGCGATGCTGCGTCGCGAGCTCAACGGGCTGGTCGGCGCGTGGCACCACCGGACCGGAGCGCCGCACGGCGTCACCCACAACCGCCTCCGCGAGGCGTGCGGCGGTCCGCCGGCCGCGAGCGCGTCGGCGGACGACCTCCGTGCGCGCATCGACAAGATTCGTGAGTGGGCGAGCAAGCCGTCGGCGTGACGCCGTAATGTTCCGGGCATGCGCCCCTTCCTCGCCATGGTGACGGCCGTCCTCGTCGCGGCCACGGTCGCCGTTGCCCCGACGGCCTCGGCTGCTGACAGCACCGTCGGTGGACCGGGCGCCGGCGACCCCTACTTCCCGCGTCACGGCAACGGTGGCTACGACGTCCGCCACTACCGGATCAACGCGGCGTACGACGCGCCTCGCGCACGGCTGAAGGGGACGACCCGGATCCGCGCGGTCGCTTTCAAGCGGCTGACCCGCTTCAACCTCGACCTGCTTCTCGATGCCTCGTCGGTGCGCGTCGATGGACGGAAGGCACGACTGACCCAGCGCGGTCGCGAGCTCGTCGTCACGCCCGCTCGCGCGATCCGCAAGGGCGCGCGGTTCGTCGTGACGGTGCGCTACGCAGGGCGGCCGGCGTCGGTGCGCGAGAAGGGGGTCACCCCCTTCCTGACGACCAAGAGCGGCGCCGTTGCCGTCGGCCAGCCCCAGGTCGCGCCGTGGTGGTTCGCGAGCAACGACCACCCGAGCGACAAGGCGACGTTCGACATCCGGCTGCGCGCGCCTCGCGGCCAGCAGGCGCTGAGCGTCGGACGCCTCGCCAGCCACCGCGCGGTTGCCGGTGGCAACCAGTGGCGCTGGGTCATGCGCAAGCCGATGGCGACCTACCTCGCGTTCGCGGCGTGGGGACGCTTCCGCATCGACCGTGGCAAGGTCAACGGCGTCCGCTACCTCTATGCGTACGACAAGGCGATGAGCCCGGCGCTGCGGCGACGCGCCATCCGCTCGCTGCGCGCGACGCCGCAGGTGACCGCGTTCCTCAGCCGCCACCTCGGCCCGTACCCGTACGCCGACCTCGGCGGTGTCGTCACCTCGGCACCGCTCGAGTTCGCGCTCGAGACGCAGGCGCGTCCGGTCTACGACTCCACCTTCTTCCGCCGTGCTTCGAGCCTCGACGCGCGGCGCAACACGTCGGTCGTCGCCCACGAGATCGCCCACCAGTGGTTCGGCAACTCCGTCTCCCTGCGTCGGTGGCGCGACATCTGGCTCAACGAGGGGCTCGCCACCTACATGGAGTGGATGTGGGACGAGTCGCGCGGGCTCGACGACGTCGAGACGGTCTTCGACTCCTGGTACTCGGTCAAGGGCGCATGGTTCTGGCGGCTCCCGATCGGCAAGCCCGGCCGCAACCACATCTTCGACTACGAGGTCTACGTGCGCGGCGCGATGACCGCCCACGCGTTGCGTGGCGAGATCGGCGACGCCGCGTTCTTCTCGCTGCTGCGGCGGTGGGTGAGCGAGCGCAAGGACGGTCACGGCACGACCGCCCAGTTCGTCGCACTCGCCGAGAAGGTCAGCGGTCAGCAGCTCGACACGTTGTTCGACGCCTGGCTCTACAGCGGCAAGCGTCCGGCACTCTGAGCTCCGGCCCGGCCTGCGCTCACATCGAGCGGGACGCGCAGGGTGTGCAGGGTCGTCGCAAGGCCGTCGTACTGGCACACCAGCAGGACGATCTCGACCAGCGCGCGCGGCGAGAACCGGGCGGCCAGCGCCTCCCACGTCACGTCGTCGACGTCGCGCGTGCGGACGAGCGCGTCGGCGGTGTCGAGGAGTACCCGGTCGTCCTCCGCCCACGGCCACCGGCCATCGGGATCGGTGGCCGCCGCGATCTCCTCGGCACGCAGGCCTGCGCGCGCGCCGAGACGCCTGTGGTGGTCCAGCTCGTACGCCGACTCCCGTAGCGCGGCGACCCGGAGGATCACCAGCTCGGCCTGACGGCGCGGGAGCGTCCCGAACGGCATGAGCCGTCCCGAGTAGTGCAGCCAGCCTCGGAAGAGGCCGCGCGTGCGACCCAGCACGGAGAACAGGTGGACATCGCGGACCCCGACGACGCGCGAGGCGACTCGGGCGAGCGTGGCATTCAGCAGACCGAGGTCGCGCCGACCCCCGGGTGAGACGCGAGGAGGAGACGTCATACGACGTCCTCGGGCTCGCGCCGTACGGCAGACCGCCCGGGTTGAGGTGTGGTCAGCGAGGCATCCTCGTGACGCGCGATGTCGAGCGCATGGCGTACGCGCGAACGACGCAGGGTGCGCTCGATCGCCCGCTGGACGGCCGAGCGGGCGGGCAGTGCCGCGCGGACGAAGCGCGGCGACATGACGACGCGGGAGCGTCGGGCGATCCCGCGCTCGAGGGCATCGATCGCGTGGTCGAGCGGAGCGACCCGGCCGAGCGGGGTGCCGCGGACGAGCCTGGTCGCCGCCTCGGTGCCGAACCCGCGGCTGGTCATGTCGGTGTCGAGCTCGCCGAAGTAGGCGACCCCCACGCGGGCACCGCTCGGTGCGAGCTCGATCCGCAGCGCGTCACCGAGCGCCTCCACCCCGGCCTTCGACGCGGAGTACGCGCCCATCAGCGGGAGGTGCACGGCCGCGGCGAGGGACGAGACGAGCAGGGCGTACCCGCGGTCGTGGCTCACGTGCGGCCCGGCGAAGCGCACGGTGTCGTACACGCCCGTGAGGTTCACCGCGAGGGTCCGGTCCCAGACGTACGGGTCGCCGCCGACGAGGGGCAGCTGCGCGGCGATGCCGGCGTTGGCGACGACGACATCCAGGCCGCCGAGCGCCGCGACCGCGGCGGTGACCGACTCCTCGAGCGCCGCCCGGTCGGTGACGTCGCACGCGAACCAGGGAGCGTCGCCCGCGCGTGCGGCGGTCGTGGCGAGCGCGTCCGGCTCGAGGCCGAGAAGGGCCACCTGCGCGCCGCGCTCGGCGAGGCGTACACCCAGCGCCGCTCCGATGCCGCGTGCGGCACCGGTCACGAGCACACGTCGGCCTGCGAGTCCGTCTGGGGTTGCCACGCGCACACTATGACGTGGGTGGCACCGCGGTGTCGAGGGCCGCCGTGGCGTCGAGCAGCGGAGCGACCCGCGGCGCCAGCTCCGTCTGGAGCGCGATGACGGTCGCGACGCGGACGATCGACGGCTCCGAGACGACCGCGTCCAGGACACGCTGGAGATCGGCGTTGGAGCGCGCGACGACGCGGCACCACAGGTCGCCGGCGCCGGTGATCGTGCACGCCTCGAGGACCTCGGGGATCGATGCGAGGTGGTCGGCGGCAGGTGGTCGTCCGGCACTCTGCACGACCTCCAGCGTGAGGAACGCGGTCACCGGGAACCCCAGCGCGGCGGGCGACACGGTCGGCGACCAGGAGGCGATCACACCGCGCTCGGCAAGACGGTCGAGCCGCGACTGGACGGTCGCACGGGCGACGCCGAGTCGCCGCGAGGCCTCGAGCACGCCGATCTTGGGCTCGTCGAGGAACAGGCGGACGATCTGGGCGTCGAGGTCGTCGATCGGGGCCACCCGGTCAGCATAGGGTGAGGTATGTCCAACGACGCGTTCGTGCAGGCACTGGTCGACGCGCTCGGTGAGGTCGTCGTGACGGACCCGGACCGGCTCGCCTCGTACCGCACCGACCGGGCGATGTTCTGCGACGCCGGCACGCCGTGCGCGGTCGTGCTGGCCCGCGAGACCGCCGACGTCGCCGAGGCGGTGCGAGTCGCAGCGGCGCACGGAGTCCCGGTCGTCGCGCAGGGGGCGCGCAGCGGGCTGTCCGGTGCGGCCAACGCCGTCGACGGGGGCCTCGTGATCGCACTCGAGCGGATGGACAGGGTCCTCGAGATCGATGCCGACGAGCGCCTCGTGGTCACGCAGCCCGGTGTCTTCAACGCTGACCTGTCGCGCGCCGTCGCGGAGCAGGGGCTGTTCTATCCGCCGGACCCCAGCTCGTGGGAGTTCTGCACGATCGGCGGCAACCTCGCGACCAACTCGGGCGGCCTGTGCTGCGTGAAGTACGGCGTGACCACGGACTACGTCCTCGCGCTCGAGGTCGTCCTCGCGTCGGGCGAGGTGCTGCGGACCGGACGCCGTACGGTCAAGGGCGTCGCCGGGTACGACCTGACGCGGCTCTTCGTCGGGTCGGAGGGCACGCTCGGCATCATCACCGAGGCGACGCTGCGGCTGCGGCCCGCCGCGCACCGTCCACGGACCCTCGCGGCGACGTTCGGCTCGGTCCACGACGCCGCCGAGGGGATCGCCGCGATCACCCGCTCGGCAGTGATCCCCAACCTGCTCGAGCTGATGGACGGGACCAGCCTGCACGCCGTGAACGACGCGTTCCACCTCGGCTTCGAGGAGGAGGTCGGCGCGCTCGTCCTCGCCCAGTCCGACGCGGCGGGGCTCGCGGGAGAGGAGGAGATCGCCGAGATCGCCGGCCACCTGCGCGGCGCGGGGGCGTACGACGTGGTGCTCGCCGCCGACGAGGCGGAGGCGGCGCTGCTGCTCACGGCGCGCCGCGAGGTCCTCACCGCGTTCGAGGCGATGGGCACGACGATGGTCGACGACGTCTGCGTGCCGCGCAACCGGATCGCGGACCTGGTCGACGGCGTCGAGGAGATCGCCGCGAAGCGCGAGGTGGTGGTCGGTGTGGTCGGCCACGCGGGAGACGGCAACTTCCACCCGTGCGTGATCTTCGATGCCGACGATCCGGACGAGGCCGCGCGTGCGCGCTCCGCCTTCGACGACATCATGGTGCTCGGTCTCGCGCTCGGCGGGACCATCACCGGCGAGCACGGCGTGGGCGTCCTCAAGCGCGAGCTGCTCGCGCGCGAGCTCGGCCCGGTGGGGATGGCAGTGCAGCGCGCGGTCAAGGACGCGCTCGATCCGCAGGGCCTCCTCAATCCGGGCAAGGTCCTCTAGTCTGACCGCCATGGCTGCGCCCCTGCCCCTGCGTACGCGCGTGTTCGCCGCGATCGAGCGGCTCGTCAACACGCCGATCGACCAAGCCTCGCGCGAGGAGATCCCGGCCCGCCGGACCAGGCGCGCAAAGCTGCTGGCGAGCCCGGTCGGCCGGCTGGTCGCCGGCGCGCCGCACCCGGACGCCCAGATCGCCGACCGGCTCGTCGAGATGGCTCCGGTGACGATCCCCGGAGTCGCGCCCGAGACCGAACCGGTGACGCTGCGGCTGCGCGTCTACCAGCCGCCGAGCCCCGGCCCGGAGCCGCTGCCGGTCGTCGTCCTCTTTCACGGTGGCGGCTGGGTGCTCGGAGATCCGGAGCAGGACGAGTGGCTCGCGACCCACCTGGCCGTGATGACGCCGTGCCTCGTGGTCTCCGTCGCGTACCGGCTCGCACCCGAGCACCCCTACCCGGCCGCGGTGCTCGACGCCTGGGCCGCGCTCCAGTGGGTCGCCGAGCACGCCGGTGAGCTCGGCGGAGACCCTGCGGCACTGATCGTCGCCGGGGACAGCGCGGGCGGCAACCTCGCGGCCGTCGTCGCCGCCATCGCGGTGGAGGAGGGCGGGCCGCGCCCCGTCGCACAGGTGCTCGTCTACCCGGCGGTCGAGATGGAGGCCGTCCTGCCCTCGGAGGTCGAGTTCGCCGACGCGCCGGTGCTCACGTCGCGGGGGATGCGGGCGTTCGTCCGGCTCTACCTCGACGGCGCCGACCCGTACGCGCCGACGGCGGCGCCGCTGCACGGGTCCCTCGCAGGGGCGCGGGTGCCGGCGCTGATCCAGATCGCGGGGCACGACCCGCTGCGCGACAACGGGGTCGCCTATGCCGAGGCGCTGGAGGGCAAGGGCGGCACGGTGACGCTGACCGACTACGCCGACACCGTCCACGGGTTCGTGAGCCTGCCAGGAGCGTCGCCGTCAGCCACGCGGGCACGGGACGAGATCGTCGCGTTCGTCCGTGCGGCCACGGGCGGCTAGGCCTAGGAGCACCATGACCGGGTCCCTGCCGTACATCGACGAGCACGCCCGCGTCGTCGCCGCCCCGCGCAGCGTCGTGTGGGCGGCGCTGGAGCAGTACGCGACCCACGACCTCGCCGAGGCTGCGAGCCCGCTGATCTCGCGGATCCTCGGGACCGATCCGCCGGGCGGGTTCGACGTCGACGAGCGCATCCCTGGCGAACGACTCGCCCTCACGGGCCGTCACCACTTCTCCCGCTATCGCCTGGTCTTTGCGCTCGAGGACGCGGCCGGGGGAGCGACGCGGCTGAGCGCCCGGTCGTACGCGGCGTTCCCGGGGCCGCACGGTGCGGCGTACCGGTTGCTCGTCATCGGCACGCGCTTCCACGTCGTCGCCACGACGCGGATGCTGCGCACGGTGCGGCGCCGTGCGACCCGAGGCACGAGCTAGGGGAGCAGCGCGAGGGTGCGCAGGTCGGCGAGCGTCGCGTCCACGTCGTCGGACGCGACCCCGGCGAACCATCGTCGGGCGGACTGCAGGCCGGCTTCGCCGATGATCCCGAGGTCAGCCACGACGCGCTCGGGGTCGGCGATCGTCAGGCGCTCAGCGATGTCGGTGGCGTTCGCGCCGTCGAGGCTGGCGCGCGTCGCGAGAAGGATGTTCAGCACCCCGTGGCGTACGCGGCTGGTGTCGGGCTCGCGCCACGCGACCGCATGCGCGAGATCACCTGCGCACGAGAAGGCCACCTCGCGGTCGAGCGCGTCGCCGATCGCGCCGGCGAGGGTCTCGGGAGAGGGTGTGTCGTCCGCGTCGGCGCCGCCGGTGCGCAGGAGCAGGTGGAGGTCCTCCATGGCGAGCGTGTCGAGCGCGTGCTGCCAGCGTGACGAGCCTTCCGTACGCGCGTAGAGCGGCAGGCTCACATCGACCCGGACCTCGTCGAGAAGCCCCTCGGCGTCAAGCTGGGACACCATCGCCGCCACCCGGTGTGCGCCGCGCGTGAGGTCGTCGAGGTCGCGGACCGCGGCGACCAGGCCCCGCAGCCGGATCCCCGGCTGCCGCACCGCCCAACGGACGGCAGGCTCGATCGCACCGGCGCCGCCGGTGACCGTGACGACCACGTCCAGCGGGTCGGTGCCGAGGGAGTCGACCACCCCTTGGACCGACGGGAGCGCGGTGTCCGAGACCACGAGAGGGCCGAGGACGTCGACGACGTCACCCGCGGCCGTACGACGTGCGACGTGCGCAGCGATGACGTCGGTCAAGGGCGGCGCACCCTCGACGAGCGAGGCGGCGTCGGAGGCGAGATCGACCAGGAACGGAGCACTCACCCCTTGAATCTAGTGCAGACATCGGCGCCCGCAGCCAGTAGCGTCTGGCTATGGCGCGCACTGATCCGTCTCCGCCCCGAGGTCGCGACCGCTTCCGCCGTGACGCCTGGCCTCGCGTCATCGCCACCCTCGACCCCGTCGACGACTTCGAGCGGATCTCGGTCATCAACGCCCGGTACGAGTTCCCGTGGGACATCCAGCAGGCGTTGAGCTTCGCGCTGTTCCGGACGTTCGCGGTGCCGTCGATCGGGGTGCTGCTGCACGAGACCCACGAGTTCACCGCACGCACCCAGAAGCGGCACGACGACACCGTGCTCGTGCTCGATGCGGTGATCGAGCACGGGCTCGAGTCGCCGGGCGGCCGCGGCGCCGTCCGCCGCATGAACAAGATGCACGGGTCGTACGACATCAGCAACGACGACATGCGCTACGTGCTGGCGACGTTCGTCGTCACGCCGGTGCGATGGATCGCCGACTATGGGTGGCGCGAGCTCAGCCGCGCCGAGGTCGAGGCCTCGACACGTTCGTACACGCGGATGGGCGAGCTGATGGGCATCAAGGACATCCCGGCCTCGTACGAGGAGTTCGAGACGCTGCTCGACGACTACGAGCGCAAGAACTTCGCGTTCGACGCGCGCTCACGCGAGGTCGCCGACGCGACGCTCGACCTGCTGTGCTCGTACTACCCCAAGGTGCTGCGTCGCGGGGTCGAGGTCTTCTCGCGGGCGATCATGGACGACCACGTGCGTGAGGCCTTCGGTTATGCGACGCCGCCTCGCGCGGTGGTCGCGCTCTCGAGGGGCGCGCTCAAGCTGCGTGGCCGGTTGCTGCGGCTCGCGCCGCCACGGTCGAAGCCGTCGCGTCCCGAGGACCGCGGGGTCGTGCGGACGTACCTGCCCGGCGGCTACCGGATCGAGGATCTCGGCACGCATGTCGAGTGAGCTCAGCACGTACGAGCTCGCCCTCGAGTGGTGGCGCAAGCAGCGCTGGTACGGCCGGGCGACGCGCCCGCTGAACCGCGCGCGGCTCACGGTGGAGCTGGCGCGCAGGCGTGCGTACGCCCGAGGAGTCGTGTACGGCGAGGCGCTCGAGATGCTGCGCGACGGGCGCCTCGAGGTCGGGCCGCAGGTGTTCCTCGAGCCGGGCGTCTGGATCACCGGGGGCCCGGACGCGCGGATCGTGATCGGCGAGGGGACGTTCCTCAATCTCGGAGTCATGGTCGCGGCGTCGCAGCGTGTCGAGATCGGGGCGCACTGCATGATCGCGAACGGGTGCCTGATCACGGACTCGGCGCACCGGTTCGACGATCCCGGGGTGCCCGTGCCGTGGCAGGGCTTCACGTCGAAGGGGCCGACGGTGATCGGCGACAACTGCTGGCTCGGCGCCAACGTCGTCGTGACGAGCGGTGTGACGATCGGCGAGCGGTGCGTGATCGGCGCGAACTCCGTCGTCACGCGGGACGTGCCGGCGTTCTCGGTCGCCGCGGGTGCCCCGGCGCAGGTCGTGCGGACGATCTCGTACGACTGAGCGCGGAGCGGTCAGGCGAGGATGACGCCCGCCGCGTCGAGGTCGGCGCGGGTCTTGGCGAGGTTGGCCTCGGACACCGGAGCCGTGAGATCCATGAGCACAGTCGTCGCGAAGCCGTTCGCTGCCGCGTCGAGGGCGGTCGCCCGTACGCAGTAGTCGGTCGCGATCCCGACGACGTCGACCGCGTCCACGCCGCGGTCGCGCAGCCACGCGTCGAGAGCGTCCTCGGACCCGGTGGCCGTGCCCTCGAAACCGGAGTAGGCCGCGTCGAACTGCCCCTTTTCGAAGACCGCCGCGAACATGTCCTCGCGGAGCGGCTCGTGGAGCTGGTTGCCCTCCGTGCCGACGACGCAGTGCGGCGGCCACGAGTCGACGAAGTCGGGAGCCTCGCTGAAGTGCGTCCCGGGATCGATGTGGTGGTCCTTGGTCGCGACGACGATGTCGTACCCGCCGTCGGCGACGAGCTTCGCGATCCGCTCGGCGACGTCGGCGCCCCCGGCGACGGCGAGCGAGCCGCCCTCGCAGAAGTCCTTTTGCACGTCCACCACGACCAGTGCCTTGCTCATCGTGCTCCCTCGCTCGCCGTGCCCTCGAAGACAGTCGGGATCGCAGGCTCCCCCCGCGACAGCTGCCGCGCCTGCAAGGGTAGCTCGGCCAGCGAGGCGCGGAGCCGGTCACGGGCCACGTCGAGCGGCTCGTCGTGGACCCGCTCGCCGTCACGGACGAGCGGCACCAGCAGCGGGCGGTCGTTGTGGTCGCCCTCGGGGGCCTCGCCGATGCCGATGACCTCCGCCGTCGCTGTGCCGCGGTCGTCGAGTCGACGCAGGACGTACTTGCGGCCGCCGATCGAGATCTTGTCCTTGCTGGCCTTCGCGACCGACACCATGGTCGCGTCCGCGCCGAGACCGTCGGCCCGCGCGACGAGCTTGTAGACGAAGCCGCACGTGGGGTGTCCGGAGCCGGTGACCAACGATGTGCCGACCCCGTACCCGTCGACCGGCGCCGCGGCGAGTCCGGCGATCGCGTACTCGTCGAGGTCGCTGGTCACGACGATCTTCGTCGCCGTCGCGCCGAGGTCGTCGAGCTGGCGCCGGACCTGCTTGGCCAGCAGCGGCAGGTCGCCGGAGTCGAGGCGTACGGCGCCCAGGTCGGTGCCCGCGACCTCGATGCCGAGGCGTACCGCCTCCGCGACGTCGTACGTGTCCACCAGCAGCGTCGTGCCGACGCCCAGCGACTCGACCTGGGAGGTGAAGGCGTCGCGCTCGGTGTCGTGCAGCAGCGTGAACGAGTGCGCCGACGTCCCCGTGGTCGGGATCGCATAACGGCGCCCGGCCGCAAGGTTGGACGTCGTCGAGAATCCGCCGACGTACGCGGCGCGGGCCGAGGCGATCGCGGCACTCTCGTGGGTGCGCCGCGAGCCCATCTCGATGCACGGGCGGTCGCCGGCGGCCACGATCATGCGCGCCGCCGCCGAGGCGATCGCCGAGTCGTGATTGAGGATCGAGAGCAGCACCGTCTCGAGAACCACGGCTTCGCCGAAGGTGCCCTCGACGACGAGGACGGGGGACTGCGGGAAGTAGGTCTCGCCTTCGGCGTACCCCCACACGTCGCCGCTGAACCGGTAGTCGGCCAGCCACGCGAGTGTCGGCTCGTCCACGACGGACGTCTCGCGGAGGAACGCGAGGTCGTCGTCGGTGAACCGGAACGCCTCGATCGCGTCGAGGATCCGTCCGATCCCTGCGACCACGCCGTAGCGCCGCCCGTCGGGCAGCCGGCGTGCGAACAGCTCGAACACCGAGCGCCGCTCAGCGGTGCCGTCGGCGAGCGCTGCCTGGAGCATCGTCAGCTCGTAGTGGTCCGTGAGCAAGGCGGTGGAGGTCACGGCGTCAGCGTAGTGCGGCTCCTAGCGGCGCACGCGGAAGCGCGTGGTCGCGTACGGGCCGGCGCCCTTGGCATTGACCGCCCGGACGTGGACCGTGAGCCTGCCCGTACGGAGCTTGCTGCGCTTGACGATCAGCCTCCGCGTGGAGGCGGAGACGGTACGGGCAAGAAGGGCCTTCTTGCCCTTCTTGATCACCACGCGGTAGCGCAGGACGCGCGTCCCGCCGCTGCGCGCGGGTGCCTTCCAGCGGACGGTGCGCTTCTTCGCGGTCGTCTTGCCGGTGACCTTCAGCGCGCGCGGCTTCGACGGCGCGGTCGTACGGGGCGGCGGTGCAGGTGGACGCGGGACTGGCGGGGCAGCGAGGGCCGGGAGACGGAGGACCTTGCCCGTCGCGGTGTCGTTGGCAACCCACAGGCGCCCCGCAGCGTCGAATGCAAGGTCCGACGGGTAGTCGATCTGCGTCGCGGCACCGCTGATGACGAAGACGGGCGCGGCGTTGCCGTTCGCTCCAGGGGCGAAGACCCGGACGGAGTCGTCCGTTCCGTTGGCGACGTAGATCCGGCCGTACCGGTCGACGGCCACGCCGCCCACCTCCTCGAGGCCGGTCGCTGGTCCCGAGATCGTCCGCGACGGCGTCGCGGGGCCGCTCGCACCCGCGGTGAAGACCTTGACGTACGGAGCAGCCGGGTTGCCACCGCTGACATAGAGCGACGTGCCGTGCACCGCCACGCCGAGGGGAGCCGAGGTGCTGAGCGTCCGCAGCCGGGTGGTGGAGCCGACCTCCAGGCGGACGACTTCGTCAGTGCCTCCGCTGGTCACCCACAAGCCGGTCGGCGACGTCGTCGCGAGGTCGTTCGGTGCGGAGATCAGCGTCGCCGCGCCGATCGCCGACTGCATGACGAACCCGTTCCCGCTTGCCGGGACGGCGTACGTCCGGATCGCGTTGTCGTTGTACGCCGCCATGTGGAGTCGGCCGTCCGTCCCGACGACGATGCCGGCGGGCTTCGTCAGGAAGCTCATCCCGGGAGACGTCGAGTCGAGGACCGCGCCGGGGGCGGTGTCGCCCGCGGCGTCGGCGGCGAAGACCCGTACTGACCCCAGCGTCGACCCGCTGAGGAAGTTGCTGACGAAGATCCGTCCGTCCGGACCGATCGCGAGGCCGACCGGACGTTGCAGGCCCGTCAACGGCCCTGAGATGACCCGGTCGGGGGCCGGGGCGATCGTGGCGGCCGGCCGTACGGCCGGGTCGCCGGCCGTGGCGGGCGAGGGGATGACTGCGAGGGCGCCAGCGACCAGGGCGGCAGCGGCGGTGGCCGCGAGGGCTCTTCTCATGTGCCGCATCACAGCAGGGCAGCAGGGCCAGGCGATCGGGGTTTGCACGTGCGCCACAATGGTGCAGGTGAGCACGCCAGCGCCGATCGAGCTCGACGAGCCGGAGACCGACGAGGTCACCGAGCTCGACCGACCGTGGGTCACCATCGTCTGGAACGACCCGGTCAACCTGATGTCGTACGTGGCCTACGTGTTCAAGAACTACTTCGGCTACTCCGACGCCAAGGCGCACGAGCTGATGATGAAGGTGCACAACGACGGCAGGGCCGTGGTCTCGTCCGGCCCGCGCGAAGAGATGGAGCGGCACGTGCAGGCGATGCACGAGTACGGCCTGTGGGCGACCCTCCAGCGGGAGGACGCGTGAAGGCGTTCGAGCGGCGCAAGCGCGGCCGGATCCGGGCAGAGTTCGAGCCGGCCGAGGCGGCGCTCCTCATCAACCTGCTCGGTCAGATCATCGAGCTGCTGCGCGACCGCAACGGGCCTGAGGAGTCGTCGATCGACCCGCTGTTCGGCCAGCTCGGCACGACCGGCTCGTCGTTGCCGCCGGAGGACCCGGTGCTGCGCCGCCTGCTGCCCGACGCCTACCGCGACGACGACGAGGCGGCCGGTGACTTCCGTCGCTTCACCGAGCGGGGCCTGTCCACCGTGAAGGTCGAGAACGCGCAGGCTGTGGTGGCCTCGCTGGTCGCGGGTGGCTTCGATCTCGAGGACCCCGAGAGCTCCGAGGACCCGGTCGAGGTCGAGCTCGGCGACCGTGCTGCGCAGTCGTGGATGCGGGCGCTGACCGACATCCGGCTGGCGCTCGCCGTCAGGCTCGGGATCGAGTCCGAGGAGGACGCCGAGGCCGCTGCCGAGAGCGACGACCAGGCGGTGTCCGTCGTCGTCGACATCTACGACTGGCTGGGCTTCGTGCAGGAGTCGCTTGTCAGCGCGCTGGACTGACGACGTGGCCGGTGACCGTACGCGCTGGTGCGTGGTCACGTTTGTCGAGTCTGAACCTGCGCCGGAGGAGTTCGGCCGCGACGCCTGGCCGTTGCACGTCACGTGGGTCCCGCCCTTCGACGCCGCCGAGGACGACGTCGTCGGAGCGCTGAGCGGTGTGCTCGCCGGCCGCCCGCCGATCGATACCCGCGCTGTCGCCGACACCTGGTTCGGACGGCGCCGCGAGGTCCGCGTCGCCGAGCTGGCCCGCGTGGACGAGATCGACGCCCTGCACCGCGCGATGCTCGCCGCGCTCGACGATGTCGGCGTCGACGTCCGGGCGATGCGGCACGTCGGCGACCGGTTCCGACCCCACGTGTCCGAGCAGCGCGGGCGCGGTGTGGAGATCGGCGCGCCCGTACGGCTCGAGGACGTCTCGCTGGTCGCGATGCGCCCGGACGGCGATGCACGGCGACGACGGGTCGTACGGACCTGGCCGCTCGGTGGCCCTGCGACACCCTGACGTGCACTGTCCCACACGCTCGGCTTCCCGCATGGTGGATGCCGGGCGTCCGCCATTCGGGACCGCGTACCCTGTGAGGCATGCTGACCATCGACCAGGCGACCTACGACGCGATCATCGCGCACGCCCGTCGGGACCATCCCGACGAGGCCTGCGGCGTGGTCGCGGGGGCCGTCGGATCCGATCTGCCGACGCGCTTCGCGCCGATGGTCAACGCGGCGATGTCGCCCACGTTCTACGAGTTCGACTCGACCGACCTGCTGCGGCTCTACCAGGAGATGGACGACAACGACGAGGAGCCCGTCGTCGTCTACCACTCGCACACCGCGACCGAGGCCTACCCATCCCGTACGGACGTCAACCTCGCCGGTGAGCCCGGGGCCCACTACGTCCTCGTGTCGACCCGTGACGGCGCACACGAGTCCGGCCCCGTCGAGTTCCGGTCGTACCGGATCGTCGACGGTGAGGTCACCGAGGAAGAAGTCAAGGTCGTTGAACGTTACGACGACGTAAGCACCCGTTCGAAGGAAGCAGACGTCTGATGGCCATCGAGGTCCGAGTCCCCACCATTCTCCGCACCTACACCGACGGCGAGAAGAAGGTGTCCGCCGCCGGTGACTCGGTCAGCGCGCTGATCGAGGACCTGGAGGCGAACCACTCCGGCATCAAGGACCGGCTGGTCGAGGACGGCCAGCCGCGTCGCTTCGTCAACATCTATGTCAACGACGAGGACATCCGGTTCTCCGGCGGCCTCGAGACGCCGCTGTCCGATGGCGACGTCGTCGTGATCCTGCCCGCGGTCGCGGGCGGTTCGCGCTGACCGGCGCCCCGTACGCACGTTGACCTCATGCGCTTCGACAACCTGATCGACTCCGTCGGCAACACCCCGCTCGTGGGGCTGCCGAGGTTGTCGCCGACCCCTGAGGTCCGGATCTGGGCCAAGCTCGAGGACCGCAACCCGACCGGCTCCATCAAGGACCGTGCCGCGCTCGCGATGATCGAGCGCGCCGAGGCTGAGGGCGTGCTGCGGCCGGGGTGCACGATCCTCGAGCCGACGTCCGGCAACACCGGCATCTCGCTGGCGATGGTCGCCAAGCTGCGCGGCTACCGCATGGTGTGCGTCATGCCGGAGAACACGTCCGAGGAGCGGCGCCAGATCCTGCGGATGTGGGGCGCGGAGATCGTCTCGTCGCCCGCGGCGGGCGGCTCCAACGAGGCCGTCCGCGTCGCGAAGCGCGTCGCCGAGGAGCATCCCGACTGGGTGATGCTCTATCAGTACGGCAACGCCGCCAACGCCGACGCGCACTACCGCGGCACGGGGCCCGAGATCCTGGCCGACCTGCCCGAGGTGACGCACTTCGTCGGGGGGCTCGGCACGACCGGCACGCTGATGGGCGTCGGGCGGTTCTTCCGCGAGGCCAAGCCCGAGGTGCGCATCGTCGCCGCCGAGCCTCGCTACGGCGAGCTCGTGTACGGGCTGCGCAACCTCGACGAGGGGTTCGTGCCCGAGCTGTACGACCCGCAGTACATCGACGCCCGCTTCTCTGTCGGCCCGCGCGACGCCGTCCGGCGCGTGCGTGAGCTGCTCGAGGCCGAGGGCGTCTTCGCCGGCATCTCGACCGGCGCGATCCTGCACGCCGCGCTTGCCCAGGCCTCGAAGGCCGTCAAGGCGGGGGCATCGGCCGACATCGCGTTCGTCGTCGCGGACGGTGGCTGGAAGTACCTCTCGACCGGCGCGTACGAAGGCACGATCGACGAGGCCGAGGAGCGCCTCGAGGGCCAGCTCTGGGCGTAGGCCCTCCACTTTCCGTTGGCCCCAACGAAGAAGTGTTGCCCCACCGCACATGCGCGGTGGGGCCTGCACTCTTCCTTGGGGCCAACGGAAAATGGGAGGGGCGGGACCATCGCTCAGGTCGGGTAGCCCTCGAACGGGCCCGTCGCCCCGTCGACCAGCTCGCGGAGGATGTCCGCGTGGCCGGCGTGGCGGGCGTACTCCTCGACCATGTGGATCAACACCCATCGCAGCGAGACCGTCGGGCCGTACCAGGCCGTGCCGGTGTCGGTGAGGTCCAGGTCGTGGATCACCTCGTCGGCGGCCTTGCGCGCCATCGCGAAGTAGGCGAGCACGCCCTCGGTCGTCTCCCACGGCTCGATGCGCCAGTCGGCGTCCCAGTCGTCCTCGTCGGCCGGGACCTCGAGCGACTCGCGGCCGAACGTCGAGCAGAACCAGGCGTAGTCGACGGACGCCAGGTGCTTGACCATCCCGAGGAGCGTCGTGCCTGACGGCACGATGGGCCGCCGCAGGTCGTCGTCGGACAACCCGTCGATCTTCCACAAGATGGCGTCGCGGTGCCGGTCGAGAGCCACGTACAGGCTCTCCTTCTCGTCTCCGGTGAAAGGAACTCGTCTCATGGAGGGACTGTAGGGGAGCGTGGTGTGGACACGCCGCTCGTTCCTCGCGGCTGCTCGACCAGCCGGTGGGTGACGCGACGCGCCGTGTGGCCTGGACCGCAATGTGTTTCGTGCGTGTGAATCGCCCACTAGGCTCGCTCGGGTGAACGACGCGCCCATCGGCATCTTCGACTCCGGCTTCGGCGGTCTCACCGTCGCTCGTGCCGTGATCGACCAGCTGCCGAACGAGGCGGTCCTCTATCTCGGCGACACAGCCCGGCAGCCGTACGGGCCGCAGCCGATCGGTGACGTCCGCGAGTACGCCCTCGAGTGCCTCGACCACCTCGTCACCCAGGGCGTGAAGGCGCTGGTCATCGCGTGCAACTCGGCGAGTGCCGCCGTGCTCCGCGACGCCCGCGAACGCTACGACGTGCCGGTCGTCGAGGTGATCGTGCCCGCGACTCGACGTGCGGTCGCGGCCACCCGCAACCACCATGTCGGCGTGATCTGCACGCGCGCGACAAAGGCCTCGATGGCCTACGAGGATGCGTTCGCCGCCAACCCGACCGTCCAGCTGACCGTCGAGGCGTGCCCACGCTTCGTCGAGTTCGTCGAGGCAGGGGTGACGTCCGGGCCCGAGCTGCTGGAGGTCGCCCACGAATACCTCGCGCCGCTGCAGGCCGCCGGCGTGGACACGCTCGTGCTCGGCTGCACTCACTATCCGCTGCTGACCGGCGTGATCTCGTACGTGATGGGAGACGACGTGACGCTGGTGTCGAGCGCCGACGAGACCGCCAAGGACGTGTACGCGCTGCTGGTGCGCCACGAGCTCGAGCGCACCACGGACACGCTGCCCGAGCACCGCTTCCTCACGACGGGCCAGCCGGAGCAGTTCCGTACGCTCGGCCGTCGCTTCCTCGGCCCCGAGATCGAGCAGGTCGACCAGTTCTCCTCGATGGGCATCACCGCGTGGGTGGGCGCATGAGGCTCACGATCATCGGGTGCGCAGGCTCCTACCCAGGGCCCGACTCCGCCGCCAGCTGCTATCTCGTCGAGGCGCCGTACGAGGGCCGTACCTACCGGCTCGTCGTGGATCTCGGCAATGGTGCGCTCGGTGTCCTGCAGCAGTACGCCGCGATCGAGGACCTCGACGCGATCGCGGTCTCGCACCTGCACCCGGACCACTACATGGACATCTGCGGGATGTACGTCTACCGCAAGTACGTCCCTGGTGGCCCGCTCCCACGCATCCCCCTGTGGGGCCCCGAAGGGAGTGCGCAGCGGTTCGCCGAGGCGTACGACCTCCCGCGCGATCCCGGCATGACCGAGGAGCTCGACGTCTTCGCGTGGACCGACGGCGAGCCGGTGACGCTGGGCCCGTTCACAGTGACGCCGACACTGGTCGACCACCCTGTCGAGTCGTATGCGCTGCGGATCGAGACCGAAGGGCGGGTTCTCGTCTACTCGGGCGACACCGGCCCGACGCCGGCGCTCGCGGACGCGGCCCGTGATGCCGACGTCTTCCTCTGCGAGGCTTCGTTCGTCGACGCCGGGGGCAACCCACCCCATCTCCATCTCTCGGGGACGGACGCCGGCGTCGCGGCGACGGAGGCCGGTGTCGGTCGTCTGCTGCTCACCCACGTGCCGACCTGGACCGACCACGACGTCGTCGCCTCAGAGGCCAAGGCCGCGTTCGCCGGGCAGAGCGAGCTCGTGGTCCCGGGCAACGTCTACGAGGTGTGACGCAGGCCCGTACGGCCACCGCGTTAGGCTCGCGGGCATGACTTCCCGCGAGGACGGCCGCGCCGTCGACGAGCTGCGTCCGGTCACTATCACCCGCAACTGGCTCGACCACGCCGAGGGATCGGTGCTGGTCGAGTTCGGACGTACGCGGGTGCTGTGCGCCGCGAGCGTGACCGAGGGGGTGCCGCGCTGGCGTCGTGACTCCGGCCTCGGCTGGGTGACGGCCGAGTATGCGATGCTGCCGCGCGCGACCCACACCCGGTCCGACCGCGAGTCCGTGAAGGGCCGCATCGGCGGTCGTACGCACGAGATCTCGCGCCTGATCGGGCGCTCGCTGCGTGCCGTGATCGACTACAAGGCGCTCGGCGAGAACACGATCGTCATCGACTGCGACGTCCTCCAGGCCGACGGCGGCACCCGCACGGCAGCGATCACCGGCGCGTACGTCGCCCTGGCGGACGCCGTCTCCTACCTGCGGGGGCGCGGCTCGCTGGTGGCGGAGCCGCTCACCGGGTCGGTCTCTGCGGTGTCGGTGGGGATCATCGACGGCACCCCGATGCTCGACCTCCCGTACACCGAGGACGTCCGCGCCGAGACGGACATGAACGTCGTGATGACCGGCTCGGGCGCATTCGTCGAGGTCCAGGGGACCGCTGAGGGCGCGCCGTTCGACCGTGTGGAGCTCGACGCGCTGCTGGCGCTCGCCGAGAAGGGCTGCGCCGATCTCACGGCGATCCAGGCGGCCGCGCTCGGTGGGGGCGCGGCGTGAGCGAGGCGGGGCGCCGGGTCGTCCTGGCGAGCCACAACACGGGCAAGCTCGCCGAGCTGCGCCGCATCCTGGAGCCCGAGCTCCCGGGCATCGAGGTGCTGGGGCTGGGCGACATCGGTGACTTCGCCGAGCCGGTAGAGGACCAGCCGACCTTCGAGGGCAACGCGCTGCTCAAGGCGCGTGCCGCGGCGAAGGCGACCGGCCTGCCGTCGCTGGCCGACGACTCCGGTCTGTGCGTGGACGCCCTCAACGGCATGCCGGGCGTGCTCTCGGCTCGCTGGGGCGGTCGACCCAAGTCTGATGCGCGCAACAACGCGCTGCTGCTCGACCAGCTGGCCGACGTGCCGGACGAGCGCCGCGGCGCGGAGTTCCGGTGCGCGATGGCGCTCACGATGCCGAGCGGGGCGGAGGTCGTCGAGATCGGCATCATGCGCGGCCGGATCCAGCGCGAGGCGACCGGTGACGGGGGCTTCGGGTACGACCCGCTGTTCGCGGCCGACGGCTACGACGTGTCGACCGCCGAGCTGACCCCCGCGGACAAGGACGCGATCAGCCACCGGGGCAACGCACTGCGCGCGATGGTCCCGCACCTCGTCGCGCTGCTGGCCTGAGGCCGCTGTGCGTACGCTGCTGCCGCTCCTGCGCATCGCCGCCCTCATCGCGTGGGCAGTGGCGTTCGTCGCGACGTGGCGTGCGCTGAGCTCCACCGGGATGCCCGACCCCGAGGGGATGAGTGCGGACGCGCTCTGGTGGTACACGAACCAGGACGACATCCGTCAGGTCGGCCTCGTCATCCTCGGCGCCGCGCTCGTGACGATGTTCGTTCCGGCGATGCTGGTGACGCTCGGGGGAGCGTTCATGGTGGCCGCGTACGCATGGATCGTCGGTGAGTCGAGCCCCGGTCTCGAGCAGGCGGGTGCGTGGTGGATCTTCGCGGCGGCGCTGGTCGTGATCGCGCTCGTACGCCGGGTCGTACGGCCGCGTCGCCGTCCCGCCGCCGTGGCGTCCTAGACGCCTTCGGCGCTGTGCTTGACGAGCTACACGCCTCCGGCGCTGTGCTTGACGAGCTACACGCCTCCGGCGTAGGCCTGCTGGCGCCACGCCTCGTACACGACGATCGCCGTCGAGTTGGCGAGGTTGAGCGAGCGACGTGCCGGCTGCATCGGGATCCGCAGCCGATCGGTCACGCGCCGGTCGGCGAGGACGTGCTCGGGCAGCCCCGTCGGCTCCGGCCCGAAGAGGAACACGTCGCCGGGCTCGTACGCGATGTCCGCGTACGAGGTCGTGGCGCTGGTCGTGAACGCGAACACGCGGACCGGGTCGAGCGCCTTGAACGCGGCCTCGAGGTCGGCGTGGACCGAGACGTCCGCCAGGTCGTGGTAGTCCAGTCCGGCCCGCTTGAGCTTGGCGTCGGACAGGTCGAACCCCAGAGGCTCCACAAGATGCAGCTGGGCGCCGGTCGCGGCCGCCAAGCGGATCGCATTGCCCGTGTTGGGCGGGATCCGCGGCTCGTAGTAGAGGATTCGGAACATCGTCCGAGGCTATCGCGGCTGCCCTGGGGCACCGATCGGGCGGATACTCAAAGCGTGACCACCTCCATGGACTTCGTCCGCGCGGACCCGCGCGGCCCGTTCGCGGGGGCGGTCACCTCGATGGTCGGATACCGGCAGAGCGGGGTCACGCAGCGCCTGCACCGTGGGCTGCCGTCTCCGTACCTCACGCTCGTCGTCGCCCTCGACACCCCGGTGGTTGTGGGCGAGCGAGAGGGCGACGAGGCGCCGGTCGCCGCGTACGACATGCTCGGTCCGCTCTCGACGCGGCCGGCGTACATCGCCCAGCCGGACACCCAGGAGGGCGTGCAGCTCGCGGTGCACCCGTTTGCGGCGCGTTGGCTGTTCGGCGCGCCCGCGAGTCGCCTCCCCGGTCTCGCGCTCGACCTCGGCGATGTCCTCGGCCCGTCGGCACCGGCGCTGCGCCGGCGGGTCGGGGACGTGGACGACTGGTCGACCCGGTTCGGAATGGTCCGTGACTTCCTGGCCGTACGTGCCCGTACGGCCAGCGGCGCGGCGGCGTCCCGGCCGCGGCCCGAGGTGGTCGAGGGGTGGCGCTGGATCGTGGCCCACGGAGGCAACGGACGGATCGACGACCTCGCCGCGCACGTCGCGCTGAGCCCGCGGCGGTTGCGGGCGGTCTTCGTGGAGGAGCTCGGCTTCGGTCCGAAAGTGCTCGGACGGCTGGTGCGCTTCGACCGCGCGGTCGCCATGGTGCGGGACCAGGTCGCCCAGCCGGGGGAGGAGACGCTCAGCGACGTCGCGGCGCGTGCGGGATACGCCGACCATGCGCACCTCGTCCACGAGTTCCAGGCGATGGCGGGGACGTCGCCGACGGGCTGGCTGGCCGAAGAGCGCCGAAACATCCAAGCCGGAGGGCACGGTGCCGCGACAGGGTGAGGCCATGAGCACTGAACAGCAGACCACGGACCAGACCACCAAGACCACGACGCCGGCACCGACCGTGTGGCCCGCCCTCGCGGCCCGCGATGCGCTCGGCATGATCGACTTCCTGGAGCGGGCGTTCGGCTTCCGCCGGGTGGTCGTGATCGCCGACGGCGACCGCGTCCAGCACGCCGAGCTGGCCTGGCCCGAGGGCGGCGGGATCATGATGGGCTCGGAGAAGACCGAGGGCCACTGGCAGCAGAAGGCCGGCACCTTCGGTGCGTACGTCGTGTGCTCCGACCCGGACGCGCTCTACGAGCGGGCGAAGGCGGCCGGCGCCACGATCGTCATGGAGCTGACGACGACTGACTACGGAAGCCGGGACTTCATCGCGGCCGATCCCGAGGGCAACTCCTGGTCGTTCGGGACCTACCGCGGCGAGCCGCACTGACGATCTGGCAGACGTCAACGCGGTCTATCGGTGCCACGAGATGACTCTGAGGGACCGCGTTCCGGGGATCATCTGTCCTGCCAGGAGCCCCGTCGACCCTGTGGCTGCCCCGCCGCTAGCGCCAGTCGGACCGCTGCCTCGTCGACGCGGCTGTACTGGGAGAGCTACGAGACCGTCGACGGATGGTTCCGGGGCCGAGCGACGCCTCAGCGACATCCGCTACTGGGGCACGCCGGAGAGGGGCGGCCACTTCGCGGCGTTCGAGCAGCCGGACATCTTCGTAGGGGAGCTTCGGGCATCCTTCGCGGCGATGCGCGAGGGTAGGTAGGAACGACGGGTGCCGGTGACAGGACTCGAACCTGCACGTCTCTCGACACAGGAACCTAAATCCTGCGTGTCTACCAGTTCCACCACACCGGCCCGTCGGACATTCTAGGGCTCAGGCGATGTCGAGCTGACGGATGAGCCGCTCGACGTGACCCGTCGCCTTGATGTTGTATTGCGCGACCTCGATCTTGCCCTCCTCGTCGACGACGAACGTCGAGCGGATGACACCCTCGATGACCTTGCCGTAGAGCTTCTTGTCGCCGTAGGCGCCCCAGGCGCGGAGCACCTCCTTGTCGGGGTCGGAGAGCAGCGTGATCTCCAGCCCCTCCTTCTCACGGAACGTCGCGAGCTTCTCGGTGTTGTCGGGCGAGATGCCCAGGACCGTGTAGCCCGACGAGTCGAACGTCTCGCGCTCGGCGGTGAAGTCGCAGGCCTCGCGCGTGCAGCCCGGGGTCATGGCCGCGGGATAGAAGTAGACGATGACCTTGCCGCCCCGGAGGTCGGAGAGCGTGACCTCTTTGCCGTGGTCGTCCACAAGCGTGAAGTCCGGGGCCTGATCACCTGGCTGCAGTCGTGTGGTCATGGCCCTATCCTTGCCTATCGGTAACGTGGACTCGACAGGTGACCGCAGCCCCTCGGGTCGGGCGGCGCCGCGACCGCGAAGACGCAGCGAGGAGACGACGTGGCGAACGACACCAGGCCAGAGGCCCCGACGACGATCACCGGGACGCCTGACCAGCTCGTCTCCCAGATCGACGAGGTCAGGAACCGGCTCGCGTCCAACGTCGACCAGCTCGTCGACCTCGCCAACCCCAAGAACGTGGCCCGTCGCCGCATTGCCGACGTCAAGGCGCGCTTCGTGACGCCGTCGGGTGAGCCTCGCCTCGAGAACATCCTGCCCGTCGCCGGCGCCGTCGTCGGTGTCCTCGGGCTCATCATCGTGATCCGCAAGATCGTGAGCAACTGAATGGCCGACGGGCTCCCCATCCGGATGCTCCACGACCGGCTCTTGGTGTCGATCGACCCCGAGTCCGGCGACCGGCGCTCGTCCGGCGGCATCGTCATCCCGGCGACTGCCGCGCTCGGCCGGCGTCTGGCGTGGGCGAGGGTCGAGGCGGTCGGCAGCAACGTCCGTACGGTCCAGGTCGGCGACAGCGTCCTGTTCGACCCGGACGACCGGGCCGAGGTCGAGGTGCGCGGCAAGGACTTCATCCTTCTCCGCGAGCGCGATCTGCACGCGGTGGCAGCAAAACGGATCGACGACGACCAGACCGGTCTCTACCTGTAGGGCACGGACCAGTACGGGGGGAGGGCCGATGGCGCGCGAGCAGGGTTTCCTCGCCCGCATCGGCGACGGCGGGGACGTCCGCAGCGGTGCACGGATGCCAGTGGCGCTGCGTGCACGTCTGCAATGGGTACGCACGCAGCTGACGGCGATCGTCCAGGTGTCGGTGGGTGCCGCGCTGGCGTGGGTGATCGCGCACGACATCATCGGCCACCAGCAACCGTTCTTCGCGCCGGTCGCGGCGATCCTCGTCGTCTATGCGGGGGTGGGTGGTCGTCGGCAGATCATGCTCGAGCTGTTCGTCGGCGTCTCGGTCGGCGTGCTCGTCGGCGAGACGCTGATCACGCTGATCGGCAGAGGCTGGTGGCAGATCGGCGTGATCGTCGCCCTCGCCTCGGTCTCGGCCACGTTCCTCGGGCTGCGCGGGTTGGCGCGCACCCAGGCGGCGACGTCGGCGAGCCTGCTGGCCGCGATCTTGCCGGTAACGGCGGGCAACCCGGCGGTCATCCGCTTCATCGACGCCGTGGTCGGCGGCCTCGTCGGACTCGCGATGGCGCTGCTCATCCCGGGCAACCCCGCGCGCCGCGCCAACCGCGAGATGCAGGCGGTGCTCCGTACGCTCGACCAGGCGCTGCGCGGCATCGAGCTTGCGCTGCGCCTCGAGGACGCTGGGCCCGCGTGGACGGCGCTGCAGCAGGTCCGCGGGCTCCAGCCGGCGATCGAGCGCCTCGCGACGACGGTCTCCGGGGCGGACGAGATCGCCCGTTACTCACCGCTGCGCTGGCGCCAGCGCAGCCATGTCGAGCGCTACGTCGTCGCGATCCGTGACGTCGACAACGCGGTCCGCGACGCCCGTGTGCTCGCACGCCGCGTCCATACGATGCTGCGCAAGGGAGAGCGGTCGTTCCCCGGGATGCCGGAGGCGGTGAGTCTCCTCCAGGAAGCGGTCGGCATCTTCGCCGACGACATCGCGGCGGCCGACGCGTACGACGAGGCACGCAGCAAGCTCGTCGAGGCGGCGCGGATGGCCACGGTGGCGCTTCCGGCTGCCGCCACGATCAACGACGCCGCCGTGGTCGCTCAGGTGCGTGCGCTCGCGTCGGACTTGCTCTATGCGACGGGCATGACGCAGGCGCAGGTCGACCGGGCGCTCGAGGTGCGCGAGTTGTAGGGGGCTAGTTGGCGGGCGACGGGAGGCCGAGCTTGCGGTTCTGGTGGCGCAACGCCTCGGCAGAAGCGCGCAGACCCTCGAGATCGGTGTCGTCGAGCGGGAGGACGGCCGGCCCCGCGGCGCCGTTCGTGCCGACCACGCAGGGGGCGGACAGGCAGACGTCGCTGATGCCGTACTGGCCGGTGAACAGCGTGGACACCGGCAGGAACCGGTGCTCGTCGCGCAGCACCGCCGACATGATGTCGGCCATCGCCAGACCGATCGCATAGTTGGTTGCGCCCTTCCCCTCGATCACGGTGTACGCCGAGTTGGCGACGGCGTCGCGGATCTCGCCGTACTCCGAGACCGGGATCGCGCGGCCTTCCACGTCGTACGAGGCCAGAGGCACGCCACCGACGTTCGCCGACGACCAGAGGACGATCTCGGTGTCTCCGTGCTCGCCGGCGACCAGCGCGTGCACGCTGCGCGTCGAGACGTGCAGCCGGCGTGAGAGCAGGTAGCGCAGGCGTGCCGTGTCGAGGACCGTCCCCGAGCCGAAGACGCGTCCGGGTGGGAGGTCGAGGAAGCCGACCGCCGCGTACGCCAGGACGTCGCACGGGTTCGTCACGATGAGGTAGATCGCGTCCGGCGCATGCTGGCGTACGGCGCCGAGCACGCTGCGGGTGATGCCGATGTTGACCTCCGCGAGGTCGAGGCGGGTCTGGCCCGGCTTCTGCCGCGCGCCGGCGGTCATGACGACGACGTCGGCGCCCGCGCATGCCGCCGGGTCGTCGCTGCCGACGATCGTCGCCGGCGGGGCGAACGCCGCCCCGTCGTTGAGGTCACCGGCCTGTGCCTGGACGAGCGCGGTCGCGATGTCGTACAGGACGATCTCGTCGGCGAGCCCCCGCAGAAGCGCGGCGTACGCGACGGTGCTCCCGACCGAGCCCGCGCCGCAGACCGCGATCTTGGTGCCTCGCCCCGGCTCCGCCATGCTCACGAGTCTGTCATCGGCCCTGCCGCTCTGCAGAGCGCAACGGGCCTCGCGGTACTACCGTCGTCGCATGGCGATGGTGGTGACGTTCGGCGGTCCGTTGGAGTACGCCAACCAGGTGTGGGACGACGTGGAGCCCGACGCGGACGGCTTCGTGCTGATCCTCGGCGGCGCTGGTGCGGGACCCGAGGCGTGGTACCTCGTGGATCCGGAGTCCGAGGCGATCCCCACCGAGCAGGGCGATGCGCTGCCGGCCGAGTACGCGGGCCAGACCAAACCGGGCACCTAGCGCGTCGGCCGCAGGTGTCAGTCGATCATCGACAGGCCGACGCACCCGAGGTAGCCGAGCACGAGCGTGGCCGCCGCCCGCTCTCCGTGCTTCGGCCAGCGCGTGTGCGGCCATCGGAAGTGGCCCACCGCGTACAGGACGAAGAAGCCACCGAACATCGCCCGTCGGCCCGCCGCGAACCAGTCGCTCGCGGCGAACGCAGGCACGCACGCGACGAGCGAGGCGATCGCCACGACGGCGAAGAGCACGCCGAGCCAGGTCCGCCGGGGCACGGCGGGGCGGCGTGTCGTCTCGGGGGTCACAGCCCCCGATCCTACGGACCGCTCGGGTCAGACAGGAACCTGCTCGGACTCGTACGCGGACACGCCGCCGGCCCGCAGGGCCTCGATCGCTTCCAACGCGGCGTGCACGTCGGTGACGGGGACGTCGCGCATCTGGTTGGGGCTGAGCTCCCACCACCGCGAGGCCAGCAGGCGGGCGACGGTGGCGTCGTCGAAGCGCTGACGGATCGGCCGGGCGGGGACACCGCCGACAATCGTGTACGGAGCGACGTCCTTCGTGACGACCGCGCCGGCCGCGATGATGGCGCCGTCGCCGATCGTGACGTCGCGCAGGATCGTCACGTTGACCCCGATCCAGACGTCGTTGCCGATCGTGAACGAGCCTCCGCGCCAGGACGTGTCGGCGCCCGCGATCGTCGACGCCGACGGGAACTCCTCGGCGGTGGGGTGCCAGCCGAACCGCCGCGGGTTGTACTGGAACGGCGACGTGCTGAGCCACTCGATGGGGTGCTCGGGGTGGCCGATCGCCACGTCGGGGCCGATCGAGCAGTAGCGTCCGATGGAGCCGGACGTCTTGATGAGGCCGGACGTGAGATAGGTGTAGGCCCCGACAGTCACCGGGCTGGTGACACGGATGCGGCCGGCGATCTGGACAGGTGGCTCGCACGTCAGGTTGCCGACCGAGACAGCGGGCAGCCGCTGGAGGCCGTCGATGCCGACGACCTCGGGGGCTGGCGGCTCGGTGCCCGGCGCTGGCTCCGGCTCTGGTGCTGGCTCCGGGTCCGGTGCTGGCAGGGCAGGCGGCGGGGCGGCGGCAGCGGGCACAGGTGCGTCGGGTCGGCGACGGAGCGGCGAGCGCAAGGGGACTCCCTGGGGGCGGGTGACGTCGGTCGTCACAGCCTAGGGACCTCCCTGGGCCGGTCGATGCCCGGACTCGGTCCGCGGTCGGATCTGGTCGGCTTCTGCTCATCGCGGTGACTATCATCATGGTAGTCATGGCGATCGCGAGAGGAGAGACGATGCGGCGTACCGATCTGAGCGACGCTGAGTGCCCCGTCGCACGCAGCGTCGACGAGCTCGGAGACTGGTGGAGCCTGCTCATCTTGCGCGACGCCCTCGACGGGATGCGTCGGTTCGACGAGTTCGCCGACGACCTGGCGATCTCGCCGGCCATGCTCACGCGGCGTCTCCGCACGCTCGTCGAGCGCGGGCTGATGGAGCGACGTCGCTACAGCGAGCGGCCCGAGCGCTTCGAGTACGGCCTGACCGACCGCGGCCGTGCCTCGCAGAGCGTGGTGCTGGCGCTGCTGGCCTGGGGCAACCACGACCTCGATGCCGCCGACCGCGCGGTGGTGCTCGTCGACCGCGACTCGGGGCGCGAGATCGAGCCCGTCCTCGTCGACGCCGCCACCGGCACGCCGCTGTCGCAGCTGCGACTGGAGGCGACGGCAGGTCCTGCCGCAGGACCCGAGACCCAACGGCGCTTCGCCTCCCGTACCGACCGACGATCCCGGCGCGACCGGGAGCGAGGAGAGCCGAGATGACCGCACCGCCCACCGACCGTACTGGTGCCGAGGCCGCGACACGTGAGCGTACGCACACCTGGGACGACCCGATGGCGACCGTGCACGCGGCGGCCGGACGCAGCGGGCTCGAGCTCATGCGCGCTGTCCGCGACGGGCTCGTGCCGCCGGCACCGATCGCGCGGCTCGTCGGGTTCGCGCTGACCTCGGTCGAGGAAGGCGAGGTCGAGTTCACGCTGGAGCCGGCGGAGTTCCAGTACAACCCGATCGGCTCCGTCCACGGCGGAGTGTTCGCGACGTTGCTCGACTCCGCTGCCGGGTGCGCGGTGCACACGACGCTCCCGGAGGGCGTCGGCTACACCAGCCAGGACCTCAACGTGAAGTTCCTCCGCCGCCTCACCGTCGAGACCGGTCCGGTGCGTGCCGTCGGCCGCGTCCGCCACCGTGGCCGTACGACCGCGTTGGCCGAGGCCGAGCTGCTCGACGCCGACGGTCGCCTCCTTGCGCACGCGACGAGTAGCTGTCTGATCCTCGCGGCGGGTTGATCTTGCTCGGAATCGGGTACCCGTCCTGTGACCGGTACTCGATGACGAACGAAGGGAATCCCCATGAAGGGAAAGCTGGCTCTGCTCGGAGGCCTCGCCGTGGGCTACGTACTCGGTACGCGCGACGGCCGTGAGCGCTTCGAGCAGATCAAGGGCAAGGCCCAGAGCATGTGGAACGACCCCACTGTGCAGCAGAAGGTGAGCGATGCTCAGGACTTCGCGAAGGAGAAGGCTCCTGAGGTGCAGGACAAGGTCACACAGACGGCCAAGGACACCGTCGGCAAGGTGACCCACCGGAAGGAGGGCAGCGGCGACCACAACGCCGCGCCGTCGAACACGGGGCCGACCGGATGACCGAAGCCCAACCCGAGCGCGCGCCTCACCCGGACGACCCGGCCAAGCCGGGGTCGCCGACCGAGATCACGAAGCCTTCGTGGACCTACGTGGTGCGCAAGGCGGTCCGCGAGTTCTCGGAGGACGAGTGCCTCGACATCGCGGCCGCCTTGACGTACTACTCGGTGCTCGCGCTCTTCCCGATGATGATCGCGCTGCTGTCGCTCGTCGGGCTGTTCGGCCAGGGCCGCGAGACCGTTGACACCCTGCTGGGCGTCCTCCGCGACGTCGGCGCGGACTCGGCGGCGAACACCCTCGAGCCCACGCTCGTCCAGCTGAGCAGCGGCAGCGGAGCGGGGCTGGCGTTCGTGCTGGGCCTCGCGGTCGCGCTGTGGTCGGCGTCGGGCTATGTGGGCGCCTTCGGGCGGGCCATGAACCGCGTGTACGAGGTCGATGAAGGCAGGCCGATCTGGAAGCTTCGACCGGTCATGCTGCTCGTCACGCTGATCACGGTGGTCCTGTGTGCGCTGGTCGCCCTGGCGCTCGTCCTGACCGGGCCTGCCGCCCAGGCCGTCGGCGACGCGATCGGCATGGGCGACACGGCGGTGACGGTGTGGAACATCGCGAAGTGGCCGGTGATGCTGCTGGCCGTCATGGTGCTTGTTGCGATCCTTTACTACGCGACCCCGAACGTGAAGCAGCCGAAGTTCCGGTGGCTCAGCGTCGGTGCCGTCGTCGCGATCGTGGTGTGGATCATCGCGTCGGTCGCCTTCGGTTTCTACGTCGCGAACTTCTCGAGCTACAACCGCACGTACGGGTCGTTGGCCGGGGTGGTCGTGTTCCTCCTGTGGTTGTGGATCACCAACCTCGCGCTCCTGTTCGGAGCTGAGCTCGACGCGGAGCTGGAGCGGGGACGTCAGCTGCAGGGCGGGATCGCGGCGGAGGAGAGGATCCAGCTGCCGCCGCGAGACACCACGAAGAGCGACAAGGCGGCCGCCAAGCACGAGGACGACGTCGCGCGCGGGCGTCGACTGCGGGAGAGTCGAGGGCATACGACTGACTAGGCTCCTCGTATGCCCTCGGAGCCTCTCGTCGTCGCGGCGACCGCCGCCGAAGCCGCCCACGTCCCGCCGGGCCTCTCGGTGCTCGTCACCGGGATCGGCAAGGTCCAGGCGACGCTGGTCACCGCGCTCGCGCTCGCCGAGCGTCGCCCGTCGGTCGTCCTCAACGTCGGGACCGCCGGTGCGCTCGGTGGCGCGACGGGGCTGCGGCTGCCGTCGCGGGTGCTGAACCACGACTTCAGTGCGGCGGAGCTGCGGCTCCTCGGCTATGACGCGGTCGACGAGATCGAGATCGCAGGCGGCGACGGCACCGTGCTGGCCAGCGGGGACACCTTTGTCAACGACCCGGCCGTCCGCGACCTGCTGGCTCAGCGTGCTGCGCTGGTCGACATGGAGGGGTTCGCCGTGGCCGCGGTGGCCCGCCACTTCGACGTGCCGGTCCGCCTCGTGAAGCACGTGAGCGACCAGGCGGACGAGTCGGCCATGGACTGGCCGCAGGTCGTCGACGCGAGCGCCCGGGTGCTGGGGGAGTGGCTGAGCCAGAACGCCTGACGCGGCTCACTCACGTGGGACGGACGACCTGCGCGAGTCCGGTCGGTGGGAACCACGCGGGCACCGCCCGGCGCAGCATCGTCGGGCCGTCGACGCGGACGGAACCGGACCGTAGCGCACGGTCCCACGTCGTGTCGCCGCGCCAGACCTGGGTGAGCGCCCGCAGGCCGGTCGTGACCGTCACCGAGACGGGCCTCTCCGGGTCGATGTCGCACACGTCGGTGTCGTTGGGCTCGATGACGATCCACCATCGCCGCGACGCCCCGCGGACGTCGTCGAACACGAAGTGCACGACCTCGGGTGGGTCCGCGACGGCATCGAGGTCCACCTTGCGGTGCATGTCCCACATCAGAAGCTTGGGGTCGAGGTCCTCGTCGCCGAGCGTGCCGATCCACCGCACGCCCCAGGTGCCGACCGACTCGACGACCTGGCGTAGCTCCTCGCCGGCCGGTGTCAGGACGTAGCGGACGTCGTTGCCTTCGACCTGCTTCTCGACGATGCCCGCGACGACGAGCTGGTGCAGGCGCTTGGACAGCAGCGACGGGGACATGCGGGGAAGGCCGCGCCGCAGGTCGTTGAAGCGCTGGCTCCCCGTGACGAGTTCGCGGACGAGCAGCATCGTCCAGCGCTCGTCCAGCAGCTCCATCGCCTTCGCGACGGGGCAGAACTGGTGGTATGGGGCCCCCATCCGTGCAGCGTACGACCGGTACAGATCTCGTACTAGGCCCGTTGTCTGCTCGTCCGTAGCGTCGACCTCACGCACAACGAAGGGGGAATCTTGTCATGACGAGCGAGACGACAGCGGCGTCGGCCACCACGGACGATGCCGCGATCAAGGCGAAGCACCGCGCGATGTGGGCGTGGGGGGACTATCCGGCGGTCGCGACGGAGGTGATCGCTAGCCTGGGCCCGGTGCTCGTGGACGCCTGCGGCATCGAGGCGGGGCAGACCGTGCTCGACGTGGGTGCGGGCTCCGGCAACGCCGCACTCCCCGCCGCGCGCACCGGCGCGACGGTGACGGCGAGCGACCTGACGCCCGAGCTCCTCGACGTCGGGCGCGCGGAGGCCGACGACGAAGGCCTCACACTGACCTGGCGCGAGGACGACGTCGAGCACCTGGGGGTGGAGGACGCCTCGTACGACGTGGTGATGTCGTGCGTCGGGGCGATGTTCGCGCCGCACCACCAGGAGACGGCCGACGAGATCGTCCGTGCCACCAAGCCCGGCGGCACGATCGGGCTCGTGAGCTGGACGCCGCAGGGCTTCATCGGGCAGATGTTCGCGACGATGAAGCCGTACGCTCCGCCGCCTCCGCCCGGAGCGCAGCCCCCGCCGCTGTGGGGAGACGGTGACCACGTCCGCGCGCTCTTCGGCAATCGGGTCACCGACGTCGAGGCCACGACGCAGACGCTCGCCGTGGACCGCTTCTTCGACGGCGCGGAGTTCCGGGACTTTTTCAAGGCGACGTACGGACCGACGATCGCGGTCTACAAGGCGATCGCCGACGACCCGGAGAAGGTGGCGGCGCTCGACGGCGAGCTCGCCGCGCTCGCGGAGACGTTCGGTGTCCGCAACGGCGCGATGCCGTGGGACTACCTGCTGTTCACCGCCCGCCGCGCCTGAGGGGGTGGGCCGGTCGCGTCGGGGTCACACCCCGGCGAGGTCGGCCCACAGTGCGGCGTGGTCGGAGGCTTCCTCGACCCGCGAGGTGAGGGTCGGGAAGATCTCCCACGGGTCCTTCGTACGGGGACCGCGCCAGACACCCTTGCGGAAGACGCCGCCAGCAGTCATCCGCGCGAAGAGCGGGTCGGAGAGGAGGATGTAGTCGATCTTGTCGTCCTCGTTGCCCGACCCGTACGTCCCGCGACGGTGGTTCCAGTCGAACGCGGGATGCGCGCTGACGTCGGTGAGCCCGTCCATCTCCAGCAGCGGCGCCAGCGAGGTGCTGTCCGGGTCGTCGTTGAGGTCTCCGGTGACCGCGAGGTGGTCGACGCCCTCGCTGCGCAGCGACCGGACGATCCGCGCGACGCGGGACGCCTGGCGCTCTCGACGCTTCGCGCCCGTGGGGTCACCGGGCGAGGAGTAGCCCTTGGACTTGAAGTGGTTGGCGAGGAGCACGAGGCGCGTCCCGAGCGGGGTCTCGACGTGGTACTCGCAGCAGTCGCGCGAGAACACCGTCCCTTGCGGGTCGGTGTCGAAGATGTGGGTGCGCATCTGCACCAGTCGGTAGTCGCCGGACGCCATGAGCCCGACGTCGATGCCGCGCAGGTCGTTGCCCTCGAGCACCATGACCTGCTCGTACGGGGTGCCGCCGACGGCGGGCAGCAGTGACTCGGAGAACATCTGGAGACCAGGCCGGTCGTCGGCCTCGACCACGGTCACCACATCGGCGTCGAGTGCTTCGAAGACCCGCGCGGTGTTCTCGGTGGCGAGAGCGTTCACGGCGATCGTCTTGAGCTCGAGCCAGCCGACCCAGTCGGCACGTCCCTTCGCGACCAGGGTGACCTCACCCGTACGGGGTCGCCGGACGAGCTGGCCGCGCAGCTTGCGCAGCCGGACGTACGGGCCCTCGTCGGAGCGCAGCACCCCAACCGTGTCGAGCAGAGCGAGGATGTCGTCCTCGGCTCCGGCATAGCTGTGCCGCTCGAACAGGTCGGACAGGCGCGCGTGAGCGGCCAGCACCTTCTTGCGGGTGGCGGCGTCGCCCTCGGAGTCGGCCATCGCCTTCGGCCGCGCGAACAGGTTCTCGACGTTGAACGATGCGATGCGCATGGTGATCCCCCCGTCCGTCAGTCTGCGCCGGGCACGGGTCACGGCACGGGGACTTGTCGGAGGTCAGATCACGCCGAGCGCGAGCATCGCGTCGGCGACGCGCACGAACCCGGCGATGTTGGCGCCGGCGACGTAGTTGCCCGGCGTCCCGAACTCGTCCGCCGTCTCGGCGCACCGGTCGTGGATGCCGCGCATGATCTCGGCCAGGCGCTCCTCGGTGTGCTCGAAAGTCCACGAGTCGCGCGAGGCGTTCTGCTGCATCTCGAGGGCGCTCGTCGCCACGCCGCCGGCGTTGGCGGCCTTGCCCGGCGCGAAGCGCACCCCGGCGTCCTCGAAGACCGCGATCGCCTCCGGGGTGGCAGGCATGTTGGCGCCCTCGGCGACGATGGTGCAGCCGTTCTTGACGAGGGTGACCGCGTCGGCGCCGTTGAGCTCGTTCTGCGTCGCCGACGGCAGGGCGATGTCGCACGCGACGTCCCAGATCGACCCTGCGTCGGTGGAGCGGACACCGTTGCCGCGCAGGTCCGCGTACTCGGAGATCCTGCCGCGGCGCACCTCCTTGACCTCCTTGAGGAGCGCCACGTCGATGCCGCCCTCGTCGACGACGTAGCCGCTGGAGTCCGAGCAGGCCACGACGGTGCCGCCGAGCTCGTGGACCTTCTCGATGGCGTACGTCGCCACGTTGCCGGAGCCGGAGACCACGACGCGCTTGCCGTCGAAGGAGTCGCCCGCGGCCTTGAGCATCTCGGAGACGAAGAAGACGGTGCCGTACCCGGTGGCCTCCTTGCGAACCTGCGAGCCGCCCCACGTGAGGCCCTTGCCGGTGAGGACACCAGACTCGTAGCGCGAAGTGATGCGCTTGTACTGGCCGAACAGGTAGCCGATCTCGCGACCACCGACGCCGATGTCGCCGGCGGGAACGTCGGTGTACTCGCCGATGTAGCGCGTCAGCTCGGTCATGAAGGACTGGCAGAACCGCATGACCTCGGCGTCGGAGTGACCCTTGGGGTCGAAGTCCGAGCCGCCCTTGGCGCCGCCGATGGGCAGGCCGGTCAGCGAGTTCTTGAAGATCTGCTCGAAGCCGAGGAACTTCACGATGCCGAGGTAGACGCTCGGGTGGAAGCGCAGGCCGCCCTTGAACGGACCGAGCGCGGAGTTGAACTGCACACGGAAGCCGCGGTTGATCTGCACGCGGCCGGCATCGTCGACCCACGGCACCCGGAAGATGATCTGGCGCTCGGGCTCGCAGATGCGGCGGATGATCGCGGCATCGACGTACTCGGGGCGCTTGGACACCACGGGGCCCAGGCTCACCAGGACCTCGCGGACCGCCTGGTGGAACTCTGCCTCGCCCGGGTTGCGACGAAGGACCTCGTCGTACACACCCTGAAGCTTCTCGTCGACGCTCGACACGTGGTGCCACCTCCTGTTGGTATACCCCGAACGAGGCTAGCCGGTGGCTCAATATGGGATACGCAGGGTGGCTCGGATCGGGTTGTGGTCAGAGGCGAACGGCGTCCGATAGAGCCTGCCCTTCAGTCGCACGATCACCCGGAACCCGGCGACCCCGATCCCGGGCGAGACATACACGTGGTCCACGTGGTGGTGGGTACGCCACGGCCGGCGCCGCAGCTGGTTGGCGCTGTTGTAGCTGGCGTTCTTGCGGGCCCGGGCGACGGCGAAGGCGTCCCGGGCCGCGGCGCCCTGGCGCATCGCCCTGCGGGGGCCGTCGAAGGTGTACTTGCGCGATCCGGAGGAGTTGTAGTCGCCGGCCCACACGATCGGCCAGGAGGCGCCGTGGGCGCGCCGTACGGCGAGGGTGTCGGCGATCAGGTTCTGAGTCTGGCGGTAGCGCTTGCGGTCCTTGGCGGCGCCGGGCCCGTTGATGAGGTGTGCGGACGCGACGAGGAACTGCGCGCCGGTCGCCTTCTCGGTCAGCAGCTGGTAGCAGGCGTAGTCGGCGCTCTTGGCGTACGAACGGTCCAGGCGGATGCGCCCCGAGATCTCGCGGGAACCCCTGAACCGCGTGCGGTCGTACAGGATGCGCGCCCTGGCGTCCCGTACCGGCGTGCCCTTGATCTTCGCGCACCTCGCGTTGGAGGCGTAGCGGTGCTTCACCTTGCGGTAGAGCGACGGGAAGATCGTGTTGCCATTGGCCTCTTGGAGGGCGATCACGTCGAAGCCGTTGCGGAGGATCTGCGAGGCGACGCGGTTGCGCCGCTTGCCGGTCCACGGGAGGACGTGGTCGTCCTTATGGACGTTGTACGAGCCCAGGCGCACGGTCGTACGGCCCGTCGCGGTCGGCTCGGCCGACGCAGGCACGACCGGGACAGCGGCGAGGGCGGCGGAGGCGCTCGCGACGGCAACGAGGGAAGCGCAGGTCCGGAGGAGGGACATGACTCCATGCGATACCGATCTCCGCACATGCGCAAACGCACCTCGGGAAGTCGGTGGCTCGTCAGGGTGGCGCCCCGTAGCCTGCCGCCATGACCGTGCAGTCCGGAGACAGAGTTGTCGAGGTGGTGACGCTGGCGTCGCGGCCCGAGCTCGGGCCCTTGCTCGACGGGTTCGACGGGGCGTGGCCGGAGTTCATGCGCTGGGACCCGATGGGGGCGCTCTATTACGCGGTCGTCGAGGAGGTCTATCCGGAGTTCGCGCTGGTCGCGCTCGACCCGGAGGTGCCCGACCGGGCGATGGCGTGCGCCTTCAGCGTGCCGCTCGCGTGGGGCGACGAGCCGCTGCCGACGGGCGGCTGGGACCGCATGATCCAACGGGCGACGCTCAACCGCACGCTCGAGACGACGCCGACGATGGTGTCCGCGCTGGAGATCTGTGTGCAGCCGGATCTGCGGGGGCGTGGGCTGTCGGGGGTGATGCTCGCCGCGATGCGGGCCAACGCCGCCCGGCTCGGCTTCGACACGCTCGTCGCGCCCGTACGCCCGAGCGGCAAGCACGCGTTTCCTGACGTGCCGATGGAGGAGTACGCAGCGCGGGTGCGTGACGACGGACTCCCCGAGGACCCCTGGCTCCGTACGCACGTGCGTGCCGGCGGCGTCATCGAGGCCGTCGCCCCGCGTTCGATGGTCGTCTCCGGCACGCTCGACGAGTGGCGCGGCTGGACCGGGCTGCCGTTCGACACCACCGGCCCGGTCGAGGTGCCCGGTGCGCTCGCGCCTGTGCACTGCGACGTCGCGCAGGACCACGCGGTGTACGTGGAGGCGAACGTGTGGGTGCGGCACCGGACGGGGTGAGCGGCCGTCACCGACCGCGCTCCACCTCCTCGCGGAGCCGCGCGAACTCTTCGGCCAGCCGCGGGAGCGTGTAGTGGGCGTTGAGTCCGCTCGGGTTGGGCAGCACCCAGGTGCGTGCTCCTCCGAGGTGTCGCTCCTGCGGGCCGATGACCGCGGCGGGTTCGTGGAACGCCGCCCGGTAGCCGGTGATGCCGAGGACGGCCACCCATTCCGGTCGTACGCGGGCCGCCAGCGCCTCGAGGTCCCGCCCGCCCGCGACGAGCTCCTCGCGCGTCAGCTCTGCGGCGCGGGCGGTCGTCCGGGTGACGAGGTTGGTGATGCCGAGGCCGTGGTCGAGCAGCGCGTCCCGTTCCCAGGGTTCGAGGCGGCGCTCGGTGAATCCTGACAGGTGCAGTGCCGGCCAGAACCGGTTGCCCGGCCGGGCGAAGTGCAAGCCGGTCGCCCCTGAGTACAGCCCCGGGTTGAGTCCGCAGAACAGGACACGGAGGCCAGGGCGCATCCAGTCCGGGATCGTACGGCCCTCGGCTGACGCCACCTCCTGCGGAGTCGGGCGCGGCGGTGGTCCGTCACGATCGGCCTCCCTCGCACCGTTCTGCCGAGCCATGGGTGTCAGTGCTCGCGCAGCAGCGTGCCGGAGCCGGTGACCTGGTCGTCGATGCCGTGCTCGCGCAAGGCGTGCCACAGGGTCGCGGCGTTGATCGCGACGACCGGTTTGCCGAGCTCGGCCTCCAGCGCCTCCGCCAACCCGACGAACGAGAGGTTGGTCCCGACCTGCACGATCGCGTCGACGTCCGGACCGTCCAGCTGCGCGACCACCTCGCGCAGCCGCGGCTCGTCGACGCGCGCGATGTCCGTCGCCGTCGGGCAGCGCAGGCCGGTGATCGCCGCGACATCGAAGCCTGCCTCGGTGAAGAATCGCCCGACCTCGACGTCGGCGACCGGCTGGTAGGGCGAGAAGACGGCGATGCGCCGGACGTCCAGCGCCTCGAGCGCGGCTCGGCACGCGCTGGCGCCCGTGGTCACCGGCAGCCCGATGGACTCGCGCAGCCGGCGCTCGAACGCGGCGTTGCCCTCGACGCCGCCCCAGAACGTCTCGGCAGACATGCCCATCACGAGCCGGTCCGGCTCGGCGGTCAACGCATCGCGCACCGCCGCGTCGATCGAGGCACGGATCTGCACGAGAAGCGCCTCGAAGCCCGCGTTGCCGGCCATCGACGGGTCGGCGATGTGCATCGACCCGGCACGGAACGCGACGCCCTCGACACCGGCGCGCCAGTAGTCGTGCTCGACGACGGTGTTGGTGCTGGGCACGATGACGCCGAACACGGCGCGGGGTCCTACGACGTTCGTCACGGCGCCAGAGACTACCGCCTAGGTTGAGTGCGGGTACGAGGAAGCAGGAAGGAGCACGATCCTTTTGACCAGTCGCACGATCGGCATCGTCGGGGGAGGCATCGTCGGGTTGGCCGTCGGGCGCGAGATCGCCTTGCGGTATCCGGACGACCAGGTGGTGGTCTTCGAGAAGGAGGACCGGCTCGGCGCCCACCAGACCGGGCACAACTCCGGTGTCGTCCACGCCGGCCTCTACTACAAGCCCGGCAGCCTCAAGGCCGCGCTGTGCACCCGTGGGCGGAGCCTGCTCGAGGAGTTCTGTGCCGAGCGCGACATCCCGTACGACCGGTGCGGCAAGCTCGTCGTCGCGATCGACCAGGCTGAGATGGGGCGCTTCGACGTCCTGGAGCGGACCGCCCGCGAGAACGGCGTCCCCGGCCTGACCCGCGTCGACGGCACCGGCATCACCGACCTCGAGCCGTATGCGGCGGGTGTCGCCGCCCTGCACTCACCGGCGACCGCGATCACCGACTACGGGGAGATCACTCGCGCGCTCGGGGCGGACATCGAGAAGGCGGGTGGCGTCGTCCACCTCTCGGCGCCGGTCACCGCGGTCGAGCGTCGCGCAGGCGGGATCGCCGTGACTGCCCACGCGCGGGTGCACCAGGTCGATCGGCTCGTGCTGTGCGCGGGCCTGCAGAGCGACCGCGTCGCCGCGCTCGCCGGGACTGACGGCGGGCCGCGGATCGTGCCCTTCCGCGGTGAGTACATGGCTGTCGCCGCCGACAAGCAGGACCGGGTGCGCGGCATGATCTATCCGGTCCCCGACCCTCGCTACCCGTTCCTCGGCGTGCACTTCACGCGCCGGGTCGGCGGTGGCCTCGAGGTCGGGCCCAACGCCTTCCTGGCGCTGAGCCGGGAGCGGTACGGCCGCGCGTCGTTCTCGGCCCGCGACCTCGCGGACACGGTGACGTGGCCGGGCTTCTGGCGCTTTGCCGGTGAGCACTGGCGGACGGGTCTCAGCGAGATCCGTGGCGTCCTGTCCACGCGGTCGTACATGAGGGCCGCGCAGCGCTACGTCCCGTCGATCGGCGCGGACGACGTGACGCGCCACGGGCTCGGCCTGAGGGCGCAGGCTGTGGCGCGCGACGGGTCGCTCGTCGACGACTTCGTGATCGACCACAGCGACGGCATCACGGCGATCCGCAACGCGCCCTCACCGGCGGCGACGTCGAGCCTTGCCATCGCCGAGCACGTGGTCGACCGGCTGGGGCTGGGCCGCTGAGGCGCCGCCGCCCGTCGTTCTGTCAGCGCCGACGTCCCTGACGGCCGACGTCGCGACGGGTGCGGTGAGGGTCGAAAGGTGCCTGTGGACGGATGCGCTAACGCCCGCGGGTGGGGGTCTCGAGGGCGCCGACCTCCTGCTCTGCGTCGCCGTAGTAGTCGCGCAGGACCCGCTTCGCGACCCGGTCGCCCCACCGCTCGAGCCGGCGCCTGCCGGCCTCGCCGCGGTTCAGGACGCGATAGCGGACGGTGTTGGCGGCGATCGCCGCGGCTATGGCCCAGGGGAGGCGTACGGGCAGGCCGAGCTCCCGCATGCTGCGGGGGCCGAGGAACGCGGTCAGCATCGACAGCGTGCGCTCGCGACGGAACCGCCCGTACGGCAGCGCGCCGACGGTCTCCATGATCGCCTGGGCGAGCTCGGGCCCGGCGGCGGTGATGTCGGCCTGCGCCCGTACGACGTGGTAGTTGAGCCGGTGGCGCTCGCGCTCGCTGTCGACGAGCCACTGCTCGTCCACGCCCATCAGCCAGCCCACGTACTTCCACAGGTGCATGACGGCGTGCGACTCGTCGCGCGTGATCGGGACGCCCAGCGCGCGCGACCCGAGAAGCAGGACGCCGTCGAACAGGCCGAGCGTGGCGGCCTGATCCGTCTGGTTGATCGGCAGGCCCCACCGCTCGACGTCCCACGTCTCGCCGAACGCGTGGTTGACGAGCGCGTGCATCGCGCGGACATGGACGGTGAGCCGCCAGCCCTCGGCGTACGGGACGAGCGCGCCCGGCTGCATGATCGCGACCGACCACTTCTGGGTCTCGGCGATGCGCCGGCGGGTCATGTTGCCAGTGAGACCCCCGGTCGCGACGAGCAGGTCGGTCGGTCCGCCGAACCGGTACCCCCCGATGAGAGAGAGCTGGAGAAGCACGTCGGCGGCATTGCGCCCGAACCGACGGGCGACGCGCCCACCCTCGGCGATGAGCGCGTGGTCGACCCAGTCCGGGGTCGCCTCGACGGTGGCGAAGAAGTCGGCCAGCGCCGGGGGAGGGTCGGCGATGGCGTTCGGACCGTCGGCGAGTCGCGTCGAGAAGTCGCGCATCGAGACGCGTCCGGCCTCGCCTGCTCGCATCCGCATCGCTTCGGCAAGGCGGTTGCCGGCCTCGTCGCACGCGAGGAACCCGGCGCCGAGTCGTGACATGAGGTCCTCGTCGACCTCGCGGACACCTCCGACCAGCTTCAATGGGCGGGCGATGCGGGCGCTGCGCTCCTCGGCCTCGCGGAAGCGGGTCGGGAAGGCCGGGGAGACGGGCGCGACGGGGGCGTCCTCGATCGTGGTCATGCCTTCATCGTGACGCGAGCAATTGCTCGTATACCAGTCGCGTACGGAGTCGCGTACGAAGCCCCGTGTCGAGGCGGCGATCCACCCTCAGCGCAGGTCGGCGAGCACCCGCTCGACCGCGGCGACCGTCCGCTCGACGTCGTCCTCGGTGGTGGCCCAGCTCGACACCGAGCAGCGCAGCACCGCGCGTCCGTCCCACTCCGCCGGCGTGAGGACGGCCGTGCCTTCGGCGAGGATCCGCTCGCCGGCCTCGGTGGTGAGCGCGTCGGTCTCGAGCCGGAGCATCACCTGGGTGTACGCGACGTCGTTGACGACCTCGACACCCGGAAGCCGAGACAAGCGCTCGGCGAACGACTGCGCGTGGGCGACCAGGGTCTCGACGAGCGAGACCAGCCCGCTCCGGCCGAGGCTGCGCAGCGCCGCCCACACCGGGAAGCCGCGGGCGCGCCGCGAGAACTCCGGCACGAGATCCATCGGGTCGTCGCCCGAGCCGGGGATGTAGTCGGCGTCGATCGCGAACGCCGCGACCAGCGCCCCCGGGTCGCGGACCAGCGCGACGCCGCAGTCGTACGGCACGTTGAGCGTCTTGTGCGCGTCGGTCGCCCACGAGTCGGCGTCCTCGATGCCCGCCGTGAGCGAGGACAGGCGCGGGCTCGCCGAGGCCCAGAGCCCGAACGCGCCGTCGACGTGGATCCACGCCCCTGCCTCGCGCGCCAACGGGATGAGCTCGCGGAACGGGTCGAACGCGCCGGTGTGCACCTCGCCGGCCTGCAGGCAGACGATCGTCGGGCCGCTCCCGGCGGTCAGCGCCGTGCGGAGTGCGTCGGGGCGCATCCTGCCCTGGTCGTCGGCGTCGACGAGGACGAGCGTGTCGCGGCCGAACCCGAGGTAGCGCGCTGCGAGGTCGATCGTGTCGTGCCGAAGCGCACCGACGACGAGCCGGATCGGTGGCGAACCGGCGAGCCCGCGCTGCGCGACGTCCCATCCGACCTCGGCGAGCACCCGCTGGCGCGCTGCGGCGAGCCCGGTGAAGTTGGCCATCAGTCCTCCGGTCACGAGGCCGGCCGCGGTCCCGGTCGGCAGGCCGAGTGCCTCGACGATCCATCGTCCCGCCGTCTGCTCGGCTGCTGCGGCGGCGGGCGTCAGCGAGGTCAATGCGCCGTTCTGGTCCCAGATCGAGGTGAGCCAGTCGGCTCCGAGCGCGGCGGGGAGCGCGCCGCCGATCACGAACCCGAAGAACCGTCCGCCTGCGATCCCGGCGAGCCCAGGATCGGCCGTACGGGCGAGCGTCTCGACCACCTCGTCGGCGTCCGCCCCGTCCTCCGGGAGCGGACCTCCGAGCGCGGCGAGCATCTCCTCGTACGACGCCGTCGGCCACACGGGGCGCGCGTCGAGTCCGTCGAGGAACCGTCGTGCCTGGGCGTGAGCAGCGTCGAGCGGGCTGATCCGGTCATTCATGGACATCCACGCTAGCGAGACAGGCGGTGTGCGCCGATGGTGTTTCATGCGAGCGATCGCTCGCCTACGATGCGGGCATGGATCCTGTGCTGGCTCCACGCAAGCGTCCCCGCCAGGCACGCTCCCGCGCGACGGTCGAGCGGATCGTCAGCTCGGGTCGCGAGGTGCTCCTGCGTGACGGCTACGACGCGTTCTCGACCAACCGCGTCGCCGATGCCGCGGACATCAGCCCGGGGTCGCTCTACCAGTACTTCCCGAACAAGCACGCGATCGTCGCCGCCATCGTCGAGCGCTATGCCGACGAGGTCGCGGACCAGGTCGCGGCGTCGCTGACCGACCGGCTCGGAAAGGTCGGGCCAGACATGGTGCGCGCGTGCGCCGACGCCCTCCTTGCCGCGCTCGAGCAGCACGCGGACCTTCTCCGGGTGGTCTTCGAGGAGCTGCCGGCGCGTCAGAACGGCGCCCGCCGCGCTGCGCTCGAGCGTCGCGTGCAGGATCTCGTCGCGGCCTACCTCGCCGCGCAGCCGGGGGCGACCACGGCTCGGCGCCCGGCGGCTGTCGCGTGGGTGCTCGTGCTGGCCGTCGAGAACCTGACCGTACGGTGGGTGCTCGACGCGCCGCCGCTGTCGCGTGACGAGGTGCTCGACGAGATGGTGCGCCTGTGCGTGCGGTATTTGTCCGAACCGGTCGAGTGAGGGAGTCGCTGTGCTGCTGTCGGAGATCCTCGCGCAACGATGGAGCTGCCGTGCGTTCCGTCCCGAGCCGGTGCCCGAAAAGACGCTGCGGGACGTGTTCGCGCTCGCGCAGCGGACACCGTCGTGGTGCAACACGCAGCCGTGGCACGTCCACGTCGTCGGTGGAGAGGCGACGGCGCGGTTCGCGGCGAGCCTGACCGCGCACGTGCAGTCCTCCGCGCCGTCGTCCGACCTGCCCATGCCGGAGGACTACGTGGGGGTCTATCGCGAGCGGCGTCGCGAGTCCGGCTTCGCGCTGTACGCGAGCCTCGGCATCGAGCGGTCCGACCTTGAGGCGCGGGGCACGCAGATGCTCAAGAACTTCTCGTTCTTCGGTGCGCCGCAGGTCGCGGTGGTCACCACCGACCGGAGCCAGGGGGTGTACGGGGCGATCGACTGCGGTGCGTACGTCGCGAACCTCGTTAACGCTGCACACGCCTCAGGCATCGCGACGGTCCCGCAGGCGGCGGTCGCGATGTACTCGGAACACGTACGGGAGTTCCTCGGGCTCGCCGACGACCGGCTCGTGGTGTGCGCGATCGCGCTCGGCTTCGCCGACGAAGACCACCCGGTCAACGGATTCCGTACGAGCCGGGCGTCGGTCGACGAGGCGGTCACGTTCGTCGAGTGACGCAGCGCAGGGCTCCTCGCTCACTCCTCGCGGGGCGCCCGCTCGGCGACGTTCCCCTCGGCCCCGACGAGGGTCACGACGTCGTCCGAGCCGCGGACGGAGCCGCCCGTGATCACGGCGCCCGCGTCGGCCACCACGCCGACCAGGCGCACGCCGGGACCGACCGTGACCCCGTCCAGGAGGACGCTGTCGACGACCTCCGCGCCGGCGGCCACCTCGCAGCCCGGCCCGACGATGCTGTGCCGCACCGACCCTGAGATCTGGCTTCCCGGGGCGAGGAGCGCATCCTGGACGTCGGCCGAGCGTGCTACGCGCGCCGGCAGGCGTACCGGCGCGGCGGTGCGGATGGGCCACCGGGGGTCGTCCAGCCGGACTCCGGTGCGGTCGAGCACATCCATGTGCGCCTGCCAGTAGCCGGGCACGGTGCCAAGGTCGCGCCAGTAGGAGTCGAGCCGGTGCTCGACCACGTGCTGGTTCTCCACGAAGTGGGGCACGAGTTGGTCGCCGTAGTCCTCGAGCTGGCCGTCGGCCTCCAGCAGGTGGTCGAACGCGTCCAGGAGCGTCGTCGTGCGGTAGGCGAATATCTCGGCCGCGACCACGTCGGTCGCTGGTTCGTCGGGCTTGTAGGCGAACCCGGTCACACGGCCGTCGTCGTCGGTCTCCACCACGCCGTGGCGGGAGGGGTCGGGGACGCCGGTGGTAGTGACGATTGTGAGGTCGGCCTCCGCACTCTCGTGCGTCTCGAGGACGTCACGCAGGTCGAGGGTGTACAGGTGGTCGGCGCTGAGCACGAGCGTCACGTCGGGCGCGCGCTCACGCAACGCTTCGGCCTGGCGGGCGAGCGCGTCGGCGTTGCCCTGCGCGAAGCCGCCGCCCTCGGCGCCTTCGAACGGCGGAACGACCCTCAGCCCGCCCCACGAGCGGTCGAGGTCCCAGGGCCGACCGTGGGCCAGGTGCTCGTTGAGCGAGCCCGGGAGATACTGCTCGATCATCCAGACGTCGCTGATCCCGCTGTGCACGAGGTTCGAGAGCACGATGTCGACGAGACGGTAGGAGCCGGCGACCGGGACGGTGGGCTTGGCGCGTCGCTCGGTGAGCTCACCGAGCCGTCCGCCCTTGCCACCGGCGAGAACGATGGCGATGACATCAAGGGGACGCATGAGGGAACTGTAAGCGGCCGCAGCGTGCCCCGCCGGTCGCGAGCGAGCCGAGGCCCGCGATCCGGACAGAACCTGACCGCAAACGCTCCTAGCCTCGGGGCATGACCACGACACGCATTCCCGCCGACTACGGCGCTGTCAGCCCCTACGTATGCGTCCGCGGAGCAGCCGAGTTCGTCGACTTCATGGTGGCCGCCTTCGGGGCCGTCGAGCGCGGGCGCTTCGTGCTGCCCGACGGGCGGCTCGGACACGCCGAAGTGCTCATCGGCGACCGCGTCGTGATGGCGTTCGACGCGGCGCCGGAGTGGCCCGACTGCATCTCGCTGCTCAGCTTGTACGTCGAGGACGTGGACGCCACGTTCGCGGCGGCGCTGGAAGCAGGCGCTCACGAGGTGACCCCGCTGGCCGATGACGCGTTCGGCAGCCGAGGTGGCCGCGTCCGCGACCCGTTCGGCAACATCTGGTGGCTGGCCTCGCACCTCGAGGACATCACAGCAGAGGAGATGGAGCGCCGCCTCGCCGAGCCCGCGTACCAGCAGCAGATGGAGACCTTGATGGCGACGTTCGACGCGGAGATGCGCTCACGCGTCGGCTGATCGTTTGTCGGCCTGGTCGTGTCACGTCTGGGAAACAATCGCCGCGCACCATGGGCGCATGACCCTCGCGACCGACCGCGCCGACTTCGACGACCCCCGTCTGGCGGCGTTCCTGCAGGAGCATCTCGACGACCTCGCGCCGACCGCGCCGCCGGAGAGCCAGCACGCGCTGGACCTCGACGGGTTGCGTCGTCCCGCCGTGCGCATGTGGTGCGTCGAGGACCCCGAGGGGATCGTCGCGACGGGCGCGCTGGTCGTCGTCGAGCCCGCGCACGAGGAGCTCAAGAGCATGCGGACCCACCCTCGCGCGCGAGGACGCGGGCTTGCGCGCGACCTCGTCGGGCACCTTCTCGACGACGCCCGCACCCGAGGCGTACGACGGGTGTCCCTCGAGACCGGCAGCCAGGACTTCTTCCTCCCGGCACGGGCGCTGTACGCCAAGGCGGGCTTCGAGGTCTGCGGGCCGTTCGGGACGTACGTGCTCGATCCGCACAGCACGTACATGACACGCATGGTGTGACGCGCGTCCTCAGGGCACCCTGGTGAGGTGACCGAGCAGACGTTCGAGGCGGTGGCGCGTCCCCTGTACGAGGGGATGCCCGACGACTTCATCGCGGCGCGCAAGGCCCTCGCGGCCCAGGCGCGCAAGGCCGGGGACGCGCCGCTCGCCCGCCGGATCAGCGCGCTTCGCAAGCCGACTCGAGCGGCGTGGGCGGTGAACCTCCTCGTACGGGGCGACGCTGAGCGCGTGGAGGCGCTGCTCGCGCTGGGCGAGGAGCTGCGTGAGGCGCAAGAGCAGCTGGCCGGGGCGGAGCTGCGCGCGCTGGCCTCGCAGCGGCGCGCCCTGATCGGTGAGGCCGTGGCATCGGCACGCCGTCTCGCGACCGACGCCGATGCGCCGCTGGGTGACGCGGTGGCCGAGCAGCTGACGCAGACGCTGCAGGCGGCGCTCGCCGACGCGGCCGCAGCAGCTGCCATGGAGACGGGGCTGCTGGTCGACGCCCTGACGACGGCGGGGTTCGAGCCGGTCGACCTCGACGGCAAGGTGGCCGTGCCCGAGGCTGTCGCCGAACAGCCACGGACGCGCGCGCCGCGGAAGAAGGCTGCGCCTTCGACGCCCGCCAAGGCTGCCAAGCCCGCCAAGCCAGCCTCGGAATCCGCCCCGAAGCCCGACCCGAAGGCTGCCGAGCGGGCCCGTCGCGACGCCGAGGAGCTCGCGCGCGCCGAGAAGGTGCTCGAGGACATGGGTCGCCGTGCGGCGCAGGCGCACGACCGAGCAGCCGAGACCCGCACGGCGGTCGAGGATCTCCAACAGCGCCGCAAGGCCCTCCGTGAGGAGCTTGATGAGGTCGAGTCCGCGCTCGCCGACGCCCGTACGGCCGACTCGTCCGCGCGCAAGGAGCGCGCCGACGCCGAGCGCGACGAGGCCAAGGCCCGCCGTGCCGCCGAACGCGCCCGCGCTGTGAAAGCAACCTGACCGTTTCTCCCGCCGATTCGGTCAGGTTGCTTTCACGGCGCGGACGGGGAGGTGCGTTTCGGGCGAGCCCGCAGGTGCGCGCGCTCGCCCTGCTTGCCGAAGAGGCTGAGGAACTCGACCGGATCGTCGTCGGCCGCGCCGAACCAGTGCGGGGTACGGGTGTCGAACTCGGCCGCCTCTCCCGGTGCGAGGACGATGTCGTGCTCGGCGAGGACGACGCGCAGACGCCCGTTGAGCACGTACACCCACTCGTAGCCCTCGTGCGTCTTCAGGTCGGGCGTGCCGCTGTCGCTGCCGCCGGGGATCACCAGCTTGTACGCCTGGATGCCGCCGGCGCGACGGGTCAGAGGGATCGTCGTCATGCCGAACGCCTTCCGAGGCCGCAGGTGGATGCGGGGGTCACCGGTCGGCGGCGCGTCGACGAGCTCGTCCAGCGTCACCCCGTACGCCCGGGCGAGCGGGAGGAGGAGCTCGAGCGTGGGCTTGCGGGCGCCCGACTCGAGGCGCGACAACGTACTCACGGAGATGCCGGTCTCCTCGGACAGGTCGGCAAGTGTGGTGTCTCGCTCCTGACGCAGGGCCCGCAGGCGGGTCCCGACGGCGTCGAGGGTCTGGTCGAGTGCGTGGTCCATCCTTCGAGTTTGCCATACCGGCAAGGACGTTTGCGAGAATCGGTTGCCGCGACGCACGCTGGGCGACGTGGGGCCACGGTGGCTCCGGGAGAGGACTAGGCATGAAGGACGGGGCGATGAAGGACGCGTACGACGTCGTCGTGGTGGGTGGGGCCGCTGCTGGGCTGAGCGGAGCACTGGTGCTCGCGCGGTCACGGCGCTCGGTGGTCGTGATCGATGCCGGGCAGCCACGCAATGCCCCTGCCGAGGGTGTGCACGGGCTGCTCGCCCGCGAGGGGATGCCGCCGGGTGAGCTGCTGGAGCGCGGACGGGACGAGATCCGTCAGTACGGCGCCGAGATCGCCACGGGCACGGTCGAGGCGGTGACCGGTGGCGTCGGGCGCTTCGCCGTGGCCCTCACCGACGGGCGTACGGTCACGGCCCGTCGCGTCCTCGTGGCGACGGGGCTCGTCGACGAGCTGCCGGAGGTCGACGGGGTTCGCGAGCGATGGGGCCGTGACGTCGTCCACTGCCCGTACTGCCACGGCTGGGAGGTCCGCGACCAGGCCATCGGCGTCCTCGCGACCGGGCCGATGGCGGCTCATCAGGCGCTGCTGTTCCGGCAGCTCAGCGACGACGTCACGGTGTTCGTGAACGACCAGGGTGCACTGCCGCAGGAGCAGGCGGAGCAGCTCGCGGCGCGCGGCGTCGCCGTGGTCGAAGGTGCCGTCGAGGCGCTCGAGATCTCGGGCGACCGGATCACCGGCGTGCGGCTGGTCGACGGCACCACGATCCCGCGCGACGTGGTGGCCGTGGGTGCACGGATGTCGGCGCGAGTCGAGTTCCTCGCGCCCCTCGGGATCAAGCCTGTGGAGCATCCGTCGGGGATGGGGACGCACGTGCCTTGCGATCCCACCGGTCGAACGGACGTGGCCGGGGTGTGGATCGCGGGCAACGCCACCGACCTCAGCGCTCAGGTGGGGGCGGCGGCGGCCGCGGGCGCGTTCGCTGCCGCGCAGATCAACACTGATCTGGTCGCCGAGGAGGCGAGGTCTGCGGTGGCTGCGCGCTGACGGGCGTGGTCGTGCGGCGGAGGACACCGGCCAGCAGGGCCACCGCCGCCCCGCCGACGACGAGGGCGAGCCCGGCTGCCGCGACCCACGGCGGGGGACCGCCGGTCGACGGCAGCGTGCTGTCAGAGCCCCCGTCCTCGCTGTCGGCGGCGTCTGCGGGCGTGCCGGGCGTCCGCGTGGGCGGCGCCGTCGTCGGTTCAGTCGTCGGTTCAGTCGTCGGCTCAGTGGTGGGCTCGGTCGGGCTGCTCGCACAGCTGAGGCGTCCGAGGAGGCGTCGGCCTGGTTCGGCATCGTCCCGGTGTACTCCGTGCCGCTGACGTTCACGAGCAGCGTGGTGACACCCCCCGGCGGCGTCCCTCGGTAGGTGAAGCTGGCGACGTTGCCCAGCTCGGCGGCGGTCAGGTTCAGCACGTTCGTCCGCCCGGCCTCCAGGTCGAGGGAGACCTGCGTGCCCGGGGTGTCGAGCGGTCGTTCCAGGGCCTCGCCGTTCGCGTTGCGTGGTGTGAGGGTCTGCGCGCACGTGCCCATCTCGCGTGTCAGGTCGCGGTACTGGGCGAATGCGCCGGGGATGTCGATGAGGTCGCCAACGGGCTCCGCGACCGACGCGGGTGACTGTCGCGAGGTGGTGCCTTCGATCCGGGGCGCGGATCCGTACGGCGCGCCGGGCTGGACGACCTGGTAGAGGGCGGAGGCGCCGTTCGTGTCGGTGTTGTGGGCGGTGAACGCGTCGCCGTCGAGGCAACCGTCCCCTCCGACTCGTCGGCGTTGAGCGTGACGTCGCCCTCAACGAACACCAAGAAGCTGCTGTTCGCCGGATCGAGCGGATCGATCCGTACGGGGTTGATCCCGTCGAGGTCGGCGTACGCGCGGGGGAGCGGTGCGGACAGCGCGAGGAGAACCGCACCCGTGCACGCAACGACAGTCCCGGCAGCAGCCATGCCGCGGCTTCGCGTGAGGGGGCGCATGAAGGGAGGTGGCACTGCGCGACTCTTCTCGCCTCTCGTCAGAATGGAGGCGTGACCTCGACTTCCGTGCAGACGCTGACGTTCGGCCCGCTGACGATCGCGTACGACGAGACGGTGCTCCAGCCGCGAGCGTGGACGGCGCGTCAGGCCGAGCTCGCGGTCGAGCTCGCGGCCTCGACGCACGACGGTCCGGTGCTGGAGCTGTTCAGCGGTGTCGGCCACATCGGGCTGCTCGTGGCCGCGCGCACGGGGCGCCCGCTGGTCCAGGTCGACGCCAGCCCGCACGCCTGTGCGTGGGCCCGCGCGAATGCGGAAGCGGCAGGTCTGGCCGACGCGGTGACGGTACGGTGTGGCCTCCTCGAGGACGCGCTCGAGCCGCACGAGCGGTTCTCTCTCGTGATCGCCGACCCGCCATGGGTGCCGAGCGCCGAGATCAGCCGGTTCCCCGACGACCCGCCGCTCGCGATCGACGGCGGCGCGGACGGGATGGACCTCGTCCGCAGCAGCCTCGAGGTCATCGGGCGCCACCTGACCGCCGGTGGGTACGCCGTGGTCCAGGTCGGCCCGGAGCGCCAGGCGGAGGCCGTCGTGGAGGCGATCGACGGCCTGCCGCTGACGTGCGTCGCGGTCGAGCGCTATCCGCGCGGTGCGCTCCTCGTGCTCCGTGGCAGCGAGAACGACTGAGCCGTCACTGCCACGCGACGCTGAAGTACTGTGTCTCGCTGAACTCCTCCAACCCCTCGCGTGCACCCTCGCGACCCAGGCCGCTCTGCTTGACCCCGCCGAACGGTGCGGCCGGATCGGAGACGAGGCCGCGCCCGATGCCGACCATGCCCGCGTCGATCTCCTCGGCGAGACGCAGCGCGCGGCCGAGATCGCCCGCGTAGACGTACGCGGCGAGGCCGTACTCGCTGGCATTGACGTAGTCGAGCAGCTCCTCCTCCGTGCGCCACCTGACGATCGGGGCGACCGGTCCGAAGATCTCTTCGGTGACGACCGGGGAGTCCGGGGCGACGTCGGCGAGCACGACCGGGGCGAGGAAGTGCCCGGTTAGCGTCGGGTCGAGCGGTGCGCGGTGCGCGACCGTCGCTCCAGCGGCGAGGGTGGCGTCGATGAGTGCCTGCACGCCCGCGAGCGCCTTGGCTGAGATCAGCGGACCGATCTGGGCGCCGGTTGACGCCGGACCGACGGTCAGCGCCTCGACGGCTGCCCCCAGGCGTGCGGTGAACGCGTCAGCGGCGTCGGCATGGATGTAGAAGCGGTTCGCCGCGGTGCAGGCCTGCCCGCCATTGCGGAACTTCGCGACCATTGCCCCTTCGACGGCCGCGTCGAGGTCGGCGTCGTCCGTGACGATGAACGGCGCGTTCCCGCCGAGCTCCATCGAGCTGTTCACGACCCGGTCCGCCGCCTGGCGCAGCAGGATCCGGCCGACGTTCGTCGATCCGGTGAACGAGATCTTGCGGACCCGGGGGTCCGCGAGCCAGGTGCCGACGACTGCGGCCGCGTCGGTGGTCGGGACGACGTTGACGACCCCGTCCGGCACCCCGGCCTCGGTGAGGATCCGGGTGATCGCGAGGGCGGTGAGCGGGGTCTCGGCCGCCGGCTTGAGCACCACCGTGCACCCGGCCGCGAGCGCCGGGGCGATCTTGCGGGTCGCCATCGCGGCGGGGAAGTTCCACGGGGTCACCAGGGCGGCGACGCCGACGGGGCGGCGGGTCACGAGCGTACGGGTGCCGCCGGCCGGCGCCGGGCCGTAGTCGCCGGAGCTCCGCACGGCCTCCTCGGAGAACCAGCGGAAGAACTCGGCCGCGTACATCACCTCGCCGCGTGCGTCGACGAGCGACTTGCCGTTCTCGGCGCAGATGAGCGCAGTCAGCCGGTCGACGTCGGAGACCATCAGGTCGTACGTGCGTCGCAGAATCTCCGAGCGGGCGCGTGGCGCGGTGCGGCGCCACGCGGTCAGTGCGCGCGCAGCGGCGTCGACGGCCGAGGTCGCGTCGGCAGGGGAGGCGTCGGCGACGTGCGCGACGAGGGCGGCGGTCGCGGGGTCGTCGACGACGAAGGTCGCGGCGGTCGACCGCCACTCGCCGCCGACGAACAGGCCGCGCTCGGGATCGAGCTCGGCGAGGTGGCGCTCGAGCGCGGAGGGCTCGTACGTCGCGGTCATGTCAGGCCTCCTGCAGAGCGGTGGTGAGGACGTCGAGCGCCTCGTGGAGAAGGGCGTCGGAGATCGTCAGCGGCGGCAGGAAGCGGATCACATTGCCCCAGGTGCCGCAGGTGAGGATGATGACGCCCTCGGTGTGGCAGGCGGAGGCGAGGCGCTTGGCGAGCGCGGCGTCGGGCTCGCCGGCCGCGTCGACGAGCTCGATCGCGATCATCGCGCCGCGTCCGCGCACGTCGCCGATGCGCGGGTCGTCGGCCGCGACGCGGTGGAGTCGGTCGCGCATCAGTGACTCGATGGCACCTGCCCGCGCCACCAGCCCCTCGGCCTCGAGGATCTCGATCGTCGCGAGCGCCGCGGCACAGGCCAGCGGGTTGCCGCCGTACGTGCCGCCGAGGCCCGAGGCGTGCGCGGCGTCCATGATCGCGGCGCGCCCCGTCACGGCGGACAGGGGCAGGCCGTCGGCCACCCCCTTGGCCGTGACGACGAGGTCGGGTACGACGCCCTCGTGCTCGCACGCATACATCGCCCCCGTACGCCCGAAGCCCGACTGCACCTCGTCGGCGACGAACACGACGCCGTTCTCGGCGCACCACTGCGCGATCGCCGCGAGGAAGCCCTCCGCGGGCACCACGAACCCGCCCTCGCCCTGGATCGGCTCGATCACGACGGCCGCGAGGTTGGCGGCGCCGACCTGCTTGTCGATGACATCGAGGGCCCGCTCGGCGGCGAGCCGGCCGTCCTTGATGCCGTCGCGGAAGGGGTACGACATGGGGGCGCGGTAGACCTCGGGGGAGAAGGGCCCGAACCCGTGCTTGTACGGCATCGACTTGGCCGTCATCGCCATCGTGAGGTTGGTCCGCCCGTGGTAGGCGTGGTCGAACACGACGACCGCCTGCCGACCGGTGTGGGCGCGGGCGATCTTCACCGCGTTCTCGACGGCTTCGGCGCCGGAGTTGAACAGCGCGGTGCGCTTCTCGTGGTCGCCCGGGGTGAGCCGGTTGAGGGCCTCGGCAACCGCGACGTACGGCTCGTACGGGGTGACCATGAAGCAGGTGTGTGTGTAGGCGGCGGCCTGGGCAGCCACGGCGTCGACGACCCGCGGTGCGCTCACGCCCACGGTCGTCACGGCGATGCCCGACCCGAGGTCGATGAGCTGGTTGCCGTCGACGTCTTTGACGATCCCGCCGGACGCCTCGGCGGCGAACACGGGCATCGTCGTCGCCACTGCGGCGGGGACTGCGGCGTGCTTGCGTGCCATCAGCGCCTGCGAGGCCGGTCCCGGGATAGGGGTGACGAGGCGACGTTCCTGGGTGAGAGCCATGCAGACAGGATCGGGGTTGCGAGGCTATGCCGTCCAATACCGAATATGCTGCCTACGTATGCCGTACAGGCATAGGAGGATCGGAGGTTCGGATGGAGCTGCGGGTGCTCGGCTACTTTGTCGCGACCGCTGACGCCGGCACGGTCAGCGGCGCCGCGACTGCCCTTCACATGACGCAGCCGGCGCTGTCGCGGCAGCTGCGCGGCCTGGAGCGCGAGCTGGGCGTCGACCTCTTCACGCGGTCGCGCGGGCGACTGGCGCTCAACGCGGCGGGCACGCAGTTCCTCCCAGTCGCGCGCGATCTGCTGCGGCGCGCCGACGAGGCCCGCGCTACGGCGTCCACGATGGCGGCGGGGCGTCTCGAGGCGTTGACGATCGCGACCCGGACGACGACGCTGACCGACGTCATCGCGCCGTTCGTGGCGCAGCTGGAGCCTGACGACCCGGTGCCCACCGTGCTGGAGACCGAGGTCGGTGACCCGCACGTGTCGCTGCGCGGCGGCGCCGATCTCGCGCTCGTGTTCGACCGGCCCGGTCCGGACCTCGCGGGTGCGCCGGTCGCTGTGCTGCCGGTGTGGGCGTACGTCCGGACGGACCATGTATGGGCGCCGCGGGGGAGCGTTGGGCTCGATGAGCTCGTCGGTGAGCGGCTCGTGGTGCTACGCACGGGCATGAGGGCGCGGCACGTGCTCGACGTCGCCGTCGAGAACGCCGGGCTCGCGCTCGGGTCGTACGTCGAGTCGTCCCACCCTCAGGTCGCGCAGGCGCTCGCGGCGGCGGGGCGAGGGATCGCGGTCGTCACCGACGATCCGCGCTTCGCCCTCGTCCCGCTCGAGGTCGACGGCGCCCACGGGCCGCTGCGGGTCCACCTGTGGGCGGCATGGGAGCCCGACCATCACGCGGCCGCGACCCTCGCCGACCTGACCCGTCGGCTGCGGGACTTCTGCGTCGCGCGGTACGGGGCGGGCGTCGCGCCGCCTGCGAGATGAGGGTCAGTGCTTGAGCTGCCACTCGAGCACCGCAGCGAGGATGCCGAGGACGGCGAGTGCGAAGCCGGAGCCGAACATCTCACGTGACCCCCGCTTGCCGGCGATCTGCGCGACGATCCAGCCCAGAGCGGCGAGTCGCACGACGATGACGGCGATCGCGAGGCCGAGCGCCCAACTTTCGGCGATCCAGCCGGCGTACGCGGCAAGCATCAGCAGGACGGGCAGCGACGCGGTCGACGCGATGGGGCGGGCGTCTCGCAGCTCGTGGAGGAGCATCGTGCGCGAGACGGATCCCGTGCTGCGGACGTCGAGGGCGACGGTCTCCGCAAGGGCGTGCGCGATGAAGGTGGAGACCGCCGTGCCCAGAACGACGACGGCTCCGGTCGGTCCGTCGAGGTCCTCGGGGTGGAGCGACACGAGCGCTGCGAGCACCAGGATGTTGCCATACAGGTATGCGCTGACCCGCGCGGCGGCGCGCTCCCGGTCGAGGGGCGGACGCTTCGTGGGTGGAGACATCACGTATTCATGGTGCACCGTGGTCGCACACTTCGTGCGGTGACGATGGCGCGGCCCGCCCGATCAGCGCGACGGCGCCAGCAGCCGCGCGGGGTTGCGGACCAGCATCTGCTCGAGGTCGGCCTCGCTCGCGCCACCCTCGCGCAACATCGGGACGATGCGCCGGTGGACGTTCTCCATGTGCCAGTTCGGGACATGCGTGGCGCGCCAGCTCGGCGGTGTCACCCGGCTGAAGAACGCGGCGTCGTGCGACAGCACCATGCGGTCGGCGTAGCCGAGAGGCAGCAACGCCAGCACCGTGCGTACGCGCTTCTCGTCGGCCAGCAGGTGCTCCATCCCGAACCTGTCCATCCCCAGCGTCGCCCCGGTGTCGGCGAGCGCGCGCAGATAGGCGAGGTCCTCGGAGTCGCCACAGTGTCCGACGATCACGCGGTCGGGCGCGACGCCGTGCTTGCCGAGGAACGCGAGCTGGTCGCGGCCGTTCTCCGACGGTGCGTGCGTGTGCGTGGTGATCGGCACCCCGGTCTGCTGGTGCGCGATCGCCGCCGCTGTCATCACCCGCGTGACGTCCGGGGTGCGTCCGGCCCGGTCGGTCACCACCTTGAGCATCCCGGCTCGGACGCCCGTGCCGGCGATGCCGTTCTCGATGTCGGCGAGGAACATCTCCACCAGCGGGTCCGGCCCGTTGATCAGCAGGCCGGGCCCGTGGGTGTGGAAGTACGGCGGCAGCACGTCCGCCGTGTAGTAGCCCGTCGACGCGACGAGCCGGACGCGTGACCGGGCGGCAACCGTCGCCACCCGCGCCACGTCACGTCCGAGACCGAGGACGGTGAGGTCGACTACCGTCCGTACGCCCAGGTCCCACAGGCGGTCGAGGCCCGCGACGGCCGTCTCGACCGCCGCGGCCTCGTCCCACTCCGGATGGGGGAAGTTCAGGTCCAGCTCGGTATGCCCGACGAAGACGTGCTCGTGGATCAGCGTGACCCCGAGGTCGCCCTCGTCAACCGGGCCGGTGAAGGTCTGGACTTCCCCCGACCCCGTCATTCAGCCGTGCCCCGGATCGCCTCGTAGACGGCGAGCTGCTCATCGTTGAAGTTCTCGCGCAAGTAGGTGTCGGCCTTCGTTCGGAACGCCTCGACGTCCACGTCGTCGACGACCTTCAGCGACCCACTGTCCTTCCACTCGGCGAGCGTCTTCTGCTCGTCCTCGTCGACACAGCCCGGAACTTCCTCGACGGCCTTGTCGACCGCCGCCTGCAACGCCTCCTGCTGCTCGTCGGACAGCTCGTCCCACTTCTGGCCGATGATCACCAGGTTGGAGTTGGCCTGGTGCGACGACATGCTGATGTAGTCCTGCACCTCGTCGAGGCTGACGGCGTCGATGTTGACGATCGGGTTCTCCTGGCCGTCGACCGTGCCCTGTTGAAGCGCGAGGAAGAGCTCCTCGTACGCCACCTCGGTCGCGTTCGCCCCCAGCGCCTTGGCGTTCATGAGGAACTGCGGCGACGCGGGGAACCGCATCCGCAGGCCCTCGAGGTCTGCCGGCGTACGGATCGGCTCGTTGGCGGTGAACTGCCGCATGCCGGCAGACCAGGCGCCGAGCGTCGTCACGCCCGTCTCCTCCTTGAAGCCGTCGAGCAGCTCGTTTGAGTCGTCGCTCTCGAAGAACCGTACGAGGTGGTCGTTGTCGTCGAAGGCGTACGCGGCGTCGAGGACGGCGACCGGCTCGTACACGGCACCGAGCGCCGAGGCGCCTTGGATGTCGATGTCGATGTCTCCGGAGACGACCGAGCTGATCCGGTCGGCGTCGCCGCCGAGCTGGCTGTTGGGGTGGAGCTTCACCGTCACCCCGACGTCGGCGTTCTCGACCTCGTCGGCGATGACCTGGGCTCCGCAGCGGTGCTGCGGTTGGTTCTCGGTGTAGCTGTGCGCGAGCGTGAGCTCGACGTCGCCACCGTCACCTCCCTCGTCGTCGCCCCCACCGCAGGCGGTGAGCGCGAGCACGGGGACGACCGCCCAGACGGCGATCGTGGTGGTACGGCGGAATCGGTGTGTAGACATGGCTACTGGTTCCTTTCTCCGGAGGTCTCCCGAGACCGATGGGTGGGATGGTCGACGTCCGCGTCCTGCGGCGGGGCGGTCTCGGCGGAGACCATCTCGTCGAAGTCGCGGAACATCTCCTCGCGGTGAGCTGTCCTGCCGGTGAGGAGCTCGAAGGTGTCGGCGGCCTGGTGGACCGCCATCCCGGCGCCGCTGAGGGTGGGGCAACCGCGTGCTCGCGCCGTACGGAGCAGCTCGGTCATGAGGGGGCGGTAGACGATGTCGGCGACCCAGAGCTGCGGGGCGAGCAGCTCGTCCGGCACGGGTGAGCCGGGGTGCTGGGCCATGCCGACCGGGCTGGCGTTGACGAGTCCGGAGGCGCCGGCGAGCACGGTGGCGAGTGCAGACGGCGCGTGCGTACGGACGTTGGGCGTCGCGCCCGTGCCGGACACCGAGGCGCGCAGGCTCTCGGCGCGCGTCTGATCGGGATCGACGACGTGGAGCCGCGTGGCCCCGAGGTCGGCGAGCGCGTGCGCGACCGCCGTGCCCGCGCCGCCGGCGCCGAGCAGGACGACGTCGTCGAGGTCCGCGCCGGGCAGACCCTCGTGGAACGCGCGGGTGAAGCCGGTGACGTCGGTGTTGTGCGCTGTCGTGACGCCGTCGCGGATCAGGATGGTGTTGAGGGCGCCGATGCGGACGACCTCGGAGGCGAGCTCGTCGACGTACGGCAGCAGGGTCCGCTTGATGGGGTGGGTGACGTTGAGCCCGTCGAAGCCGAGCTCGACCGCCGCCGCGAGGAGGTCGCGCACGTGGTCGGCGTCCACCTGGGTGTCGTCGAGATCGACCACCTTGTAGACGTAGCGAAGCCCGTGCCGGTCGGCCTCGCGCTCGTGCATCGGCGGGGTGAGCGACGGTTTGACGCCCTGGCCGAGCAGGCCGGCGAGGACGGAGCCGCGGCTGTCGTGATGCCCGGTCACAGGCCCAGCTCCTTCGGGAGGTAGAGGATCGCATCGGGCCAGAAGACGATCGCCAGGCACAGCAGGAGAAGCGGGACCATGAACGGTAGCGAGCCCCAGAACACCTCCGACATCCGCGCCTTCGCGATCGCCTGCAGGACGAAGATGACGGTGCCCACCGGGGGAGTGAGCAGGCCGATCATCTGCGACAGGATCATCAGCACGCCCAGCGCGATCGGGTCCACCTCGTACACCGCCGCGATCGGCAGCAGGATCGGGACGGTCAACGTGAGGACGGCGATCGCGTCGAGGGCCGTGCCGAGGACCAGCGACAGCAGGAGCACGAGCAGCAGGAAGACTGTCGGGCTCGAGGTCAGGTCGAGGACCCAGGCCGAGAGGTGTTGCGCGACTTGCTCTCTCGCGAAGATGTAGCCGAGCAGGTTGGCCGACGCGACGATCAGCATGATCGCGCCGCTGGTGAGGACCGCCTCGGTGAGGACCTTGGGCAGGTCGCGGATCTTGAGCGTGCCGTACGCGAAGCCGAGGATCGCCATGTACGCCGCGCCGACCGCTGCCGCCTCGGTCGGGGTGAAGAAGCCGCCGAGGATGCCGCCGAGGATGATGACCGGCGCCCCGAGCGGCGCGATCACGCGCTTGCCGGTCTCCCACACCCGCGCGCCGCTGAACTGGGTGCGCTCGATGTTGGGGTCGCGGCGGACCCAGAAGAACACGACGACGCACAGGCCGAGTGCCATCAGGAGCGCGGGAACGACGGAGGCGGCGAACAGCGCGCCCGTCGACACCGCGGCAAGCCCGGCGTAGATCACGGCGGGGATGCTCGGCGGCATGACCGGGGCGATGAGCGAGGCGGCGCCGGTGACGCCGAGGGCGAACTTCTTGGAGTAGCCGCTGCGGAGCATCGCCGGGATCTGGACCTTGCCGAGCGCGGCGGCGTCCGCGACGGCCGACCCGCTCATCCAGGAGAAGCCGAGGCTCACGCCGACGCTCACGTAGCCGAGGCTGCCGCGCACCCGGCCGAGCAGGGCCAGCGCGAAGTCGAACAGGCGGTCCGCGATACCGGCGTGGTTGGCCAGGCAGCCGAGCAGGATGAACAGAGGCACAGCGAGCAGCGGGAAGCTGGCCGTGGACTGCGCGACGAGGCGCAGCGCGAGGCCCAGCGACTGATCGTTGGTCATGAGATAGAGCAGCGACGGGCCGATGAACGCGAACGCGATCGGGACCCGGATCACCAGGAGGACGGTGATGAGGAGGCCGAGAACGAGGAGGCTCATGCGACCGGGGCCTCCATGTCACGCGTACGGTCCTGCGGCACGCCGACGACGGCGTACTGCACTGCGGCGAACGCGGCGCGCAGGGTGGTGCTCACGAATCCGACCAGCGAGATCGCATAGAGCCACGACATCGGCATCCGCATGGCCGGCGACTTGATGATGCCCTGGTCCATCGTCAGCGACCACGCCTCGGCGGTGAGGGCGGCACCGACGGCCGCGACCACGACACACGAGATGACGCGGACGATGCGGCGTACGACTTCGTTGTCGATCGCGTCGACCATCTCGATCGCGATGTGGGAGTCGCTCGTGACGAGCACACCTGCCACGACGAAGGTCAGCCACACCAGGCAGAAGCGGGCGAGCTCGCCCGTCCACGGCCAGCCGTCGAACGGGAGGTAGCGCTGCGCGGCCTGCGCGAGCACGAGGAAGAAGATGAGCAGCAGAGCGGCGATGCCGATCGCCAGCTCGATCGCGGTCAGCACCCGGACGGTCCTCGATGCCCACCGGGGCGGGGCGTCGAAGAACGCCTTCACGCGCTCGGGACCACGCAGGGGTGGTGTGGCGTACGTCATAGGAGGGGAACTTAGGGACGACGAGATTGTCGTGGCAAGCGGTTGCCATCGGGTTGCCAGATCGTGTTCGCTATGTGACATGGCCGACCCCACGATCTACGACGTCGCCGCGGCCGCCGGGGTCGCGACCTCGACGGTGTCACGCGCGTTCTCCCATCCGACGCGAGTGAGTGCGAAGACCCGCGAGCACGTCCTCGCGGTCGCTGCCGAGCTTGGCTATCGGCCGAACCCGCATGCCCGCGCGCTGTTCTCCGGCCGCCACCACACCGTCGCGATGGTCGTCTCCGACATCACGAACCCGCACTACTTCGAGCTGATCCGCGGGGCCGAGCTGCGGGCGAAGGCGTCGGAGTACACGCTCGTGCTCGTCAACGCCGAGGAGTCGCCGCGCATCGAGTACGACCAGATCCAGCGCCTCGTCGGCTCGGTCGACGGGTTCGTGCTCGCCGCGAGCCGCCTGCCGGACGAGAACCTCGAGCAGATCTCGGCGCAACGCCCGGTCGTCCTGATGAACCGCGAGCTCCCAGGGCTCTCGAGCGTCGTCCTCGACCACGTCCAGGGGTGCCGCCAGCTCGTGGAGCACCTGGCGTCGCTCGGGCACCGCCATCTCGTCTACCTCGCCGGGCCGCGCAACTCGTGGATGGCGGCGACGAGGTGGTCCGCGCTGCGCGTCGCCGGCGACGACCTCGGCATCCGGGTCGAGCGCGTGGGGCCGTTCACGCCCAAGGTTTCGCACGGAGGAGTCGCGGCCGACGGTGCCCTCAACACCGGCGCGACTGCCGTCGTCGCGCACAACGACCTGCTCGCGATCGGGGTCGTCCAGCGGCTCGCGCAGCGCGGTGTGCGGGTGCCGGCGGACGTGAGCGTGGTCGGGTTCGACGACATCTTCGCCTCGGACTTGTGCACCCCGCGCCTCACGACCCTCGGGGGCCCGCACGGCGAGGTCGGACGGGCGGCGGTCGAGATCCTGCTCGACATGGCGACGCCGACACGCCAGCCCCGTACGCCTGCGCGTGTCGTGCTCCCGACCGAGCTGGTGCTCCGCGACTCGACCGGCGAGGCGCCGTAGGGCCGCGGCTGTCCGACGGGTCAGAAGGCGCCGGTGGCGCGCTGCGCGGCGAGTCGTACGGGCGCGTCCGCGGCACCGTACCCGTCGTACGGACCGCGCCGCTCGACGAACTCGAAGAACACGTCACCGAGGGTGCGTGTGTAGAAGTGCACGAACCCGCCGTCGGCGTCCTCGTCGTACAGCAGGTCCAGCGACCGCAGTTCGGTGAGGAACGCGTCGTCGAGGCCGAAGCGCGCGCGCAGGTCGTCGTAGTAGTTGTCGGGTACGGGGAGGAACGACAGTCCGCGCCCCCGTGCCGTACGGGCGAGCCCGACGACGTCGTCTGAGGCGAACGCGACGTGCTGCGCACGGCGGTCCTCGCCCTGCGGCTCCACGTTGAGGGGGAGTCGTACGCAGCCGTCCGGCGTACGCATCACCTGGCTGCGGACGAGCCCGCTCGGCCCGGCGACTTCGCGGGCTGGCTCCGGGTCGAGGCCGAGGACGCTCTGATAGAAGAGCACGGCCTCGTCGAAGTCCTGCCAGCGCTGCGTCACGTTGACGTGGTCGATGGAGCGGGCGACGTCGGAGCGTTCGGGATCGCCGTACGTGAACTCGTCGAGCCAGCGTGGATCGGGTCCGTGGTCGCTGAAGAGGATCTGCGTTCCGTCGGGTGCCGCCGTCGCCGGCAGGTCCTGCTCGCCCGCGTGCGTCTGCCGGAACACCGGGGGCGCGTCGAGCTCGCGGGCCCGCGCCAGCGCCGCGTCCGCGTCGGCGACCTCGAGACCGAACGCGGCCAGGTGGGCCGGCTTGTCCCCTCCGCGGTCGTTGAGGATCACGCGGGCCCTCCCCGACGACCAGAGTCGTACGGGCTTGGTGCGGTGCCGGCCGCGGAAGGTGAAGCCGAGCTGTTCGAGCACGAGGTCGGTGTCGTCGAGCCCTGACCCGCGCAGTTCGACGAAGTCGAAGGCCTGCGGCGGGCTGACGGCGGTGAGCGGCCTGGTGGTGGCTGCGATGTCGGGACGGCGTACCTGGTCGGCGAGCCAGACCAGCGAGCGGTGCGCGTGCGCAGCGGTGCGTCGCACGTCGGTCTGGCGGAAGACGTCGTTGAAGACCTCGAGCGACAGCGGTCCGGTGTAGCCGGCGGCGAGCACGTGGCCGAGGAAGCCGGTGAGGTCGAAGCTGCCCTCGCCTGGGAAGAGGCGGTGGTGCCGGCTCCACGAGAGCACGTCCATGTCGAGGGCAGGGGCGTCGGCGAGCTGGAGGTAGAAGATCTTGTCGCCCGGGATCTTCTCGATGTCGCTCGGGTCGTGGCCGCGAGACAGGATGTGGAACGAGTCGAGGCACACGCCGATGTTGGGGTGGTCCGCGCGCTCTACGATCCGCCATGCGCGGCGGTAGTCGTCGATGTACTTGCCCCAGGCGAGCGCCTCGAACGCGATGCGGACCCCGTACGAGGCGGCGAGCTCACCGAGGGCGCGCAGCTGACGGGCCGACACCTCGTCGGAGTCGATCGTGGCGGTGGCGACGTTGCTGCACACGAGGATCAGGTCCATACCGAGGCGGTTCATCAGCGCGAACTTCGTTTCCGCGCGGCGAAGGTTGTCGGCGAAGGTCTCCTCGTCGACGCCCTCGAAGTCGCGGAACGGCTGGTAGAGGTCGAGCGACAGCCCGAGCCGGTCCGCGAGCGTGCGGATCTCCTCGGGCGACTCGTACGCGGTCACGAGGTCGGGCTCGAAGATCTCCACGCCGTCGAAGCCGGCTTCGGCGCAGGCGTGGAGCTTGGGGACGAGACTTCCGCTGAGGCAGACGGTGGCGATCGACGTACGCACGCGAGGAACGTACCATTTCGTACATTGCGGGGGCCAGGGCCGACTGCCGGTCCTCGGTGGCCTCGCTCGACTAGGGTGGTGCCGTGACTGACCAGGTCTCGAGGCAGCGCGATCCCGAGCGTACGAAGGCGGAGCTCCTCGAGGTCGCCACACGGGCGTTCGCCGAGGACGGATACTCCGGTGCCCGCGTCGACGAGATCGCGGAGCGCACTCGCACGACGAAGCGGATGATCTACTACTACTTCGGCGGCAAGGAGCAGCTTTATCTCGCCGTTCTGGAGAACGCGTACCGCGGGATCCGTCAGGCCGAGGAGCGTCTCGAGGTTGGTGACCTCGGCCCTGTCGACGCGATCAGGCGGCTCGCCGAGCTGACGTACGACCACCACGTCGAGCACCAGGACTTCATGCGCCTGGTCGCCATCGAGAACATCCACCGCGGTGAGGGTATCCGCAAGCTCGAGGTGCTCCGTGACCTCGGCAAGCCGGCGATGGAGGTCCTCGAGACGATCCTCAAGCGAGGCGTCGCCGACGGGGTGTTCCGTGACGACGTCGACGCGCTCGACGTGCACCTGCTGATCAGCTCGTACTGCGTGTTCCAGGTCGCCAACCAGTACACGTTCGGCTACCTCTTCGACGTCGACCTGCTCGCCGACGATCAGCGCCCGCGGCTGCGCGCGTTGATCGGCGACGTCGTCGTGTCCTGGCTGCGCCCCGGGTCCCCGGTCGCGTAGGGCGAGCCCGTATCGAGACCCCGGGTCTCGGTCACCCTCGTGCGATCTCGGTCGCTGCCTGATCCGCTGAGGCCCCGTCCCCGATTCGGGCACTTTGACACCCAACCCGACAGCGGATTCGGTGGCAAAATGCCCGAATCGGGGACGGGGCCATCCGCTGCGTCATCCGAGTCGCGCTCTCGCCACCAGGGCGGAGCACTCGTCGCAGTCGGACACGACCGGATGGGCGCAGGTCACCACGTGCGAGAGAAACCGGTCGGCCAGCTCGAGATCGGCGACCTGTTCGGCGATGCTGACTCGCTTGGCAGCGATGATCCCGATCCGGTCGGCGCGCTCCGCGGCAGCGAGGTCACGGATCTCGGCCAACGAGAGTCCGGCGCGCTGGCAGATCTGGATCATCCGAGCCTGCGCGAGCGACTGTTCGTCGTAGACGCGATGGCCCGAGGGGAGCCGCGGTGGTCGGAGCAGCTCGACGTCCTCCCAGTGGCGCAGGACGTGCGCCGCGATGCCGAGGACGGCGGCGGCGTCGCCGACCCGCATCTCCGTCTCGGGCATCGGATCACCTCTTTACTTCAGGTCGACCTGAAGTTATAGCGTCCCGTCATCGATGGTCAACCCGACGACGGAAGGCGGTCACCCCGGTGTCCGAAGACGTTCGAACTCCCAGCATCGCCGCATGCTGCGCAGCAGCCGCAGGCCTCCTGAAAGGCGTGGTGCGTCCGCGGCCACGGGACGAGCGGTTCCTCCGCAGCCTGACCGACGCAGGCCTCCCGTACGCGACCCGGACCGTGACTGTCACGCCGTTGCGTCAGGTGGCCCGCCCGGTCCCGACCGCGATGATCGTCGAGGGCCGCCGGAGCCCGCGCCGGATCCCCAACGCGCTCCAGACGTTCGTGGTCACCCACCCTGAAGCGACGTTCCTCGTGGATCCGAGCCTGTGCCTCGACGTCGAGCGGCGTGCGGTCGCGCAGCTGCCTGCGGTCCTTCGGGCTGTGATGAGCCCCCCGGGCCGGACCGTCGCGACCGTCACGGCCCTCGGTGAGTTCGACCCGGCGCCTGCACTCGACTTCGCCCTGCCGACCCACGCGCACTGGGACCACGTGTGCGGCCTGCTCGACCTTCCCGACCTGCCGGTGCGGCTCCACACCCGCGAGCGGGACTGGGTCATGGACGGGCTGATCGCACCGGTCGGAGGAGTCCGCGACGCACTGCGGGGGCGTACGACGGTCCTGTACGACCTCGAGGGGCCGCCCGTCCTCACGTTTGCCGCGAGCCACGACCTTTTCGGTGACGGCTCGGTCGTGCTCGTCGACCTCGCGGGCCACACCCCTGGGAGCGTCGGCGTTCTCCTGCACACCGAGCGCGGGTGGGTGCTGCTCGCGGGCGACGCGGCGTGGCACAGCTACCAGGTCGAGGATCTACGCCAGAAGTCCGCCTTCCCGGGCGGGCTCGCCGACGAGGACCGAGGCGAGACGTTCCGTACGCTGCACCGCCTCCATGCCGTCAGAGAACGCGTCGGGATCGTTCCGACGCACGACCCGGACGCGGCCCGACGACTGTCCAGCGCCGTCCCCGTGCGCTGATGCTCAGCGGGGATGCGGCGTCGCCGTCGTCGGCAGGGTCTGGATCGGCGCGGCGGCGGAGGCGACGGCGTCGGTGAGCGTGCCCTTCGCCTGGCGGTGCCGCTTCATGAGGACGCCCAGCAGGACCGCGGCGAAGCTGAGCCCCGCCATCACCCACGAGGCGGCGCCGATCCCGGCCGCGAGCGCGTCGCCCTGCGAGTGACCGGCGTCCGTGCGGTTCGTGATGACGGCCGCATTCACCGTCGCCGCGACCGCGGTGAACACGGCCGCGCCGACGTACCGGGCCATGTTCGAGACGCCGGAGGCCGCGCCGACGTCGTCGGCGTCGACGCAGGCCGTCGCCGCCGAGGACGCAGGTCCGTTCGACATGCCCATGCCGACCGCGATCGCGACGAGCGGCAGCAGGAACGCGAGGTAGCGCCAGTCCGCCTGGGTCAGACCGACGACGGCGAACCCCGCTCCGGTGATGAGAAACCCGAGCGAGACGACCTGGCGCCCACCGACCTTGGCCGCCATCGTCGGCACGAGAGGGGCGACCACGACCAGTCCGACAGTCGCCGGAAGCGTCGCCAGACCGGCCTGGAACGGTGTGAACCCGAGGGCGGCAGGGTTCTGGAAATAGAGGCTGAGCAGATACATCAGCGCATTGATCGTGCCCGCGCCCACGAGGATCGCGATCGTTGCGCCGACGAGCGTGCGGTTGCGCAGGAGGGCGAGGTCCAGGAGCGGCACCCGGACCCGCTTCTCGACCGCCACGAACGCGAAGCCGGCGACCACGGCGATCGCGAAGCAGCCGATCGTGGCCACGCTGAACCAGCCCCAGTCGCTGCCCTTGCTCGTCCCCAGCAGGATCGGGCTCAGCGTGAGGGCGACGAGGACGGCACCGGCGTAGTCGATCGAGCGCGATCGTGTCTCGTCCCGGGACTCCGTGACCGTCGCGAACGTCATCACCATGCAGACGATCGCGATGCCGGCGTCGATCCAGAACAACCCCTGCCACCCGGTGAAGTCGACGAGGACGCCGCCCACAAGCGGACCCGCGGCCGCCCCCACGGCAGCGGCCGCACCCCACAGCGACACGGCTCTGAGCTGTGCGTCGCCGGAGTTCGCGACGGACAGGAGACTCAGCCCGCACGCGAGGATCGTGGCACCGGCCGCACCCTGAATCAGGCGACCGATGATCACCATCTCGCCGGTGTTCGCCAGGGCGATGACGAGGCACGAGAGGACGAACAGCAGCAGACCGAGCTGGAAGACCCGCTTGCGCCCGAAGACGTCGCCGAGGGCGCCCGAGGTCACGATCACCGCGGCACCGACGAGCGAGTAGCCGGTCACCGCCCACTGCAGCGTGTCGACCGACATCCCGGTGTCGTCGCTGATCGCCGGGAGCAGGATGCTCACCGCGGACGTGTTGGCGTTCACGACCAACGTGGACAGGCACGTGGCGGCCAGCACGCCACCGGTCTTCGCGGCAGTGTCGGTCGACATCACGGGCCACCCCCTGTGTGCCGGTGGTCACCGTGGCCTCCGGACGTCTGGCCACACGCTAGCGGCGGGCCGCTCGCGCCGCATCGCCATGACCGTTCTCGACTCCTACGCTCGGACGATGGACGACTCCGAAGAGACAGCGATGACGGATGTGCTGGTCGTCGGTGCGGGGCCGACCGGGCTCACGATGGCGCTGGAGCTGGCTGCCCAAGGGCTCGCCGTCCGCGTCGTCGACGCCGCACCCGATGCCGTCCACGAGTCGAGAGCACTCGTCGTCCAGGCACGCACGCTGGAGGTGCTCGACAGGCTCGGGGTCGCGGACGACCTGGTGGCTGCGGGCGATCGGGCTTCCGGCGTGACGATCCACGGGCGCGGGCGCACCGCGGCGATCCGCCTCTTCGACCCGGCGATCACCGAGACCGCGTACCCGTTCCTCCTCTTCCTCTCGCAGGCGCGCACCGAACGGATCCTGCTGGACCACCTCGCCGGCGCGGGCGTCGACGTCGAGCGGGGCAGCACCCTCGCCGGCCTCGAGCAGGGCAGTGACGCAGTGACGGCCGTCGTCGACCGCGCAGGCCGCCAGCGGACCACGATCAGGGCCCGGTACGCCGTTGGCTGCGACGGCGCCCACAGTGCGGTCCGTACGGTGGTCGGTGCCGACTTCGCCGGATCGACCTACCCGCAGACCTTCGTCCTCGCCGACGTCGAGGCCGACGGCATCGATCACGGCCAGGCCCACGCGTACCTCGGGGAGGAAGGGCTCTTGTTCTTCTTCCCGCTGGGGAGCCCGGCGTCGTGGCGTGCGCTCACGATGCGTCCGCCCGGCGACGACGCGACCGCCTTCGCCGACCTCGAGCGGCTCGTGGGCACCCGGACCAACGGCGAGGTCGTCGTCCGCGACCCGGTCTGGCTGACGGACTTCTCGATCTCCGAGCGCTGTGTCGACCATCTGCGCACCGGGCGCGTCCTCCTCGCCGGCGACGCCGCGCACATCCACAGTCCCGCGGGCGGCCAGGGGATGAACACCGGTATCCAGGACGCGGTCAACCTCGGCTGGAAGCTCGCGCTGGTGTGCCGAGGACTGGCGGGCAGCGATCTGCTGGACTCGTACGAGGCCGAACGGCTGCCGGTCGCGCGCGACGTCCTGGAGGCCACCGGGCGCGTGTTCCGGGTCGCGACGTCGTCGAACCGCACCCTCGGCCGCGTGCGCACCCTCGTCGGGACGACGGTGCTGCCGCTGCTCGCTCGGGTGCCGGCGCTGCGTCGGACCGCGTTCCGGGCGGTCGCCGAGCTCGACGTCCGCTATCGTGTCGGCGCGATAGCGGCAGACGGGCAGCGCACGCACCGGGCTCTGCGCCCCGGCGACCGCGTCCCGGACGGACCGGTCGTCGTCGACGGCATCGCGACGACGCTCCACAGGAGCCTGTCGCCGACCGCCTTCACCCTCGTGCTCGTCGGGCCGTACGGTCACACGCGCGCCGCCGACGTGGATGTCCTCGTCCGCCGCTGGGGTGACCTCCTGCGGGTCGTCCGCGTGACGGTTGTGCCTGGCGTCGGAGAGGCGTCGGCGCTGCTCGTACGGCCTGACGGCTACGTCGGGGCGACCGACCGCGAGGACAACCTCGCCGCCGTCGACCGCTACCTCGCCGACGTCGTCGGGCTCACCCCTGCGGGCCTCACGTGATCTCCGGCAGCTCCTGCGCGGCGCCGAGGAGCACGCGGAACGGGTCGCCCTTCTCCTCGAGGCGGTCCAGGACGGTACGGATCGTCCAACCACCGGGTCGCAGGTCCGGATCGTCGAGCTCGTCCCAGCCGAGCGGCACCGACACTGGCGCGCCGAAGTCGGGGCGGGGCGAGTACGGCGCGAGCAGGGTCTTGTCGATCGCGTTCTGGGTGCCGTCGAGCCGGACGAGACCTTTGCGCTGCTTGACGTCCGCCTTCGCGCTGACCAGCTCAGGCACCACCTGGCCGACCGTCTCTGAGAGCCTCTCCACCCAGGTGCGGGTGTCGTCGAACGAGTAGCCGGCGACGACCGGGACCCAGATCTGGATGCCGCGTCGACCTGTCACCTTCGGCCGCGCCGTCACGCCGAGGTGCCCGAGCGCCGTACGGTGCAGCCGGGCGAGGGTGAGCAGGTCGTCCCACGAGGTACGGTCGCCCGGCTCGAGGTCGATCAGCGCGTAGGTCGGCTCGCGCGGCGCGTCGGCGCGGGAGATCGGCACCGCCCACTCCCGTGCACCGAGGTTCGCGGCCTCGACCAGCGCCGCCGGGTCGTCCGCGAAGGTGCGCCCTTCGACGTACGGCAGTGCGATCGGCGCGATCCGTGCGGTGTACGCCAGCAGCTCGCGCTTGGTCACCGGCGGGTCTCCCGGGAAGAGCACCTTGTCGAGGCCGGTGACCTTCAGGCTGCGGCCGAAGACCTCCCAGGTGCCCCGCTTGCCGAGCGCCATCAGGTCGTCGATCGCCTGGTCCGGGAGCGGCTCGGGCAGCAGCGACACAGCCGCCTCCGCGGCTGGCGCGTCGGACCGCCACAGAAAGTGCGGGTCGGCCTTCACCTCGTCGTTCGTACGCCCGCTGAGCACCGAGCGCGGATGGTCCTCCGGATCCCAGCCCGAGGCAGCGAAGTCGTCGTGCTTGTGCAGGAGCATCCAGGCGTTCTCGCCCTGATCTCCACCACGGCGTACGAGGACCAGGCGGCCGCGCAGCTTCTTCCCGTGGACCTCGGCGTGCAGCTCACCACCCTCGATCGCCGCCCGTGGGTCGTCGGTCTTGGTGGGCTCCCACGTCCCGGTGTCCCAGACGATGACGTCGCCGCCGCCGTACTCGCCCGACGGGATGACGCCTTCGAAGAGGAGATATTCGATCGGGTGGTCCTCGACGTGCATCGCGAGCCGGCGGGCATCGGGATCGAGGGTCGGTCCCTTGGGGACCGCCCAGCTGACCAGGACGCCGTCGATCTCGAACCGCAGGTCGTAGTGCAGCCGACTTGCACGGTGGCGCTGCACGACGAAGCGGAGGGGCCCGCCCACACCGCCGGCGCCCTCCCCGGCAGGCTCAGGCGTGCGCGCGAAGTCGCGCTTGCGACGGTAGACCTCGAGCGGATCGCCCATGGAAGACATGGTGCCGGGTGAGCACGAACCATGCCCGCCGCTCAGCTGTTGGCGAGCAGCGCGTTCATCCGGCCGTAGTCGGCGCCGCCCGCGAGCGCGTCGAACGTCCCGTCGGCGAGGACGGCGCGAGCCAGGCGCTCGGTGAGGCCGTACGCCGCCTGGGCGAGTGCCGTGCCGGTGCTGATCCGACAGACTCCAGCCGCCGCCAGTTCACGGACCGACGGCGAGCCGGGCCCGGCCATCGCGTTGACCGGCACGTCGACCGCCTGCGTCACCGCGGCGAGGGCGCCCAGGTCGCTCAGGCCGGGGGCGAACACGCCGTCCGCGCCGGCCGCGGCGTACGCACGGGCGCGGGCGACGGCGTCGTCGAGGTCGTTCACGCCCAGCAGATAGACGTCGGTCCGGGCGTTGACGAAGAGCGGCACACCAGCCGCGTCGGCAACCGCGCGTGCCTCACAGACGCGCTCCGCCATCGTGTCGATCGCGAGCAGCGTGCCGGACTCGGAGTCCTCGAGGTTGATGCCGACGGCGCCCGCCTCGATCACTCCGGCAACGGTCGCGGCGACGTCCCCGAAGCCCGCCTCGATGTCGGCGGAGACTGGGACGTCGACGGCGGCCACGATCCGACGCACCGCGTCGAAGAGCGCCGTCGGATCCAGTGCCTGGCCGTCCGCGGCACCGAGTGCCCACGCGACGCCCCCGCTGGTCGTGGCGATCGCAGGGGCACCGGCCTCCTGGATCAGCCGCGCGGACGCAGCGTCCCACGCGTTGGGGAGCACGAGCACGTCGTCGTGGAGCGCGTGGAAGGTCTTGGCTCTCTCATGGGAGGTCATGCGTGTCAGTCTTCCGCGCGGGTCAGACACGTTCCGGCGGGAATCGGACGCGACCATGGTTGCCACGACGGTGCCCGCGCGGGAAGGTAGCCCTCGTGAGCAACGCGATCGTGACAGGTGCAGCAAGTGACATCGGGCAGGCCATCGCCCGGACCCTCGTGGCCGACGGCAGCTACGTCGTGCTGGCGGACAACGACCTCGACACCGTCGAGGCCCTAGCGCGGGACCTGCCGGGGACGGAGGCGGTGTACCTCGACCTGGCGTCGGCCGAGTCTGTCCGACAGGTCGGCGCCGACCTCGTGGAGCGCCTCGGCGCGCCGGACCAGCTCGTCAACGGTGCCGCGCTCTGCAACGGCGGCTCGCTGCAGTCGGTGGACGAGGCGACGTGGGCGCAGGACCTCGAGGTCGTCCTCGCCGGCACGATCCGGGTGTCGCAGGCGTTCCTCCCGTCGATGCGCGCGGCAGGGCGCGGCTCGGCCGTCAATATCGCCTCGGTGAACGGCCACAGCTACTTCGGCGCCGATGTCTACAGCGCCGCGAAGGCCGGCGTCCTCAACCTCACGAAGACGCTCGCGGTCCAGTACGGCCCGTACGGCGTCCGGGTCAACTCCGTCTCGCCCGGGACGGTCGTGAACGCTCAGCGGCGCCGTCAGCTCGCGGACGACCCGCACGCGCTCGACCGTGCCACCGACTGGTACCCGCTGGGGCGGGTCGGCGTACCCCAGGACGTCGCGGACGCCGTGGCGTTCCTGCTCTCCGACCGTGCGAGCTGGATCACCGGCACCGACCTGCGGGTCGACGGCGGTCTCCTCGCAGGCATGCAAGGGCTCGCCGACGCGCTCAACACGCGGCCCGAGCGCTAGACGGCACGGGCCCTTTCACCGGTCGAGGTCGCGTCCTAGCGCGTCCGCCTTGCCTTCGAGCACGGCCCGCTCGGCGGCGTTCCCGCACAGCTCGACAGCACGGGCGTACTCCTCCCGCGCCTGGTCCCTGGCCCCGAGTCGTACGAGCAGCTCCGCCCGTACGGAGGGCAGTAGGTGCGACGACGCGAGGTCGCCCCGTTCGGCGATCTCGTCGACGAGACGCAACCCGGCCGCTGGCCCGGACGCCATCGCGAGGGCGACCGCGCGGTTGAGCTCGACCACCGGCGAGGGAGCGACCTGACCGAGTGCCTCGTACAGCACGACGATGCGGTCCCAGTCGGTCTGGTCGACGGACGGTGCGTCGGCGTGGCAGGCCGCGATCGCCGCCTGCAGCCCGTACGGCCCGAGGCCGCGCCCGGCGGCGACCGCGCTCGCGAGCGCCGCGCGGCCCCGGAGGATCGCCGAGCGGTCCCAGCGTCGCCTGTCCTGGTCGGCCAGGAGCACCGGCTCGCCGTGCGCGTCGAGGCGAGCCGGGAAGCGGGCCGCCGTCAGCTCGAGCAGCGCGAGGAGCCCGAACACCTCTGGCTCCGGCGTGAGCCGTACGAGCACCCGCGCCAGACGCACCGCCTCCTGCGCGAGGTCGATCCTGATCCACGCGTCACCACCGGACGCGGACGACCCCTCCGTGAAGATCAGGTAGATCACGCTCAAGACCGACCCGATCCGCTCTGCCCGCTCGTGCCGCTCAGGGACCGCGAACGGGACGTGCGCGGCCGCGAGCGTCTTCTTTGCGCGAGTGATGCGTGCCTGCACGGTCGGGACCGGGACGAGGAACGCCTTGGCGATCTCGTCGCTCGTCAGGCCGCCGACGACGCGCAGCGTCAGCGTGACGCGCGCCTCTCTCGAGAGGACGGGATGGCACGCGGTGAAGACGAGGGCGAGGACGTCGTCGTCGATCGCGTCGGGGTCGAACAGGTCGTCGGCACCGGCGGTGCTCTCGTCGAGATCCCTCGCCAGCACCGCATACCGCTCGTCCCTCGCCGACCGGCGTCGGAACGCGTCGATCGCCCGCCGACGGCCGACCGCGAGCAACCAGCTGGCGGGACTGTCCGGGACTCCGCTCGTCGACCATCCGACGAGGGCTTCGGCGAGCGCTTCCTGCGCGACGTCCTCGGCGAGCGCGAAGTCGCCGGTGTAGCGGGCGAGGGCGCCGACGATGCGGGCGGACTCCATCCGCCACACCGCTTCGACGGCGCGCCTCGCCTCTTGCCCGTCCATCGTCACGTGCTGGGGGCGGCCAGGCTCACAGCTGCCCGGTCTGCTCACGCCAGGCGCGCTCCTTCTGGATCCACTCGTTGTCCTGCGGGAACTCGTCGATCGTCGGCACGCGACGGATCTCGACCTTCGTCCCCTGCGCGTACGGGAGGCGCTTGGCCCACTCGACGGCTTCCTGCTTCGACGCGACGTCCAGGATGTAGTAGCCGCCGAAGAGCTCTTTGGTCTCGCCGTACGGACCATCACTGACGACCGGTGTCTCGTTGCTGAAGTCGACCACCACCGTCTCGGCGGGGTCCTCGAGGCCCTCGGCGGCAAGCAGCACGCCGGCGCGCATGAGCTCCTCGTTGAAGCGGCCCATCATCTCGAGCATCTCGTCGAAGTCGACGTTCTCGAACTTCGCCAAGCCCTCGTCGGTCGTCCGCATGATCAGCATGTACTTCGCCATCGTTCGCTCCTGTCTGGACAGGTCCCTCTCGGACCCTCTCACCCCTGGGTCGAACGGGCCAGACCTGGATCGACACCTCTCGGCGTCATTTCGTGGAGCGGCCGTGGCCTACCGCGCCGACACTCAGTCCTTCTCGAGGCGCGGCATCTCGCCGAGGGCGTCGACCTGCTCGGTCAGTGCGTCAAGCACCGAACGGAGCTGGATCTGCGCGACCTTCGCGAACGTGCGCACGTACTCGATCTCGGGGATCGGGTGGTCGTAGCCCGCGCTATCAGCATGCTGCATGGCCACCGCCTCCGACTTGTGGACCGCCTCCGTGGCCGCCGAGTGCGCGTCGCGGACGATGTCACGCTGCTGGGACCGCGCCGACATCATCAGGTCGCGGGCGTGGGTGACCGCCTCGTCGATGAGGCTGTCGGCGACCTTCTGAGCCTCGGCGAACATGAGGACGGCCTGCGCGCTGATCGGCTCGTTGCCCTTGTCCTCACGGGCCCGTCGCTCGGTGCTCAGGTCGGCACGCAGTCGTGAGTTCTCGGCCTCCAGCCGCTGGACCGTGGTCGCGAGCTGGCTCAGGTAGTCGACGACCTCGTCCTCGTCGAACCCGCGCCTGCGCACGGTGAAGGTCGCCCGGCGGATCTCGGACGCGATACTGCTGACGTCTGTGGGGGTCGTCATGGCTGTTCACCCGTCCTTTTGCGTGTCGTTACGCGGTCGGTAGCCGCCTTCGCCGAAGTCCTCGTACCGGATTTCTTCGGGAGGGATGCCGGCAGCGATGAGCTGGGAGACCGTGGCCTGGATCATCGCGCGGGACCCGCACACCAGAGCTCGATATCCGCGCCAACCACCACTGGACACCGCGACGTCACCCACCATCCCGCGTCGCCCGGGGTAGGTCGAGTCGTCGGAGACTGCGGTGTCGTAGGAGAACCACGGGCGATCGGCGAGCGCCCGCATCGCGTCCTCGTCGTACAGGTTCCACGGCATCCGCGCGCCGTGGAAGAGGTGGACCTTCGGTCCGCGACCGGTGGCGAGCCAGTGCCGGTCGACCTGCTCGGCGACGGCCTTGAGTGGCGCCAGTCCGGTGCCTCCGGCGACGAGAAGCAGGTTTTGCGTCGGGTCGTCGAGTGTGAGCGCGGTGCCGACGGCTGCGCTCATCCGCACCGTGTCGCCAACCTGCAGATCCTTGACCATGGCGCTGCTCACCTGGCCGCCGTCGACGATCTGGACGTGCACCTCGATCGTGCCGTCCTCACGGGGCGCATTGGCGGGGGAGTAGTAGCGCCAGAGCCTCGGGCGCTGCGGGACCTCGATCGCGACCGACTGTCCCGGTTGGTACGGCAGCGGCTGCTCCGTACGGAACTGGAGGACGGAGACGTCCAGGGTGCGGCGGTCGGCCGAGATGACCTCGGCGTTCCACCACGAGGGCGTGGACTTGGCCGACTCCTCGGCACCCTGGACCATCGTCTTGGCGATCACGCCGTACGCCGCCGCCCAGTCCGTGGCGAGCTCGTCGGTCCACTGGTCACCGAGGAAGTGCTTCAGGGTGGCGAGGAGCGAAGCGCCGACGGCGTTGTAGTGGTCGGGCGTCGCCCGGAAGCGCCGGTGGTCGTTGCCGAGCTGGCCGAGGAGGGGAGCGACGGTGTCGAACTGGTCGACGTTGCTCACCACCGTGCCGAGTGCCGTGACCAGCTTGTCGCGCTGAGCCGACATCGAGACGGGGAACATGCTGCGCACATCGGGATGGGACAGGAAGAGGTGCGAATAGAAGAAGAGGGGGACGTCGTCGCCGCTCTTGGCGACGTACGCCCAGCTCTCCTTGAGTGCTGCTGGATCCACGGGCTCAGCTCTGCTGGCTGACGATGTCGGGTTGCACGGCCTCGAGGGTGCCACCGAGCGAGGCGATGATGTCGTCGGGGACACCAGCGTCGACGAGGACGCCGACCAGGTGCTCGACCACGCGGCCGTACGCCTCCGGGGTGATCGCCAGGCCGGCGTGCGCGTCGCGCAGCTCGCGTCCCGCGTACGTGACGGGGCCGCCGAGGAGGTGCGAGATCAGCTGGACCTGGTGGCGCTTGAGGTTCGTCAGGTCGCTGTCGACGAAGTACGGCGCGAGCGTGGGGTCGCCGATCACGAGCTCGTAGAAGCGATCGACGACGACGCGCACAGCAGCGCCGCCACCCACCCGCACATAAGGCGACTGCTCGTCCTGGACAGTCTCGACCTCGGTCATTGTGGTGCTCCCGTCTGCGCGGTCGGCTCCTCTTGCGACGCACGCGGTGTCGGCCGCTTGTATAGCAGTGTTCTCGGTGCGCGGTAAAGGCGTCGAGGCGGTAATCGGAATGCCGTTGGTGGCTTCGTGACGCGGCGTTGTGTCGGGTTGGTGCCTCCACCTGCGGCGGAGCGACAGGGCGGATTGCGGTGTGATTTGGATCACACTGGAATGAATCCACAACATCTCGGACCGTGCTGCGATAACCCCTTGATCGCGCCGGTAAGGTGACCGCGTATCGGTGTGGCCGAAGGTGCTCACCAGGTCCGCGTGACAGGAGTTCGAGATGCGGTACGCAGGGAGCGGGGCGGCCTCCTCGGCCTGCTTGGGCCTCGGTGCCACCGCCTCGACCACGGCTGCCTGACTCCTCGCGAGCGCGCCGGGTTGGGTGTGGTTCCGCGACCCTTCTCCTGCATTCGAGAGTGAGCCTTGCCATGCATCCCCTCACCGGACACCAGATCCGCGCGTCCTTCGTCAACGCCTCCCGCCGCGAGGCCACGCAGGCGCCTTTGCCGCCCCAGCTCGACGTCGTCGCGTGGGACGACCACGACGTCCTCGGGTGGGTCGACCCGAAGAACCCGCGTCGCGCGTACGTCGTGGTGCCGACCGACGGCGGTGCAGTCGGTCTGATCCTCCGTACGACCAACCCTTCCGTGCAGCGGGCGGCAATCTGCACGTGGTGCGAGGACGTCAAGGAGACTGACGACGTCGTGCTGTACGTCGCGAAGCGTGCGGGGGCGGCTGGGCGCAACGGCGACACCGTCGGCACGCTGATCCATGCCGATCTGTCGTGCTCGCGTCACGCCCGGCGCCGGCCGGCCCCGTCGGAGGGCGCCGGGGACCCGAAGGCGTTCATCGCGCGACGTGTCGCCGGCCTGCGGGAGAGGTCGGCGCGGTTCGCCGAACGGGTCGCGGCGGCCTGAGCGGCGGTCGCTACTCCTCCGGCCGGGCGGGTGCGAGCATCGCCAGGACGGTGGTGGTCACCAGTGTCGGCGCCTGCTCGGCGGTGACGGTGCCCTGGTGGACGGCGGTCGCTGCGGTGTGCAGGATGCTCTGGATCGTCGTGACCTGCCACTCGAGCGGTAGGTCACGACGGAACTGTCCGCCACGTCGTCCGCGCTTCAGCAGCGCCTGCATGCGGTCGATCTGCTGCGCGTGTGCGCGCTGGAACAGATCGGGCGAGAGCGACTGCTCTGCGGCCTGGACGAGGCCGCCGTACTGGTAGGTGACACGCAGCGACGCGTCGAGCAGTCGCCCAATCGCTGCCATGGGGTCGCCGCTGACGTCGACCGCCCCGAGAGTGGACTCGGCGTCGCGCAGTGCGCGGTCGACGACCTCGGCGACCAGGGTCGCTCGGGAGGGGAAGTGGCCGTACAGCGTCATCCGGCCCACGCCGGCGGCCTTGGCGATCGCGTTCATGCTCACGTCCGGGTCGTCGGCGAGGCAGCGCGTCGCTGCCTCGACGATGGTGGCGATGTTGCGCAGGGCGTCTGCGCGTCGAGGCGCGGAGGCCTCCTGGACGTCGTCGATCACGTCAGCTCCTCACGGCCTCGCCGTCGGCAGGCGGGCCGCGTCCATGCTAACTCGTACTCGGATGTCCATGTTCGTGCTAGCGTGATCTCGTACACGCACGTACGACTTAGGGGGAGCCATGTCAGGCCACCACGCAGCGGCCGCCGCCGCTCCCACCACGGCACGACCGTGGTGGAAGCGGTCCGGCTGGACCTTCACGCGCCACTACCTCGAGATGATCGCCGCGATGCTGCTCGGCATGGCGGTCCTCTATCCGTTGTGGATGCTCGCCACCGACGGGCTGGCCGAGTCGGCGTGGGTCCACCGCACCGACGTCGAGACGACGGTGATGGCGACGGCGATGGCCGCGCCGATGGTCGCGTGGATGATCTTCCGCGGCCACAGCTTCCGGCCGGTCGCGGAGATGACCCTCGCGATGTACGCGGGGTTCTGGGTGCTCTACCCGTTCTTGTGGGCGGGCATGATCGGGGAGATGGGCGTGATGATGGTCGGGCACGTCCTCATGCCCGTGTTCATGCTGCTGGCGATGCTGCTGCGGTTCGGCGAGTACGCGCACGCTCACTGAGCGAGGCGGCGACGCACGCCACGGCGGCGACCACGAGGAGCGTGGCGTTCACGAGCAGCGCCGCGCGCAGCGACTCGGCGTGACTGGCTCCCGCGGCGAGCTGCCCGGTGAACACGGCGCCGAGGATCGCCGGACCAAGGGCGCCGCCGTACTGGCGCATCGCGGTGTTGCTCGCTGCGGCCATGCCGGCACGCTGCCACGGCACGGCGTTGATCGCGGCGGTGGAGACGGCGGTCATCATCATCGCTACCGACACCCCGAAGACGGCCAGGCGCCAGGCGAGGTCGCCGAAGCCGGTCCCCGTGTCGATGCCGCTGATCGACACCGCGCCGACGACGGCCAGCACGAGGCCGGCGATCAGGACGTTGATCGCGCGGACGCGGTGCATGAGGTGCCCGACGAGAGGATTGACGAGTGCACCGACGCCGGTGACGAACAGCAGCCGTGTGCCGATCTCGAGCGGGCTCAGCTCCTGGGCGTACCCGAGGAACAGGCTCAGCAGGAACATCGTCCCCACGATCGAGAAGAGGGCGACGAGCGCGGAGAATCCTGCGGCCGAGAACGTCGAAGACCGGAACAGCGACAGGTCCATCAGTGGGGAGGACGACCGCTTCTCCGCGACGACGAAGGCGAGGAAGGCGCACGCGCCGACGACGAGGCCGGCGATCGCCTCGGGGGAGTCCCATCCCTTGGCGCCGCCCTCGATGATGCCGAAGATCGACGCGGCGATCGCGAGCGTCGCGGTGATCTGGCCCGGCCAGTCGAGGTGACGCCCCTCGGGCGTGCTCGACTCGGGGAGACGGCTCAGCGCCCCGCCGGCCGCGACCAGAGCGAGCACGCCCGTCGGGACGAAGATCCAGCCCCATGCGGCGACGCGCAGGATCGTGCCGGCGATCAGGGGGCCCAGTGCCAGGCCGGCCATCATGCCGGTGGCCCACATGCCGATGTACTTCCCGCGCTCGCGCGGGTCGGGCACGGCGTGCGCGATCAGGGCGAGCGTCGTCGGCAGCAGCAGTCCCGCGCCGAGCCCGGAGACGGCCTGACCGACCATCAGGAGATTGACCGCCGCACTGTCTGCGAGGGTCGCCGCGAGTCCGGCGGTCGTGGCGCCGAGGACGGTCAGCACCATGCCGATGAGATAGATGCGGCGGCGACCGTGCAGGTCGCCCCACACTCCGGCGGAGAGGACCGCGGCGGCCATTGGGATGACGTACGCGTCGGTGATCCACTGCATGTCGGTGGTGGTCGCGCCGGTCGCACCTCCGATCGTCGTGAGCGTGACGGCGACCGCCGTGATCGGGACGTACGTGACGAAGACGCCCAGCACCGCAAGACCGATCGTCATGCGGCGCTGGTGCTCGTGGGTGTGCTGGCCGGTGACGGCTGACATCATGAACTAAGACCCTTTGATTGACTTAGTACAACGATAGTCGCAGCGTTAAAGTAAATCCAGAAGAGAGACTTAGCTGCCCATGACCGAGCCCGAGCACGATCGCGTCGACCCGATCCTCGACTACGTCCGAGACCACGACGGCTCGCGCGACCTCACGGCCAAGGCCGTCGTGCTGCGCCTGCGCCGCGCCGCGCACTACGTCGACACCGTCGCGAGGCGCCTGGCCCCCAAGGGCACGGAGCTGTGGGAGCTCGAGATCCTCGCCAACCTCGTACGCCACGGCGGAGAGATGTCGGTCGGTCAGCTGCAGGAGGCGGCGCAGCTCACCGCCGGCGCGATCACCAACCGCATCACCCGGCTCGAGGACAAGGGTGCTGTCCGCAGGGTCGTCTCGGCGGCGGACCGTCGCCAGATCCTCGTGACGCTGACTGCCGAGGGCGAGCAGCGTGCCCAGGAGCTCATCGCCGGGCAGGACGAGCTGGAGCGCGTGCTCTTCGCCGACATCGATCCCGAGCTGCTCCGCCGGCTGAGCGACGACCTGCGGGCCTTCCTCGTCCACACCGATCCCGGCCTGCGGGGCTGACCGCGGCGCGACGACCCGTCGCCGTCACTCGACCGTGGCCTCCGACGGGCTCGTACGGCGGAGCATGAACCGGGTCGGGGCGAGCGCTGCACCGATGGCGGTCACGGCGCAGGCGGCGCCGATCACGAGAAGGCTTCCCCAGGGGACGGTCGCCGCCATGTCGGGGAGCCGCTCTGACAGGGAGGCGTGCATCAGCGCGCCGATCCCTGCCATAGTGAGCGCGCCGAGGAGCAGTGCGGCCGCCGAGACGAGCGCGGACTCCCACAGCACCATGCGACGTACCTGCCGGGTCGTGGCGCCGATCAGGCGCGTCGTCACGAACTCGTGCCGACGCTGGAGGCTGCCCATCAGCAGCGTGTTGGCGATCGCGATCGCCGAGTAGACCCCCGCGGGTCCGAGGAGGACCAGGATCGCGATCTGGTTCATGTGCCGCTGCTCCGCATCGCGCTGGTCGATCCACGAGCCGGCGGTGGACACGTCGGCCCCGCTCGCCGCGAGCTCGGTGTCAAGGACGCGGAGGGTCTCGCTCGCCGGCACCCCCGACGCGGGGAGGACGAAAGCGTGCTCCGGGACGCCCTCGGGTGCGTGTCTGAGCGCGAGCGCCCGCGGCACCAGGACGTCCGCCTGGAGCTCCGGGGCGTCGTCGACCACGGCGACGGTCGTCAGCCGCGCCGTCGTGCCGTCGGGAAAGGTGAACGCCACCCGGTCGCCGACGCGCTGGCCGTAGTCGCGGGCGTACTGCTGCGACAACGCGACAGTCTGCCCCGACAGGTCGTCGAGCGAGCCCGTACGCGCACGTGTCCCGCGGGCCGCGGCAGCCGCCGACGGGTCGATGCCCTCGGCGGTCTCCCGTACGGTCTCGCCGTGCATGCGGGCTTTGACCACCACGGGGACACCCGCGTCGAGCGTGCCGACGACGCGCGACCGCTCGAGGGCGTCCATCGCGTCGGGGTTGCCGTCGGTCTGGACGACGACCGGTGCCTGGAGCCGCTCGGTCGTGAGCGCGCGCACCCAGTCGACGGAGAAGCTCATCGTGAGCAGCAGCGAGCCGGCGATCGCGGAGATTGCGAGGATCGGCGCCGCGAGCGAGGCCGTACGCCGCGACTGCGCGGACACGTTGTCGCGAGCGAGTCGCAGCGCCACGTCCCCGCGGGGCCCGAGCCGTCCGACGAGGCGCGCGACCGGGGGGATGACGAGCTGGCCGAAGCACACCAGGGCGATGACGATCAGCTGCGGCGCGAAGATGGCGAAGAGGATGACGAGCTCGCTGTCGAGCGTGCCTGTGCCGACGAGCATCGCGACAGAGCCCGCCACGCAGGCCACCCCGGTGACGGCACGCCAGAACCCGATCCGGCGGCGCTCGACGGCCGACTCGCGAAGGGCGTCGACGGCGGGGACACGCGACGCTCGTCGTGCGGCCGCGCGTGCACCCAGCAAGGCCACCAGCACCCCCGTCGGCAGCGCGATCGACACCGCCCACCACGGCGAGGGCGTCGACATCCCCTCCGGTGCGAGCCCGCGCTGCGCGAGGAACCACAGCGTCGGACCCGTCAGCAGGTGGCCGACCACGACGCCTGCACAGGCGGCGAAGAGCGCCACCACGAGAGCCTCCGCCCGGATCATCCGCCGTACCTGCCGGGGTGTGGCGCCGACAAGCCGGAGGAGGGCGAGCTCGCGGCGGCGGGCCGAGACGACGAACGAGAACGTGCTCGCGACGACGAAGATGGCCATGAACCCGGAGATCCCCGCCATGAAGCCGAGCATCGACAGGAGACCGTCGAGCTGCTCGCGCGCGGCGTCCTCGCCAGCGCCCAGGGCGTCGTACGCCGTGCCTGCCGCTGCGGTCAGCTCGGTGGCGAGCCCGATGAGCGCCACCCCCAGCGCGAGCGCGACGAACGCGCCGACATACAGCGTCCAGCTGCTCCGGACGACCTGCCTGCTGAGCGACAGCATCACCGCTCCATCTCGCTCATCGCGGCAGCGATCTGGGTCGCCGTCGCGCTGGTCAGGGAGCCCACCACGCGCCCGTCCTGGAGGAACAGGACCGAGTCCGCGGAGGCGGCGGCGACCGGGTCGTGGGTCACCATGACGATCGTGAGGCCGTCACGGTCGACGGCGGCGCGCAGCTGCGCCAGGACGTCGCGGCTCGTCGCGCGGTCGAGCGCGCCTGTCGGCTCGTCCGCGAAGACCACCGACGGTCGCGCGACGAGGGCGCGCGCGATCGCGACCCGCTGCTGCTGCCCGCCGGACAGCTCCGCGGGGCGGCGCCGGTGATGGTTGCCGAGCCCCACCGTCGCGAGGGCGCCGAGGACGACGTCGCGTCGGGGCCGCTGCCCCGCGAGACGCAGGGGGAGCGCGACGTTGTCGTACGCGCTCAGCGCGGGGAGGAGGTTGTACGACTGGAAGACGAACCCCATCGCTCGTCGCCGCAGCTCGGTCGCCTGCACCTCGCCGAGCCGGCCGAGCTCGACGTCGCCGATCCACACCGATCCCGACGACGGCTGATCGAGTCCCGCCGCGCACTGGAGCAGGGTCGACTTGCCCGATCCCGACGGGCCCATCACCGCGGTGAAGGTGTGCGGAGCGAACGTGTGCGTGATCCCCTGGAGGGCGGTCACGTCGCCAGCCGCAGAGGCGTACCGCTTGGTCACGGCGTCGAGGGTGATCGCATGGGTTGTCGTCGTCGGCGGGGCCGTCACGGTGGGAGTGGCGTTCTTCATGGTTCCAGCGAACCGTCGCCGCCCGTGCTTTCCCCTGGCCTGCGCGCCCCATCGAGGTAGCGTGCGCGCTACTTCTTGACTCGCGCACCGTCGACTGTCCCCGCGTCCGCCGCCCTCTACGCTCGAGAGGTGAGTCGCTCGGGCACGGTCTGGTCGTCGCTGACGGGGAACCCCGCGCGGTTCCTCTTCTCGGCGTGGCCATGGCGCTCGCTCGCCTACCTGGCGTCGTCGGCGCTCGTCGGCGTCCTGGTCCTCGCCGTGTTCCTCGTCGTCGTCGCCGTCGGCGTCGTGACCAGCATCCTCGTCATCGGAGTGTTCGTGCTCGCCACGATCCCTGCGCTCGGTGTCGCGGTGGGGGCGATCGAGAGGCGTCGCCTGCGACTCATGCAGTCGCCGGGGGAGCCCGCCCTGCTCAGCCCTCACCCCGACCTCACGGGGCTCACGCTGCTCGCGCGCCTGCGACAGGTCCGCAAGGAGCCGGGGTCGTGGCGCGAGCTCGGCTACGCGATCCTCCTCGCCGTCGTCCTGTGGATCGTCGACGCGGTGCTCGTCTCGTTCGTCGCCACCTTCGTCGGCGGACTCGCCCTGTCGCCGTTGGGTGCTGCGTACGACCAGGTCATGGTGTTCGGGTGGACCTTCGACAGCACGGTGGAGGCGCTGCCGTTCGCGCTCGTGGCCACGCCGATCGCCCTCGTCATCAGCGCGTACCTCCTCACCGCGGCAGCAGCCGGCCAGGCCGCGCTCGCCCGCCTCCTTCTCAGCCCCACGGAGGAGAGGCTGGCGGCGCACGTCGCCGAGCTGCGCCGCTCGCGGATCAACCTCGTCGACGCCTTCGAGACCGAGCGGCGCCGCATCGAGCGCGACCTGCACGACGGGGTGCAGCAGCGTCTCGTGGCGCTGACGATGACCCTGGGTCGGGCCGAGATGGACGTCCCTCCAGGGGAGGGGCTCGACCTCGTGAAGCAGGCGCACCACGAAGCGGAGGAGGCGCTGGCCGATCTGCGCAGCGCGGTCCGTGGCATCCACCCGCGGGTGCTGGTCGACCACGGGATCGCCGCGGCCGTCCGTGAGGTGGCGGACCGTACGCCGATCCCCGTGTCGGTCGAGATCAGCCTGGATGCTCGCCTGCCCTCGCCGATCGAGGCTGCGGCCTACTTCGTCGCGAGCGAGGGCCTCACCAACGTCGTCAAGCACGCCGGTGCCCGCAACGGTGCGGTGGTCGCGTGGGTCCGTGACGACCGGCTCGTCCTGACGGTCACCGACGACGGTGTCGGCGGAGCCACGGTCGAGCCGGGGAGCGGGCTCGCTGGTCTCGTGACTCGGCTCGACGCGCTGGGTGGCACCCTGGAGGTGTCGAGTCCCGTCGGAGGACCGACCCGGCTGCGGATGGAGTGCCCGTGCCAGATCGAGCCCTGACGATCGTCCTCGCCGAGGACTCGGCGCTGCTGCGCGAGGGCATGGTCGGCATCCTCGAGCGCGCGGGGCACCGCGTGATCGCGGCCGTCGAGGATGGTGACGCGCTCGTCGCGTACGTGCGCCGTGAGCCGCCCGACGTCGTGATCACCGACGTGCGGATGCCGCCGGACCACTCCGACGAGGGGCTGCGAGCAGCGGCGACGATCCGCGAGACCCATCCCGACGTGGCTCTCCTCGTCTTGTCACAGTACGTCGCGGACGCCTACCTCCCGACGCTTCTCGAGTCCACCGACGGGGGCGGGGTCGGCTATCTCCTCAAGGACCGCGTCGGGCACGTCGCCGAGTTCCTCCGCGACCTCGGGACGGTCGCCGACGGCGGGATGGTCGTCGACCCCGACGTCGTCCGGCAGCTGCTCGCACGTCGTCGCGACGACGGGCCTCTGTCCGCACTCACCGCGCGCGAGCGGGAGGTGCTGTCGCTGATGGCCGAGGGGCGGACGAACGGCTCGATCGCCGAGGCGCTGTTCGTGAGTGAGGCCGCCGTCCGCAAGCATGTGGGCAGCATCTTCGCCAAGCTCGACCTGGACCCTGCGAGCGACCGGCGCGTGTCGGCCGTCCTGACCTACCTCCGCGGCACCGGCTGAGGCGTCACCGCTGCACGGGGAGCGACACCGGCAGCCCGAACGCGGTGAAGTCCGCCTCGAGGAAGGCGACCACCTCGGTGACTCGTCCGTCCTCGACCGTGAGGACGTCCAGCCCGCCCGGTCGGAACTCCCCGCGCTCGGCGTCGCGCATATACGTCCCGAACGCGAGCTGCCCGTTCGCGGTCGTCGGCAGGAACCGCCAGGACTCCCGCACCGGGCCGCTGCGCAGGAACGCGGTGACGTCGGCAAGACCTGCGTACCAACGGGGGAGCGGCGGCATCGAGTAGCGGACGTCGTCGGCGAGCAGCGCCACGATCTGGTCGACGTCGCCCTCCTCCCACGCACGGGCGTAGCGGTCGGCCAGTGCGTCGAGCCCTCCGTCGTACGACGCTGGTGCCGGTGGCAGCCCGTCCGCGACTGCGGCGCGCGCCCGCTGCAGCAGGCTGTTCACCGCGGCGACGGTGAGGTCGAGGATGCCGGCGACCTCGGCTGCGCGGAACGCGAGCACCTCGCGCAGCAGGAGGACGGCGCGCTGCGACGCCGGGAGGTGCTGCAGCGCGGCGACGAACGCAAGGCGTACGGTCTCGCGGTCGACCGTCTGATCCTCGGGGGATGCCTCGAGCCAGCTTCCGGGCAGCGGCTCGAGCCACGCGACCTCGGTCGCGCCTGCGCCGAGAGCGACGGGGAGCTCGCGGCGGCCGCGTCGTTCGCTCAGCGTCAGGCAGCGATTGGTGGCGATGCGGTAGAGCCAGGCCCGCAGGTGCCGGCCGTCGAAGCGTGCGAGGCCCTGCCACGCGCGGACCAGCGTCTCCTGCTCCGCGTCCGCCGCGTCCGCGGTCGAGCCGAGCATCCGGTAGCAGTGGAGGCGCAGCTCGCGGCGGTACGGCGTGACGAGGCGCGCGAAGGCGTCCTCGTCGCCGGCGCGAGCGCTCGCGAGGTCGTCCTCGTGGTCGTCGCGATGAGTTTCGTCGCTCTGCGAGGTTCCTTCCACGACAGCACACTCTCAGACCGGAGGCTCCGCGATGGACCACGAATCCGACATCCGCACCCTGGTGACCCGCTGGATCGACGCCGTCGACCGTGGGACCGACCTCGACGCCGTGCTCGCCGACCACACCGACGACGTCGTGATGTACGACGTCCCTCCGCCGTACGAGGGCAACCGCGGCATGCAGGCGTACCGCGACTCGTGGCCTGCGTTCCTCGCCTGGCAGCGCGGCGACGGACAGTTCGCCCTCGAGTCCCTGGAGATCACGGCGGGAGACGACGTCGCGTTCGCGCACGGGCTCGTCGTCTGCCGCTCGACGGGGGCCCACGACGAGCACCCCGACCAGCGGCTGCGCCTCACCCTCGGCCTGCGCCGGGTCGAGGGACGGTGGCGCATCGCGCACGAGCACCACTCGTTCGCCGACGACCGTGACCGGCGCGACCGCGCCGGCGAGGCTGACATCGCGGCGGTGCTGCGACGCTGGCACGACGACACCGCCGCCAAGAACCTCGACGGCCTGATGGCCGACATCGCGAGGGACGTGGCGTCGTACGAGTACGAGGAGCCGCACGTGCTCCCCGACGTCGACGCCGTCCGTGAGAACTGCCGTCGGGGGCTGGAGGCGACGCAGGAGAAGGTCGACTTCACGGTGGTCGACCCCGAGATCGTCGTCCGCGACGACGTCGCCGTGGCGTGGGGGCTCGACCGCGTCGAGGTCCCGCAGGCGGAGGGGGACAGCGTCACGACCTGGTCGCGCGGGACACGCGTCTTCCGGCGGCGAGACGGGAAGTGGCTGCTGGTCCACCAGCACCTCTCGTACCCGCTCACCACCGGCACCGACCGGGCTCGGGTGGACCTCCCACCTCCCACGGTGGCGGCGATCGGCTGAGGTGCTCGCACCCGTCCTGACGTCGTTTCCGCCTCGCTCGTCCGACCCCGCGGATATAGGTTGCTGCCAATCGAGTCGGTTGAGGGGGAGATCGTGGACGTCCAGAAGCTCCGGGCATTGGTGATCGAGGACGATCCGGACGCGGCCAACTTCGCCCGGATCGCGCTCGAGCGCTTCGCGGACATGGAGGTCGCCATCGCCTCCGACGCGGAGGAGGCGCTCACGGTCCTCGCCGTCGACCGTTTCGACGTGATCGTGAGCGACATCGAGCTTCCCGGACGTTCGGGGCTGGACATCCTTCCCCAGGTGCGGATGCTCGCCCCCGGTGTCCCGGTCGTGATCCTCACCGCGCACGGGGTCGTCTCGTACGCGGTCGAGGCCCTGCGCAGCGACGCCGACGAGTTCCTGGTCAAGCCGATCGCGCCCACGGACCTCGCGGCCCGGGCGACCCAGCTCGCGCAGGAGGCGAAGCTGGTCCGCTCGCGGTCCCGTTCGGTCGTGCTGGCGGTCGGCGCGCACCCCGACGACGTCGAGATCGGGATCGGCGCGACGCTCGCGGCACACGCGGCCGCTGGCGACCAGCTGGTGATCATGACGCTCTCGGGCGGCGCGATCGGGGGCGAGGCGGCGGTGCGTCACGAGGAGGCGCTCGCCGCGGCCGCGGTCGTCGGCGCACGTCTGGTGCACCTGGACTTCCAGGACACCTATCTCGACCCGGCCGACGGGGTCATCACGGCGATCGAGGAGGTCGTCGCCGAGGTGCAGCCGGACCGCGTCTACACGCACAGCGCGCGAGACCGGCACCAGGACCACCGTGCGGTCCACGAGGCCGTGCAGGTCGCCGCGCGGCGGGTCCCTGGCCTGTGGTGCTACCAGAGCCCGTCGAGCACCGTGGAGTTCCGCCCCAACCGCTTCATCGACGTCGAGGGCTACGTGGAGACCAAACTGAGGATGCTCGCCGCGTACGCGTCGCAACGTCATCGCGACTACGTGCAGCCCGAGCTGGTGAGGGCGACGGCGCGCTACTGGTCGCGCTTCAGCCCGGCGCGTGACGTCGAGCCCCTCGAGACGGTGCGCGCGGCGGAGCTGGTGGCGGCCCCGGAGGTCGTGGCGACGGCGGAGGCCGATTCCGTGAGAGAGCACGCGTGACGACGCAGGCTCGCCCGAGGTCACGGCTGCGTCGGCTGACCCGGGTCTTCGGCAGCCAGTTCGACCCCGAGATGGTCGGACTTCGCGAACTCCCGTTCACGGGCGTGTTCGGGATCGTCGTCGCGGTGGAGGTCGTTCGAGGGACGATCCCGCACCCGCGGTCGACGGTCGTCGCCGTGAGCATCGTCATCGTCGTGCAGCTGGTCGCCCTGTTCGGCGCGTGGGAGCGGTGGCCGCACTGGTGGCAATACGCGCTACCCCTCGCGCAGATCGCGGCCCTGGGCGGACTCGCGTACGGCTCCGGGGAGGCCGCGAGCTACTTCTCGAGCATGCTCTTCCTGCCGGTCATCAACCTCGCACTCCAGCCTGGCTACCTGGGGCTCGCGCTCGGGACCGCCGGGGCCGGGGTCGTGACCATGCTCCCGGCGTTCCTGTCGGTCCGTCCCGACGTCTCCCCGTCGGCGCCGACCCGGGCGATCGTGGTGACCACGTGCGCGTTCCTGGTCGGCACCGGTGCGTCCGCCGTCACGCAGCGGCTGCGCGAGCAGGCGGCGACGCTCGAGTCGCTGCGTCGGCAGCAGGTCGCGACGATGCACTCGCTCGAAGGGAGCCGCGACCGGCTGCAGGCGCTCTCCGCTCGGCTCGAGCAGTCACGCGACCTGCTGGCGAGTGTGGTCGAGGCCGCCACCGAGCAGCTCATCGTCGGGACGGACGAGGTCGGGACGATCATGATCAACAGCCCAGGTGCTCGTGTGCTCCTGGGCGGCACCGACGCAGTGCTGACCGGATCGTCGGTCACCGACTTCTTCGACCCCGAGGGCCTCCGCGGTGCTGCCGCGGCTCGCGGGCTGGGGAGCACGGCTGTCGACCTCCTCCAGGGCCTCGTCGGGGAGGCCGGCGTGGGGCGTCCGGAGCACCGGGAGTGGACGTTGGTGCGCCTCGACGGTTCGTCCCTGCCGGTCGAGGTGACGGTCACGCGCCGGTCGTTGCTCGACGACGCTGAGGCGGACGGATACCTCTTCGTCGCGACCGACCTGACCCAGCGGAAGGAGGCCGAGCGCCTCCAGGACGAGTTCATCGGGCTCGTCAGCCACGAGCTGCGGACGCCGCTGGCGTCGATCATGGGGTACGTCGAGCTGCTGCGGTCCGACGAGGGCGCGCTCACCGTCGCGCAGAACCACTCGCTCGACGTGGTCGAACGCAACGCTCAGAGGCTGCTCCGGCTGGTCGAGGACCTTCTCCTCAGCGTGCAGGTCGTGGCGGGGACCTTCGCCCTCGACGCCCGTCCTCTCGACGCTACGGAGACGGTCCGACGATCGGTCGCGAATCTGATGCCCACCGCCGACACGGCCGGCGTGACCGTGACGGTCGACGCACCGGAGGGGGTGTCTCTCGTGACCGACCCCGAACGACTCGGACAGGTCGTCGAGAACCTCGTCGCGAACGCGGTGAAGTTCTCCGCGCGCGGGGGGACGGTCCGTGTCTCCGTCCACGCGACCGCCGCCGGTGACGGTGGCCGGGGAGCAGAGCTCGTGGTCGCCGACGACGGTGCCGGCATGACCGCCGACGAGCTCGAGCGGGTCACCAAGCGCTTCTTCCGGACCCGTACGGCGCAGCAGCAGCGGGTCCGTGGCCTCGGCCTGGGCCTTTCGATCGTCGACGCGATCGTCACCGCGCACGGCGGGACGATGGCGATCCGCAGCACACCGCGGGAGGGGACGACGGTCACGGTCGATCTTCCCGACGCCCGCGAGGCGCCGGCAGTCAGCGCTGATCCGGATCCACAGGCGACGCTGCCCCCGTCGACGTAGTCGTATCGGCCCACGCGGACCGGAGGACATCCCAGTCGCCCGCGGTCATCAACGAGTACGGGGTGACGTTGACATTGGTGATCCCGTTCGTGGCAGCACTCCGTACGGCGCTGTCGAGCGCGGTCGTCGTGATCCGGCGCGCCTTGCCCGTCGACCGGTCGCCCCACAGACCGACCGAGACCAGGAACCGAGTCATGTCGTACCCGCCGTCTCGCAGCGCGGCCGTGACCTGCTCGATGTCGGCCGGCGGGCGGAGCGGGATGCCGATGTATGCCCACAGCTGTAGGCGCAGGTCGCGGACGGAGGACAGCAGGATCCGGTAGTCCTGCCCGCTCTTCGGTCGACCGGACGCCGGGTCCTCCCAGTCGACCCCCACGTCCATCGTCAGCCCGATCTGCCGGCCCTCGCCGTCCCGCACGGCGTCGAGGGCCGTACGCATCCGGCCCAGCAGTCCGGCGATCACCTCCGAGCGCCACCTGCCGATCAGCGGCGACTCGGTGTCGATGGCGCCATCCTCGGTGCGCGGCCAGTCCGCCTCCGCGGACATCTCGCGGTAGAGGGCGAGGTCCTCGTCGCCGTAGGTGTAGGCGCTGAAGAACAGCTCGGTGACCTCGATCGCGGCGGGGTCGTAGCGCTCGCCCAGCGCGGCGACGTACGCGACCAGGCGGTCGCCGACCTCGCCGGTCGCGAGCTGCGTTGCCGAGGCGCCATGGGTGGAACGCCTCCCACGCACGCCCGTCCCGGCGACCCTCGGGTCCTCCTTGATCCACTCCGGGACGAAGGCGTCGACGATGAGGTTGATCTGGCGGGGGCTCCCGTCCGGCGCCTCGCGCAGCATCCGTGCCGCGACCGCGAGGTGGTCGGTGCCGGGCTCGGCGGCAGCGTCCGGGTGCTCCGACCAGTCGAACGCGGTGAACTCGACCCGTCCGGCGCCGAGGTTCACCGTCGTCGCGTGAGCGTCGGCGAGCTGCTCGGAGACGGCGTCCCAGTCGGTCTCGGGGTCGATGACCCTGCCGAAGTCGACGCTCAGCGACCGGACCTCCCTAGGGGCAGGGCTCGGGCGCAGGGTCGGGAGCGGGCCGTCGTCCTCCGGAGACGGATTGTCGGGCAGCAGCACGGCACCCACTGCCGCGGCGACGGCGAGCGTGCCGATCAGGACGATGCCCCGGAGTCGTCGACCAGGCCGTCCACCGACACCGTCCCGGTGCGGTCGAGCTTGTTCCATCGGTTCTCGGCTCCCTTCAGCTCGAGCCAGACTGCGCGCACCATCACGAGGCTCATCACACCTGAATAGACGGGCCAGGCCAGCAGCGTCCACACGTAGCGCAGGTCCCGGGGAGCCCGGTCGAGCGCGACCGCGAGGAGGAGCAGGACGACGGAGATCGGGAGGCCGACGAGGACCAGGGCCGTCCACAGGTTCGCGGGGAGCGCGGGGACGTCGCCGGCCGCCGCGAGCGAGGCGATCACGAGCACGGCGAGCACCTGGAGGAAGGGGACGACGATCTGCGTGACGGTGTTGAACACGAGGAAGGCGCCGAACGCCCCGTACCTCAGGTTGCCGACCATGCGCCGGTGCCGTCGGGTCACCTGGAGCAGACCCCGGGCCCACCGCACCCGCTGCCGCCACAGCGCGCGCGGGGTCGACGGCGACTCGGCGTAGAGCAGAGCGTGCGGGGCGAACGCGACGCGGTAACCCACGCCGTACACGCGCCACGTGAGCTCGAGGTCCTCGCCGACGGTGTCCTCGCGGACGGCTCCGACCACGTCGAGCACGTCACGGCGGAAGGCCCCGATGTTGCCCGACACGATCGGCAGGCATCCGAGCTCGTGCATCGCGCGGCGCATGAGGCCCGTGCCGAGATGACTGATCAGCGCCAGGAACCGGGTCTGCACGCGGTCGAGGTTCACGGGACGGTCGTTGCCGCAGACCGCGCCGACGTCCTCCTGCCGGAACGCCTGCAGCATGCGCGTGATCGTGTGCGGCCCGAAGAGGCCGTCGGCGTCGACGAGCATCAGCACCGAGCCACGAGCGTGCGCGATCCCGGTGTTGAGCGCCGCGCCCTTGCCGGCGTTGGCCTGGGTGAGCGCCGTGACCGGCCCTAGCTCGTCGGCGACCGCCTGCGCGACCGCGTACGTGTCGTCGGTGGACCCGTCGTCGACGCAGATCACCTCGTACCGGTCGTAGGCGCTGTTCGCGATCGAGCGCAGGCAGTTCTCGAGGACGACGCCCTCGTTGTAGGCGGGCACGACCACGCTCACGAACGGCGGCTCGGTGAAGATCGTGCCGACGTCGACAGGTCTCGTGTCGTCGGGGCCGCGGTGACGCACCTCGAACAGCAGCGAGAACGGCACGAAGAGCAGCCGGAGGAGACCTGCCACGAGCACGGTCACGCTCACCACGGTCGCGAGCGCACCGAGGAAGGCACTCACGGCTTGGGGCCGAGCCACTCGTCGAGGACTAGGTCGAGCAGCTCGGGTGCGTGCGCGGACAGGGCGCCGAACCGGCCGTTGACCTCCAGCACGTACGGCGCGCCGGCCGTGTCCCGACGCACGTCCATGTCGACCGGACCGACGAGGTCGAGCGCCTCGACGGTCGCGGCAGCGATCTGGGTGACATCGGGGACGGCGCTGTCCGGCAGGCGTACGGCGTCGGCCGCGTTGCCGACGCGGCCCTCCTTGAGCACCGTCTTCTCGAGGACCACGACGGTCGTAAGCCCGGTGCGTGGTGAGCGGTAGACCTGCGGGGCGTACTCGGGTCCGTCGACGAAGCCCTGCACGATCCATGAGGCATCGGTGGCCGACCAGTCGAGGTCCTCGGGCTTCTCCACGACCGAGACGCCGCGCCCGCCGCGCGACACCCGAGGCTTGACCACGACCGGTCCGCCGGCCCACGCGAGCGCGCCGGCCGCGTCCGGCAGCTCGGAGGCTGCCGTGTGGACGGGCACCGGGACACCGGCGCTCGCGAGCGTCCACATCGTGAGGAGCTTGTCCGCGGCGAGGCCGGAGGCGCGAGCACTCGCGATCACCACCGAGGCGCGTGGCGCGGCCGCCTCCGCGATCACGTCCGCGAGGACGGCCGCCTGCGGGAGCTCGTCCTGAACCGTGGGGATCACGAGGTCGGGGCGGAAGCGCTCAACGACCGCACGCATCGACGGGGCGTACGCGGGGTCGGCCGCGGCGGCGACCGTGGCGATGTCGGTGAACGGTCCTCCGTCGAGAGAGTCGAGGTCGACACCGATCGTGCGCAACGTACGCCCGTCGCGAGCACGGTCGGCGAGCTGACGACCGAGCGAGGACCCTGCAGGACCACCGGCGCCGGTGACGAGGACGGTGGGCATGCGGCGAGTCTGCCACCGACGGCGCCAGATCGCCTTCCGGCGCGTCACCTCACAGCATCAGCGGCAGCTTCCAGCAGTTGGAGTACGCCCGCCGGCCTTCGAGTCGGTCCGTGAGCCAGCCGATCGCCGACCCCTGGTCCTCGATGAGCGGCAGGAAGTGGTTCGTGAGCACGATCTTGTCACCGAGGTTGGGCAGGTAGATCGGCTCGTACGTGACGTTGGCGCCCTTGGCGCACCAGTCCACCGCGAGCTGACGGGCCTGACCGTGCGGGACGGTGTCGTCGGCGACGCCGGTGGCGACGCGCACGGGCGTGGACGGCTTGATCCGACCGATGCGCTGCGCGTCGACCGCCGCCTTCACCGCGGGCTCGCGGGCGATGACGTCGCCGAGCGAGATGCCCTGCTTGGTCCAGCTCTTGGTCTTGGCAAAGGGGTAGCCGAGGATGCCGTCGCCGACGCACATCGTCGAGACGTCGGCGAGCGCCGCGCGGCCAGCGTCGTTGATGTAGCTGTCGATGATCGGCTGGAGGGCAGGCTTGGCTTGGGCGAGCCCGTTCACCGTCCATCCGGCGGCCGCGGCGAGCGCGCTGCCATCGATGCCAGGGAGGACCTTCACGAGATCAGCCGGCGGAGCGCCCGCGTACACGCCGGCGAGCGTGACGTCCGGTGCGTACGTCGGCTGGAGCTCGGCCGCCGACGCGGTCGCGCCGCCGCCCTGGCTGTAGCCGTACAGGCCGACGGGGGAGGAGGCGGTGACCGAGGTCCCGGTCAGCGAGCGCGTCGCCCGTACGGCGTCGAGCACGGCGTGGCCCTCGTCGACACGGTTCACGTAGGTGTGCAGCCGGTCGGTCGCCCCGAGCCCGACGTAGTCGGTGACGGCGACCGCGATGCCCTTGGCGAGGAGGCGGTACGTGGCGAGGTTCTCGTAACCGACCGACACCGTGCCCTCGGTCAGGTTGAGCGCGAGCGCGTTCTCGAGCGCGAGCGACGCCGCGCACTGATCGCCTTGGCCCATGGTGCCGGGCGCCAGCACGACGAGCGGGCGCGGACCGCTGCCGGTCCACCGTGCGGCAGGCTCGATGTAGGCGCCGGTCACCGCGACGGGCTGGCCGTTCGAGTCGGTCGACTTGTACATCATCCGGGTCGCCGTCCCCGGGAGCGGACCGCTGAGGCCGGGCAGGCTCAGGCCGAGCGTGAGCGGCTCGCTCCGGATCAGGGCGCCGTTGGCGGACGGCAAGGACGTGGGCGGGTTGTAGAACGTCGGGATGGTGATGCCCCGGGAGACGACCGGGGTGTCCTCGGCCGCCGAGGCGGGCGCCTGGACGCCGAAGAGGACGAGCGCGGACAAGGCCGCGGTCATGAGGGGTCTGCGCAGCTGCTTCACGAGTGACTCCTGTATCGGTGGGTGCACGACGCCGACGAGAGCGTGGCGACGTGACGAGAATCCGACTGCGGTCACTCGCGGTAGCGAGGCGTGGCGCAGCGGGCAGTGCCCGCTGAAGGGTCCCCCGGGTGCGCGGGCTGCAACGTCTTCACGGCAGTTTTGCGAGGACGTTACTGATTGGTAACGGAGCCTAGGGGCTCGTGTTGTTTCGCGCACGACGTGGCGACGTCAACGATGGCGACGCGCCTGACGGATGCCGCCGGCGGGCTGGCCTTGTCGACCGGCGAGGCGATCCCCTCACCCCTTTGGCGAGCCCTCGCAGTCGCGTCCGCCGGCGAGGCCACCGGGTGCCGCCTCGTGGGCACGGGCACGGCCGAGGTTCCACTCCAACCAGTCGCCCGTACGGGCGGCGTCCACCCAGACGCACCCGCGCAGGTCGGCCGGCAGGTCCGCGAGGACCGGCGTGGCATCGGCGGAGAGGTCGGACAGGTAGTACCAGTCGATCTTGCCGGTGGCCTCGTACCGGTCGAGGTTGCGCTCGGCGATGTACGCGTCCGGGTTGAGCGCCGCCATCGCGAGGAGCGCGGCCGCCCCGGTGAGCAGGGCGGCGCGGGGGACCCACCGCCCCGAAAGCCTGATCCCCGCGACGAGGACGAGCAGGACCACGACGCCGAGCCACCCTTCGAAGAATGACACGAGGAGCCGGAGCTGGGTGAAGCCGTACGCCTCCTCGTACACGCTCATCCGGTGCAGCGCAGAGGCCACGACGACCAGCGTCAGCAGGCACAGCGCGCCCAGCACCATGCGCAGGAGCAGCCGGTCGCGGGCCGTCACGCGCGGGGCCTTCCGTGCCGCGAGCGCGACCACCGCGAGGGTGAGGAGCGTCGCGATCGTGAGCTGGGCGAAGCCCTGGTGCACGTACTCGGCGTACGTGAGTCCGGTCGTCCGTCGCAGGTAGTCGTGACCGCCGAACATCACGGTGAGCTGCGCGACGACGAAGACGGCGAACAGCCCGACGACCAGCGACACCGGCACCAGCCACTCGAAGCGTCGCACCACCGGGGAGCCGACCGGAACCGCCAGGCGCTCGACACGCGGCGGGTTGAGCGCGACGTAGACGCCGGCCAGCGTCAGGCCCCCGAGTGCCAGGCCGGTGAAGGCGCGAACGGGCATGTCGTCGAGGGTCAGGTCGGGCACGAGCGCGTCCGCCCAGCGGGCGAAGACCGCGTCGGCGGACGCGAAGAGCGCGCCGAAGACCACGACGGCGATGGCCGACAGCACGACCGTACGGACGATCGGGGCCCACGTGCGCGAACCGGGCGCGACGGTGAGCGACCTGCCCAGCCAGGGGAGCCCCCGTACCGCCGCGAGCGGGACCGCGGCCATCGAGGCGGCCATCCCGGGGACCGAGCGGCCCCCCGCCAGCGCCGTCGCGCCGACCGCGAACGCCGCGAGCAGGCACAAGATGCTCACCCACTCCGCCGCGAGCAGGAACAGCGGCGTCAGCAGGAGGACGCTCAGCGTGGCCGACACCAGGTGGTACGGGCGGCGGAACCGCTCGTCGGCGACGGCGACGACACCACAGACGCCGACGAAGACGAGGAACGTGCCGATCCCGAGGTCGCGGAACGGCAGCACCAGGGCGGCCAGCGCGCCGACGGCGGCGGCAGCGACGACAAGCCGGGGCCGTGCAGGTACCGACGGCTCGGGCCACAGCTGGCCGAAGAGGGCGTCGAGCAGGGGCTCGGGCTTCGGGGACGCTGGCGGAACGGGGTACGCAGGGTAGGCAGAGCTCACGCGGGTGTTCCTTCCGGGAGGTTCTCGGGGAGGCAGGCGCGGATCCGGCATCCGGTCGTGGTGTCGGCGACCTCGATCGAGCCGCCGTGCAGGTCGGTGACCCAGCGGGCGATCGCGAGGCCGAGGCCGGTGCCGCCGTCGTGCTGGCCGGCGCCGGTGCCGGTCGTGAAGCGCTCGAAGACGGCCGTCCGTTGGGTGGGGTCGATGCCGGGTCCTTCGTCAGAGACCTCGAGCACCATGCCGCGCTCGCCGGGCCGCGCCTGGACGTGCACGGCGCCCTGGTCGGGGCTGTGGCGTGCGGCGTTGTCGAGCAGGTTGGCGACGAGCTGGTGGAGCCGGGCGCGGTCGGCGCGTACGACGAGGTCGGACGGCTCGACCGACACCGCGAAGCGCACCGGCTGCCCGGTGAGCGCCGCTTCGCGGACGGCGTCGTCGAGGAACGGTCGTACCTCGATCGGTTGCGCGTCGAGTGCGCTGATCCCGGCATCGACGCGGGACAGGTCGAGCAGGTCGGAGACGAGGTGACTGAGCCGTTCGGTCTGCTCGAGCGCCGTACGGAGCTGCTCGGGGTCGGGATCGACGACGCCGTCGGCGAGGTTCTCCAGGAGCGCCCGCAGCGCCGTGACCGGAGTGCGCAGCTCGTGGGAGACGTTCGCGACGAGGTCGCGGCGCTGGCGGTCGACGGCTTCGAGGTCGGCGGCCATCGTGTTGAAGGCGCGGGCGAGCTCGCCGACCTCGTCGCGCGAGGATGCGGTCACCCGGCGGGAGTAGTCGCCGGTCGCCATCGTCCGTGCCGCCGCCGTCATCTCGCGCAGCGGCGACGTCATGCCGCGGGCGAGGAGCTGCGTGACGAGGAGCGCGACGGCGACCGTGGCGGGCACCGTCAGGAGCGGGTCGAGGCCGAGACGCGACCCGGCGAGGGGGAGCACGGCGGCGACGGCGACGGTCACCGCGACGAGGACCCCGAGCTTCGTCTTGATCGAACCGAGTCGGTCGAGCGGCCTCATGGCGTCACCTCGAGGGCGTACCCGACCCCGTGCACGGTGCGTACGGCCTCGGCGCCGATCTTGCCGCGCAGCGATCGGATGTGGCTGTCGACCGTACGGGTGCCGGCGGCGTCGCGCCAGTCCCAGACCTCGTCCAGCAGCTGCTCGCGGGTGAGGACCGTGCCGGGCTCGGTCGCAAGGCAGACCAGCAGGTCGAACTCGGTCGGGGTGAGGTGGACGAGCGTGCCGTCGAGCCGGACCTGGCGACGTGCACGGTCGACCTCGAGCGCACCGAGCGAGAGCGCCTCGGGCGCAGCGACCGTCAGCGCGGCCGCGCGCTCGACCCGCCGCAGGAGCGCCCGCACCCTCGCGACGAGCTCGCGCATGCTGAACGGCTTGGTGAGGTAGTCGTCCGCTCCGACCCCGAGCCCGACGAGGACGTCCGTCTCGTCGTCGCGGGCGGTGAGCATGAGGACCGGTACGGGGCGCTCGGCCTGCACGCGGCGGCACACCTCGTGGCCGTCGAATCCGGGCAGCATCACGTCGAGGACGACCAGGTCCGGTGGCCACTGGGCGGCGGTGGCGACGGCGCTCGGGCCGTCGTACTCCTGACGGACCTCGAACCCCTCGGCGACGAGGCGGTCGACGACCGACTGGTTGATGACACGCTCGTCCTCGACGACGAGGATCCGTGCTGCCGGTGTGCCCATGTCCTGAGCGTAAGTTCGCGGCTGCGCAGGTGGTGCCGAGAAGGTGTGAAGATCCTGTGCAGGTTGACCGCGTCGCCTACGCTCACCGGCATGAGTCGCCTGCGCCACCGCCTGATCATCGTCGCCGGGACCGCCGCGCTGTCGGGGGTCCTCGCGGTCGCTGCCGCGAACGCCGTCGTGGTGAAGCGGACCGACGACCGGGTCACCGACGACCCCGACGACCTGCCGCACGCCCAGGTCGCGATCGTCCCCGGGTCGTGGGTGCTCCCCGACGGCAGGCTCGGCGCGGTCGTCCAGCAGCGCGTCGACGCGGCGGTCGCGCTCTATCGCGCGGGGACGGTCGACAAGGTCCTCGTCTCCGGCGACAACCGGACGCACGCGTACAACGAGCCCGACGCGATGCGCGATGCCGTCCTCCGTGCAGGGGTGCCGCCCGAGGACGTGTTCACCGACTACGCCGGCCGCAGCACGTGGCACACGATGCGCCGCGCCCGCGAGGTCTTCCGTGTCGAGACGGCCGTCGTCGTGACGCAGGACTTCCACATCGCGCGCGCCGTGGATCTCGCAAGCGCCGCCGGGATGGACGTACGAGGGCTCGGCGTCGGCGACGCCAACCGCCTGCGGGTCAGCGCACGCGAGCTGCTCGCCCGCGTACGGGGCCTCGGCGAGGCGACACTCCGTCCTGACGTCATGCAGGGACCCGAGATCCCCATCACCGGCGACGGCCGCACCTCCTGGGCCAAGCCCGAGGCGACGTCCTAGGCGCCGCGGTCAGAGCCAGCCGTTGCGTCGGGCGAGATGCGCTGCCTCGACCTTGTTGCGCGTCCCCGTCTTGCCGATCGCGCTGGACAGATAGTTGCGGACCGTGCTCTTCGAGAGGTGCATCCGCTCGGCGATGTCCGCGATCGTCGCCCCGTCCTCGGCGGTGGTGAGCACGCTTCGTTCGCGGTCGGTCAGAGGCGAGGCGGCTTCGCGCAAGGCGCGACGGGCGAGTGTTGCGTCGATGGCGGTGCCGCCGCCCGCGACGTGGCGGACGGTCGCGGCGAGGTGCTCCGCGGGATCGTCCTTGACGACGAAGCCGCTCGCGCCGGCCGCCATCGCACGCTGGACGTAGCCCGGCCGCGCGAACGTCGTCACGATCAGGACGCGGCACGCGGGCAACTCGCGAGCGAGGTCCTCGGCGGCGTCGAGACCGCTGCGCCCCGGCAGCTCGATGTCGAGCAGCGCGACATCCGGTCGAGAGCGGAGCGCGTGGGGGAGCACGTCGCGGCCGTCAGCCACCTGGTCGACGACCTCGAGATCGGGTTCGAGCCCGAGGAGCACCGCGAGGGCGCCGCGCATCATCGTCTGGTCCTCGGCCAGCAGCAGGCGGATCACCGCGATCGCTCCGGCGCCGCGTCCAGTGCTGCCGGCACACGTGCGGTGAGCGAGAACCCGTCGGGGCCGGGCGCGACCTCCAGCTCGCCGCCGGCGGCGACGAGGCGGGACCGAAGGCCGTCGAGGCCACCGATCCGTCCCTCGTGCTCCGGTGGCGGCGTCCCGACGCCGTCGTCGCAGACGCGGAGCTCGAACGACGTCCCACGACGTACGAGGTCGATCCTGCACGTGCTGGCGCTGGAGTGGCGGAGCACGTTCGTCACTCCTTCGCGCAGCGCCCATGCGAGCGGAGTGCCCACCGCGGGGTCGACCGACGACGTCGGCGTGTGCACGTCGGCACGGATGCCGGCGGCGGTCAGCGCGTCATGCGCTGCCTCGAGCTGCTCGGTGAGAGTCAGCGTTCGGACTGCGTGGACGGTCTCACGCACATGCGTCAACGCGGTCCGCCCGATCTGCTCGATGTCGGCGGCGTGGACTGCAGCGGCGTCGGGGTCGGTGGGGACCAGTCGCCGGACTGCCTGCGCCTTCACCACCATGACGGAGAGGGTGTGCCCAAGCACGTCGTGAAGGTCGCGGGAGAACCGCTCGCGCTCGTCGGCGACGGCCGCGACGACGAGCTGCGCCCGGGTACGACGCAGTGCATCGGCGGTCGCCACCAGGTGGCTGAACGTCGCGGCCGCGGCTCCGGCGAGGGCGACGACGAACGCTTGCGAGTACACGTCCTCGACACTGGCGCCGCCGCGCGCGAGCGTTGAGGTCGCGAGCACGACCGCGAGGGTGATCGCGCCGAGAGCCACGGCCGGTCGGAAGGTGACCCCTGCCGTCATCGCGACGAGCAGCCACGCCGGAGGCCACCCGTCGTAGGCCAATGAGCCGATCCCGACCGAGACTGTCAGCACGACCCAGGCGGCCGTCGAGACGGTGCTCGAGCACGGCCAGCTCTTCAGGACCGCGACGACGCAGCTCGTGGCGGCGAGGGCGACCAGGCCCAGCGCGAGCACCACCGGGCCCGGTCCGGAGCGGACCTCAAGTGCCGGTGCCGCGAGGAGCACCGGCACCCACACCAGCACGGCGGCATGCCTAGGGAGGACTCGCGCGAGACGCGACACGGTGCTCACCGTACGCCCGGCGGGCTCTCCGTGGCCCCGCGGCTTGCGCTCACCGCAGCCGCCGCGAACGGTGCGCAGCGACGAGGACGACCACCGCGACGACCGCGTGCAGGGAGAGGAGTGCCCCCGTTGCCGCCGGTGACCGGGCGGCCGTCGGGCCGACGGCCGAGAGGAGCGTCCCGACGATCACGAGCGCTGTCCAGATCGGCAGTGCCCGAGCCGTGAGTCGCTCGAGGAGCCGCAGGATCAGCAGCCCGAGCAAGGCTCCGGCCGCTGCGGACGCGGCCACCGCCGCAACGCCGACCTCCTGCACCCCGTCGCCGGCCTCGACAGTGAGCTCGACGCCGGCAACCTTCGACGCGAACGTCCAGGCGATCATGGCGCACACGGTCGCAGCGGCGACGATGACGAGGTCGACGGTCCACGGCACGCGGGCGGCGGTGGGTCTGGTGCGGGGTGTGCTGACGGTAGACATCGGCGCTCCTTCGGTTCGGTGTCTTCGACCCTAGGCACCGAGGACCCCCTCACCGCAGAGGACGATGTCGCGAACGCGGCAGGACAGATGTCCTACCGCGCTCGCGAGCGAGGAGCTGTCAGGCCACGTCCCGTCGCCGGACTACGACGAGCACCAGCACCACGAGCCCGATGCAGTACGCCGCCACCGTCGCGAGCGCCTGGCCGCCGGTGAGGACCTCGAGGATGCCGGGAGTCTCGTTCGGGTTGGACGAGACGTCGACGATGGCGCCGACCAGCGAGCCGCCGGCCGTCCCGGGCAGGACCTCCGTCACCGCCTCGACCGGGCCGAGCAGCGCGCCCACCCCACGGAGCAGGTTCTCGACGACCAGGGCCCACACCAGTCCGAACCCGACCGCCAGCGCGGGCCCCCGCGCCACGGTGCCGAGCGCATAGCCGAGCAGCGCCCACATCTCGAGCACCAGGAATCCGCCGCCGAAGGACTCGAGCAGCGCGCCAACCGACGGCCAGGTGACTGCCTGCGACTCCGTACCGGCAACGAGGAGCGAGACCCCGGTGAACAGCACGAGCGTCAGCGCGAGGCTGCCGAGGACTGCGGCGGTGAGCGCGACGAGCGAGCCTCCGACCGTGGCGGGGCGCGACGGCCCCTGGGTGAAGACCGTCTTCCACGTCCCCCAGCCGTAGCCGTTGCCGGCCACGATCGCGCCGAGCACCAGCGCCAGCGCACCGCCGAACATCGGCAGCCCCTGGACGAGCACCGTCGGCAGCGCCGCAGGGAGCATCTCGACGAGCAGCTGCGCGCGGGTGTCGCCGTCGCCGGCGAAGCTGAGGTCGCCCGTCCGGTACGACAGGTACGGGAACAGATAGCCGAAGACCAGGGCCAGGGCGACCCAGACGGCCACCAGCACCCACACGGCCGGCCACTTGCGGAGCCGCAACAGCTCCGCCCGGGTGCTGCGCGTCATCGGGTTGTCGATCAGCGTGGTCATGCCACCTTCTCCTTCGTGGTCGGTGCCTCGGTGGTCATCTCGAAGAAGACCTCCTCGAGGCTGCGTTCGGTGGGGGACACCTCGTGGACGTCGACACCAGCCGCGACAAGGTCGCGGACGAGTGCGGGGGCAGCGGCCGCCGTCAGCGCGAGCTCGAGCCCGTGCGGCGTGCGGCGTGCGGCGTCCTCGCCCGCGACGCGCATCGCGACCGCGATGGCCGCGTCCTCCGGGGTCGCGCGGACCCGTAGCGTCGCGTCACCGCGCAGCTCGTCGACCCGCGCCTCGCGCAGGAGCCGACCGTCGTTGATGACGCCGACGCGGTCGCAGATCTCCTGGACCTCGGCGAGGAGGTGGCTGGAGAGCAGCACGGTCTGGCCGCCGCGCGCGAGCGACACCACGAGAGCCCGCATGTCGGCCATCCCGGCCGGGTCGAGGCCGTTGGTGGGCTCGTCGAGCACGATCAGCTCCGGGTCGCCCATGAGCGCGGAGGCCACACCGAGCCGCTGCTTCATGCCGAGCGAGTACGCCTTGAACTTGTCATCCGCGCGGTCGGTCAGATCGACACGCGCGAGCGCAGCGTCGACGGCATCGTCGCCGAGGCCCCGGTAGCGGGCCATCGTCCGCAGGTTGTCCCGCCCGGACAGGTACGGGAAGAATCCCGGCCCCTCCACGAGCGCACCGACCCGTGCGGTCACGTCAGGACGTCCCGCAGGGCGTCCGAGGACGCTCGCCTCTCCAGCCGTGGGCCGGATCAGTCCGAGCATCATCCGCAGGGTCGTCGTCTTGCCGGCCCCGTTCGGGCCGAGGAATCCGTAGACCTCGCCCCGTCGTACGGTCATGCTGACCGAGTCCACGGCGAGTCGGTCGCCGTACCTCTTGGTCAGCCCGTCTGTCTGTACCACCAGATCGTCCATGCCCCCTACGGTCGTCGCCTGGGGCGCGGAAAGCGTCCGCCCTGACGCGGCTCCTCCGTACGCGGATCTGCGTACGCCGAAGCCTCGCGTGGCCGTACGCCGTAGGGCTCGCCGCGGTCTATCCTCGGCCCGTGAGCGACCGGCGCAGCGTCCTAGCGAACGCCCACGGTTGGTGGGCGATGGTGGTCGTCGTGCTGCTCGGCACGTTCGCGGCCAACCGCGACGTGGACCCTGGTCACGGCGAGGTGCTGGGCGCCGTGATCATCGCGGTGCTCGCCGTCCTTCCTACTGTGCTTCCGTGGCGACCTGAGGTCGCCGTCGTGGCCAGCGGCGTCTGCACGGCCGTCTACTTCGGCGCGGGCTTCGCGGACGGGCCTATCTTCTTGGCTCTTCCGACCGTGACGTTCGTGGTCGCGCTGCGGGCGACGTCGTGGAGGTGGGTGCCGTGGGCCGCCGGCGCCGCCCTCGTCGCCGCGAGCTCCCTGCTCGCCCGGATGCTCGTCACCGGCGCCGACCGTCCTCAGGAGGTCTGGCAAGCGATCGGGCTGCTGGCCGTGGTCGCCGCGGCGGGTGCCGTCGCCACCGCCGTGAGCCAGCTTGAGGCGTCGCGCGCCGACCGCAGCGCGCGTGCGGCGACCGAGGAGCAGCTGCGGATGGCGCAGGACCTGCACGACGGCGTCGGCCATGGCCTCGCGGTGATCGCGATGCAGGCCGGTGTCGCGCTGCACGTGCTCGACCGCGACCCGGCCAAGGCTCGCGAGAGCATCGAGGCGATCCGGGCGACGAGCCGCGAGTCGCTGGACGCGTTGCGCGCCGAGCTTGGGCGGATGTCGGGCGCGGAGGCCGCGCGCCGACCCGTACGGGGGATCGGCGACCTCGACGCGCTGCTCGACCGGGTGCGCGCGGGTGGGCTGGAGGTCGTCCGGACCGGTGACGTGGGCGATGTCGACGATCGTCTCGGCGAGGTCGTGTACGCGGTCGCGCAAGAAGCGCTGACGAACGTCCTGCGGCATGCGAGTGCCACGCGGGCCGTGCTCTCGCTCGTCCGGGCCGACGGAGAGCTGGTGGTCGCCGTCAGCGACGACGGGCGTGGTGGCCCGACCTCCGGCCAGGATGAGGGCATGGGCATCTTGGGCATGCGGGCACGGGTCGGTGAGGTCGGCGGCGTGCTCGAGGTCGGGCCGGTGGAAGGCACGGGCTTCCGTGTCCGCGCGACGCTCCCGGAGCAGCGGTGATCAGGGTGGCGCTGGTCGACGACCAGCCGCTCGTCCGGATGGGGTTGGCGACCCTCATCGAGACCGAGGACGACCTCGAGCTCGTGGGTGCAGCTGCCGACGGTCGCGAGGGGCTCGCGCTGATCCGCCGGACGACGCCCGACGTCGTGCTGTGCGACATCCGGATGCCGGTCCTCGACGGCCTCGCGCTGCTCGCCGACGTGAACAGTGACGCCACGCTCGACGGCGTCCGCATCGTGATGCTGACGACGTTCGAGCTCGACGAGTACGTCTTCGAGGCGCTGCGCCACGGAGCAAGCGGCTTCCTGCTCAAGGACGCCGAGCCGACGGCGCTGCTCGACGGCATCCGCGTCGTGGCGGCCGGCGGCTCGCTGCTCGCCCCGTCGGTGACGCGCACCGTGATCGAGCGGTTCAGCGGCTCGTCCGCCGCGGCGCGCCCGCACCCGCGGCTGGACGACCTCACAGAGAGGGAGCGCGAGATCCTCGGCTGGGTCGCGACGGGCCGTTCCAACCAGGAGATCGCCGACGCGCTCGTGGTCAGTCCCGACACGGTCCGTACGCACGTGAGCCGCGCGATGGTCAAGCTCCACGCGCGAGACCGGGCGCAGCTCGTCGTCTTCGCGATCGAGTCCGGCCTTCGGCGCTGACCGAAAACCGGATGACGGCCGTCGCGGCGCTGCGTACGGTGACGTCCATGAGTACGACTCCCGCGCTGGCTCGCGTGGCGACCCTCGTGGTGCGCCCCCGCCGAGCCTGACGGCGCGACCTTCTTCTCACCTTCCGCGCCGTCTTCCGGATGCCCCCGCACCCGGCAGCGCGTCGAACGACCCCCGCGTCCGGGTGCTCCTCTCCTCCGGTTGGAGCGCTCCCTTGCGATCACGCACCCCTCTTGGCGGCCGGCACGAGCTCGGCCAGAACTTCCTCCACCACCGTCCGACGATCGAGCGGATCGTCGCGCTCGTCCGTGCCACCGACGGGCCGATCCTCGAGATCGGCTGCGGCGACGGCGCTCTCACGTACCCGCTCGCGCGCCTCGGCCGTGACCTGGCCGCGGTCGACCTCGACCGACGCCGCGTCGATCGGCTCCGGTCGCGGCTTCCGTCGGTCACGGTCCGTCACGCCGACGCGCTCGACGTCAGGCTCGATCGTCCCGTGGTCGTCGGCAACGTCCCGTTCCACCTCACCACACCGATCCTGCGGCGCCTGCTCCGCTCGCCCGGCTGGCGGCACGCCGTCCTGCTGACCCAGTGGGAGGTCGCGCGGAAGCGGGCCGGCGTCGGCGGGAGCACGATGATGTCGGCGCAGAGCGCGCCGTGGTTCGCGTTCGGGCTGCACCAGCGCGTCCCGGCTCGCCACTTCACGCCGATGCCGAGCGTCGACGGCGGGATCCTCGCCGTCGACCGCCGAGAACGGCCGCTCGTCCCGGAAACCGAGCGCGCCCCGTACGAGCGCTTCGTCAAGGCGGTCTTCACCGGCCGTGGCTCCGGTCTGGAGCAGATCCTCGTACGGGCGGGCGGGGCACGTTCGGGTGAGGTCCGGCACGCGCTGCGGGACGCGGAGGTCGCGCGCGGAGCGCTGCCGAGGGAGCTCACGCCCGACCAGTGGGCCTCACTGTGGAGGCGGGTCGGGCAGTGGTAGTGCTCAGGCTCGGGCGCCGAGGTCGCGGAGCCGTGCCTCGAGCGCGGCCATGCGCATGTGACGCGCAGCCTGTACGGGGGTCTGCTCGTCGAGCTCGGACTCGAGGAGCGGGTCGGCACCGTGGTCGAGCAGGACGGTTGCGCTCTCCTCCTGCCCGGCCAGGATGCTCGCGACGAGCGCCGTCGACGGGAACTCCGGGTGGGCGTAGTCGACGTCCACGCCTTGGTCGAGGTGATAGCAGACCAGCTCGACGTCGCCCTTGCACGCCGCGCCGAACATGTCCTTCCAGTCGCCGCCGGACATCGCCTCTCCTGGTCGCCTCGAACTGGCGCCCCACCCTAGTAGCGGTGGTGGTGCGCGGTCGCGTCGATCGCCTGCGCGATCGCCGCCGCGTCGGGGCTGCCGAGCAGGAGCTCGTCGAAGCCGGTCGTCCCGCGATCGAGCGCGACGCGCAGCAGCGGCTGTCCGCGCCGCATTGAGACCAGGCGGCGTACGCCGGATGGGTGCCGGAACGTGCCGACCTTCAGATAGCCGGAGACGACGAGACCCGAACGGATCCCAAGGATCTCTGAGGTCCAGCCAGGCTCGACGGAGGTGTCGACGATCGCGTCCAGCGGGGCAGTGAAGGCGGACCGCCCTGCCATCCACCGCTCCCAGCCGGGGAACTCGAGATGGATGCCTGCGGCGTCGGCGCTGATGTGCGTCATGAACGTCCTCCGTCAACCTAGAATCAACCTGACGTTGCGAACATTATCATGATGAGAACAATGACGGGAGTCGATTCATGGCGCAGAGGTCGTCGGTCGCCGACGTGGTGATGCATCCGGTACGGCTGCGCATCGTCCAGCAGCTTGGTGGACGTCGCCTCACGACGGCGCAGCTCCGCGAGGCGTTGCCCGACGTCACGCAGGCGACTCTTTATCGCCACGTCGCGACGCTGGTCGAGGCCGGGATCCTCGAGGTCGTGGGAGAGCGGAGGGTGCGAGGAGCGGTCGAGCGCACGCTCGCGCTGGGCGAGCAGATGGCGCACGTCGGCCAGGCCGAGCTCCGGGCGATGAGCGCGGCGCAGCTGCGTACGGCGTTCCTCACCTACCTCGGTGACGTGAGTGCGAGCTTCGACAGGATCGTCGACCACCCCGAGGCGAGCCTTCGCGACTACCTCGGATTCGGGCGGGGGCCGCTCTACGTGACGGCGGACGACCTCGCCGCGATCCAGGCCGGGCTCGGCGACCTCCTCGCCCCGTACCTCACCGACGACGGCACCGGCAAGCGACGGGTCAGCCTCGCGACGATCCTCCTTCCCGAACCCGACGACGAGTGAGCAGCGAACAGAATCGGGCGCAGCACGCGCGGAGCCGCTAGCGTCTCGGACACGCTGCGCCGGCAGCACGAGAGGGGGACACCCATGACGGACGAGGTGCGGAGCTCGCACGCAGCGGACCTGGCACGGGCACTGGACGCGGTCAGCACACCGCCGACGATCACGACACCGCTGGGGGAGTTCACGCTGTTCGACGGCGTCCCGGTCGGAGATTCCGTCGGGCGGCTGTACGACAGCCTCGACTTCATGCGCGGGGTCGAGGTCTTCCTCAACGCGATGCCTGGGGCGTCGCTGGTGGCGATGCGCAGCGGCCTGCGCAGCGTCGGGATCACCGCGCCGCACCAGCTGGCGTACACCGATCCGCGGGCCAGCTCCAGCAGCTACTTCCTCACGCCCAACACGGCGACGACCTACGGCACGATGTTCCTCGACCTGCGGGCGAGCGGGCCGATCGTGATCGAGCCGCCGAAGCAGTCCCTGTGCGTCGTCGACGACTTCTGGTTCCGCTACGTCGCCGACATGGGGATCGCCGGACCGGACCGCGGCGAGGGCGGACGCTATCTGTTCCTGCCGCCCGGTTACGACGGTGACGTCCCGGAGGGCTACTTCGTCTCCCGCACATCGACGTACACCAACTGGGTGGTCTTCCGCGCACTCGGCGGCGTGCCCGCCCTGAAGGAGACGAAGGTCTACGCGCTCTCCGACGCGGCCGACCCGCCCGAGATGGACTACGTGAACATCGCCGGGCTCGCGTTCAACACCGTCCACGCCAACGACGTCACGTTCTATGAGGAGATCGACGAGCTCGTGCAGGAGGAGCCGGTCGCAGCTCTGGACGCCGAGCGCGCCGGACAGCTCGCCGCCGTCGGCATCGTCCACGGCAAGCCGTTCGCGCCCGACGACCGGCTGCGGAGCATCCTCGATGACGCGGCAAAGACGGGAGCGGCGATCAGCCGTGCCCTCGTGTACGCGCCGCGCGACCCCGACGCGTATCTCTACGAGGGGTCGTCCTGGCTGTCGGCCTTCACCGGCGGCAGCTACGAGTTCCTCCGAGACGGCGCGAGGCTCCTCGACTCACGGACGCAGTTCCACTACTTCGCGACGGTGATCACGCCCGCGATGGCGCATGCGCAGGTCGGCGCGGGCTCTGCGTACGCGTACGTCGCCCGCGACGCCGAGGGGGAGGTGCTCGACGGCGGGAGCACCTACACGCTCACGTTGCCGGCGGACCCTCCGGCGAAGAACTTCTGGTCGATCGACGTGTACGACACGCAGACCCGGTCGTTGCTGCAGACCGACGACCCGTACCCGAGCGTCATGAGCCTGACCGGCGACGTCGCCGCGAACACGGACGGGTCGATCACGGTCTGGTTCGGCCCGACCGCGCCCGAGGGTCGCGAGGCGAACTGGATCCAGACCGTGCCCGGCAAGAGCTGGTTCCCCATCCTGCGCCTGTACGGCCCTCTTGAGCCGTGGTTCGAGAAGACCTGGCGCCCTGGCGAGCTGGAGAGGCAGCCCGGCCCGCGATGACGCCGACCGGGCTGCGCTCCACCGTCAGTCGCCGCGCTCGACCAGCGCGTCCGTGAGCAGACCGACCAGGGCCTCCAGCTGGACGTCGGTCGAGGCCTTCTCGTCGACGACCTCGCCGTCGAGTGCCGTCGCGGCCAGGGCAGCCTTGGAGTCGATGAGCTCGGCGACCTTCGCGTCGATGGTCTGCGCGCCGATGATGCGCCACGCGGTGACCGGCTCGGCCTGACCGATGCGGTGCACCCGGTCGATCGCCTGGGTCTGCTCCGCATCGGTCCACGAGAGCTCGGCGAGCACGACGTTGGACGCGACCTGCAAGTTGACGCCCACTCCGGCAGCGGTCAGCGAGCACACGATGACCGCGACCTCGGGGTCGTTGACGAAGGCGTCGATGTCGCGCTGGCGCTGCGTCGAGGTCTGGTCGCCGCGGATCGTCGCGTAGCGCAGCCCGCGCTTGGCGAGCGTCTCCTCGGCCACGTCCATGACGTCGAGGTGCTTCGCGAAGAAGACGACCTTGCCGACGCTGCGGGCGAGCTGCGCTGTGTAGTCGGCGGCGAGCCCGGCCTTCGCCAGGCCGATCCGCCGCATCATCCCGAAGACGTTGCCCGTCTCGTTCGTGTCCTCCTCGCGCTCCCACTTGGCGACGAGGCGCACGAGCTCGTGGTCGATGCCGTCGACGACCTTGCCGGACGACCGGTGATCGAGGGCGTTGTCGTACCGGGCGACCATGCGGCGGGCGAGCACGCGCTCGGCCTCGCGGATCGAACGGCCGGTCTCGTCGTCGAGCTCCACCGGGATGTCCGCGATCCGGCGTGCGGGGATGTCGGCGGCGACGTCGAGCTTGCGGCGTCGCACGATGCCCATGTCGACGACGCATCGGCGCGCCGCGGCATAGAAGCCGGGCTCGCCGGGGGAGAGCCCGGTCTCCTCGAGCGCCGACATGAGCTCGGGGAGGGGCTTGCGGTCGTCGATCCAGCCGAGGAACTGCCAGATCGCGCGGAAGTCCTCGATGTCGTTGATGAGCGGCGTGCCGGTGAGCGCCATCAGCAGCGGGCGCATCGTCCGGGCGCGGATGCGCTCCGACAGCTCGAGCGCATGCTGCGAGCGCTGGGACTTGCGGTTCTTGATGAAGTGGGCCTCGTCGACCACCATGCCGCGGAAGCCGTGCTCGCCGAGCCAGCCGATGTGGCGGTCGAGGACCTCGTAGTTGACGACGACGATGTCGGCGAACCCGTCGATCGTGTTGCCGTCGCCGTGGATGACGGTCGCGCTGCGACGCGGCGTCCACAGGCCCGCCTCGCGTGCCCAGTTGATCTTGACGACGTTGGGGGCGACCACGAGGAGCGGGAACGCGTCGGCGGCCTGGGCCGCGAGCAGAGCCTGGGCGGTCTTGCCGAGGCCGGGCTCGTCGGCGAGCAGGAACGTCCTGTGCCCGTCGGTCGCGGCCGCGACGAGCTCTGCCTGGTGGGGCATGAGCTCGCGACCCTCACGGGTGCTCAGCGAGGTCGGGACCGGCAGCTTCATGCTCGACGCCGGCCCCCCGCGCTCGAACGAGCGGAGCAGGGGCTCGATCAGCTCCCAGTTGGCCAGACGCCCCGTACGAGGTCGGCTGGGGGTCGACGCCGTGGAGAAGTCCGGGGTGAGGAACGGGTTGGCGAGCTGTCGCGACACGACCGACTGGGGCCGGACCTGGCGCTCGGTCGTCGTCGGCGCGCTCGCCTCAGGCTCAGGCTCCGGCTCTTCCTCGACCTCGAGGCCGGCGGCGACCAGCATCTCGCGGCGGAGCCTGATCGCGGCGGGGGAGATGACGGCGTCGTCCGCGAGCAGCGTGAACAGAGAAGGATCGCGTGCCGCCGTGGTCGCGAGGATCGTGGCGATCCCGTCGAGGCGCTTGAGCTGCTCCGCGCGGCGGGCCTCGGGCATCTCGTCCTGCTTGACCCTCGCGCGCTCCTCGCGCACGAGCAACGCGATCACCTGGAACGCGGTCCGCGTGGACTCCGAGGCCGTCCCGCGCTGGACCGCACGCTCGACCTCTCGCACGGCCTGCGCAAGCAGGGGGAGGAGGCCGACGTTGTCGCCGTCGTTGGTGCGCTCACGCTGTGGTCGGCGAGAACCCCCCTTGCGGCGGGGGTCCGGTCGACGCTGGGCCGGTCGGGCCAACGATCCTCCTCGGATTCGGTACGCCTGTCGGGGTGCTGGCGCACCCCGACAGCCAGCCGGACGGCCTGGGCGAGACACGGAGGAGACGGTCGTTCCGTCTCCGATGCCTGCGCGCCGCGGCGAGTGAGCGATCGCCGAGCGAGTGCTCCTGGCGACGGACACCGGCCGCATCGGGGAGATGGCGAGCGCCGATGTCCTCGTGCGGGCTTCCGGATATGGCTGCGGAGTCGATGATACGCGCCCGGAGCGCCGTCGCGTCGGAGGATGTGTCTCGCGGCGTCATCTGGCTGTCACCAACGGTTGCGGACGTCCTCCGCCCAGCCGACGAGATCCTCGACGCGAACCCACGCCCCGGTGTCGTCGCGCACGTGTCCGGACCAGTGGCCGAAGCACTGGTGGCTCCGTGACGAGAACACCTTGAGGTCGGTCACCGACGCCTTCAGGTGGAACGGCGTGAACGTGAGGTCGACGGTGTCGCCCGTGATCCGCCACGGTGCCATCCAGTCGTCCGTGTCGTAGGCCCAGACCAGCTCCTCGCTGATCTTCGACAGGTGTCCGTCGACGACCAGCGCGTTCTCGACCGACCCGGTGCCGTCGGTCCACCTCCCGCCGACCTGGAGGCCGAGGACGCGACCATCGGTACGGCCGGAGCCGGCGCCCCAGTTCCAGTGGACCGCGTACGGCCAGCGGCCCCGCCCGTGGTCGAGCGTCGCCCAGGACTCGCCCTCGGGCACGGACACCGCCACGCCGTCGACGCGGAGCGTCCCGGTCGCGGGCCTCGCGACGTCCTTGACGGTGTACTGGAAGAGCCGATCCGTCCACGGCACCACGACGCCGAGGCACTCGTGCCCCACGGGCCGGTGCGCGACCACGTCGATTTCGACGCGCTCCGTACGTGACCGCAGGCGCGTCCCGCCGTCGACCTCGTCGAGGGCGATCTGAAGGTTCTTGGTCGACGTTCGGGCCGGACCGGCGCCGAGCGTGCCGGGCAGCGTGGCGCTGCCGCCGAGCACGCCGATCGCGTCGTACGAGATCGTCTCGCCGCTGGTCCGGTCGAGCAGCCAGAGCCCGTGCACCGCCGCGTAGTCGATGTCCGAGACCACGAGCGCGACGATGTGGGTCGGCGTCGTCACCGCCCAGTACTCCCAGCGCTTGTTGCGACCCCTGCCCACGCGCCCTCGACCGACCCCGTCGGTGGTCACCAGCGGCGTACGCGTCCATCCGATGGCGTCCGGGTTGAGCCGTCCGTCGGGCAGGGTCAGCGACACCGGCGCCGTGATCTCGCGCTCGTGCACGGCGACAGGGAGCGCGGCTCCGCCGGCCGCGTGGTCGTGGCGCTGGCGCAGCCGCTGGTTCGAGGCGCGGACCGCCTCGGTGTCCACCTTGAGCACGCGGCGGTCGTACGTCATGAGGCCGTTGGTCTCGTCCTCGACGTCGGCCAGCTGGGTGTAGACGAACGCCGCCAGGCCCTTCTCGACCGCCGGTCCGACCTGGGCGTGCTGCAGGCGCAGGTACGCGCGCTCGAACGACGCCCGCTCGGCGTACTTGCGATAGCCGAACTCCTTGTCGTTCCACACGTGCCCGGTCACGCGGTAGGAGTAGCCGCCGTACTCCGACAGCACCGCCGCGCGCGGGTCCTCGGCGTCGCGGCGCGAGAGCCGGTACGGCCGGAAGTAGACGTGCCGGCTCGCCATGTCGCCGCCGCCCTGGTCGTACCAGCCGCTCACGTGGTCGACGGGCCTCGTCGGGTCGAGCTCCCTCACCCGTGCGGCGGCGGCCATCGCGTCGAACTGCCCCCATCCCTCGTTGAACGGCACCCAGGCGGCGACACTCGGCGCCGAGCGCAGCAGCGCCACAGTGGCGTCGAGCTCGTCGAGGAACTCGGTGCGCCCCTCCTCGTCCTGTCGTCCGAACAGCGCGTGGTGGGAGTCGGCGAGCGTCACCGGCAGGGCCACGGGCGTCGTGATGACGGCCGGGTTGTAGCGGCGCCCACCGTTGACCATGTCCTGCCAGACGAGCATCCCGAGGCGGTCGCAGTGGTGGTACCAGCGCATCGGCTCGATCTTGATGTGCTTGCGCAGCATCGTGAAGCCGAGCTCCTTGGCCGTACGGATGTCGTGGACCAGCGCCTCGTCCGACGGCGCGGTGTAGAGGCCGTCGGGCCAGTAGCCCTGGTCGAGCAGCCCGGCGTGCAGGTACGGCGCGCCGTTGAGCAGCAGGCGCGTACGGCCGTGCGCGTCGGGCCCGATCCCGAACGAGCGCATGCCGACATAGCTGGTGACGTGGTCGTCGCCGAGCCGCACCTCGACGTCGTACAGGAACGGGTCCTCGGGCGACCACCGGCGGAGGTCGTCGCCGAGCGGCAGGCGCGTCGGGACGCCGACCTCGACGCTCGTGCGGACGACCTCGTGGCCGTCCGCGCTCACGGCCACCTCCGCCGTACGGTCGCCGTCGCCGCCGGGCAGCACGCAGACCTCGACCTCACCGGTCTCGAGGGACGGCGTGAGGACGAGCTGGGCGACCCACTGGCGGGGGACCGACTCGAGCCAGACGGTCTGCCAGATCCCCGACTGCGGGGTGTACCAGATGCCGCCGCGCTCGAGCTTCTGCTTGCCGCGGCTGCGCCACGACGTGTCGGTGACGTCGCGGACGCGGACGACGAGCGCATGCTCGTCGCCGGTGAGGGCATCGGTCACGTCCAGCGTGAACGGGAGATAGCCGCCGCGGTGCTTGCCGACCCGCGTGCCGTCGACCCAGACCTCGCAGTCCTGGTCGACCGCGCCGAAGTGCAGCAGCACCCGGTCACGGACGAAGCCGTCGGGGAGCCGGACCGTCCGGCGGTACCAGAGCGCCTCGTCCGGCGTGAGCATCCGGTTCACGCCCGACAGCGGCGCCTCGGGAGAGAACGGCACGACGATCTCGCCGTCCCACCGTACGGGCGCCTCGGTCACGCCGGCCGGGGTGAACGCGTGCTCCCACCGTCCGTTGAGGTTCACGTACGAGTCGCGGACGAGCTGGGGACGGGGGTACTCGGGCAAGACGCGGTCGGGATCGAGGGCCTCGCCCCAGGTCGTGATCACGCGGTCGTCTCCAGGGTCTTCGGGAGGGGCCCGACCGTCCGCAGCCGGCGGGCGGGGATGACGAGGAACACCACGACGAGCGCGGCGGTGAGGAAGATCCACGGCGTCGGCACCTGCTTGACGACGCCGAGCTCGGTGAAGGTCTCGTCCGCGCTCGCGATCACCGCGGCGCCGAGGAACGGGCCGACGACCATGGGGATGAGGATCGCGAAGATCATCCGGAGACCCTGGACCTGTCCGGCCCGGTCGGTCGGGGTGAGGTTGCGGACGGTCGCGGAGAGAGCGGCAACGCCGAGCATGAAGCCTGCCATCATCACGATCCCGGCGCCGATGACCGCGAGCATGCCGCGGGCGGGGAACATCAGGAGCAGGCCGACGAGATAGATCCCGGCAACGGGCAGGATCGCCCGCGACGGGCCGACACGGTCGAGCACCCGTCCGCCGACGATGCTGATGACGGCCGCACCGATCAGGACCGAGGCGAGCACGATCGCGTAGCCCTCGATGTCGAGGTAGCGCTGGACGTAGATGATCAGGTACGGCAGGAAGACCTGCGTGCTCGTGCCGAGGATCGCCCACGCCACCAGGGCGATGTAGAGCGGCGGGTTGGCGCGCACGGTGCTCGGGCGCAGGCCGTGGACGACCGACGACAGATAGCTGCCTCCGGGGCGCGGCTGACGGGGCTCGCGCAGCCCGAACCAGGCGATCACGCCGACCACCGCGGTGACGCCGCCGATGATCGAGAAGAAGAGGACCCAGTGGCCGCCCCGGGTCAGCGGGTCGAGCGCGCCGAAGACCACCAGCATCGCGAGCAGCGGCATGGTGGCGAGCACGCCGTCGACCTTGCCGCGGTTGCCGGGGTTGGTGGAGTCGGTGACCCACGCGTTGAACGCGGCGTCGTTGGCGGTCGCGCCGAGGACGCTCATCACGCAGTCGAGCACGATGATCGTGATGACGGCGACCACGACCGCGTCGAGCATCGGCAGCATCGAGGCGGCGGCGTCGACGTTGACCAGTCCGAACGCGGCGGTGCACAGGCCCCACAGCACGTAGCCGCCAGCGATGAACTCGCGCCGCCGGCCGCTGCGGTCGGACGCGGCCCCGGCGAGGAGGGTAGCGATTGTCGCGGCGCACGCGCTGAGCGCGACCAGGGTCGCGAGCGCGGCGGGGGAGTCGGTGATCGTGTCGTAGACGAACACGTTGAGGTACATGTTCTCGACCGTCCAGGCCAGCTGGCCGGTTAGGCCGAGGACGACGACCCATGTCCAGAGGCGTCGGTCCGCCTGACGTTCATGCATGAGCGGGACTTTAGTGGCCCAGGTCACGCCGGACGTGGGCCGGGGCGCGTCCCGTCAGCGTCCTGCGGCGTCGCGCAGCACCGCGTTCTCGTCCTCGAGCTCGAGGACCCTCGCGATCCCGACGAGGTTGAGGCCGTCGTCGAGGAGCGCGATGATCCGGCGCAGGCGGACGACGTCGTCGTCGCTGTAGCGCCGCGTGCCTCCGCTCGTCCGGCTGGGCGTCACCAGGCCGACGCGTTCGTAGACGCGGAGGTTCTGGGCGGCGGTCCCTGCGAGCTCGGCGGCGACGGAGATCGCGTACACCGCCTGATGCGGGCTGCGTCCATCCATCGTCGTGGGTACCCCTTGCACTCGTGTCTTTCGCTTGCTATATAAAAACTATACCAACCGTTACAGAACATGCTCTGCATGTCGGAGTCTGTGGAGGTGAGAGAGCATGCTCATGCGCACCGATCCGTTTCGTGAGCTCGACCGTCTGACCCAGCAGGTCTTCGGGACCGCTGCCCGACCGGCCGGGATGCCGATGGATGCCTGGCGTGAGGGTGACACGTTCGTGGTCGAGCTCGATCTTCCGGGCATCGAGCCCGGCTCGATCGACATCGACGTCGAGCGCAACGTCCTGACGGTCCGGGCCGACCGCCCGGCGCGTGAGGGCGTCGAGGAGCTGATCGCCGCCGAGCGGCCGCGAGGCGTGTTCAGTCGTCAGCTCATCCTCGGCGACACGCTTGACACCGAGGCCGTCCAGGCACGCTACGCCGACGGCGTGCTCCGTGTGACGATCCCCGTTGCGGAGCGCGCTCGTCCGCGCAAGGTCGAGGTCGTCCGCGACAAGGGCGAGAGCCGCGCGATCAGCGCCTGACCATCACGGAGGCGGGGGCCGTACGCGGCCCCCGCCTCCTCGTCGGGGTGGACGTGGACGTGCGGTCGATCCTGCACGCCAGCCAGCGGGTCGAGGTGCATCGGCCGATCCCTCGCGCAGGCAGAGCCGAGGTGTGCGCCCGTCCGTGTCCTTCCTGGTGTGCGGTCGATCGGGGATCATGTCCTCGGCGGCCGCTCGGGGGGCGTCCGCGCGGTCGAGGCGCGGTTCTCCGGTGTCGTCTTCCCGGGGGAGACGCTGCGGACCGCGGTGTGGGTCTCCTCCGACCGGATCCTCTTCGCGACCCAGGTTGTCGATCGCGAGGGTGCGCCGGCGCTGACGGGCGGAGAGATCGTGCTGGCTCCAGCGGCGTCGTGACGGCGAGTCGGCCTGTGGGGTTGCGCTCGGCGAGCATCAAGAGCAAGGTCGGACATTAGGTGCCAGAGTGGACATTTCAGACACCGGGTCTCGGGGCAGCAGACAACCAGACCATACGGGCGTCGTACCGGCAGCATCACGCGAGGCCCCCAATGTGGGAGGGCATCATGCGACTCAGCTCACGGATCCTCCAGGTGACGGCGTCCGCCGTACTCCTTGCAGGACTGGCACTCGTCCCAACGAGTGCCCAGGCCGCCGACCCGCCCTGGATGGATACGTCATTGAGTCCCGACGAGCGGGCCGACCTGCTCGCCGCCGTCATGACGCTCGACCAGAAGCTGACGCTCTTCGAGGGCAGCGGCGCGGGGGCGGTCGCCATCCCCGAGCTCGGGATCCCCGCGCGGCGTGAGATCGACGGCGCCACCGGGGTGATCACCGGCGGGACACCGACGACGGCGTTCCCGGCCGGCCTCGCGATCGCCTCGACCTGGAACCTCGCGCGCGCTCGCCAGTTCGGGCAGCAGGTCGGACTCGAGACGCACCTGACCGGGTTCAGTGGTTGGGCCGGCCCGGAGGTCGATCTGCTGCGAACTCCCTACAGCGGACGGCAGTGGGGCTCGTTCGGTGAAGACCCGTTGCTCGGCGGACTGATCCCGGCCGCGGCCGTCGACGGGGTCGACCAGACGAACGACACCAACGGCGTGTACTCGATCGTCAAGCACTACAACGTCTACAACCAGGAGACCCAGCGGACGACGCTCGACGCGGTCCTCGACGAACGCACCCTGCGCGAGATCTACACCCGGCAGTGGGAGCCGATCGTCGCCGAGGAGCCCGGCGTCATCATGTGCGCGTTCCCGAAGGTCAACGGCAGCCCGTCCTGCGAGAACCCGCACCTCCTGTGGGACATCCTCAAGGGTGAGCTCGGCTTCGAGGGCTGGGTGAGCTCCGACTTCAACGCGTGCAAGAGCCTGGACGCCTACGTCTACGGCACCGACGTGTGCGGTCCCAGTTTCCCCGACCCGGCGCAGCTGCGTGCGGCCGTCCTGGACGGGACGATCCCGGCGGAGCGGTGGGACGACATGGTGCACCGCGTCCTGCGTACGTACTTCGCCGACGGGCTGATGGACAACCCACCGCCGGGAAGCCTCGAGAACCCACGGCCGGATCCCGAGGCGTTGCCGGACGACGTGGTCGCGGACGGCCGCGAGCGGGCGTACCGGACTGCCGTCGAGGGCTCGGTGCTGCTGCACAACCGCCGCGACGCCCTGCCGCTCGACGGGCGCGACCTCGACTCTGTCGCGGTCATCGGTGAGTCCGCCGACCGCTACATCCAGGGCTTCGGCAGCGACACCGTCATCGATCCGACGAACGTGAGCACCGTCGTCGAGGGGATCGAGGACCGGGCCGGCACCGGGGTCGACGTCACGCACGTCGCGGGCGGCGATCCTGTCCGCGCCGGAGACAACATGCCAGGCGACCAGCCCGTACCGTCGAGCGTCCTGCAGCCTGCAGAGGGGACGGGCGACGGGCTCGCCGCCGAGTGGTTCACGACCCCGGACCTCTCCGGGACGCCGGTTGCCAGCCGGGTCGAGGACCAGGTGAACTGGGGCCAGGGGCTGGTCGGCACGCTCGCCGGATTCGGGTACGACCCGACACCGGCGCCGAAGCTCCCGGACGCGATCCTCGCGGCCGAGGAGCCGTCGGCACGCTGGACCGGGACGCTCGAGCCGACCGTGAGCGGGCGCTACTCGCTCGGGCTCACGCTCCTGGGCAGCGCCACGCTCTGGGTGAACGACGAGGAAGTGCTCACGGCGAGCGCCGACCGGATCCGGCAGGAGTCGGTCGACCTGAACCTGCAGGCGGGGGAGTCGTACGACGTGCGCATCGAGTACGTCGCTGACGCGCCCGACCAGTGCTGCATCGTCACCTCCAACTTCGGGCCCGGCGTCAGGTTCACGTGGCGTCCACCGGTCGCCAACGCCTCGCCGCAGATCGACGAGGCCGTGGAGGCTGCGAGTGAGGCAGACGTCGCCGTCGTCGTCGCGACCAACTACATGGGCGAGTCGCTCGACCGCGGCGACCTGGTCCTCCCGCAGGACCAGGACCGCCTGATTCGCGCCGTGGCGCAGGCCAACCCGAACACGGTGGTGGTGCTGGCCACCGGCGGCGCTGTGCCCCTGCCGTGGCTGAGTCGGGTGGATGCCGTGATGGAGGCTTGGTATCCAGGGCAGGAGCAGGGCCGTGCGATCGCTGCGCTCCTGTTCGGCGAGGAGAACTTCTCCGGCAAGCTGCCGCTGAGCTGGCCGCGCTCGGATCGGCAGGTCGAGCGCGGGCTCAACCTCGAGAGCCCGTTCCCCGACGTCAACAACCCGAACATCACCGTGGACTACGACGACGGGGTCTTCGTCGGCTATCGCGGGTACGAGGAGAACGGCGTGAGGCCGCTCTATCCGTTCGGCCACGGGCTGTCGTACTCGAGCTTCCGCTACCGCAACGTGCGCGTCGACAACCCGCGTGCGCGTGACGACGCGCGTCCGAACGCATACCGGCCGGGACGGGTGCAGGTCAGGGTGACCAACACGAGCAGGCGGACGAGCACCGAGACCGTGCAGCTCTACAACGGGCGGTTGAACACGGACCGCGCCGAGACGCCGCCGAAGCAGCTGCTCGGCTGGGCGCAGGTCACGCTCGGGCCGCGCGAGACGCGGTGGGTCACGATCCCGATCGAGCTCTACACGCCTGAGCACAAGCTCGCGTACTGGGACACCGAGTGGGGCTACTGGATCACGCCCACCGGCAGGACCCGCCTGTACGTCGGCAGCTCGTCACAGGACATCCGCTTCACTCGGACGCTGACCGTACGGAGGCCGTGAGCAGGCGGGCAACCTCGCCGGTGAGGAACTGACGGACGTACGCGGCTCGCCGTTGGCGCTGACCGTCATCGAGGTCCACCTGCTCGCCGTTGCGGCGCTGGGCGACCTCGGCGACGAGGCTGGCGGGGACCCCGAGGGTGGCCATGCGGCCGAGAGCTTCGGCCTTGGTGATGAGCCGTCCTTCGCGGATCGTCGCGTCGGCGCGGGCGAGCACCATGAGCCCGAGATCGACGTAGAGGTCCTGGAGCCAGATCGCCTGCTTGCGCAGGGCCTGCGTCCAGTAGCCGGCCAGCTCGGCGCGTGCAGCCTCAGCGATGTCGACGACGTCCATCGGTGGAAGCCAGTCCGACGGGGGAGGGCCCACGACGACGACCGGGTCGGCCAGAAGCTCGGCGCGTGCGATCCCGCTGAGTGGGCGGCGGTAGAGCTCGCCGAACGCCCAGGTCCAGTGCTTGTGCGCCGGGTCGACGGTGTCGTCGTCGGGGACGTACACGCAGTGCAGTGCGCTCCCTCCCTCGGCGTCGCGCACGAGTCGCCCGTGCGTCTCGATGAGCATCGCCCGGGTCGCGAGCGTGGGGGAGCGGTCGAGGAGCGCGACCGCGTCAATGTCGCTGATGCCGGGGTGGTAGTCACCGGTGGCGAGGGACCCGCCGACGTAGAGGCCGACGAGGACGCCGTCGAGCGCCCGCGCCAGGTCCAGGACCACGGGTGCCGCTGCCAGTCGCGTGTCCATCAGACCGTCTCAGCCTCGTGCTCTCGTACGGCGACGTCTTCCTGGCAAGGTCTCCACAGCGCATTGTCCCGCGCAGAAGGTCCAACGGCTGGTAGACATCGTCTGCGCAAGACCCGCCCGGGGAGCGCAGAGCGTGAGGAGCCTGCGGTGACGGAGTCAGTCGCATCGTGGTCGGAGATCGTCGGCCTGATGATCGTGGGGCGCGGGCCGCTGCCCGACTTTTCCGGTGTCGTACGGGTGGTGTCGACCGACGAGGACGACGACGACGAGGACGACGAGGACGACGGCGAGGAGACGATGGTGACAGTGCATCGCGTCTTCGTGAGCGGCGAGCGTGTACGGCGCGAGTCGCTCGACGGTGTCGTGTGGGCGATTGACGGGGAAGATCAGTGGATCTGGGACGACCCGGACCTGCCGCCGGTGTGCGACCCGCATGCGGTGTCGGCCTTCGTGGAGGACGTCCTGATCACGCGGGAGCACGTCTTCGAGTGGGACGAGGACGACGAGCGGCCGATCGAGCCGATCAGGTCCGCGACGTTCCTCGGTCGGCGTGCGTGGGACGTGCGCTGGCGGCATTCCGAGCGTCGGCTCGTGATCGACGACGACACGGGGCTCGTGCTGCACCGCTCGGGCGAGGGCAATGCGATCAAGGTGGCCGAGTGGCTCGAGATCTCCGTCGGCGACGCGCTCGATGACGCACTGTTCTCGTGGGACGGTTCGGTACGAAGGGAGTCTGACGGCGTTGAGGGCGAGGGGTTGCATGGGTCGACGGGTTCGCGGATTGACACCTTGGATGCCCTCGACAAGGCCCTGTCTCGCTGGGACGAGATAGCCCCGTTGGCGGCGGAGGTCGAGGACGGGGACGACCTCATCCACCGGTTGGCTGACCTGCTCGACGTTGACCGGACTGGTGCGCGTGCGGTGGCTGAAATGCAGCTGCGGCGCGTCGCGCGCGTAGAACGGAGACGGATCCGCGAAGCACTCACCGACGAGAGGAACGAGTAGTTCTGGCAGGGGCGCACCGACCGAGCGTCGTGGAGCCTCGGGCCGTTTCACCCGTACTGGTCGACCAGTCGATGCCGCGTATGCGACGGCGCTCCCACCGCAGCCCTCGTCGCAACCGGCGACCTGCGTGCGGCGAGCTCCTTCTTCCTGTGCGCCGCATGCCTCGCCGCCGCGGAAGCTGCCGACGCCGCCGAGCTGGTTCAGCGTCGGCGGAACACGGACGCGGGCCGACCAGGCTTGCGCGATCGACCGCTCGATCCGCAGCCCATCCTTGAGGCATTCGCGCGCGGGTCGTACGAGGTCCTGCCCTGAGTTTCGCGTCGACCGGAAACCGATAACGGTTCGGTGACTCCGGTGGTATCGGTCCCGCACTGGCCAGTGCCGCGCCAGCAGCCTGGCACCACTTCGACGCCGACACGTTCGACATCGGCCGCGACGAGCTGGAGCTCAACGACGGTGCAGCGATCGGGCTTTACTCTGCCGAACGGTCGATCATCGACGCGTTCCGGCTGCGTCACCTCGAAGGATCAGAGATCGCGAACGAGGCGCTGCGCAACTGGTTGCGACGCCGAGGCCAGCCGTCGATCGTGATGCACATGGCCCGCGACTTCCCTGCTGCCCGTAGGGCGCTGCAGAACGCCCTCGAGATTCTGCTGTGAGCCCCTGGGTCACGCGGACATCGCCTGCGGGTCGCGACCGGTGGCTGTGACCTCACGCCGCAGTGTGAGCGTGTTGGGCGTGAGCGCGCGCAGGAAGTCTTCGGCGTCGAACACCTCGCCCGGAGCGACCACACCCGTACGGGTGGCGCGGCCGTCGAGCAGGCGCGCCGTCGCCTCGACGATCAACGGCGCCGTGGCGGCGTAGATGTCGCGACCGCTGGCAGCGATGCGGTGCGTCTGCGCACCGACCTGCGCGACGACATCGACCACGAACTGCTGGGACGAACGACCGCGGTCGTCGTCGGCCGGGGGAGGAGGGGTCGCCGGATCGCGGATGTCGGAGAGCGCGGATGCGCTGAGGTAGGAGTACAGCCTGTCGACGGGCAGGTGCCGTGCGATCAGGACGGGCTCGGAGAACGGGACGGCAACGACCGCTTGTTCGAACCCCTCGGTGAAGTGCCAGGTGTCGCGGGGGACAGAGTCGGGGAGTGGTGCCAGCCTCCCGTCGACGATGGTCCGTCGCGGTGCGGTGTTGCGGGTTCCCGTGAGCCGTGTGCCGGCCGTCGGCCACCAGCGGTCGAGGCCGATCGCGACCGTGAGGCTGGCCGGCTCGGTCTCACCCGCGAGCACAGCAGTCGCTAGCAGATCGGCGAGCCCGCCGTAGAACGCCATCGCCGGGATCACCGCGACGCCCGCCTGCTCCGCATCGGCAGCCCGCGCGGCGTACACGGCCTCTACGGCAGGCTGCTCTGCGGTGACGTCGAGATAGTGGGCTCCGGCCGCGACGGCAGCCTCCGACACGATCACCCCGGTATCGAGGAACGGGCCGGCGACGTTGATGACCGCGGCCGCACCGGACAGCGCGCCGCGCAACGATGCCGGATCGTCCACTCGCGCGGGCCGGATCTCGAGGCCCGGTCGACCAGCGCGCATCGCCTCGAGTCGCGTCTCGTCACGACCCGAGAGGATCGGCGTGAGCCCGCGTCGCAGCAGCTCGTCGACGACGAAGCGGCCCGTGTGACCGTACGCCCCATAGACGACGACGGGACCGAGGGAAGAAGAAGTCATGGCCCCATCCCATCGCGCGTCGCCCCGTCGAGCCAGTGTCTGAACTGACGCCTGTCGTACAGTTTCCGACATGGTCACGGTGGGGCTAGCGCTGCATGCCGACGCGATGCTGTACGAGACGGCGATCGCGGCGGAGGTCTTCGGCGTCGATCGGTCGGATCTGTCGACCGACGGCGACTGGTACTCCCTCGTCGTCGCGACACCGGACGGGTCGCCGGCGCCGTGGCTCACCGACGCCGAGAGTGTGCGGTACGACGCCCTCGCCAAGGTCGACCTCGTCATCGTGCCGTCGACGAACCACCTCGACGGCGCACCCGATCCGTCCCTGCTGCATGCGCTCCGGGCTGCGTACGCCGGGGGAGCGCGGATCGCGTCGCTGTGCACCGGCGCCTTCGTCGTCGCTGCGAGCGGGCTGCTCGACGGACGCGAGGCCGCGACGCACTGGATGCACGTCGCCGAGCTCGAGCGCCTCTATCCCTCCGTACGGGCGCGCGCCGACGTGCTCTACGTCGATGACGGTCAGCTCCTGACCTCGGCCGGGAAGACCGCTGCTCTCGACCTTTGCCTCCACCTCGTGCGCTCCGACTTCGGCAGCGCTGCCGCGAACGGGCTGGCACGCCGGCTGGTGGTGGCCGCACAACGGCCGGGGGGACAGGCACAGTTCATCGCCGCCCCTGTGAGCCCGACCGGGTCCGACCACGTCGGTGCCGCGCTGGACTGGGCCCGCGAACGCCTCGACCAGCCGCTGACGGTGACCGACCTGGCCCGCGAGGCCGGGCTCGGTGCTCGCCAGCTGGCGCGCCGGATGAGCGCCGAGACGGGACTGACCCCGCTGAAGTGGCTGCACCGAGAGCGGGTCCTGCGTGCCCAGGAGCTGCTCGAGCGGACGGACGCGTCGGTCGAGCAGATCGCCGGCCGGTGCGGGCTCGGCACCGCGACGACCCTGCGACGCCACTTCGTCAGCGCCGTCGGAGTCAGCCCGACGGCGTACCGCACGACCTTCCGCGGCTGAGCGCGCCGAGGCGCCCATCCGCCGCTACTGCGGGACGACGTCAAGCACCCACGTGACGCCGTACGGGTCGGTGAGCATCCCATACAGCGACGCCCATCCCGACGGCGCGAGCGGCTGCATGATCGTCGCGCCGGCGACGAGCTTTTCCCACACGGTGGTGATCTCCTCGGGAACGGCGCTGCGTACAGAGACGTAGTGAACGTGTCCGCCATCGCGCCGTCCGGGTCGAGCTTCGTGAGAGTCGCGCCTTAGCTCCTCATCGGCGTGATCGCCTGACGCACCGGGGCGACGCATAATCCTGTTCCTCTATGGCGTCGACCGCTGTTAACCTCCCACAAGGCCGTGCGAGAGAACGAGGAGGTGGTACCCGTGAACGTATCGACATGGGTGCTCCCCTCTGGGGTCACGGTCGGGCGATAGGTCGTCCGGGAGCGCCGTTTCACGAGCACTCCCGAAAGGCACGACCATGCGTTTCACCTCTGAACGACAACTCGACGACGGCGTCCTCGAACGCGAGTTCACCCTCGGCGAGATCCCCGGCATCCTGTGGACGCCGGCGCCCGCACCGGCCTCCGTACCGGCTCCCGCACCGGCTCCGCTCATCCTGATCGGCCACCCGGGCGGGCTGCGTGCGATGCATCCCCGGCTGGCAGGTCGGGCTCGGCGCACCGTGGCGGACGGCTTCGCGGCAGCCACCATCGAGCTCCCAGGGGGCGGTGACCGGCCCCGTCTGCCCGCCGCCGAGCAGGCTCGCGCCGATCTGGTCCGGGCGATCGAGGCCGGCCAGCCGGTCGACGAGATCGTCGACCGGCTGGTCCTCCCGCTGGTCGACGTAGCGGTCCCGGAGTGGCAGGCCACCCTGGACGCCCTCCTCGAGCTCCCCGAGATCGGCGGCCCGGTCGGATTCTCAGGCGGGGTGATCGCGATCGGCATCCGGCTGGCGCTGGTCGAACCACGCATCGCCGCCGCCAACCTGTTCGCCGGGAGCTTCGTGCCCCGCGCCATGTTCGAGGAGGCCCGTCAGCTGACGATCCCGCTGCACGTCCTGCTGCAGTGGGACGACGAGGGGAACGACCGGCAGCTCGCGCTGGACCTGTTCGACGCGTTCGGCTCGAAGGAGAAGACGCTGTACGCCAACATGGGCGGGCACACCGGCGTCCCCCGGTTCGCGGCGGACGATGCGGCCAGGTTCTTCGCCCGGCACCTGAGCTAGCACGACGCGGGCGGCGGGCCGCCCCGACGCTACGGTGGGCGGCGTGAGCATCGCCGACACGCCCGAGCCCCCGTACACGGCAGTGATCTTCACGTCGCTGCGCACCGACGGAGACCGGGGGTACGCCGTGATGGCGGCGCGGATGGACGAGCTCGCTCGCGAGCAGCCGGGATTCCTCGGGATCGAGGCTGCTCGCGACGGGCTCGGCATCACCGTCTCGTACTGGCGCGACGACGCCGCAGCCGCCAGGTGGAAGCAGGTCGCCGGGCATCTCGTCGCGCAGCAGCGCGGGCGTGACGTCTGGTACGAGGACTACCGGGTGCGCGTCGCGACCGTCACCCGTGAGTACGGCCCGGAGACTCGGGACTGACCCGCCTCCGGGCCGCCGCTCACTCGTGCAGCCCGGCGATCCGCGACCCGGCGCGCGCGAGGAGCGCAGTCTTCTCCGCCTGTGTGCGCTCCTCCCACCGGTCGGCGAGCCCGAACAGCGCGTACATGCCGTGCACGCCGATCCACCGCAGCGGCTCCGGCTCCCACTGGCGCGTACGGTGCTCGTTCCACGGCAGGCGCGTGAGCGCGGAGTCGACTCCGTCGAGACGGTCGAGCAGGGTGCGGGCGGCGAGGTTCGTCGCGGTGACACCGTGGCCCGCGAACCCGTAGACGACGCCGACGCCGCTGGCGGCATCGTGCGTGACGTTCGCGCACCAGTCGCGGGTGACGCCGATGACGCCGCGCCACGCGTGCGCGACCGGGAAGTCGATCCCGGGGAACATCGACTCCAGCCGGCGCCGCAAGTTCGCCGTCGTCTTCGCGTCGGAGGCGCCGAGGCCGGGAGTCCCCGAGCCGTACGTGTACGGGGTCCCGCGGCCGCCGATCGCGATCCGGTCGTCGGCGGTGCGCTGCGCATAGATGAACGTGTGGGCGGCGTCGTTCAGGCACTCGCGCCCATCCCAGCCGATCTGCTCCCACGACGACGCCGGGAGCGGGTCGGTCACGATCATCGACGAGTTCACCGGGATGACCTGGCGGCCGCCGAGGAGCTGGCTCGTGTACGCCTCGAGGCAGACCGCGATGCGGCCGGCGTCGACCGATCCGCGATCGGTCCGCACCCGGTGCGCGGTGACCTCCCGCGCCGGGGTGTGCTCGCTGATCGTGACGCCGCGGCGCCGCAGGACCTCAGCGAGTCCGCGGGTCAGCTTCGCCGGGTCGACCCGCGCCGTGTCGGGATAGAACATGCCGCCGTGCGCCGTTGCCGAGCTCACCCGCGCCCGCGTCTCGTCGGCGTCGAGCAGGACGACCTGCGACGGCTCATAGCCGTACCGCAGGTGCGCTTCGCGGGTCGCCTTCACGCGCGCCATCGCGGCCGGCGTCGGCGCGAGCGTCAGCTGCCCGCCCCGCACCTGGTCGGCGTCGACGCGCTCGCGCTCGAGGACGGCGAGGACCTCGTCGATCGCGCCGAACATCTCGTGCTGGAACGCGACCACGCCGTCAGCGCCCTGCGCCGACTTCCGCGCGTACACCGCCCGGTTGCCCGGCAGCAGCGGCGACAGCCAGCCCCCGTTTCGACCGGACGCGCCGTAGCCAACCTCGACGGCCTCAAGCACGAGGACGCGCGCGGAGGGGTCGCGCGCGATCGCGTAGTACGCGGTCCACAGCCCCGTGAGCCCGCCGCCGATCACGACGAGGTCGTACGCGTCCTCGAGCGCGGCGGGGCCGAACGCCGGAGCGTCGCCTGCGTGCATCCAGTGCGAGACGTCGCCGTTGCGCATGCTCATATGGTCACCGCTCCACGTAGAACACGCGCTTGTTGGCGAACTCGTCGATGCCCAGGGGTCCGAGCTCGCGACCGAAACCGGAGCGCTTCACGCCGCCGAACGGGATCTGCGTCCCCTCGCCGGCAGGCGTGTTGACGTTCGCCATGCCGACCTCGAGACGGTCGGCGACGCGGCGCGCACGCTCGGCATCGGCGCTGAAGACGGCACCGCCGAGCCCGTACGCCGACGCGTTCGCGAGCGCGACGGCCTCGTCCTCGTCCCGTACGGAGTAGACGACCGCGACCGGGCCGAACAGCTCCTCCGCGTACGCGCGCATCTGCGGCGTGACGCCGGAGAGCACGGCCGGCGCGAGGTAGGCCGCCGGGCCGGGCTCGAGCGTGCCGCCCGCGTGCAGCGTCGCGCCCTTGTCCACCGCGTCCTGGATCTGCGCGGCGAGCGACTCGGCAGCGGCACGCGAGGAGAGCGGGCGGTAGGTCCCCGGCGTCGGGTCGGTCGGGTCGCCGGGCACCAGCCCCTCGGCGAGCGCGGTGAGCTCGGCGACGAACGCGTCCGCGATGCTCTCGTGCACGATCATCCGCTTGTTGGCGTTGCAGGCCTGGCCCATGTTGCTTACGCGCACCGACCACGCCTGCTGCGCGGCCGCGGCGACGTCGTCGGTGTCGAGGACGATGTACGGGTCGGAGCCGCCGAGCTCGAGCACGCACTTCTTGAGCGCGGCACCAGCGCGGGCGGCGACCGCGCTGCCGGCACGCTCGGAGCCGGTCAGCGAGACGCCCTGCACGCGCGGGTCGTCGATGATCGTGCCGACCTGGTCGTGCGACGCGAAGACATTCGTGTAGACGCCGTCCGGCAGCCCCGCCTCCGAGGCGAGCTCGGCGATGACCTCGGCCGACCGCGGCACCGACTCGGCATGCTTGAGCAGGACGGTGTTGCCGAGGACCAGGTTCGGCGCCGCAAAACGCGCCACCTGGTAGAAGGGGTAGTTCCACGGCATGATGCCCAGCACCACGCCGATCGGGCGCCGCTGCACGACCGCCTCCGCGTCGCCGGAGACCGTGAGCGGCTGGTCGGCGAGCAGCGTCGCGGCGTTGTCGGCGTAGTACGCGAAGATGTCGCCGCTGAACCGCGCCTCACCGGCGGCCTCGCTCACCGACTTGCCCATCTCCTCCGCGGCGATCGCGGCGAGCTCGTCGGCGCGCTCAGCGAACAGGCGGCCGAACGCCGCGACACGCTCGGCGCGGTCGGCGACCGTGAGCCGGCTCCACGCGCGGTACGCGGCGTCGGCGGCGTCGAGCGCGTCGCTGACCTGGGCGTCGGTCGCGGTCTCGTACCGGCGGACCTCGACACCGGTCGCGGGGTTGACGGAGCGGTACGGGACGGGCTGGGCGGTCATGGCATTCCTCTTCTCACGGGGTCTGATCTCCTACGCGGGGCCCGCGTCGGGCGAGGGCGGCGCGTGCGGCGCGGTGGCCGGCGTCCGTGGCGTCCTCGAGGGTCTGTGCGGGCAGTGCGGCAGCCGATCCGACGACGACGGTCGTGTCGGACGCGCTCGCGGCGGGGGAGCCCGTCGGCGCGTATGTGTCTCCGGCCTCGACGTAGTGGCGCTGCCACCGTAGTTCCTCGGCCGGCCGCTCCGGGCGCGAGACGACGACGAGGTCGGCCCGCAGTCTGCGCCTGCCGGAGGCGCCCGCGACGACGACGCGGCGCGCGCCGCGCAGCCCGACGACCCGTACCGGACGACCGGAGACGACCGGCACGCCCGCCCCGGCCACCGGCGCCACCAGCGCGACGGCCCGCGCGTCCGGCTCCGGGTCGACGACCGCAGTGACGGTGACGCCCGCGGCGAGGAGCTCCTGCGCGATCTCGTACCCGGTCGCGTTCTCGGCCACGACGACCGCCCGGCGTCCGGGGCGTACGCCCTCGACGTGCAGGAGTCGCCGGACGGCCGAGGCGAGCATGACGCCCGGCTTGTCGTTGCCGGCGAAGGCCAGCGGGACGTCGTACGAGCCGGTGGCCACGACCATCGCGGGTGTGGTGACACGGATGCGGCGGCGTCGCGAGACCACGATCAGGTCGACGCCGTCGAACGTGGCGACCGCGGTCCCGTCCAGCACCTCGATGCGCGGATGCTCCTCGACCTGGCCCGCGAGCGCGAGGGCGGCGTCGCGGTCGGAGTCGTACGTGTGGGTGCGCCCGGCGGCCGTGCTCGTACGGCCGAGGGAGCGTCCGCCGAGCGCACCTCGGTGGACGAGGAGCACCGACGCGCCGTCAGCTGCGGCGCCGAGCGCGGCGGCGAGGCCGCTGAGCCCGCCTCCGACGACGGTGACGTCGACGGCGCGGGTCTCGTGCGTCGTCGCCCGTACGGCCGCCGCGGCCTGCGGCGTCGGGAGGCGTCCGGCGCCGGCGACCCACGCCATGACCCGTTCGGCCAGGTGCGCGAGCCGCGGTCGCTTGGTGAACAGGCGGAACTGGAAGCCCGCGGTCAGCAGCGGCGCGACCGCGTCGGAGGCGCGGAAGATGTCGATGCCCGAGCTGGGCCAGCCGCGCTCGCGGCGAACGTCCTCGCCGCCCTCGACCGGACGCTCGCACGCGTTGACGCCCGGCAGCCCGTCGACGGTCAGCGGGCAGTTGCCGCACGCGCCGTAGCCGCACGTGTAGCCGCGCGGTCGCCGGTACTTGAAGCTGCGCGTGAGGATCCGGACGCCGTCGGCGTGCAGCGCGCCGCCGAGGGTCTGGCCGGCCGTGGCCTCGACGCTGCGCCCTTCGAACGTGAACCGGACCGGGCTGGGCGTACGGTCGTCGGTCATGCGTGGTCCTCCCCGGTGGGAACGACGAGGGACGACTCGGCGATCATGCGTCCTTCGGTGAGGCGGCGTGGCGAGAACGGGGCGAGGACGGGCGACGGCGTGCCGGTCACGATCTCCTCGGCGAGCAGTGTCGACGCGCCCGGCGCGCCCATGAAGCCGTAGACCCAGCCGCAGGTCATCACGTAACCCTCGACGTCGGGCACCGACCCGATGACCGGCGCCAGGTCGGCGGCCTGCGTGACGGTCCCGGCCCAGTTCCGCAGCAGGCGTGCGCCCGACAGCAGCGGGAAGAGCGTGACCCACTTCGTCGCCATGTCGGCGAGCAGGTCCCACGTGCTGTTCTGGCTGCGCGACTCGTCGACGTGGTGCCTCTCCGTGCCGCCGACGAACTCGCCGCGCGCGGTCTGGTGGCAGTAGCCGAGGAGCGCCAGCGCGGCGAGACCCTGCCGCAGGAACGGCGCGAGCGGCTCGGTCACGAGCATCTCGAGCCGGCTCGTGACCATGGGGAGCGTGATGCCGGCCCAGGCGTTGACGTCGAGTGCGTTGCCGCCCGCGGCGTTGAGCACCAGGCCGGCGGCGATGGGGCCGCGGCTGGTCTGCACGCCGGTGACGCGGCCGGCCGCGGTCGTCAGGCCGGTGACCGTGAGGTCGCAGTAGACCTCGACACCGCGGCGCGCGCCGGCCTTGAGGTATGCCCAGTTCACGGCGTCGTGGTGGGCGAAGCCGCCGGACGGCTGGACGACGCCGCCCCGTACGACGTCGGGGTTGAGCGCGGGGACGAGCGCGAGGACGTCGGCCTGGGAGAGGAGGTCGCTGTCAACGCCCTCGGAGCGGTGGTAGGCGTGGTCGCGCTCGCAGTTGGCCCACTGCTCGTCGGTCGAGGCGAGCACGAGATAGCCCGAGGAGCTGAAGAGCACGTTCATCTCGAGCTCGGCCGACAGCTGGTGCCAGCGCGTGAGGCTCAGGTCGAACAGGCCGACCCACTCCGGCGACGAGAAGATCGAGCGGATCAGCTCGCCGTTGCGACCGCTCGCGCCGCCGCCGGGCCACGCGCGGTCGAGCACGGCGATGCGCTTCACGCCGCGCTTGGCCAGCTCGTACGCGGTCGAGAGTCCCTGGATGCCGGCGCCGATGACGACGACGTCGTACGAGGCGTCGGGGTCTCCGGCGCGGACGCCGGGGGCGCTCACGCGGGCTCCGCGTCGGGGTCGGCGAGCTCGCCGAGGCGCACCGCGTACAGCGGGGGACGGACCGTCGGACGGGCGGGGGAGTCGCCTGCGGCCGGCGCCGCGCCGACACTCTCGAGGAACTCGTCGAGCGCGGGAGCGCAGAGCTTGCCTTGGCACGGGCCCATGAAGAGGGCCGTCGCGCGCTTGAGCGTCTCCGGGTGCGTGTAGCCGCGCTTCCAGCAGACTTTGAGGTCGTGGAGCGTGACGTCGTGGCACGGGCAGACGATCGTGCGGCGGTCGGCACGCGCGCTCATCGACGCCGCCTCGCGGGAGACTTCATAATACGTCACTATTATGAATCGATCCCGTGTTGTCAACGCCCTGAGCCCTTGAGTTCCTACGATCGACGCATGGGGCTCGTCAGGGCTCGACCTACAGGAGGAAATGTGGCATCCGTCCGAATCGGTCGACCGCCTCTCAACGACGAAGCCGTCGAGCAGCGCCGCTCCCACATCCTGGGGGTAACCCTCGCCCTCGTCGCGCGCGACGGCGCCGACCGCGTCCGCCTGCGTGACGTGGCACAGGAGGCGAGCGTCTCGGTCGGCATGCTCCAGCACTACTTCGCGACGCGCGACGCGCTGCTGCACGAGGCGTTCTCGGCGCACGCGCAGGAGGTCGTCGCCCGCGTCGAGGTCGCGTCGCGCGCCGACGTCGACCCGTGGGAGCGCATCCGGTCGCTCGTCCTCAGCATCACCAACCCCGAGGACTACCTGCAGCGCTGCTCGCTGTGGGTCGAGTTCGCCGCGGCGGCCTCGCGCGACGTCGGGCTGCGCACGCTGATGACCGAGGCGTACGGTCGCTGGCGCGTCCCGCTGAACGACGCGGTTCAGGCAGGGGTCGACGCAGGGATCTTCCACCCCGTCCTCCCGCCCGCGTCGGTCGTCGAGAACCTCCTCGCGCTCATCGACGGGTACGAGGTCGCGCTCGCGATCGAGGAGAAGACCGACGTCGACAAGGTGGCCGACGAGATGACCGCGGTCGCGGGGGCGCTGCTCGGGTACGACGCCGGCGCCGCGGCGGACGCCGGCTGATCCGGGCACGGGCTCACCGGTGCCCGGACGAACCGGCTGTACGACCTCAGCTCCCGAGGACGACGCAGTCCTCGGCCGACCATGTCGCGCTGACCCGGTCTCCGCGCTCGAAGCGTGACCACTGCGCCGAGCGGGCGATCTTCGCGTGGACCTCGTCGCCGCCGTCGCCGGCGACGATGTACTTCACCTGCGACCCCAGATAGACGACGTCCGCGACGCGGCCGGTCATCTGGTTGACGGCCGACTTCGAGTCCTCGGCAGGGGAGAGGCGGACCATCTCCGGACGGATGATGACCGAGGCCGGTGACCCCTTCGGTGTCGCACCCCGCTCCGGGCCCGCCGCGATCCAACCGTCGCCGACGACCGTCCCGTCGCCCTGCGACTCGCCCGCGAGGATGGTCGAGTCACCGACGAAGTCGGCCACGAACGTCGTTGCCGGACGCTCGTACAGGTCCTCTGCCGTGCCGAGCTGCTCGATCACGCCGTCGTTGTAGATCGCGATCCGGTCGCTCATCGTGAGCGCCTCTTCTTGGTCGTGCGTCACATAGACGACCGTGCTGCCGACCCGGCGGCAGAGCCGCATGATCTCCAGCTGCATGGTCTCGCGCAGGCGCTTGTCGAGTGCGCCGAGCGGCTCGTCCATGAGCAGCAACCCGGGCTCGAAGACGAAGGCGCGTGCCAGCGCCACCCGCTGCTGCTGGCCGCCGGACAGCTCAGCCGGCCGCCGGTCGGCACACTTCTCGAGCTCGACGAGCTCGAGCGCGGCGAACGCACGGCGCATCGCCTCCTTGCGGCCGACACCGCGCATCTCGAGCGGGAACGCGACGTTGCGCTGCGCGCTCAGGTGCGGGAACAGCGCGTAGTTCTGGAACACCACGCCGATGTTGCGCGCGTGCGCGGGCGTCCTGGTGATCTCGCGCCCGTCGAGCGTGACCGTCCCGGCGTCGGGCTGCAGGAACCCGGCGACCATGTTGAGCGTCGTGGTCTTCCCCGAGCCCGACGGGCCGAGCATCGTGAGGAACTCGCCCGGCTTCAGGTCGAGGTCGATCTCGTGGACGGCGACCGCATCGCCGAACCGCTTGGTGACCCCTGAGAGGGTCAGGGCTGCACCGGTCGCGACCGGGCTGTTGTCAGGCATCTCGTTCACTCCTGCGGAGGACTTGCATGGCGATGAGCGCGAGGCTGGAGACGAGCAGGAGGCACGTCCCGAGCGCCGCGAGGGTGGGGGTGACCTGCGTGCGGACCTGGATCCACATCTCGACCGGGAGGGTGCGGGTCTGCGCGTCGGTCAGGAAGATCGACACGACGACCTCGTCCCAGGACGTGACGAACGCGAAGAGCGCACCGGCGACGACGCCGGGGAGCAGGAGCGGCAGGATCACGCGGCGCAGCGTCTGGAACGGCTTGGCCCCGAGGCTCGCGGCGGCGCGTTCGTAGACGGGGTCGAGCTGCGCGAAGTTCGCGCCGACGGCGATGACGACGAAGGGGATCGCGAGCACGGTGTGCGCCAGGATCAGGCCGAGCACCGTGCCGTTCAGCTGCCAGGTGAGGAACACGCTGTAGAGGCCGACGCCGAGGATGATCGGCGGCACGACGACGGGCGCGATGCTGCCGCCCTGGATCACGCGTCCGTACACGCCCAGCTTGTTGAACCCCCACGCCGCCAGGGTCCCGAGGACCGTGGCGAGCACCGTCGAGCCGAGCGCGACCTGCAGGCTGTTGAGGGCTGCCGTACCCCACTCGGGCGAGGTGAGCAGCTCGTCGTACCAGTGCGTCGTCCACTCGCCGTTGAACACGCCGAGCGTCGACGAGCCGTTGAACGACATCGGGACGACGACCAGCGTCGGCAGGAGCAGGAAGCACGCGGTGAGGACGGTGGCAGTCGTCAGTACGACCCACCGTACGGGTGGCTTCTTCATCGTGAGGCCCTCCCGAGGCGCTTGGCGAACAGGGCGACCACCATGAGGATGATCAGCGTTCCGGTCAGCAGGACGATGCCGAGCGCGCTCGCGGTCGTCAGGCCGAACTGCTCGACCTGCTCGGCGATGACCTCGCCGAGCATCGCCTGGCTCGGGGCGCCGAGCAGCGCCGGCGTGATGTAGAAGCCGAGCGAGATCGTGAAGACGAGCAGGCAGCCGGCGGCCAGGCCGGGCAGGGTCAGCGGCAGGAAGACCCGCACGAACCGGCGCCACGGCGTCGCGCCGAGGCTGGAGGCCGCGAGCAGCAGCCGGCCGTCGACGCGTGCCATCGCCGTGTAGAGCGGCAGCACCATGTACGGGAGCATGATGTGGACCATCCCGATGAGGACGCCGGGCGTCGTACGGATGAGCGACACCGGGTCGTCGGTGATCCCGAGCCCTTGCAGGGCCTGGTTGATCAGGCCGCTGTCCTGCAGGAGCGCGATCCACGCGAAGCTGCGGACGAGCAGGCTGGCCCAGAACGGCAGCAGCACGAACGCCATCAGCGCCAGGCGCAGGCGCGGCGAGACCTTGTTCATGACGTACGCGTACGGGTAGGCGAGCACGAGGCAGAGGAGGGTCGTCGCGCCCGCGATGGTCAGCGTGTTCGCGAAGACCTTGCGATAGACCGGCGACGTCATGATCGCCTCGTACGTGGCGAGCCCGCCGCTGGCGCTCTCGCGCGCCATCTGGACCAGCGGATAGAGGAAGAAGACGCCGAGGAAGAGGACCAGGGGGACGACAAGGGTCCACCCCCCGCCGCCGGGGCCGAGACGGCCCCGTCGGCGAGGGGCGGGCACCGTGCCGACCGTCACGCGAGGACCCAGGCGTTGAACGTCTCCATAACGCCCTCGAGGTTCTCGGCCCACCAGTCGTCGTTCATCGGGACCTGGGTGTCGAGGTGGTTGCTCGGACGGTTCGGGTTGGCCCGTACGGTCTCGTCCTCGGCGGCCTCGCGGTTCACGGAGCCGTAGTCGATCAGCTGGGTGAACGCGACCTGCGGGTCCTTCGTGATCATGTAGGCGATGAGCTTCATCGCCTCCTCTGCGTTCGGCGTGCCCTTCGGCACCATCCAGTACGCGTCCTGGCTCAGCCAGGTGTTCCAGTCGATCTTGACCGGGCTCGCCTTGCCGGCGTCGACGGCGCGGCCGACCCACACGAGGCCCATCGTGACCTCGCCGGACTCGAGCAGCTGCTGGCTCTGGGCCGCGGTGTCCCACCAGACGATGCGGTCCTTGATGGTGTTGATCTTCTTGAGCGCGCGGTCCACGTCGAGCGGATAGAGCTCGGCCTCGGGGACGCCGTCGGCGAGCAGTGCCGCCTCGAGGATCCCGCCGGCAGCGAACTTGTTGACGGCCCGCTTGCCGGGGAACTTCTTGGTGTCGAAGAAGTCGGCCCACGACGTCGGCGCCGTGGGGAGCTCGTCCTCGCGGTACGCGAGCACGGTGCCCTCGACGTCGGCGCCGGCACGGAACTTGTCGGCGTACCCGTCGAGCAGCGAGGCCTTTTCGACGATGTCGTAGTCGATCGGCTCGAGCCACTTGCCCTGGCTCTCGTTGCCGAAGTCGTTGGCGAGGAGGACGACGTCCCACTGCGGCTTGCCGGACTCGACCATCGCCCGCAGCTTCGCGTTCTCGGAGGGGCCGTCCTGGACGATCTTCACGTCAGGGTTCGCCTTCATGTACGGCTCGAAGAACGCCTCCGCCTGGGCTTCCTGGTAGGGCCCTCCATAGCTGGCGACGGTCAGCGTCGTCTTGCCGTCGTCAGAGGCATCGGCGCCACAGGCGCTTACAAGGGCGAGCGGAAGCATGGTCGCCGCGATCGCCGCGATCGTCCGGCATCCGAGGGATGTCTTCATGGTCACGTGTGCACTCCTGCATCGGCGGGCCGGGGCCCGGTTTTAAGTAGTGCACTATTATTAATGTCACCTTGTCAAGGGCTGCGGCGCAACCGTGGACGCTTTGAGACCAAGTTGGTGGGTGGTGCGAGCCCTCGAGGAACGTGGTGCGGCCTACCTCGCGGCATGTCGCAGGTCGGCGAGGACTCCCGCAGGCTCCTGGTCCAGCGGGAGTGTCGCCCGGTCGTGCGCACCGTTGAACGCCGACGCAGTCGACGGCAGCGGGTCGGGGTCGGTCGACGCGAACGCCGCCTCCCAGTCGTCGAGCGGAGGGCCGTCGACGGAGAACACCTCGACGGTGCGGCCGGTCGCCGCAGGCGTGCGGAGTGCGTGGACCAACGTCTCGGCGACGTGCCGGCGCCGGACCGGGCCGTATTCGGTCAGGTCACCCTGTCGCAGGTCGACCCGTTCCTCGTCGCCGGTGCCGGTGTCGAACCATCCCGGCCTCACGATCGTATACGGGAGGCCGCTGGCTCGGAGCAGGCGCTCGCCGCGCCGCTTCCAGCGGAGCAGGTCGGCCGCGTCGTCGCCGGTCCCGGTGCCGGTCACGCCGATCGACGTCATCAGGGCCACCCTCGCGGTGCGGTCGCCGAGGGCCTCCACAAGCGTGCGCACTGCACCGTAGTCGACCGCCTCGTAGTCCCCGGACCCGTATGGGGCGCCGTGGGTCATGACGACGGCCTCCACGTCGGTGAGCGCAGCGGCCACGCTTGCCACGTCGCTGAAGTCGCCACCGGCGATCTCCACCGCCGGATCCGCGATGCTGCGCGCGCGTCGCGGGTCGCGGGTCAGCACCCGCGCGGTGCCTCCCGCCCGGGTCAGCTCCGCCACCACAAGCCGTCCGACAGATCCGGTGCCGCCGAGGCAGAGGACGGTGGTCGCTCCCATGTCTCCATTGGACCCCCGATCGACGCCGAACGGGTATGGCACGGGCTCGAGGAGGTCGGCAGGTGGGCCGCGGCGAACCTGAATGTGTGGTATTGACCGCTCGCCAACGCTTTTGCAGTTTCTTGTACGGCAAATCTGCGGATGCCGAAATGCTGTCCTATGGTGGCGCTTACGAAGCATGATTCCGCAATCTCGGGTAGGCGTCACGACGTTCCGTCGACGCGGCCCCGGCCTATCTCCGAGTGCCGCGACTGCATTCTCGCGGTGCTACCACCTTGTGCCCGAGTCAGAAATGGAACCCACGGTGAAGAACGACACTCTCCACGACGCCGAATGGCACGCTCGCACGCTTCTGCTGTCATTGCGTACGCCTTCTCGACGACGGCAGATGTGACACCGGATATCAACCGTCATCGTCCGCTGAACGAGGGGGAAGTGCGTGACCGTGTCAACCGGGGGGCCTGAGTCGGGCTCGAGCGAGCTTGCGTGGGGAAGTCCTGAGGTCGATGATCCGCAGCCGCTGCTGCTGGAGGCGACGTCGATCGGGGTCGACGCATCATGGGGCCAGATCTACGGCCCCATCGACCTGTCGATCCGTACGGGTGGTCTCACGGTGCTCGCGGGTCCTGGGGGTCGAGGGCGGGTCGCGCTGCTGCTCACCCTCGCCGGGAGGATGAAGCCGACGACCGGCTTCTTGAAGGCGTTCGGTCGCATCAACGACGCCCACGACCTCTTCTCCAAGGCCGTCGTGGCAGACATCGACGAGATCGACGGGGTCGCCCAGGCCATCCGCGTGCACGACCTCATCACCGAGCAGGTGCGCTGGGAGGCGCCTTGGTACCGGTGGGTCAGGCAGTCCCGGCAGGAGGACCTGGAGCGGATCTGCCGGCCGGTGTTCGGCGACCTCACCCTGCCCGCGATGGACGCGTACGTCGAGGAGCTCCCGGAACTCACCGCCGCGCTGCTGCGGATCGCCGTCGCCAACACGCACAAGCCGCCGCTGCTGGTCGTCGGGGGAGTGGACGCGCTCTCGAGCGTCCGCGCGACGTACAAGCTGCTCGACCGGCTGATCGTGCTCGGCACGGAGCAGACCGTCATCACCGCGGACATCAACGCCGGGTACGGAGACCGCCGTCTGCACGACGTGATCGACGTGCCGAACCTCATCGACAACGAGTTCGTCGAGCTTGAACGAGAGGCGTTGAGCTGACATGTTTGCCGCCTTCTCCCCGGGAAGCGACCTCAAGCGCTACTACCGCGGACACATGCCGCGCCTTGCGCTCGTCGTCATCGTCGCGATGCCGCTGCTGTACGGCGCGCTCTATCTCTGGGCGTTCTGGAACCCGTTCGCGGCCGCCGACAAGATCCCGGTCGCCCTCATCAACGACGACGTCGGCGCGGTCGTGCAGGGGGAGAAGCTCGACGCCGGCAAGCAGGTCGCGGACGGCCTCATCGCCTCCAAGCAGCTCGACCTGCACCTCGTCTCGGCGAAGGAAGGTGCCGACGGCGTTGCCGACGGGACCTACTACTTCTCCGTCACCCTGCCGAAGGACTTCAGTGAGGCGGTCGCCTCTCCGGCCGGCGACAAGCCGCGGTCGGCGGACCTCATCTTCACGTACAACGACGTGAACAACTACCTCGCGACGATCATCGGGCAGGACGCGGCGCAGCAGGCGGTCAACGAGATCTCGGCACAAGTGGGGGTCAAGACCTTCGAGATCGCGTTGAACGAGGTGACCAACGACCTGGTGCCGAAGGTGAAGGAGGCGTCCAGCGGCGCCACCCAGCTCGACACGGGTCTGGTGAAGCTGAACTCCGGGGCGCAAGAGCTCTCGACCAAGATGGTCACCGCCAAGGACGGCTCTGCCGAGCTCGCGAGCGGTGTGGACGAGCTCGACGCGAAGGTCGACTCGGTGACCGGGGTCCTGCTGGCCGAGATCGACAAGTCGGGCATCACCGGCGCGGAGATCAGGACCACGGCGAACCAGCTCAAGGTCAACGCGAACGAGGTCGTCAAGGTCCTCGACGACGTGACCTCCGCGCAGGCCGTCGCGAGCCAGCGCCTCGACACGGTGGTCGCGCAGCTGCGAGCGAGCGGCGACGCAGCGGAACGCCGGTTGGCCAACGCCCTGAGCCCGGTGCAGGACGCGCTCGCGACGAAAGGGCTGGGCCCGCGCGCGAACGACCAGCTGACTGCGATCCGGGGCGACGCCCGGTTGCTCGATTCCGAGCTCGGCAACTCGCAGAGCCGGATCAGCGGGGCCCTGCGCGTCCTTGAGAGCGGCGAGGTCGTCAGCCAGATCAAGACCGCCCGCACCGACGTGGGGAAGCTGAAGAGCGGCGCCGACGAGCTGAGCTCCGGACTGGTGAAGCTCAGCAGCGGAGCGGACCAGCTCTCCGCCGGCACCAAGACGGCCTCGGCCGGGTCCGCCGAGCTGGCGAGCGGCCTGAAGCAGGGGGTCGGCATGATCCCCTCCTGGTCCGACGAGCAGCGCAGCGACATCGCCAAGGCCCTCGCGAAGCCCGTGCAGCTCCAGGAGGACTACCTCCACAAGGCGCCGACCTTCGGCACCGGCTTCGCGCCGTTCTTCTTCGGGCTCGCCCTGTTCGTCGGCGGCATCATCGCGTGGATGCTCTTCACGCCGCTGCAGACGAGGCCGCTCGTCCAGGGGTTGGGGTCGTTCCGCGTTGTGCTCGCGTCCTACGCGCCGACGTACGCGATCGGGGTGCTCCAGGCCGGGCTCCTCTATGCCGTCGTCGTGTTCGCGATCGGGCTGAGACCGACGCATCCGTGGGCGACCTTCGGCTTCATGCTGCTGATCGTGGCGATGTTCCTCGCCATGATCCAGATGTTCAACGCGCTGTTCGGGCCCGCGGTCGGACGCGTGGTGACGCTCGCCTTCCTGATGATCCAGCTGGTCTCCGCAGGCGGGATCTATCCCGTCCCGACCACCACCAAACCGTTCCAGTACATCCACGTGATCGACCCCATGACGTACACGGTCACGGGGCTACGGCAGCTGACCGTCGGCGGGATCGACAGCCGGCTGTGGGTCTCGATCACGGTCATCGTCTGCCTCACCGTGCTGTTCCTCGCCGTCTCGACGTGGGCGGCCCGACGAAATCGGCAATACACCATGGACCGGCTCTATCCGCCGATCGAGGTCTAGGAATCGTCGGCCCGCACCGGCTGCGGGCCGCGAACAATCACTCGTCACCGAGAGAGGACACCCATGTCCGTCAGACACACCAACGCTCGCCAGACCACCAACATCGGCGAATCGCTCATCGTCAACCCCGTCTTCGTGCGCCCGGGGGAGGCCACGGAGATGCCGAAGTTCGAGATGCCCGACCGTGCGAGCCTCCCTGAGACCGCGTACCAGATCGTCCACGACGAGGCGATGCTCGACGGCAACGCGCGGCTCAACCTCGCGACGTTCGTCTCCACGTGGATGGACGACGAGGCGAAGAAGCTCTACACCGAGACCGCCGACAAGAACATGATCGACAAGGACGAGTACCCCCAGACGGCGGCCATCGAGGAGCGCTGCTGGCGGATCCTCGCCGACCTCTGGCACGCGCCGGACGGCGCCGCCACGATCGGGACGTCGACGATCGGCTCGTCGGAGGCCTGCATGCTGGGCGGTCTCGCCCTGAAGCGGCACTGGCAGACCCGGCGCCGCGAGGAGGGCAAGTCGGTCGAGTCGCCGAACCTCGTGCTCTCGACCGGCGTCCAGGTGTGCTGGGAGAAGTTCTGCAACTACTTCGAGGTCGAGCCCCGCTGGGTCCCGGTCTCGGAGGAGCATCTCGTTCTCGACGGCCACGACCTGGAGAAGTACGTCGACGAGAACACGATCGGCGTCGTCGGGATCATGGGGCAGACCTACACCGGCATGTACGAGCCGATCGCCGAGATCGCGAAGAAGCTCGACGAGATCCAGGCCGCGACCGGGTTGGACGTGAAGATCCACGTCGACGGCGCCTCGGGGGCGATGATCGCCCCGTTCTGCCAGCCCGAGCTCGAGTGGGACTTCCGTGTCGAGAGGGTCGTCTCGATCAACACCTCCGGCCACAAGTACGGCCTGGTCTATCCGGGAGTCGGGTGGATCGTCTGGCGCGACACCGAGGCCCTGCCCGAGAGCATGGTGTTCCACTGCAGCTATCTCGGTGGGAACATGCCCACGCTCGCGCTCAACTTCTCGCGTCCGGGCGCGCAGGTGCTCCTGCAGTACTACATGTTCCTGCGCCTCGGTCGCGACGGCTATCGCGAGGTCCAGCAGAGCTCCCTCGACGTGGCGCAGTACCTCTCGTCCGCCATCGAGAACATCGGTCCCTTCACGCTCGTGAGCAGGGGCGACACCATCCCCGTCTTCGCGTGGAAGCTGAAGCCGGACCACACCGCCAACTGGAACCTGTACGACCTGTCGGACCGGCTCCGGATGAAGGGCTGGCTCGTCCCGGCGTATCCGCTCGCCGACGACCTCGCCGAGGTCACGGTTCAGCGCATCGTCGTACGGGCCGGGCTGAGCCACGACCTGGCCAATGCACTCCTACGGGACCTCGAAGGTGAGGTCGCCTACCTCGACGGCCTCAAGGCTCCACTGCCCCGCGAGGTCGCAGGTGCGCACTTCCATCATTGAGATCGCCATCATCGACGGCGAGCTGCCATGAGCGAGATCGCACAGAGCTCGTCGCTGCAACGGGCGGCGCTGACACCGACGCTCACCAAGCAGTGCGTGGGGTTCATGATCGGCTCCGCGCTCTTCGCCCTGGGGTCTGCCCTCGCGCTGGGCGACTGGGCGTCGGCCGCGACGTCGAACATGTGCTACTTCGTCGGCGCCTGGTTCTTCACGGCTGCGGGCCTGGCCCAGCTGCTCATGAGCGGGGCCGTGACCGTACCGGTGTCCTACGGGAGGGGGACGATGGTGCGGGCGGAGTGGCTGGCGGCCGCGACCCAGTCCTTCGGCACCGTGCTTTTCAACGTGAGCACGACGGCCGCGCTCGAGGCGAGAACCGTCTCCGCGCAGAAGCACTTCGTCTGGTCGCCCGACGCGGGCGGGTCGGTGGCGTTCCTCGTGAGCGGTGTTTTCGTGATCGTCGCCTACAACCACCTCAACAAGGCATGGAGTCCAGGCGAGCGACAGTGGTGGTCGGCCCAGATCAATCTTGTCGGGTGCGTGGCATTCGCGATCTCGGCGGTGGGCGCCTACATCCTGCCCGGTGGGGATTCTGTCAACAATGCCGTGGCAAACGTCGGCACTCTGATCGGTGCGGTGTGTTTCTTCATGGCGTCGTTCATTGTTCTGCCGCGGCGTGAAAGGAGCCGAGAAAGCCACTCGTGATGTCCAGCATTTCGTACACCTGAAAGCGAGAAGATATGTGCACGAGAGTCATTTGGCCGGACGCCGCCGGATCGGTGATCGTCGGTCGCAACATGGACTACCACCGCGACCTGGGGACCAACCTCTGGAAGCTGCCGCGCGGCATCTCCCGCGACGACGGAGTGAAGGGCGAGCTCACCTGGACGGCGAAGTACGGGAGCCTGGTCGCCACGGCGTTCGACATGATCTCGGTCGACGGCATCAACGAGGCGGGGCTCTCGGGGCACGTCCTGTGGCTCGCCGAGTCGACGTACGAGCCGCGTGACGAGTCGCGGCCCGCGCTAAGCCAGGCCGTCTGGCTCCAGTACTTCCTGGACAACCATGCGACCGTCGCGGAGGTGGTCGCGTGGATCCAGGGCAACGACGCACAGGTGGTTCAGCTGACCGACCCGTCGAGCGGCGAGGTCCCGGCGATCCACCTGGCGCTGGACGACGCGACCGGCGACTCGGTGATCATCGAGTACATCGACGGCAACGCGCAGATCCACCACGGTCGCGACTACAAGGTGATGACGAACTCGCCGACCTTCGACAAGCAGCTCGAGCTGGTCGCGCATGTCGACGGGCTGGGGGGTGACAAGCCGCTCCCGGGCTCGACGCTTGCCACCGACCGCTTCGCCCGTGCGCTCTACTACGTCGGTCGGCTGTCGCAGCCGCAGTCGCAGGTCGAGGCGATCGCGGCGATGTTCAGCGTGATCCGCAACGCGGCACAGCCGTTCCGCGTGCCCGACCCGGGCAAGCCTGACGCCTCGCAGACGATCTGGCAGGTGGTCGCCGACCTCACGAACAAGCGGTACGTGTTCGAGTCGACGACCCGCCCCAACATCGTATGGGTGGACCTGGCCGACCTCGACTTCAGTGAGGAGTCGCCCACGCTCAAGCTCGATCTGCTGAGCAAGCTCGCGCTCGAGGGCGGGATCGCCGGCAACGTCAGCGACAAGTTCGAGGATGACGGCGCGCTCAACTTCCTGACGTTGGCGATGGTCGACGCGCTCAAGGCCGGCGCGAAGGACTGAGGTCTCGCTCCTCCTGTGCTCCTGGTTGTCGGGACAGGGGCACAGGAGGAGTGAGCGGCTTACCGTGCGGGGCTGACAGATCCCGCGATAATTCATGACATGGATAAATACGGCGTGTCATCGGGGCGCGCTCTCCATGAACGGACTCTCGGGGGCGAGGATGAGCGTGGGCGTAGCCAGCTCAGAGCAGAGGATGGCGCCGAGCGGAGGCGGGTTCCGGTACGCGGTCCCGCGGTTGCCGCGGCCGTTGGCCAAGCGGGGGAGGCTGCTCGAGCGCCTCGACTCACAGGTCCCGCTCGTGGTCGTACGAGGGCCGGTCGGCATCGGGAAGACCACGCTCGTCGCCCAGTGGATCGCCTGCCTACCTGACGTCGCCGATGCCGCGTGGGTGACCCTGGACAGGGACGCCCGTAGCGCCGACGACCTCTGGGAAGAGGTGCATCAGGCGCTGGCCGTGACCGGCGTCCTCGCCTCTGACGCCGATGACATCGGGGCACGTCTGGCGATCCGACGCGCGCTCCACGCCTGGGCCGCCCCGGTGATCCTTGTGGTCGAGGCGTACGAGCGCGTCCACGGGGACGAGGCTCACCGCGAGATCGCCGAGATGCTCCGTCAGTGCCCGAACCTCCGTGTCATCGCGTGCACCCGAGACGACGGCCGGCTTCGTGAGGCGTGCCGACAGCAGGGCGTCGAGTCGGACGTCATCGACGTGCGTGACCTCCTGCTGACCCGGGAGGAGACGCACGCGCTCTTCGAGTCGTTCGGACTCGCGCTCCCGCCGGCGAGGTTGGCTGACCTGCACCGCGAGACGGGCGGGTGGCCGGCGATCCTGTGGACGATTGGCAACGCCCTCGCGCACGAGCCCTCCCCATGGACGCTGCCGGTCGACGAGGTCGTCCGGCATCATGCCCACGAGTGGGTACGCAGCGAGGTGCTCCCGGCGCTGGCGCCGCTGGCCTCGACCGAACGGGTCTTCCGGATGACGGTCCCCGCTCGGCTCGACGACGAGGTCGCCCGCTTCGTGAACGGAGGCGACGATCCGCGGCCCGTCCTCGACTGTCTCGTCTCCCACGGCCTTCTGGTCTCGACGCCGACCGCGCCGACGCCGACCTACGTCTGGCCTCGGCTCGTCCGCTCCGCGCTCCTGTCCCTGTTCGTGTCGGAGCGGCCCCAGGTCGTCAGGCGCCTCGACAGCGAGCTGGCCGACTGGTTCCGCGCTCACGGGGATCACGCCCACGCCTTGGCGCACGCGCTCGCGGCGGACGACCTCGATCGCGCTCACGAGACGGTCGAGGAGGGCTGGCTCAGTCTGCTGGCCGTCGACCAGGACGGGCTCGAGGCCTTCTTCACCCGGCTCCCTGCCGCTGATCTCCCGCAGCGCCCCAAGCTTCGGGCGATCCATGAGCTGGTCGAGTCGTTGCGTGGAGACGGTGCGGCGGCGTCGGAAGGCCCGGTCCTGCTCGGCCGTACGGAGCTCGAGCTGATCGGTCGGTCGAGCGACCCGCGGTGCGCGCTGGACGACGGGCTCCTCTCGCTCCTCTCGCTGCGCCGGCACGGCGACCTCGGTCAGGCCCGCGACATCGCCGTACGCCTCACCTCGATCGCGGCGGCGGCGCGGGGCGCGTCGTCCGACCACGTCGGGGACCTGCTCTGCCCGGTCTTCAAGGAGACCGGCATCCTCCATCTGGTCGCAGGTGAGACGCGCGCCGCCAAGGAAGCCCTGACGTGGGCGTACGAGACGGCCTCGTCGTCTCGCATACCGGGGGCTGCGCGCGACGTGAGCGCCGCCCTCGCCCTGACCCTCGCGGTCGACGGTGACGTCGCCGAGGCCGAGGCGTGGATCGCTCAGCACGCGAAGCTGTCAGAGACGAGCCTCGATGCCGAGGCGCCGAGCGAGCAGGACGTCAGCACCGCCATGGCCCTGGTGGGGGTGGAGCGCCTTGACCGACGACTCGTCAAAGAGGCGTTGGAGCGCGGGCTCCGACCGCCGGAGGCCTCGAACGAGCTGTGGTTCCACGAGCTGTACGCACGCGGGCAGGTCGCTCTCCTGTGGGGAGACCGCATCGGGATGTTGCACCGCATCGCGGCTGAGAGGTCGCGCCGTGGGCGCAGGGTCGTCGCGGGATCGCTCGCCGAGGCCGTGGTGGCCGCCGTCGAGGTCGACCTCCTGATCTCGCTGCAGTGCGCGTCGCGTGCCAGCGGACTCCTGGCCTCCATCGAGTCGGACCACCCGATCGTCGACCTGGCCCGTGCGCGGCTCGCGCTCGTCGTCGGCGACCACCGCACAGCCCAGCGGATCGCGGGATCGCGCCGTTGGGACGACCGCTGCAGCAGCCGCGTGCGTACGGACCTGAACCTCACCTACACCGCGGCCGTCCTCGCGGGAGGGGACGAGGGCGAGGCGCTCGCAGACTTCGGTCGCGCGCTCTCGATGGCCGACGGCGGGATCTACAGGCCTTTCGCGATGATCCCGCGCGACCTGCTGACTGCCGCGGCGGGACAGCTTCCCACGCTGGCCACGGTGGTCGCGGCGCTGGACGACGCTCACGTACGGGATGTGCTCCCCAGGCAGCTCGAGATCGTCGAGCTGACTCCTCGGGAGGAGGTCGTCCTCGCGGAGATCGCGACCGGCCGCACCATCGATGACATCGCCCAGACCCTGCACGTCTCGGTGAACACCATCAAGTCCCAGACCCGCAGCCTCTATCGCAAGCTCGGTGTCCGCTCGCGCGACGAGGCCGTTCACGCGGCGGCGATCCGCGGGATGCTCGACCCCTCCCGCTGACGGGGCTCCCAGGGGGTGAAGCCGTGGGTGAAGTCTCCGATCTGGGATGGTCTGCCCCTGTGTCGTACGGCGTAATAGTTGCAGGGGATGAATCAGCCGGAAACGGTGACTTGCCTCGGGGGGGCGGGGCCTCGGATTGGGGGATCTGAGGCCCCGCCTGACGTTTGCGCCCATGTCGCGACGCGGCAGCTGCGCCGAAGGGAGAACGGTGTCCACGACAGTGCGAGAGGCTACGTTCCAGCTGTTGCGTGAGCTGGGGATGAGAACAGTCTTCGGAAATCCGGGTTCGACGGAGGAGACTTTCCTCAAGGATTTCCCCGAGGACTTCACCTACGTCCAGACCCTCGCTGAGGCATCGGCGGTGGGGATCGCAGATGGCTTCGCCCAGGCCAACCGTGTGCCGGCCCTCGTGAACGTGCACACCGCCGCGGGTCTCAGCAACGGGATGTCCAACATTCTCACTGCATCGATGAACCGCACGCCACTGATCATCACCGCAGGCAACCAGACGCGCGACATGCTCCTGATGGAGCCGTGGCTGACCAATATCGAACCGACCGAGCTGCCCAAGCCTTGGGTGAAGTGGAGCTACGAGCCGGTCCGTGCGGGCGACGTCCCGGCGGCCTTCATGCGGGCGTACGCGGTCGCGACGCAGCCACCGGCCGGCCCCGTCTTCTTGTCGATCCCGCTCGACGACTGGGACCAGACCGCGGACGGCGTGGCGGTCGTCCGCTCGGTCGCGACCAGGACCGCGCCCGACCCGGAGCGGATCGCTGACTTCTGCGCGCAGCTCTCCGCTGCGGTGAATCCCGTCCTGATCTTTGGCTCGGCGATCGCCCGAGGCCGAGGATGGGACCAGGCGGTCGCGCTCGCGGAGAAGATGGGCGCTCCGGTGTGGGCGGCGCCAGCCTCGGAACGGCCTCCGTTCCCCGAGAACCACCCTCTTTATGCGGGAGGGCTCCCGTTCGCGATCGGTCCGCTCTCGGAGAAGCTCAGCGGCCACGACGTGGCCCTCGTGATCGGTGCACCGGTGTTTCGCTACTACCCGTACGTGGCCGGACCGTACCTTCCTGCCGGGCTTCGGCTGCTGCACGTCACCGACGACCCGGTGGAGGCGGCGAAGGCCCCGGTCGGGGACAGCCTGCTCGGCGACGCGGTCCTCACGCTGGAGGCTCTCGCGGCCGATGTCGCCGCTCGGACAGCGCCTTCGAGCAGTGTCGTCACGCAGCCGCACCGCCTCGCGCCGCATCCGGCCGCCCCCGCTGGCGAGGCCGAGGCGCGAGACGCCAGGCTCACCCCGCTCGCGTTGTTCCGGACCCTGCGCGCAGCGGCGCCAGCCGAGACCGTCCTCGTCGAGGAGTCGCCCTCGAACCTGGGTGAGCTTCACGCGGCCTGGCCGGTCGAGCGCCCCGACTCGTTCTTCACGTTCGCCTCCGGAAGCCTCGGCTGGAACCTCCCCGCATCGGTCGGGATCGCGATGGCCGAGCGCGACAGCGGCCGCAACCGTCCCGTCCTCGCCGTCATCGGCGACGGATCGCTGCAGTACTCGATCCAGGCGCTGTGGACCGCAGCGCAGCACGCGCTGCCGGTCGTCGTGGTGGTGCCCCGCAACGCCGAGTACGCGATCCTCAAGTCGTTCGCTGTGCTCGAGGAGACTCCGGGAGTCCCCGGCCTCGACATCCCGGACCTGGACATCGTCGCGCTCGCGAACGGCTACGGCTGTCACGGCGTCCTCGCTGAGACCTCCGACGACGTCAGCTCGGCCCTTGCCGCAGCGTTCGACCGCTCCGGCCCCACGGTGATCGTGGTGCCGGTGACACCGACGGTGCCGCCGCTGATCTGAGCTGTCGCTAGCCGGTAGCGCGGCCGAGCAGGTAGTCGCGCTCGACGGTCGGATCACGTTGTTCTCCACCGCACTCGACCTCACCGCCCGGAACCGCCCGGAGGCCGTGATCTCGATGTCGGACGGCCGCATCCGGGCCAACCGTGACGGCGCTGGGCCCTCCGTCCGATTGCGGCTTGGGGTTGTCGCACGGATTTCAGGCGCGTGCTCGCTACAGCCCGATCCGCAAGTGGATCGGTGCCGACTCGCTCCCGTCCGGCGCCGTCAGGCCGCCGAGGAGGCCCGTCGCAACGGCGATCATGAGGAGCGGAGCCAGCGTTGAGCGCGGCGCATCTTGGCGCGACCGCTGTGTCGTGAAGTAGTCGGATGAGCAGAAGACGCCGAGCGCGATGAGCTGGGCGACGGTGAACGCGCAGGAGATCAGATCGGTGGTCTCCGCTTCGGCGGGTTCGATGAGAAGGCCTACCAGCCCCAACGACGTTGCAGCGCTGAGAATGATCCACACGATGACCAGTCGCGCTGTGCGCCCGCGAAGGACCCCGTCGGCGAACCAGTACACGACCAGCGCCGTCAGCGCCATGGAGGCCACGACCCACGGGAGGTCGGAGGAGTTCGGGCCACGGGCGACCAGTTCCACGCACTGGCCGACGAGGAAGAGCCAGGCCAACGCCCAGGCGGCCGTCGGGATCTTGTCGACGATCGGCGCCGTGTCATGGACGGTCACGACGCTCGACTCCGGTCGCTCGGCGCAGCAGGCGACCGACGCCGCCCCGCCGCCTGATCCGCACGCCGCAGAAGACCCGCACCCGCGCCCAGCAGCGCGACGAACACGACGAGCCCTGCCCATCTCCACAACTGCCGGGGATCGGTCGCGCCGGTCGTCGCCGCGGGAGTCACCATGGGCTTGGCCCACAGACCGGTGGCGAGGAGCGGCGTGTTGATCTGGTCGCCGCCACCGACCATGTCGATCGTCTCGTGGCTTCCGTCGGTGATGTCGACGACGTACACCTCGCCGCGATAGTTCCCCAGGGCGACGTGGGTCGGGTCGCGCCATGCGAGGAACTCACCGATCGGGCTCGTGTCGGGCAGGTCCACCACGCGATGCGCGCTCGAGGTGTTCGCACCGACGTAGAGCCGGATGTCCGCCGGTGGGTCGCCCTTCTTGGGATCGTCGCGTCCGATATATGCGAAGGCGGCGTCGTCCGGCGCCCAAGAAGCCATCATCACGTTGCGTGGCAGGGTGAACGTGCTGTGGCGCCCGGTCTCCGGATCGACGCGGAACACCGTGTGATTTCTCGACCAGACGACGCCCGTCTCGGCGTACCCGAGGCTGGGCAGCCAGGAGAACCCGGGATCCTCCAGAACTGTCGCGGCGCCATCCGACACTCGCCAGGCGACGAACTGATGGCCGCGCGAACCGTCCTTGGGCTGATCGGGGGTCTCGAAGCTGGTCAGCAGATAGCGGGAGTCGCCGGAGAAGGCGAGCTCGGACATCGTGGGGCGCACCCGGTCGAAGCCCTCGACCTCCAGGTTCTGCAGCTTTCCGGTCGTCGTGTCCAACACGGACCAGCCTGCCAGGGCACGGCGCGTCGCGAACCGGGCCCATCCGAGCCTACGGCCGTCTGGGGAGACCGCGACCCCGCCCGACAGTCCCGAGCGCTCCAGGGAGAACCCGGGCAGGTCCAGCCATGAAGAACTGCCATCGCGTGCGGACGTCGCGAAGTAGGACGGCGCCATGCGCGCGTCGCGGAGGCCAACCGGGACGGTGCGGGTGGCGATACCGACGGCTGCGACCGGGCCAGAGAGGTCTGCGTCGTCCGACCACGTGCCTGGTGCGTTCACGACGGTTGGCAGTCGCGCGTCGCTTGGCGCATCAATGGAATCGGCATGGGTGCTGGGGGCGGCCGCGACGAGCGCGCACACCGATACCGTGGCGGCGAGCGCCGAGCGGATCGACCACCGGTGAGACAAGCCCCCGTGTCTAAGCACGATGCACAGTATGGAGCAGCCGAGGGTCCCGTCGGCGCCGAACGCGCTTAAGCTCCTCGACGGCCTCGCGCACACGGTCGGGATGAGGTCGCGGGTCCCCGCTCACCCCAGGTGCCAGCTCACGGGTGCGTCGGCGGTCCATCGCCGAAGCGGCCGGCGGAATCGTGTCGACGGGCGATAGCGTGCGCGGATGGAGAACGAGGACGACTCAACCCAGTGGACCCCCGTCGCGCTGTCCGTCTATGGGGCGAAGGCTGCAGAACTCGTTGCCGTGCTGCAGGAGCACGTCACATCGAACAGCGCTCGGCGTGGCCACGAGCGGGAGGTCGGTGACTACTTTCGTTCCACCGATCGGCTCCGCGATGCCCTCAGGGAGTTCGCCGACGCCGAGTTCGACTGGTGCGGTTCCGCGCCGCTCTACCTCGACGAGTGGGTCGACGACGATGACTTTGCAGATGAGGAGGTCGGAGCCGACGGACCGATCATGTCGGTCTTCGGGCGCCATGACGTCGTCGTGCACGACGACGGTGCCGTGGTGACCGCCGGACGAGAGGCGTACATGCGGGCGTGGCCGAACGAAGAAGCCGAAGACGCTCGGGTCCGGGTAGCGGATGTACGTTCGGCGGTGTTCGAGGTGATCCACGCCGACGGGGTGTCCGCACTGTCGGGACTACCTGGGATGGAGCTCGCGCGGGACTGGATCACCTGTCGTTTCCACGACGGGGACGATGATTTCGACGGCAACCCGTTCGAGCTCGTGGCTTCCGGCGAGTGAGCCAGGAGAGCGTTCGACGGTGCATAGCGACCCCGTCACCACGACCGGTTCACTCCGTACCGTCTAGTGCGCCTCCGCGCGGTCGAGCAGGTAGTCACGCTCGACCGCGTTGTGCGTGAGCTCCGCGGCCTCGCGGAAGGCGACGGCCGCTTCCGAACGACGCCCGAGCTCGTCGAGCAGGTGCGCCCGTACGGCCCGTACGCGCTGCCGCGTCAGGGCGTCACCGCTGAGACCGAAGCGCCGGTCGAGGTCGTCGAGCAGGTCGAGCCCACGCTGGGCGCCGAAGGCTCGGGCGACCGCGACGACACGGGAGAGTCGTACGGGACCGGTCGGGGTGAGGCGCTCGAGCCAGAGATAGAGCGCGGCGATCTGCGGCCAGTCCGTCGCGTCGTCGCGAGGCGCCGTGTCGTGAACGGCGGCGATGGCGGCCTGGAGCTGGTACGGCCCGACCTCCCGCTGCGCCCACGCGCGCTTGAGGATCTGCTCGCCCTCGGCGATCATCGTGCGGTCCCACCGGCTGCGGTCCTGCTCGTCCAGCGGCACGAGACGGTGCTCGCCGTCGGTGCGGGCGTCCCGCCGAGCCTCGGTCAGCAGGAGGAGAGCGAGCAGGCCGGCGACCTCGGGGTCGTCCGGCGTCTGCGCGAGGGCCGTCCGCGTGAGACGAATCGCCTCCGCGCTGAGGTCGATCCGGCCGAGGTCGTCCCCGGAGCTGGCGGTGTAGCCCTCGTTGAAGATCAGGTAGAGGGCGCGCAGGACGGAGGCCATGCGTGACGCGCGGTCGGCACTGGAGGGGGCGACAAGGCGGGTCCCCTCTCGGACGAGCTGGTGCTTGGCCCTGCTGATCCGGGTGCCCATGGTGGCCTCGGAGGTGCCGTACGCGTGTGCGATCTCCGCGGTCGTCAGTCCGCCGACCGCGCGCAACGTGAGCGCGACCTGCGAGGTCGGGCTGAGCGTGGGGTGGCAGCACAGCAGGAGCACAGTGAGGCTGTCGTCGTCCTCGATCACGGCAGGTCGCCGGTCCGGCTCTCGGTCGGCCAGCTCGGACGTCCCGACGAGTCGTTCGCGCCGGTGCCGAGCCTGCTCGGAGCGCAGGATGTCGACCATCCGTCGGTAGCCGATCCGGATCAGCCACCCGCGCGGGTCGACCGGCACGCCGTCCGCCGGCCACTGCCGGGCCGCCGCGAGGAGCGCTTCTTGGACCGCGTCCTCGGCGACGTCGAAGCGGCTGAACCGTCGTGCGAGCGCGCCGAGCACCTGCGGCGCCTCGCTGCGCAGCAGGTTCTCGATCGACCTCTCCTCGGACATGGACCCGACCTCAGGCGGCGTAGTCGTCGCCCATGATCGGCCGGATCTCCATGGGTTCACCGAGGACGTCGACCATCCGGCCGACGATCTCGACCGCCCGCTCCTGGCTCGCGCAGTCGATGACCGCGAAGCTCGCCAGGACCTCCTTCAGCTCGGCGAACGGCCCGTCGGTGGCGACGACCCCACCGTCTGTCTTGCGGACGGTCGTCGTCACGGCGGGGTGTCCAAGCCCTTCGCTCGTCACGAACTCCCCGGTCTCGCGGAGCTCGGCCTCGAACTTCTGGTACGCCTCGAAGGCGGCGAACGCCTCCTCCGAGGGGACGTCGGCGGTGGCCGCGTCCCAATCGGCCGACGGCGTGTAGCTGAGAAGCAGGTACTTCATGAGGTTCCTCCTGGGCGGGACGGTCACGAGGCGAGACGGCGAAGGTGCAGGGCGTACGCCGACACCCATCCGAAGGCGACCAGGCCGGTGACGGCGATCTGGATGCTCGCGTGGGTCGGCGACACGGGGACGAGTAGGATCACGGCGGCGAGTCCGCTGCCGATCGCGGGCAGCGTACGACGTGCGCCGATCGCGCGCACGGTCAGCACGACGCAGGCGACGGCGAGCGCGGTGAACGCGACCGCGGCAGCTCCGGAGTGCACCACGCTGTGCCAGGACATCTCCGGCGCCGGGGCGTCCGGGGTGCCGGCCGGGAAGGCGTACTGCGGGTCCATCACGAACAGGCCGGCGACGGCCAGTCCGCCCCCGAAGACGCCGATGAGGATCGGCAACCAGCGCCGACCGACGCCGGTGGTCACGAGGCGGCGGTGTGCCACGGCGAGGCCGAGCACGCCGAGACCGGCGATGACGAACGTCGCCCTCTGGACCCAGCCGAGGTCGTCGGTCGAGAGCTGGCTGATCGGGTGCTCGCGCAGGTCGAACCCGTCACGCGTGACCATCTGCGCGATCGCGGAGGTGTAGAACACGGGGCCTGCGAGGGCTGCCGCGGCAAGGAGCCGCCGGGTGGGTGTGCTCATGGTCTGCCCTTCCTGGAGACGCCGTCTGGAGTCGCCGTCACCGCCACCTCGTTGCGGCCGCGAGGATCTCGACATCGCGCGCCAGGTGATCTGGATCACGTCACGCGCTCATGTCGCGATGTCGAGACCGGCGAACCGGCTCCGAGGTAGCAGTGACGGCACCCCTCGGGGTGCGCACCACTGGAGAGGAGCTCGCATGAGCACGAAGGACACGACGGCCGCCGACATCGACGCGTACGGGATGGAGGCGCCGCCTGCACCGAGCAAGGCGCTCGTCGCACTCGATCGCCTGGTCGGGACCTGGGAGGTGACCGGCGGCGCCGAGGGCGTCGTCACCTACGAGTGGATGGACGGTGGCTACTTCTTGATCCAACGCGTCGAGCTGTCACAGTTCGGGCAGGCGACGACGGGGTTCGAGGTCATCGGCAACCTCCGTCCGTTCGGTGAGCCGGCAGGGGAGGATGTCGTCTCGCGGTTCTACGACTCGACCGGCAACACGCTCGACTACGTGTACGAGCTCGACGGCGACACGCTGACGATCTGGGCGGGCGCCAAGGGGAGCCCCGCGTACTTCCGTGGCACCTTCACCGACGGTGACCGCAGCATGGCGGGGGAGTGGGTCTATCCGGGAGGCGGCGGCTACCCGTCCACCATGACCAGGCGCTGACCGTACGATCGGGCATCACGGCCGCGTTCGTCAGCGGCACCGGCGAAGACGGGCGGTTCGGCATGCCTCTCCATGCTCCTGACGGGACGCTGTTGGCCTACCGCTGCATCGGGGCTGGCGCGCCGCTCGTCTGCGTCCCGGGTGGCCCGATGCTCCCGGCTGACTATCTCGGAGACCTCGGTGGCCTGAGTGATCACGCCGAGCTCGTCCTCGTCGACCCCCGAGGGAGCGGTGCCTCGGGGACGCCGGCGGACCCGGCGACGTACCGGTGCGACCGGCTCGTCGACGACCTCGAGACGCTCCGCCTCCATCTCGGGCTCGACCGCGTCGCTCTGCTCGGGCACTCGGCCGGGGCGAACGTCGTGTTCCGTTATGCCGAGCGCTATCCCGACCGCGTGGATCGGCTGGTGCTGGTGACACCGAGCACGCGGGCCGTCGGTGTCGAGATTAGCGACGAGGCGCGGTCGGAGGTGGCGCGGTCTCGCTCGGCTGAGCCCTGGTACGACGCTGCCGCAGCCGCACTGGCGCGGGTCCAGTCTGGTGCTGCCGGCGACGGCGACTGGGCGGCGATCACCCCGTTCAGCTACGGGCGCTGGGACGCGGAGGTGGCCGCGTACGACGCCGCGATGGAGGCGTCGCGCAACGCCGTGGCGGCGCAGGCGTTCGGGGCGGACGGGGCGTTCGACCCGCCGGCGACGCGGGCGGCGCTGGCCGCGCTCGACGTCCCGGTCGTGGTCGTCGCCGGCAGCGCGGACGTGGGCAACCCCGTTGACGCGATGTCGGAGGTCGCCGGCCTGTTCCCCCGTGGCGAGCTCGTCGTCCAGGAGGGCGCCGGGCACTTCCCGTGGGTGGACGACCCTGCGTCCTTCCGCACGCTCGCCGTACGAGCCCTCAGCCGGTAGCGGAGGGCATCAGCAGGTGTCACCGCACCAAGCCTTCGACGCCCTCGCGGACGGCGAAGGCAGCGATCACCAGCGCGGCGAGTCTTCGTACATCGCTCCATCCGCCTGCTCGGCCGAGAGCCGCTTGGGTCCGCTGCAAGTGGGTACCCGTCCAGCACGTCCGGGCGAGGACGCCCGAGGACGGTGGAGACAGGGGGTCAACAGGTGGGACGAAACAAGGACGACGCTGTGTCGGTCGAAGATGCGGCGGCGACGTACGAGAAGCGGAGCAGGCGCGCAGACCGGGTGAGATGGCTGGTGGTGGCGACGGGCTCGATCCTTCTCGCTGCTGTCGTCGCGATCGGGATCGCAGGGCTGGAGCCGCTCGGCTGACGCCAGGCACGCTGGATCGTTCAGTCGTCTGCTCCCCGCTCGTACTCCTGGTTGGTGCTGTCGACGATCTCCTGTGCGATGCCACGGAGCTTGATGTTGCTGGTCGACGACGCGCGAACGAGGAAGTGGAACACCTGGTCCTCAGTGATCTTGTAGCGCTCGCAGACGATCCCGATGGCCTGCCCGATCACCTTGCGGGTCACCAGCGCATCGTTGAGGTGCTCCTCCTTGCGTGCACGTCCCAGCGCGATGGTCGCGTGGGAGGCGAACAGGGCCGCGAGCTCGACGGCTCCTGCGGCGATCGTGTCGGCGTGGACCGAGTAGAGGTTCAAGCCTCCGAGCGTCTCGTCCTCGTTGAACAGCCGGACGCCCAGCTGGGCGCGCAGGCCGGCCCGTGCGGCAGCCGGCATGTAGTCGGGCCACCTCGGGTCCTCTGCTGCCTTCTCGACCGGCACGATGGGGAACTCGCGGATCGCGTCGACACATGGTCCCTGGCCCAGCTGGTACTGAAGGGTGTCGAGCTCCCAGACCAGCTGGTCGGTGCCGGCGAGCGTCTCGATCTCGCCGTTGCTGTGGGCGACCGAGATGCCGACGTGGTCGAACCCCGGCACGGTGTCGCGCGCGGCCTCGACGATCGCATCGAGAGTGGCTTCGAGCGAGCGGGGCTGGTGGATCGCCCGCGCGGCATCGGTCAGCGCCTGGGCGATCTCGAGAGATCCTGCGTTCATCGCACCTCCTCGCCTGACCGTACTCCGATGCGCTCGAGCCGACACGTCACTGCTGTACGAACCCGTGGTCGCATCGCACGCAAGTCCGTTCTGTCGTGTCTGCACGTCGTCCTCGCGGAGGAGTGGGAGCACCTCCGCCTTGCCCTCCGCGACCTCGACGCAATCGACGCTCGTGGTTTGTGAAACCGGTCGAGGGGAACCAGTCGGGCAGCGTTACGGAGGTCCCTCATGTCCGCACACCGCCCGATCCCGCATCCTCGCGCCGCTCTGGCGCCCACCGCAGCACTGCTGCTCGGTGCCTCGCTGCTCGCCAGCCCGTCGGCCTCCGCGGCACCCGGTGTTCCCGCACCCGGTGGTCCGGGAGTCAAGAGCACCTGGACCGAGGCCGACAAGACCGGCTTCGGCACCGCGCGCGACCGACGCAGCAACGTGTGGTTCACGCTGCAGCGTGGCCGGGTGAGCGAGGTGTTCTATCCGGACCTGTCGACGCCCAGCGTGCGCAGCCTCGAGCTCGCCGTCACCGACGGTGCCACGTTCACCGACCGCGAGGCCGTCGACATGCGCCCGGCCACCGCCCGTCCTGATGCGCGCAGCCTGCGGTTCCGCCAGGTCGGCGGCCGTCCCGGGCGCTATCGCGTCGTCAAGCAGGTCGTGACCGACCCACGTCGTGCCGCGCTCGTGGTCCGTGTGCGGCTGCAGTCGCTGGACGGTCGCCGCTACCGGCTCTTCGTCCGGCACGACCCGGCGCTGAACAACGGCGGCATGGACGACCGCGCCCGTACGGTCGGCCAGACGCTCGTGGCCTCCGACGGTCAGGTCGCCACCGCGTTGCGTGCGCAGCCGCGGCTCGGAGCGAGCAGCAACGGCTACGCCGGGCTGGCCAGCGACGGGTGGCCAGACCTGCGCGACGACCACAGGCTCGATCGACGTCACCGATCGGCCGGTCCCGGCAACGTCGTCCAGACCGCACGCGTGAGTCGCGTCGACGGGCTGCCCGGTCGGCAGCGCGCGACGCTGACGCTCGGCTTCGGACGAGGTGTGTCCGACGCGCGCGCGACCGCCGCGTCGAGCGCGCGTGCCGGTTGGTCGTCGCTGCAGCGCCGGTACGACCGAGGCTGGCACCGCTACCTCGCCGGCCTGAAGCGGGTGCCGGCGACCGCGGCCCCGGTCAGGCGCCAGTACCTCGCGTCGGCGCTCGTGCTCGCGGCTGCCGAGGACAAGCGCAACCCCGGCGCCGTCGTCGCCTCGCCGTCCGCGCCGTGGGTGTGGGGCGACGAGGTGCCGGACCTGTCGTCGCCGTCCGGCGCCTATCACCTGGTCTGGTCGCGCGACTCGTACGAGTTCGGCAGCGCGATGTGGGCCATGGGCGACGAGGCCGCCGCACGGCGGATCGTCGACTGGCTGTTCCGTGTCCAGCAGAGGCCTGACGGGTCCTTCCCGCAGAACTCCGACGTGCAGGGCACCCCTGTGTGGTCGGAGCTGCAGCTCGACGAGGTGGCACTGCCGATCGTGCTCGCGAGGCTTACCGGCAAGACCGACCGCCGGACGTACGAGGGCGTGAAACGTGCCGCGACCTTCCTCGAGCGCTTCCGCGACGAGGAGACGGGGCGCCCCGCCCCGTACTCGCCCCAGGAACGCTGGGAGAACCAGTCCGGCTACTCGCCGAACTCGATCGCCGCGCAGATCGCGGGTCTCGTGTGTGCCGCTGACATCGCCCGCACGAACGGTGACCCGGCGTCCGCGCAGCGCTGGCTGAGGCTCGCCGACAGCTGGGCGGCGCAGGCGAAGGGCTGGACCGTCACCACCAACGGTCCGCTCTCGACGAACCCGTACTTCCTGCGGCTGACGAAGAACGGCCTGCCCAACACCGCTTCGCCATACCAGATGGGCGACGGCGGGCCCGTGCAGATCGACCAGCGCCGCGTGGTCGACCCTAGCTTCCTCGCTCTCGCACGGTGGGGGATCCTGCCCGCCGACGACCCGGTGATCGCCTCCTCGCTGGCCGTGGTCGACCAGGAGCTGAAGGTGCAGACCCCGAACGGACCGTTCTGGCGGCGGTTCAGCCTCGACGGCTACGGAGAGACGCGCGACGGCGGCCAGTGGGAGATCACCGAGCCAGGCACCTTCACGACCCTCGGTCGCGGTTGGCCGATCCTCACCGGCGAGCGCGGAGAGCAGGAGGTGGCGGCAGGGCGCGACGCGTCCTCGTACCTCGCCACGATCGCGGCGTCAGCCAACGGTGGCGACATGATCTCCGAACAGGTGTGGGACGGTCGGCCACCGACCGGACGGCCATGCTGTACGGCCGGGGAGGGCACCCGTGCGGCGACGCCGCTGGTCTGGTCGCACGGCCTGCTCGTGCGGCTGGCGTGGACGATGCAGCGTGGCCGTCCGGCGGACCAGCAGGCCGTGGTCGCACGGCGCTACCTGGACTGAGCACGACGGACCCGTCCGCCGAGCGCGTCGGTGCGAGGGCGGGGAGAGTGGCGGTGAGGAGGTTACCGACATGCGTGGAGTCATGATGTACGCCCCCGGCGACGTCCGTACGGAGGAGCGAGACGACCCGCAGATCGTCGAGCCGACGGACGCGATCTTGCGATTGACCGCGACTTGTGTGTGCGGGTCAGACCTGTGGCCGTACCGCGGCGTCGAGCCGATGGCCGCGTCACCGGCGGCGATGGGGCACGAGTACGTCGGGGTGGTCGAGCAGATCGGGTCGGACGTGAAGAACGTCAAGGTCGGCGACTTCGTCGTCGGCTCGTTCGTCGCTTCCGACAACACGTGCGAGATCTGCCAGGCCGGCTACCAGTCCCGCTGCATCCACCAGGTGATGATGGGCGCGCTCGGGACGCAGGCAGAGCGGGCGCGCGTCCCGCTGGCCGACGGCACGCTCGTCGCGACCCCCGGACAGCCGGATGACGATCTGATCCCGTCGCTGCTCGCCGCGTCCGACGTGCTCGGGACCGGCTGGTACGGGGCGGTCGCCGCCGAGGCCGGTCCGGGCAAGACCATCGCCGTCGTCGGCGACGGTGCGGTCGGTCTCTCGGCGGTGCTCGCGGCGAAGCATCTCGGCGCCGAGCGCATCATCGCCTTCAGTCGGCACCCCGCACGCCAGGCCCTGGCTCGCGAGTTCGGCGCGACCGACATCCTCGAGGAACGCGGCGAGGAGGGCGCGGCGAAGGTGGTCGAGCTCACCGCCGGGTACGGGGCTCACGGGGCGGTCGAGGCTGTCGGCTCTCAGGAGGCGATGTGGCAGGCGATCCGCGCGACGCGCCCCGGCGGGTACGTCGGATACGTCGGTGTCTCCCACGGCGTGGAGCTCGACGGCACGGAGCTGTTCTTCACCAGCGTGCACCTGCACGGCGGGCCCGCCCCGGTGCGCCGGTTCCTCCCTGAGCTCATCCAGCTGATCTGGGACCGTACGATCGATCCCGGCAGGGTTTTCGATCTCGCCCTGCCTCTCGCGGATGCTGCTGAGGCCTACAGGGCGATGGACGAGCGACGAGCGACGAAGGTCCTCCTGACCCTCTGACGTACGGGCCGCCCACCTGATGCCCGAAAATTGTCCCGTTCGGCCATCCAGGCCAGCGTCGGCCGCGAAGCACCCGCATGGACCTTCTCGATCCCGGTGAGCAGACGTTCGGCGTGCGCATCACCCGGAGGGACGAGGCCGCCCTCCGCGAGGCCTACGAGACGTACGCCCCTGTCGTGCTCGCCTACGTGACCAGATATGTCGGCAGGCACGAGGCAGAGGACGTGATGCAGCGCACCTTCCTCGACGTGTGGCGGGGAGCGTCGGGGTACGACCCGAGCCAGCGGTTCACCGGGTGGCTCTTCACGATCGCTCATCACCGTGCGATCGATGCGCTGCGGGCTCGCAGGCATGGGGTCGTCGACCTCGAAGCGCTGCGTGAGCTCGCAGGAGAAGACGGAAGGGACACCGTAAACCGGCTCGCGGATGCCGCGCTCGTCCGGTCCGCCGTCGCGAGGTTGCCCGGGCATGAACGCGCGGTCCTCGAGCTGGCGTACTTCGACGACCTCCCGCTGCGAGAGATCGCCGCGCGCCTCCAGGTCCCCATGGGGACGGTCAAAGCGCGTGCCTTCCGAGGGAAGCGACGGCTGGGAGAGATCTTGAGAGCGGCCGACGAACCTGCGAGATGACGCCTGCCCCCGGCAACCGAACGGGGTCAGCGACCGAAGAACACAGAGACCAGGTATCTGGTCGCCACCAGATGGAGGGATTGTTCGCATGTCGAAACGTACGTTCATCAAGGTCCTCACCGCGTTCCTTGCGGTCGTGGGGTTGGTCGCCATCGGGGTCGGAGCCCCGGCACAGGCACAGGAGCAGCGGCGGGCGAAGGTCGGCTACACGCAGGTCGTCGTCGATCCGGCCGTCTACTCGCTCATCGCAGGCGCAGGCATCACGCCCGCGGCAGTCGGTGGGGCGAAAGCGTTCGCCTACAAGGGCACGCTCGCGGCCCGGTTCCCGATCACCGGCTACTCGCTCAAGAAGGTGCAGATCAAGCACAGCGGCGGGATCAGCCTCACGGCAGGATCCGCCACGATCTCGCTGAGGAAGTTCACCATCGATCTCGGCCGCCAGCGGGTCAGCGGCAAGGTCTCCGGCTCCGTCGGCAACGTGGGGCGCGTCGACCTGTTCAAGATCCGCCGTTCGAACCGCCCAGGGCTGGGCCTGGTCAAGCTGACCTTGACGGGCACTGCTGCTGGTGCGCTCAACTCGACGTTCGGCGTCAACGCGTTCAGCGCCGGCGACACGTTCGGGTACGCGAGCCCGCGGCCGTTCGGGAGATTCTGACTCATGCTCTGGGCCGGTTGGGGGGCAGGCGCGATGCCTCCCACCGGCCCATTGGGCACGTTCCTGCCGTTAGGACCGGGCACAGTGGGGCACCGGACGAGCACTGCTTGGCCGTGGGCGCCAACGGTCGAGCATCAGGCCCGGGCGGGTCGAGAAAACGGACGCCCGGGCTGTCCCTTGTGACATCGCCGCCGCGCGGAGTCGTCGGCGGGCTAGGTGTTGTCAGGCTGGGGGATCTGCCGGGTCGCCACGATGTGCTCGGAAACGGCGAGGAGCCGAGTGTTGGTGATGCTCGAGACACGCTGAAGAAAGCGGAAGGCCCGCGTGGCGTCGAGGTCGTACCGCTCCATGACGATGCCCATCGCCTGGCCGATGACGGTGCGCGTGCGCACCGACCGGCCGAGCTGGTCGATCTGCCGTGAGGAGTCGACGGCCACGGCGATGTGTGCGGCCATGGCAGCACCGACGACCTGGTCAGAGTCGTCGAAGGCGTCGACCTTGTCGGCGTACAGGTTCAGCGCGCCGTAGTCGTCGGCGGTGGTGAAGAGCTGGAAGCACAGGACGCTGCCGAACCCCAGGTCGCGGTTGACCTGCTCGCTCCATCGCGGCCATCGGTCCTCCTGCGAAAGGTCGCGGACCAGCGTGGTCTCGTGGTCGTGGATCGTGTCGAGACACGGGCCCGTACCGATCTTGTACTGCAGGTGGTCGGCCTCTCGCGCTCGCGGCCCGGTGGAGTTGATGGTCTCGATCCGTCCGCCACGGCGGATCAGGCTTATCGCAGCGTCGTCGCAGCCCTCTATCGTCTCAACCGCCAGCTTGAGGGCCTGGTCGAGTGTGTCGGTCTCGTCGCCCTGGTCCCGCAAGGACCGCGCCAGCTCGGCGAACCAGTCGTCAGGATCTTGTCGGCGTGGCATCCCGTCATCGTAATCGTGGTGCGGACGCATGGGGAGAGTGGCTGGCGACCCAAGGTGTGGGCTTAGGTCCCGCAGGCCCGGGTACCGCTTCTTCCTGGAGCAACGGCGCGATAGGGCGCCGGGGCGGGAGGAAGAGGAGTAGGGCGATGCCCCCTAGGAAGAAGGCCGCGAACAGCGGTGGCACACGAGTGACCGACGACAGCCTGCGAGTGCGCCAGGTCACGCACTACCAGTTCAGCTGGGCTGCTGGCGGCGCCGGAGAGGACGGCCTCTGGACGCTTCAGCTGGTGCTCGACGAGGGCGCATGGGAGGAAGTCCTGACGGTCAGTGCGGACGACGCCGACAACCTTCAGGACGTCCTCACCAACACGACCAACGTGTTCTACGACATCGATCGTCGGGTGCTGATGTTCGGCGTGACGAAGACCGGTGACTGACACGCTGCCGAGGACCTCGGTCCGCGGCGGCGCGTCCTTTCAGCGCGAGGCTGCCATGTGGCGCGCGCCGCGGAAGCCGAACACCGCTGCGGGTCCGATGGTCGACCCGGGACCAGGGTAGGTGCGCCCCATCACGGCGGCAGAGTTGTTGCCCGCGGCGTACAGGCCCTCGATGACCGAGCCGTCCTCGCGCAGGACGCGCGCATCGGCGTCGGTGACGACACCGCCCTTGGTGCCGAGGTCGCCGATCACCACCTTGAACGCCGTGAACGGGCCCTTCTCCAGCGGGCCCAGGCACGGGTTGGGGCGAACGAGCGGGTCGCCGTAGTAGCGGTCGTACGCGGAGTTGCCACGGCCGTAGTCGCCGTCGACGCCCGCCTTGGCGAAACCGTTGAAGCGGTCGACCGTCGCGTCGAGACGCGTGGGGTCGACGCCGATCTTGCCGGCGAGCTCGGCGAGCGAGTCGGCCTTCACCATGATCCCTGCCTCGGTCATCTTCTTGTTGAGGCGCGGGTCCATGGCGTACGTCCGCAGATAACGGCGTGCGTGCCGGGTGTCGGCGATGAACCAGTACGGTCCGTCCTTGTCGTGCTCGAGCATGTGGTGCCCGAGGTCGACGTACGACTCCGACTCGTTGGCGAACCGCTCGCCCTTGCCGTCGACGATGATCGAGTACGGGAACGACCGCTCGCCGACGATGAATGCCGCGCCGTGTCCGTCGACGGGCGCGATCGACGCACCCCACCAGGCGTCGTCCATCAGCTCGAGCGCCGCGCCGGCCTTGTAGGCGATCTCGATCGGGCGACCGAGGTTGCCAGGTGCGCCGGACGGGTTGCCCTCGATCCCCTGCAGCTCGCGTCGCATCTGCTTGTTCTGGTCGAACCCGCCGCCAGCGAGCATGACGCCGCGGCGTGCCTCGATCGTGAGGGGCTCGCCGTCGCGGGTGACGCGGACGCCGACCACGTGTCCTTCGTCCATGATCAGGTCCTCGAGCGGCGCGTTTAGCCACAGCGGAGTCTTCTGCTTCTGCACGACCACGTCGACGAAGGAGGCGGCGAAGGCAGCGCCGATGCCGGCGAGCTTCTTGCCGCGCAGGACCCCTCCCGCGGCGCGGAACACGAGCTCGGCGCCGCGCCGGAATCCGGCCGGGGTCGACCATGCCCGTCCCAACAGCCAGACGTCGTCGGTCTTCACCGGCAGGGCCACCGGGGCCTGGCAGGTCTCCCACCACGAGCCGATGCGCTTGACGTCGAACGGCTTGACCTCGACAGCGCGACCGATCTTGCCGCCCGACTTCTCGGGGTAGTAGTCGGCATAGTCCGGTGCGCGCACCAGCTCCACGCCGTACTTCTCGGCCGTCAGGACGAAGTCCTCGACGCCGTCGACGAATGCCTCCTTGCGGGCCCTGTTGCTGGCGGCTCCCGGCTCCCCGACGGTGGCCTCGAGGTAGGCCAGCGCCTCCTCTCGGGAGTCGCCGACGTCGTCACGCTTCATCAGCGGGTTGTTCGGCAGCCACATCCCGCCGCCCGACATCGCCGTGTTGCCGCCCCACTTGTCGGTGCTTTCCAGCACCACGACGCTCAGCCCGGAGTCGGCGGCTGCCATCGCGGTCGACAACCCCGCGGCTCCGGACCCGACGACAACGACGTCGTAAGTGTGGTCGTACGAGGACGCGGGACGGGAGTTCGCGGGCATGGAGGCCTCCTGTACAGGCTACCGGACAATCTTGTCCGGAGTAGGATCCCAGCATGCCTTCCCCGCGCCGTCAGATCAACCGCGGCCCTGCTGCGGCCGGCGAGAACCGGGCGGCGATCCTGGCGGCGGCGCGGCGCGTCTTCGCCGAGCAGGGCTATCACGCTCCGCTGTACAAGATCGCCAAGGAGGCCGGGGTCGGCCAGGGTGTGCTCTACCGCCACTTCCCCAACCGTCTCGCCCTCGGCTTCGCGGTGTTCGAGGAGAACTTCGTCGAGCTGCGAGAGGTCTCGTCGCGCGACGACGCAGGCGCGCTTGAGGAGCTGTGGGCGCGGCTGCTGGACCTGACCATCACCGATGCCGCGTTCGTCGAGATGTTCGTGGACGCCCGTCGTGCCACCGCCGACTACGACGGCGCCGAGCGCTTGGTCGCTCTGCTCGAACCGGCCCTCGGCCGTGCACGCGCTGCGGGCCGCGTCGACCCCGAGCTGACGATGGCCGACCTTCTGCTCGCCCATCGCATGGTGTTCGGCGTCGTCGCCACCTCGGAGGACGAGGCCGCCGCGCGCGTCGCCGTGGCGGCGGCGACGGCGCTCATCCCGAGGCTGCCTCCTGCCCCTCGGGCGTGAGGACGCCGGGGACGGGTACCGGTCCGGAGACGAAGGGAGTCTCCCATGGACGACTCAGCAGCAGCCAGCCGCGGCCACGACAGCGATCTCGCCGCGAAGGAGAAGACCGTGCGCACCCTCACGATGGTCGTGGGAGCGGTCTTCCTCCTGGTCGGGATCCTCGGGTTCATCCCTGGCATCACGACGAACTACGACACGATGACCTTCGCCGGACATGAGAGCGATGCGAAGCTCCTCGGGATCTTCGAGGTCTCGATCCTGCACAACATCGTCCACCTCCTGTTCGGCGTCGTCGGGCTCTGGGCGGCACGGGCCGCGAGGACCGCTGTGCCGTACCTGATCGGCGGCGGCGTGGTCTATCTCCTCCTGTGGCTCTACGGGCTGATCATCGACCACGACCACGCGGCGAACTTCATCCCGGTCAACGACGCGGACAACTGGCTCCACCTCGGCCTCGGCGTCGTGATGGTCGTGCTGGGGGTGATGGGCTCGCGCATGATCGCGCCGCGTCGAGCGGCGACGGGTCCACCGGGCCGTCGCCCGTGAGGGCGGGCAAGGACCGCGACAGGGCGGGCCTGCTCGGTCGGGCCGCCCTGACGGGCGCCGGTCTGGAACCACGCGATGCACTGAGGGACAGGGCCACGCTCGGTGCGCTGCGCGGGGTGGTCGAGAACGCGACGGGCGTGGGTGCCCCGCCCCTCGACCTGGGAGAGCACCGAGCGTCGGGCCGACTTCTTCCACAAGGCGGTCTACTCGACAGTCACCGGCTGGTTTTCGGACCGCTGGATCGCGCCCCGCCTGCAGTCACGTCGCGGGGTCGTCAGCCACTGACCGCGCGAGGGACACCGGCTGCCTGAGGATCGTGCGCAGCTTGGCGGGGGCGACCCTGCGTGCGTCGCTGAGGTAGATCTCGTGGTGCTTGCCGGTCATCCGCAGGCCGTGGTCGGGGACGAACTCGTCATGCATCCGCGCCAGCACCTCGGCCTCGTCGTCGAAGGAGCCGACGTGCAGCGTCTGCACGCACCGTCCCTCGGACAGCGGTGCGAGGCGCAGCTCGTCGAGCCGGACCGGCCGGGCTTTGGCTGCGGTGCGGGCGACGGCCGCGTCGACCATGGACTGGTCGATCCAGTCCGGGGTCATGATCATCAAGGTCCAGTCCCACTGCGACTTGTCGCGCGTCGTGGTGAAGGCGTCCATGTCCTCGGCCCACCACAGGCCCTCCAGCGGCGGAACGACGTAGTCACGTCCGAGGTCCTTCTTGCTCGCGAACTTCACGGCGTACGCCACGGGATACAGCGCGGCGAGCGCGTCGGCGTACGCCGGTGAGGTGTTGGGATCGCCGTGTCCGTCGACCATCAGATATTGCATGTCGGGCACGTCCAGGAGTCTGAAAACGCCTCTCTTGGCCTGGTAGGCGTCAAGGCTCTTCTTGATGTCGGTCTTGTCGGTCTTGTCGGTCGTGCGGATCATCGAGCACCTGGACTCGGCTGGCGAGCCACTGCCTTTCCGCCTCCAGGAGGCACGGAGAGTACCTCGACGGGTGAGCCGGGTACGGAGCGCCGCGCCGTACTGGCGCTCGTTGAGCAGCGGCAGGTTGGCCACGCCGAGAAGGAACGGGTGCGGCACCGTCCGGAGCTCGGTGAGGAACGCGAGGGCGTTGCGTGCCGCGCTCTCTCGGCCGAGGTCCGTCGTGTGGAAGACGCGCCGTGACTTCGCGCGGCCGGGGCGTCGCGCACGTGGACGAGGCCTCGTCCACGCACCTATTCTGGCACTGGAATAGCCCTGCTGGTCAAGCGCTTCGTTGATGCTCCACGCTGCTCAGCCGTGCAGGGTGGGCCGGTAGACGAGCTCTTGGATGCGGCCGTCAAGGGTCCGGCTCTCGAGCAGGTCGAGGTCGAAGTCGGCCGCTCCGGCGAAGATCGGGTCGGTTCCGGACTGCCCGGTGATCACAGGGAACACCGTCACTTCGACGCGGTCGACCAGGCCAGCGGCCATGAGGGCACGGTTCATCGACAGGCTTCCGTGCGAGCGCAACGGCACGTCGGACGCCTCCTTGAGCCGGGCGACGACGTCGACGGCATCACCAGCCGCAAGGGTGGCGTCCGGCCAGTCGAGCGGTCCTCGCAGGGTGGACGACACGACCGTCGTCGGCAAGCTCATCATCCGGGTGACCCAGGCGTCGTACACCGACTCCTCGGTGCCCGAACCCAGCAGCTGGACGAACGCCCGGTACGTATTGGCCCCGAAGACCATCCGCTGCTCCTCGTCGTACGAGGCGAGACGGTGGTCGAGCAGCTCGGGGCCTTGCTTGCCCCAGTAGCCGCCCCAGTCGCCGCCGCTGGCGGTGCCGAAACCGTCGAGGCTCGAGAAGACGTCGAAGGTGTAGGTGGCAGTCATCGTGCACTCCTCGGGACGGTTGATCAGGTCGTGGTGTCGACCTGCGGGCCGGGTCGAACTCATCGCTCCCATCGAACGGTCGCCGCGTTCGCGTGACATTCGTCATCCCCGGGCCGTGGAGGATCCACACGCCTTCATGACGGCCGGCACTCCTGCCCGCGCCCGTACGCCACGAGGCTGGAGGCATGAACCACGAACGGAGTGCGACCAGGCCCGCTGACCGGGCTCCCGTGATCGAGGTACGAGGGCTGCGGCGCGTCTACGGCGAAGGGGACACCGCGTTCGAGGCCGTCCGGTCGCTCGACCTCGACGTTCGACCTGCTGGAGGGGCTGGCAGAGCCGACTGCCGGAGAGGTCGCGGTCTTCGGGCTCGACCCGGTGCGCGACCGTCGCCGGATCCGGCCGCGGGTGGGGACGATGCAAGGGCCTTCGGAACGAGCGCTAAGCGGCGACGGTGGCCTTGGCCTCGCGGCGGGTCCACGGCCAGGTCAGCAGCGCCCAGACGGTGGCGACGATCACGATCTCGAGGACCACGTACAACGGCCACGGCCCGAGATAGTCGAGCAGCGAGGCCCGGCCAGGCTTCGCGTTGAGATAGCCGTAGTTGACCCCGGCGATCGCGTTGTAGATGAAGGCGAGCACTGCCCAGACGAGCGTGATCGCGACCGTGCGCCGATAGGTCGCCCACGTCGGCCAGACCCCGAGGCCCACCACGAGATAGACCGCCGCCCAGACGATGAGGAGGTGCATCGCCCAGAACATGAGGAAGCGCGGCTCGGGCCAGGCCGCGGCGAGGTCGGGGGTCAGCATCCCCTGGGTCGTGAGCGTGATGCCCCACAAGTAGGTGACGGTGGCGGTCAGGCGCGAGCGCGTCCAGAGCGCGTGCACGGCGAAGAGCCACGCGAGGTCGCAGAGCTGGAAGGGGAGCGAGGTACGGGGGTTCCACTCGTCCGGGAGGAACTGCATGATCTGCAGCGGGATGGTCACCGCGCAGATGCCCACTGCGAGCGCCCGGCTCACCCGCGTCTCGGTGGCCGTGCCCCGTACGTGCCACCCGACCCACACCACGGCGATGAGGCCAACCGCGAACACACCCAGCGCTGCGAGGTGCTGCGAGCCGAACGTCTCGAAACGGCCGTCTGCGGCCAGGCTCACCATGGGATCAGGCTAAGGCCGCCGGAGGTCGCGCAGTCCGACACTCACATGCGCGCTGCGCCGGTACGGATCGCCTCCCGGATGCGGGGGTAGGTACCGCAGCGACAGATGTTTCGGATGCTGTCGAGGTCGTCGTCGGTGACGCTGCGACCCTCGGCGGCGACACGGCGTACGAGGTCGACGGCGGCCATGATCTGGCCCGGCTGGCAGAAGCCGCACTGCGCGACGTCGTGCGCGAGCCACGCCTCCTGCATGGGGTGGAGCTCGGCGCCGATCGTGTCGGGGAGCCCCTCGATCGTTGTCACCTCGTCGGTCGGCGAGAGCGCGTCCACCGGGACAGCGCACGGGTTGAACGCCTTGCCGTTGAGGTGGCTCGTGCATGCCTTGCACACGTTGATCCCGCAGCCGTACTTCGGGCCAGTGACACCCAGGACGTCACGCAGGACCCACAGCAGTCGCACGCCGTCAGCGACGTCGACGCTGACCTGTCGGCCGTTGAGCACGAAGGTGTGCTGGGGCACGGTGGTTCTCCTTGGTCTCGTGGGGGAATGCGGTGCGTCAGCGGACGAACGTCAGTCCGTCGGTGGGCGACTGCGGGATCGGAGGAACGGTGGGCTTGGGGGTGAACGAGAGCGTCGAATGGTTGATCGGGAACGACGTCGGCATGGTCCCTGTCGCTCTCCCGTACGCGCAGGCGACGGCGGCGAACGACGCGGCGACGCCGAGCTCGCCCGCACCTCCGGGCTCGCCGGTGGTGGTCGGCATGATGACGATCTTGATCTCGGGGGGCGTGTTCCACTGCCGTGTATAGAAGTAGTTGTCCCAGCTGGCCTCGAGGAACGACCCGTCGCGGAGGTGGAGGCTGGAGGTCAGGGCGAGGGCGATTCCGTCCATCAGGCACCCCATCATCTGCGCCTCGAGGCCGCGCGGGTTCACCGCGAGGCCGGCGTCGACCGCGATCACGGCCTTGGTGACGCGAGGACCGGCGACGGCGTCCCTGATCTGCCGTCCGACAGTCTCGGGACGGCAGTCGAGCTCGACGAGCACGGCGCTGACCGAGCGGTACTCGTCGTGGAGCGCGATGCCCTGCGCCGTGCCGGCCGGCATCGTCCGTCCCCAGCTGCCGACCTGGGCGACCTTGTCGAGGACGGCGCGCGCTCGATCGGTCCGCAGCATCGACCGGCGGAACTGGTAGGGGTCCTTGCGCATCCGTGCCGCCAGCTGGTCCACGACGAGCTCGCGTGCGCACGTCACGTCGGGGGAGTAGACGTTGCGCATGCTGCCGGTGTTGAACCCGCGGTCGGTCTCGTTCAGGACCCGGCTGACGACCCCGAAGTCGTACGGCATCGTCTGCGAGAGCTGGAAGAACACCTGCGAGAACGCCGAATCGCCCACCGGCAGCCCCGCGACCGTCGCGGTGATGAGCTCGCCCAGGCCGTGGCCGAGGTCGGTGGCGACGCTGGTGTGGACCTGCTTGAAGCCGAGCACGGAGCTGCCGAGGTAGTTCGCGCGCACGCGTGAGGTCGCCATCGGGTGGGTGCGCCCTTGGCGGCTGTCGTCGGCGCGGTGCCACATCAGCTTCACCGGCTTGCCGATCTTCTGCGAGACCTCGGCGGCCTCGAGCGCGGCGTCGAAGAAGAGCTTGCGGCCGAACGAGCCGCCGCCCTCGGTGACGTGCACGGTGACGGCGCTGGCGGGGATCTTGAGCGTGAGCGCGAGGGTCTGCCGCGCGATGATCGGCGACTTGAGCGACGACCAGATCTCGGCCCGTCCACCGCGCACGTCGGCGATGGCACAGTTCGTCTCCAGTGCGCTGTTGCTGCGGAACGCGAACGTGAACCTGGTGTCGATCGTCGGCGTGAGGGGCGGCAGTCCCATCGGGAGCTCGGCCCGCCGCAGCTCGGCGAGCACGTCGTCGTCCGACTTGCCCTCAGCGGTGCCCCGACCCCACGAGACCTCCAACGCTCGCACCGCGTCGATGCACTGGCCGAACGTCTCGGCGCGTACGGCGACGCCGGTCGCGATCGGCACCACGTCGGTGACGCCGGGCATGGCGCGCACCGCGGCGAGGTTGGCGACCGACCGTACGGTGCCGTTGAGCATCGGGGGCCGGCATACCATCGTCGGCAGTGCGCCGGGGACCTGCAGGTCCATCGCGAACTGCTTGCGTCCGGTCACGGCAGCCAGCGCGTCGACGCGCGTTCGGGGCGTGCCGATCACGGTGAAGTCGTCGCTGGGCTTGAGCGTGACCCGTACGGTCTCGACGCGGGAGCTGGCCGCCTTCGCCGCGAGCGCACCGATGTCGAGGGATGCGCCACCGGGAGCGGTGACGACGCCGTTCTTCAGTGTGAGGTCGGCTGCCGGACGGCCGAGCTCGGTCGCGGCCGCGGCGAGCAGGCGGAGCCGCGCGATCGCCGCGGCGACGCGGATCGGCGTGAACGTGGCGATCGTCGTGTTGGAGGCTCCGGTGAGCTGGTTGAAGAGGAGCTCCGGCCGGGCGTCGGCGAGCGTGACGCGGATCCGGTCGAGACCGACGTCCAGCTCCTCGGCGATGAGCATGGCCGTCGAGGTGGTGATGCCCTGGCCCACCTCGGCCCGGGGGAGGGAGAACGCCACAGTGCCGTCGGGGCGTACCTCGACGGTGATGAGGTGCGACGTCGGCAGCGCCGCCACCGTCATCATGTCGTTGAGGTCGAGGAAGTCCGTCAGCTGCGGCAGGGCTGCGGCCTCGGCCTCACCGGGGAGGGCCAGGCGGGCGCCGGTGACGAGGGTCGCCGATGCCAGCACGTACCCGAGGAAACTCCGACGTCCGATGCCGTCGGGCTCGTTAATCTCGTCTGTCATGTCGGCGTGTTAGAACGGACTCTGGCGTCTGCTGAGGTCGCGCATGGCTCGGCTCCTCGCTCTCAGGACGGGTAGTTCGGGTTGTTCATCGTCGGGATGTCGATGTTGATCTGCTGCCCGGGCTCGAGGTAGAAGAGCGCGAACTTCCGGATCAGCTCCTCGAACACGAAGTAGATCGACGGCACCCCGAGCAGCGGGAGGCCGAGCTCGCGCAGCCGGACGAACGGGATCCAGGCGGCGGCGACGGTCGCGTCGAGGATCGGGTTGCGGTCGATCCCGAGCCAGTCGGTGACCTGGTCGCCGAGCATGTATCGGGTGACCGACTCGAACGCGGGCTTCGTGACCAGGGTGAAGTCGATGCGGTCTCCCAGGTTCGTCAGCATCTCCGCGAGCTTGACGCCCTCCGGGGTCGGACCGAGGAGCGGCACCAGGACCTGTTCACGCTGGGCCAGCGCCTCGTCCCAGGATGCGGGGATGTACTCGTCGAGGACGCCGAGCATCGACGCCGTCACCTGCCAGATGTGGAGGTAGGCGTCAGCCTCGGCCTTGGGGATCCGGATGTTCCAGTCCATGAGCTTCTGCCAGACTGACGAGGCGAGGCTGTGCCACGTCACCATGATGTCGAACTGGCTGATCGGGATCTCTTCGTCGGCCGAGGCCACCCAGTGCGGGGACTGGGGGAGTAGATGGCGAACGGCGGCGTGCGTGAGCCTGGTCTTCACACAGGTCACGACCATCTCGCCGTCCGGCCGGTACGCGTGGTAGTCGCCGATGTCGTACCCGAGCTTCGCGGTCTTGGCGATGCGGTCCGTCAGGTCGGCGCCGCCTTTGGAGTAGTAGACGGCGCGTGCCTCGCGCGGGATGGCGGCGCTCATCATGCCGCTGTTCATGCCGTACAGGACGCCCAGGTAGAGCCCGCGCTTGCGAGTGAACTGGTACGCGAGGTCGAGCTTGCGCTGGTCCGCCCACGCGGGAAGCGTGCGGGTCTGGTTGACCAGTGCTGCGACGTCGGCGGGGAGACCGGAGGGGACGGTCTGACCGTTCTTCGTCCACGAACGGAGCACGTCGTTCACGGCGGGGACACCGCCGCGCTCGAGGAGCGAGGCGAGCACGGGATCCGCCAGGTCGTCCCACACGTAGCGCGGGTCGCGACCGGTGCCCGTGCCGGCGATCGAGCCCGCCGAGGACCACGTCCACGCCTTGGCGGGGGCGGCGACCGTGAAGGCGCCGAGCGCACCGAGGGCTCCTCCCGCCCGTAAGAGGTTTCTCCTGCTGAGGTCTGCCATTTCGTGCTCCTCGTCGAGTCCTCGCGACAGCCAGGCGGAGGCTATCGGCAGTTTGCCAATAGTGACTTGCGTCATATTAATAGAGGAGGACGGGGATGGCTAGAGGGAACGAGGTCGATCGTCCGATCTGCACTCTTTGCCCGGTCGAGCGAGGTGTACGGCAAGATTCCGGCATGGGATCTACGCGTCGCCGACTCCCGCCGGACGTACGGCGCGAGCAGATCGTCAGCGCCGCCGGCCGCGTGTTCGCCGAGCGCCCGTACGACGACGTGTCGACGGGCGAGCTTGCCGGTGCATGCGGCGTGAGTAGAGGACTGCTCAACCACTACTTCCCGACCAAGCGCGACCTCTACGTCGCCGTCGTCGCGAAGCTGCTCCAGGCGCCGCGCCTCCCGACCCCCGCGTACGTGGAGGGGGCGCGGCCGGAGGAACGCATCGCGCAGAGCGTCCACGAGTGGGTCGGGATGGTGCTGCGCAGCCGTGAGACGTGGCTGTCGGCGTCGGCGTTGACGGGGGAGTCGCAGGACGAGCAGGTCCAGGCGCTGGTGAGCGAGTACACCGAGGCCATGGCCGACCAGATCTGCGAGATCGCCGGCCTGCACGTCGTACGAGAAGACCCGGTGGTGCGGGTCGCGCTGCACGGCTACTCGGCGTACGCGACGGTCGTCACGCGTCGCTGGTTGCGCGGGGCCGAGCTGACACGAGAGCAGCTCGAGCGGCTGCTGTGCGAGGCGCTGGTCGACCTCGTACGGAGGACCATCCCCGATCTGGTCGAAGGCGCGGGGCGACCGGGCGGCGGTCAGTCCTAGGACGGCTGGACGGCGTTCCTCTGGATCGCGCCGGCACCGGTGACGACGCTCAGCGGCGGGACATCCTTCGCGACGACGGTGCCCGCGCCGACGACCGATCCGTGGCCGATCGTCACGCCGGGTGCGACCGTCGCGCCGGCGCCGATCCAGACGTCGTCCTCGATGACGATGGGGGCGTGAGTCAGGTAGTCGAACCGCTCGGCGACCTCAACGGGATGCCCGGAGGTGCTGAGTGTGACGTTGGGGCCGATCAGGACGCGGTCGCCGATCGTGATGCCGCCGAAGTCCAGGAAGTAGCACCCCTGGTTGATGAAGACGCGCTCCCCGAACGTCGCGCCGAGGCCGTAGTCGCAGAAGAACGGCGGATAGATCGTGAGCGACTCCGGCAGGGGCTGGCCGAAGATCTCGCTCAGCAGAGCGATGCGTGCGTCGACGTCACCGTGCGGGAGGACGTTGAGCCGCGACGTGAGTTCCATGGCGACCTGGACGCGCTCGGCGAACGCGCGGGACTCGGGCGTACGAGTGGGCAGGCGGCGCTTCTCGAACATGCCCCCGATGCTGGCAGAGGGGAGTGACGGAATCAGCCGTGCACGGTCGGACGGTAGGTGAGCTCTTGGGTGTGGCCGTCGAACGTCCAGCTCTCGAGCAGCTCGAGGTCGAAGTCGGCCGATCCTGCGAAGATCGGGTCCGTCCCGGTCTGACCGCTGATCACCGGGAAGAGCGTCACCTGGACGCGGTCGACGAGACCGGCCGCCATCAGCGCGCGGTTCATCGACAGGCTGCCATGCGAGCGCAACGGCACGTCGGACTCCTCTTTGAGCCGCGCGACGATGTCGACGGCGTCGCCGCTCACGACGGCCGCGTTCGGCCAGTCGAGCGGTCCCTGGAGGGTCGTCGAGACCACCGTCGTCGGGAGGTTCACCATCCGGGCATTGATCGGGTCGAGCTCGTCGGTGCTCGCGCCCAGGAGCTCGACGAACTCCCGATAGGTGTGGGCGCCGAGGACCATCCGCTGCTCCGCCTCGTACTGCGCGAGGCGGTGGTCGAGGAACTCGGGGCCCTGCTTGCCCCAGTACCCGCCCCAGTCGCCGCCCCCTCCGTACGAGCCGAAGCCGTCGATGGTGGACACGACGTCGAAGGTGTAGGTCGCGGTCATGGTGCTCTCCTCGCAGTCGGCGGGTCCGTCTGAAGAGACTGACCGACCGGGCGGCGGAACCTCATCGCTGTCGCCGGAACGCAACCCGGGCGTAAAATCCTGACGGGTGCAGACGCGCGCCCCACGGCGTGAGCGGGGGTGTCAGATGACGGACGAGGTGCTCGATCATCACGAGCTCGCGGACCTGGTCGAAGACCTCCACGCCGCTGACTCCGCGGAGCAGACGGCCGAGCAGATCATCACGCGCTTGTGCGAGACCGTCGAGATGGATCGCGGCGGCGTGACGATGATCCGCGGCGGTGGCCGGCTCGACACCGTCTCTGCCACCGACGACCTCATCAAGAAGGCCGACGAGCTGCAGGTCGCGCTCGGCGAAGGACCGGCCCGCAGCGACGACTGGGACGAGACCCTCCGTTTGGGCGACCTACGGCGAGAGCGGCGATGGCCGCGCTGGACGAAGGCGGTCACGGACCTCGGCGTCGCGAGCCTCCTCGGCGTGAGCCTCGCGCCGAGCTCCCGCCGGATCGGCGTGGTCACCCTCTACTCGGAGGACACGCGGTTCTTCGACGACGATGACGTGGCGTTCGCCCACATCTTCGCGCGTCACGCCGCAATCGCGTTGTTTCGTGCCGAGCGCGAGGAGAACCTCGAGATCGCGCTCGACGCGCGCAAGCTCATCGGGCAGGCCCAGGGCATCCTCATGGAGCGATACGGCCTGGACGAGCCGCGGGCCTTCGAGGTGCTGCGGCGCTACTCCCAGCAGCACAACCTCAAGCTGCGCGCGGTGGCGCGGATGCTCGTGGAGACCCGCACGCTGCCGTCCTGACCTGGCACGGCGCAAACCACCGCTGGAGTGCCGGCCGCGTGTGGATAGGGTCGGCCCGTACGGGTGGCGAGCGAAGCGGGCGGGGCATGGGCGAGACGACGGTCGTGGTCAAGCGGGGCGACGAGCTCGGCGAGGAATACCGGCGCCGCATCACCGAGGTGTACGTCCGCAGCTTCGCCGACGACTTCGTCGCGTTCTCGCGCGACACCGACACGCTGGCCGACGCGTTCGAGCACATGCTGCTGATCGAGCGGTTCTATGTCGCGCTCGTCGAGGGTGAGCCTGCGGGCATCGCCTCGTTCACCGAGGGCGACCAGACGCTCTTCGCGCCGCAGTGGTCGCAGATCCGTCGCCACCTCGGACTCGTACGGGGGCTGCTCGGCTATGTGGTGATCCAGCGCTGGTTCATGCGTCCGTTCGAGGGAGCACGGCCCGGACTGGCCGAGATCGGGTTCGTTGCCACCGAGCCGGCATACCAGGGGAGGGGTGTCGCGACCGCGCTGCTGCGTCACCTGCTGGCGCTGCCCGGTTATCGCGAGTTCGTGCTCGAGGACATCAAGGACACCAATGCGTCGGCGCTCGCCGTGTACGCCAAGCTCGGCTTCACGGTCTACAAGCGTAAGAAGGTGCGCTTCGCCCGACGCGTCGGCTTCACCGAGCTGGTGTCGATGAAGCTCGAGCGCTGAGGCCCGTCGCTAGAGCCAGCCGCGCCGCTTGAACACGACGTAGAGCGTCACGCAGACGGCGGCCATGAGCACGATCGCGAACGGATAGCCGAACGCCCATCCGAGCTCCGGCATCCGCTCGAAGTTCATCCCGTAGATCGTGCCGACCAGCGTGGGCGCGAAGAGGATCGCCGCCCACGACGAGATGCGCTTGAGCTCCTCGTTCTGGCGGAAGCTGGCCTCGGTGAGGCGCTGCATCTCCTCGTTCTGTCGTTGGCCGACGAGGGTGGCGTTGACGGCGAGGATGTTCTGGAGGAGAACCCGGAACCCTTCGATCCGCTCGACGATCCGGATCACGTGGTCCTCGACGTCGCGCAGGTTGCGGCGGAGCTCCTCGTCGACGGCGTACTTCTCGAAGCCGCTGCGGAGCGCGTCGAGCATGCCGAGGAGGGGACGGGCCGCGCGCTGGAACTCGATGACCTCGCGCGACAGTTCGTAGATGCGCCGCGAGACGGTCGGATCGCCGGCGAACACCTGGTACTCGATCTCGTCGATGTCGTTCTCGAGGCCGGCGACCACCGGACCGTACTCGTCGACGACCTCGTCGAAGATCGCGTACAGGACGGCTTCGGGGCCGAGGCAGAGCAGGTTGGGGGAGGACTCGAGACGGCGCCGGACGTGTCCGAGGTTGGGCGACTCCGCGTGCCGGACGGTGACGACGAAGTCGGGGCCGGTGAAGACGTGGACCTCGCCGAACTCGACGCGCTCCTCGGCATCGAGATAGCGCGCCGGCCGCAGGACCGTGAAGAGGACGTCGCCGTAGCGCTCGAGCTTCGGGCGCTGGTGCGCCCGGATCGTGTCCTCCACCGCGAGCTCGTGGATCGAGAACTCCTCGGCGACGGAGTCGATCTCGTCGCGGGTCGGACGGTAGAGGCCGATCCAGCCCATCCCGTGCTCGTCACGCAGCAGCTCGTACGTGTCCTCGAGGGTCGGCGGCTCGACCTTGCGCGTGCCCTCGACGTACACGGCGTTGTCCACGATCCCCATCGGCTGCCTCCTCTCGCGACCACGATGACCGTACCTGTTGGCGGGCGTGCGAGCCCGCCCGCCCGGTCCGTCAAGATCGTGTCAGGGCTTGCGCGCGGGTGTCACCGGGGGTCGTCCGGCGCCTTCGCGCGGAACTCGTAGTCCCCCGAGCCGACCTCGTACACGACGTAGCCGTCGCGGACTCCCGCGTACGAGGCTCCGCGCGGCGCGGTGACGTCACCTCGCCGACGGGCCGGGACGTGGATCTCGGCAGTGGCGCCGACCGGGATCGTCGCGCGGAGGGTGAGCTGGTGGCGGGAGCGCTGCCAGCTCGACGTCACCTGGCCGCGCGGCGAGTCGACCGTCGCAGACGCGTGGTCCAGGTCGCCGACGGGGGAGGGCTGGATCTTGACCTTCGAGAACCCGGGCGCGGCCGGCGTGATGCCCGCGACCTGCTGATAGAGCCAGTCGTCGACGGTGCCGAAGAAGGCGTGGTTCTGCGACCGTGAGTGCGCCGGCCACTCCTCCCACATCGTCGTCGCGCCCAGCTCCTCGAACCAGTAGCCCCAGCCGGGATATGTGGGGTTCGTGGCGACGTCGTACGCAAGCTCGCCGTGGCCACTGTCGGTGAGGACCGGAAGCAGGTCCTTGGTGCCGATCGCGCCGGTGCTGAGGTGGTTGCCGCGCGCCTCGACGTCCTTGACGAGATTCGCCAGCACCGTCTCGCGGTGCTCCTCGGGGACGATGCCGAACGCCAGCGGGAGCACGTTGGCGGTCTGTCGGTAGTCGGCGGACGGGTTGTCGGCGTACGTGCCGCGGTCCTCGTCGTAGAACGTGTCGTTGAAGGCGTCGGCGACCTGGCCGGCGAACGTCTCGAAGTGCGCCGCGTCAGCCTTCTTGCCCAGCACGGTGGCGATCTTCGCCATGAGGGTCGCGGTCCTGTGAAGGTAGGCGGTCGCCGGCAGTCGCGTACCCGCTCCCGCGCCCGGGGTCGGGTCGAGCCAGTCGCCGAAGCTGAACCCGGTGTAGACGTTGCCGGTCGCGCCGATCGTCGCCTCGTAGTGGTCCAGCCACTTCTTCATTCCTGCGTAGTTGTCCTCCAGCGCACGGGTGTTGCCGTAGTACCAGTACAGGTTCCATGTCATCAGCACATAGCTCGACGACCAGAGCGGGTCCACGGACTGCTCCTTCGACCCCGCCGATCCGGGCACCGTGGCGCCGAAGGTGCCGTCGGGCAACTGGTCGTCGCGATGCGTGCGCACCCAGCTCTCGTAGAAGCTCTGCATGTCGAAGCCGGCGATGGCGGAGTCGGCGGTGAGGTACGCGTCCGCGGTGTAGGCACGCTTCTCGTACATGGGCGTGTCCGTGGGGATCGAGTGCAGGTTGTTCAGGATCGTGTTCGCCTGCGCCTCGTGGTAGCGGTTCAAGAGGTTGTCCGAGCTTCCGAAACCACCGGTGCGCTCGACCGCGGTGTGCACACGCATCCCGTCCACGCCGCGGATCGTCACGCCCTCGGGTGCGGTGACCTGGACGTACCGGAAGCCTGCATAGCTGTAGCTCGGCTGGTACGACTCCGGCCCGCCGCCCTTGAGCGTGTAGCGGTAGGTCTGCCCGTCGAAGAACCCGAGGTTGCTGTCGACGGTGCCGTCCGCCTTGAGCTTCTCGCCGTAGCTGACCGTGACGGTGGCGCCTGCGGGCCCGTCCACCGTGAGCTTCGCCCAGCCGGCCGTGGGACTCGCGAAGTCGTACACGGTGGTCCCGGTCCGCGGCACGCTCGTCGCGGTGTGCTCGAGCTGGTCGGTGACCTCGATGGCGGGGAACTGCTGTGAGCGGAGCGCGACGTCCTTGCCGGGGCTGGCTACGGCGACCGCTGACCGCCACGAGGAGTCGTCGAACCCCGGCGCGTTCCATCCCGGCTGCTCGAGCCGGGCGTCGTAGCTCTCACCCATCCAGACCGAGTCGGACGTCGTGGGACCCTCGGCCGTGCTCCAGGTGCGATCGCTCACGACCTGCTGCGTCGTCCCGTCGACGTACGCGATGTCGAGCTCGAGCTTGAGCTTCGTGTCGTCGTGCCACGGCTCACCCGCCCAGTCGTCCGGGAAGGTCTGGCCGAAGTAGCCGCGTCCCAGACTCACTCCGAGGACGTTCTCCCCGGACCGCAGCGCCTTCGTCACGTCGTACGTGGCGTACAGGGTCGTCTTGTCGTAGACGGTGAAGCCGGGGTCGAGCTCGTGATCGCCGACGCGCTGGCCGTTCAGGAAGAGCTTGTAGTAGCCCAGCCCAGTGACGTAGGCGCGGGCCGAGGCGATCTTCTTGGCCTTCTTGCCTGACGTGGCGACGTCGAAGTCCTTGCGTACGAGAGCCTCCGGCGGCGAGGGGACGTTGACGTTCTTTCCCCACGGACCACCCCCGTACGGGGCGCCGACGACCGCGGCGGACCAGCCGGAGTCATCGAAGCTCGGCTGCTCCCATCCGGGGGTCGTCGCTCCGCTCGCACGCCAGGAGTCGTCGGTGACGGCGTCGATCACTGTGCCGTCGGCCAGCTCGATCCGCAGCTTGCCGAGCAGCCCGGCGAAGCCCTGGGCACTGTTGGTCACGCGGACGGCGAGGACGTTCTTCCCGGTGTGAAGGTCGCTGGCCAGATCAGTGACCCGCACGGTCCGCCACGCCTCGCCCTGCGTCGGCGAGCTGAGCGCCTCGGAGCCGTTGACGAAGAGGGCGAAGTAGTCGTCGGCGGTCACCTGCAGCTGTGCGGAGACGATGTCTGCTCCGGCAGGAATCTCGACCTCGGTACGGAAGAAGTGGTCGCCGGCTCTCGCGTTCCCGCTTGCTCCGGCGCCGTCGCCCCAGATCCAGCCGGACCCGTCGAGCGATGCCTCGGGCCGTCGGTTCGGCGAGCCGATCCACTCGCCGGCGAACTCCGCGTCGTCGACGAAGGCGGTCTCGAACGTCGCCCGCTTGCTCCACCCGGAGACACGGCCGTTCTCGTCCCAGACACGCACCTGCCACGTGTAGCGCGTCCGCGACTCCAGGGCGCGGCCTGCGTACGCGACGTCGTACGACCGCGTCGAGCGCACCTTGCCGCTGTCCCACACGGGACGGCGGCCGTCGCGCTCGCGTGACACGACGACCTGGTACGCGGACTGGCGGGCGCCGCGGTCCGGCGAGCTCAGGATCCAGCTCAGCCGCGGGTGCGCGACGTCGATGCCGAGGGGGTCGACGGCGTGCTCTGTGGTCAGGCGCTCGACCTGCATGCCGTGGGGGTGTGCGCCGTGCGGGACACCGGCGGCCGGGGCCGGGGGAGCTGCTGTCGCCTGCATGACACCGAGGGACAGCGTGAACGCCGTCAACACGGCGATCGCGATTCCTGGAGCTCGTCTCTTCGTCACGTCGCCACACCCTTCGTGCCAGGAGTTCCGCCTCGGATGAAACGGTTCAATCCCTCGCCACACACTCGGGGTCGGCACGCGTGCGGTCAACGACTATGACCGGATCCGGCCACGAGCGGGTTAATGCTTGGGCTTCGCGCTGCGGACCATGCGGATCTCCCGCACGCCGTCATCGACCTGGCTGGCCCCGTCGGCCACAAAGCCGTGCTTGCGGTAGAACGCCTGGGCGCGAGGGTTCGGGTCGGCGACCCACAGCGCCACCGGCTCGTCGGGGTCGACGACGGCGTCGAGAAGCGCCGAGCCCGCGCCGGTGCCGTGGTCGGCTGCGTGAACGTAAAGCACATACAGCTGTCGTGTCCACGGCGTCTCGTCGTCCAGCGGCGGTCCTGACATGGCGATGCCGACCAGCTCGCCGTCGCGCTCGGCGACAGCCACGCGGTTCTCGCGAAAGCGCGGGTCGGTGAGGGCGGACGTCCAGAACCGCTCGCGCGTGGCCTCGAGGCCGGGGTCGTCGAGCACGTCGTCGGCCATGAGGCCCCGGTACGTCTCCCGCCAGGACCGTACGTTCACGCGCGCCATCAGCGCGGCGTCCGCCGCCCGCGCCGGGCGTACGGTCGGCGGCGAGCTCATGTCAGAGCGCTGTCGCCTGTGCCGCTGCGTCGGTGAGTGCGGCCAGGACGGCGGTGACGGCGGGCGGATCGGGCGGGTCGCCGTACGTGGCGGCGTACACCTCGCGCTGGGACCCGACGAGCTCGGCGGTGTGGATGTCGGGCCGTCGGTGGGCTTGGAGTGCGAGGCCGGGCAGCGTGGTGACACCGGCGCCGGCGGCGACGAGGGCCTGGACGACGACGATGTCGTCGCTGTACGAGGCGATGCGAGGGCTGAAGCCATGCCGTCGGCACACCGCACTCAGCTCCTCCTGACACCGGTCGCAGCCGCCGATCCATCCGGAGTCGTGGTGGTTCGCGAGGCTGTCGTCGGCCTGCCCGCTGATGAGGTAGATCGGGTCGTCGGCGAGATGGACGAGGCGGGCTCCCTCCGCGAGGGGCGGAGCGCCTGCGTGACGGAAGACGAGAGCGACGTCGACCTCGCCGTGCCGCAGCATCTCCAGGGCCTCGACGGGATGCCGATCGAACAGGCTCAGCTCGAGTCCCGGGTGGTTCTCGGCCAAGGACAACGCCGCGCGCGGCACGATTGTGCTCAGCGTGGAGGCGTTGGCGGCCAGTCGTACGCGCCCCGCCTGCAACCCGACGTGCGCGGCCAGCTCGTTGGTCGCGGCATCGACCCGGCCGAGGATCTCGGCAGCACGCGCGGCGAGGAGCTTCCCTTCGGGAGTCAGCCGGATGCCACGACCGACACGCTGGACGAGCTTGACGCCGGTGGCCGACTCGAGGCGGGACAGGTGGTGGCTCACCGACGGCTGCGAATAGTGCAGCTCGCGGGCGGCCTCCGTCACCGAGCCGCAGCGCGCGACCGCGGCCAGCACCTTGAGATGGACGATGTTGAGCATCGATCAACGATGTTAATGCGATTTGGGCGTGATTGGCATTAGACGTCATGGCAGTGCCGCGCGATGCTGAAGTGCATGACTCCACCGACGGGCAAGGTGATCGGCAACATCACGATCTCGGCCGACGGGTATGCGGCTGGGCTGAACCAGACCGAGGAGCGCCCGTTCGGCGACGACGGTGGCGACGGATCCGGCGGCAAGCTGCACGCCTGGATGTTCGACGACCCCGAGGCGAACCAGGCCGAGGTCGACGAGCTGGCTGCGTACTCGGCGGTGATCATGGGCCGCAACATGTTCGGACCTGTACGGGGTGAGTGGGACCGGCCTTGGAACGGGTGGTGGGGCGACGACCCGGTCTTCCACGCCCCGGTCTTCGTTCTTACCCACCACGCGCGGGAGCCGCAGCCGATGGAGGGCGGCACGACGTACCACTTCGTCACGTCGGGGATCGAGTCCGCGCTCGCGCAGGCGCGCGAGGCGGCCGGCGGCGGTGACGTGTCGATCCTGGGTGGCGCGGACACGATCAACCAGTACCTCGCTGCCGGTCTGGTCGAGGAGCTGCGGCTGCACGTCGTCGCGCTCACGCTCGGCGCGGGCGCGCGGCTGTTCGAGGGCGTGCCGCCGCTGGCGCTCGAGCAGGTGAAGTCGCGGGCGTCGAAGTCGGTGACCCATCTGACCTACGTTCCGGTGAAGGAGTAGCCATGTCTCACGTACGCGTCCACAACTTCGCGATCTCGCTCGACGGCTTCGGCACGGGGGAGGGCCAGAGCGCCGATGCGCACTTCGGTCACGCGGGGGACCGGCTCCACCGGTGGATGTTCGCCACCCGATGGTGGGACCCCGCAGGCTCGAGTGGTGTCGATGACGCCTTCACCCAGCAGCACGAGCCGGGGATCGGCGCCGAGATCATGGGCGCCGGCAAGTGGGGCCATCCCGGATGGCAGGAGGACCCGGACTGGAAGGGCGCGTGGGGTCCGAACCCGCCGTTCCACACACCGGTGTTCGTGCTGACGCATCACCAGCGGCCGTCGATCGAGATGGAGGGCGGTACGACCTTCCACTTCCTCGACGCCTCACCTGCCGAAGCGCTCAAGGCGGCGAAGGAAGCTGCGGAAGGCAAGGACGTACGCATCGGCGGTGGGCCGACCGTGATCCGCGACTTCCTGGCCGCCGGGCTCATCGACCATATGCACACGGTGGTGGTCCCGATCCTGCTTGGACGTGGCGTGCGGCTGTGGGACGGGCTGGAGGGACTTGAGGAGGACTACCGGATCGAGGCCACGTCCTCGCCGAGCGGAGTCACGCACGTGACGTTCGACCGGGCGGTGGGGTGAGGTGCCCGGCTCAAACTGCGCCCCGCCCTGTAGCGATAGGCCCTGTGCGTTTTGAGCGTTTCGAGGTATCCTCGATCCATGGCTGGTGCTATCGCGCACGATCAGGCGGAACGCTTGCGCGCCGCGCTCGAGGGTGTGTTCCAGGAGCCGAAGGATTCGCCCGATGTGTCCGATTCGGCTCGTGACACGTTCCTTCGCCTCGTCGATGTGCTCGAGTCCAATGCTGAAGCAGTCGTCCTGCCGTCCGAAACGCTTGTCAGCACTCAGCAGGCCGCCGACTTCCTCGGTGTCAGTCGAATGACAGTGGTGCGGCTGATAGATCGCGGTGACCTTGTGGCTGAGGGGGGCGGAGTGCATCGTCGGGTCGCAGCTTCGGAAGTCGCGCGCTACCGGGAGGCGAGCGCGCATCGGCGCAGAGCTGCGCTGCATGAGCTCGCTCAGGAGATCGGTGAGGACACGCCGCCTGACCAGGTCATCCGCACCCGGTGAGCCGGCCGGTTGCTGTTCTCGATGGTGCGCGCTCATTCCGATCCGTCTTGCGACCACGTTGCTGTGGCTCGCTGAGGCCGAGCTGTTCCAGCCGTTGTGGTCCGAAGCCATCCTGGACGAGGTGAACAGGAATCTTCCGAAGGTCGGGGTGGCACCCAATGATGCGGCCCGTCGAATCGCAATGATGAGAGATGCCTTCGGTGTGGAGGCATTGGTTGATGGGTTCGATGACCTCGTTGACGAGATGGCGTGCGATCCCAAGGACCGGCACGTGCTCGCCGCCGCCGTTCGTGGCGGTCCTCCCGCATGTTCGCCAGCGTAGGGCACGCTCATCGGCATGACAGCGCGTTCCCGGAGCGCCCGTCACGCGGCGGAGTAGCGCGCAGCGTCGCGGCAGATCCGGGCGTTCCGGCACACTCCGTCCGGCTGGGTCGTCACTGGTCTAGCGTTGTCCGCGGCCCCAGTCTCCGAGCGTATGGATCGCCTCACGGAGGGCGAGCCCGCGCTCGGTGAGCGTGTAGGCCCGGGTGTTGTGCTGCAGGGGTATGCGCGTCAGGACGCCGGCCGCTTCGAGCTCACGCAGGCGGGTGGCGAGCATGTTTGTCGGTACTCCTAGTTCGCGATGAAGGTCGCCGTATCGCTGCGGCCCGTCGAGCAGCCTTTCAACGATGAGCAGTGCCCACCGTGCGCCGACGATCTCCAGGGCTGCGGCGAGGTCGCTCACGCGGTCGGGTCGGTCTCCGGCTTCATCCAGAACGGCGAGTAGTGGTAGCCGTCGGGGTCGTCGAATTGGCGCTGGTACATGAAGGGGTAGTCGTCGGTGTCGCCGATCCGCCCGCCAGCGGCACCGGCGCGCTCGACGAGCTCGTCGACCGCCTCCCGGCTTCCGAGGTCGAACGAGACGGTGACCTTCGAGGGGGTGCCAGGTCCGCCGATGAGCTCCTCGACGCCGCCGACGCTGGCGTACATCTCGTGGCTGCCGAGCATGACGTACTGCTCGGGCGCGATCGCGAAGCACGACACATTGTGGTCGGACATCTCTGTGTTCAAGGTCCAGCCGAGGGCCGTGTAAAAGACGGTCGCGCGCTCGACGCTGTCGACCGGACAGGTGATGAAGAGGCTCATGTGAAGGATACTTGCAAAATACAAGTAGTCCGTCAAGGCGCTTGCGCGTGGGGCGGCACGTCCCGCCCGGTTCGGGGACGATCCGTCTCGGCAGCGCAATGCTGCTACTCGGGTCGCGCCCCCGGAGGAATGAGCTGCTGACCCTCGCTGGCAGGCTTTCCGGCGAGCTCTAGTCAGGTTCGGACGTGTCCGCAACGCGGCGATATGCAGCACCTGACCATGCGCGAAGACGGGAAGTTGAGCGTGCGCTTCAGGTCATGCCTTGGCGGCCTCGGCACGAACCCACGTATCGAATCGTTCGGCGTGGTCGCGCTGTGTCGGCGTCCCGTTGGTGAGCGCATCGTCGAGCCGCGAATCCAACGCGTGGGAGGGTCCAGCGTCCATGAGCATCAGGGCCTCGGCACGAGCGAAGAAGACTCCCAGGTTGGAGCGCTTCATCATGCCGAGGTCGCCGTCGTGCAATCGCGCCATCATTGCCTCACGCGAGAACATGCGCTCCAGAACGGGCCAACCGGCCCGATCCAGCTGGGAGATCATGTCCGTGACGGCCTCGTTGGCTGAGTTCTCGTCGGTGATTTCCCACCAGCCGTCCGTGCCTTCTTGTGTTCCGCTGGGGTGGAGCCGATCTCGGTAGAGCCCGAGCGACTCAGAGATCGACTTGGGCATGCTCGGGCCGAGGTTCTCCGACTGCCATCGCCGGTGCTCGAAGACTTGCGCCAGGTGGGAGATGACCTGTTGTAGCCGTGGCTGCGGGCGGCGGGGCCAACATGGTCGCGAAGGGCATCCTTCAAGGCGGTTTGGGCGGTCACCCGCGCAGGGCGATGCCCGCCACCTATCGGCGCATGTTGCCCGCACCACCGTGACGAGCGTCTCCCGTCCCGGCGGGGGAGAGCCGTGCGCCGAAAGGTAGGTTAGGACCGCCTAGCCTTACCAACGAGAGGATCTCGGATGCGTCCCCTGCGCGTCGCGGTCATCGGCGCCGGACCGGCCGGAATCTACGCCGCGGACATCCTGACCAAGCAGCACGAAGCGGCTCAGGTCGACGTGTTCGATCGGCTCCCCGCCCCGTACGGGCTGGTCCGCTACGGCGTCGCGCCGGACCACCCACGCATCAAGGAGATCATCAAGGCTCTGCGGCGCGTCCTCGGGGGTGACCAGATCCGGTTCTTCGGCAATGTCGAGTACGGCGTCGACGTGTCGCTCAAGGAGCTGCAGCAGCACTACCACGCGGTCATCTTCGCGACGGGCGCGATCGCCGACCGTCCGCTGGACATCCCCGGGATCGACCTGCCGGGCAGCTACGGCGCCGCGGACTTCGTGTCCTGGTACGCCGGCCACCCCGACGTCCCGCGCGACTGGCCCATGGATGCCGAGAGCGTCGCCGTCATCGGCGCTGGCAACGTCGCGCTCGACGTCGCGCGGATGCTCGCCAAGCCCGCAGACGAGCAGCTGACCACCGAGATCGCCGACAACGTCCATCAGGGGCTCGCCGCGAGCAACGTCAAGGACGTCCACGTCTTCGCGCGACGCGGCCCCGCGCAGATCAAGTTCTCGCCGATGGAGCTGCGCGAGCTGTCGCACTCGCCGTCGGTCGACGTGATCGTGCACCCCGAAGGTTTCGAGATCGACGACGCGGGCCAGGAGGCGATCGCCAAGAGCAAGGGCACGCGCCTGGTCGTCAACACTCTGCTCAAGTACGTCGAGGCCGAGCCCACTGGCGCCCCACGACGCATCCATCTCCACATGTGCCAGGCGCCCGTCGAGGTGCTCGGCACCGACCGCGTCGAGGGCCTGCGGACCGAGCGTACGGAGATGCGGGGCGACGGCGTCGCGCACGGGACCGGCGACTTCACCGATACCGAGGTCCAGGCCGTCTATCGCGCGGTCGGCTACCTCTCGACGCACCTTCCCGACGTGCCGTTCGACCACGACGCCGGCGTCATCACGAACGACGCGGGACGCGTGCTCGAGGTCGACGGCACCCCGATGTCCGGCGTGTATGTCACCGGGTGGGTCAAGCGCGGACCGGTCGGCCTGATCGGGCACACCAAGTCCGACGCGAACGAGACGATCACCAATCTCCTCGCCGACCTCGACGGCCTCGACCTGCCTTCGTACGACGACCCGACCGCGATCGTCGAGCACCTCACCGACCGCGGCGTCGAGTTCACGACGGGGGAGGGGTGGGACCGCCTGGACGCGCACGAGATGGCGCTGGGCGAGGACGCCGGGCGCGAGCGCGTCAAGGTGGTCCCGCGCGAGGACATGCTCCGGGTCTCGCGGGGCTGACGGTGGAGCGCCCGTCGCTCAGTCGTCCGCGCTGACCTCGTCGCTCACCGTCTCCGGCGGACCGTCGAGGCAGCGGTAGCGCAGCAGGACGACACCAGCCGGGTACGCCGTCGGCGGCTCGGCCTGCGCGAACCGGGCGGCGGTCGCCCCCTCGGGGAAGAGCCTCTTGCCCTGCCCGATCACGACCGGGCACATCCACAGGTTCACCTGGTCGACCAGCGACTCGCGGAACAGGGTCTGCAGAAGGTCCGCGCTGCCCCAGGTGTGGATCTGCTCGTGGCGCTCGCGCAGGTCGCGGACCTCGGTGGCCGCGTCGGTGACCTGGGTGCTCGTGTCCCACGAGAGCTCGGGCGTCCCGTGCGAGGCGACGTACTTCGGCACCCGGTCGAAGGCCCGCCCGATCTCGTCGGTCTTCCCCGGCCAGTAGCTGCGGAAGATGTCGTACGTCGTACGCCCCAGCAGCAGCGCGTCAGACTCCTCGACGTCCGCCACGATCTGCGCACCGGCCGTCTCGTCCCAGTACGGCCGCTCCCAGCCGGCGTACGCGAAGCCCGCGTCCTGCGCGGTCGGGCCGCCGTTGGCCTGGATCACGCCGTCGAGCGTGATGTTCATGTTGACGTGCAGCTCACCCATCGCGTCTCCTCCTCGTCCTCGGATCCGGCTTTAGTGACGACCCGCGCGGAGGAGCGAAGTCATCGGACCCACGGTTGTCGTACGGTGTGCGGGTCGAGCGACGAGCACCCGCGAGGGGGAGCGATGCGGATCTGTGCCACGTGTGGCGTCGAGTTCAGCGAGCCTCTGCCGGAGGTGTGCCCGATCTGCGCCGACGAGCGTCAGTGGGTGCCGGCGGACGGGCAGCGCTGGACCACGAGCGCGGACCTCGCCGCCGCCGGCCAGCAGTTGGTCGTCGCCGACCGCGAGCCGGGCCGTGCGGAGATCAGGACCAAGCCGACGGTCGGGATCGGTCAGACCTCCCAGCTCGTGACGACGGCACAGGGCTCGCTGCTCTGGGACCCGCCCGGCTACGTCGACGACGAGACCGCCGCGCGGATCCTCGACCGCGGTCCTGTGCTGGCGGTCGCCGCGAGTCACCCGCACATGTTCGGCGTCCAGACCGCGTGGGGCGATGCACTCGACGCGCCTGTACTCGTGTGCGCGTCGGACGCGGAGTGGATCGGCCGTCGTACGGAGCGCATCGCGGTGTGGGAGGACGACGTCGATCTCGCGCCCGGCCTGAGCCTCCATCGCATCGGCGGCCACTTCGCGGGATCCGCGGTCGCGCTCTGGGCCGACGACTCCACCGGGCGAGGCCTCCTGCTCAGCGGCGACACCGTGTTCCCGAACCCCGACCGTGCGTCGCTGGGTTTCCTGCGCAGCTATCCGAACAAGATCCCGCTGTCGGCCGCCGTCGTTCAAGCGATCGCGGACCGGCTCGCGACGCTCGACTTCGACCGCATCATCGGCAACTTCGGCAACCCGATCGACGGCGACGCGAAGGCGGTGCTCGCCTACTCCGCCGCTCGCCACATCGCGTGGGTCCGCGGCGACCACGACGGCGAGACCGGGATCGCGACCAGCGGCTGAGTCGCGGGTCAGCCCGTCGAGTGAGAGTGCCGGCGGTTCAGCACCGACCTGTTCTTGCGCCGGCTGAGGATCGAGGTGCTGCTCTGGTCGCTGAGGATCGAGCAGTTGCTCTGCCGACACAGGATGGAGCAGTTGCTCTGGTGCGAGAGCATCGACATGGCCGACATCACGGATCCGAGCGACCCGGCAGACAGGACCGAACCGATCGACCCGATCGAGGCGATCGACCCGATGCTCCCGATGGACAGCACCGAGCTCTCGGAACAGATCGACAAGAACGAGTTCTTCGAACGCCACGAGAGCACGGCGGCAGTCTAGCCACAGAGTGACCCGGGCGCTCAGCCTGCGCGGAGGCGTCTGAGCGCGGCCTCGCGCGCCCGGTCGTACGCGGACGGCACGACCCCCATGCCCGCGGTGACCATGGCTCCCTCGTGCAGGATCATCAGGTCCTCCGCCACCGCGCCGGGGTCGGCGGCACCGGAGTCGCGGGCGAGGTCCGCGAAGAGCGCGAGGGTCCACCGCTTCTGCTCGATGATCACCGCGTACGCCGGATGTGACGGGTCGCTGATCTCGGCATGCGCGTTGATCATGCTGCACCCCTTGCCGCCGTGGTCGCCCGACCAGATCGCGACGGCGTCGAAGATCGCCGCCAGCCGGGAGGCGGGGTCTGTGCCTGCGGCCTCGAGCCGGGGGAGCAGGAAGTCGCGCCACCGCTGCTCGCGGTCGACGAGGTATTCGACGACAAGGCGGTCCTTGGATCCGAACCGGTCGTACAGGGTCTTCTTCGTCACCCCAGCGTGCTCGGCGATCGCATCGACGCCGACAGCGTGGATGCCCTGGGAGTAGAAGAGCTCGGACGCAGCCGCGAGTACGGCGCGAGCCTTGGGGGTCCAGCCGATGGCAGATTCCATTTGGTCAGAATACACCGATCGGTATAGTCTGCGGAGATGAGAGATAAACCGATCGGTATACCTCGATCCGCACCTCTCGTCACCGTCGTCCTCGCGGTCGGCTTTGTCGTGTGCTGGTCCTCGGGCTTCGTCGGCGCCAAGCTGACCGCGTCGGACACGTCGGTGCTGACCGTTCTGATGTGGCGGTTCCTCATCGTCGCGGTGATCCTCCTTGCGTTCCTGCGATCGGGGGGACGTGGCGCGATCGCCAGGTGGTCCGGCGCCGAGCTCGTCGGCCAGGTCGTCGTGGGCCTGCTCTCGCAGACCGGCTACACGCTGACCGTCTATTGGGCGATCGCGCTCGGCGTGAGCACCGGCACGACGGCCCTGATCGACGGGATCCAGCCGCTCGTCGTGGCCTCGCTCGCCGCACCCCTGCTCGGGCTGATGACGAGCCGGCGACAGTGGATCGGGCTCGGTCTCGGGCTCCTCGGCGTTGCCGTCGTCACCTGGGCCGACGTGGCGTCTCCGGGCACCGAAGCGCCGCTGTGGGCGTACGCGGTGCCACTTCTCGGGATGCTCAGCTTGGTGGGCGCAACCTTCGTGTCCCGCCTCGACGTCATCCGCACGACCGCGCGACGTGCGCTCGCCGTGCACTGCGCGGCGTCGGCCGTCGTCTACAGCGTGCTTGCGGTTGCCACCGGGAACGCCGTACCGCCGGCGTCGGGGAAGTTCTGGTTGGCGGTGGCCTGGCTCGTGGTTCTGGCGACGCTCGGCGCGTACGGCGCCTACTGGGCCCTCATTGAACGCGTTGGCATCACCTCGACCAACGCCCTCCTCTTCCTGGTGCCCGGGGTGACGACGCTGTGGGGTGCTGCGCTGTACGGCGAGCCGCTGACTGCCCTGACGATCGTGGGACTCGCGCTCGCGCTGGCTGCCGCAGCGACGGTCGTCGTGAGGCGACGATCGTTCGCGAGGCCTCACCGAGCGCCTCGAGCTTCTCGCGGCCCGTGTCGGTGAGGACTGCCCCCGTACGACGGCGCGTTGGACGCGCAGCACGCCCAAGGAGGGGTGGGACCACAACCTCGGCTACCTCCGCCGCATCGTCGCCGACGTCTGGCAGGCGGAGCTGACCGTCGTCGAGCGCGAGGTCACTCTCGTCGGCGTCAACCCGGCACTCGACGCGTTCCTCGAGTCGGCGGCACTGATGAAGAAGGAGGCCGAGGATGCGGCCCTTGCTGCCGGACGGGCGCTGGCCACGCGCTGACGCTGCGCCGAGGTGTGCGCCTCGCGTGTGGATGATCCGGTACGTAACTGTGAATCTGAGGTAGTGCTTTCTGGAACGTCAAGCGCTACTGTTCGTGTGATCCGCATCACACGAACGGCCACTCCCGGAGGCGCTCATGTTCGGTCGGTCAGCATCCATCCGCGAGAGCCGGACGCCGCTCCGGCTCTTGATCCTCGGCCTGGCCCTGGTGCTGGCCGCGGCGTTCGGCCCACCCGCTGCCACGGCCGGCGGCCCAGGGCACTCCGGTGATGCGCCGTACCGGGGCAAGATCATCTCCCAGCTCCGGCACATGACTCTCGAGGAGAAGGTCGGCCAGCTCTTCGTCATCGAGGTAGCCGGCCGCGACGCGAACACACCGAGCGACGCGGCGAAGGCGATCAACCAGCGGATGTATGGAGTCGACACCCCGGCCCAGGCTGTCGCGAAGTACCGACCCGGCGGCGTCATCTACTACACGACACGCAACAACGATGACAACATCGGCGACCCGGCCCAGGTCGCGACGCTGTCCAACGGTCTGCAGGCCGCTGCGCTCGCGCAGCCGCGTCGCATCCCGCTGCAGATCTCGGTCGACCAGGAGGGCGGCGCGCTCGTGGCGCGCTTCGGTGCTCCCGCGACGCAGATGCCCGGCAACATGGCGCTGGGTGCTGGTCGTTCGGCGGCAGACGCAAAGCGGTCAGCGCAGGTCATCGGCACCGAGCTCGACGCGGTCGGCGTGACGCAGGACTACGCGCCGGTGGCCGACGTCAACGTCAACCCCAACAACCCGGTCATCGGGATCCGGTCGATCGGCTCCGACCCAGCGCTCGTGTCCGATCTGGTCGCGGCGCAGGTCCGGGGCTACCGCGCCGGCGGGGTGTCGGCCGTCGCGAAGCACTTCCCCGGCCACGGTGACACCGGGAAGGACAGCCACTTCGGGCTCCCCGAGGTGACCCACACGCGCGCCGAGATGGAGGCGGTCGACCTGCCGCCGTTCCGTGCGGCGATCGCCGCTGGCATCGACACGATCATGACCGCCCACGTCGTCCTGCCGGCGATCGATCCCGACGTGCCGGCGACGATGTCGCACAAGATCCTCACCGGGCTGTTGCGCGACGATCTCGGATTCGACGGCCTGGTCGTCACCGACGCGCTCGACATGCAGGGCGCGACGTCGACCTACCCGCCGGACGTCGCGCCGGTCCGGGCCTTCCTCGCCGGCGCCGACCAGCTGCTCGTCCCGCCGCAGATGGACGTGGCGTACGGGGCGGTGCTCGACGCGGTCCGTAGCGGTGAGATCAGCAAGAAGCGGCTCGACGAGTCGGTCTATCGGATCCTGCTGCACAAGCACCGCGAGGGCATCTTCCGCGACCCGTTCGTCGACCCGGCCGCCGCGACGCAGGTCGTGGGTGCGCCGCAGCACCTGGCCGACGCCCAGGCGATCACCAACCGCACCACGACGCTGGTCAAGAACGACGCCGGGCTGCTTCCGCTGACGGCCGGTCCGCGCCGCGTCCTCGTCGCCGGGTGGGGCGTCGGGACCACGCAGGGCATCGCGAACGCGATGGGCGCGCGAGGCGCGACGACGCAGGTCCTCGAGTCCGGCACGACACCGTCGGCAACGGCGATCGCCAATGCCGTCGCCGCCGCGCAGAACTCCGATCTCGTGGTCGTGTCGACCAATAACGCCTACGCCATCAACGCGGACACCGGGCAGCCGACCCCCGCAGCAGTGGCGCAGACGGCGCTCGTACGGGCGTTGCTGGCGACCGGGAAGCCGGTCGTCGTCGCGGCGATGCGCAACCCGTACGACGTCGCGTCGTTCCCGGAGGCCGCGACCGTGCTCGACACCTACGGCTACACCGTGGGCCAGCTCGAGTCGCTCGTACGGGTGCTGTTCGGTGAGGTCAACCCGACCGGCAAGCTGCCGGTCTCGATCCCGCGCGCGGACGGCACCGGGGTGCTGTTCCCGTTCGGCCACGGGCTCGGCTACTGAGGGCGCCGGGCACGGTGGTCAGCGAAGGCGCATCCTCCGCTGACCACGGTGCCCGCCTTCGGGTTAGAGGCGGCGTAGCGCTCCGAGAGCGGCCTCGAGGACATCGGCGATCGGCCGGCCGGCCGGGTCGCGGTGCCACTGCTCAAGTGCTGAGAAGTAGCCGAAGACCAAGGCAGAGGACACGACGCGAGCTTCCGAGGTGGTGAGGCCACCGGACGCGGTCAGGATCGGAGCAATCCGTTCGACAGCGTTGGCCAGAGTCTCGTAAGAGGCCTTGCGGACCGCTGGTTCGTCGAAGAAGTAGCGAATACGTCGTCGTGCAAGGCTGTCGTCGGGGTTTTGTTGGTCTGGGCCTGGCTCGAACCGTGCAACAACGGTTCGTACGGTGCTGACCAGGTCATCGGGGTCGATAACCGCGGCAAGTTCGACGTCGCTCAGGGCGTCGAAGTCGTCGGCGAGGACGAGCCCTTCCTTGGTGCCGAAGTAGCGGTAGACCGAGGACGGTGACACATCTGCTGCCTCGGCGATCTGCTCGACACTCACATGCTGGTAGCCGCGTTCGTCGAACAGGTCGAGGGCGACTCGCTGGATGTGGCCCATCGCCGTGCGCCGCTTGCGCTCTCTCAGCCCCGGTGCCATTGGCCCATCATACTGCAAGTCACTACTAGTTGACACTACCTCTGCGGCTCAGTACAGTCACCATCAACTGATAGTGACTGTCAATTAAGGGGTTGTGATGACATCAGAACGCACGGCGTCACGAAGGGTCGCGCTGTCAATCTGTCTGGGACTCGGATTGGCCGCCACGGTGGTCGCCATGATCTGGATGGCTGTCGACCAGGCGACCGGTGACAGCGTCGCGTCACGCGTCCACGAGCTTTACGAGCCATACGGCCAGATCCCCGACCCGATCGTGCCCTGGATCTGCCTGTACAGCGTGTTCGGTCTCGGAGCGTTGGGGTGGGCGACCGCCCTCGCAGTAACGTGGCGCGGGGCGAGTTGGGCGCGGTGGTGGTCCACGGCCTGCTTCGTGGTGGGCAGTGCACTGTTGATCTTCACCGCGGTCGTCTTCGAGCACGAGACACCCATTCTGCCGCTCTCGTGGCGCGTCGTGAGCATTGCTCTGGCCGTGTTCGGCGCCATAGCCCTCGCGGTCGCGTGGCTTCCTACCACCGAACGGATCAAGGAGTGAGCATCCTCATCGCCACCGAGTCCTACTTCGGCAACACCTCGGCGATCGCGGATGCGATCACCGAAGGGCTCACCGACGTCCTCGGGGCAAGCCGGACCTTGATCGTGACGGCGGGCGATGCGGGTGCGACCCTGCCGGCCGGGTTGAAGGCCGTGATCGTCGCGGCGCCCACACACGACTTCTCGCTGCCCACTCCACGGACGCGAGAGCAAGCTCGGACCAAGGGATCAACCGCGAGCAACACGCGGGGAGTCCGTGAGTGGATCGAGGTCCTCCAGCCAGTCGCCGACCTCCCGGTTGTCACGATCGATACTTCGACCAAGACACGCTTCACGCCTGGCACCGCCTCCAAAGCGGCATACAAGTCGCTCAAGAAGCGAGGATTCAACGACGCGCGACGCGGTCCGAGCTTCTACGTCACGGGAGTCCAAGGCCCACTGCTCGAGGCGGAGCTTCGACGCGCGCACCGATGGGGACAGGACTTCATCCAGTCCCTGACCGTGTGAAGGTTGATTTTCGTGCGGGCTGGCTCGGCGATCCCCGCCGTAGCTCTGGGCGAGCGTGGTCCACCGCTGCCCGTCGTTCACGGTCTTCCTGACGTGGAGCTGCGTACCGCCTCTGACAGTGCTTCGGCCTCGACGGTCCTCCCTCGATCATCCCTTCGGCGGCCTTGGTCGTTGCTGTCGACGCCTCGTCACCTCTCGCGTCGTGGTGGTGCGGCGGGGAGCCGTACCGTGACGCAGAGCCCGCCGGCCGGGCGGGCGGTGAGGCTGAGGGTGCCGTCGTGCGCACGGCCGATGTGCTCGACGATCGCCAGTCCCAGGCCGACACCGGAGTGGTCGTCGTGGACACGGTCGGAGCCGCGTCTGAACGGCTCGGCGAGCGTGGCGACCAGGTGCGGGCTGAGCTTCGCGCCGGTGTTCTCCACGGTGAGCAGCACGCCCGACGACTGGACGCTGGTGGTGACCCGCACGCTCCCTTGGTCGGGGGAGTTGTGGACGATCGCGTTGTGCACGAGGTTCGTCGTCATCTGCAGCAGCAGTGCAGGTGAGCCGACTGTCGTCGCGACGTCGCCGGACGTCTCGAGGGTGATGCCGCGCCGTTCCGCGAGGGGAAGGAGCGTCTCGGTGGCTTCTTCTGCGAGGAGGGACAGGTCGACGGGCTCTCGGGTGAACGAGCCCTGATCCGCCCGGCTGAGCAGAAGCAGTGCCTGCGTGAGGTCGATCGCCCGGGCGTTCACGGCGTAGAGGCGGTCGACGAGCTCGGCGGGGTCGCGGCTCGGATCCTTCCGGGCGAGGTCGAGGAGTGTCTGCGTGACCGCCAGCGGCGTACGCAGCTCGTGCGAGGCGTTCGCGGCGAACCGCTGCTGCTCGGCGACCTGGGCCTCGAGGCGCCCGAGCATCGTGTCGAAGGAGTCGGCGAGCTCGCGGAACTCGTCCTGGCGGCCTTCCATCTCGATCCTGTGCGAGAGCGACCCGGTCGCCGCGCGGCGGGTGGCGTTGGTGATGCGGGTCAGGGGAGCAAGCATCCGTCCCGCGAGAAGCCAGCCCCCGATGACACCGATGACGAGCAGGAACACCAGCGCCTGGGCCGCTCTCGGCGCGAAGGCTTCCAGCAGGTCGGAGCGCGTGGGCGTGAAGGGGCCGGGGCCGCGGTTCGCGCGATCGGGCACGTAGCGCAGGAGGAACACCCACACGGTGGCGAGCAGCAGTGCACCGGTGACCATGACGAAGCCCGCATAGCTGAGCGTGAGCTTGAGGCGGACACTGAGACCCGGCGCTCTAGCCACGATCGCCTCCCTCGCGCTCGGTCTCGGGCTGCGTGTCGATGCGATACCCGACGCCGGGGACGGTGGCGATCAGTCCGGGTTCGCCGAGCCGTTTGCGCAGGGCCGAGACGGTGATGCGCACGGCGTTGGTGAACGGGTCCGCGTTCTCGTCCCACGCTCGCTCGAGGAGCTGCTCGGCGCTGATGACACCGCCTTCGGCTGTCATGAGGACTTCAAGCACCGCGAACTGCTTGCGGGTGAGGGCGACGTAGCGGCCGTCGCGATAGACCTCGCGGCGGAACGGGTCGAGCCGCAGGCCGGCGATCTCGCGTACGGGAGGTCGGATGTGCGCGCGCCGACGGTCGAGTGCTCGCAGCCGGAGCACCAGCTCCCGCAGCTCGAAGGGTTTGGTGAGGTAGTCGTCAGCACCGAGCCCGAACCCGGAGGCCAGGTCGTCGAGGCGGTCGGCCGCGGTGAGCATGAGGATCGGCATGCCGCTGCCGGAGGCGATGATGCGTCGGGCGATCTCGTCCCCGGAGGGACCGGGGATGTCGCGATCGAGCACGGCGATGTCGTACGAGTTGACGCCCAGCAGCTCCAGCGCGGTGTCGCCGTCCCCGGCGAGGTCGGCCGCGATCGCCTCCAGCCGGAGCCCGTCGCGTACGGCCTCCGCGAGCAGGGGCTCGTCCTCGACGACCAGTACGCGCATGCTCCGATGGTAGGGACCCGCCGCCTATCGTCGCCGTATCGAAATCCGCGTACGTGCTGGCAACACCACCTTTCTTTGACTGGTGGCATGTCCCGCAACCACGCAAGACGCGCCCTCGCCGTGACGATTGCCGTCGCGGCGCCCGTGCTCTGTCTCGGCTGCAGCCCGGCCGCTGATCCGCCGGAGCAGACCCGTGCGGCGGTGGCGAACCTCGACCCGAAGCTCCTCGCCGCCCTGCGCGAGGCCGCGGCTGAAGCGGCCGACGACGGGGTCGAGCTCGAGGTCACCAGCGGATGGCGCTCGACCGGCTACCAGAAGCAGCTCTTCCAGGAAGCAGTCACGCGGTTTGGATCGGACCACGCGGCCGAGCGATGGGTCGCGCGTCCCGGCACCTCGGTGCACGAGGACGGCGACGCGGTCGACATCGGTCCGTCGTCGGCTGCGACATGGCTGGCCGAGCACGGCGCCTCCTTCGGGCTGTGCCGGATCTACGGCAACGAACCGTGGCACTTCGAGCTGCGTCCCGATGCGATCGCCGAGGGGTGTCCGGAGACCTACGCCGACCCCACGCACGACCCGAGGCTGCAGCGGTGAGCAGGCCGGCGCTGCGTACGACGCTGGCCGAGATCGGCATCGTCTGCGGGACGCTGCCATGGGTGTGGCTCACTCTGCGGCCGGCTGGCGGCGCCGCGCACGGCACGGTGAGTCTCGTGCCGCTGCGGGACCTGTCGAGCATGCCGCCCTACCAGATCGTCGGGAACCTGCTGGTCTTCGCGGCGCTCGGTTTCTTCGCCCCCGTACGGTTCAGCGCGCTCGCGTGCATCCCCCGTACCGTCGCCGTCGCGGCAGTCTGCTCGGTCCTGATCGAGACCGCGCAGTACGTCGCACAACAGGGCCGGGTGTCCTCCGTCGACGACGTCCTGCTCAACACCGCCGGCGCCGGGCTTGCCGCTCTCGCGTCCCGCCGATGGTGGCGCCGGCGGTGAGGAGTTCTGATCCGTCAGGAGCTCAGAGCTTCCGGCAGACGTTGGGGTCCTGGTCGCCCTCCCACGCATCCTGGCGGTGCAGCATCGCGTACCGGGTCCCCGGGCCGTAGACGCCGTCGGCAGTGATGCCCGCGATCTGCTGGACGCGCTTGACCGCGGAGCCATTTCGACGAGGCTTGAAATGCGGTGGGCGGTGAGTCCCTGAGTCTGTGACTCTTCTCGGAAGCCTGACCAAGGGGGATTCAGTGCTTCGCATCCACTTCAGTGAGCTCGATCTTGCCCGGACCAGGGTCACCGCCCAACCCGACCCGATGTGGGAGATCGCCTCGAGCCTGCACCGATTCCAGACTCGCCGGGGGCGCTGGGCGCACGAGCGCTGGCACAAGCACGCCCTTCATACGCTGCGCGACACCGCACTCGGTCGCACCGTCCGCACTCTGCTCATGCCGCTGTACCCGCGGGCCCAGTACTTCCCGGACTTCCTCACTCCTGGGGAGGGCGCGGACAGCCTCGACGCAGGGCTCGACGCGATCCTCGCCCTCCCGGAGAGCCAGGTCACCCAAGAGATCTCACGGCTCGATCTCCGCAAGGGAAACGGGCCGATGCTGCGTGCTCTCGCGGAGCCGCGAGAGCGACGTGTCCTGACCGAGACGCTGCGTGCCTACCACCAGGTCGTGATCGAGCCGGTCGCCAGCGAGATGCAAGCCCTGCTCGACGGCGAGCGGGCGGTGCGCTCTCGCCATCTGCTGGATGGGGGAGTGGATGGCCTTCTCCGAGGTCTAGGCCCAGCGTTCCGCTGGCAGCCGCCGGTTCTCAGCGTCCTCGACCACATCGACGATCGCGATGTCCACCTCGGCGGACGCGGGCTTCGCCTCGTCCCTTCGTACTTCTGCTGGCACCAGCCAGTCACCTTCGCAGACCCGTCGCTGCCGCAGGTCCTCGTCTATCCGCTGCCGCGTACTGCTGCGGACCACGTCGCGGCTTACCCGGAGCGGGCGCTTGCTGCCCTCATCGGTGGCAGCCGCGCTCTCGTGCTGGCGGCCTGCGCGGCCGGCGCCACCACCTCCGAGATCGCGCGCCAGCTGGGGATTTCGGCCGCGACGGTCAGCTATCACACTCGTACGCTGCGCGAGGCTGGGCTGATCAGCAGTCGACGCGACACCGACTCCGTGATGCACTCCGTCACCCAGCTCGGCATCGAGCTGATGCGCCAGACCCGTTGAGGCGCCGCACGGTGCTAGCGTCCCTCCACCACCGCCCGCGGAGGGCGGCGCTGACGAAGGGACCCACCGTGACCAGCTTCGTACCGCTCGACCTGGCCGCATCACCGCGAGACAACCTGTACGCGTTCGGCAAGACGTGGGGGACCTTCGGCGACGACCCTTTGATCTCGACGTTCCACGGCACGATGTACGCCTCGATTGGGACGTCGAGGCAGCAGCCGTTGTTCGGGTACGCCGGCACCGGGATCACGAAGGTTCGCTTCGTCGGCGAGGGCGCGGACGAGCGGCTGCAGATGCGCGGCAAGGAGACCGGGTTCTTCTACGACCTGCGGACGGGTGAGGTCATCGAGACCTGGGACAACCCGTTCACCGGTGAGACCGTCGACGTCTTCCCGTTCCTCAACGACAAGATCGGCGGCGAGCTGACCCTCGAGATGCCGAGGCTGTTCGTCGGTGACGCCGAGGAGCACGGCGTCGCGATGAACGAGAACGTCGATGCCTCCGACGACGGGTCGTTGCCGTTCCTCCTTCCGTGGGCGGTGTACGGGGACGAGGTGCTGCTGGAGTGGGACTACGCTCACGAATATCCGAACCCGGTCACGCCGTCGGGTTGGCCGCGCTCGTCGACGGGCGCGACGATCAATCCGTCGGAGCACTTCGTCATCTACACGTCCAAGCGTGAGCTGGAGGACCGCGACCTCGCCTCGGCGCACTTCCGTGCTGGCTTCTCGCGGGTCTCGCCGTTCTGGCCGTGGATGCGGATGGGCGGCTCGGGACTCGAGGGCGGTGTGATGACCGGGCGCTTGCACAGCCGCAAGACGATCCGCGGGCTCGACGACGTGCCGCCCAAGATCCGTGCGTACACCGAGAAGCACCACCCGGAGTTCTTCGAGGCGCCGGAGGGCTGGGACGTGTCCGGCCCGATCCTGTCGTCGTGGGAGGCGTACGCCCGCGACACCCCGCGCGAGGCGTAGCCGCCGCGATCTGTCACACGGAGCGATCGCCCGGTGTCTTCATGGCATGACCATCGAGATGAACGTGGTGTTGTGGATCGCCACCGGTCTGCTGGCCGTGGTCGCCTTGGTCGGCGGCGTGACCAAGACCTTCGTCCCCAAGGAGAGGCTGGCCGCGCAGCACGGCGGCGAATGGACCGCTGACGCGAGCGTCGGCTTCGTCAAGACGCTCGGTGTCCTCGAGCTTCTTGCCGCCGTGGGCCTCGTCCTGCCCGCCCTTGTCGGTGCTGCGCCGGTGCTCGTACCCGTGACTGCAGCCTGCTGGGTCGTCCTCATGGTCGGCGCGATGATCACTCACGGCCGTTTGGGGCAATCCTCGCTCGTCGTGCTCACCGGGGGCTACCTCGCCCTCGCGGCCTTCATCGCGTGGGGTCGCTTCGGGTCCTACCCGCTCGTGAGCTGACTGGCAGCGCCCGGGGTCGTTGCGCGGCTTGGGCGTACGGAGGATCGTGAGGTGCGTGCCTGACGTGATTCCCGTACCCGCCGAGCCTGCGGACGCGACGGCCGTACGCGAGCTGGTGCGCAGCGCGTACGCGCCGTACGTCCCGCGCATGGGGCAGGAGCCGGCACCGATGAACGCCGACTACGCGCGTGACATCGAGGACGGGGACGTCCACGTCGTACGCGAGGCCGGCGAGCTCGTCGCTGTTGTCGTGACCCGCGGGGGAGGTGACCACCTCCTGGTCGAGAACATCGCGGTCGTACCTGCGCGGCAGTCGCGGGGACTCGGCCGCGGGATCTTGGCCTGGGCCGAGGCCCGCGCGACGAGTCGCGGGTACGACGAGGTCCGCCTCTACACCCACGAGACGATGGTCGAGAACATCGCCTTCTATCAGCGGCACGGTTTCGAGATCACGCGCGTTGCTGCGGAAGACCCGTTCCGGCGGGTGCACATGCGGAAGGTGTGCGCGGCTCGCTGAGGTCGAAGATCAGCGTCCGAGCGCGTGCAAGGTTTTGGCAGCCTTACCGCGGTCGTCGTCGGTCGCGGCGCGGAGGCTCGGCTTGGTCGATCTCGCGCTCGCACCGGGGCTGACCGACAAGCAACGCTGCGCCGATGACCAGAGTGGCGAGTCCCGCAGTCCGGCTCGCCTGCAGCGCGGCTTCTTCATTCATCCTGCTGGGCCTGCTTGGCCGCCGCCTTGATGTCATCAGCCTCGACCGTGTCGATGGCGGACTCGATGATGGCGTCGGCCCGCTCGAGAGCCTTCCGGATCTTGACGGCGCCGGGGTCGGAGACGAGCGCGAGCAGGCCGGAGTGTCCGGGCGGGATGGCGTTCTCGAGCTGCTGCTCGAGCTCGCCGTGGTGGTGGCGCTGACGCAGCTTGCCGACGAGGGCGCCCGCGGAGCCTCCGACGACCGCGGTCCCGAGGATCGATGGCGGGAAGATCACGCCGAGCGCAATGCCCCCGACCACGCCCCACTTGAGCCCGGTCTTCGTGCTGTGGTCGGTTGCCTTCTGGACTGCCAGCTTGCCCTCGGCCGAGCGGGTCACCACGACCACGCCCTCGATCTCGACAGTGCGGCCGTCTTCGGTGGCCTTGAGGGTTTCGTACGCCTCCCATGCCGCGCTGGTGTCACTGAAGTCTGCGACGAGGAGGGTGTAGGCGCCGTCGGAGACGACGGCCGCGTTGATGTCAGGGTTGGGGGTGTTGCTGTCGTCCGACATGGCGAGCTCCCTTGATCGATAGGGCTCTCACTCTTCGGCGGCACGAACGCTGCGGCATCACCCGATGCGGGTGATGCCGCCGGCGTCACGCGAGAGCCTTGGCCTTCAAGGTCTCGTACTCGCCCTGGTCGATGGCGCCGGAGTCGAGGAGCGCCTTGGCGCTGGCGATCTGGTCGGTTGCCGACGTCGAGGTGCTGGCAACCTGCTTGATGTAGTCGGCTTGGGCGGCTTGGACCTCCTGGGCCTTGGCCTGCTGCCGTTCGGTCATGCTTCGGCCGCGTGCGATGAGGTAGATCAGAGCGCCGACCCAGGGCACGAAGATGAGGAGCACTGCCCATCCGGCCTTCGCCCAGCCGCTGAGCGTGTGGTCGCCGAACATGTCGAACAGGCACCGGACCCACACCATGAATGCGGCGATCCAGATGAAGAACCAGAAGGACCAGAGAAGGACATCTCCGAAGTCATTGGTCACGGAGTCCATGGCAGCCTCTTCTCCTAGAGCCGGGTCGCTGTCGACCGGGTAGACGGAGTGTGGCAGAGCCTGGCGGGCTCGGACAGTCTGAATTCACGGGTGGGATGTTTCTGGGGTGGTCAAGGCAACCTCGTCACGCACCAGTTCTGCGACCGCGTCCGCGCCGCGTGCCGACAGGACGAGCGTGTAGTGGTTGGCGTCGTCGACCCGGTGGTGCCGGATCGTGGGCTTGTCGGCGAGCAGTGCGGGGATCCGCTCGTCGGCGTACAAGCCGGGCTTCTCGTCGAGCAGCCCTCGGGGCACCGTGACAAAGAGTGTCGAGTGCCGCAGGTGCGCGATCGCCTGCGCAGGGGCGGCGCCTGCGTTGAGGTCGACGGTGTCCTCGGACATCGTCGCGTAGCTGGTTGCCGCCCGCAGCGCCGGTGGTTCCCCGACCAGGTCGTACGCGAAGTAGTCCTCGAGCTCCGAAGACCAGCCGTCGGCGAAGGCGGGGTGCCTGCGCCAGAACGCGAAGTAAGCCTCGACATCGGCGAACTCCATCGCGAGCCGCTCGGCGGTCGGCCCGAGAACGGTGGCGATCACCTCGTCTGCGTCGAGCCCCTCGGGGACGTCCAGCGGGAGCCCGCCGTCCAGCAGCACAAGGCTGCCTACTCGGTCCGGAAACTGGTCAGCGAGCACGCACGCGACGAAGCCACCCATCGAGTGCCCGATCACGGTGACCGCATCGGCACCGACGGCGTCCAGCACGGCGACCAGGTCCCGCGCGTGCGCCGTCATGCCCGCGGGCCCCTCGACGCCGTTGCTGCGACCGCGGCCGCGCAGATCGGGGGCGACCAGACGGACCTCGGGGAGCCGCTCGGCGAGGAGGTCCCATGACCGGTGCGACGCGGTGACCCCGTGCACCAGCAGCAGGGTGGGCGCTGAGGGGTCGCCTGCGTCCCAGACGCCGACCCGCAGGTCGCCGCCGGGCACCGGAACGTCGATCGTGCGGTACGGGCGCGTCATCGGGCGGTCCACCCGCCGTCCATCGTGTACGAGGCACCGCTCACCATCGCCGCGTCGTCGGAGCACAGCCACGCGACGAGGGAGGCAACCTGCTCGGGTTCGATGAGCCGCTTCACCGCGGACTCGGTGAGCATCACCTTCTCCACGACCTCGTCCTCGGGGATGCCGTGCGCGGCCGCCTGATCGGCGATCTGCTTCTCGACGAGAGGAGTGCGAACGTACCCGGGGTTCACGCAGTTGCTCGTGACTCCGTACGGGCCACCCTCGAGCGCGGCGACCTTCGAGAGTCCCTCGATCCCGTGCTTTGCGGTGACGTAGGCGACCTTGTACGCGCTGGCGCGCAGCCCGTGCACGCTCGACAGGTTCACGATCCGCCCCCATCCCCGGTCGCACATGCCGGGAAGCACAGCGCGCACCAGCAGGAACGGCGACTCGACCATCAGCCGCTGGATCAGCCGGAAGTCTTCGGGTGCGAACCTCGCGATCGGGCTCACCCGCTGGACCCCGGCGTTGTTCACCAGGATGTCGGCGTCGAGGGCCAGCTCGTCGAGGGCCGTCGTGTCCGCCAGATCGACCACCCACGCGTGCGCGCCGAGCTCGTCGGCGATCCGGGCGGTCGCGTCGGGATCGACGTCCGCGACGGTCACCTCGGCACCGCGCTCGGCGAGCACACGAGCGCAGGCGAGACCGATTCCGCTGGCACCTCCGGTGACGACGGCGCGGCGGCCGTGGAGCGTGCGGTCGGGACGATCGGTCATGAGGTCTCCTTCGGGGCCAAGCCGTCGTTGACGAGGCGCATCATCTCGGTGAGAACGTGGTCCGGGACGTGGGAGGGCGGCTTGCCGTCGGCGTTGCGCTCCCACAGCAGGTAGCGCATGCCGAGGAGCTCGCCCATGCCCATCAGGGCCCAGGCCGCGACCTCAGGGTCGATGTCGCTGATCTCGCCTGCCGCCTGCGCCTTCGCGAGACCGGCGCGGTATCCCTCGACGATCCGGGTGTAGTGAAGGCGCAGCATCTCCGGCGACACGAACTCGGCCTCGCGGACGACGCGATACAGCGCGGGGTGCTGGGCGGTGAACTGGAAGAACCCCGCAAACCCGGCGCGCTCGGCCTCGAGGCGGTTCTGCGCTCCCTCCATCGCCTCCGCCATCGAGCGTCGGACCCGACGGTTCAGGTCGACGACGAGGGCTTCGAAGATGGCCTGCTTCGACTCGAAGTAGAGGTAGAAGGTGCCGAGCCCGATGCTGGCACGCTCGGTGATCTTCACGATCGAGGCCTCGTGGTAGCCGAGCTCGGCGAACACGTCCTCCGCAGCAACGAGGAGCCGCGCACGTGTTGCCTCGCCTCGTTTCCCGAGCGGCTTCCCTTGGGCAGACGAGACCGTCTCCACCTCGTCGAGCCCGAAGTCCTCTGTGGCACTCATGCCTGCCCCCTGTTTGCCATGGCGTCCGCCTGCAGTCGCGGCCGGACAATCTTTCCAAGCGCGGTACGCGGAAGCGTCGCGCGTACGTGCACGTACTTCGGGATCTTGAACCCGGCGATCGACCCTCGGAGGTAGGTCCGGATCTCCTCGGCAGTGAGGGGAGCGCCAGATCGCGGCACCACGAAGGCGGCGCCGACCTCACCCCACACCTCGTCGGGGACACCGACCACCGCGACCTGCTCCACGAGGGGGTGCGACGCGATCGCCGCCTCGATCTCGGCGGGCGCGATGTTCTCCCCGCCGCTGATATAGAGGTCCTTCAACCGGCCGACGATCCGAAAACGACCTGCCGCGTCGCGGTCGGCCAGATCACCCGACGTCAGTCGTCCGTCGACGAGTGCTTCTGCTGACGAGCCGGCATCACCTAAGTAGCCGACGAAAAGGCTCGGCCCTCGGACCCACAGCTCGCCGGTGCCTGGACCGACCACGTCCGTACCGGTGACGATGTCGCGCAGCCCGACTTCGACGTACGGGTAGGGGTGCCCGACGGACCCGGGGTTCGCCTCGGCCTCGTCGGCGCGCAGCATCAGCACGTTCGGGCCGGCTTCGGTAAGGCCGTAGCCCTGCGCGATCCCGACACCGCGATCCGCCCACCGTCGCCACAGCCCGTACGGCATCGCCGACCCGCCGGACATGGCTGCGCGCAGGCTCGAGACGTCGGTGTCGGCGAACGCAGGATCTTCCGCGAGGAGGAGGTACTGCGTCGGCACCCCCATCATCGCCGTGACCCGTCGTTCGGTGATCAGGCTCAGGACACGCGACGGCTGGAACGAGCGTTCGAGCACCACGGTCGCGCCGGCGCGCCAGGCCAGGAGCGGCTGGATGTTCCAGGCGGCGACGTGGAATTGCGGCAGGGTCGCCAGGACGACGTCGGAGGAGGTGATCTCGACAGCCTGTCCGAGCGCGAGGTTGTTCCAGAAGCAGCTCGCGTGGGTGAGGACGACCGCCTTGGGCTGCCCCGCACTGCCCGAGGTGACGATGATCAGCAGCGGGTCGTCGTCGCGCACCGGCCGGTGTGCGACGCCGGAGTTGTTGGCCGCGTCCGCTCGTACGGACAGCGGGACGGCCGCCTCCACGCCTGTCGTCCCGAGCTCGGCCACGGGCGGCGGTGTCCCTAGCCGCGACACGGCGTCGCGGCCGAGCGCGGAGTACTCGTCCTCGACGAGGAGGATCGCAGGGTCCACCCTCTCGAGCAGGTCGGCGAGCTCGATCGCGGTCAAACGCCACGACAGCGGGACCAGCGCGAGCGCCGCCTGAGCACAGGCGAAGAAGACGACGACGTGGTCGATCGAGTTCCCCGTCAGCGTCGCGACCCGGTCACCCGGGGCGTACCCGGCAGTCTGCAGGGTACGGGCGAGGTCGCTCGAGCGACGGGCGAGTGCGCCGTACGTGATGGTGACGCCCCGATCGTCGATGGCGACGGCGTCGGGTTCCTGCCGGGCGCGGTCGGTCAGCCATCGCCCGATGGTGTGGGCACCCGCGTCGGCACTCTGCCACGTCGCGTGGGTCATGCCGCCGACTCTGCCGGCGAAGACTCCTCGCGCGGGCGTTCGTGCCGAGACCGCGTACGGGTGGCCGCCGCAGTCGCCCCTGCGATGCCGCCGGGGAAGAACATGACCACGAGGATGAACAGGGTGCCGAGGATGAACATCGGCTCGGAGAGCGGGACCCGCAGCACATCGGGCAGTGACTCGACCGCATCGGAGTGGGCGAACACCGACAGGCGCTGGTTCAGCAGCGTGTAGAGGACGCCCCCGACGATGACGCCCCAGCGCGATCCGACTCCGCCGAGGACGACCATCACGAGGATCGTGATCGTCAGGTCGGCCGACACCGAACGCGGGACGGCGCCGCTCTGCAGCAGCAGGTAGGTCGCACCGGTCAGCGAGGCGAGCACGCCGGCGACGGTGAAGACCATCAGCTTCGCGGCGTACGGCGAAAGCCCGAGGACCCGCACACGCAGCTCGTTCTCGCGCGTCGCCGCAGCGACGTGGCCGACCCGCGAACGATCGATCCAGACGACGATCACGTAGACGAGGACGAGCATCACCAGCGTCAGCCAGTAGAGGTTCCGCGTGTTCGCGACCCCGACCATCCAGTCCGGGACGTGGTCGGTCGGGAGGCTGAGGCCTTCCTCACCGCCGGTGGCCCCGCCGGGGTTGCGACGGACGAGCACGGAGCCGGCCTGGGCGAAGGCGAGGGTGACCATCGCGAACGGGATGCCCGTGACGCGCAGGCTGATCGCCCCCGTCACCTGAGCCAGCACGAAGCCGCCGACCAGCGTCACCAGCAGCGCCGACCACAGCGAGAGGCCGGTGTGCTCGAGGACGATCCCCAAGCCGTACGCGCCCGCGCCGAACGCCAGCGCGTGACCGAACGAGAGGAGACCCGCGGTGCCGAGCAGCAGGTTGTACGAGAGTGCGAGGGCGGCGAACACCATGCACAGCGCGAGCAGGCTCAACGCGCCGGGCTGGTAGGTGGGCCCCGGCAGGACGCCCGGGATCTGCAGGTTGACCAGCGGCAGGATGGCCATGACGACGACCACCGCCGTACCGCCGACGACGGGTCCGATCCGTAGGCGGCTCATGCGCGGGCTCCCATCAGTCCGGTAGGCCGTACGAGAAGCACGGCCGCAAGCGCGAGGACGACCACGAAGTCGCCGGTCCCGGACAGGTAGTAGTTGGCGAACTGCTGGAGCATGGCCACGAGTACGGAGGCGACGGCCGCGCCCGTGAGGGAGCCCAGCCCGCCGATCACCGTGACGATGAACGCGAAGATCAGGAGAGAGCCGCCGAGGCTAGGCGACACGTAGCCGAAGTAGTGCGACGCGAGGACGCCCCCGAGTCCGGCCGCTGCGCCACCGATGGTGAAGACGAGCGTGAACGATTTACGGACGTCGATCCCGAGGGCGGTGACCATCGCGCGGTTCTCCACGCCGGCGCGGATGATCATCCCGTAGCGGGTGTGCCGCAGGAACATCACGATCGCGATGAGCACCATGGCGGCGACCGCGATCACCACGAACCGGTCGTTGGGGATCCGGGCGCCGGCGATCCCTGTGGTCTCGTCCAGCCATGCGGGGCCACGGATGAAGCGCGGGTCCGACCCCCAGATGCCTTCGAACAGCGCCACCGTCGCCAGCGAGAGGCCGACGGTGACGAGGACCTGCTCGATGTGGCGCTCGTACAGCGGCCGGATGAGGACGAGCTCGGTGAGCGCAGCCACCAGCGCACCAACGGCGGCTCCCACCAGCATCGACGTCGCGAACCCGAGCCAGCTCGTCGCGTCGATCTGCTGAGCGACCATCCAGCCGAGGAACGCGCCGAGTGTGAGGAAGCTGCCGTGCGCGAAATTCAGGACGTGCATCAGGCCGTAGATCAGCGAGAGGCCCGAGGCGACGAGGAAGTAGAGGGCGCCGAGTCCCAAACCGGTCACGGCGAGCAGGACGACCGTGCTCATCGGGTCACCTCGCTCGTCGTCTCGCCGTGGACGCCGAGGAGCCGTGTCGTCAGCTCTTCGTCGTCCAGCAGTGCCGTGGCGTCGCCGGTGTGGACCACACGGCCGCTCTCGATCACCACGGCCGCGTCGGCAAGGCGTCGTACGACGTCGAGGTTCTGCTCGACCAGGAGGATCGGCACCGTCTTCGCCGCCTCCTGGAGGGCCTCAGCAACCTCGTTGACGACGCGCGGAGCGAGGCCCTTCGTCGGCTCGTCGACGAGAAGGATCTGGTTGTCGTTGATGAGGGCCCGGGCGAGCGACACCATCTGCTGCTGGCCTCCCGACAACGTTCCTGCCATCTGATCCCTCCGGGCGACGAGGTCGGGGAACAAGGCGTCGACGAGGTCGCGCCGCGGGTGTGCCGTCCGCTCAGCCAGCCGGATGTTCTCAGCGACGGTGAGCTTCGAGAAGACCTCCCGGTCCTCGGGGACGTAGCCGACTCCGCGCTGCACGATCTTGTACGTCGGCAGCCGGTCGATGCGCTCACCGGCGAGCCGGATGTCGCCTGTGCGGTGAATGAGGCCGAGGATGCTCCGCAGCGTGCTGGTCTTGCCGACGCCGTTGCGGCCGAGGATCGCGGTGACCCCGTACGGCGGCACGGTGAGGCTGACGTCCTCCACCACCTGTTGACCGTCGATGTCGCCGGCAAGATGCTCGACGACGAGCACCGGGTCGCTGTCTGTCATGGTCATGCGTTCGTCCCGAGGTAGGCGTTCTGGACTGTCGGGTCGGCCATCACTGCCGAGGGTGTGTCGTACGCGAGGACGTGTCCGAAGTGCAGGACCGCCACCTTGTCGACGAGGCCGAGAAGCACGTCCATGTGGTGCTCGACCATCAGGACGGTGCACCCCTTGTCGCGGTGCAGCGAGTGGATGATCGCGCTGAGGCCGGCGACGTCACCGGACCCGACGCCCGCCATCGGCTCGTCGAGCAGGATGACGGACGGGTGGGAGGCGAGGAGCATGGCGATCTCGAGCTTGCGCTTGTCGCCGTGCGAGAGCCCGCCTGCCAGGACGTCCACCTTGTCGGCGAGCCCGACCTCGTCGAGATGGTCGAGCGCCGCCTTGGTCGCGGCGTCGGTGCGCCGGGGGAACCGGACGACCGAGAGGCTGCCTCCTCGCGAGACCTGCGCCGCCAACCTCACGTTCTCGAGAACGCTGAGGTCGGGGAACAGGCTCGAGGTCTGGAAAGTACGGCCCAGTCCCGCCCGTGCCCGGCTCGCGACCGGCATCGTGGTGATGTCCTTGCCGTCGAGCAGCACGGATCCGTCGGTGGGGGTGATCAGACCAGAGACCGCGTTGAACAGCGTGGTCTTGCCTGCGCCGTTCGGGCCGATGATCCCCACCATCGAACCGCGGTCGACGGCGAGGTCGATCCCCTCGAGGATGGTCGCTCCTCCGATCCGCAGGCCAAGGCTGCGGATCTCGAGCGCGGGCGTGGCTGGTGCCGTCATTTCGTCGTTGTTCCTTGTCCGAGTCGGACCGTCACGGGGCCTCGGGCGGGGCGACCTGGTCGGACGGCACGGCCGCGACCAGCTCTGGCTTGAACCCGTCTCCGTCAGCCACGAGCTTCGCCTGGAACATGTCCTGGACCAGCGCGTGGTCGCTCGCGCGCACCGTGGTCTTGCCCTTGGGGCCGTCGAACGACCATCCCTCGAGTGCCTTGACCATGGCGTCGACGTCGCCGTCGCCCTCCTCGATCGCGCGGACGATCATCTGACCGGCGACGAAACCGTCCGGCGAGAAGAGGTCGGGCTTGCTGCCCTTCTCCTCGAGGTACGAGACGAGGGCCTTGTTGACGTCATTGTCGCTCGCCGTGCCGAAGTAGTGGCTGAGGAAGCTGATCTTCTCCGAGGCCGGTCCGTACGCCCCGTACGTGGCGATGTCACCGAGGCCGGTCACGACCGGGGCAGCGTCGAACACACCCTGCTGCTCCAGCGACTGCCACAAGCTGCCGGAGGTGGCGCCCGCCCACGCGACGAACACGAGATCGGGCTTGGTGTTGACGACCTGGCGGGCGAAGGAGGTGAACTCGGTGACGTCCTCGGCGACCAGGACGGGCTTCACGTTGCCGCCCAAGCCGTCGGCCCCGAGCACCGCCTGGACCGCCGCGACGTTGCCCTGACCGAAAGCGTTGTCCTGCGCGAGCACAGTGATCGTCTTGCCCTGCACCTCGTCGAGGAAGGTGGCCGCCGTGGCGACGTCCTGGAAGCTTTGACGTCCAGAACGGAACGTGTAGTCGTTGATGCCCGTCACGGCGTCGGCCGCCGCCGGGCCGGAGATGTAGAGGACCTTGTTCTGCTTGGCCTGCTCGGCCAGTGCGAGGGCGACGCCGGAGGACGCAGTGCCGGCGATGATCTTCACGCCGTCGCCGATGTACTCCTTGGAGAGCTGCACCGCCTTGTCGACGTCGGCGGCGTCGTCGCCCTCGGTGATCTTGATCTTCGTGCCGTCGACCTTGCCCGAACCATCGGTGGCGTAGTCGAGGCCCGCCTCGAGTCCGTCGAGGTATGCCTTTCCGTACGCCGCGAGGGGACCCGACTTCGATGTGATGACGCCGACCTCGATGGTGCCGCCGTCGGCCGAGGCGTCGTCCGATGACGGTGCGCATGCCGCGAGCGTGAGTGCTGCCGCGACTGCCGCGACAGCGAGTCGGGTGTTCTTACGTGTGCTCATGTCCGTGCCTTTCCTCCCTGAAAGGGCCCGAACCTGAAACCTGATTCGGGTCGCAGGAAACCTAGCTCGCAGGGTGATGTGCTGTCAAACACGTCGCAGGAGTCTGCGTCGACAAGGAGACGCAGAAGCGTGTCGATGACGACGAGTGCGAAATGAGGTCACATGTTTTCGTGGGTGTCGTCGAAGGTGTCGACCGCGCTGACCAATCCATTCGCGTAGGCGAGGATGACCAGCTGCACCCGGTCGCGCGCGGCGAGCTTGGTGAGCACGCGTCCGAGGTGGCTCTTCACGGTTGCCTCGGTGACCACGAGCTTCTCGGCGATCTCGGCATTCGTGAGGCCGTGGGCGACCGAGACGAGCACCTCGCGTTCGCGCTGGGTCAGGGTGTCGAGCAGCGGTGATCGGCGTACGGGGAGCGGCGGGCGGGCGGCGAACTCCCGGATCAGTCGGCGGGTGATGGTGGGCGAGAGCAGCGCGTCGCCGGCATCGACGACTCGGATGGCTTCGGTGAGGCGGTCGCGTGGTGCGTCCTTGAGGAGAAATCCGGACGCGCCGGCGCGCAGTGCGCCATACACGTAGTCGTCGAGGTCAAAGGTGGTGAGGATCAAGACCCGTGGGGCGTGCTCGCAGTCGGGCGCCGTGAGGCGTGCGGTCGCCGTGACGCCGTCCATGACAGGCATCCGCACATCCATGACGACCACGTCCGGCCGCAGTGCCGCCGCCCGCTCTACCGCCTCGACACCGTTCTGTGCCTCGCCGACGACCTCGATCCCGTCCTGGATGCTGAGAAAGAGTCGAAGGCCCGTCCGGATCAGATCCTGGTCATCGGCCAGCAGCACCCGGATGCTCACGGCGCCACCCTAACGGGCACGACGGCGACGACGCGGAATCCGCCCTCGGGACCTGCAGCAGCTTCGAGGGTTCCGCCGAGAAGTCGAGCACGTTCTCGCATTCCCACGAGTCCGTGGCCGGCGCAGGACGACTGCGCGACGGGACCCACTCCCCGGTCGGACACTTCGACATCGATGCGGCCGCGTCGGGTCCTGAGTCGGACCCGGGCGTGGTCGGTCTTCGCGTGGCGTAGGACGTTGGTGAGCGCCTCCTCCACGATCCGAAAGACCGAGAGGCCGACTCCTTCGTCCAGGGCCGGGCTTTCACCGTCAATCTCAAGGTCGACCGTGAGCCCGACGGCGCCGAAGCTGGCCACCAGCTCTGGCAGCTCGGCCAGACCCGGCAACGGCCGGTGCAGCGCCGCACCTGAAGCGGCGGCTTCGCCGGAGCGCAGGATCGTCAGCAACCGGCGGAGCTGAACGATGCTCTGTTCACCGCTGGACTCGACTTGTGCCAGGACGCTGGCAGCGGCTTCGGGTTCAGTCGACAGGACGTCTCGCGCGCCGCGTACGCCCACCAACATCACCGTGACAGAGTGCGCGACGATATCGTGGAGCTCCCGCGCGATCTGTGCGCGTTCCTCGTGCGCGGTGAGCGCCGCCCGTTGTTCGCGCTCGACCTGCGCGGCGATGGTGCGGGCGCGGAGGTCGGCATGGTGCAGGCGCCGACTCCGAAGAGCTGCGCCCGCCGCCCACACCGCCACCGGCGGCGGCACCGAGGTCACCGAGAGCGCCACCAGCACCGCGGTGGCACCGATCAGCGCAAACACGGCGACGCGGGTCCGACAACGCTCGGCGACGGTGAAGAGTGCGACGCAGACCAGCACTCCACCTGGGGACGCATCCAGGGCGAAAAGGGTGCCGGTGGCGGCGAGCGTGGCAGCCAGCAGCACCATCGGATGCTGTCGCCGCCAGAAGAGCGCCGCACCGACTGCCACGGTGAGGATCACCGGCACCGGCCGGGCGGTCGATTCGTCGTTGTAGAGCAGGCTCAGCTCGCCCACGACGCCGACGACGACGCCGAGCAGGTCCGCCAGCACCCGCTCGGCGCGAGGGCTGAGCCAGCGGCCGTCCCCCGGCGTGGTCAGCATGCGGGGGACGGCGAGCCGGGTCATGACCGTCACCCTAGATCTCGACGGCTCTCAGCGAGTATCGCGATCAGAGTGAGCCCGACGGCCCAGGCGGCAAGCGCCGTGGCCGACTCCGAGAAGGAGTGCGTTGCGCCATGCACGCCACGGGTGAGCACCTGCATGCTGCCGGAGGGGGTGTAGTCGACCGCCGACGCGTCGATCGTTCCGACGAGTGGAGGCGCGACGAAGTAGACGACGATCCCCGCCACCACCGCCGCGATCTGGTTGCGGAGCAGAGCGCCGAGGGCCGCGCCAACCAGCACCGAGAGCGCGCCGGCGAGAACACATCCTGCGGCCAATGGCACCAAGTGGTCCGCGGTGAGGTCAGGACCGGGATGGTGGCCGTTGACGATGGGTACGCCGAGGGCGAAGGCGGCAACAGTCGTGAGCACCGCCACGGCCAGTCCGACGACGAGGGTTGCGCCGAGCCGGACGGCCGTGACCGTCGTGGAGCTCGTGCCGGAGACGAGGACGGTGGGTGCCGCAGTGCGATGCCGGAACTCCGCGGTGACGGCCACGGCGCCGAAGAACAACAGGAGCATCGGCATCCCGCCGAGCGCCTCTTCTTTCTCACCGATCTCGTCGAGCGTTCCGGAAGCGAGCCCGACCGCGACGACGTTGAGGATCGCCAGGACGACTGAGCCGAGCGCGAACCAGAGCGGCGTACGAATCGTCAGGAGCTTGCGCACCTCGCCCACCGCAATCCTCATGACTGCGCCCCCGTCAGCTCGAGATAGACGTCTTCGAGAGAGGTCGACTGTGGTGTCAGCTCCTGGAGTGTGACCTGTTCTCGGCGGGCCAGGTCAGCGAGGGCGGAGGCATCGAGACCGGTGACGAGGAACCGGCCGTCGGCCGACTCCACCGAGATCTGGCCGCCCGCGCGTACGACGCTCTCCGTGAAGTGCCCTCCATCCTCGGTGCGGACCCACACGCCGGCGGCGGGGGAGAGATCCGCAACCGCGCCGGAGTAGACCACGCGGCCCCGCTTGACGACGACGATGTCGTCGACCGCGCTCGCCGGCCCGCTGAGCTGGTGGCTGGAGACGAGGACCGCACGCCCGCGCTCCGCCCGGTCGCGCAGCAGCGTACGAAGCCAGTGGATCCCCTCCGGGTCGAGGCCGTTCGCAGGCTCGTCGAGCAGCAAGACGTCGGGATCACCCAGCAACGCGACTGCCAGAGCGAGTCGCTGCCGCATGCCCAGGGAGAAGGTGCCGACTCGGCGACCCGCCACCTCGGTCAAACTCGAGATCGCCAATACCTCCTCCACCCGGGTGCCGGGGAGTCCGGCGAGCCCAGCGAGGATGCGCAAGTGTTGTCGCGCGGAGCGCCCGGGATGCGCCCCGCACGACTCGATCGCCACGCCCACGGTGCGGGCATCGGGGCGGCGGTCGGCCAGCGGCGTACCGGCGAGCAGCACGCGGCCGGATGTCGGGCGCGACAGACCGGCCAACATCGCCAGCACGGTTGTCTTGCCAGCACCGTTGGGCCCGAGGAAGCCGGTGACGGCGCCGTAGCGCACGGTGAAGGAGACGTCGTCGACCGCAGTGAGTCGGCCGTACCTTTTGGTCAGGCCTTCCGCTGTGATGACCGCGGAAGGCGGGGAGTGGGTGGATGGTCTCGTCATGTCGACAACGGTCCCGCTCAGGAGGGTGCTGAGTCATCCGACTGGAGACCACACTTTGTCTGCCACTCAGGTCGGAGAAGCGAGAGGGGTGCTGGCGAGTCAGAGCGCCTCTTCGCGTGAGCTGCTGAGCGACTTACGCTGGCTTCAGCGCCTGCGCCTGACCCCGACTCGGGGTCCGGTCTCAGATGAGGGAGACGCGCATGAACAGATTCACCCGTTCGTTCCTCGCGATCAGCGCCGGATTCCTCCTGGCGCTCGGGGCCCTGAGTCCGGTCGCCACCGCGACCGCAACGCCCGGGCAAACCGCGGTCTCCGCTCGCGGGCCCCTGGTCGAGATCCCGGCGAAGGCGGCAGTCCAGCGGGCAGTCCCTCCCAGCGAGTGCTCGGGCACCCTGCTCGACGACTACGTCGACGGGCTGCTCGGCGACATGACGAACGCACAGCTCGCCTTCCTCTTCGCCCACCTCGACACCCTGCTGAACGTTCCGACGTACGATGCGCTGTTCTTCGGCACCACCGGTGACCCGGACTACGCGCTCGAGTCGCACACCCACCAGCTCCAGAACACCTTCCGTGACCTGCGGCGGTTCTGGGACATCGAGTCTGACGACATCCAGCTGATGGCGATGCACGGGGACGTGCTGCTCGACGCCGACCGCATCGCAGCCACACTGACGGCCATGGTGGCGGCAGGGGAGATCGCCCCGATGACGCCCGCCGCGATCGCCCTCGAAGCCCAGACCGTCGCGACCTTCATGCAGTCGCAAGGGGGCTTCTACGACAACCCGCTCTGGACTTTGAACGCATTCGCGTTCACCGGCGAGGGGGAGTCCGATCCGGTGATCTCGGCGCTGCCGGACAAGCTGGTCTTCGGCGACGGCATCCTCGCGGCGTACGACGCCATCGGCCTCGGCGACGTCGGCCCGCGGGTGATCATGGCGCACGAGTTCGCCCACCACGTCCAGTACGAGCTCGGCGTCTTCGACACCGGTCCGTCGGATCCTGCGGCGGCCACGCGCCGTACCGAGCTGATGGCCGACGCCATGGCGTCGTACTACGGCACCCACAAGCAGGGTCTCGCGATGAACAAGAAGCGGGTCACCGACGCGCTCCTGAGCTTCTACACCGTCGGTGACTGCCAGTTCGCCAGCCCGGGTCACCACGGGACACCGCTGCAGCGCGAGCGTGCCGCAGCGTGGGGTGCGGATCTCGCCGCCGCGGCCCAGCCCCGAAGCTACGTGCTCCCGGCTGAGACCTTTGTCGCGCTGTTCGAGGCTGCTCTGCTGGGCATCATCTCGGGGCCGTAGCCGCACAAAGCGGTGCGCTCACGCGTCAGGAGTGACGAAGGCCAGGCATCATCGTGATGCCAGGCCTTCGGTCAGACCAGCGACTCCGCCGGTCGCTCGCCGCCCCGGCTCACGCTCGGCCGCCGATGGGACACCGCCCAGATCCCGAAGACCAGCAGCCACAGCAGGTAAGCGCCTGCCGTGAAGTACAACGCCGCGGTGAGGGCGCAGAGGCCGGCCAGCACGGTGAAGACGCGCAGCCAGACGGGCATCTCTGCCTTCGCCGCCAGCAGCAGTGCGACGATGCCGATGAAGAAGGCCGGTGCCGGCCCCGCGCACAGGTGACCGATCGTGCCGATCGTGTACGCAACCGACTGCGGAATCTCTTGTGCCTGCTCGCCGCCTTCGGCCATCGCGACCTGGAACCCGCCGAGCAACCACAGGCCGGTGACCGCGGTCGCCACGCCAGCGACGCACAGGCCCCAGATCAACCCGCCGACTCGTTCGAATCTGTCGCGGACCGCCCAGCCGAAGACGAGAAGCCCCAACGAGGCGAGGGCGCCGACGGTGTACAGGACGAAGTCGAGGTTGCGGTGGTGGCCTTCGATGAAGGCTTGAACATCGGCCTCGTGAAAGGTGCCGCCCATCGTGCCCGCAAAGCTCCAGGCGACGATGCCGGCAAGGAAGACGAGCAGTCCGAGGCCCGCACTGCGTGGGATGGCGTTCATGATTCCTCCTCAGAGTGACGAGAGGTAGTGGGGTCGGTTCGATCCGACCGACCGCTTCGACGCTAGGCGGCTGTCGACGCGCACGTCGTCGTCGGCTGGGACGAGATCTGCTGACTGCGAGGAGGAGGCCGAAATCCTCCCGAAGGAGGACGCGCCGCGACATCTCTGGAAGTAACGTCGGGATGTGACCCGCAGGCATTGGGCCTTCGACATCGCAGTCGCGATCGCCGTCGGCGTGCAGGGGCAGGCAGAGGCATGGTGGGGCTACGGCGAGACCCACCGGCAGGGTCCGTTATGGGCACAGTCGGCGCTGTACGCGGTCCTGGCACTGCTCCTCGTCATCCGCCGCTGGCGCCCGCTCACCTGCCTGGTGGCGATGACGGCGGCTTGTGCCGTCGAGCATGCGCTGTACGGGGCGCCGGAGGGGTTCGCGGTCGCCCTGGCGCCCCTGATCGCGACGTACACGTGCGCGCGGTGGCTGGAGTGGCGACGCTCCTGGATCGCGCTGGCGCTCGCGCCGGTGGCGTGGCTTAGTTGGTCGGCGTTCGATCCGATGAACGACTCCCTCGCAGACTGGTACGGCAGCAGCGTGTGGATGTCGCCCTTCGTCATCGCCTGGCTGCTCGGCGCGCTCGTCCGCAGCATCCGGATCAGCGCCGACCAGCGCCGGCAGGCACGTGAGCAGCGAGAGGCCCAGGCCGTCGCGCTGGAGCGCACCCGGATCGCCCGCGAGCTGCACGACGTCCTCGGGCACAGCGTGAGCGTCATGACGGTCCAAGCCTCCGCCGTACGTCGTCGGCTGACCCCCGATCAGTCGGTCGAGCGGCATGCCCTCGAGACCGTCGAGTCGGTCGGCCGGGAAGCCCTCGCAGAGATGCGCCGCATGGTCGGGGTGCTTCGCGAGGAGGGGACGCCGGGCGACCGCGAGCCGCCTCCCGGCATCGATCAGCTCGAGACGCTCCTCGAGAAGTTCCGCGCCGCCGGGCTGCCGGTCGACCTCACCATCTCCGGCACGCCACGCCCGCTCGCACCGGGGCTCGACCTGACGGCGTACCGGCTCGTCCAGGAAGGCCTGACCAACGCCCTGCGCCACGCCCGCAACCCACGCGCAGCGCAGGTGGAGATGGACTACGGCGAGACCACGCTACGGCTGTGCGTCAGCGACGACGGAGAACCAGCCAGGTTGGCGCATGCGGCCGTGGCCGAGGCGGGCAGCGGCCTGCTCGGCATGCGGGAGCGCGTGGCGGTGTACGGCGGCCAGCTGGTCGCCCGGCCGCTGCCCGACGGCGGCTTCGAGCTGCTCGCGACACTGCCGTTGGAGCCGGCGTGACAGCGCCCGCAGACACCGAGACCATCAGTGTGCTCGTCGTCGACGACCAGGCGCTCGTGCGCACCGGATTCCGCCTCATCCTTGAGATCGAGCCCGACCTCACGGTGGTGGGAGAAGCGGCCGACGGTGAGGAGGCGGTCGACCTCGCTGCTGCCGTCCAGCCGGACGTCGTGCTCATGGACGTGCGGATGCCGGGCACCGATGGCATCACCGCGACCGAGCGCATCGTGGCGGCGGGCGGGGAAGATGTCCGCGTCGTCATGCTCACGACCTTCGACATGGACGAGTACGTCTTCGACGCGCTGCGCGCCGGCGCGAGCGGATTCCTGCTCAAGGACGTGCAACCGGAGTTCCTCGTCGCCGGCATCAGAGCGGTGCACGGCGGGGACTCCCTGCTGGCGCCCTCGATTACCCGACGGATGATCGAGACGTATCTGGATCACCCACGTGCGATCGACCCTCGTGCTCGCAGTCGCCTCGACGCGCTCACCAACCGTGAGCGCGAGACCCTCTTCCACCTGGCCGAAGGGCTCACGAACTCCGAGATCGCCACGCGCATGTTCGTCTCCGAAACCACGGTCAAGACGCACATCGGTCACATCCTGACCAAGTTGGGCCTGCGTGATCGCGTTCAGGCGGTCATCTTCGCGTACGAGACCGGCCTCGCCGGAGAGCGCTGAAGCGTCAGCTGGTCCGTGTGCGCAGGCTCCGCGCCAGGGCGGGGATCATCACCGTCGCTGCGACGAGGTGGAGGCCGACGAGGGCGATGGCGGTCGCGGTGCTTGCCTCGGAGAGGAAGGGCGGGACCAGCGATATCGCGGTCAGCGTCACTGCCGTCTGCACGAATCGCTCGGCGGGGCGAGCGCTCCACCGAAGCAGCGCGGCGGCAATGACGACGCCGACGAGCGAGAAGAAGCCGGTCACCACGGCGAACCCGGACAACGGGATCGTCTCGCCGGCAGAGACTTCGAACTCGACGCCGACGGCCTGGGCGAGCGCGGCGGCGAGCGTGGTGGCGACGACCGTGGCGAGTGCGGCGATGGCGCCGGTTCCGATGAGCCTGCGGAACCGGTGGATCTGGCCCGATGCCGGAGGTGCGACGACCCCGGCGTCATCCGTGCTGTCCATGGCGCTCCTCCGTCAGTCGGTCACTGGCTGCGTGTCGGGACGGAGAGCCCTTGCAGCCACGACTGCCAGGCCGGCTCTTCGCGCCGTGCGTAGTCCGCGGCGTCGGCAGAGAACATGTAGGCCCGTACGGACGCCTTTGCGGTGCCGTCGCCCTCGTCGTACGCGAAGACGCTGAGCATCCCGGGCACGGGAGCGGCGAGCCGGACCAGCGTCTGATGCTCGCCGACACGCTCGACCGTGCCGGTGGCGCCGCGCAGCTCGACGGCCGCACCCACGTCGCCGAGCCCGAGCGCGTCGTGCATGGTCGACCAGAGGGTCTCCGCATCGGCGGGGTGGGACGCGGCGGCTTCCAGCGGCGTGGCCTCCTGGCCGGGGAAGTGCGCCAGATAGAGGCGCAGGTTGTCGAAGAACGGCATCCAGCCAGGGCTCAAGGTGTCCCACCACTCCGACTCCCAGTCGGCGCCGGTCCCGAAGCCGCTGCTGGTCACGCGGACGACGCAGGTGCCGCCGGACTGGGCCTCGACGAGGAACTCGGTCGTCAGCGGGCTGAGCGCGTCCGGGTCCTTGCCCATGAGGGCGGACCAGTCCTCCTCGAAGGCGAGGCGGCGCGGCGGGTCCCAGCCGGTGACGTGACCGTCCGAGCCCATCGCGGCGCCGATGGTGAAGTGCACGGAGCCGCCCTCGTGCTCCTCGAGCTCGGTCGGCAGATACCAGGAGCTCATGCCCTTGGCGGTGGCGATGGCCTGCCAGACCTGCTCCGGGGTGCCGGGGACCTCGACGCTGAACTCCAGGCGGTACGGGACGGTCGGTGTCGTACTCATGCGTTCTCCTCAGGAAGGGGGTGGGCGGCGACGACGAGCCGGTGCGGACGTCCGTCGTCGTGGTGGTAGCGAGCGGCTAGGTCGAGCACCGCAGCGGTCAGCTCGTCTGCGAAGGCAGCACGATCGGCGGCTGACCGGAAGCCGATCTTGGTGTCGATCGTGAGCGTCGGGAGGCGCTTGCCGGACGTCCCGGCCCGGCGTGCCAAGGTGCCGACCTCGCGCACCAGCCGCCCGGCGAGCGCGACGAGGTAGCCCGCCGACAGGTGGTCGGCGTTGGCGTCCGGATCGGCCGCGGACGCGCTGACGACAGCCGGCGACACGACGTACGACGACGCCGATGCCTGCAAGACCCGCTCGGTGATGCCGCCGTGGTGGCGCTCCTCGGACAGCTCCACCAGGCCGTGCGCCTCGAGCGCCTTGAGGTGGTAGTTGACCTTCTGTCGCGCGATGCCGACCCTGGCGGCGAGTCCGGCAGCGGAGGCTGGGACGGCCAGCTCTCCGAGCAGTCGGGCCCGGACCGGATCCAGGGCGGCGGCGGCTGCGTCCGCGCTCTCGATGACTTCGACGTCTTGCATGACTCCACCGTGCCCTTGACAAGAAATCTTGTCAAGGGACGATCGTCGGCCTGGTCATCGGCTCCGGGCTCACCTGTGCCCTCGAGATCCGGCTGGCGGGCCGCGCCGGTACCGAGTCGAGCTGGTGGTCGACAAAGCGCTGAGTCTCAGTCGGGGTCGTCGCTGTCGTCGAACACGTCGATCCAGTCGTCGTCGGGTTGCGGGAAGGCGTTCTCGCCGGACGCGAGAAGGCTGCGGGTGAACAGCTCCTGGTCCGACATCAGCTCCTTGAGGGCGGCTGCGAGATCGTTGTCGGCGGCGGCGCGGTCGGCGAGGACGGCGCGGCGTACGAGTTCCTTGGCGAACGAGGCGGGGCCACGTCCGCGTCGGCGAGCCGAACCCTGCTGAGTTGTTCCGTCACGATCGCGACTTCGCTCGCCGTGCATCCGAGATGACGGTCGACGACGGCGGTGAGCGGGGACGAGTCCGAGCGCCGCTCGTGCTGGTCGACGACGTCGCGCAGGAAGCGGGAGAACGTGTCGACGAAGTCAGGGACGTCGGTCGTGAGCGAACACTGCCACGTGGCGGACAGCATCCGCGCGAAGTTCCGACATCGCGCCGGAGGTCAGTGCGAAGGGTCGAGGACGCGTCTTGGGTTCTTGTGTCGAGCTCGAGATGATCGTCATGGCGCCTCTTCTCTGTCGCCAGCGGGCTTTGGTGTCGCTGGGAACCTGTTCGCGAGCGGTACGGCGGTAATCCCGTGCACGACCACGCTGACCAGCACCGCGAGCGCGATGACGGCGACGACATCGGACCCCGCGTCGTCGTGCAAGCCTTCGAGCGCGAGCAGCGCGAAGACGACGGAGGCAAGGCCTCGGGGGCCGAACCAGCCGATGAAGAAGACGCCGTACCGGCCGAATCCTGCGCCGAGAAGGGCGAGTGCGACTGGGAGCATTCGTACGAGGGTGAGGCTCAAGGCGACGTACAGGACAATGCTCCAGCTCAGGTGGTCGCCGATCATGGGAACGGCGAGGGCGCCGAAGACGAGCCAGCAGATCATGGAGGCGAGGGCCCCCGTCTGCTCGACGAAGTAGACCTCCTTGTCGCCACCCCGCCCCGCGACGTTGCCGAAGACCAGGCCGCCCACGAAGGCCGCCACGAAGCCGTTCCCGTCCACCACGAGGGCTCCGGTGTACGCGAGCAGTGCGAGAGCCAGGCCGGCGGGGCCGGCGAGCTCCTCGGACAGCCACCGTCGGCGCCGGGCTTCCTTGATGACCGCGCCGCCGAGCCAGCCGATCACGACGCCCGCGACGACGCCTACGACGAGGGCGAGGACCGCGCGGCCCGGGCTGTCCACCCCGGCGATGCCCTCGTCCGAGGCGACGCCGGCGATCGCGACGAGCACGATCGGGGTCGCGATGCCGTCGTTGAGCCCGCTCTCGACGTTGAGGGCCCCTCGTATCGGCCCGGGGACACGCGGGTTCGACATCACCGAAGCGCCGAGCGCAGCGTCCGTCGGCGCGAGTGCGGCGCCCAGCAGCAGCGCAGCCCACGGTTCGAACCCGAGCACGGTGATCGCCACGACCGTTCCGAGAGCGACGGTCAGTGGGAGCCCGATCCCGAGCAGACGGACGTACGTGCCGAGGTCCCGCTCGAACTGCATCAGCCGAACTTTCGACGCGTCGCTGAACAGGATCCAGACGAGCGTCACCTCAGCGATGGACTTCACCAGCTCGGGCTCGAGCTGGAGGTCGAAGAGTCCAGCCACTTCGGTGAACACGAAGCCCGCGGCGACGAACACGATCGGGGCGGTGAGGCCGGCGCGTTCGAGCCGGCTGGCGAGGACGCACCAGCCGAAGATCGTGACGAGTGCCACGGTCAGCGACAGGACTTCCATCGGTCATCTCCCATCACGCTCAGAGAAGCTCGTGGATCACGAATCAGGTCGCGGTGCCCGCGTCCGCCTTGCCTCGTCATGACGACGAGCCGGGCAGCCTCGGACTGGGGTGAGATGTCGCCGAAGTACGTCGCAGGAAGCGCTGCATCTTCTTGGGCAGCAGCATCGAGGACTCGCGGTAGTGCCAGCCCTCCGTCCGCTCAGTGATCGCCGCGGCTACCTCGGGGGCCACGGCGGCGTCGGCTTCGGCGAAGATCTGCTCGGCTCCGGCCGCGTCCAGGGCGAGGTCGCTCCCGTCGAGCTCGAACACGTCCCCTGACGCGCGGAACCGCGGTAGGTGCGGTTGCTCGAATCGGCTCGCCGCGACGAGCTGAGAGCCCGACGGTATCCCCGAGATCGCCACGCCGAGAGCGTCATGGCAGGCGGACGCACGGAGCTCGTGGAGGTCGTCCACCATGAGCACGAAAGGCTCCGGGCTCGACGTGAAGGCCGCGGCGAGCCGAGGTGCGGCCCGGCCCAGCACCTCCGCGCCCAGGCTGCCCATGTCGGCGACCAGGTCGATGGAGCCAGGCGAGATTTGGGCGAAGGCCGAGGCCAGCAGCGTGAGCAGAACTGTCGGGTCGTCGTCGTACCCGTCCAAGCCCGCAGCGGCGGTCACCCCGACCACGCGGCATTCGCTCGCCCTCGCGACGTCGATGATCCCCGCGCGACTCACCGACCCTGGGCGAGGCTGCGGAATGGAGAACTTGGCCTCGAGCAGTGAGCGACCGAGCCCCACCGCCGCCGAGGCCGCAGGACGCGGGACCTCCACCACACCAGCGAGCGTACGGTCTGCGGTGGAGGCTGCAATAACAATTGCGGGGGTCTACGCGTAAGGCCACTGCTCGGCCGATTGACTCCGGTGACGTTCGAGACCGTCGTCAACCCGTAGGAGCAACGAGTGCCTTCGCGCGTCCTGCAGCAGTCCCATAGAAGGTGACGCGCTGACGTCGCTGACCCGCGAGTCGACCCGTCGCCTGCGACTCGTATTCTGAGCGCTCGATGAGCTGGACAAATGGTGGCGGTCTGCACGCACGCGCGGTCACGGTCGCCGTCCTCGGGGCGTTCGTCGCCGTTTACCTGGTCGCAGCGGGAAGCGACCTCCCCTGGGTTGCACCGCTCGTCGTCGGCGCTCTCGTGCTGCACCTCCGCTTTCTCCTGCCGGGGTGGCCGCACGGGCCCCTTGTGTCGGTCGTCCAGGCGGCGCTCCTTTATGGGGCGGTGCTCGGGTTCGGTGTATCGGTCGGCGTGCTGGGGTTGGCGATCGGTGCGCTGTGGCTCGAGGGGCGTCGTGCGGCTGCGGTCGCGGTGGCCGTCAGCGCCCCCGCGATCGCTGCGGTCGAGGAAGGTTGGTCGCGTGCCGTCATCGACGTGTCGATCTCCGCGTGGCTCATCGGGATCGTCGCTTACGGTCTGACGCGTCTTACCTACGATGTCGACGAGGTGCAGTCCACCCGCCTGACCCTCGCCGCCGCCGCCGTGCGGGAGGAGAGGCTACGCATCGCTGCGGGGTTGCGTGGCGTCATCGAGGACGGGCTGACGGCGATGGCCCGCGCGGCCCGACGTCCTTCCGAGCTCGGTGACGCCTTGGCGGAGGCCCGGAGCTCGCTGGACGCAGCTCGTACTGCGGCGTCGGAGATGCGAGAGCTGTCGCTGGCGCCGCAGGTGTCAGCAGCGCAGGGCATGCTCGAAGCGGCCGGCGCCGAGGTGACCGTCCGCACGGGGCACCGCGAGCCGCTCGGTCCCGGCGGATCTCTGCTGGCGGCGGTGCTCCGTGAGGCGGTCACCGATGCCGTACGCGATCGGGCGTGTCACTGCCTCATCGAAACCATCCAGGACGACGGCGAGGTGCGTCTGACCGTCGTCGCCGATGGGGCCCGCACCACCGAGCGTGGTGAGGCCGCGCTCGAGCCGTTGGCCGTCCGCCTCGCGGCAGCGGGCGGGCGGCTCGACGTCGACCTGGACGCCGACGGCAGGATTCGCGTCGTGGCGAGCTTGCGGGTTGCTGAAGAGGCAGCGCCGGTGTCGGATCAGCAGCGGTTCGCGACGGCCCTGCTCGCCGTGGTGCTGGTGGGTTTCTGCGGGAAGGCCCTGCTCCAGCTGTCGGGCGTCGAGCTGCTGGTGGCGCTCCCGCTGCTGGCCGTCGTCTGCCTCCTGAACCTGCGCCTCCGGAGTCCCTGGCTGCTTCCCCTGCAGGCGGTCATCGCGTTCGTCCCGGTGGTGTGGCTGGGGAGCGCGTGGGGTGGCGTCGCCGGATTCCTGGCGGGCGCGTTGCTGGTGTCGCTCCCGCCCCGGGCTGCGTGGCCGCTGGTTGGTACGACGATGGTCGGGGTGTTCGCAACCCAGTCGGCGGTGGGCACGGCGCCTCCGCTGACCGTGAACCTGACCATCAGTGTCCTCGTCACCGGTCTCGTCGTCTTCGGGCTCGCCCGGCTCGCCGTCCTGGCCGACGAGCTCCACGCCGCGCACGACGGCCTCGTACGGGCGGCGGTCGTCCAGGAACGGCTGCGTGCCGCGCGCGACCTGCACGACCTTCTCGGGCACACCTTTGCGGCGATGATCCTGAAAGGCGAGCTGGTGCGTCGTCTGCTCGACCGGGACCCGGATCGCGCCAGCGCCGAGCTCGACGAGATTGCCGCGATTGCGGTCCGAGCCCGTGCCGACATGGCGACGGTCGTCGGTGAGGCGCCTCGGCTCGAACTCGCCTCCGAGGTAGAGGCCGCTGGGTCGGTCCTGCGGGCAGCCGGGATCGCGACCACCGTGGAGGCGTCCGTGTCGGCGGTGGACGGCGAGCGCGCCGCGGCGTTCATCGCCGTCCTGCGCGAGGCGGTGACGAACGTCCTGCGACACAGCGCCGCGAAGGAGGCGCGCATCACGGTCGACGGCTCCCAGCTGGTGGTCGAGAACGACGGAGTTCCGGCCGAGATCACGTCGCCGGGTGCGGGCATCGGCAACCTCCGCACGCGGGTGGCGGCGCTGGGCGGAACGCTCGACGCGGGCCCGGTCGGCGACGGCCGCTTCCGCGTCACTGCCGCTGTCGACCGCTGACGGCGCCGTCGGCCCAGCGCTAGATCCAGCCCGCCTCGCGGGCGATGCGGAGGGCGTCAGTGCGGCCGCGTGCGTCGAGCTTTGCGACCACCGTCGTGAGGTGGTTGCGTACCGTGCCTGTCGACAGCCTGAGCGACGTGCCGATCTCGGGAGGCTCGGCACCGTCGGCGAGGAGCCGCAGCACGTCCTTCTCACGCGGGCTGAGCGGGTCGTCGGCCAGTCCCCACGCGGTGACGGCGAGCGACGGGTCCAATACGCGTCCTCCGGCGGCGACTGTACGGATCGCTCCGAACAGCTCGTCCAGCGGAGCTGTCTTCAGCACGAAGCCTGCGACCTGCGCCTCGAGCGCCCGACGCAGCTGGCCGGGGCCCGCGTTGCCCGTGAGCATCAGCGACCGGCAGGACGGCAGGCGTGCTGAGAGCTCGGCGGCCGCGGTGAGTCCGTCGGAGCCGGGCAGGTCGATGTCGAGCACAGCGACGTCGGGGCGATAGGCCAGCGCGGAGGGGACGATCGCGTCCCCGGTGCCGACCTCGGCGACGACCTCCAGGTCGTCCTCAAGATCGAGGAGAGCGACGAGTGCACCTCGTACGACCTGCTGGTCCTCCGCGAGCAGTACCCGAATCACGTCATGAGGGTACCCATGAGGATCTCACGGGGGACTGGTGATCGCGTCTGTGTCGTCCGTCGCCGCATGCCAGGAGGCTAGAAGCATGAGTGGAGCAGTGGTCCTGGATCAGGTGAGCAAGGTGTACGGCAAGGGTGGCGGCGCGGTCGCGGCGCTGCGCGAGGTGTCCGTGACGCTGCCCCGAGGCGGCTTCACGGCGGTGATGGGACCGTCCGGCTCGGGCAAGAGCACGTTCCTCCACTGTGCCGCTGGCCTCGACGTTCCGACGTCGGGCACGGTGCGGCTCGGTGGCACGGATCTGTCGGAGATGAGCGAGTCGGCGCTGACGCGGCTGCGACGTGAGCGGGTCGGGTTCGTATTCCAGGCGTTCAACCTGGTGCCGACGTTGACCGTGGAGCAGAACGTGGCGCTTCCGCTCACGCTGGCGGGTCGGCGAGCCGAGCGCGGCGCGGTGGAGGACGTGTTGTCGCGGGTCGGGCTCGCTGGGCGGGCGACACACCGACCGCCGGAGCTCTCGGGCGGCCAGCAGCAGCGGGTGGCACTTGCCCGCGCCCTGATCACCGCACCAGAGGTCGTCTTCGGTGACGAGCCGACCGGAGCGCTCGACACCGTGACCGCGCGCGACGTCCTCGGACTGCTGCGGGAGACCGTCGACATCCTCGGGCAGACCGTGGTGATGGTGACGCACGACCCGGTGGCCGCCTCGTACGCCGACCGGGTCCTGTACCTCGCGGACGGTCGCATCGTCGATGCCGTCGACTCGCCGACACCGGCCGAGGTAGCGGACCGCATGACGCGTCTGGGGGCGTACGCGTGAGCGGCGGGACGGTGAGGGTCAGGTATGCATCGAGCTCGCTGCGGCAGCGGAAGGGGGCCTTCGCCGGCACCTTCGCCGCTCTGCTGTGCGCGGCAGCGCTGGTGTGCGCGTGCGGGATGCTGATGGACACCGGGTTGCGGTCGACGGCGAAGCCGCAGCGGTACGCCGGTGCGCCGGTCATTGTCGCAGGCGACCCGGCGTCACACTTCCTGAAGGACCTCGACAAGGACAAGCGCAAGACCAAGCCCAACACGAGCCGCCGTTGGATCCCGGCCGCGCTCGCCGACGTGGTCCGCGACGTCCCCGGGGTCGAGAGGGTCGTCGTGGAGCGGGCGGCGCCGGTCGTGCTGCCCGACGGCGAGCGGGTCGACGGGTACGGCTGGGAGTCGGCGGCGCTGCTGCTCGACCCCTCGGAGTCGGATGCCGCTCCGGCGGCACGGGATGAGGTCGTCACCGACCGTGCACCGGTAGGGGAGCGTGTCCGGCTGGTCACCTCGGCAGGGGCGGCGACGTACGCGGTGGTCGGATCCGCGCCCGGGCTGTACTTCGCCGAGACGGAGGCCGAGCGCCTCGCTGACGCGGCGGGTCGGTCTGGCCAGGTGTCGGCGATCGCCGTGTGGCCCGAGTCGGCCGCGTCCGCCGTGGAGAAGGCCGTACGGCGCAGCGAGTCGACCAGCGGGTCGAGCAGGCCGACGACGGTCGGTCCGTACGAGCCGGTGGAGAGCGCAGTCGTCGCGACGGGCGACGAACGGGGAGTGGTCGAGTTCCCGACGGCAGCGTCGGCGCGCGCCAAGCTGGTCAGCATGGGCGGCGCCCTCGGCGGTACGTCGTTGATCGTCGCGATCCTTGCCGTGGCCGGCACCCTCGCGCTGGCGGTCCGTCAGCGTGAACGCGAGCTGGCGGTGCTGCGCGCGGTCGGCGCGACACCGCGCCAGCTGCGGCGGCTGGTGGGGCGCGAGACGCTGCTCGTTGCGACGGCCGCTGCAGTGCCGGGCGCGCTGCTGGGCCTGCTGCTCGGCAGGTTTCTGTACGGACGGTTCGTCGCCCTGGGCGCGGTGCCCGAGACGGTCCCGCTCGTCGTCGGACCCTTCCCCGTGCAGGCTGCCGTCGCGGCGACGGTCTCCGCGGCCTGGGTGGCGGCGTGGTTCTCGAGCCGGCGCATCTCGGGCCTGCGACCGGTTGCCGCGCTCGGCGAGGCGTCGGACGAGAAGCGCAGCCGAGGACGGTTGCGGGCGATCGTCGGGCTCGTGTTCGCCGCGGGGGGTGTCGTGCTGGCGCTCGTCTTGACGAAGGTCTCCACCGATGCGGCGGCCGGACCGCTGGCACCGCTGACTGCGTTGATGGGGGCGGCTGCGGTGACCCTGCTCGCTCCGCTGATCGCCCGCGTCGGTCTGGCCCTGATGACCCTGCCGATGCGGCCGCTGCGCGGGTCGGTGGGCCTGGCCGGTATGAACCTGCGTGCCGCGTCGGGGCGTACGGCGGGGATCCTCGGTCCTCTGACCCTGATGGGCGCGCTGGCGGGAACGCTGCTGTTCGCCCAGACGACGCTGCAAGGTGCGGCCGAGCAGGAGGTACGAGAGGGCACGGTCGCCGACCGTGTCATCGGCCCCGCCGTGCCGGACGACGCCGCTCGGGCGTTGCGGGAGACACCGGGGGTAGCTGCGGTGACCGAGGTGCTCCGCACCCGCGTGCGTGCGGTGAACACCCCGTACACGGTCCAAGGCGTCACGACCGACGGGCTGTCGGACACGCTGGACCTGACGGTGACGGCGGGCTCGCTCGACGACCTCGTCGAGGACACCGTCGCTGCCAGTGAAGGCACCGGGCTCGCGGTGGGGGACGACCTCTCTGTGGCGATGGCCGACGGCTACCCGGTGACGCTGAAGGTGGTGGCCCTGTACGAACGCGGGCTGGGCTTCGGTGAGCTGACCATGGCGCACGCGCTGGTCGCGCAGCACGTGGACGACCCGTTGGGCGTCGCGCTCGTCTCCGCTCCTGGTGTGCCGGACACGCAGCTGCAGCAGGCGGTCGCTCCGTACGGTCTGACGCTCGGCGCCGCGGTGGACACCCCGGACACCACGAACGACAGCACGGTCAACTACATCGCGCTGGCGGCGATCGTCGGCTTCGCCGCGATCTCGCTCGTCAATTCGGTGGCGATGACCGTCACGGGTCGTTCGCGCGACCTCGAGCTGCTGCGCCTCGCCGGCGGGACGCGACGCCAGGTGCTGCGGACCCTGCGGTGGGAGACGCTGGCTGCGGTGATGCTGGCGATCGTGCTGGCATTCGCGATCGCGGCGACCACCGTGACGGCGTACGCCGCGGGGATGACTGGCACCCCGACGCCCTACGTCCCGCCGGCACTGGCGGTGGCGGTGGCCGGGAGCATCGCGGTGCTGGCCCTGATCGCGACCTCGCTGCCGGCACGAGCCCTGCTGCGGCCGCCGCCTGGCCGGTGATCGGGGAGGGGGCGCGAACGGGCGTCGCGACGACCACGACGATCACGAGCTTCGGATCACCCGTCTGGTCGAAGCGGCGGGACTAATCGGCTCTCACGCGTCTGGCGTCGTATGCCCACATCGCGATCTCGACCCGGTTGCGGGCGCCGAGCTTGGTCATCAACGAGGCGACGTGGGTCTTGACTGTGCTCAGGCCGACGAAAAGCTCAATGGCGATCTCGGCGTTGGTCCAGCCCCGTGCCACCAGCGCGAGCACCTCCTCCTCGCGCTCGGTGAGCGGGTCGATGGGCTGGACCGGCACGACTGGCGCCTGGTCGGCGAAGGTCGCCAACAGCCGGCGGGTGACGTTGGGGGCGATCAGCGCGTCCCCGTTGGCCGCCGCGTGGATGGCCTGTACGAGGAGCTCGGGCCCGGCGTCTTTGAGCAGGAAGCCGCGGGCGCCGGCGCGTAGGGCGCCGAGGACGTACTCATCGAGGTCGAAGGTGGTGATCACGACGACCGCCATCGGGTCCGTCACGTCGGGCCCGGCCAGGCGCCGGGTCACCTCGACGCCGTCGAGCCCGGGCATCCGGATGTCGACGAGGAGGACATCGGGACGCAGCCGGGTCGCCAGGTCGAGCGCTGCGAGCCCGTCTGCTGCGTCCCCCACGACCTCGAGGTCGGGTTGCGCATCGAGGATCATCACCAGCCCGGTCCGGACCAGGTCCTGGTCGTCGGCTACGACGACACGGATGCTCATGCCTGCGCCTCCACCGGCAGCACGGCCTCGACGACCCAGCCACCCTCGGATCCCGGCCCCGCGGAGAACGATCCGCCGAGGAGCTGGGCGCGTTCTGCCATGCCCAGCAGGCCGAACCCAGGCTCCGGGACTGGCCCCGGCTCGGTCTGCCCATCGTCGCTGACACGCAGCCTGACGGTGTCGCCCTCCCGGCGTACGTCGATCCCGACGCGGGTCGCGCTCGGGGCGTGCCGTACGGCGTTGGTCAGCGACTCCTGCGCAAGCCGGTAGAGCGCGGCGTCCACGGGCCGTGCCAGCCGGGTCAACGAACCGTCCAGCGAGACCTCGATGGTGGGCGTCGCGTAGGCGCGCGCCAGAGCAGGCAGGTCCGCGACACCCAGCTGCGGTGAGTAGGCGACGGCTTCCTCCTCACGCAGCAACCGCACCATGGATCTCATCTCCACGAGGGTTTGCGACGCTTCAGACTCGATCGCGGCCAGGACCTCGGCTGCCCTCTCAGGCTGAATGCCGGCGACCACGCCACCGGCCTGCGCCTGCACCGCGATGGCCGAGACGTGGTGGGCCACGATGTCGTGCAGATCGTGCGCCAGCGCCACCCGCTCCTGATTGCGGATCTCGCGCTGTTGGCGATGCCAGAGGTCCGCGCGGTAGCGGAACACCGCTGCGAGGGCGACGACCAACAGCAACAGGACGCTCCCGCCGAAAAGGTCGGCCCAGCCCGCGGAGGAGGCGTACACCCCCAGCGCGACGACGACGGTCACGAACGCCGTCCCCAAGACAATCTCCCGTCCCGAGCCCCACCGCACCAGGGAGTAGAGCAGGATCAGAACGGCCATCATGGAGTAGAGGCCGAGGTCCCCGGCGTGCGCAGTCAGTTGGAGGACCGAGAGCAGCCCGGCGACGCCCCACCCGACCAGGGCGGCCGTCAGAGGGCGGCCCCGCCGCCAGAGCAGGGCAGGCACCAGCGCCAGGGCGAGCACCGTCACAAGGGGTCGCCAGGCCAAGCCCGGCCGAACGATGCCCTCGCCCAAGGCGGCGGCCGCGAACACGCCCACCACCAGCCAGTCGAGACGACCGAGGGGTGGGGCGTCAGCAGGCCGCGGCTCATGCCAGAGGGAGCGCCAGACAGTGACCACGGCTCCAGCGTAGGGATCCGCGCGCCTCGGCGTACCCGCCGAAAGAACGAGAGAGAGGTCATGCCATCGGCCAGGCGAACTCCGGCCTCCGGGCCGAGGCGCCCGCCGCCGGGCTCGGCGAGCGTGGACCTACCGATCCTCACCACACCAACGGAGCCCATGATGAGAACACGTCAACCCACCACCGCACTGGACGACCAGCCGATCCCGGTGAGAGCCAAGCTCGCCGCAGCGTGGACGAGCTTCATGTTCCTGTACGCCTACGTGGACATTCTGAACTTCTTCACGCCCGGCATCATCGAAGACATCCTCGACGGCAAGGTCTTCACTTTCGACCTCTCTCAGACCTTCTCGACCACGGCGCTGACCCTCATGGCCATCCCGATCTTCATGGTCGTGCTGTCGATGACGCTGCCAGCCCGGGCGAACCGCCTCACGAACCTCGTCGTGGCCGCGGTCTACGTCCCCGTCACGGCATTCAACGTGGCGGGCGAGATCTGGCTGGCCTTCTACGGCCTCGGCGTCGTCCTGGAACTGATCCTTCTCGCCCTCATCGTGCGGTACGCCTGGACCTGGCCCCGCACGGCACCGGCGACCATGGCGACCGACCCAGACCATGGGTACGTCCGCGCTCAACGGCGGTGAGTACGGACGAAGGCCAGGCATCGATGCGATGCCTGGCCTTCGTTGGATGGTGCGCCATCAGGGACTCGAACCCCGAACCCGCTGATTAAGAGTCAGCTGCTCTGCCTATTGAGCTAATGGCGCGTGGTGCCTCTAAGCCGTCGCTCGAAGCAGTAGGAACTCTAGCAGGGGACCCCAACCGCTCCTAATCGAGGGGGCGCCCTGTGACACGGGTCTCCCGCGCCGTCCGTGCGCCTGCGAAAATGCGGCACCAGCCCCCGAAGGAGCCCCCATGAGCGACGCTACCTCGCGCACGTTGTCCCTCCCGCTGCGGCTCGAGCGGGCCGCGATCCGCGGCTTCGCCCGGCTCCCGCAGGCCGTCATCGCACGCCTGGGCGCGGGCGCCCCGGTCAACCGCGACGGCGAGCGCCTCGCGCCCGAGGTCGCGACTGCGCTGGGCGTGCTCAACCGCATCCCCGGATCCGACTTCTCGACCAAGCCGGTCGACGTCGCGCGTCGTCAGATCGAGGAGGAGGCACTCGTCTTCGCCGACACGTTCCCGCCGTTCGCTGTCGAGGAAGACCTCTTCATCCCGTCCGCACACGGCGACATCCCCGCGACCCGTTATCGCGCCAAGGCGGGGGAGTCGCGCGGTCTGGTCGTCTACTTCCACGGCGGCGGTTGGGTGCTCGGGAGCCGCGTGAGCACGGACTCCGCCGTACGGTTCCTCGCGCTGCACGCCGGCGTGGACGTGCTCTCGGTCGACTACCGGCTCGCGCCCGAGCACCCGTTCCCGGCGGCGATCGAGGACGGGCTCGCGGCGTGGGAGTACGCCGTCGCGCAGGCACCTGTGTGGGGTCTCGACCCGTCCCGCATCGTCGTCGCAGGCGACAGCGCCGGCGGCAACATCACCGCCGTCCTCGCTCTCGCGCTGCGCGGCGCCGCGGTCGAGCCATGCCTGCAGCTGCTGTTCTTCCCCGTCACCGACCTGTCCACGAAGCACCCCTCGTACGAGGAGTTCTCCGACGGATTCTTCCTGACCGAGCGACACATGGACTGGTATCGCGAGCGCTACCTCGCCGACCCCGCCCACGCCCTCGATCCGCGGGTCTCGCCGTTGCTCGCCGACGACCTGGCGGGCGCGGCGCCCGCGTACGTGGCGGTGGCCGGGTTCGACCCGCTGCGCGACGAGGGCATCGCGTACGCGCGCCGGCTCGAGGAGGCGGGCGTCCCGACCGAGCTCGCTCGCGCGGGCGATCTCATCCACGCGTTCATCAACATCACCGGCGTCAGCCCGAGCGCGTACGCGGCGACGCTGCGAGCGGCGCAGGCGGTGGAGAAGGCAGTCTCCGGCTAGGGGCCTCGCCCCGCGACACGGCGTCGCGGCCTCACGGAGCACGCCGGATCTCGGGGGACCAGAGGGGAACCAGGCACAGCGCCGAGATCGCGGCGCCGACGAGCATGACCGCGCGCAGTCCCAGCACCCCGGCGACGAGACCTGCCAACAACGTCCCTACCGGCAGCGCGCCCCAACTCGCGAAGCGGTGGACCGACGTCGCCTGGGCACGCATATGAGGTTCTGCGTGCTCGTGACGCAGGGTGACGGCGTTGACGGCGAACGCTCCTTGCCCCAGGCCGAACACCAGCATCCCGGTGGCCAGGAGTACGAGTGCGACGGGTGCTGTGGCAAGCCCGAGAACAGCGATACCGGCCACCGAAGGAATGCCGGCGAGTGCCATCACCCGACCTTTTCCATAGCGACGGTTCAGCCGCCCGGACGCGAGGCCGCCCAACGGAAACCCCAGTCCGCCCGCGGCGACGGCGACCCCCACCTGTGCGACGTCGAGGCCGAGCGTCTCGACCCCGTACAGCACGAGCATCGTCTCGAACATCGCAACGCCGATGTTGAAGACCGCCCCGACGACCATGATCCCGCGAAGCACCGGACGGTCGAGCACGTAGCGGAAGCCGACGCGGATGGAGGTGAAGAGCGGTGCCGTCTCCACACGTCGGGCGGGAGGTGGGAGCGACAAGGTGACCACGACAAGCGTTGCCGCGCTGAGGGCGAACGTCAGCGCATCCAGGCTCAGCGCCACCCCGAGCGACCAGACGCTGATCAGCAGGCCACCCAGCGCAGGACCAGCCAGCATTCCCCATGACTCCGACAGGGTGAGGCGGAGATTCGCCGGATGCCAACCTGCCTGGTCAGGAACGACCTCCGGAACGATCGACTGATACGCGATCTGAAAGAACACTGTCGCGGAGCCGATGAGAGCGGCGGCTGCCATCAGGACGACGATGGAGAACTCGCCTCGCAGAAGGATGAGCGCCGCGATGAACCCGAGCACGAGGAGGCGTACGAGGTCGGCGCCCAGCATCGAGCGTCCGAGCCCCCACCGGGTGACCCAGACGCCGGCCGGAAGACCGAGCACCAGGAACGGCAGCTTCAACAGGGTCGCGACGACCGCGATGTCGCTCGTCGACCCTCCCGCATGGGCGACCGCCACCAGGGGTAGCGCGATCAGGGTGACCTGGTCTCCCAGCACGCTGGCACTCTGGCCCGCCCACAACCAGCCGAAGGTGCTCCTGGCGCGGTGTGGCTTGCGCCTCATCTCGCGAGGTCGCCAGGCTCTTCGCCGACCGCGACCGGGAAGCCCTCCGCAGTCCAGCCCAGCATTCCCCCCGGCATCTCCTTCACCGCGCGTCCGAGGGCGGCCGCGCGGATCGCTCCTCGCGTCGAGGCATTGCAGTGGGGCCCGGCGCAGTACGTCACGAGCAGGTCGTCCTCCGGGACGCCGAGCAGTTCGAGGGTCTCCCTGTTGAGCCGCCTGTGCGGCAGGCTCAGGGCTCCCGGGATGTGCCCGGCCGCGTAGTGCTCGGGCGATCGAGTGTCCAGCAGCGTGAATCCCTGGATGCCCGCCAGCATGTCGGCGTAGACGTCCGCGCAGTCGGCCTCGAAGGCCAGTCTCGCCTCGAAATGCCGCAAGGCCGTCTCGCTGCTTGCCGGTGCAGGGTCCAGAACGTGGGAGCGCATTCGCATAGAGGCAACGGTGCTGGAATGCGTGAGCACTCACTAGTGACTGGAAGGACATCATGTCGTACGATCCGGCCATGTCGCCGCGTGGACCGTCACATCGAGTTGCGGTGATGGCGGCGCCCCGGATGTCGCTCTTCGAGCTGGCGATCGTCGTCGAGGTGTTCGCGCTCGAGCGCCCCGAGCTCGACGTCGACCACTGGTACGCCGTCCAGGTCTTCACCCCTCACGACGCCGGAGTCGCGGCACTGGGCGGCATGCAGCTCGAAGTCGAAGCAGGGATCGAGGCCATGGCGGTGGCCGACACCGTCATCGTCCCCAGCTGGCCTGTCGACCTCGAGCCGTCCGAGGAGATCTGTAGAGGAATCAGGGCAGCGTACGAACGCGGCGCGCGCGTCGTCTCCATCTGCTCGGGAGCGTTCGTGCTCGCGGCCGCCGGTCTGCTCGACGGTCGCCGCACCGCCACGCACTGGCGCTACGCCGACGAGCTGGCTCGTCGCTATCCCCGACTCCAGGTCGACCGCGACGTGCTCTACGTGGACGACGATCGGGTGCTCACCTCTGCCGGCTCCGCTGCGGGCATCGATCTCAGCCTGCACATCATCCGGAAGGATCACGGCGCCGCCATCGCGAACGCGGTGGCTCGCCGGCTCGTCGTGCCCCCGATCCGTGAGGGCGGGCAAGCACAGTACGTCGAGGCGCCCGTCGCGCGGGCAGACGACGACCGCATCCAGCAGCTGATCGAGTGGGTGGTCGAAGACCCACGTCGCCCCGTGTCGGTTGCCGCCGCCGCGCAACGGGTCAACATGTCGGAGCGCACGTTCAGCCGGCATTTCAAGAAGGTCACCGGCTCGACCTTCTACGACTGGCTCACCGAGCGTCGACTCCACCGGAGCACGGAGCTGCTCGAGACGAGTGACGAGACGATCGACGTCATCGCACAGCGCGTGGGGTTCACGGACCCCACGGCGTACCGGCGACAGTTCAAGGCCAGGTTCCTGACCACCCCGTCCGGCTATCGCAGCGCGTTCAGAAGGGTCAGCACCCCGGCGACCTCGTAGAGGACCCGTCCGGTGGTGGAATGTCTTCCATCTGTCGTGCGATCGAAGGAGTCGACCCGATGACGAAGTACCTCATCTCGTTCCCGAGTGCCGCCATGGACCTGTCCGGCGAGGATCTGCGCGCCGTGTCGGAGGAGTCGCACGCCGTCGTCCAGGAGGCGAAGGATGCCGGCGTCTGGGTGTTCGGCGGCGGCATCGACGAGAGCGTCCCGCCGGTCATCGTTGACGCCGAGGGGACGGTGACCGAGGGCACTTACCCGCAGACGAAGGAGCTCGAGGGCGGCTACGCGGTCCTGGAGCTGCCGTCCCGCGAGGCCGCGCTGGAGTGGGCCGCGAAGATCGCAGCATCCTGCCGATGTGCGCAGGAGGTGCGGGCGTTCCAGTACGACCCCGCGAGCTGACGCGCCCGTCAGGTCGTACGGGTCAGGCCGCGCGCTGCAGGCGCCACACGTTGTCGACGCGCGTGCCCGTACGGCCGTCCGGTGCGGTAGAGGTGCTGGCGACGCCGTCGAGCGTCACGACCTTCCACTCGTCCTCGGGCAGGTCGAGCGCGGTCATCACCTCGTCGAGCGTCGGGAAGACGGCGCCGGGTACGGAGTGCTCGTGTGGCTCGGCCCACGACGGCCAGCCGCCGTGCATGACGACGAGGAGCGTGCCGCCGGGCGCGACCGCTTCGGCCGCGCTGCGCAGGACGCCGTCTTGGTCGAGGGCGACGGGGGACTGGAGGAACTGCGCGCTGACGAGGTCGTACGAGCCTGCAGGAAACGTGGTGCCGAGCTCGTGCTGCTCCCAGGCCGTACGGTCCGTGACTCCCGCGTCAGCCGCGTGAGCGGCGGCGCGGTCGAGCGCGGTACGGGAGATGTCGACGCCCGTCACGGTCCAGCCCTGCGTGGCGAGCCAGACGGCGTCCGCGCCCTCGCCGCAGCCGAGGTCGAGGGCGGTGCCGGGCGTGAGATCGGCGACTTCGCGGACGAGGAGCGGGTTCGGCTTGCCGCTCCACACGCGGTCGGAGCCGCCGTACCGCTGCTCCCAGAACTCGGTGGGGTCGGTCGGGGTGGTGGGGTGGTCGGCGTGGGTGGTCATCGCGCTCCTCGGGTCGTGCGGGTGTCCTTTAGGGATAGCCGACGGGAGGGGTGGGTGCCAAAGGCGTTTGCTGGAATGGCAAGGGGTCTCGACAGGCTCGACCGGCGGTGGGGTCCCGACAGGCTCGACCGGCGGGTGTCGGCTCGACCGGCGGTGGGGCGGGTTTCGACAGGCTCAACCAACGGGCGGGTGGGAGCGGCCGTAGCCGGACTCGCGGGTCAGCTTCTCCAGCAGCGGCTGCACCCGATAGGGGAGCGGCGTCGAGATCGCCAGCGTCGACGTCGTGTGCCGGACACCGGGGGTGTCGATGATCCGCACGACGACCTCCTGGAGCTCGGCGTGCGTCACCGCCGCGACCCGCACCCGCAGGTCTTCGCGCCCGGCCTGCGTGATGATCTCGAGCACCTCGGGGATCTGCGCGACCTCCTGCACGACGTGCGCCATGCGTCGCTGGTCGAGCTCGATGTCGACGAACGCCTGCACCGGCACGCCGATCGCCTCGAGATCGATGTCGGGGCGGAAGCCCCGTACGACACCGGTGTCCTCGAGCCGCTTCAGTCGCGCCTGCACGGTGTTGCGGGCGACGCCGAGCGCCGCCGCGAGCTCCACGACGCCGGCTCGTGCGTTGCGGGTCAGTCTCCCGATGATCTCGGCGTCGAGGCGGTCCAGTCGCGGCACGGGGTCGAGTCTGTCAGACCAGCAGGTCGACCGGTACGCCTTCCTCGCGCAGCTGCTCGACGTACGTGGCGACGTTGCGCAGCTTCACGTCCTCGTACCCGCGCACGACGTCCGGCAGCCCAGCGATCCGCACCGCGCGCTCGTACGACTCCGCGCTGAGCCCGGCGACGAGCGTGTCGACCACGCCCTCGTAGTGGCTCACGAGACGCCGCTCGAGACGGCGCACCTTCGCGTAGCCGAACGGGTCGAACGGCGTGCCACGCAACCCCTTCATCCGTGCGAGCCCGCGCAGCACGACGTGCGAGCGCGGCGCGAAGCCGACCTTCTTCGAGCGGCCCATCGCCTTCAGCGCCGGCGGGTGGAGCTTGTAGGTCATCCGCGACCCGCCCGGCACCTGCCGCGCGACCTCGTCGGCGAAGGCGGCGTCGGTGAGCAGACGCGCGACCTCGTACTCGTCCTTGTATGCGGTGAGCTTGAACAGGGAGGTGGCGACCGCCTGCGTGAGCCGCTCGTCGGAGCCCACGACGCGCTCGGCGTCGCGGACGGCGGCGACCCGTGCGACATACCGCTCGGCCGTCGCCATCCCCTGGAACCGCACCAGGTCGCTCGCGCGCCGCGCCACCGTCGCGCGGATCGCGTCGGAGAAGCCCGCCGCGTCGACCGCCGGCACCGCGATCAGCGCCGCCTCGACCGTACGAGGGCTCGCCGCAGCGGCGAACGCAGCCGGGTCGGCGACCGCGACGCGGCCCCACCGGAACGCGGCGACGTTCGCGTCGACGGCGACGCCGTTGAGGCCGATCGCCTCCTCGATCGCCGCGGCGGGGATCGGGAGGGCGCCGGTCTGATAGGCAGCGCCGACCAGCAGGAAGTTCGCCGTGGTCGTGCTCCCGAACAGCTCCTCGGCCGCCTCGAGCGCGTCGAGTGTCATGACGTCGCGCGACACGGTGCCGAGCCGGTCGATGAGCTCAGCCGTCTCCGGATAGCCGACCGACGCGTCGTACACCATGTCGCCCGTCGGGGTCTTGCTCGTCGACGCGATCGCGACCGTCGTCGCCGGGTCCCCGTACGAGAGGCCCTTCGGGGATGTCGCCGCGAGCAGGTCGAAGGCGAGGACGCAGTCGGCGCCCTGCGGCGTGAGGCGGTTGGACGGCTCGAGGCCGCCGGAGGACGAACGCGGCGAAAAGCGCAGGTGGCCCGTCACCGGTCCGGCCTTCTGGCTCAGCCCGGTCTGGTCGAGCGTCTCGGTGTCGAAGCCCGCCCGCAGCGCCGCCGTCGCGAGCACCTGGTTGACGGTGAGGATGCCCGTGCCGCCGATGCCCGCGAGGAACACGTCGTGCGTGCCACGGAGCGGGGGAGCGGCAGGATCGGCGACGGCCGGAGGCGTCGGCGTCGCGCGACGCGGCGACTTCGTCGAGGGGTCGACCTCGACCGTCACGAACGACGGGCAGTCGCCGTCGAGGCACGAGTAGTCGGTGTTGCACGACGTCTGGTCGATGCGCGTCTTGCGGCCGTACTCGGTCTCGACCGGCTGCACCGACAGGCAGTTGCTCTTGACGCCGCAGTCGCCGCACCCCTCGCAGACGGCCTCGTTGATCACGACACGCGTGTTGCGGGCGGGGAGCGTGCCCCGCTTGCGCTGGCGACGCGCGTCGGCGGCGCAGTGCTGGTCATAGATCAGCACGGTCACGCCGGGGACGTCGCGCAGGATCCGCTGCGCCTCGTCGAGCCGGTCGCGATGCCAGAGCGTCGTGCCCTTGGCGAGCGCGCGCTTGCGGTGCCGCTGCGGCTCGTCGGCGACGACGATGATGCGGGCGACGCCTTCGTCGCTGAGCTTGTGCGTGAGCTGTGGGACGGTGAGCGCGCCCTGAGCATCCTGCGCGCCGGTCATCGCGACGACGTCGTTGTAGAGGATCTTGTAGGTGATGTTCACGCCGGCGGCCAGGCACGCCTGGATCGCGAGCTGGCCGGAGTGGAAGTAGGTGCCGTCGCCGATGTTCTGGAACGTGTGGCCCGCGCGCGTGAACGCGGACTGCCCGATCCACTGGCTGCCCTCGCCGCCCATCTGCGTGAAGCCCGTGACCGCGCTGTCCTCGCGGCCGGACGTCGACACCATGATGTGGCAGCCGATCCCGCCCGCGGCGAGCGAGCCCTCAGGCACGGCGGTGGAGCGGTTGTGGGGGCAGCCGCTGCAGAAGTACGGCGCGCGCGACGTCGTCAGGAGCGGGAGGGCGATGGTCTTCGGGCGCGGCGGCGTGATGGCGACGCGGTCGCCGAGGACGTGCCGCAGCGGAGCGAGGAGCCTGCCGGAGGTGACCTCGCCGTCGGCCGGTACGAGGGAGAGGCCGGCGGCGTCCTTCTTGCCGAGCACGCGCGGCGCGCCCGGACGGCCGTACAGGATCTCGCGGACCTGCATCTCGATGAACGATGTCTTGTCCTCGACCACGATGATCTCGTCGAGTCCCTCGGCGAAGCGCTCGACGGCACCGGGCTCGATCGGCGTGATCATGCCGAGGCGCAGCACGCGGATGCCCGCGGTCGCGAGGTCGTCGTCGGAGATGCCGAGGTCCACGAACGCCTGGCGCAGCGCGTCGTACGTCGTGCCGGCGGCGACGAGGCCGGTCGTCGCGTGCGGCGGATCGATGTCGAGGACGTCGAGCGCGTTCGCGGCGGCGTAGGCGCGGACCATCGCCGTACGAGGGCCGACGAGCTGCGCCTCCGCGCCGACGATGGCATCGGGGTTCACGATCATCGGAGCCTGCGCGTACGACCAGGGCTTGCCGCCCCACTCGAGCGACGGGACGACGGGGGAGAAGGAGTCCGCGGGGCGGTCGACCACCCAGGATCCGTCCGCGACGTCGGCGACGATCTTGAGCGCGACGAGGCAGCCGGACGCGCGCGAGAGTGCAGCGGCGTGCAGACCGTACGAGATGACCTCCGCGGCGTTGCGCGGAAAGAGGACCGGGATGCCGAGCGCGGCCAGCGTCCGCTCGCTCACGGCAGGGACGGTAGACGACTTCGAGGCCGGGTCGTCGCCGGCGAGGATCACGGCGCCACCGCGCGGGTCGACGCCATACATGTTGGCGTGGCGCAGCGAGTCGGTCGCGCGGTCGACGCCGGGCGCCTTGCCGTACCAGTAGCCGACGACGCCGTCGTGCGTTGCGTCAGCCGGGTCGAGCGGCTGCTGGCTGCCCCACACCGCGGTCGCGGCGAGCTCTTCGTTGAGCCCGGGCACGAAGCGGATGTCGTGCGCCTCGAGCACGTCCGGCATGTCGGCGAGCATGCGGTCGACGCCGCCGAGCGGACTGCCCTGGTAGCCGGACACGAACGACGCCGTACGCCGGCCGCAGCGGCGGTCGTGCGCGCGCTGCTCGACCAGGAGCCGCGCGATCGCCTGGACGCCCGTGAGCAGCACCGGCGGCGAACCCGCGCGATAGCGGTCGGCCAGATCGTACGGGGCCGGGGCGGTCGGCATTGCTTCGACGGGACGGATCGCCAGCTCGGTCACGGCGGGGCTCCTTCGCACTGCGGGGGCACGTGCCTGGATCAGGCTGTTGCGTGGCTCACATACGGCGATGTGATGTGCTCACAGTGCCCAAGAGTGCCGAGACGCGCAACAGCCGCCTGATCATCGGCGCAAAATGCTCAGATAGGCGGTGCGAGCGGGGTCCGCGAGGCGCAGCGTGACCAGCATCACGCCGACCTGCTGACTACCGCCCCAAAGAAGGGTTGTGCCAGGAGAGCCCGTCGAAGCGAGCGAAGTCGCTGTCGAACGAGCACACGCCCACGCCGTTCTCGAGGGCGAGGGCAGCGAGGTGAGCGTCCGGAACAAGGTTGGCCCGAAGGTCACCGTCGACGAGAAGACGTCCGAGAACCTCGGCGTGGCGCGGCCCCGGCACCGGGATCCACGCCTGCTCTGCCTGGATCCAGTCCTCGACGAAGCTCCACGCCTCGGCCGGTGACCGTGGCGACGCCGAGGCGCGCGGGTGTGTCGCGATGCGTTGGAAGGCAAGAAGTGTGGGCCAGGGGAAACCGATCCGCGTGGTGCCGCTCAGTGCGCCTTCGAGCCAGTCTGCGGCCACCTCGTGGAAGGGGCTCGTCCTGTCGACCGCGTAGAGGAGGACGTTGGCGTCGACGATCACGTGGTCGGCTCAGCCTCGTCGAGGAGATCGAGCGCCTCAGCGACATTCGACACGTCGATGCGAAGGCCGAGCTCGGAGGTGCGTTGGCGAAACGGGGTCGGTGAGGTCGACGACGTGCGGGTCATCCCCGCTCTTGCCAGCTCGTTCACCGCCTCGCTCAATCCGACGTGACGCTCGCGGCGCAGGCGATCTGCGGCTGCGGCGACATCAGGGTCGAGTCGGACGGTCGTGCGCGTCATACCGTCAGCCTAGCATCAGTGATGCGAGTACGGGTGCATCACTGATGCGCCTGCTGGCCTACGCGTGCCGGCCCTCGTGGTCGAGCACGGCCATCGCCGCGTTGTGCCCGCCGATGCCGCTGACCGCACCACCGCGCCGCGCGCCCGACCCGCACACCAGCACGCGCGCGTGCCCGGTCTGGACGCCCCACCGCTCCGCCGGTGTGTGACCGAGCCGCTCGACCCACGGCCAGCGCAGGTCGCCGTGGAAGATGTGGCCGCCCGGCATCGCGAGATCCGACTCGATGTCGGCCGGCGTCTTGACCTCGACGCAGCGGTCGCCGTTCGCGTCGCGCGCGAGCACGGACTCGATCGGCTCCTCGAGGTAGGCGTCGATCGCCGCCGCGAAGGCGCGCCAGCCGCGCTCCTTCGCATAGGTGTCGGAGGCCTCGTACGGCCAGTGGATCCCGAAGTACGTGAGGGTCTGCGCGTCGCTCGCCGCCAGCTCCGGCCCAAGGATCGACCGGTCGGTGAGCGTGTGGCAGTAGAGCTCGCCGCACGCGAGGTCCGGCGACGGCGCGGCGTACGCGTGGGCGAGCTCGGAGTAGGTCTCGCCGAGGTGGAACGTGCCTGCGAACGCGACCTTCGGGTCGACGCCCGACTTCAGGCGCGGCAGCCGGTCCACGAGCAGGTTGATCTTGAGCTGCGAGCCCTGCGGCTTCGTGGGGAGCGGGTCGCCGAGCAGCCCCGCGAGCACGTACGGGGCGACGCCCGACAGCATCCACCGCGCCTCGAGCGTGAGTCCGTCGGCGTGCACGACGACACCGTCGAGCCCGGCGTCGACCGACGTCACCTCCACGCCCGTACGGATCTCCGCGCCGGCCTTCTCCGCGACCCGGCGCAGCTCGTCGGTCACCGCACCCATGCCGCCGACCGGGACGCGCCACTCGCCCGTGCCGTTGCCGACCAGGTGATAGAGGAAGCACCGGTTCTGCAGCAGCGACTCGTCCTCCAGCGACGCGTAGGTGCCGATCAGACCGTCGGTCGCGACCACGCCGCGGACCAGGTCGCTGGCGAAGCGCCGCTCGACCGCACGACCAAGTGGCTCCGCCACGAGGTCGCGCCAGACGCCGTCGCCGACCTGCTCGCGCAGCGACTCCGCGGTCGGCAGCGGCTGCAGGAGGGTCGGCGCGACGCTCAGCGCGAGCGTCTCGGCATCGCCGTAGAACGCCCGCCAGGCCTCGTACTCGCTGTCGGTCCCCGTCGCCTGCCGGAACGACTCCGCTGTCGCGCGCCCCTCGTGCGTCTCGACGAGCAGCCCGCCGCCCTCGTACGGGGTGTACGAGGCGGTGGCGCGGGAGCGGAGCTCGAGCTTCAGGCCGAGCTCGCGGACCAGCTCGTGCGGCATGAGCGAGACGAGGTAGGAGTAGCGCGACAGCCGCGCGTCCATGCCAGGGAACGGGCGCTCGCTCACCGCGGCGCCGCCGGTGTGGTCGAGGCGTTCGAGCAGCACCGTACGGAGGCCGCTGCGGGCGAGCAGGGTTGCGGCGACCAGACCGTTGTGGCCGCCTCCGACGATGACGACGTCGTGAGTCATGCGGGTCAGCCTAGGCTGGCTGGTCGAGTGGGCGAGGTCGAATATGCGCCGGGCGAGCCCAAGGGCACGCCGTGGCACCCGCACCGCGGCTTCGAGACCGTGACCTACATGCTCGATGGCGTCTTCGACCACGCCGACTCCCACAGCGGCGGATCGATCACCGACGGCTGCGGCCTTAGCGGCGGACCGGGGCCCCTACACCCGCGACCCGCTCCCGATCCGCTGACCCCCGGCCCCTGGCACCCTTACTCGGATCCGGGGGCTTCGCTTTTGCCCTGAGCGGCGCGCGGCGCCCTGGCGGACTCCCTCCCCGATCGTTCCCTGACGTCCTAAGAGGCCACATGAGGTTCAAGAAGTCGCTCACCGCGCTCGCTGGTGTCGTCGCTATCGGCATGCTCACGACGGCGTGTTCAGATGATGCGGTGGTCGTGAGCGAAAACTTGTCGAAGGCGGCCGACAACTTCGAGATCGACCGCCGCGTCGTGTTCTTCAACGGGATCACGGACAAGTACCTTCTGACGATCGAGGGCCGGTGCGCGATCGAGGACGATGGCGGGCAACTCGAAGTGACGTGCAAGGTCGGGAAGGGCGCCTACAAGAAGCACTTCCTCGGGCTGTCTGACAACGTCTCGTACTTCGTCGAGCAGATCGAAGGCTCGTACGCGGACCCGAACCACTATCGGGTCACGTTTAAGCCGGAGGCGATCGTCCCATCGATCGACCTGCGCACGTCTGCCGACGACTGACCGTTGCCTTTTGCGTGAGCAGCGTCCGGCGTCCTGGCGGACTGCGCGCTCATGTCTCCCTGTTACGTCAGGAGGTCATGGAGGCGTACGAGGACTTCAGCAAGGGACGGTTCGGCCAGATCCCCGGCGAAGGAGATGCCGCACGGCGACGTCGGCGGAGCCGCGCTCGGCGCGTGAGGCACTGGGGCCGCGTTGGGCCCCGTTGGTCGGAGCGCTAGCGGAGCCCGTATCGAGATCCCTCGGCGCCCGCCGTCCCTCGAGCCACACCACGCAGGTCGAGGCCGCGAGAACCGCGCCGAGCAGGCTGACCGCACCCCAGCCGCCGGCGACCCACGCGACGGTCGTCGCCGCCGACCCTGCGGCCCCGCCGACGAAGAACGCCGCCATGAACGCCGCGTTGAGCCGGTTGCGCAGCTCGGGTGCCAGCGCATAGATCGCGTTCTGGTTGGCGTTGAGCAGCATCTGCTGCGCCACCACGAGCACCAGCACGCCGAGGAGCAGCCACCAGAGCCCGACCGTGCCGCCTCCTCCGCCGAGCGCGATCGCGCCCCACGCCACCGGGAGAGCGAGCGTCGACGCCCGTGCGACCGTACGGGCGCGCCCTGCGTCGACGAGCCGACCCGCGACCGGCGTCGCCACGACGCCCGCGATCCCCATCAGACCGAACCCGCCGATCGCCGCCTCCGACCACCCGTACGAGGTGGCGAGCAGAAACGTCGACGCGGTCCAGAACGTGTTGAACGACGCGAGGGACAGTGCGCCGACCAGGGCACGGCGTCGCAGGACCGGCTGCGTAGCAAAGAGCGCGAGCGTCGACCCGATCAGACGCGGGTACGCGATCCCGCTCGGCGTGTGCAGCGTCGGCAGCCGGTGCCACAGCGCCACCGCGACCGCCGCCACGAGCACCCCGCACACCACGTACACCGTGCGCCATCCCGCGAGCTGCGAGAGCACCCCGGAGATCGGGCGCGACACGATGCTCCCGAGCAGGAGTCCGCTCATCACCACGCCGACGACCTGCCCGCGTCGCGCCGGGTCTGCGAGCGTCACCGCGAACGGGACGACGACCTGCGCCGCGACCGACGTCAGTGCCGTCAGCGTCGTCGTGACCAGGAGTGCGCGCCCGCTCGGTGCCAACGAGGACGCCACGAGCAGGACGGCGGTCGCGCCGAGCAGCGTGACCGCGAGCCGGCGTCGCTCCAGCAGGTCGCCGAGCGGGACCACGAGCAGCAGCCCGACCGCGTACCCGACCTGCGCTGCCGTCACGATCGTCCCCGCACTCGCCTCGGAGATGCCGAGGTCGCTCGCGAGGACGTCGAGCAGCGGCTGCGCGAGGTAGTTCGCGGAGACCGACAGGCCGGTCGCGAGAGCCATCAGGAGGAGGAGCGGGCGGGTCATCCCTCCAGCGTCGCGGTCGGCAAGCCATGAGTCCAACACATGGATGTCACAGCAAGCATGACTCAAATTGATCGACCTGCGACGATGGAGGGATGGAGCTCCAGCAACTCCGCTACGTCATCGCGGTCGCCGAGACCCGCAGCTTCACGCGCGCCGCACAGCAGTGTCACGTCGTGCAGTCCGCGCTGAGCCATCAGGTCGCCAAGCTCGAGCGCGAGGTCGGTGCGCGGCTGTTCGACCGTACGAGCCGGCGTGTCGTGCCGACCGCGGCGGGCGAGGCGTTCCTGCCCGCCGCACGCGAGGCCCTCGATGCCGCCGAACGCGCGCGTGCCGAGGCGGCCGCTGTCTCCGGCGTGGTGAGCGGACGCCTGCGGCTCGGGGCGATCCCGACGGTGACGGTGATCGACCTGCCGAGCGTGCTGCGTGACTTCCACGAGAGCCATCCCCGGGTCGACGTCTCGCTGCGCACCGGCGGCAGCCAGGAGCTGGTGGCGCAGATCGCCGCAGGTTCGGTGGACGTCGCGTTCCTCGGGCTGCCGCCCGGACGCGTGCCGCAGGGCGTGCGCAGCAGCATCCTCGGCCGGGACGAGCACGTCGCCGTCGTCGCCCTGGACCACCCGCTGGCGGGGGAGCGTCGTACGGACCTCGCGACCCTCGCCCCGTACCCGTTCGTCGACTTCACCGCGGGTACGCCCGGGCGGCTGCAGTCGGACGAGGCGTTTGCCGCCGCAGGGCTGGAGCGGCACGTCGCGTTCGAGGTGACGACCGGCGACCTCGCGGCACGACTCGTCGCGCAGCGGCTCGGGATCGCGCTGCTCCCCGGCGCGTACGCGTCGACGCTCGCCGACGTCCGTACGGTCCCGATCGCCGACGCGCCCGCGCGGGAGGAGCACGTCGCGTGGAGCCGCTCCCAGCCGACGCCGGCAGCGGCAGCGTTCCTGGACCTGCTCCACGCGCGCTGGGGTCGGACCTAGCCGGCGAGCAGGCGCTCCAACGTCCAGTACGCGCCCACCAGCGTGACGGCGCCGGCCGCGGCCGCCGTCCCCACCCGCGCCACCTGAGGAGCGCGGCGCGCCATCAGCATCAGCGCGGGGAAGACCAGCACGACGATCACGAGCTGCGTCACCTCGATCCCGACGTTGAAGCTGACGAGCGCCGCCAGCAGACCCCACGACCACGGCTCGTCGATCCCGAGCGCTCCCGCGAACCCGAGCCCGTGCACGAGCCCGAACGCGAACACGACCGGGAACCGGAGGCGGTCGACCACCGACGGACGTGTGCGCTCCAGGTCGGTGCGCACGACGACGCTCCACAGGCAGACGGCCGCCGTGAGCGCGATGGACGCCGCGATCACCGGCTCCACGACGATCGCCGGGACGTCGACCAGGCCGAGCGCGGCGAGGAGGAAGGTGACGCTGTGGGCGACGGTGAACGCGGCCGTCGTCAGCACGATCTCGCGAAGCGATCGCGACCCGAGGATGAGAATCAGCAGGAAAAGCACGTGGTCGAGCCCGAACAGCAGGTGCTCGGCGCCGTGCACGAAGAACTCCCCGAGCTCCTCGGCCGTGCTCTGCTCACCTGCGATGAACGTGGGCGTCTGCGCGTCGAGCAGCGTCTCGCCGCTTCGCTCGTCGAGGTCGTACACGAGCAGCGCCTCGGTGCTGTGCACGAACCCCTCGGCGTCCGGGAAGAGCGTGCTGGAGACGGAGTGCACCGCTTCGGCACCGGGGTCGCCGGCCGGGCAGCCGAAGGTCACGGGGACCACGGCGTGGGCACGTCCGCGGCGCTCCCGCACGTCGGCGGTGCCGGCCGTCGGCGTGCACTCCTGACCTTGGTACGCGACCTCGAGCCGATCGGTGACGTACCTCCCGACGGCGTCGGCGTTCAGCGCGAGCTGGCGCCGTTGCTCGTCACGGGCCGTCGCCTCGTACGCCGGCGCCTCCAGCCACGCGGACTTCATCAGCAGGTCGTACTCCGCCTCGACCGTGACCTCGACGTCGGTGGTGCCGGCGACCTGGGTGGCCTCGAGGTACGCCGTCGTGGTCGCGTCGTGCGCGGCGGCGGGACCGCTCGGCGCGATCGCCAGCAGCGTGCCGGCGACCAGCACGAGCAGGCCGGTGAGACGGCGTCGGGACACGGGCATGGGACGTTGGTGCCTTCCAGGAGGAGCGGGGAGGGCGTCGCCCGGGCCGCGGTGGCCGGGGCGACGCCCATGGACCTCAGGAGCTCACGGCCTCACTCGCCTCGCTTCCCCGCGAAGTACGGCCACGCCGGGTGGTCCGGACCGAAGTGGCCCGGCCGCCCGTCCGCGTCCTTGGTCACGAAGACGCTCGGCAGCGACGACGTCTCGCCACCACCCGAGGACCGTGCGGTCACGAACCACGTGTGGACCGTGTCCGGCCGCAGCCTGGTCCACTGGACCGACGCAACCTCGCCCGAGTCCACCGTCGTCGAGGCGATGACGTCCGAGGGGACGTACAGCGCCAGCGCGTCCGTCGAGAACGTCGTCGCACGGCTCGAGAGGTCGACCGGCAACACCGTGTCGTCCTCGGAACCGTCGTACCGGGCGTCTGGGTCGAAGTCGTTCGCACCGAAGTCGTCCAGGAACGGCGAGTACGTGTCGACCACCATCTGCGACCGCTCCACGTCGAACTGCAGCATCCGCAGGAAGCTCGCGCCGAAGCGCAGCCGGTCGGTCGGGAGGTAGCCGCCGATCTCGGTGAGCCCGAGCCGGTCCGCGTCCACCGTGTACGCCTGGTAGTCGGCGAGCAGCTCGACCACGCCGTGCCCGACGTCGCCGATCTTCGGCTTCACGTTCGTGCCGACTCCGTGCCGGTGCCCGGCGAGCACCAGGAACACGTTCGGGTTGTCGAGCACGACCGTGTTGAACAGCGTCGACCCGTCCGGCGCCGCCAGCTCGGAGTCGCGGCCGTCGGCACGGACCGACGGCGTCAGGTAATCGTGCGTGAGCAGGATGCCGTTGCGGTCGGGGTAGGCCTTAAAGACGGACTCGGCCCAGTTGGCCTCCTCCTTCGTCACGCCGAACGACAGCCCGACCACGACGAAGTCCAGGCCGCCGGCGCTGAACAGGTCGTAGTGATTCTGGTTGTCGCCCTCACGCCACGGACCGCCGTACGACGCGTGCTCCCAGGATGCGGCCGCGGACGCGTAGCGACCCGGACCGTAGTACTGGTTGAACGTCGACTCCGGTCCGATCTCGAGACCGCGCTGGTTGTCGTGGTTGCCGGCCACGACACCGTTCGGTACGCCGGCGGCGTCCAGGATCCCCTGCGCCCCCGAGGACGTCTCGAACTCGCCCGTGATCTGCTGACGCATCTCGTCGGTCGTCGGTGCGTTGATGTTGTTCTCGGTGATGTCGCCGGTGTGCGCGACGTAGGCGATCTTGCGGTCGTCGGCGTTCTCAGCGATCCACTCGGTGAGCCTCGTGTACGCCGTCGCCCACACCGCACGCTCGGCCGCCGTCTCCTGCTCGACCGCACCCTCGGACAGGTACTGCGTGTCCGTGTAGTGCGCGATCGCGAAGTCGTACCCGGCCGGGTCGGCAAAGCTGGTGTCGACGGTGGACTCCAGGTCGTCGGCGAACGGATCCTCACCGGTGACCATCGCGTGCACCTTGCCGCGGTCGACGTAGTCGGCGTCGATCGTGGCGTCGAGCACGGTCGCGGCACCGACGCTGCCGGGGGAGGAGGCCACGACGTCCCACGCGCGGGTGTCGCGGTTCCACACCCGCAAGGACGCCACGCGCTCGGGGTCGATCGTGCCCTCCCACCTCAGGACCGGCGCCTCGACCCGGCCGCGGACGGCGATGTCGAACCGCTGGAACGTCACTCCGGACCCGCGGGGCGCAGCCAGGGTGCGGTCGTCGCCGGGGGCGAGCGTACGCAGGTCGCGTACCCCGTCCTCGCCGGCGACCTGGAGGGTCGTCGGCACCGCATCGGCCGTGCCTTGCCAGCCACGGTGGGGCTCGAGGATCTCGGCCTCCGAGAACGTCGCCCTGACCGGGCCCCCGTCCGGCTCGGCGACCGTGGCCGAGAGGGTCGCCGTGCGTGCGACGTCGCGCGAGCCCGAGGCGGGCGCGAGGTCCGTCGGCTCGTCCGGGATCCCGGCCGACCTGAACACGACGCTCCGGGCAGCCGTGTTGCCGAGCGCGTCCGTCGCGGTGACCGCGAGGGTGTGCTCGCCCGCCGACAGCCCGGGACCGACCACGGCACCCTGCTCGATCGGCTCGCCGTCGAGCGTGAGCACCGGGCCGTCGCTGACCCCGGAGGCGTCCTCGACCTCGACCGCGAGGACCGTTGCGGCGGTGATCGTCTCCCCGGCCGCCGGCGCGCTGGACGCGACCGCCGGGGCGGTGTTGTCGGTGACCAGCGTGCGCGTCGCCTTCTCGCCGGTGGTCGACGCGGCGACGACCTGGTGCTCGCCGTCGGCGAGGTCGGCGGTCTGCACGTCAGCGCGGCGCCCCCGCGCCGCGGCGTCGACCTCGAAGTGCAGGTCGACCTCGGTGAACGACGTGACGTTCGAGCCGCAGCCGCCGTCGCCCATGCCGTAGGTGGGCTTGAGCCCGATCGGTGCCGCCGACCCGTCGGCCGGGACGAGCTCGACGTTCGAGAGGACGAAGTCGTCGCGGTTCGGGCACTCGCCGGCGTACGTGCCGGTCACGATCTCGACGACGTTGTGCCCCGGCAGCAGCCAGTCGTTGGGCACCGTGATCCGTGCCCGCTCGCCGGCGTAGTTCTCGACCTCCTGCCGCATGCCGTTGACCAGAAGGTAGTTGCCGGCCGCGGCGTCCATCGCGTTGCTGCCGACGTCGAAGGCGAGGACGGCGTCGCCGGAGCCGAGGGTCTGGTACGTGCTGACACCCGTCGCCTCGACGTCGAACCGCAGCTCGACCTCGCGTGGCTTCGTCGACGACCCGCAGTTGCCGTCGCCGAGGGAGTACGACGCCGCGACGTCGACCGGTGTCGCCGTCCCCTCGCTCGGGGTGAGGGCCAGGTTGGCGATGTCGAAGTCGTCGCGGTTCGCCCCGCAGGTCGAGCCGATGTCGCCCGTGACGACGGTGAGCGTATTCCGACCCGGCACCAGGTAGCGGTTCGGCACGGCCAGGTCCACCCGCGTGCTCGCGTGGTCACCGCCGAGGGAGACCGTGTGACCGTTGACCCGCAGGGAGTTCTGGTAGCGGAACTCGATCGCGTTGCTGCCGACGTCGAAGCTGAACGTCGATGCCCCGGTGCCGAGGGTCGTCCTGGTCGGCGGCGCCTTCCCATCCACCGTGATCGACCCGACGCCACCGTCCGAGGCGGCCGGCTGGGAGGCGATCACGGGCTGACGCCCGTTCGCGAGCGTGCCGTCGGTCGGGGTGAGGGAGGGGGCACCGACCGGCGTGTTGTTGACGCGGACGGCGTTCGTCGTACGGGCGCGGGACCTAGTGGTCGCGACGATCTTGTGACGCCCGTTCGCCAGGGTCGTCGTGTCGACCTCGGCGGACAGGCCCGTCGTCCGTCGCGGGTCGCCGTCGACCGTGAAGGTGAGCGTCGCCGTCTTGGTCAGTCCGGGGTTCGAGCCGCAGGAACCGTCGCCCATCGCGTACGTGTACTCGTTCTTCTCGCCGTCGGCCGTCTCGCCGAGTAGCTCGAGGTCGACGTCGGAGATCGTGAAGTCGTCGAAGTTGACCCCGCAGTCGGCGTCCCGGCCGCCGGCCTGGAAGACGACGGTGTTGTCGCCGGCGACGAGGAACTCGTTCGGCACCTCGAGGGACACGCGCTCAGAGACGGCCGTGCGCGGAGGGTCGATGCGGTGTCCGTTGACCTCGACGTGGTTGCCGAACGCGGCGTCCATCGAGTTCGTGCCGACGTCGTACACCAGGTGGGAGACACCGAGCGTCGTCTCGGCGATGACCGGTGTGCCGTCGACGGTGAGGCTGGTTACCGAGTCGCCGGCGGTCACGGGCGTCGCGGCGAAGGTGGCCGTTCCTTCCAGGAACGAGCCGTCGGCGGGGGTGAGCAGCGGAGGTGAGAGGGGTTGAGGTCGCGCGGCGGAGGCCGGGCCGGCCATGGCGATGCCGGCTGCGACCACGGCGAGACCGGCTGCGGCGGCGATCCACGGGCGCGGAGTTCGAGGGAGACGGTGCTTCCCGATTGTGTGTGAGCGCATGGGCGCACACGTCCTTCCTGTCGTCGTCATGAGGAGTGGGCGCCCGCCCCCGGAACGCGGGAGCCCGACGAGACGTTCTCGGACGCCGATGAACTCGTGCTGATCCTCAGGCGACCGTGAGACAAACAACGGGACATGACGCGGAGCGGTCGCCTCTGTGGCCGCTTCCTGTCGCTCAACCGCTGCGCGACCGTGTAGAAACGACCCATGGCCGACTTCGTGGGATCTGTGGACCAGGGCACGACCAGCACCCGCTTCATGATCTTCGACCACGACGGCAACGAGGTCGCGCGTCACCAGCTCGAGCACCAGCAGATCCTTCCGCGCAGCGGCTGGGTCGAACACAACCCGGTGGAGATCTGGGAGCGCACCAGCGCCGTCGTCCAGACCGCACTCGCGAAGGCGAGCCTGACCGCCTCCGACCTCGCCGCGATCGGCATCACGAACCAGCGCGAGACCACCATCGTCTGGGACCGCCGCACCGGACGCCCATACGCGCCCGCGATCGTCTGGCAGGACACCCGCACCGACCGGCTCGCGTCGCGGCTGGAGGTCGACGGGCACGGCGAGACCATCCGTGCGAAGGCGGGCCTTCCTCCCGCGACGTACTTCTCCGGCGGCAAGATCGCCTGGATCCTCGAGAACGTCCCCGGCGTGCGCTCGGCCGCCGAGCGCGGCGACGCGCTGTTCGGCACGACCGACTCGTGGGTCACCTGGCAGCTCACCGGCGGTCGGCGCGGCGGCGTGCACGTCACCGACGTGACCAACGCGAGCCGCACGATGCTCATGAATCTCGAGACGCTCGACTGGGACGACGAGCTGCTCGAGATCTTCGACATCCCTCGCGCGATGCTCCCCGCGATCCGCCCGTCGTCGGTCGCCGACCCGTACGGGGTGACACTGGAGACCGGCCCGTTCGCCGGCGAGGTCCCGATCACCGGCGTGCTCGGCGACCAGCAGGCGGCACTCGTGGGGCAGGTGTGCTTCGCGCCGGGGGAGGCCAAGAACACCTACGGCACCGGCAACTTCCTGCTGCTCAACACCGGCACCGACATTGTCCGGAGCAAGGCCGGCCTGCTCACCACCGTCGCGTACCAGCTCGGCGACGACGCTCCCGTGTACGCGCTGGAAGGCTCGATCGCGGTGACCGGCTCGGCCGTGCAGTGGCTGCGCGACCAGCTCGGCATCATCTCCGGCGCCGCGCAGTCCGAGGCGCTCGCGCGGCAGGTCGAGGACAACGGCGGGGTCTACTTCGTGCCCGCATTCTCCGGGCTCTTTGCCCCGTACTGGCGCTCGGACGCCCGCGGCGCGATCGTTGGCCTCTCCCGCTACAACACCAACGCGCACCTGGCCCGGGCGACGCTGGAGGCGATCTGCTTCCAGTCGCGCGACGTCGCCGAGGCGATGCGCGAGGACTCCGGTGTCGCTGTCGACGTCCTCAAGGTCGACGGGGGAGTGACCGAGAACGAGCTGTGCATGCAGATCCAGGCCGACGTGCTCGGGACCACCGTCAGCCGCCCGGTCGTCGCCGAGACCACGGCGCTCGGCGCAGCGTACGCAGCAGGCCTGGCGGTCGGCTTCTGGGAGAGCACCGACGAGCTGCGGCGCAACTGGCAGGAGTCGAAGCGCTGGGAGCCGCAGTGGGACGAGGAGCGGCGTGAGCAGGCGTACGCCCGCTGGAAGAAGGCCGTGCAGCGGACCCTCGACTGGGTGGAGGTGGACTGACGTGCGGCCCCTTGCGCTCGACCACGCTGCCCGCGCGGATGCGCTCGCTGCCCTGCGTGCGACGGCCGCTGCGGACGGTGTGCCTCTCGACGTGCTGGTCATCGGCGGCGGAGTGGTCGGCGCCGGCTGCGCGCTCGACGCGGCGACCCGCGGGCTGACGACCGGGCTCGTCGAGGCGCGCGACCTCGCCTCCGGCACCTCGAGCCGCTCGTCGAAGCTCATCCACGGCGGGCTCCGCTACCTCGAGATGCTCGACTTCGCGCTCGTCGCCGAGGCGCTGGCCGAGCGCAGCCTGCTCGTCGAGCGCCTCGCCCCGCACCTCGTGCACCCGATCCCGTTCCTCTATCCGCTCACGCACCACGGGTGGGAGCGGGCGTACGCGGGCGCGGGCGTCGCGATGTACGACTCGCTGGCGTGGGCGTCCGGGCAGTCGCGAGGCGTCCCGCGACACCGGCACCTGACCCGGCGCAAGGCGCTGCGGCGGATGCCGGCGCTGCGCAAGGACGCGCTCGTCGGCGCGATCGAGTACTACGACGGCCAGGTCGACGACGCGCGCCACACGATGATGCTGGCTCGCACGGCTGCCTCGTACGGGGCGCACGTCGCGACCCGTACGCGCGTCACGGGCATGCTGCGTGAGGGCGAGCGCGTGACCGGTGTCGTGGTGCGCGACCTGGAGTCGGGCGAGGAGTTCGAGATCCGGGCCGCGCAGGTCGTCAACGCGACCGGGGTGTGGACCGACGAGACGCAGGCGATGGCCGCCGAGCGCGGGCAGTTCCAGGTGCGCGCGAGCAAGGGCGTGCACCTTGTCGTGCCTCGCGACCGCATCCAGGGGGAGGCCGGTCTGATCCTTCGTACGGAGAAGTCGGTCCTGTTCGTGATCCCGTGGAAGCGGCACTGGATCATCGGGACCACCGACACCGACTGGTCGCTCTCGAAGGACCACCCGGCCGCGTCGCGTACGGACATCGACTACCTGCTCGAGCACGTCAACACGGTGCTCGCGACGCCGCTCAGCTACGCCGACGTGGAGGGCGTGTTCGCAGGGTTGCGGCCGCTGCTGCGCGGCGAGTCCGAGGCGACGTCGACGCTCTCGCGCGAGCACGCCGTCTCGCACTCCGTGCCGGGGCTCGTGGTGGTCGCGGGCGGCAAGTACACGACGTACCGGGTCATGGCTCGCGACGCGATCGACGCCGCCGCCGACGCGCTCGGCGGGCAGCTGTCGCGAGCGATCCCGCAGTGCGTGACCGAGGACGTGCCGCTGCTCGGAGCGGACGGTTTCGCGGGGCTCTGGAACCGGCGCAGGCTGCTCGCGCGGCGCAGCGGGCTGCACGAGGTGCGGGTCGAGCACCTGCTGCGCCGGTACGGGGCGCTGGTCGAGGAGGTGCTTGCGCTGATCGCCGACGACCCGACGCTGGCAGAGCCGCTCGGCGGTGCCGACGACTACCTTCGGGCGGAGGTCGTCTACGCGGTCACCCATGAAGGCGCACTGCACCTCGACGACGTGCTCACGCGTCGGACCCGGATCTCGATCGAGACGTTCGACCGCGGGACGGCCTCGGCCGAGGAGGCCGCCGCGTTGATGGCGGGACCGCTCGGGTGGGGTGCCGAACAGGTCGCGCGCGAGGTCGAGCACTACCTCGCGCGGGTGGCTGCCGAACGCGAGAGCCAGACGATGCCGGACGACGAGACGGCTGATGCCGCACGGATGGGCGCACCCGACGTCGTCCCGGTGGTGCCGCGGGTCGACTAGCTTCCTCCCGGGACGTCATACGAACGGAGGGTGATACCCCTCGATTCGTATGACGTCCGGGGAGGAGCGACGAGCGGCACCTCCGTACGATCGAAGCCGTGCCTCCCCGCTCCCCACTGCCGCCGCGCGACGGTCTCAACGCCGTCTGGCTGCGCACGCCCGACCGTGGCCGCGAGCCGGAGGCCTGGACGACCATGGGGGAGTGGCTGCGCTGGCGCCTGCCGGAGAAGGTCGACGTGACCGCGATGCTGACGGCCGAGCGCATCGTGGACGCCTCCGGCGCACCGGTCGCCGATGCCGCCCCGTACCGCCCGCACACCTTCGTCTGGTTCTACCGCGACCTCCGCGAGGAAGCGCCCGTCCCCGGTGAGCTGCACGTGCTCCACCGCGACGAGCGCCTCGTCGTCGTCGACAAGCCGCCGTTCCTTGCGACGATCCCGCGTGGGCGGCACGTCAAGGAGAGCGTCGTCGTACGGCTGCGCGACCAGCTCGGCCTCCCCGAGCTGTCCCCCGCGCACCGCCTCGACCGGATCACCTCCGGCGTCCTGGTCCTCACTACCGAGCGGCGGTGGCGTGGCCCGTACCAGCTGGTCTTCCAGCGGCGGCAGGCGCGCAAGATCTATCGCGCCTTCGCGCCCGTCGACCCCGACCTCGCGCTCCCGACGACGGTGACCAACCACCTCGTCAAGCGGCGCGGTTCGTTCCAGGTCGAGGTGGTCGCAGGCGCGACCCCGAACGCGATCACCCGGATCGCGCTCGAGGGCCGCCACGGCGACCACGGCGTCTATCGCCTCGAGCCCGAGACCGGTCGTACGCACCAGCTCCGCGCGCACCTGTACGGCCTCGGCATCCCGATCGTCGGCGACCCCGTCTATCCGGAGGTCCTCGACGTCGACCTCGACGACTTCCGCCACCCGCTGCAGCTGCTGGCGAGCGAGCTGGCGTTCACCGACCCGGTCGACGGGAGCGAGCGCCGGTTCGTGAGCCGTCGCACGCTCCCGCTGCACGCCGAGGAGTGAGCGCGGCTCAGTCGTGGAGCGTCCCGACCGCGAGGACGGTGACGCGCGGGGTGACCGAGAAGCCCTCACCGCCGCTGCACTCGACCCAGACGTCGCTGGTCGCCGTCACCGTGAACGCGTCGGACACGGCCAGCGTCGCGACGGCGTTCGCCCCGGTCAGGAAGGAGCCGATGCCCGAGCTCCCGGTCGGCGAGTCCTGATGCCAGACCCAGCACTGTGCGGTCGCCGACGCCCTGCCGAAGTAGACGGTGCCGTTGACGACGTACGAACCCGCCTGCACCTTCACCGCCTCCGCACGGTTGAGCGCGCCGATCCTCCATGCGTCCGACGGTCCGCGGGCACCCGCGACGCCGGGCGCACCCCGAGACCCTGCAGGGCCCCGGACGTTGATCGCCAGCTTCTTCGACTTCTTCGGGCACCTGCCCTTGGCGTCGGCCGTGCGCACGACACCCTTCTTGGTGGTGCAGACCTTCACGGTCTTTGCCGACGATGCGGCAACAGCGACGGTGGTACCGCCGGCGACCAGGCCGACGATGACACCTGCGGACACGAGGACCGCCGTACGTGAGAGCGACATGCGCTCACGATGACGGAGCCGTGGCCCGTGCGGGTCCCCGTTGCGTCACGGCACGCGCGCGGTCCACTCCTCGGTGCCGTACTTGCTGCGCGCCAGCGCCTCCATCTCGGCGCGTGTCGCCTCGTCGACGCCGACACGAGTGAGCCCGTAGCTGTCCGCGAAGTGGCCCACCATCGCCCGTACGACCTCGTCGCGCGGCATGCCGGTCTGGCTCTTGAGCGGGTCCACCCGCTTCGCCGCGCTCGCGGTGCCCTTGTCGGACAGCTTCTCGCGCCCGATCCGCAAGATGTCGAGCATCTTGGTCGCGTCCATGTCGTACGACATCGTCACGTGGTGCAGCACCGCGCCGCCGGCCAGGCGCTTCTGCGCGGCGCCGCCGATCTTGCCGTGAGGTGTGGCGATGTCGTTGATCGGCACGTACGAGGCGTCGATGCCCAGGCCTTTGAGCGCGCGCAGGACCCAGGCGTCGAGGAACGCGTACGACTCGGCGAAGCTCATGCCCTCGACGAGCGACGCGGGGACGTACAGCGAGTACGTGATGGTGTTGCCGGGCTCGACGAACATCGCGCCGCCGCCGGACATCCGCCGTACGACCGTCACGTCGTGGCGTGCAGCGGCGTCGAGGTCGACCTCGTTGGACAGCGACTGGAACGAGCCGATGATGACGGCGTTGGACGCCCACTCCCAGAAGCGCAGCGCGGGCGGCCGCTCGCCCCTGGCGACCTGGGTCGCGATCACCTCGTCGAGCGCCATCTGCTCGGCCGGGTGCAGCGGGCCCGAGTCGACGAGCGCGAACGCGTGGTCGTGCCAGGACGTCGAACGCCCGAGCGCCCGGGTCACCGCGAAGCCGACCGCACGCGGGTCGAAGCCGATCATCGACGCGCCGGCGAGCGACCCCTCAACGGCGGCCGCGTACGAGGTGACCGACGCGTCGGCAGGCATTCCTTCGAGGGCTCCGGTGATCCGCTCCAGGGCCTCGTCGGGCTCGAGGAAGAAGTCGCCCGACAGCTGGACGTCCTTCAGGTGGTCGCTGACGATCTCGAGGTCGATGACGACCAGCTTGCCCCCGGGAACCTTGTACTCGCCGTGCACCGCGACCTCCTCGTCGACCGACCGACGCGGGCGCGTCGGTCCGACAGGGTCAACGCCTGCGGGGCCCCTTCGCTTCCCCGGGCAGGTCGAGGTAGGCGCCGATGAGCCGGCGGAGCAGCTCGAGGGCCTCCGTACGGGACAAGGACGGGGCATCGCCGTGGCCTGCGTGCGCGTCGTCACGTCCATACGTCGCGCACACCTGGACGATCAGCGCGTTCACCAGCGAGGCCATCTGGTCGACGTGCGGCTCGCCGAGGTCGTGCAGGGCAGCGACCAGCGGCTCCTGGAGCTCGGCGTGGAACCGCTGCATCGGGGCCTGCAGGACGGCGGGCTCGACGACGCTGCTCAGCACGTGCGCGACCGCCTGCTCCGAGCTGGCGAAGAGGTCGATGTTGGCCGCCATGTACTCCCAGACCCGCTCGCCCGGTGCCTCGGCCGCCGCGACGCGTTCGCGGACGTGGCGTGACCACTCGGGGAACACATCGGCGACGACGCCCGCGAGCAGCTCCCCACGCGACGGGAAGTACTGGTAGAGGCTCGGCCTCGCCATCCCCGCCCGCTTGGCCACCGCCCCTAGCGAGGGCGCCTCGCCGGTCTCGGCGATGAGGGCCCGTGCCGCGTCCAGGATCGCCCGCTCCTGGCGACGGCGGTGCTCGACCACCGTGGGCGCCTGGATGCGGGGCACGGGTCCTCCTGGGTCAGTCGGGCGACGCAGCAGGGACGCCGAGTCGTCCGTCGATCATCTCGTAGACCCGGTCGCAGTGGTGCAGCACGTCGTGGTCGTGCGTCACCATCACGGTGGCGACACCGTGCTCGTGCGTCTCGCGAGCGAGCAACGACACGATGTCCTGGCTGCGTTGGCGATCCAGCGCAGCTGTGGGCTCGTCGACGAGGAGCAGTCGCGGGCGGGTCACCAGGGCACGGGCGATCCCGACGCGCTGCCGTTCCCCGCCCGAGAGCTGGTGGGGCCGACGGCGCGCCTTGTGCTCCATCCCGACCTCGGCCAGCAGGTCGTACGGGTCGCGTGGCTCGGAGACCTTGCCGAACGTGAGGGGAAGCCGGATCTGGTCGATCGCGGTGAGCGCGGGGACAAGGTTGCCGCTCTGGAAGACGAAGGCGAGCCGCTCCCGCCGGATCCGCGCCAGCTCGCGGCGTGAGGCCGTCGCGAGGTCGACCTCGCCGACGCGAACCTCGCCGGAGGTCGGGGTGGTCAGGGCGCCGGCGACGGCGAGCAGGCTCGACTTGCCGGATCCGGACGGCCCGACGATCGCGACGAGCTCTCCGGGCGCGACACGCAGGCTGACGGCGTCCAACGCCGTGACGGTGTCCTCGCCGTCGCCGTGGACGAGCGTGACGTCGGTGAGCGCGAGTGCGGGGGTCATCGGTTGCCTCCGAGTGCGGTCAGCGGGTCGACCCGGGTGACGCGGACGACCGCGACGGCGGCTCCGACGACACCGAGGGCGATGAGGAGTGCGGTGGCGGCGGCGATCGGACCCGCCTCCAGGGCGAACGGCATGGGCGTGGAGGCGAGGGCGGCGCCACCGGCGAGGCCTATCCCGACGCCGACCCCGGCCGAGACGATCAGGAGGATCAGGGACTGCAGCAGGCTGTCGCGCAGAAGATAGCCGGTGCTCGCTCCCATCGCCCGCATCACCGCGATCTCCTGACGGCGCTGGATGACGAGCACGGTGAAGAACGCGCCGACGACCAGCGCGGAGATGGCATAGAGGAAGACCTGGATCAGCTGGAGGGTCGACGTCTCGGCGGTGTACCCGGGCGAGGCTCCGAACGACTCCTCGAGGGTCATCGAGGTCGTCGACGCGGCTTCGTCTCCCGCAGCGAGATCCACGTCGTCGCCGTCAGCGGCCCGTACCGCGACGGCGGTGAACTCGTCGTGCACGTGCGCCGGTACGGGGTCTCCCGTCCGTACGCCGGCGCGGACCTCCTGCCACGTGGTCAGCGGCACGTACGCCACGTCCACGTGCCCGTACGTGTGCTGGCCGTCGAGGATCCCGACGACCGTGAGGGCCGTCCCGGTGGGCTCGATGCGGACGACGTCGCCGAGCGCGATGCCCTCGTCGGCGGCGGTCTCGCTGATCACGATCCCGTCCGCCTCGTCGCCGAGCGGGGCGCCGGTCGCGGGGGAGGGGGCGAGGAAGGAGTCGGTCTCGACACCGAAGAGGGCGAGGTCGACCTCGGTGCCGTTGTCGGCGCGCGCGTTCACCAGGGTGTTGCCGAAGGGCGCCGCGTCCTCGACGCCCGGACGGTCGGCCCACGCCTCGACAGCCTCCGACGACACGACGCTGCGCGAGAACGCCGAGTCCTTGGCGACGTCCTGCTGGAACGCGAACGAGGTCACCGGGACCTTCTTGAGTCCCGAGACGCCGTCGTTGACCAGTCCGACCGACAGGCCCGACAGCAGCACCATGAGGATGGCGATCAGGGCCACCACGGATCCCATGAGGGCGAACCGCCCTCGAGCGAACACGAGCTCACGAATGGCGAGAAACATCATCACGTCCTCATGCGAGAATTAGCCGACACCATGTCGACAACATATCGACGGGATGTTGGGAACATACGTGAGGGTGGTGGCCCTACGCCGATGAGACGGTTCCCTCGTGGGCCGCGAGGATCGCACGGGTGGCCGCGGCGAGCCGGTCCGCGCCATGCGGGTCGAGTGTCCTCAGGCTGAGCGGCAGTGACGTCTCGCGGTCGATCGCGCTGAGCGGTGCGCGCGGCGGCTCCTCGATGAACCGGTGGAGGGGAGCGACTGCCCTCTCGACGGGGCGTGCCGCCAGGGCGGCGAGTGCCCGCAACGTCACCCTGAGCGCCGGTCGCAGCGGGGTGAGGTCGCCGCTCTTGGTGAACCCCGGGTGATAGAGGACGTACGGAACCGGGTTGTCCGGCTCTGCGGCGAACATCACCCCGAGGAGGTCGTTCGCACGTGCAGCCTGCAGCTGTGCGGCCACCATGCCGTACTCGCCCTCGCCCTCGAGCTGGAGATCGTCCCAGTGCAGGCGCCCCTTCGTCATACCGACGCCGGCGACGTTGACGATGACCGGCGTCCGGCTCCGGCGCAGCAGGGGACTGAGCTCGTAGCTGAGCAGGTAGCGGCTGAGGTAGTACACGGCGAACACCTGCTCGAGGCCGTCCGCGGTGACTGTCCGCCTCGGAGCCTGGCGGTTGGCGAACAGGGTGAGGGCGTCGACAGCCTCGTGACGAGCCGCGATCCGCCGAACAGCCGCACGGGTGTCGTCGATGCTGGACAGGTCGACCCGCTCGAACTCGAGCGCCCCTGTGCCATCGAGCCGAGCGGCCTCTTCCAGAACGCGCTCTCCCTTCTCCCTGTTGCTGCCGAGGACGACGACCGTGTCTCCACGGGCGGCCCTGCCGAGGGCGAGGGCGCGCCCCATCCCGTCCGTCCCTCCGCTCACGACGACCGTCCGCGGTGTCCTGTCGCCCCTCGGGGTGACGGCTTCCGGGCTCATGTTCCTCCTCGACTCGACGGTGGTTGCCACTAGCATCGAGAACCTTCGGCGAGTGCGGAAGGAGGCAGTTGAATGTCCGGTACGCACGCGGATGTGCCTACCCTTGTCGACACGCCCTTGCCCGGGCCGGTCCCTGCGGATGAGTACGAACGATGTCCCGTGACCGACGTGATCCGTCGGATCGGTGACAAGTGGACGCTCCTGGTGCTCGTGCTCCTCGGACGGCGTGCGCACCGGTACAACGAGCTCCACCGCGAGATCGACAGCATCAGCCAGCGGATGCTGACCCGCACCTTGCGCGCTCTGGAGGAGGACGGCCTGGTCGGTCGAGAGGTGTTCCCGACCGTGCCGCCAAGCGTCGAGTACACCCTCACGCCGCTGGGGAGGTCGCTGCTCGAGCCGCTCTCCGCCCTGGCGGACTGGGCGGTCGCGAACGGGGCTGAGATCGCCGCGGCGCGACGTCGCCCGCTGGCGCAAACGAAGGACGCCAGGCCGGGAACGATGTCCTGACCTGGCGTCTTTGGGGGTGGATGACGGGACTTGAACCCGCGACCACCGGCACCACAAGCCGGTGCTCTACCAACTGAGCTACACCCACCGCGCGCGACACGGCATCACCGTGTGCGGCGTGCACGAGTGTAGCGGGTCAGTCCTGACGGCTCGAAATCCGGGTCCCTACGAAGCGTCGTCTGAGGAGTCGCTGCCGCGCAGTGCGCCGGAGTGCTCCGCGGCGAGCGCCTTGGCGGTGTCGCTGTCGGGCCCGGGCGGCGGCACGAAGACGGCCGCGCGGTAGTAGCGCAGCTCCTCGATGCTCTCGAGGATGTCGGCGAGCGCGCGGTGGTTGCCGGTCTTGGCGGGGGAGTTGAAGTAGACCCGCGGATACCAGCGACGCGACAGCTCCTTGATCGACGAGACGTCGACCACGCGGTAGTGAAGGTAGCCCTCGAGCTCGGGCATGTCCCGCAGCAGGAACGCGCGGTCGGTGCCGACCGAGTTGCCCGCGAGCGGAGCCTTGCCCGCGTCGGGGACGTGCTGCTTGATGTAGTCGAGAACGACCTGCTCCGCGTCGGCGAGCGCCAGACCGGCGTCGAGCTCGTCCAGGAGCCCGGAGCTGGTGTGCATCTGCGTCACGACGTCGTTCATCTGATCGAGCGCCTCACGCGGCGGCTTGATCACGACGTCGACGCCCTCAGCGACCGGGTTGAGCTCGAAGTCGGTCACGATCGCTGCCACCTCGATCAGCGCGTCGTGCTCGAGGTCGAGCCCTGTCATCTCACAGTCGATCCATACAAGCCTATCCATCACGACCAACCACCTTAGCCGTTGACTCTGACCGGTAGCCTGGTCGCGGTCGCAAGGGAACGCGAGCACCGGCTCGTACGTTGTCCCGGCGACACGTGTCCGTACGCGAAGGATGGATGACCCAGGTGGCCAGCAAGGATGACAAGCGCGCCCGTCGTGAGCGCGCGGAGCAGATGCGCAAGGACCGCGAGCGCCAGGCGAAGCGGCGCCGCAACCTCATCACCGTGGCGATCGTCGCGGTGGTGCTGGTCGTGATCGCCGGCGCCGGCTTCGCAGTGAAGGCGGCGGTCGACAACTCCGCCGACTCTCCGACCCGCACCCCGGACGGCATCACCGACACCGGCGGCGTGAATCTCACCGCGACCGACCTGGGCGGTACGGCGGCCGAGGACCCGGTCAAGGTCACGATCTTCGAGGACTTCGCGTGCCCGCACTGCAAGTCGTTCGAGGAGACCACCGGTCAGGTCCTTGACCAGCAGGTTGCCGCCGGCGCGATCGACGTCGAGTACCGCCCGGTCGCCTTCCTCAACGAGTTCTCCAACGACGCGATGGCCGCGGCGATGTGCGTGTTCGAGGAGGACGGCGCGAAGGTCTTCCGCGACTACGCCAAGCTGCTCTTCGCCAACCAGCCTCAGGGCGGTTCGCTCAGCGACAAGGAGTTCCGCGACCTCGCCGAGGAGGCGGGCGCGAGCAAGGCGGCGACCGACTGCATCACGGGTCGCCCGTTCCGTGACTGGACCGAAGAGCAGACCGAGAAGGCGTTCGACCAGCCCGACTCCGAAGGCAACAAGCTCTCGGGCACCCCGACCGTCTGGGTCAACGGCACCACCGTGAACGGGCCCGAGGGTCCGGACGGCACCCCGGGCGTCCCTGGCACCGAGGAAGTCCTGGCCGCCATCGAGGAAGCCAAGGCCGGCTGACCCGTCTGACCTGCCGAGACACCCGCGAGGCCCCGTACGCATGATGCGTACGGGGCCTCACGTCTCTACGGTGGAGGTTCGAGCACACGACGACGGGAGCGACACCATGGCGACACGTACCGCGACGACGCAGTGGACCGGAGGGCTGCAGGACGGCACGGGCCGCGTCACCCTCGACAGCTCGGGGACGGGCACGTTCGACGTGTCCTTCCCTCGCCGCATCGCCGACGAGGCCGAGGGGAGCACCAGCCCTGAGGAGCTCATCGCGGCCGCGCACGCCTCGTGCTACGCGATGGCGCTGTCCGGCGGGCTCGCCAACGCCGGGGGGACGCCGCAGTCGGCGTCCGTACGGGCTGATGTCACCGTGCGGCCCGATCGCGACAACGGCGGCCTGCTGATCTCGAAGATCGTCCTCACCGTCCGCGCGAAGGTCGACGGGCTCACCGCCGAGCAGTTCGCAGAGGTCGCCGAGGAGACCAAGAAGGCCTGCCCGGTCAGCAAGGCCCTGGCTTCGGTGCCGGAGATCGTCCTCGACGCCGTCCTGGAGAGCTGAGCGCGCCCGGAGGGACTCGAACCCCCGACCCGCGGATTAGAAGGCCGCCGCTCTATCCAACTGAGCTACGGGCGCCCACAGGCAACCCTAGCGGCGCAGGACTGGTCTGCGTACGCCGCTAGGGTTCTCGTGTGTCCCAGCCGTGGGCGGCATCCGCGCCGCACTCTCCGTCAGCGCCGGTCCCGCCCGGGCCGCTGCCGCGGCTGCGCGACCCCATGTGGCAGCGCGGCCACACACTGCTGATGGTGCTGATGTTCGTCACAGCCGCGATCGGCGTCGTAGGGGTCTGCTTCTTCGCGATCACCAGCGGGGACGCCGCGGGCAGCGGTCTGAGCCTCCTCTACGCAGTGCTGCCGCTGCCGGCGATGCTCGGCTGCTTCTTCTGGCTCGACCGGTACGAGCCGGAGCCGTGGCACTACAAGCTCGCTGCCGTCGTGTGGGGCGGCGTGGTCTCGGTCGCGATCGCGCTGCTGGCCCAGATCCTGATCTCGAACACCTTCGACCTGTCCGACTCGGCGCTCGCGACGTTCATCGCGCCGGTCACCGAGGAGCCGGCGAAGTGCCTGTTCCTCGTTCTCACGTTCCTGCGGATGCGCCGTGTCATCGACGGTCTCGTGGACGGGCTCGTCCTGGCCGGCTTGGTCGGCCTCGGCTTCGCCTTCGTCGAGAACGTCGTCTACTACGCAGGCGCCTATGGCGGCATCGACGAGACGGGCGTCGACGGCCCGGCGGCGACGACGGTGACGTTCGTGCTCCGCGGCATCATGAGCCCGTTCGCCCACCCGATGTTCACCGCCGCGTTCGGCATCGCCGTCGGACTGTCGGTGCGTCAGCGCTCCACGGCGGTGCGTGGCCTGATCTGGGCTGCAGGTCTCCTCGGGAGCATGCTGCTGCACGGCATCTGGAACGGCGGCGTCAGCTATCTCGGCGGGACGGGCTTCCTCCTCGCGTACGGGTTCACCGGGCTGCTGCTGGCCGGCACGATCGTCCTCGCCGTCCTCGCGCGGCGTGACCAGGGCCGCTACCTCGTCCGCGCCCTCACCGACATCGCCCGGCGCGGCTGGCTGGTCGCCGACGAGATCCCCTACATCGCCTCGCTCAGCTATCGTCGCAAGGCCGTCAAGCACGCCAAGCTCCACGGCGGCGAGATCTCGGCCAAGGCGACCAAGCGCTATCAGCGCGACGCCATCACGATGGCCTACCTCTATGCCGGCGTCATGGACCGGATGCCTAAGCCGCAGGCACCGCAGCGCGTCGACGCGTTCCTCTCGGAGATGCGGGTGCTCCGCCCGTACGTGGTCCTGCCGCCGCCCCTGCGCTTCTCGTACGCGCGGCCGAGCGCCTACGGCAACCCTCCGTACGGAGCCGTCCCGCCGCCGTCGTCATACCCGATGAACACCCCGTACGGCCCCCGCGCGCCCTACGCCGCCCCTCCTGTCACCCCGTCCAGCCCCGACATTCCACCGAACGCCCCAGGGCAGCACCCCCCGGGCGGTCGGCCCCCGCAGCAGCCCCGCAGGTGACCGCCGACACTGTCTCGGACATCCCGCGAGGTCACCGGTGCGTGATCCGCCCCGCTCTCCATTACTCTGAGGTCGGGCATGTCCCCCCCTTCTCCGGAGGTTCGAGTGTCGACGGATGGCTCCACTGCGACTCTGCTCGCTGCGCTGCTCAAGCTGCGCACCGAGCTGAGCGGTGCTGCCCTCGGGCTGGACATCCCCGGGGCTTCGGACGGACGTGAGGCTCAGCGGGCGCTGCTGACACAGCTCGACGACTACGTGCTGCCGCGCCTGGTGCAGCTCGACGCCCCTCTCCTGACGGTCGTCGGCGGCTCCACCGGCGCCGGCAAGTCGACCCTGGTCAACTCGCTGATCGGCCGTCGGGTCACCGAGTCGGGCGTCCTGCGGCCGACCACGCGCTCGGCCGTGCTGGTGCACAATCCGGCTGACGCCGACTGGTTCCAGCCCGACCGGATCTTGCCCGACCTGGCCCGCGCCACGACCCAGTCCCATGACACCCGCTCGCTGACGCTCGTGGCCGCGCACACGGTGCCCAAGGGTCTCGCGCTCCTCGACGCGCCCGACGTCGACTCGATCGAGACCGAGAACCGCCGCCTCGCCACCGAGCTGCTCGCGGCGGCCGACCTCTGGCTGTTCGTGACGTCGGCCGCCCGTTATGCCGACCAGGTCCCGTGGGACTACCTGCGTGAGGCGGCCGACCGCAGTGCGGCTGTGGCCATCGTCCTCGACCGCACGCCGGACACGTCGATGGGCGAGGTCCGCGGCCACCTCGCACGCATGCTGACTGCGCGCGGCCTCAAGGACTCGCCCCTGTTCACGGTGCTCGAGACCGAGGTCGACGACGACGGGCTGCTGCCCCCGAGCTCGGTCGCACCGATCCTCAACTGGCTCCACGACCTCGCTGCCGACCCGGAGGTCCGCTCCGCGATCGTCACCCAGACCCTCGACGGCGCGGTGCGCAAGATCGTGTTCGGTGCGTTCGACGTCGCCGACGCCGTGGCCGACCAGGGGGCGGTGCTGAGCGCGCTGGTCGAGGACGTCGACCGTGCCTACACCGGCGCCGAGGCGGCGTTCGCCAAGGCCGTCTCCGACGGGACGCTCATGCATGGCGAGCTGACCGCGCGTTGGCGCGACTTCGCGGGGTCGGGCGACCTCCTGCGCGGCGCCGACGACCGCATCGGCCGGATCCGTGACCGCATCGTGGATAGCGTCCGCGGCCGTCGCGCGCGTGTCGCCGAGGTCCACGAGAGCCTCGCGCACAACGTCGAGCTCCTCCTCCTGGAGCAGGCTGAGGCCGGCGCCCACGGGGCGTACCAGGCATGGGAGCAGAACCCTGCGGGCTCCGGCCTGATCGAGGGGCCGGGCCGCGAGCTCGACCGCGCGACCCGCACCCTGCGCTCGCGAGCCGAGCGGATCTCCTCCGACTGGATCGAGGCGTGCACCGAGATCGTGCGCGCCGAGGGCGGCGAGCGCCGCATGACCGCGCGGTTCCTCGCGCTGGGTACGGCAGGGTCCGCGGTGACCCTCGGCATCTGCGTCGTCAACGAGCTCGCCCCCCGCGAGGACGAGGCGAACACCGGTGCTGCGATAGCCCGCGAGCTGCTCTTCGACGTGTTCGGAGACGCGACAGCGCGGCGTCTCGTCGAGCTCGCCAAGGAAGACCTTCTCCGCCGGGCGGGCGCCGTCCTGCGTGATGAGCGGCAGCGGTTCTATGACGTGATCGCACGCACTGCCGCTGCACCCGCTGCAGCCGATAGCATTCGAGCCGCTGCACGCGCAGCAGAGGACGCGCGGCACACCGACCTGATCCCCGAGGACTGGGACTGACGTGACTGACACCCCTCCCGCACCGCTGTTCAGCACGACCGGCGGTGACGTCGCCGCACGCGTCGACGGGCTCGCCCGCGCCGTGGAAGCATCTGCAGGCCGCCTCGACCCCGCACTCGTGGCGGAGGGGGCAGCGGTCGTCCAGCGCGCCAGCGCACGCCTCCGCCTCGCCAGCGACCGTACGGTCGTCGCCCTCGCTGGAGCGACCGGCTCCGGCAAGTCGTCGCTGTTCAACGCCGTCGCCGGCGTCGAGCTCTCTGCGGTCGGCGTCCGCCGTCCGACGACGTCGTGGGCGATGGCGGTCGCCTGGGGCAACGACGGCGGCCGTGCTCTGCTCGAGTGGATCGGCATCCCCGAGCGCCAGCAGATGTCGCTCGGCAGCCCGCTCGGCCTCGTCCCAGAAGACACGAACCTCGACGGGCTCGTCCTCCTGGACCTCCCTGACCACGACTCGACCGAGGTGGCGCACCACCTCGAGGTCGACCGCCTTGTGAAGTACGCCGACGTGCTGGTGTGGGTCCTCGACCCGCAGAAGTACGCCGACGCCGCCATCCACGAGCGCTACCTGCGCCCGCTCGCTCGGCACGCCGAGGTGACGATGGTCGTCCTCAACCAGATCGACAAGCTCCCGCCGGAGCAGTGGGATGGCACCCTCCAGGACGTCCGCCGACTCCTCGCCGAGGACGGTCTGGCGGGAGTCCCGGTCATCGCCGTGTCTGCCCTGCGCGGCGACGGCGTCGACGACTTCAAGCGCGCGCTGGTGCGCAGGATCCGCGACAAGCAGGCTGCTGGCCTTCGTACGGGCGCCGATGTCGAGCACCTCGCCAAGGCGTTCGAGCAGATCAGCGGCGACGCGCCGGCGCTCGGTCTGACCGACTCCGACCGTGCGCAGCTCGCGGACACCCTCGCCGACGCGGCGGGCGTCTCGGCGGTCGCTGACGCCGCCGAGAAGTCGCTCGTGTCGCGCGCGGTCTCGGCAACCACCTGGCCGCCGCTGCGCATGATCGGCCGCTCCAAGAGCACGTCGTCCGGGCCCGGTTCCGCGTTGCACGCCCTCGGTGCCGAGGGCGTCTCCGCGCGGGTCCAGCGCCCGGCCGTCGACGTCGCTGTGCGCGACGTCGCCGAGAAGGCTGCGATCGGGCTCACGCCGTCGTGGGTGCAGTCGATGCGCCGTGCCGTCGTCGTCCCCAACCGCGACCTCGCCGACGTCCTGGACGACGCGATCGCCCGTACGGGGCTGGGCATCGACAAGACGCCGACGTGGTGGTCGTTCGTCAAGCTGGTGCAGTGGGCCGCGCTCGCCGTCATGATCGCCGGCCTCCTCTGGATGCTCGCGCTCACCGGTGCCGAGCTGACCGGTTCGGCCTCCGCGCCGACGGTGGCAGGGGTGTGGCTACCTGCCTACCTGGCCGGAGGCGGCCTCGTCGTCGGACTGCTCTTGGCGCTGGTGACCACGGTCGCCGCGAAGTCCTCGGCTTCGCGACGCGCCCATGGCGCCGAAGACCGGCTGCGCGCGACGATCGCCGAGGTGACGCGTGAGCGGGTGCTCGCGCCTGTCGATCACGAGCTCGCCGCGTACGAGCAGGCTCGTCGCGGCATCGCTGCCGCGCTCGGCCGCAACGTCTGACCTTCTCCTCGTACGTCCACAGCGTCCGGCCGTCCCCAGGGCGGCCGGACGTCGTGCGTACAGGGCTCTTGGGGACCCACGCTGTGTGTGTCCCCGACGAGCAGGAGAAGTCATGAGCGACAACCAGATGACCGTGTACGGCAACCTCGGCACCCCGGTCGACTACCGGGAGAGCAAGGGCTTCGGGTGGGCGATGTTCAGGGTCGGTTCCACCCCGCGCTTCTTCGACCGCCAGCAGGGCCGCTGGCGTGACCTGGAGACGGTCTGGATCACCGTCAAGGCCAGCCGCACGCTCGCGCAGAACGTCGCCGCCTCCCTCAAGACCGGCGATCCGGTCGTGGTGATCGGACGCCTGCGCAGCCACACCTGGGAGGACAAGGACACCCGCGAGCAGCATCAGCGAGATGTCCTCGAGGCCACCGCGGTGTGCCACGACCTCAACCGCGGCACGTCGACGTTCACGCGCAACGAGCCGGCAGCAGTGCAGGAGCAGGCGTCATCAGACGGTGAGGCGGTCGCGGAGTTCGAGAGCAGCCACACCGCCCCGGCACCCGGAGCGCGTGCGGAGCCCGTCGCGGTCTGAGGCGGGCGGTCGGGGGCGGTCAGGGGGCGGTCAGGGCGTCCGATTCACGCATGCTGTGGTCGAGCGCCTAGGCTTGACCCACCATGGCTGATTACGTTTTCACCCTGCACAACGTCCGCAAGGCGCTGGGCGACAAGGTCGTTCTCGACAACGTGACGTTGTCGTTCCTGCACGGCGCCAAGATCGGCGTCGTCGGCCCGAACGGCACCGGCAAGTCGACGCTCCTCAAGCTGATGGCCGGCATGGAGCAGCCGAACAACGGCGACACCTACAAGGACCCCGACGCGACCGTCGGCATCCTCCTCCAGGAGCCGCCACTGACCGAGGGCAAGACCGTCCTCGAGAACGTCGAGGAGGCCGTCGCCGACATCAAGGGCAAGCTCGACAGGTTCAACGCGATCAGCGAAGAGCTTGCCAGCCCCGATGCCGACTACGACTCCCTGCTGGCCGAGATGGGCGAGCTCCAGACTGATCTCGACCACGCCAACGCGTGGGACCTCGACTCGCGGCTCGAGCAGGCCATGGACGCCCTGCGGTGCCCGCCCCCGGACGCGATCGTCGACCCGCTCTCGGGCGGTGAGCGTCGCCGCGTCGCGCTGTGCAAGCTGCTCCTCCAGCAGCCCGACCTGCTGCTGCTCGACGAGCCCACCAACCACCTGGACGCCGAGAGCGTGCTGTGGCTGGAGCAGCACCTCGCGAAGTACCCCGGTGCCGTGCTCGCCGTGACCCACGATCGCTACTTCCTTGACAACGTGGCGCAGTGGATCCTCGAGCTCGACCGCGGCAAGACCCACCCGTACGAGGGCAACTACTCGACCTACCTCGACACCAAGCAGCAGCGCCTCGTCGTCGAGGGCAAGAAGGACGCCAAGCGTCAGAAGATCCTGGAGCGCGAGCTCGAGTGGGTCCGCTCCAACCCCAAGGCCCGCCAGGCCAAGAGCAAGTCCCGTCTGGCGCGCTACGAGGAACTGGCCGCGGAGGCCGAGCGTCGCCGTTCGGTCGACCTGTCGGAGATCAACATCCCGGCGGGCCCGCGCCTGGGTGACGTCGTCCTCGACGCGAAGAACCTGACCAAGGGGTTCGGCGACCGTACGCTCATCAGCGACCTCAACTTCTCGCTCCCGCGCGCCGGCATCGTCGGCATCGTCGGTCCGAACGGCGTCGGCAAGACCACGCTGTTCAAGATGATCGTGGGGGAGGAGGAGCCTGATGCGGGCAGCCTGACGGTTGGCAGCACGGTCAAGATCTCGTACGTCGACCAGTCGCGAGGCGGCATCGACCCCTCCAAGAACGTCTGGGAGGTCGTCTCCGACGGGCTCGACCACATCAAGGTCGCCAACTTCGAGATGCCCAGCCGCGCCTACGTCGCGTCGTTCGGCTTCAAGGGCCCCGACCAGCAGAAGCGCGCCGGCATCCTGTCCGGTGGTGAGCGCAACCGCCTCAACCTGGCGCTGACGCTCAAGATGGGCGGCAACCTGCTGCTGCTCGACGAGCCGACGAACGACCTGGACGTCGAGACCCTGCAGTCCTTGGAGGACGCGCTGCTCGAGTTCCCGGGCTGTGCCGTGGTGATCTCCCACGACCGGTGGTTCCTCGACCGCGTGGCGACCCACATCCTCGCGTGGGAGGGCGACGCCGACGACCAGTCCAACTGGTACTGGTACGAGGGCAACTTCGCCGACTACGAGGCCAACAAGGTCGAGCGCCTCGGGCCGGACGCAGCGCGTCCGCACGCCCTGACCTACCGTCGCCTCACGCGCGACTGACGGACGGTTCAGAAACGACGGTGCCTCCCGACCAGACATCGGTCGGGAGGCACCGTCGTTCCTGCCTCGCCCTGGGTCAGCTCGGGAGGACCCTGATCGCGTCGACCACGAGGTCACCGGTGCCGGTGAGCGGATCGAGTCGCAGCTGCGTCAGCGAGGCGTCCTGACGCGGGATGACGATCCGGTAGGTCCTCGTCCCGCCCGACTCGACGGAGAACCGTCCACTGCGCGACTCGGCGAAGCCGCCGTCGATCGTCGCCCAGAACAGCTGTCCGCCGCCCCCGGCAGTCGACGACATTTCGACCTCGACCACGGCACCGTCGGCCAGCGGGACTGACACCTGCGGTCCCACGAGGAACGGGTCGCCGCCGGTCGACGAGAACCGGAGCGCGCCACCGGACGCCGCCAGCCCCTCGATCTGGTTCGCCGCGGACCAGCCCTCCGTCTCGCCGTCGATCTCGAACTCCCACGCGGCGAAGGAGTGCACGACCGTGACGTGGACGGTGCGTGCGACGGTGCGTCCGTCCGGACCCGCCAGCGTGAGCGTCACTGGCGCCGTGCCTTCGTCCGCGTCGGACGGAGGCGTGACGAGCACGTCCACGCTGGTGCGGACCTGCGTGCCGGACGACGGCTCAGTGATCTCGACGGTCGCGGGGTCGACGGTCCACCCCTCCGGAACGGCGGTGCTCAGCGTCGCGGTCAGGTCGTCGGGGGCGATCCCGCTCACTGTCGCGGTGAACCGGGCCGGCCGGCCGGGAATGACCGATGCCGAGCCAGGCTCGACAGCGAGGTCGAGCGACGTCACCTGAGTGCCCTGGGTGAGGGCGAGGTCGACGACCTTCTGCGGGCGCAGCGCCACGGGTCCGAGCAGGCCGGACGGCGCGGCGCTCCCGTCGACCGCGTTGGCTGACGCGTTGGTGACGCGCACCTCGATCACGTTCTTGCCGTCGCGCAGCAGGTCGGTGACGTCGACGGTGTACGGCGACCAGTCGACCGAGCCAGCCGTACGGCCGTTGACCGTCACCTCGGCCAGCTCGCGCACGCGACCCAGGTCGAGCTGCAGCCGTCGGTCGTCCGCGCGGAACCCGTCAGGCACCGTGAACGCCTTGGTGTAGGTGCCCGACCCCGAGTAGTCGCGGTCCAGGTCCGTCCAGGACCCGAGCGGACGCGTGACCGACTGCGCGCCGTCCTGGTCGAACCGGAACTGCCAGTCACCGCCGAGGGACAGCGCCTCCAGCGGATCCTCGACAGTCGTCACCGCCCCGTACTCGCGCCCGCGGTACTCGCCACGGGCATAGACCTCGCCCGGCCGGTCGGCCACCAGCGTCGTCCGCAGGGTGCCCTTGGTGAACGTGACGTCCTCCGCCTGGGCGTTGGTCGCCGTGAGGTGCGCGACCTTCCCCTTCGGGTGCGCCCCGGGTCGGAAGGTGACCCACCGTGCCTCGTACGGCTCCATCGTCAGCGGGACGACCGTCTGGTCGCCGTCGCGTCGGAACACCGGCGCGACCTGCGTTTCCCCGGTCTCGGGGTCCCAGTTCTCGGGCGTGCCGGCGACGTCGAACCGTGCCGTCGTCCGGACCTCGTTCCCGGACAGGTTCACCACGAGGAACGCGTCGTCGGCCTTGCGCTTCACATGCCGCACGCGCAGGTCCGGTGCGGAGTCGAGCGTGACGCCCGGTGTCACCCGTGCGCTGACGACCTCGGCAAGTGTGCTGCGGTCGGGCAGGTAGGCCGCGAGCCCGCCGCGACGGTGCTTCTTGGTCGAGGCGACCGGCGCTGCCGGATCGGTGCCGAACAGCGCGGTCAGACGACGCTGGAGCGCCGCGTCACGGCCGGACGCCTCGCGTGTCGCCAGGCCGTCGACGGCGACCACGGTGCCACCGTCGGCGACCAGCCGCTCGAGGGTCCGTACGGACTCGAGCGACAGCACGGTCGTACGGGGGAGGACCACCGCCTGCCAGCGCTGCTTGTGCAGTGCCAGCTCGCCGTCGCGTACCTTCACGTCCACACCCAGGTCCTCGTCGCCGGCCAGCGCCAGCTCGTCGAGGTAGTCGAAGTCCAGCTGCGCGCGCAGCAGGTCGTTCGACGTGCCCGTCCACGAGTCGTCGACCGGCCCGAGGTCGGGACCATTGCCCGCGAACCCGCGGACGTCCCACGGCGTCCCCGTCGCCATGATCGACGAGCTCGGATAAAGCACGCCGACCGGGTTCATGGCCGTCGCGCCGCGTGCGGGCTCGGTGAGCCGGCCCACCATCTCGGCGTACTGGGAGAAACGGGGCCAGAACGTGTTCTGGAAGAACTGGCTCGGCGGGGACTCCGCCGCGCGCTCGCCGTCGGTCGAGTAGTAGAACGCGTGGTTGTCGATGAGGTCCACGCCACCTGCGGCCTCCCATGCGACGGTCCGCTTCATCTCCTCCATCGTGAGGTCCCAGCCGAACGCGCCGAACGTCTCCGCGAGGTTGCGCTTGCGGTCGAACAGGTGGGCGACCGAGGAGTTCAGCTTCGGCGTGATCGCCGAGGTGTTGAGCCCGCTGATCAGGTCCATGCCCGGCAGCTGGTAGTGCCGGCTCATCTCGAACCAGCTCCCGCCCTCGATCAGCTTGTGGCTGCCGAGGTCCTCCTCCACGAGCGGGTTGGAGATCAGCGCGATGTCGTGCTTGGCCGCCCAGTCGGCGAGGGGCTTGGTGTGCGCCTCGTTGTAGCGGTCGGAGAGAGCGTCGTAGTAGTCGACGCGCGCCTTGGTCGTGGTCGCGCCGGCGTCGTACCAGATCCCGAGCAGGTCTTGCGTCAGGTCGTAGCCCGCGTTGTCCGCGAGGTACGCCCGGAAGCCCGGCGTCCACGGGATCGAGCCGCGCGAGTCGAGCCCGCCGCGGTTGTCCGGGAAGTTGTTGTAGAAGCCCGGCTCGTCGTTGAAGATGCCCGGGATCGTCGACCCGAAGTGGCGGCCGAAGCGCTCGTAGTACGTCTCGTGCGTGATGTCGATGAACTTCTCGGTCACGTCCGGGTTGAGCATGTCGACGTACGGCTCGTCCGGCTCGAGGTCGGGGTGGTAGTTCTCCAGCGGCCGCTGGACGAGGTGCACGAGGCACCAGTCGCCGGCGGGCGCCTCCCACGTCAGACGGCCGTCCTTGATCTGGTCGGTCAGCTCGATCGTGGACGCGCCGTCGAGGCGGACTCCGCGCGCCTCACCGTTCGTCGCGCACGCCCCGTCGCCGGACTTGCGTGCCGCCAGGGTGGCCACCAGCTCCGGCTGCGGGGTGTCGGACCCGTCGCTGCGGCCGGGAACCTCAGCGTCGTACGTCGTCCCACCGGCCACCTCGGTGGCGCTGGGGGAGAGGTACCACGGGACGTACGACGGATCGGCCTCGATCGTGCGTCCGTCCACGTCGCCACCACGGACCGTACGGCCGCCGGCGAACCCGCTCGGCCAGTTGAGGTCGTCGTACAACCACGCCTTCATCTTGCGGCTGCGGGCCTCCTTGAGGACGAAGCCGACCTTGTCGAAGTAGTCGGTCGACAGGTAGTACGTGTTCTCGGTCTTGCCGAACTCGCCGCCGAGGCCCTGGCGCGGGTGGATGAAGAACTCCTCCACGCCGTTGTCCTGCATCTCGTCGAGCTGGCGCTCGAGCTCGGCCTCGGTCAGCTTGCCGTTCCAGAACCAGAACGCGTGCGGCCGACTCGTGGACGGCGGGTCGGCGAACGCCGCCGGGTCGAGACGACCGGTGGCGTCGTCCCAGGCGGGTGAGCTGGGTGTGCGGTCGGTCGCGCTCGACGCGCTGGTCAGCCCGAGGGTCAGCGCGACGACCGCGAGAGCGGCAGCCGCCGTGCGCGTGCGACGGCGCCAGGCCGTGGATCGCCGGGTCATGCGTCCTCCTTCACGGTGAAGCGGTAGGTGCCAGAGCCCAGCTCGGCGACGACGGCGTCGCCCTCGACGCGGACGTCGCTGACGCCGGCGGCCTTCGTGACGGGCCGGCCGCTCTCGGTCACCGCGCGGACGCGCGAGCCCGGGATGGTGACGGTGGCGGTGGTGTTGACCGGCACCGTCACCGTCATCGTCAGGCGGCCGTTCTTGCGCGCCCACTGCGAGCGGATCTCGCCGTACCCGGACTCGAACCGCGCGTCGGCGTGGTCGAGCCCGCCGCCAGGCTGCGGGGCGACCGTGAAGTGCCGGTAGCCGGGCTGCTCGGGATCGGGCGCGATGCCGCCGATCGTCTGGTACATCCAGTTGCCGACCGCGCCGTATGCGTAGTGGTTGAAGGAGTTCATGCTGACGTCGCCGAAGCTGCCGTCAGGCATGATCGAGTTCCAGCGCTCCCAGATCGTCGTGGCGCCGTTCTCGACCTCGTAGCCCCACGACGGGTAGGTCTTCTGGTTGATCAGCTTGTACGCCACGTCGGTGTGGCCGGTCTTGGTGAGCACCGGGAGCAGGTCCGGCGTGCCGAGGAAGCCGGTCGCCAGGTGCCAGTCGTGCCGCTCCAGGTTGGCGACCAGGCGGTCGGCGGCGTCGTCGACGAGCGCGTCCGGGACCAGCCCGAAGGACAGGGCGAGGACGTAGCCGGCCTGGGCGTCACCCGGGAGCGCGCCGTCGTCACCGACGTACCGCTCGATGAACGCGTCCCGCACCTCGGCGGCCAGATCGGCATAGCGGTCGGCGTCGGCGTCCTTGCCGATCGCGTCGGCCATCTGGGACAGGAGTGCGGTGACGTGCGCGAAGTACGCGGTGCCGATCAGGTCGCGCGGCGTGTTGTCGTCGAGGTTCAGCCAGTCGCCGTACCCGGCGTCCGGGCGGATGAGGCCGTCGCTGTTCTTCTCGAGGTAGTCGATCCACGCCGTCATCGAGGCGTAGCTCTCCTCGATCACGGCGGTGTCGCCGTACGTCTGCCAGACGGTGTACGGCACGGTGACCGCCGCGTCGCCCCAGCCGGCGTTGCCGGCGCCGACCACAGGCACGTATGGGACGACGTCCGTGACCGCGCCGTCGGGACGCTGCGCGTCTCGCAGGTCCTGCAGCCACTTGTCGCCGAGGAACGTGGAGACGTCCATGTTGAACGCGGCCGTCGGGGCGAACACGTTGATGTCGCCGGTCCAGCCCATCCGCTCGTCGCGCTGTGGGCAGTCGGTGGGCACGCTCAGGAAGTTGCCGCGCTGCGACCACACGATGTTGCTCTGGAGCTGGTTGAGCATCGGGTCGGACGTCTCGAAGTGACCGGTCAGCGGTGCGTCGGTGCCGAGCACCTTGCCGACCAGGTCACGCTTTCTCGGCTTGTCGGACAGCCCGGTGATCTCGACGTAGCGGAAGCCGTGGAACGTGTAGCGGGGCTCGTACGTCTCGACGCGGTCGCCGCGGGCCGTGTAGTAGTCGATGACCCGGGCACTGCGCATGTTCTCCGTGTAGAGCGTCCCGTCGGGATTGATCTCCTCGCCGTAGCGCAGGCGGACCTTCTGTCCTTCGGCGAGGCCACGCAGGGTGAGTGCGACCGTGCCGACCATGTTCTGACCGAGGTCGAGGACGTACGCGCCGGATGTCGGCTCGGTGATCTTCTGGACGGGCATCTCCTGCGTGACGGTGACCGGGGGAGCGGACTGCGCGACGAGTGCGGTCTCGACGTCGGTCTTCTCGACGACCGGGGCCCAGGAGCGGTCGTCGAACCCGGTGCGGGTCCAGCCAGGCGTCTCGAGGCGGGCGTCGTACTCCTCGCCGTCAAGGATGTCCGCGTGGGTGACCGGGCCGGCGGTGCTCTTCCACGAGGTGTCGGAGACGACGCGCTCAGTCGTCCCGTCGGTGTAGGTGATCTCGAGCTGGCTGAGCAGACCGGGCAGCTTGCCGTACAGGTTCGGGCCGTAGATCGCGATCTTGCCGGCGTACCAGCCGGTCGAGAGGCGCGCGCCGAGCGCGTTCGCGCCCTGCTTCACCAGCGCCGTGACGTCATAGGTCTGGTAGGGCGTGCGCTTGGCGTAGTCGGTCCAGCCCGGGGCCCAACGGTCGTCGGAGACCTCGCGGCCGTTGAGCTGGAGGTCGTAGATGCCGAGCGCCGTCGAGTACAGCCGCGCCGACTTCACGCGCTTGTCCGCGGTGAACATCGTACGGAGCTGCGAGGTGAGCTCGGCCTTGGCCTCGGTCGTCGGGTTCCAGCGGATGGTCCGGTCACCGGTCGCCGGTGCGTCGTCCGCGTAGGCCTGGCCCTCGGTGAAGACGTCGTCGGTGTGGCTCCACCACCCCGCCTGGCCTTCGAGCTGGGACATCTCGAGGTAGTAGTCGCCGGGCTCCGCGGGGCTCTCGAGCTCGAGCTCGGCCCAGCTGTTGTCGGCGTGGTCGACGAACCGGTGCTCGGCGACGGCCTCGCCATCGGGCCCGCCGCGGCGCAGGGTGAGGGTGAAGTCTGAGTCGGACGTGCCCCAGGTCGGGAAGCTTCCGCCGATGCGGTCGAACGGACGGTCCGTGGTGACGGACTGGCCGAGGGTCTTGCCCGTACGGAGTGCGGCGGGGGAGTTCTGCTGCGAGTTCGAGGTCGGCAGCGGGAGGTCGGTGTCGTGCGCGATCCACTGCGCGGACCAATCCGAGGCGTCCAGGAGGCCGGTCTCGAACCACGTCGGCGAGCTCCAGCGCCCGGCGTGGCCGGTGACGTCCCATGCCATCACCTTCCAGTGATAGCGCGTACGGGACTCGAGCTGCGGGCCGCCGTACGGGACCTGCTGCGACTCGGACGAGTCGACCTTGCCCGAGTCCCAGACGTCGCCCTTGCCGCGGGCGAGGAGGGCCGGGCTCGAGGCGACCAGGACGCGGTACGCGGACTGCGACTGCGCGCGCTCGTGCGCGGTCAGCTGCCATCCGAAGGCAGGGAGTCGTTCACCGACCCCGAGGGGCCGGGTCTGGTGGTCGGTCGCGAGGGCGTGGGGGCGGACCTCGCCCGGCGGCGAGGCCTGGGCGGGTGCGAGCGGGAGGAGGAAGGTGGCGGTCGTGAGTGCGACCGCGAGCTTGAACAGACGTGTGTTCATCGAGCGGGATCCCTTCGGCGCGTGTGCATAGACGAAGCAGAGCCGGGCGGTTGAATCGTTTCACTGTGACCTTCGCAACATATGTGTGCAGAGGTCAACCATCACGTCCGGTTTCGGCCACGCGCCCGGGTGGACGTACGACCCGACAAAAGGACCCGACGTTAGCCCCCCATATGCGGGGTGAAACGTCGGGTCCTGATGTCGGGTCGTACGTCGAAGAGGGTGTCTAGAAGCGCGAGCCTCCGAGATCGGTGAGGATGCGCTCGAAGACCCGCCCGACCACGGCGAACTCCTCGTCGGTCGTGTTGTCGAGGAGGTAGCGGCGCACGCCGCCGACATGGGTGTGGGCAGCCTCGCGCAGCCGCTCCATGCCGGCCTCCGTGAGCTGGGCGTTGACGCCGCGCCCGTCGGAGGCGCACGAGCGGCGCTCGACGAGACCGGCGCGCTCGAGGCGGGCGACGGTGTGCGTGATGCGGCTCCGGGAGTGGGCGACCTTGTCGGCGACCTCGGCCATCCGGAGCGTCCAGTCGTCGGCCTCGGAGAGGCGGACGAGGATCTCGTACTCGGGCATCGAGAGGTCGTGCTCGCGTCGCAGATCGCGGTCGAGCTGGTCGAAGAACACCGTCGAGCCGCCCAGGAACGACCGCCAGAGCGCCTGCTGACGGTCGTCGAGCCAGCGTGTCTCGGGGGAAGCCTGCGTGGTCGAGGTCATGAGCAGAAGTGTACCCAGGGAATAGTTGTGGATTCAATTAGTTGTGGATACAGTGAGGCTCGTTGGTTTAAACCGCAACAACTTACGGGGATGCCGACACCTCGACCACAAGGATCCCGCACGACACCCGAAGGGCACACATCGACATGGCACAGATCACCGCAGGCACCTGGAACTTCGATCCCACGCACACGGAGATCGGGTTCACCGTCCGCCACCTCATGAGCAAGGTGCGTGGCAAGTTCGAGAAGTTCGAGGGCAGCATCACCACCGCGCCCGAGATCACCGAGTCGACTGCCACCGCGACGATCGACCTGAGCTCGATCAACACCGGCACTCCTGATCGCGACGCGCACCTGCGTTCGGCCGACTTCTTCTCAGTCGAGAACCACCCCACCATGACGTTCACCTCGACCGGTGTCGTCGAGAAGTCCGACACCGAGTTCGTCGTGACCGGCGACCTCACCATCAAGGACGTGACGCGCTCGGTCGAGCTCGCGGTCGAGTTCCTCGGCGAGGGCAAGGACCCGTGGGGCGGCACCCGTGTGGGTGTCGAGGCCACGACGGTGATCAGCCGCAAGGACTTCGGCATCGACTTCAACATCCCGCTCGAGGGTGACAAGGTCATGATCGGCGACAAGATCAGCATCGCCATCACCGGTGAGGCCGTCCTCGCCCAGTGACCTCGTCGACGCGCTGACATCGGCGCGTACGAGACGCTTACGCGGCCGTCCTGGAGTCCCGCCGGCTTCAGGGCGGCCGTTCGCCTGTCTGGTGGAGCCCTCCGGTCAGGCCGTACGGGCGCCGACCGCGCGCAGCGCCAGCTCGGCGTACAGGCGTGCGACGGAGTCGGGGGTGCGGGGTCCGTCCGGCTGGTACCAGCGGACGAGGTCGATCGCCATCGAGATCAGCGCCAGCGCGGTGCCGGGCACGTCGTCGACCTCGAAGACCCCCTTGTCGACGCCCTCGGCGACGGCGTCGCGATAGATGCGCTCGATGTCGCGCCGGTAGCCCGCGACCTCGCGACGGTGCTCCGGGGACAGTGCTGAGAACTCGTACTGGACGACGCGGGCCTTGCGGCTGTGCACGGCGTGCCACTTGGTGAACTCGTACTGCATCTCGGCCAGGCGCTCGACCGGGTCGGCGGTCGAGGCGTAGGCGATGGCGAGCATGTCACGCGTCGAGCGGTGGCCGTCCGAGCTGATCTCGTACAGCAGCTCCTCTTTCGAGGCGTGGTGCACGTAGAGCGCGGCGGGGCTCATGCCGGCCCGCGTGGAGATGTCGCGGGTGGTCGTGGCGTGGAAGCCGCGGTCGGCGAAGGCCTCGACGGCGGCGTCCATCAACCGCTGACGGGCGGGTACCTCGGTCATGGGCCTCTCCTGCACGACGAACCAGCGGAGGGTGGGGACCCTCCTCCACGCTAAGCGAGCGCTTAGTACACTCTAGGTGATCGCGACCTGTCACCCGGAGGCACTCCCATGAAGCGAGCCATCTTCGACGAGGACCACGAGGCGTTCCGTGCGTCCGTCGCCGCGTTCGTCGAGCGTAGCGTGCTGCCGCACGTCGAGCAGTACGCCGACAACAAGGGTCTCCCACGTGCGTACTGGCTCGAGGCTGGCAAGCAGGGGCTGCTCGGGCTCGAGGTTCCCGAGGCGTTCGGCGGGGCCGGCGCGCAGGACTTCCGCTTCAACGCGGTGCTCGCCGAGGAGCTGTCGAAGGTCAACGCCGCGCTGCCGTCGTGCACCGGCATCCACTCCGACATCGTCGCCCCGTACCTCATCGAGCTGACCACGGATGAGCAGAAGGAGCGCTGGCTCCCCAGGTTCGTGACCGGCGAGCTGCTCACCGCGATCGCGATGACCGAGCCGTCGGGCGGGTCCGACCTTGCCGCCCTCAAGACCACCGCCGTGCGCGACGGCGACGAGTGGGTCATCAACGGCTCCAAGACCTTCATCACCAACGGCTGGTCGGCCGACCTCGTGGTCGTCGCCGCCCGTACGAGCCCCGAGAAGGGCGCCAAGGGCATCACGCTCTTCGCGGTCGAGACCGGCATGGATGGCTTCACCCGCGGCCGCAAGCTCGACAAGGTCGGCCAGAGCGAGTCTGACACTGCCGAGCTGTTCTTCTCCGACGTCCGGGTCAGTGACGCGCAGGTCATCGGCGAGGTCGACCGCGGCTTCATCGCGATGATGGAGCGCCTCCCACAGGAGCGGCTGACGTGCGCCGTCTCCAACGTCGCCCACGCCAAGCAGATCCTGCTCGAGACGATCGCGTACGCGAAGGAGCGGCACGCGTTCGCGCAGCCGATCGGGTCCTTCCAGCACAACAAGTTCCTCTTCGCCGAGCTCGTCACCCGGATCGAGTCGGTGGAGGCGTACGTCGATGCGGCCGTGCTCGCCCACACCCGGCGCGAGCTCACCGCGATCGACGCAGCCAAGGTGAAGTGGCTGACCTCCCAGGTCCAGAACGAGGTGCTGGACCACTGCGTCCAGCTGCACGGCGGGTACGGGTTCATGAACGAGTACCGCGTCGCCCGTGCCTGGCGCGACGCCCGCGTGACCAAGATCTGGGCCGGCTCCAACGAGATCATGAAGGAGCTCATCGGTCGCGACCTCGGTCTCTGACCCTGTCGGAGCAGCCGCTCACCACGCCACACTTTCTCGGGACCTCGCCGCCAGTCCGCTCGTCGAACCAGAAGGAAAGCTCATGACAGAAGCCGTCATCGTCTCCACCGCGCGATCGCCCATCGGTCGCGCGTTCAAGGGCTCGCTCAAGGACATGCGTCCGGACGACCTCTCTGCCCAGATGGTGCGCGCCGCTCTCGACAAGGTGCCCGAGCTGGACCCGCGTGACATCAACGACCTCATCCTCGGCTGCGGTCTGCCCGGCGGTGAGCAGGGCATGAACATGGGCCGTGTCGTGTCGGTCCTGCTCGGCTACGACTTCCTCCCCGGGACGACCGTGACGCGCTACTGCTCGTCGAGCCTGCAGACCACGCGCATGGCGTTCCACGCGATCAAGGCCGGTGAGGGCGACGCCTACATCTCCGCCGGCGTCGAGACGGTCAGCCGCTTCGTCAAGGGCAACAGCGACGCGATCCCCGGCCAGCAGATCACCAACCCGGTCTTCACCGACGCCATGCAGCGGACCGAGTCCCTCGCGCAGGGCGGGCAGAAGTGGGCCGACCCGCGCCAGGACGACCACCTCCCTGACGTCTACATCGCGATGGGCCAGACCGCGGAGAACGTCGCGCAGGTGCTCGGCATGAGCCGCGAGGAGCAGGATCGCTTTGCCGTCCGCAGCCAGAACCTCGCCGAGCAGCGCATCAACGAGGGCTTCTGGGCGCGTGAGATCACGCCCGTCACGCTCGCCGACGGCACGCAGGTCACCGCCGACGACGGCCCGCGCGCGGGCACCACGTACGAGGCCGTTTCGCAGCTCAAGCCGGTCTTCCGCCCTGACGGCACCGTCACCGCCGGCAACGCGTGCCCGCTCAACGACGGCGCGGCCGCGCTCGTCATCATGAGCGACCAGAAGGCCAAGGACCTCGGCCTGACCCCGCTCGCACGCATCGTGTCGACCGGCGTGACCGGCCTGTCGCCCGAGATCATGGGCCTCGGTCCGGTCGAGGCGATCCCGCAGGCGCTCAAGCACGCGGGCATGTCGCTCGGCGACATCGACCTGTTCGAGATCAACGAGGCGTTCGCCGTGCAGTCGCTCGGCTCCGCGCAGCAGCTCGGCATCCCCGAGGACAAGCTCAACGTGAACGGCGGCGCGATCGCCGTCGGTCACCCGTTCGGCATGACCGGCGCCCGCATCACCGCGACGCTGATCAACTCGCTGCAGTGGCACGACAAGCAGTTCGGTGTCGAATCGATGTGCGTGGGCGGCGGCATGGGCATGGCCATGGTCATCGAGCGTCTCTCGTGACCGGCGGCGGCGCGAAGCGGTTCGAGGGCCGCACCGCGATCATCACCGGCGCGAGCCGCGGCATCGGCCTCGGCATCGCCCAGCGCCTCGTCGACGAAGGGGCCCGCGTCTGCATCACGGCCCGCAACGACGAGGCGCTCCAGGAGGCCGTGGTCCACCTCGGCGGCCCGGAGGTCGCGATCGGCGTCGCGGGCAAGGGCGACGACCCTGACCACCAGGACGAGGCGGTCGCACGGACGGTCGAGGCGTTCGGGTCCGTCGACCACCTGGTCAACAACACGGGGATCAACCCTGTGTACGGCCGGATGATCGACATCGACCTCGCGGCGGCGCACAAGATCTTCGCCGTCAACGTCCTCAGCGCGCTCGCGTGGACCCAGAAGGTGTTCCACACCTGGATGGACGAGCACGGCGGCACCGTCGTCAACCTCGCGTCGGTGGCCGGCATCAAGCCCGCGCCCGGCATCGGGTTCTACGGGGCCAGCAAGGCGATGCTCATCCACGTCACCGAGGAGCTCGCGGTCGAGCTCGGCCCGTCGGTGCGAGTCAACGCCGTCGCACCGGCGGTGGTCAAGACGAAGTTCGCCACGGCGCTGTACGAGGGGCGCGAGGAAGAGGTCGCGTCGGCGTACCCGATGAAGCGTCTCGGCGTCCCCGACGACATCGCCTCCGTGGTCGCGTTCCTGCTGTCGGACGACTCCGGCTGGCTCACCGGCCAGAACATCGTCGTCGACGGCGGGCTCACGCTCACCGGCGGAGTCTGACGTGCTCCCCGATCGCGCGGGCGTCGTCGTCACCGGCGGAGGCAACGGGATCGGACGTGCGATCGCGCACCGGCTGAACGCAGCCGGTGCGCGTGTCGTCGTCAACGACCTCGACCCGGAGGCGGCCGCGCAGGTCGCCAACGAGGTCGGCGGTCTGGCCGTCCCCGGTGACGCCGCCACCGAGGAGGGCGTCCGCGCCCTGGTGGACGCCGCGCGGGCCCACCTCGGGGCGATCGACGTGTACTTCGCCAACGCGGGCATCGCGCGCGGCGACGCGGAGACGGCGTCGGACGCCGACTTCGAGGCGTCGTGGCAGGTCAACGTGATGGCCCACGTCCGGGCGGCGCGGGCGCTGTTGCCCGAGTGGCTCGAGCGAGGGGAGGGGCGGTTCGTCGCGACCGCCTCGGCGGCAGGGCTGCTGATGATGCTCGGCTCGGCCCCATACACGCTGTCCAAGCACGCCGCCGTCGCTCACGCCGAGTGGCTGTCGGCCACGTACCGGCACCGCGGCGTCGTCGTGCAGGCGCTCTGCCCCCAGGGCGTCCGTACGGCGATGCTCGACGACACCGGCCCGGCCGGCGACGTCACGCTCAAGGACGCGGCGATCACGCCGGAGCAAGCAGCCGAGGTCGTGTACGACGCGCTGCAGGACGATCGGTTCCTGATCCTGCCGCACCCGGAGGTGGCCGACTACGCCCGTGCGAAGGCTGCCGACCCGGACCGGTGGCTCGGCGGCATGAACCGGCTCCAGCGGCGCATCGAGGACCTCCGCGCCGACTTCTGACGCCGGGTCACTTCCTAGCAATGCCGGGTCGCTCTTTGGCAGCTCCGGGTCACTTTCAGCGACCCGAGGTCGCCAAAGAGCGACCCGGCGTCGTTGGGGGAAGCGTCAGAGGTGCTTGCGCAGCTCGGCCTTGGCGAGGGAGTTCTTATGGACCTCGTCTGGGCCGTCGGCGAAGCGGAGCGTACGGACGCCCGCGAACGACGCGGCGAGCGGGAAGTCCTGCGAGAGGCCACCCGCACCGTGGGCCTGGATCGCCTTGTCGAGAATCCACTCGACCGTACGGGGGGTCGCGATCTTGATCGCCTGGATCTCCGAGTGCGCACCCTTGTTGCCGACGGTATCCATCAGCCAGGCCGTCTTGAGGGTCAGCAGGCGCAGCTGCTCAACCTTGACCCGCGACTCCGCGATCCAGTCGCGGATGACGCCCTGTTCGGCCAGCGGCTTGCCGAATGCGACGCGCTCGTTGACGCGCTTGCACATGAGCTCGATCGCACGCTCGGCGATGCCGATCGAGCGCATGCAGTGGTGGATGCGGCCCGGGCCGAGACGCGCTTGCGCGATCGCGAACCCGTCGCCCTCGCCGGCGATGAGGTTCGATGCCGGCACGCGGACGTCGGTGAACTCGATCTCGGCGTGGCCTCCGTGGTCGCGGTCGTCGTAGCCGAGCACGTGCATGCCGCGCTTGACGTTCACACCCGGGGTGTCACGCGGGACGAGGATCTGCGACTGCTGGCGGTGCCGTGCTGCCGTCGGGTCGGTCTTGCCCATGACGATGAAGATCTTGGCGGCGGGGTTCATCGCGCCGGTGATCCACCACTTGCGCCCGTTGATCACGTAGTCGTCGCCGTCGCGCACGATCGACGTGGCGATGTTGGTCGCGTCCGACGAGGCGACGTCGGGCTCGGTCATCGCGAACGACGACCGGATCTCGCCGGTGAGCAGCGGCTCGAGCCACTGCTTCTTCTGCTCTTCGGTGCCGAAGTCGTGCAGCACCTCCATGTTGCCCGTGTCGGGTGCGGCGCAGTTGAGCGCGACGGGGGCGATCGCGCCGCTGCGTCCGGTGATCTCGGCCAGCGGGGCGTACTGGAGGTTGGTGAGGCCTGCACCCTCCTTGCCAGGAAGGAAGAGGTTCCACAGCCCCTGCCGCTTCGCCTCCTCCTTGAGGCCCTCGATCATCGGCGGCGGACCCCAGCGTTCCGGGTTCGCGTCGATGTCGGCGTGAAAGGCCTCCTCGGCGGGATAGACGTGCTCGTCCATGAACGCGAGGAGCGTGGCGCGCAGCTCCTCCGTACGGGCGTCGAGTGCGAAGTCCATCGGTGCTCCTTCTGGCGGGGGGAGGGAGGATCAGCGGTGCGCGGCGTCGAGACCGAGGGCGATCAGCGGCTCGGTGACGTCGCCGATCCGGTCGAAGCCCTCACCCACGGTCTGCCCCTGGGTGTAGCGGTAGTGGATGCCCTCGGTGATGATCGCGAGCTTGTAGAACCCGAGTGCGAGGTGGAAACCCATCGAGGAGACGTCGCGTCCGCTGCGGGTCGAGTAGCGCTCGAGCACCTCGTCGACCGACGGGTAGCCCGACGCGCGGGTGGCGTCCGAGACAGCGCTCGCACCGGGGGTGCGTCCCATCTCCTGATAGACGATCGACAGCGCGATGTCCGACAGCGGGTCGCCGAGCGTCGCCATCTCCCAGTCGAGGACGGCCGTGATGCGGTCGCCGCCGGACGGCGTCGTGTCCACGAGGGCGTTGTCGAGCCGGAAGTCGCCATGCACGATCGCCGCGTCGGAGTGCGAGGGGACGTGGGCGGCGAGGTAGTCGTGCAGCGCGTCGTACCCGGCGAGCTCGCGGCTCTTGGACGCCTCGGCCTGCTTGGTCCAGCGCCGGACCTGGCGCTCGAGGTAGCCCTCGGCGCGTCCGAAGTCGCTGAGCCCGACCGACGCCGGGTCGACGGCGTGCAGGTCGGCGAGGGTGTCGATGAGGCGACCGGCGATGGTGGCGGTCCGCTCCGCGCCGAGCTCCTCGAGCTCGGCGGCACGTCGCATCGCACGACCCTCGGCCTTGCCCATCACGTAGAACGGCGCGCCGATGACCTCGGTGTCCTGGCACAGCGCGAAGACCTCGGGGACCGGTACGTCGGTCGGCGCGAGCGCCTCGATGACGGTGTGCTCGCGCGCCATGTCGTGGGCGGTCGCAAGGACGTGGCCGAGCGGCGGGCGGCGGACGATGAGGTGCGTCGTGCCGTCGGTCACGTCGTATGTGAGGTTCGAGCGGCCGCCGGGGATGACCTCCCCGGTGAGCGCGCCCGCGACGAGGCCGGGCGCCTCCTTGTCGAGGTAGGTGCCCAGCCGGTCGAGGTCCAGACCAGGGAGGTCGGCCATGGTCAGTCCCTCGGTCCGCCGGCGACGTAGATGACCTGGCCGGACACGAAACCGGACTCCTCGCTGGTGAGGAACGACGCCGTCGCCGCGATGTCCTCGGGCTGTCCGACGCGGGCGACCGGGATCTGCTGGGCGCTGAACTTCTTGAAGTCCTCGTAATCGACGCCCAGGCGCGCGGCCGTCTCGGCGGTCATCTCGGTCTCGATGAATCCTGGGGCGATCGCGTTGGCGGTGACGCCGAACTTGCCGAGCTCGATGGCGAGGGTCTTGGTGAAGCCCTGCATGCCCGCCTTGGCGGCCGAGTAGTTGGCCTGCCCGCGGTTGCCCAGCGCCGAGGTCGACGAGAGGTTGACGATGCGTCCGAACTTGGCCTCGACCATGAACTGCTGGGCGGCGCGGGCCATGAGAAAGGCGCCACGCAGGTGCACGTTCATGACCGAGTCCCAGTCGGAGACCGACATCTTGAACAGCATGTTGTCGCGGATGATGCCCGCGTTGTTGACGAGGATCGTCGGGCCACCGAGCTCGGCGACGATGCGCTCGAAGGCGCCGGCGACCGCCTGCTCGTCCGACACGTCTGCACCGACCGCGAGGGCCTTGCCCCCGGCTGCGGTGATCGCGTCGACGGTCGCGGCGCAGGAGGCCTCGTCGAGGTCGATCACCGCGACGGCGTGCCCGTCGGCGGCGAGTCGCTTGGCGACGGCGGCACCGATCCCGCGGGCCGCGCCAGTGACAATGGCAGTTCGCTGCTGGCTCACACGTACTCCTCGTTGCTTCTGCTGGTGCTCACGACCACGGGCTAAGCGATCGCTTAGCAACGTACCGCATTCGTCGTGAGCAAGGACACAGGGGAGCCGGGTGCGCGAGCGCCCTCGCCATCTCTGCCACGATCGATGCGTGCGACACCTCTTTGCCTGCGACCTCCGCTGGGCCGACATGGACGCGTTCGGGCACGTCAACAACGTCACGTACGCCGACTACCTGCGTGAAGCCCGCCTCGCGGCCGCCGAGGCCGAGGGTGCGCGTCCGGCACGCGTCCTGGCACTCGAGATCGACTACCGCGCTCCGCTCGTCTTCCGGCCCGAGCCTGCGCTCGTGGAGACGACGACGAACGCCGACGGCGTGCTGGTGCAGGAGATCGCCGACCGTCACGAGGACGGCGGCCGCACCGTCTATGCGCGGGGGAGGACGACGCTCGTACCCGACGGCGCAGTGCCGCTCGTGCGCCCCGATCCGTCGCTCACGGGCCGCCTTCCTGTGACCGTACGGGCGCGCGACCTCGGCAGCGACGGGTACGTCGACGAGGTCGCGACGCTCGAGCTCCTCCAGGAGGCCCGGGTCGCGTACGCCGACGCCATCGGGGCCCGCGACGAGCCCTGGGTGGTCGGGCGCAGTGAGACCACCTTCCTCCGTCCCTTCGGACGGCGGTCCTCGTGCGCGGTGTACGCCGGCATCGGCCGTCTCGGGACCTCGTCGTTCGTGATCCTCACCGAGCTCGTCGACGAGGCGCCGGACGGTGGCGGCGAGCCGGTCGTCGTGGCGAGCGGACACAACGTGATGGTCGGGTTCGACCCGCAGACTCAGCGGTCCCGCCCGCTCACCGCTCACGAACGCGCTCATCTGGAGCCTCACGTCGTCGCCGGTTGAGCCGACCGGGAGAATGGACGCGTGAGTCAGGACCAGGCGGAGCCGCAGCAGACCTTCTACGACGCGATCGGCGGGTACGACACGATCGCATCGATCGTCGCGGCCTTCTACGAAGGGGTCGCCGAGGACCCGGTGCTCCGGCCGATGTATCCGGAGGAGGACCTCGGCCCGGCTGAGGAGCGGTTCACGCTGTTCCTCGTCCAGTACTGGGGCGGGCCGACGACCTACTCCGAGCGTCGCGGCCACCCGCGTCTGCGCATGCGGCACGCGCCGTTCGCCGTCACCCCGACGGCGTCCGAGCACTGGCTGCGCCACTTCCGCGCGGCGCTCGACCGCGTGGCCCTGTCGCCCGAGCACGACCGCGAGTTCTGGGCGTACGTGACCCACGCGGCGCAGTTCATGATCAACACGCCCGAGGACCTCGGCTAGCGCCTACCGGCGTCGCCCGCGCTCGGGCTCGTCCTCCGGCTGGGCCGCAGGACCGCCGTCGCCCTCCGGCGCATCGCCCTCCGGGTCCTCCTCGGGCTCCGGCGCGACCTGCGGGGGAGCGCCGTACGCGGCGGCGTGGGCGTACGGGATGTCGATGTGCAGCGTGTCGAAGCGGTCCTTGATGAGCTCGCGCATCTCGCGTGCGACCTCCCACTGCTTGAGCGGCGCCGTCTTGAGCACGACGCGGACGACGACACCCTCGGCGGTCCAGCGCTCGACGCCCCAGACCTCCGGCTCCTCGAGGATCGCGCCGCTCCACTCGGGGTCCTGCCACAGCGCGTGCGCGACCTCATGCAGGACCTCGCGGACCCGCCTGAGGTCCACGTCGTACCCGACCGGGATGTCGAGCACGGTCCGCGCCCAGTTCTGGGACTGGTTGCCGACCCGCAGGATCTCGCCGTTGCGGACGTACCAGACCGTGCCGTTGACGTCGCGCAGCCGCGTCACACGCATGCTCACCGCCTCGACGGTGCCGACCGCGTCGCCGAGGTCGACGACGTCGCCGACGCCGTACTGGTCCTCGAGGATCATGAAGATGCCCGAGATGAAGTCCTTGACGAGGCTCTGCGCGCCGAAACCGAGGGCGACACCGAGGATGCCGGCGGACGCCAGCAGCGGCGCGATGTTGTAGCCGAGCGTCGCGATCACCATGAACGTGACGACGGTGAAGATCACGATCGTCGCGATGTTCTTGAGCAGCGAGCCCATGCTCTTGGCGCGCTGCTCGCGGCGCTCGTGCAGCAGGGGGGTGACCGCCTCCGCGGCACGTGCGCCGGGCACGGTGCCCGCGGCCGCCGAGCGGGTGACGCGATCGATCACGCGGTTGATCAGCCAGCGCGCCGCGACCCCGCCGAGGATCAGCAGCAGGATCGCCATCGGCTTGGCGAGCAGCAGGTCGGCGAGCTCGGCGAGGGTGTCGTTGTCGGTCCACCGATGGACCAGGCTGCACACCTGGTGGTCGGGGTCCTGCCAGCAGTTCTGGCTGAGGAGGCCCTCAGGGACCAGCTCGGGAACCAGCTCGTTGTCGGAGGCGAGGGCGGCAGCGGACATGCCCAAGACGTTAGCGGGCGCCCACCAGCGTCTGCGGACGCCTCCACGGGTCGCCCGGCGCCGAGCAGGCGTCCTCAACCTGAGCGGCAAGGCTCATCAGGAGCACGTCGGCGCCTGGATGGGCCGCCAGCATCGTCCCGATCGGCAGGCCTTCGGTGCTCCAGCCGGTCGGGAGCGAGACGGCCGGAGCGCCAGCGATGTTCCAGACGGACGTGTACGGGGTGAACGCCTTCTGCGCCGCGAAGTCCGCCGCAGGGTCGGAGTCGTCGCGCAGCGAGCCGACCGGCGCCGGGAGCTGCCCGAGCGTCGGGGTGAGGACCATGTCGTAGGCCTCGTACGCCTCGAGGGTCCGCTGCTCGGCCTGGCGCATCGCCAGCAGCGCTGCCGCGTACTCCGTGCCGCTCGCCGCGCGGCCGCGCTCCCGCTCCCAGCGGGTCAGCGGCCGCAGAAGCTCCTCGCGCTCGCGCGGCACCGGCGCGGACGCCGCCCCGACGAACCACACCGTCTCGAAGGCAGCGACGGTCTCCGGACCGAACGGGGGAGCGACATCCACGACGTCGTGGCCGAGCTTGACCAGGAGGCGGCTCATCTCCTCGTACGCGTCGAGGACCTCCGGGTCGGGCGGGAGGTCGCCGATGACCGGGTCGGCGAAGCGTGCCACCCGCAGGCGCCCCGGTGCGCGCTCACAGGCGTCGCTGAGCCGAGCGCCGGTGAGTGCGAGGACGTCGAGCAGGGCCGCCGCGTCGGCGACGGTGATCGCGAGCGGGCCGGGGACGGCGAGGCCCGAGACATCGATCTCCTCAGGCGTGCCAGGGACGAGGCCACGGGTCGGCTTGAAGCCGACGAGGCCGCAGGACGAGGCGGGGATGCGGATCGAGCCGCCGCCGTCCGACCCGACCGCGACCGGGAGCAAGCCGGCCGCGACAGCGGCGGCTGCGCCCCCGGACGAACCGCCCGCACCTCGGGTCAGGTCGTACGGGGTGCGCGCCGGCGGGGCGACGTCGGGCTCGGTGTAGCAGGGCAGGCCGAGCTCGGGGGTGTTGGTCTTGCCGAGGCTGATCATGCCGGCGGCAGCGACCCGCACGGCCGCTGTGCCGTCGGCGTCGGGGACGAGGTCGGCGAACGCCGCCGACCCGAAGGTCGTCCGTACGCCAGCGGTGGGGGTGAGGTCCTTGAGTGCGGTGGGGATGCCGAACAGCGGCGGGAGGAGGTCGGCGCTGGGGCCACGCAGGGCGTCCCGGGCGGAGGCGGCCGCCGCCCGCGCCTCGTCGGCCGTGACGGTGACGAAGGCGCCGACCTCCGCGTCGAGCGCCTCGATGCGTGCGAGGAGCGCGTCGACGACGGAGACGGGGTCGGTCTCGCGCCGCCGGTAGGCGGCAGCGAGGTCGAGTGCGGACGCGAGAACGCCGTCGGGGTCGGAAGGCATACCGCCGAGACTAGGGGAGTGAGGTGCTCGGTTAGAATGACCGTCATGCTGAGCCGGAGCCGTACCGCTGTCCGTTCCGCCGTCGCCGGTGCTCTCGTCGCATCGCCTCTGATCGCCGTCGCCGCCGCCACACCGGCCGCTGCTGACGTGCCGATCGGCTGGGAGGAGGGGACCCCGATGTCGACGCTCGACGTCCTGCTCGTCTTCGCCGGCATCCCGCTGGCGATCGCTGTGGTGCTCGCGCTGTTCGGCCTCATCCTCGCGCGTCGCACGACGCCGAGCTACCTTCCTTACGTCGCGGCGCCCGGTGCGGCGCTCACGTCGCCTGCCGAGCGCGCGGAGCTCACCTCCGGGCACTGACCGTTCTGATGACTTCGACACCCGAGGAGACCCGCCGATGAGCTTCTCGCGTCCTGGCGCCGTCGACCTGTCCGCTCTCAAGAAGCCGGCCGCACCCGCCGGCGCCTCCGCGGCGGGCCCTGCGCCCGCCGGTGCGTCGTGGGTGCTCGACGTCGGCGAACAGAACTTCCAGCAGGTGCTGCAGGCCTCGGTCGACCACGTGGTCGTGCTGTCCCTGTGGTCGTCGCGCTCGCCTCAAAGCAGCACGTTCAACCAGGTCCTCGCCGACGCCGTCAACGCGTACGCGGGCCGCATGCTGCTCGCGCAGATCGACGTGGACGCCAACCCGCAGATCGCCCAGATGCTCGGGGCGCAGGGCGTCCCGTTCGTGCTCGGGGTGGTCAAGGGCCAGCCGGTGCCGCTGTTCCAGGGCACGGCCGAGGATGCACAGGTCCGTCAGTACCTCGACGAGCTGCTCCGCGTCGCCGAGGCCAACGGCGTGACCGGCACCGCGGCGCCCGTCGGTGGCGCGGCGGCCTCTGACGAGGAGGAGCCTGCGGACGATCCGCGCTTCGCCGCTGCGGACGACGCGTACGCCGAGGGCGACTACGCCAAGGCGGTCGCCGAGTACGAGAAGCTGCTCGCCACGAACCCGGCCGACACCGAGGCCGCCGAGCGGCTTGCCGGCGCCAAACTGCTGCAGCGTACGGAGGGTGCCGAGCTGTCCGCAGCGCGTGACGCGGCGGCCCAGAACCCGGACGATATCGATGCGCAGCTGCTCGTCGCTGACCTCGACCTGTCCGGCGGGCACGTCGACGACGCGTTCGGGCGTCTCATCGACGTGGTGCGCCGTACGGCCGGTGACGACCGCGAGCGCATCCGCGCGCGGCTCGTCGAGTACTTCACGATCGTGGGCAATGATGATCCGCGAGTCGGCCAGGCCCGTCGGGCGCTCGCGACCGCGTTGTTCTGAGTGCGCTCGCGACCGCGTCCCGCGACGCGCGTGAACTGAACGCACGGAGACTTCGGGCGCCCGGCATACTTGCTCCATGCGACGGGTGGCGGGGATCGGGCTGCTCGCGCTCGGAATCCTCCTCGCGCTGGCCGGTGCGGTCGTCGCGGTGGCGATGGGTCCGGACGACCGCCTGACGACAGGCCCGCATGACGTGCGGGCCGACGGTCGCGCCGTCGTGACGCGGCCCGCGGTCCTGGCCCGGTACGGGCCGCAGGTGAGCGTCCTCGTCGAGGTCCCGGGCGACAAGCCGGTGTTCCTCGGGCTCGGGCACACGGTCGACGTCGAGGACTACGTCTCGTCGACCGCGCGGGTGGAGGTGACACGCTTTCGCGTGCCGTGGTCGCTGAAGTCCCGTGTCGCCACTGGCGAGCCGCAGCTCCGAGCCGCCCCGACCGCGCTCGACTGGTGGATCATGCAGGCGGCTGGTGTCGGGGGGGCGGAGCTGCGGTTCACGCTGCCCGACGAGCCGGTGTCGCTCGCGGTGCTCGCGGTCGGCGACTCCGACCTGAAAGGTCTGCGGGTCACGGCGTCGTACGAGGTTCCCGGGGCGTTCGGCGTCGGCGTCGGGATGGCCGCGACGGGTCTGGGTGCCGCGCTGCTGGGCCTGGTCGCGCTGAGGCTGGTCCCGGGGGTGGGGCGACGGACGCCACCGGTCGAAGCATCCGGCTTCGTCGACGACGAGTGGGACGTACCCTGGCCCGAGACCGACCCGTCCGACGCGGACACCTGGGACGACTTCCTGTCCGAGGAGGGCACGGCGGAGGGTCCTGCGACCAGGGCCGACCGCCCGTCCGCGCCGCCGAAGAAGCGCGGGGCGAAGCCGCGGTGGCCGAGGAAGGGCAAGGTCGGCAAACCGGGGCCTGGCACCGACAAGGAGGTGGCGAGATGAGTGAGAGAGCGGCCCGTACGGGCGCGCCGCGGTCGCTCGTCGCCGTCGGTGCCGCGTTGCTCGTCGTCTCGCTCGGCGGGTGCGGGGTGGTCCCGCTGGAGAAGACCAGTGCCGATGTGTCGAAGCTGGCGGCGGAGACGTCGACGGTGCAGCGGACGTACGACAACTACGAGAAGGCGCGCGGAGCTGCCTTCGCCGCGCTCGATCCCGAGGTGCTCGCGCTGGTCGAGACGGGCCCGGTGCTCGCGGTCGACACGGGCGCCATCGACGTGGCGAAGCGCTTGCACGGCAACGCGTCGACCGGGCGCGAGACGGCGCCGGCCGAGATCGAGGACGTCTACACGCCGCGGCTCGACGCGTACCCGCTGTGGTTCGTCGCCACCGCCCGCGACGAGGGGCGGGGGGTGCGGCGCATCCAGGTGTTCGAGCGCGCCTCGTCGACCGATCAGTGGGAGCTCACGGCCTCGCCGGAGGCGTTGCTCAGCACGGTGCTGCCGGTTCCGGAGACGGTCGACGGCGTGCTCCAGACGGTCGGGCCCGACGACGCCGACGGCCTCGTGAGCGCGCCGTCGCAGGCGCTGATGGCGTACGCCGCGACGCTGGGCAACCCGAGCTCGCCCCGTTCCACCGAGGTGACGGCCGACTCGTTCGTCTCGCAGATGCGGGCCCAGGCGGCGGGGCTCGCGCAGCCGGGCACGACGTTCCGGCGCACGTGGGCCTCCCAGCCCGTCCAGCACGCGGTGCGGACCAAGGACGGCGGCGCGCTCGTGTTCGGGACGCTGATGCGGCAGGACGGGTGGGTGCTGACGCCGGGCGCGACCGTACGGTGGCCGGCGGAGTCGGAGCACAAGGCCTATTTCGGCGACCCGATGTCGCGCTCGGGGGTCCTGCGCTACTACCACCAGGTGCTCATGTACATCCCGCCCACCGGCGGCGTCGGGCTCCCGCGGGTGCTCGCGCAGTACGGCGGTGTGATCGGGTCCGAGGACACCGGGCCGGTCGCCGCGCCCTGAGCCTCAGGCGGTCCCGCGGAACACGTGCCCCGCTTCGCGGTAGGCGTCGGCAGGGTCGTCGTCGAGGCTGTCGAGCAGCTCAATCGTCGCCCCTGTCGCGCGCTCGCGGACGAGGTCGCGGTCGCACCAGTGGACGGCGGCGATCTCGGTCGGCTGCAGGACCAGCGGGGTCTCGGGACCCCAGGCCTCGACGTCGAAGACGAACAGCACCGCGTCGTCCCACGCGCTCCACGGTGGGAGCCAGTTGACCGTACGAAGGCCCCTGACGCGTGCGTCGACGCCGAGCTCCTCGCGCAGCTCGCGCACGACCGCGTCGGCGGGAGACTCGCCGGGGTCGACGACACCGCCGGGCAGGTCCCACTCGCGCTTGTAGGTGAGCTCGCACAGCAGCACCCGCCCGTCCTGGTCGCAGACGAGCGCCTGTGCGATCGCGCGCTTCTTGGGCAGGGCGGCGTTGAGCATCGCGACGAACCCCTCCCGCGTCTGCGGGTGTGGGTCGTCGGCGAGCCGCGACAGCAGCTCCTGGTCGGGTCCTTCGACGTGCCGCAGCATCCCGTCGCGGCGCATGCCCGCGCGCGCCGCCGCGCGGCGGTCACCGACGGCGTCCTCGTCGATCAAGGTCTGGACGCGCGTCGCGCCGAGCTCCTCGAGCACGTACGTGACAGCGAGGTTGACGGCCTGCGACCGCCGCGGCTCCTCTGTGCTGCCGAGGTCCCACGAGAGGGTCGCGGTGCGCGCATCGTCGCGGTGCACCGTGATCGTGCCGAGGACGGCGTCGCCCTCGTGGATCTCGAGGCTGTCGCCGTCGGGGTGGAGCGTGAGGTCAGCCATCGGCCCGCTCCAGCCAGGTGACCGAGAGGGCCGGGAGGGTGAGCATCGCCGAGTGCTGCTGGCCGTGCCAGGGCTGCTCATCGGCCACCAGCGTGCGTACGGGATCGGTGCTCGCCCCTCCGTACGCGGCATCGTCGGTGCACATCACGACGTCCCACGGGCCGGGTGTGGGCAGCCCGACACGGTAGGAGTCCCAGGTCGCTCCGGACATGTTCGCCACGCAGACGAGACTACGACCGTCTGCGCGCCGGACGAAGGCATAGACGTTGTGCGTCGCGTCATCGGCCTCCAGCCATGCGAACCCGCCGGGGGAGTGATCGCCGGACCACAAGGCCGGGTTCGCCGCGTAGCGCGCGTTGAGGTCACTCACCAGCCGCTGCACGCCGGCGTGCGCGGTGGCGTCGTGCGCATCGGTGTCGAGGAGGTCCCAGTCGAGCGAACGCTCGTCGGACCACTCGCGCTCCTGCGCGATCTCGCCGCCCATGAAGAGGAGCTGCTTGCCGGGGTACGACCACTGGTAGGCGAGCAGCGCGCGCAGCGACGCGAACTGCTGTGCGTCGTCGCCGGCCATCTTGGTCAGCAGCGAGCCCTTGCCGTGAACCACCTCGTCGTGGGACAGCGGGAGGACGAAGTTCTCGGCGTGGTGGTACATCGTCGCGAACGTCAAGCGGTGGTGGTCCTGGCCGCGGAAGAGCGGGTCGGTCGCGAGGTAGCCGAGCGTGTCGTGCATCCAGCCGAGGTCCCACTTGAACCCGAAGCCGAGCCCGCCGTGGGCCACGTCGCGCGTGACGCCGTCGTAGGCGGTCGACTCCTCGGCGATCATCGCGATCCCGGGGAACCGTCCGTAGCAGGAGGCGTTGAGCTCCTGGAAGAACGAGACGGCGTCGAGGTCGATGTTGCCGCCGTGCAGGTTGGGGACCCAGTCGCCGGGCCCGCGCGAGTAGTCGAGGTAGAGCATCGACGCGACGGCGTCCACGCGCAGCCCGTCGACGTGGAACTCTTCGAGCCACCAGAACGCGTTGCCCAGCAGGAACTCGCGGACCTCGGGCTTGGTGAGGTCGAAGACGTACGTCCCCCAGTCGGGGTGCTCGCCGCGGCGTGGGTCGGGATGCTCGTACAGAGCCGTGCCGTCAAAGCGGCCGAGCGCCCACTCGTCGCGCGGGAAGTGCGCGGGGACCCAGTCGAGGATCACGCCGATGCCCGCGGTGTGGAAGGCGTCGACGAGCGCCCGGAAGTCGTCGGGATCGCCGAAGCGGGACGTCGGCGCGTAGTAGCCCGTCACCTGGTAGCCCCACGAGCCGCCGAACGGGTGCTCCATCACGGGCATCAGCTCGACGTGGGTGAAGCCGCGCTCGGCGACGTACGGGACGAGCGTGGTTGCCAGCTCGGCGTACGAGAGGCCGCGCCGCCACGAGCCGAGGTGCACCTCGTACACGCTCATCGGCTCAGCCCACGGGCGGCGGGCGGGGCGGGTGCTCATCCACGCGTCGTCGCTCCACTCGTGCCGCGAGGTGAAGACGCGCGAGGCGTTGGCCGGCGGGACCTCGGCCCACGCCTCGAACGGGTCGGCCTTCTGGCGCCACACACCGTCGGCTCCGTGGACCGCGTACTTGTAGAGCGCGCCGTCGCCGATGCCGTCGACGCGGCCGCGCCAGACTCCGTCGGCGTCGCGAGCGAGGCCGTGGCCGGCGCCGTCCCAGCCGTTGAAGTCGCCGAGGACCTGCACATCCTGGGCGTGCGGCGCCCACACGGCGAAGGTCACGCCGTCGTCACGGACATGAGCACCGAGGTCGCGCCACAGGTCTCGCGTCATGCGGTGGAGTCTTTCACGGGCGCACGGCTGCCCGTGAGCGGCTTCAGCCCTCGCGCGCCGCCCGTCCGGGTCAGAGAGGGCCCGGCCGCGGGCCGCGGGACGGGGGCGGCGGGGGAGCCGGCGCCGGAGGGGGTTCGGGAGCCGTCGGGGCCGGGCGCGGATCGTGGCGGACAGGGCGACCAGGGGTGGTCGGCTTCGGCTGCGGCTCGTCTCCCGGCATCGCATCCTCCTCGAGTCGAGCAGGGGGTCTGCCCAGTCGCCAGTCTGCCGCTGGCGCGGTGCCGCGAGGGCGGTCTTTCAGCGACCCCGCATCCGTTCTAGAGCGGCGCGCGGGATCGCGGCCCAGTCGGGGCGGTGGTCGCGCTCGTACACGTACTCGTAGAGGGCCTTGTCCACCTCGTACGCATCGAGCAGGGTCTCGACAGGCTCGACCGGCGGGGTGGCCGCGGTCTCGACCGGCGGTTGTTCGCTGGTCGAGCCTGTCGAGACCCCGTACCCGCGCAGGAACGCCGCCCGGTTGCGCGCGACCCATGCCTGCGCCCGCGTCACCTGGTCACCCTCGCCGCCGCCGGTCTGGACGAGGTAGGAGTGCGCCGCGTAATCGAACGAGCGCAGCATCCCTGCGACGTCGCGCCACGCGGAGTCGAGCGCCACGCGGGCGGCCAGTGTCGCTGTGGGCTCACCCTCGAAGTCGACGAGCTTCCAGCCCATGGTCGTCCGCAGCGTCTGACCGAGGTGCAGGTCACCGTGGACGCGCTGTGCGAGCACGGGCCCGGAGGCCGAGCGGAGCCGGTCGTAGCGGGCACGCGCCACGTCGGCGTACCTGTCGAGGTCCGGCATGCGGGTGAGGAGATCCGCGAGTCGCGCATCGAGCCTGTCAGCGAGGGCGGTGAGCCCGCCCTCGTCCCAGGTGGCCGTCGCGAGGCGCTGCGCCATCAGCGCGTGGACGAGTCGTACGGTCTCGCCCAGCCGCTCGGACTCCGCCGCGAAGTCGCCCCCCGCATCCTCGGGCGCGAGCTCGGGCTCGGCCAGGAGGTCCCGTACGCTCGCCCGCGCGCTGTCCCAGCCGTTGCTCGCCGTGCGGAGGAAGCGCTGCAGCATCGCCAGGTCATACGAGGTCCCGACCGGCGCCGTCGTGCCGGACGACGTCGTGCTGATCGCGCCCCACAGCGTGGCGATGGCCTCGTCGCCGGGGCCCGCGAGCGCGTCGTGCACCTCCACGTCGGGGTTGCGGCCGGCGACGACCTTGCGGAACACCTTCAGCAGCGCGGTCTCGTCGATCACCATCGACGTGTTGGACTGCTCGACCACCAGCAGCACCGACTCCGACCCGGTCCCGATCACCGGCTCGCCGTCGTCGCCGGCCGGGAGCAGCGAGAGGTACGTCGTGTCGTCGGGCGTGTCCGCGAAGAAGCCCCGTACGAGCACCTGCCGTGCCTCGGAGTCGTGCAGCGCGTCGTACACGAACAGCTCGTCGGCCAGCTCGCCGTGGCCGGGCGCGTACGCGCCGACGAGCCCGTACGCGTTGGCCTCGACCGGCTCGTGGCGGTAGGCCAGCGGCATGTTGTAGGTCTGCGTGCCGCCGGGCCCGCGTACGGTCACGAGCTCGAAGCGCACCCCGAGACCCGTGCTGGGCCGCTGGAGCCATCCGCGCGGCTCGATCGCTGCCAGCTCCCACCCCTCGCCCTCGCCGGCGAACCACCGCTGGCGGACCAGGTAGTCGAGAACCTCACTCCGGCCGTGGACACTGCGCTCGCTGCTCATCGGGCCCCCTCGCTGTCGACCGTACGGCCCAGGCGGAACCAGTAGAAGCCGTGGCCCGCGAGGGTCAGCAGGTACGGCAGCTCGCCGATCGCCGGGAACTCGACGCCGCCGAACATCTCGACCGGCTGGATCCCGTCGTACGCGTGCAGGTCGAGCTCGACCGGCTGCGGGAAGCGCGACAGGTTGTTGACGCACAGCATCACGTCGCCGTCGTGCTCGCGGACGAACGACAGCACGGACGGGTTGGAGCCGCCGAGGTCGCGGAACGTCCCGACGCCGAACGCGCGGTGCTGCTTGCGGATGTGGATCATGCGGCGCGTCCAGTGCAGCAGCGAGGAGGTGTTCTCCTGCTGCGCCTCGACGTTGACAGCCTGGTAGCCGAAGACCGGGTCCATGATCACGGGCAGCCCGAGCTTGCCGGGGGTCGCCACCGAGAAGCCGGCGTTGCGGTCGGGCGTCCACTGCATCGGCGTACGGACGCCGTCGCGGTCGCCGAGCCAGATGTTGTCGCCCATGCCGATCTCGTCGCCGTAGTAGAGCACCGGCGAGCCCGGCAGGCTCAGCAGCAACGCCGTGAACAGCTCCATGCGGTTGGTGTCGTTGTCGAGCAGCGGTGCGAGGCGCCGCCGGATGCCGATGTTGGCCTTCATCCGCGGGTCGGTGGCGTACTCACGCCACATGTAGTCGCGATCCTCGTCGGTCACCATCTCGAGGGTGAGCTCGTCGTGGTTGCGAAGGAAGATGCCCCACTGGCACCCCGCGGGGATGTCGGGCGTCTGCTCCATGATCTCGCTGATCGGGTAGCGCGACTCCCTCCGTACGCCCATGAACAGGCGCGGCATCACGGGGAAGTGGAAGCACATGTGGCACTCGTCGCCGCCGACGGCGGGGTCGCCGAAGTAGTCGACGACCTCGGAGGGCCACTGGTTCGCCTCGGCGAGCAGCACACGTCCGGGGTAGTGGTCGTCGACATAGCGGCGGACCTTCTTGAGGAAGTCGTGCGTCCGGGGAAGGTTCTCGCAGCTGGTGCCCTCCTCCTCGTACAGGTACGGGACGGCGTCGAGCCGGAAGCCGTCGACGCCCAGGTCCAGCCAGAACCGCAGCGCGTCGATCATCGCGTCGTGGACGGCGGGGTTCTCGAAGTTGAGGTCGGGCTGGTGGCCGTAGAAGCGGTGCCAGTAGTACTGGCCGCGTACCGGGTCGTACGTCCAGTTGGACGCCTCGGTGTCGACGAAGATGATGCGGGTGTCGGCGTACGCCTCGCCGGTGTCGTGCCAGACGTAGAAGTCCCCGTACGGACCCTCGGGGTCGGTCCGCGACGCCTGGAACCACGGATGCGCGTCGGACGTGTGGTTCATGACGACATCGATGATGATGCGGATGCCGCGCGCGTGAGCGGCGTCGAGCAGCACCTTGAAGTCGTCGACCGTGCCGAGCTCGGGGGAGACGGACGTGTAGTCGGCGACGTCGTAGCCGCCGTCGCGCAGCGGCGACGGGAAGAACGGGGGAAGCCACAGGCAGTCCACGCCCAGCCACGACAGATAGTCGAGCTTGCTCGTCACCCCGGCGAGATCGCCGATCCCGTCACCGGTCGAGTCGTGGAAGGAGCGGACGAGGACCTCGTAGAAGACGGCGCGCTGGAACCACAGCGGGTCGTCGTCCCGCCGGTCTGGGGGAGTCACCGGCGCGGGGGCGGGGGCGTTCATGCGCGCCACCCTAACCCCCAGCGTCCTGCCCGCCTCCCGGGTCGGGCGCCTGTACGGCACTAGGCTGGTGCGCATGCTTCTGGCCGCGTTCGCCGCCCTGCTCTGCGGGATCGCCCTCGGCGGTGTCCTGGTCTGGTGGTCGAGCCGCCGCGAACCACCCGAGCCGGTCACCGGACGGCGCCTCACGCCGATCGCGCCGGAGCTCAAGCAGGCTCAGCTCGACACCCGTGGCAACCGTCCGGTCGACGACGTGACGCGTTCGGAGATCACGCGCCTGCTCCAGACCGGGCGCAAGATGGAGGCGATCCGGCTCTTGCACGCGAGCACGGACATGTCGCTGCTCCAGGCGAAGGCGCGTGTCGAGGAGTGGTCGGACGCGGTCGAGCGGCGGCTCATTGCGCAGGCGTACGCCGATGCGCGCGACCTCGCTCACGACGAGATCGACGAGGCGCTCGCGGACGACCTGCGGGAGCTGCTCGGCCTCCGGCTCGGCCGCTGGCGCGCGCTCAAGCTGCTGCGCCGCCGGACCACGATGCGGCTCGCGGACGCGTTCGACTACATCGACACGATCCGCCGCACCTCGCTGGTCGAGTAGGGCGAGGAACGGCTCGTATCGAGACCCCGCTGCCGTCACCAGGCGTCAGATAAGTACACCGGGCGCCGCGTATGCCCGTCGCTCCGTGCACAGAACCGGAGCCTCGTAGGGGGCCTGGCGCGTGGCTCAGCGCAGCACGGTCAGCACGTGCGCGACGGGGGAGTCGCCGCCGAGCTTCACGTAGTCGTCCTCGCCCCACTCGAACACGTCCCCGGTCAGCTCGTCCCGTACGGCGAACCGCTCACCCCATCCGATCCCGAGCGCCGGCAGGTCGAGGTGCACCGTCGTCTCGTGCGTCACCGGCGGCTCGAGGTTCGCGACGACGATGACGACGTCGTCGCGGTCGTCGCCGACGTACCGCCGCGAGAAGCACAGGACGTGGTCCGACTCCGTCTCGTGCACGCGCAGCCGGTGGAGCTGACGCAGCGCTGGGTGCTCGCGGCGGATCTCGTTGAGCCGTGCGATGAACGGCGCCAGCGAGTGTGGCGCGTCGAAGTCGCGGTGCTTGATCTCGTACTTCTCCGAGTCGAGGCACTCCTCCGACCCCGGCCGCAGCGGCGTGTGCTCGAGCAGCTCGAAGCCCGAGTAGACACCCCACGTCGGCGCTCCCGTCGCCGCCAGCACCGCCCGCAGCCGGAACATCGCCGGATCGCCGGACTGCAGGTGCACCGGGAGGATGTCCGGGGTGTTCACCCAGAACGCCGGCCGCATCACCGCAGCCTTGCGGCCCGACACCTCCTCCAGATAGGCGGCGAGCTCGTCCTTGGTCTCGCGCCAGGTGAAGTACGTGTACGACTGGTGGAACCCGACCATCCCAAGCGCCCGCATCATCGCGGGGCGCGTGAACGCCTCGGCGAGGAAGACGACGTCGGGGTCCGTACGCCGTACCTCGGCGAGAAGCCGCTCCCAGAACGGCACCGGCTTCGTGTGCGGGTTGTCGACGCGGAAGATCCGGATGCCGTGCGCCATCCAGTGGCGGACGACGCCGAGGACGGCCTCGTACAGGCCATCGGGGTCGGTGTCGAAGTTGAGCGGATAGATGTCCTGGTACTTCTTCGGCGGGTTCTCCGCGTACGCGATCGTGCCGTCGGCGCGGTGCGTGAACCATTCCGGGTGGGCGGCGACCCACGGGTGGTCGGGTGCGCACTGCAGCGCGAGATCGAGCGCCACCTCCATGCCCCGCTCGCGGGTTGCGGCCACGAACGCGTCGAGGTCGTCGAGCGTGCCGAGGTCGGGATGCACTGCGTCGTGCCCGCCCTCCGCGGCGCCGATCGCCCACGGGGAGCCGGGGTCGCCGGGCTCGGCCACGAGGGAGTTGTTGCGCCCCTTGCGGTTGACGCGCCCGATCGGGTGGACGGGCGGCAGGTAGACGACGTCGAACCCCATCGCCGCCACGCGGTCGAGCTCGCCGATCGCGCCGCGCAGCCCTCCGTACGAGCGGGGGAACAGCTCGTACCATGCGCCGGCCAGCGCCCGCTCCCGGTCCGCGAACAGCGGGTACGACCGCGTGCTGCCGAGCAGGTCGCGCACCGGGAAGCGGCTCATCACGTCGAGGACCTCGGGCGTCGTCGCGGCCTCGAGACGCTCGGAGGGGGAGCGGCGATTGTCGCGCAAGACCTTCGCGGCCGCCCGCAGCGTTGCGCGCTCGGCGGTCCGGCCGCGGGGGAGCGCCTTGGCCGCGCGTTCGAGCAGCACGGCGCCCTCGACCGGCATCAGCTCGGTGTCGACGTCGGCGGCGACCTTGATCGGCGCGTCGTGCAGCCACGTGCCGTACGGGTCGGACCAGGTCTCGATCCGGTACGACCAGGGGCCGACCGCGTCGAGCGTCACCCACAGCTCGTGGTGGTCGTTGTCGAGGTGGGGGAGCGCAAGGCGCGGTCGGTCCTTGCCGTCGGGGCCGGTGAGCACGACTCCGGCGCCGAGCTCGTCATGGCCCTCACGGAAGATCCGCGCCCGGATCGGGAAGGGCTCACCGACCGTGGCCTTCGCGGCGTACGTCCCGTTCTCGACGACCGGGCACACGTCCATCACCGGGATCCGCAGCATGCGCGCCACGCTATCCGACCCCGGTCGCCGCCCCTCTCGCCCGGACGTCATACGTCCTGTGGGTGGGGACCACCGATTCGTATGACGTCCCGGGCTCGTCCACAGGTGGTGACGCAGACGAGCTCCGTACGGACTTGGCGGACACACGCTCAAGGCATGCACAAGCAGATGACGAGGGACGAGGCACGGCGCGCGCGGCGCCGCCGGGTACGGCGCGAGGCGCAGACACAGGACGGGGTTCTGTCACGCCGACAGCTGTACGGGACGGGGCTCAGCCGTTGGGAGGTCGGGGCAGAGCTGAGGGCAGAGCGGTGGAGGCTGCACGGGCGTCAGACCATCGCCGTCCACACCGGTGACCTCGCGGGCGACGCGATGTTGTGGCACGCGGTCATCGAGGCCGGAGCACGCGGTGTCCTCGACGGGGTCAGCGCCCTCGTCGCCGCCGGTCTCACGGGCTTCACGATCCCCGCCGTACGGGTGTCGGTGCCACGTGGCGCGCGGGTCGTGAAGATCGCGGGGATCGACATCCGGCAGACGAGGCGGCTGCGTCCGTCCGACCGCGTCGGCGCCGGAATCCCGCGCGTCTGGCCCTGGATCGCCGCCGTACGGGGAGCGTTGTGGGCCCGCACGGATCGGGAGGCGGCGACGCTGCTCGCGATGGTCGTCCAGCAGCGGCTCACGACCGCCAAACGGATCGGGCTCGCCCTGCTCGACGTGCGACGCGACCGCCGTCGACGCTTCGTGGAGATGATCGTGCTGGACCTCATCGGTGGGGCGCAGTCGCTCGGCGAGCTCGACTTCGCCGGGATGGCGCGCCGGCGCGGTCTGCCCGAGCCGGATCGACAGGTCGTACGGCGGGGACGCGACGGCAGGATCTACCTGGACGTCATTTGGGAGGCGTTCGCGGTCGTCGTCGAGATCGATGGCATCCACCACGCGTTCGCACAGAACCTCGTCAACGACGCGCTGCGCCACAACGCGGTGACGCTGCGCATCGCGACGGTGCTCCGGCTCCCGTTGCTCGGCCTGCGCGTCGCGTCGGACGCCTTCTTCGCGCAGATCGCCGAGGCGCTCGTCGCCGGCGGATGGATCCCTCCGGACGTCATACGTTCTGCGGGTTCGGACCCTCAGAACGTATGACGTTACGGAAGGGGCGCGTCAGGCGCCGAGGAGGAGGACGAGGGAGTGTGAGGCGACCGGCAACGTGTGCGCCACGGCGCCGCTGCGCTCGAGGTCGGCGGTGTCGAGCGCGACCTCGTACGAGGCCGGCCACGGCGCCTCCGGGAGCTGCCACGACACCGTGGAGTCGCCCCCGTTGAGCAGCAGCACCGCGCAGCGATCGTCCGGACCGCCGTCCAGCGCCATCCCGAGCGTACGAAGCGCGCCGTCGTGCCAGTCGTGCTCCTCCCAGTCCCGCCCGTCGGGGTGCAGCCAGCGCACGTCCTGCCGCCCCGTCTGCGCCGCCACCTCCCCGGTGAAGAACCGCGTCGTCCGCAGCACGGGGTGCGCCGCCCGCAGCGCGGTGAGTCGGCCGACGACGCCGCGCAGGTGCTCCCACCCCACGTCCGGGATCCACGGCACCCAGGTGAGCGCGCTGTCGTGGCAGTACGCGTTGTTGTTGCCGTGCTGCGTCTGCCCGTGCTCGTCGCCGGCGCGCAGCATCGGCACCCCTGCGGCGAGCAGCGTGGTGGCGACGAGGTTCGCGGCCTGGCGTCGGCGCAGGGCGAGCACGCCGACGTCGTCCGTCTCGCCCTCGGCCCCGCAGTTCCAGGAGCGGTTGTCGGCGTGCCCGTCGCGGTTGTCCTCGCCGTTGGCCTCGTTGTGCTTCTCGTCGTACGAGACGAGGTCGCGCAGCGTGAACCCGTCGTGGGCCGTCACGAAGCTCACCGACGCCTGCGGCGGACGCCCGCTCGGCTCGAACTCCTGCGACGACCCGGCCAGCCGTCGGGCGATCCCGGCGACCCCGCCGGCGCCGCCGTGCGCAGGCCCCCGCCAGAAGTCGCGCACGTCGTCGCGGAACCGGTCGTTCCACTCGGCCCACCCGTGCGGGTAGCCGCCGACGAGGTAGCCGTCCATGCTCGCGTCCCACGGCTCGGCGATCAGCTTGACCCCGCGCAGCACCGGGTCGCGCCCGATCGTCGCGATCAGCGACTGCTCGACGTCGACGCGTCCGCGCCCGACCCGCGCGAGCGCCGACGCGAGGTCGAACCGGAACCCGTCGACGTGCATCTCGCGCACCCAGTAGCGCAGCGACTCCACGATCAGCGCCGCCGCCGGCGCCGCGTCGGCGCGCACCGTGTTGCCGCAGCCGGTGACGTCGAAATAGTGCCCCTGCGCGTGCCGGTAGTAGCCGGTGTCGTCAAGCACCCGCAGGTGGATGCGCGGCCCGCCCGCTCCGCTCTCGCCGGTGTGGTTGTAGACGACGTCGAGCACGACCTCGAGCCCGCGCGCGTGCAGCGCCCGCACCATCTCCTTGAACTCACGCACAGGATCGCCGCCGGCGGCGTACGGAGCGTGCGGCGCGAGGAACGCGACGGAGTTGTAGCCCCAATAGTTGACGAGCCCGCGCTCGGCGACGGTCGGCTCGGTGACGAAGTGGTGCAACGGCATCAGCTCGACGGTCGTCACGCCGAGCGCGACGAGGTGGTCGAGCACCGCCGGGTGCGCCAACCCGGCGTACGTCCCCCGCAGCTCCTCGGGCACGTCGGGATGCCGCATGGTCAGCCCCCGCACGTGCGCCTCGTACAGGACCGTCCGGTCCCACGGGATCCGCGGCGCGACATCGGCGCCCCAGTCGAAGGCGGTGTCGGCGACGTACGCACGCAGGCGCGAGGTGTTGCCGTCGAGCCCACCGGTGACGTGCAGCGCGTACGGGTCGAGCACCTGGACCCCGTCGACGACGAACGCGTACTCCTGCCCCGGACCGACCCCGAGCACCTCGACGTGCCACACCGAGCCCGTACGCGACTCAACCTCGTACGTCCCGATGCCGGGCAGATCGAGGACGACCTGGCGTGCGCGTGGGGCGTGGATCGCGAAGTTCACGCCCGAGACGACCCGGCGGGCGCCGAGGGGGTGCGGGCTCCCCGTCGCACTCGGGTGGCGCTCGTACGCCCATGCCTCGGCCATGCCCCCATCATCGGGCACCCCAGCCCTCCGGCCGTACGCGCCCGGTCCGGCGCGTACAGGGTTCGCTACCCTCGGTAGCCACGACGTCGACAGCAGGACTGTCACGACACGCCACACGGAAGGCAGCGCGCATGGGTGAGCTCGTCAGGCTCGAGGTGACCGACGGCGTCGGCACGATCCGTCTCGACCGACCCAAGATGAACGCGATCAGCGCCCAGCTCCAGGACGAGCTGCGCGAGTGCGCCGAGGAGGCGACCGCGCGTGACGACGTCGCCGCGGTGGTCGTGTACGGAGGCGAGCGGGTCTTCGCGGCCGGGGCGGACATCAAGGAGATGGCCGATCTCTCGTTCCCCGCGATGAACGTCCGCGCCCAGGCGCTGCAGGCCTCCCTCAACGCCGTCGCCGCGATCCCGAAGCCGACCGTCTCGGCGATCACCGGCTACGCGCTCGGTGGCGGCTGCGAGCTCGCGCTGTGCACCGACGTCCGCTTCGCGGCCGACAACGCCAAGCTCGGCCAGCCCGAGATCCTCCTCGGCATCATCCCCGGCGCGGGCGGCACGCAGCGCCTGTCGCGGCTCGTGGGCCCGGCCAAGGCGAAGGACCTCATGTTCACCGGCCGCCAGGTCGACGCCACCGAGGCGCTCGCGATCGGGCTCGTCGACCGGATCGTGCCGGCCGAGTCGGTGTACGAGGAGGCGCTCGAGTGGGCCCGCCAGTTCGTCGGCGCCGCCTCGCTCGCACTGCGCGGCATCAAGGAGGCCGTGGACCGTGGGCTCGAGGTCGACCTCGTGACCGGCCTCGAGATCGAGCGCCACCTCTTTGCGGCGCTGTTCGCGACCGAGGACCAGGCGACCGGCATGCGCTCGTTCGTCGAGAACGGGCCCGGCAAGGCCACCTTCGAGGGGAAGTAGTACCCGTGAGCACCGACACCACCACCCCCGGCACGCCTGCCGCGCCCAACCCGCACGCGAGCGCGGACGAGGTCGAGGCCGCCTGGTCCGACACCAAGCTCGCCCAGGTGCTCTACCACGACTGGGAAGCCCAGACGTACGACGAGAAGTGGTCGATCTCCTTCGACGAGCGCTGCATCGACTACGCACGCGACCGCTTCACCGCCGTCGCCGGCGAGAGCGGCTGGCCGTACGGGCGCAGCCTGGAGATCGGCGCCGGTACGGGCTTCTTCACGCTCAACCTCATGCTCGCCGGCGTCATCGACAAGGGCACGGTCACCGACATCTCGCCCGGCATGGTCGAGGTCGCCAAGCGCAACGCGGACGGCCTCGGCTTCTCGCTCGACGGCCAGGCGGCTGATGCCGAGGAGCTGCCGTTCCCCGACGACTCGTTCGACCTGGTCATCGGCCACGCCGTCATCCATCACATCCCTGACGTCGAGAAGGCCTTCCGCGAGATGCTGCGCGTGCTGCGTCCCGGCGGCCGCGTGGTGATCTGCGGGGAGCCGACCACCCGCGGCGACTTCATGGCGCGGCGCCTGTCGCGGCTGACCTGGTGGGCCACGACCCACGCCACCAAGCTCGGCCCGCTGCGCGAGTGGTCGCGTCCCGCCGAGGAGCTCGACGAGTCGTCGCGCGCGGCGGCGCTGGAGGCCGTCGTCGACCTGCACACGTTCGCGCCGGCCGACCTGGAGCGTACGGTGCTGCGCGCCGGCGGCGTCAACGTCCGTACGGCGACCGAGGAGCTGACCGCGTCCTGGTTCGGCTGGCCGGTCCGTACGTTCGAGGCGGCGGTGCCGGAGGAGAAGCTCGGCCTGCGGTGGCGCATGTTCGCCTACAAGTCGTGGCTGCGACTCTCCGCGCTCGACAAGGCGCTCAGCCCCGTCGTGCCCAAGGGTCTCTACTACAACGTGTCGGTCTCGGCGACCAAGCCGTAGATGAGCGCTCCCCGCCAGGCCCGCTTCCTCACCGTGGACTCCCTGCGGTGGGTACGGCGTCACCGTGCGTGGTCGCACTACCACCTGGTGCGCTACTGGCGGTTCTGGCGGTTCAAGCGACGCCATCCCGACGTCATCACCGAGGGGTTCGTCTTCCTCGGACGCGGGGTCGAGATCGAGACCAAGCCCCCGTACGGGCGGGTGGTGCTCGGCAGGTTCGTCCACCTCGGCGACCGTACGGCGCTGCGCGCCCACAACGGCACGCTGCGCCTCGGCGACAAGGTCGTCATGGGGTCCGACAACACGATCAACGCGCACCTCGACATCGAGATCGGGGCGGCGACGATCATCTCGGACTGGACGTACATCTGCGACTTCGACCATGTGACGCTCGACCTCGCGAAGCCGATCAAGGACCAGGGGCTCGTGGTCTCTCCGGTGCGGATCGGGCCGGACTCGTGGATCGGCGTGAAGGCGAGCGTGCTGCGCGGCACGCGGACGGGGCGCGGCGTCGTGCTCGCCGCGCACACCGTGGCGCGGGGCGAGTACCCGGACTTCGCGATCGTCGCCGGGCTGCCCGGTCGCGTCGTCAAGAGCCGCCGCGACGACCTGGCGGAGTGGGCGGAGATCCAGCGCTACACCGCCGAGGTCGCCGAGGAGCAGCGCGAGGCCCGCGGCAGCTGACGCGTACGGCCGCGGGCGTGCAGCGCCTGACGTCGCCTCGGGACCACGGATGCACCGTCGGACTGGAGTCGCTCTGCCGAGAGCAGAATGCCTGGCGACGGCCGGGCGGCCTGGCCTAGCCTCGGGCCATGGGAGACGTCGTACGCCTCGGCCCTCGGCGCGTTGCGCCGCTCGCGCCGCCCGAGCCCGAGCCGCTGTGGCGCGAGGTCGTCGGACGGCGCCTGCGAGAGGCACGCCTGGCCCGTGGCCAGCGCCTCGCGGACACCGCCGCCGTGGCCGGCATCTCCCCTCAGTACCTGTCGGAGGTCGAGCGCGGCCGCAAGGAGCCGTCGAGCGAGATCCTCGCCGCGGTCTCGGGCGCTCTCGACCTGACCCTGCTCGACCTGACCGAGCACGTCAGCGGCGAGCTGCGCCGTACGGCGTCGACGTCGGTTCCGCGCGGGCCGCTCGCCCTCGCCGTCTGACGCCGCGGCGTCACCGCACCTCGCCGCCGAGCACCGCTCGCGGCGCCATGACCGCGTCGACGAGCCCGTACGCCCGTGCCGCCGCAGCGGAGAACACCCGGTCGCGGTCCGTGTCGTGCCGCAACGTGTCGACGCTCTGGCCGGTATGGGTCGACAAGATCGCCTCCATCTCGTTGCGCACCCGCACCACCTCGTCCGCCTGGAGGATCAGGTCGGGGATCGTCCCCTGACCCCGCGCCGCGGGCTGGTGCAGCACGAACCGCGCGTGGGGCAGCGCCGCCCGACGGCCCGGCTCGCCACCGGCGACGAGGACCGCGCCGGCGGCGATCGCCTGACCCACACAGAACGTCGCGACGGGCGAGCGGACGTGCTGCATCGTGTCGTAGATCGCGAGCATCGCTGTCTCATCGCCGCCCTCGCAGTTGACGTAGAGGTTGATCTCGCCGTCGGGGTTGTCCGCCTCGAGGTGCAGCAGCTGGGCGATCAGCGCGTTGGCGACGCCGGCGTCGATGGCCGTCCCGAGATAGACGATGCGCTCGGTGAGCAGGTGCGAGTAGACGTCCATGACGCGCTCACCACGCGGATGGTTCGCGATGACGTTCGGGATCGTGTACGTGCTCATCGCACGCCTCCCATCTGGGCCGCCCCGATCCCCACGCCGCGGCGCCGCTTCGGCATCACGTCGTCGAACGCGCTGACGACGTGGTCGACGAACCCGTACGCCTGCGCCTCGACGGCGGTGTACCAGCGGTCGTGCAGCGAGTCCTCGAAGATCCGCTCGAACGGCTGGCCTGTGTCTGCGGCGATCAAGCCGAGCACGGTGTCGCGGGTGTGGCGGAGGTCGTCGGCCTGGACCTCGATCTCGACCGCGCTGCCGCCGATCCCCGCCGAACCCTGATGCATGAGGATCCGTGCGTGGGGGAGGGCGTACCGCTTGCCGGGCGTCCCGGCCGACAGCAGGAACTGCCCGGCGCTGCAGGCGAGGCCGAGGGCGAGCGTCGACACGTCGCAGGGGATGAGCCGTACGACATCACGCAGCGCGAGCATCGACGGCACCGAGCCGCCGGGGGAGTGGATCCACAGCGCGATGTCGGCGCCGGGGTCGTCGGCGGCCAAGGACAGGAGCTGGGTGGTGAGGAGGGTGCCGTTGTCGTCGTCGAGGACGCCGTCGAGCACGAGGATCCGCCGGCCGAGCAGCTGTTGACGACTGACCGTGTCGAAGAGGTGGGGTGCGGTGTCGTGTGCCATGCCTCCACCGTGGCGCGGCGCGTCCACCAGGATCCAGCCGATCAGCCGGCGGCAGATCTGCCCAGAGCAGCGCGGTTAGAGCAGCGCAGTCAGACCTGAGCGGTGACCACGAGGTCGAGCGACGCGGCGAGGTCGGCGTCGTCGCCCGTCCGCAGGACGAAGTCGCCTGTCGACACCGACCGTACGAGCTGCGCGACCGCCGCGGGCCACTGGTCGTACGGCCCCGCGATCTGCGCGTCGACGAGCGAGCCGTTCGTGTCCTCCCAGGCCGCGAGCCGCGGACCGTGGTGCAGTCCGGCCAGCGACTCGACGCGTGCGTGGGCGGCGACGAGGTCACGCAGCTCGTCGGGCTCGAGCTCCTTGGGGTGGTAGATGTTCCCCGGCGGGAACGTGAGCGTGTTGGGCGTGCTGACGACCAGCGTGCCGCCCGGCCGCAGCACGCGGACGCACTCGGCGACGAACGCGTCCTGGTCCCAGAGGTGCTCGATCGTCTGCAGGCTGACCACGACGTCGAACGACGCGTCAGCGTACGGGAGGGCGACGAGGTTGCCGCGGACGACCGGGACCTGCGGGTACGCGGCGCGGACGTGGCCGGTCGCGTACGCGTCGTAGTCGAGCGCGACGAGCGATCCCGCCACGTGGCTCAGCAGGTCCGCCCCGTACCCCTCGCCGCACCCGGCCTCGAGCGCCGCGCGACCGCGGACGACGTCGCGCAGCGCCTCGTACACGACCTCGTGCCGGCGGAACCAGTAGTTCTCGTGCCAGATGCCGGGCACCGTCCGCTCGCCGGTGATCACCATCTGCGGCTTCGTGTCGTCGCCGCCTGCGCCCTTGCTACTCACGCCCGCAGCGTACGGCCGCGGTGCGACCTCAGGCGCGCGGGGCGTTGCGGACCGCGCGCTGGGCGGTGCCAGAGACCAGCGAGCCGATGATGACCGTGATGAGGACCCCCACCGCGGCGCTGGCGACCTGCTCCTCGAGCGGGATATCGACCGTGAACGGGAGGACGCCGATGATCACGGCGATCAGCGCCACGATCCAGCCGAAGAAGAGGCGCGGACGCGGGGTCGTCAGGAGCAGCAGGTGCATGAGGCCCGTGGCGAGGAGCGCGGCACCGGCGGCGAGGAACGCGTACGGCAGTGTCGAGGTGACGTCCCAGCGACCGCCGCCGCTCGGCACCAGCACGGCGATGTCGAACACGCCGCGGCAGACGAGCAGGCCGACGGCAGCGGCGAGCGCGGCGACCACGGCTGTCGCGACCCCTCCGGCCCACAGCTTGCCCGCGTCGACGGACAAGCCGCTCGGGGTGCCGGGCTCGGGCTGACCTGCGGGCGGTTGCTGGTAGGACATCGTGCCTCCTCGCTCGGGGTGGCCGTCACGGTACCGGTTCCCGGCCGGCGATGATGGGCGATATCCAGCGGGCGTCGGGATCGCTGTCGACGAGGAGCTTCTTGACGAGCAGCGTGGCCGGGATGGCCAGGATCGCCCCCCACGCCCCGAGGACCAGCGTCCAGAAGATCAGCGACAGCATGCTCACTGTCGCCGAGAGGCCGACGGAGTTGCCGACGATCTTGGGCTGGAAGACCGACTGGATCACGAAGTTGATGACGCAGTAGCCGACGATCACCCACACTGCCGTCTGCCATCCGGAGTCGAACAGCGCGAGCATGGCGGGCGGGATCAGGCCCAGGATGAACCCGATGTTGGGGATGTAGCCGGTGATGAGCGAGAGCACGCCCCACAGCCACGGCTCCGGGACACCGAGCGCGTACAGCAGGATCACGTCAGCCACCGCGACGACGAGCCCGAACACGGTCGCGACCACGAAATAGCGGCGCGTGCCCGTCGCGAAGTCGGCGAGCGCGTCGACGGTGGCGCGGTGACGCTCGGGGACCCGGCGCGCAAGCCGGGGGATCACCGAGCCGTCCAGCGCCATGAAGAGCAGCAGGATCAAGATGAGGAGCAGGTTGCCGGTGACCGTGGTGGCGCTGGAGACGACCTCGGCGACGTACGGGGCGAGCGAGCGGATGTCGAGGTGTTTGAAGATCTGGTCGAGGTCGCTCTGCTGGACGCCCCAGTCGTTGAGCAGGCTCTTGACGTCGACGAGCCATCGCTGGAACTCGTCCTCGTACGCGGTGAGGAGCTGGCCGAACCGCGCACCGGCGAGCACCAGCGACCCCGCGAGCAGCAGGAGGATCGCGTAGACGGCGACGACGCAGGCGACCGTGCCGGTCCAGGACGGCATGCCCATCCGGTCGAAGACGTGGCGGAGCGGGTGCACCGTGACCGTGAGACAGATCGCGAGGAAGGTCGGGCCGACGATCCCGTTGATGCTCATCACGCCGGCGACGATCACCACGAACGCCGCAGACCCGACCAGGATGGTGAGCGTCCGCAGGCGTGCCCTAGGCTCGGTCATGTGGTTCAGTGTCGCAGCGTGTCACGCGCTCGACCTCTCAAAAGGCCCTCGGCGTAAAGAGCCACCGACGTGGGAGCGCCGTGGGTGTGCGGTTCGCCGTGTGACCCATGCCACCCGTGACGACCTCGTCAAGATGGTTACCTGTCGGTAACATCAGGGTTGTGGAGACGTCTCACGGCTCCGCACCGCAGTCGCCCACGGCTGCCGCGACGCGCGTCCCGTGCGAGCGCCGTGTACGAAGTCGACTCCACAGGAGGGGCCGAGAAGGCCATGAACATCGTCGTCTGTGTGAAGTACGTACCGGACGCTACGGCGGACCGGTCCTTTGACTCGTCGGACAACACCGTGGATCGCGAAGGCGTCGACGGTCTGCTGTCGGAGCTCGACGAGTACGCCGTCGAGCAGGCTCTGCTTGCTGCAGAGGAGAGCGATGGCGAGGTGACGGTGCTGACCGTCGGCCCCGCCGATGCTGCCGACGCGGTCCGCAAGGCGCTGCAGATGGGCGCTGACAAGGGTGTCCACGTCGAGGACGACGACATCGCCGGCTCTGATGCCGTCGCGACGTCGCTGGTCCTGGCCAAGGCGCTGGGCACGTTGGAGTACGACCTCGTCTTCTTCGGCATGAGCTCGACCGACGGCACGATGGGTGTCGTCCCGACCATGGTCGCTGAGCGTCTGGGTCTGCCTGCGGTCACTTATGGCTCGCAGATCACCGTGGACGGCTCGACCGTGACCGTGCGCCGTGACGGCGACGTCGCGACCGAGACGATCACCGCCACCGCGCCTGCGGTCGTGTCGGTCACCGACCAGTCCGGTGAGCCGCGCTACCCGTCGTTCAAGGGCATCATGGCGGCCAAGAAGAAGCCGGTCGAGGACCTGACGCTGTCCGACCTGGGCATCGACCCGTCCGAGGTCGGCCTGGATGCGGCCGGGACGAAGGTGCTGTCCTTCGCACCGCGTCCGCCGCGCAGCGCCGGCGAGATCGTCACCGACGAGGGAGACGGTGGCGTCAAGCTCGCCGCGTTCCTCGCCTCGAAGAAGTTCGTGTGAGGAGCAGCCACAGATGAGTGAGATTCTCGTTCTCGTCGACCACGTCGACGGTGCAGTTCGCAAGACCACCGGCGAGCTCCTGACGCTCGCCCGCCGCCTCGGCACCCCGTCGGCGGTGTTCATCGGCTCCGGTGCCGACGCCGCTCAGGCGTACCTGGCGCAGTACGGCGCCGAGAAGGTGTACGTGCTGGACGCACCGGAGCTGACCGAGTACCTGGTCGTTCCCAAGGCGGAGGCGCTGGCCCAGCTCGTCGCCGACAAGCAGCCTGGTGCGGTGCTGATCGGCAGCTCGGCCGAGGGCAAGGAGATCGCCGGTCGTCTGGCGATCAAGACCGGCTCAGGGCTGCTCACCGACGTCGTCGACGTGCGTGCTGGTGGCGAGGGTGTCGAGACGACGCAGTCGGTCTTCGCCGGCAACTTCACCGTCGAGGCGACCATCACCAAGGGCACCCCGATCGTGACCGTCAAGCCCAACTCTGCCACCCCGGAAGAGTCCCCGGCGGCCGGCGCGCTCGAGCCCGTCTCGGTGACGGTCTCCGATGCGGCCAAGGCGGCCAAGATCACCGACTCCAAGCCCCGCGAGGCCACCGGCCGCCCGGAGCTGACCGAGGCCGCGATCGTCGTCTCCGGCGGTCGTGGCACCGGCGGTGACTTCTCGCAGGTCGAGGCGTTCGCCGACTCCCTCGGTGCGGCCGTTGGCGCCTCGCGTGCCGCGGTCGACTCCGGCTGGTACCCGCACAGCTTCCAGGTCGGTCAGACCGGCAAGACGGTCTCGCCGCAGCTGTACGTCGCCAACGGCATCTCCGGTGCGATCCAGCACCGCGCCGGCATGCAGACCTCCAAGACGATCGTCGCCGTCAACAAGGACGAGGAGGCGCCCATCTTCGAGCTGGTCGACTTCGGCGTCGTCGGCGACCTCAAGGAGGTCCTGCCGCAGGCAACCGACGAGATCAACAAGCGCAAGGGCTGACCCCCTTACGTCGTACGACACACGCAGGCCGCCACGTCCCGCAGCAGCGAGGCGTGGCGGTCTTGCGTGCGCCCGGACGGGCCCCTCGAAGGGCGCTTTGGGCTGGTCTGATAAAAATGCTGTCACGATCAGGGGGCCTGGTGGTTGTAACACTTCGGTAAGTGTCCGGCCCCTGACCTGTTCTGGTTGATGATCCGGAGTAACCATGGGTGTGCGGAAGTTTTTCTGCGCGTTCCCAACACATTCAGGAGGATTCCAATGCGACTCTCCCGGCGTACTCGCCTCGGAGGCGTGGCGCTGCTCGCTGCGATCGGACTTACGGTGTCCGCGTGCGGCGGCGGCGGGGGAGATGACGACGAGTCGAGCGATTCGACCACGTCCGTCATCACCGCTCGTACGACCGAGCCTCAGAACCCGCTGGTTCCGCAGGCCACCAACGAGGTCGGCGGCGGCAACGTCATCGACATGCTCTATGCAGGCCTGATCACCTACAAGGAAGACGGCTCGCAGGAGATGGAGGTCGCGGAGTCGATCACCTCCGACGACAACAAGCTCTGGACCGTCAAGCTCAAGGACTGGAAGTTCAGCGACGGCACCCCCGTCACCGCGACCTCCTTCGTTGACGCCTGGAACTACGGCGCCCTGAGCACGAACGCGCAGAACGCCTCCTACTTCTACTACCCGATCGCGGGTTACGAGGCTGTTCAGGAGGAGAACCCGACCGTCAAGACGATGTCGGGTCTGAAGGTCATCAACGACAAGACCTTCACCATCGAGCTCAACCAGGCGGAGTCGGACTTCCCGCTGCGCCTCGGCTACTCGGCCTACTACCCGCTGCCTGAGTCGGCCTACGCCGACATGAAGGCCTACGGTGAGAACCCGATCGCCAACGGCCCGTACAAGCTCGAGGCCTGGGAGCACAACAAGGAGCTCCGTCTCGTCCCGAACGAGGAGTACGACGGTCTCCGCAAGGCTCAGAACGGTGGCGTGACCTTCGTGGTCTACACCGACACTGAGGCTGCTTACACCGACCTGCAGGCCGGCAACCTCGACGTCCTGGACACCGTTCCGGACAGCGCGCTGCAGACCTTCGGCGACGACGACACGGTCCAGGCCGTCACCGCGCCGGGCTCGGTCAACGGTTCGTTCCAGTTCCCGGTCGACCTCCCCGGTTTCACCGGTGAGGCCGGCAAGCTCCGCCGTCAGGCCGTCTCGATGGCACTGAACCGCGAGGAGCTCACCGAGAAGCTGTTCTTCGGCACCCGCACCCCGGCGCTCGACTTCAGCGCGCCGCCGATGCCGGGCTGGACCGACGAGATCCCCGGCAACGAGGTTCTCGAGTTCAACGCCGACGAGGCCAAGAAGCGCTGGGCCGAGGCTGAGGCCATCGAGCCGTGGGGCGACAAGAAGCTGCTGATCGCCTCCAACACTGATGGTGCCGGCAACAAGGCGTCGATCGACGCGATGGCCAACCAGATCAAGAACACCCTGGGCATCAAGGCCGAGCCGAAGTACTACGCCACGTTCGACGAGTTCCTCGACGACCGTGACAACAACAAGACCGGGGCCCTGTTCCGCGCCGGTTGGCAGCCGGACTACCCGTCGATCTCGAACTACCTCGGCCCGATCTATGGCACCGGGGCGGCCTCGAACGACGCCGGCTACTCCAACCCGGAGTTCGACGCCCTGATCGCTAAGGCGGCGGGCGCTGAGACCGACGAGGATCGCTACAAGGCGTTCGTCGACGCGCAGGCCATCCTCATGGAGGACCTGCCGGGTCTGTCGATGTGGTACACCGACGCCACTGGCGCTGCTGCCAAGGGTGTCAAGAACGTGAAGTTCAACTGGCAGAACGTGCCGGTCTACCAGAACATCACGAAGTAGTAGGTCCCACACCACCGCATGCGGGGCACGCGGGGGTCGGCTCACCAGCTGCCCCCCGCGTGGCCGTGCGCGGGCTCCCGGTGCCTACCGGCGCCGACGGGCCCCTGAAACCATATCTCTCCTCGTAGGAGAGCCCATCCCGTAGGAGGCCACTGATGTGGTGGTATGCCGCGCGGCGAATCTTGCAGACGATCCCCGTGATCCTCGGGTCGACGCTGCTCATCTACGCGCTCGTCTTCCTTCGCCCAGGCGACCCGGTCCGTGCACTGTTCGGTGACAAGCCCGTCTCCGAAGCCACGATGAACCAGGTCAGGGAGCAGTACAACCTCGACGAGCCGTTCCTCGTCCAGTGGTTCCTCTTCCTCAAGGGCGCCGTCACCGGTGACTTCGGACAGTCGTTCACTGGTCGCCCGGTCATCGATCTCGTGGCCGACGCCTTCCCGGTCACCATCAAGCTCGCCCTGATGGCCCTCGTGATCGAGGCCGTTCTGGGCATCGTCGCCGGCACGATCGCGGGCCTCCGCAAGGGCAAGCTGTTCGACTCGACGATGCTCGTCGTCTCGCTGGTGGTGATCGCCGTCCCGATCTTCGTCTTCGGCTTCGTGCTTCAGCTCATCTTCGGCGTCAAGCTGGAGTGGTTCCCACCGACAGTCGGCAGCAACACGTCGTTCTACAACCTGTTGCTACCAGCCTTCGTGCTCGGACTGGTCTCCTTCGCGTACGTGCTGAGACTGACGAGAACGTCGGTCGCCGGCAACCTCAGTGCCGACCATGTGCGCACGGCTCGTGCCAAAGGGCTCTCCGAAGGCACCGTCGTCCGGCGCCACGTCCTCCGCAACTCGCTGATCCCGGTCGTGACCTTCCTCGGCGTCGACATCGGCGCCTTGATGGCGGGTGCGATCGTGACCGAGGGCATCTTCAACATCCCCGGCGTCGGCAACCTCGCCTACCAGGCGGTCATCCGTGGCGAGACGCCGACGATCGTCTCCGTCGTGACGATCATGGTCCTCGTGTACGTCCTGGCGGCACTGGTCGTCGACCTGCTGTACGCCTTCCTCGACCCAAGGATCCGTTATGCCTAAGCCCACGCTCCCGGGGCAGGAGCGCTATGTGGCCCCGATCGAGGAGACACCGCTGGCCGCGGTCGACTCCCTCCAGGTCGACGAGGCGCCCTCCAGCCAGTGGGGTGAGGCCTGGAAGCAGCTGCGCAAGAACCCGATGTTCATCGCGTCCGCCGTGCTGCTCACCATCCTCGCCGTCGTCATCGCCTTCCCCGGACTGTTCACCAACGCCGACCCGCGCTTCTGCGAGCCGGGCCGCAGCCTCGACCCGGCCGAGCCCGGACATCCGTTCGGCTTCAACTTCCAGGGCTGCGACGTGTGGTCCCGCACCTTGTACGGAGCGCGCGCCTCGGTCGCCGTCGGCGTCCTCACCACGCTTCTCGTGGTCCTGCTCGGTGCCCTGACGGGTGCCATCGCCGGGTTCAAGGGAAGCTGGGCCGACGCGATCATCTCGCGCGTGAGCGATATCTTCTTCGCGATCCCGCTGATCCTGGCTGCCATCGTCTGCCTCTCGGCGATCAACAACTGGTTCCCTGAGCGGCAGTTCTGGGGCGGCATCTCCGCGGTCGTCCTCACGCTGGCGCTGTTCGGCTGGCCGCAGATCGCACGCATCATGCGTGGCTCGGTCATCGAGGTCAGGAACTATGAGTTCGTCGATGCGGCCCGGGCGATCGGGGCGAGCAACACCCGCAACCTGTGGCGCCACATCGTCCCGAACGCGATCTCCCCAGTGATCGTGACCGCGACCGTGTCACTCGGCATCTTCATCGTCGCCGAGGCGACGCTGTCGTTCCTCGGGCTGGGCCTGCCGTTCTCGGTGGTCTCCTGGGGCAATGACATCGCAGAGGCCCAGCGGCTCGTCCGCTCCGGCACCCGGCTCGGCGTCATGTTCGTCCCGGCTGCCGCGCTCGCGCTCACCGTGCTGAGCTTCATCCTGCTCGGTGACGCCGTCCGTGATGCCCTCGACCCGAAGGCGAAGAAGCGATGAGTCAGCAGCCCCTCCTCGAGGTCCGCGACCTCGACGTCGCCTTCTTCTCCGACAAGAAGGCCGTCCCTGCAGTGCAGGGTGCCAACCTGACCGTCTACCCAGGCCAGACCGTCGCCATCGTCGGTGAGTCGGGCTCGGGCAAGTCGACCACCGCGCACGCGATCATCGGTCTGCTCCCGGGCACCGGCAAGGTCACCGGCGGCGAGATCCTGTTCGACGGCAAGGAAATCGCGCACTCGGGCAAGAAGGACTTCCAGGCCCTGCGCGGCGACCAGATCGGTCTCGTTCCTCAGGACCCGATGTCGAACCTCAACCCACTCTGGCGGGTCGGGACGCAGATCAAGGAAGCCCTGATCGCCAACGACGTCGCCAAGGGCAAGGACGCCGACCGACGCGTGCACGAGCTGCTCGCCGAGGCGGGTCTCAACGACGTGGAGCGGCGGGCCCGCCAGTACCCGCACGAGTTCTCCGGCGGCATGCGTCAGCGGGCGCTGATCGCGATGGGTCTGGCCGCACGTCCGAAGCTTCTCATCGCCGACGAGCCGACCTCTGCGCTCGACGTGACCGTCCAGAAGCAGATCCTGGACCACCTCGACGGCCTGACCGACGAGCTCGGCACCGCGGTGCTGCTGATCACGCACGACCTCGGTCTGGCGGCAGAGCGTGCCGACCACATCGTCGTCATGTACAGGGGCCGCGTCGTGGAGTCCGGCCCGGCGTTGGAGATCCTCAAGAATCCCGAGCACCCGTACACGCGTCGTCTCGTGTCGTCGGCGCCGTCGATCGCTTCGCAGCGGCTGAGCTCCGTCGAGGCACGCGAGGAGGTGCGCCAGCAGGCACTGCAGACGGCTGGCGAGATCGCGGCCGAGATCGCCACCGCCGAGGGCGTGGTCGGCAAGGGTGAGGACGACATCATCGTCGTCGAGAACCTCACGAAGGTGTTCATGCTCCCGGGCGACCGTCCGTGGCGCAAGACCGAGCTTCGCGCCGTCGACGACGTCAGCTTCCGGCTGCGTCGGGGCACCACCACCGCGATCGTGGGCGAGTCCGGCTCGGGCAAGTCGACGGTGGCGCGGATGGTGCTCGGCCTGCTCGAGCTGACAGAGGGCACCGTCACGTTCGACGGGTACGACACCGCGCAGCTGAAGGGCAAGCGCCTGATGGCGCTGCGGCGCCAGATGCAGCCGGTCTTCCAGAACCCGTACGCCTCCCTCGACCCGATGTACACCATCTTCAAGTCCATCGAGGAGCCGCTGGCCACACACGGGATCGGCTCGTCGCAGGAGCGCGAGGCGAAGGTCCGCGACCTGCTCGAGAAGGTGTCGCTGCCGACCTCGGTGATGAGCCGCTACCCCAACGAGCTGTCCGGCGGACAGCGGCAGCGTGTCGCGATCGCGCGTGCGCTGGCGCTCGAGCCGGAGGTCGTCGTGCTTGACGAGGCGGTCTCCGCTCTCGACGTGCTGGTGCAGGCCCAGATCCTGGAGCTGCTCAACCAGCTTCAGGCGGAGATGGGCCTGAGCTACCTCTTCATTACCCACGACCTCGCAGTGGTCCGCCAGATCGCCGACGACGTCCTGGTGATGCAGGACGGCAAGGTCGTCGAGGCGGCCAGCGTGACTGAGGTGTTCGACAGCCCGCGCGAGCAGTACACGCGCAAGCTGCTCGACGCGATCCCCGGCCGGGACCTGCTGACCTCGGCCTGACCGCAGCAGTGAACGACGACGCCGCCGTGTCTCTCGCGAGGGACACGGCGGCGTCGTCGTTCACGCGGCGTCAGACAGGGACGTTGAACCCGAGCAGCGCGTACGAGGTGCCATCGGTGCGCAACGTCGTGAGCGCGCCGTTGGTCACCGAGGGCATCACCGTGCGGTAGCGGTCAGGGTCGATCCCCAGCAGGTCGCAGAGGACGAGCCGCAGGAGCGTGGAGTGCATGACCACGAGGACCTTGCCGTCCGGATGGTCCGTGACGAGGGCGTCGAGCGCGGGGCGCGCCCGGTTGATCGCGGCGGTGCCGGCCTCGCCGGATGGCAGCGGGTGCCGGGCAGGTGCGGCGAGGAAAGCCGCCAGCGCCTCGGGGAAGCGCTCGGCCATCTCCGTACGGGTCAGCCCTTCACCTGCACCGAAGTCGACCTCGCGCAGCCGCGGGTCGGTCTGCAGCGGCACACCGAGGGTGTCGGCCGCCGGTTGCGCGGTGAGCCGTGCGCGGGACAGGGTCGACGAGACGACGGCATCGACGGGGTGGGCAGCGGCCCAGCGGCCGAGGTGGTCCGCCTGCGCCGAGCCGCGGGCGGTGAGCCCGACGTCAGAGACCCCTGCGTACCGGTTCTCGGCGTGCCACATCGTCTCGCCGTGCCGTACGAGCACCAGCTCGGTCACGTCAACCATCCCTTCGCCTCGAACACACCTGTCAACGTCGCGTAGGCCTCGTCCATCCTGTGCACATCCTCGACGCGCGGTTCGACGACGGCTGCAACCGGGTTGGTGGCGCGAGCGACGGCGCTGAGCGATTCTCCTCCTCCTCCGACACCCCAACGGGCGAGGACGGCCATCCCTGTGGCCGGCTCCGCCGAGGTGAGCAGGGAGAGCGGGCGGTCGAGCGCGGCTGCGCGCAGGGCGTTCCAGAGCGGACTGCGGCTCCCGCCGCCGGAGGTGCTCAGGCGTCCGTCCGTCTGGGCCCCGCGCTGGTCGAGGATGTCGAAGCACAGCCGCTCGACCGACGCGACCCCGACCATCGTCCCGAGGAAGACCGCGGCCTCGTCGACGCCGGCGAGAGCGGACAGCGGCCTGACCCGGGCGTCGACGATCGCGAACCCGGCAGCGTCGGGGCGGACGAACGGGAAGCGTTCGCCGGTGCCGGTCAGCGGATAGACGAGGGGGAACGCCGCGCCGCTGTCCCAAAGTCGGCGCGCCTCAGCCTCGTGCGTGCTCGGAGCGGCCGTGAGCAACGTCGACAGGGCGCCCGCGCCGATGCTCGAGGCACCGCCTGGCAACCACGTGCCGGGCTCGGGGCCGCGGTGCGAGTAGACCGCGCCGGCCGCGTCGTGCACGGGGCTCGCGCTCGCCCCCTTGAGGACCAGCGTCGTCCCGATCACGCTGTGCCAGTCGCCGATCGCGAGCGCGCCCGCGCCGAGCTGTGCCGCGCAGCCGTCGGTCGTGCCGGCGACCACGGGCGTCGCGGCGGGGATGCCGGTCTGCTCGGCCCACGCTGCGGAGGTGACACCCAGCACGCTGCCGGGAGTGACCACGTCAGGGAGCACGTCGGGGTCGACACCGAGGCGGGTGAGGACGTCGGCGGGCCACTCCAGGGAGAGCAGGTCAAAGCCGCTCTTGAGGGCGTTGCTCCAGTCGGTCGCGACCGGCGTCCCCGTCATGGCGGAGATCACCGCGTCGGTCTGGTAGACGATCCGCGCCCCGGGCGGCAGACCCTGGCGGGCGAGCCACACGATCTTGGGGAGAGCCCAGGAGGGCTGCATGCGGTAGCCGAGCCGGGTCCACAGCGTCTGGCCGGCTGCGACGACCTCGTCGGCGAGGGCAGCGGCGCGGCCGTCGTCGTACATGATCCCCGGCCCGGTCGCGCGGCCCGTCGAATCGAGCACGGCGAGCGTGCCGGACGTGCCGTCGAGGGCGACGCCGGCGATCTGGTCGACCGCGGTCCCGAGGTCGCGCGCGAGGTGGCCGAGCACCGTACGGGCGGCGGAGACCCAGTCGGCGACCTGCTGCTCGTGCCGGACGCCGTCACGCGTCCCGGTGATCGGGGCCTGCGCAGACGCGTGCACGGTGCCGGTCTCGTCGACGGCCACCGCCTTCGCACTCTGCGTCCCCAGGTCGAGTCCGACCCACAGCGGCCCGGTCACGCCGTCGCTCCGGTGCCCCAGGATCCGCGTGCGGCGGTGAGGTCGTCGAGGTAGCGGCGGTAGCCGGCGTCGTACTGCTCGGCCGCGGCCGAGGGCCTGACCACGTCGCGGTCGGCGCGCCACGCCTCGATGTCGACCTCGACGCCGAGCGCCTCCCAGGCGACGAGCGCGGCACCTCGGGCGCCGACGAGGGGTTCGCGGGGGACGTGGACGTCGGTGCCGAGGACGTCGGCGAAGATCTGCAGCCAGGCCTGCGACCGCGTACCACCGCCGCACGCAGCGACCTCGCCGGAGAGCCCCAGCCGGTCGAAGCAGTGCCGTGCGGCGTACGCGACGGACTCGCACACGGCGCGGACGAGATCGGCCGGCGTCGTCGACAGCGTCATGCCGTCGAGCCGTCCGCGCGCCCGAGGGTCGACGAAGGGCGCACGCTCGCCGGCGCCGGACAGGTAGGGGAGGGCGCGCACGCCGCCGGCGCCGGGCGAGCTGCCGTCGAGCAGGCCGTCGAGCGCGGTGACCTCGAGGCCGAGCGTGCGCAACGCCCAGTCGACCCCCGCGGTGCCGACCATGGACGGCATGACGTGCAGGTACGTCGCCGGGTCAGGCGTGCAGAGCCACATGCCGGCGGGGTCGTCCCCCGGCCGTACTTTCGCGTCGGTCGTCAACACCTGGCACGCGAGCGTGGTGCCGACGACCATCGTCGCGTCGTGCTCGGCAACGGTGCCCGAGCCGAAGCCGCAGGCCTGGAGGTCGTACGGGCCGGCGGTGACCGGGGTGCCGACGGGGAGGCCGAGGAGGGCAGCGCCGTGGCCGTCGAGCGCGAACACGGTCTGCGGGGCAGCGGGCTCGGCGAGGAGGTGACGCCACTGCCCGACGCCGCACAGCGCGAGCGCGTCATCCACGTAGGTCCGGCTGCGGACGTCGAGGAAGGGCAGCGAGGCGTCGGAGGCGTCGACCGAGATTGTGCCGGTGAGGCGTTGGAGGACGGCGTCGATGCAGTAGCCCGCGACCGCGGCCCGCCGCAGCGACTCGGGCTCGTGGGTGTCGAGGTACGCCAGCAGGGCCGCGTGTGATCCGGGGAAGAGCCCTGACCCGGTGAGTGCGAACACCTGCGCCATGACGCCGTTCGGGTCGCCGTCGGCACGCCACTGCTCGACCATCGACGACGCGCGCCCGTCCTGCCACGAGATCGGCGGGCGTACGGCGTGGCCGTCCGCGTCGCGCAGCCACAGCCCGTCCCCCTGTCCGGTGAGGGCGATCGCCTCCACGGCGACGTCGAGGCCGGTGCAGACCTCGCGAACGACCGCGGCGACCGTCCGCAGGACGTCTTCGAGATCCTGCTCCACCTCGACACCGCGGCGTACGAGCTGGGAGGGGGCAGCGGCCGAGCGTACGGCGCGCCCGTCCGGGCCGATCAGCGCGGCCTTGGTGACGGTGGTCCCGACGTCGACCCCGACGATCACGAGCGCCCGCTCTCCAGCCGCTCGAGCACCTCGGGGTTGGCGACGTGCAGGCACGGCTCACCACGAAGGAAGCGGGCGGTCTCGTCGGCCGTGATCGCGGCCGCGCGCAACGCGGTCTGACGGGTCGCCCCGGCCAGGTGCGGCGACAGCACGACGCGTGGGCTGCTGAGCAGCGGCCAGTCGGCCGGCGGGGGCTCGATGTCGTACACGTCGAGCGCCAGCGCGCCGAGGCGCCCGGACTCGAGCATCTCGGGCAGCGGCGCGTAGTCGAGCAGTCCGCCGCGGGCGGTGTTGACGAGCACCGCGCCGTGGGGGAGCAGCTCGAGGCGCCGGCGGTCGATCAGGTGACGCGTCTCCTCGGTGAGACGGGCGTGGAGGCTGACGACATCGGACCGGCGCATCAGGTCGTCGAGCGCGACCAGCTCGACGCATTCGCTGTCGGCGGCGTCCACATAGGGGTCGTACGCGAGGACGTCGGCGCCGAACGCGCGGAGGATCCGGGCGACGATGCGGCTGATCGCGCCGAAGCCGACCAGCCCGACCGTCGAGTCGCCGAGCTCGGTGCCAGCGTTGTCGTAGGTGTAGTAGTCGCCGCGCCAGATGCCGTCGTGGAGCTCGGCGTCGGCACTGGTGAGACGCCGCATCGCGGCGAGGATCATCCCGACGGCGAACTCCGCCGCAGCGGGCGCGTTGCGTCCGGGTGCGAAGGAGACGACAACGCCTGCCTCGGTCGCCGCCGCGAGGTCGACGTTCACCGGGCCTCCGCGGCACACGCCGACGAACCGGAGGTCGGGGCACGCGCGGAAGACCTCCGCCGTGAAGGGCCCCATCTGCGTCACCGCGATCTCGGCGTCGCCGAGTGCGGCGATCACGTCCGCCGCCGTGCCGCTGGCCTCGATCACACCGTCGACAGGCCCGAAGGGCTCGATCGGCCACGGGAGCGCGAGGGGCGTGACCTCCACGTCACCGTCGACCCGGGCTGCGATCGCCTCCGCGAACATCTCGGGGAGGACGAAGTGGTCTCCGGCAGCGAGGATGCGTGTCATCGGCTTCTCCTTCTCCGGCACCCCGGAGCTCTTGTGACGTACGTCGCGCACCATAACATGTTGGCTGTTAAAGATCTCAAACTGATAGTGACGTTGTCGTAGCCCCGGCGGGGCGGCCGTCAGCCAATCGCGGCGATGTGCACGCGGGTCTGGTCACGCATGGCCTGCAGGACGGCCGGCGAGGCGTCGTCGGTGACGATGACGTCGGTGAACTCCGAGAGCGCCACGAACCGGTGGAGGCTCGTACGCCCCGTCTTCGTGCCGTCGATCATGAGGACCTTGCGGGTTCCCGCCCGCAGCATCACCCGCTTCATCACCACGACGTCCTGCTCCTGGTGGTATGCGGTGGTCTCGTCGACCGTCGACGTCGACTGGAACACGATGTCGACGGCGTACGCGTCCAGGCCCGTGTCGCTCGGAGGGCCGATGAAGGAGTCGTGCGTGCGGGAGTACTGGCCGCCGATCGCGATGAGCTGGACGTCCGGCTCCTCGCGCAGCGTCTCCATGGCCAGGCGGTAGTTCGTCAGGACGGTCAGCGGCGCGGACTGGGGGAGCAGACCTGCGAGGGCGAGCACGGTGGTGGAGTCGTCGAGGAGGACCGACATCCCTGGCTCGACGAACTCCATGGCCGTCCGAGCCAGCGCCGCCTTGGCCTCGGCGTTGCGCTGCAGGCGGAAGTCCGAGCTCGACTCGAAGACGCTCGTCGGCAGCGCAGAGACGCCTCCGTGGAGCTTCCTGACCAGGCCCCGGGACGCCAGGTCGTCCACATCGCGATGGACCGTCATGATGCTCACGCCTGTCATCTCCACGAGCTGGCTGATGCTCGCGAACCCCGACGTCAGGACGGTGTCGATGATCTGACGCTGCCGCTGCGTCCGTGACGGGCGGGACGTCTTCTGCTCGGTCATCGCTTCTCCTCGTTCGATGCCGGGGGTCGTGACTTATCACGATTATTGACAGGTATAACGTACGTGATGTTACGATCCCGGCCACTGATGTGAGAGCCATCACAGCCCTCTCCATCATCCACGGACGAGGCCGATCAGGTCGGCGACTCGAAGGAGCTTCCATGAAGAACTTTCCCGTGCGGATCGCCGCACTGAGCGGCGCCGCGGTTCTCGCGGCCCTGGGCCTCACGGCCTGCGGGTCCGACGACGACGGCGGCTCCGGCGGCGGCGACGCGGGCGGCCAGATCGCCTTCCTCATGCCGGACCGCGCGTCGACCCGCTACGAGGAGCAGGACTCGCCGCTGTTCAAGGAGAAGGTCGCCGAGCTCTGCGCCGACTGCGAGGTCCTCTACCAGAACGCGGACTCCGACCCCGCGAAGCAGCAGCAGCAGGTCGAGTCGATGATCGCCCAGGGCGTGAAGGTCATCGTGCTCGACCCCGTCGACTCCAAGGCCGCGGCGTCGATGGTGACGCAGGCGCAGGGCGCCGAGATCCCGATCGTCACGTACGACCGCCCGGTCACCGACGTGCCGGCCGACTTCTATGTCTCGTTCGACAACGAGGCCATCGGCCGCTCGATCGCTGAGTCACTGGTCGAGCACCTCAAGAGCACCGGCGCGACCGGCGGTGTCCTGATGGTCAACGGATCGCCGACCGACCGCGCGGCCGGGCTCATCAAGCAGGGCGCCGAGGAAGGCGTCGGCGACACCAAGGTGCTCGCGTCCTTCGACACCCCTGACTGGGATCCCCAGAAGGCTCAGGACTGGGTGAGCGGCCAGATCACGAAGTACCGCGACCAGATCGCCGGCGTCGTCGCCGCCAACGACGGCACCGCCAGCGGCAGCATCGCCGCGCTCAAGGCGGCCGGCCTCACGCCGCTGCCTCCGGTGACCGGCAACGACGCCGAGGTGGCCGCGATCCAGCGCGTCATCGCCGGCGACCAGTTCAACACGATCTCCAAGCCGATCAAGACCGTGGCCGACGCCGCGGCCGAGGTGGCCGTCGCGCTGATGGAGGGCGAGGAGCCCAAGGCGACGACCGATCTCTTCGACACACCGTCGCAGCTGTTCGAGCCGACGGTCGTGACGCAGGAGAACGTCAAGGAGGTCATCTTCGACGGCGGCATCTACACCGCGGAGCAGATCTGCACGGCCGAGTACGCGGCGGCGTGCGCGAAGCTGACGATCAAGTAGCACCCTCATGGCTCGGCCTCCACGCTCTCGTGGAGGCCGAGCCGTGGCGGTTGAGATGAACCCGCAGGACGAGAAGAGGAAGGGACCTCAGATGTCTTCACGACCGGTGATCCAGCTCCGGGGTGTGTCCAAGAGCTTCGGTGCGGTGGCGGCTCTCACCGACGTCGACCTCGAGGTGTCGGCCGGTGAGGTGCTCGCGCTCGTCGGCGACAACGGTGCCGGCAAGTCGACACTCGTCAAGACGCTCGCCGGCGTGCACGCTCCCGACTCCGGGACGATCGAGTTCCTCGGTGACGAGGTGTCCATCCCCGGCCCGGACGCCGCCCTCAACCTCGGGATCGCGACGGTCTTCCAGGACCTCGCCCTCTGCGACAACCTCGACGTCGTCAGCAACCTCTTCCTCGGCAGCGAGATCCGCGGCCCCCGTCTCAACGAGGTCGAGATGGAGGTCCGGTCCTGGGAGCTGCTGCGGCAGCTGTCGGCGAAGATCCCGTCGGTCCGCATCCCGATCGCATCCTTGTCGGGCGGTCAGCGCCAGACCGTCGCGATCGCGCGATCCCTGCTGCGCGACCCCAAGCTGATCATCCTCGACGAGCCGACCGCCGCGCTCGGCGTCGAGCAGACCGCGGAGGTCCTCAACCTCGTCGAGCGACTCCGCGAGAACGGCCTGGCGGTCATCATGATCAGCCACAACATGGCCGACGTGCGTGCCGTGGCAGACCGGGTCTCGGTGCTGCGGCTCGGTCGCAACAACGGCACGTTCGCCGTCGCCGACGTGTCCCAGGAGGACATCGTCGCTGCGATCACCGGCGCCACCGACAACGCGGCCTCTCGCCGGATCGCCGCCGCGTCGACCTCGACCCCTTCGAACCACGACGTGCAGGAGTGAGCAGCGTGAACGAACCCAGCGCGACAACCATCGCACGCGAGCTCGAGGATGAAGCCGTCCGCGAGCAGCAGGATCTGCGCGGACTCCTCACCGGCACGTGGGGCCGCATCCGCAGCGGTGACCTCGGAGCCTTCCCGGTGCTCGCCGGGCTGCTCATCATTGCGGTGATCTTCCAGTCGCTGAACTCCAATTTCCTGTCCTCGGCCAACCTGGTGAACCTGCTTCTGCAGTCCGCGGCGGTCGGGGTCATCTCGCTCGGCATCGTCTGCGTGCTGCTGGTCGGTCAGATCGACCTTTCGGTCGGTTCGGTGAGCGGACTGGCGGCGGCCGTCTTCGCGACCCTGTTCGTGAAGGAGGGCTGGCCGCTCGTCTTCGCCGTGGTCGGTGCGGTGGCGGTCGGTGTCGCGATCGGCTGGGTCTATGGCCAGGTCTTCAACCGGTTCGGCGTCCCGTCGTTCGTCATCACGCTCGGCGGCCTGCTCGGGTTCCTCGGACTCCAGCTGTTCGTGCTCGGTCCGTCGGGCACGATCAACCTCCCGTACGACTCGTGGCTGGTGCAGTTCGGTCAGCTGTCGTTCGTGCCGGCCTGGCTGTCGTACGTGCTCGTCGTCGTGGCGTGCGGCGGATTCCTCGTCTCCCAGTGGCTGCTGGCCCGCGAGCGGCACCGGCGCGGGCTGGTCGCGAAGTCGGTCCAGGTGATGGCGGTCCAGGCCGGTGTTCTGCTGGTCGCTCTGCTCTTCGCCGTCTGGTATCTCAACCAGTCGCGCGGCGTCGGCTGGATGTTCGTGTTCTTTGTCTCGCTGGTCCTGGTGATGCACTACGCCCTCACTCGCACCAGCTGGGGCCGGCACGTCTTCGCCGTCGGCGGCAGCGTCGAGGCGGCCCGGCGTGCTGGCATCAACGTGCGCCGGATCTACACGTCGGTGTTCGTGATCTGCTCGACGCTGGCCGCAGTCGGCGGCCTGCTGGCGGCGGGCCGGATCGCCGCCGCCTCGCAGAGCAGCGGCACCGGCGACGTCAACCTCAATGCGATCGCCGCCGCGGTGATCGGCGGCACGAGCCTGTTCGGCGGGCGTGGGTCGGCGTTCTCGGCCCTGCTGGGCATCCTTGTGATCCAGTCGATCTCGAGCGGCCTGATCCTGCTCAACCTGAGCTCGTCGCTGCGGTTCATGGTCACCGGTGCGGTGCTCGTGCTCGCGGTGATGGTCGACTCGCTGTCGCGCCAGAGCCGTACCTCGCACGGGAGAGGCTAGCTCCCGAGGTGGACGCCCGTTTGACTCCTTCGAACATGTGTTCGAACATGGAGGAGTGACGGGTGCAGCAGTTCTCGACCAGCTCGCCGCGCGGGTCCGCGCGATGGAGGGCACGGCGCCCGTACGCGATCGCTTGCCCACGCTGCCTGCGCTGAGCCAGGTCGTCCCTGGCGGTGTGCTCCGCGGGGCGACGTACGAGGTGAGCGCGTCGCTCAGCCTCTCCACCGCGCTCCTGGCGGGGCCCTCGACCGCCGGGGCGTGGTGCGCGGTCGTCGGTGTCCCTGAGCTGGGAGCCGAGGCGGCCGCCGCGCTCGGGGTGGCGCTGGAGCGGACGATCCTCGTCCCGACCCCCGGTGAGCACTGGCCCCACGTCGTCGGGGCGCTGGTCGACGTGACCGACGCGATCCTCCTGCGCCCGCCCACGGCCGTACGGGATGGCGAGGCGCAGCGGGTCGCGGCCAGGCTCCGTCAGCACCAGACCACCCTCGTCGTGCTCGCGACGGGGCCGGGGGCGTGGCCGCGTCCGCAGGGCCGGCTGGAGGTCAGCGAGAGCAGCTGGACGGGCATGGGCGGTGGCCACGGCCACCTGCGGCGTCGCCGCGTCACCGTCTCGGCGACCGGACGCTGGGGTCGCCCCCACCGGACGCAGCTGTGGCTGGACGCTGCGGCCCTGCCGGACGTCCCCGTCGTCACGCTCCCGGCGGACGACACCTGGCGTCGTCCCGGCCGACTCGAGGTGGCGAGCTGATGTCGCGCACTCTCGTGCTGTGGTGCCCGGACTGGCCAGTGCGGGCGGTGACGCACACCGGGGCAGGTGTCGACCTGCCCCGTGGTGCGCCGATCGCGTTGTTCGAGCACGGCGAGGTGAGGGCGTGCTCCGCCTCGGCCCGTGCCGACGGGGTGCGGCGCGGTCAGCGGATGCGTGACGCGCAGGCCCGCTGTCCCGAGCTCGTGACGCTCGACTACGACCCCGGCCTGGACGTCCGTGCCTTCGAGCCGGTACTGGCCGCCGTGGAGGAGATCGCGCCGGGTGTGCAGCCGCTGCGCCCGGGGACGTGCGCCGTACGGGTGACGGGGCCGGGTCGCTACTTCGGCGGCGAGGAGCACGCGGCGGCGGTGCTGGCGGAGCGGCTCGTCGAGCTCGGTGTCGACGACGTGCGGTTCGGCGTCGCCGACGCGGTGTTCGCCGCCGAGCAGGCTGCGCGGCAGGCGCTCCCGCAAGGCAGCGTGGTCGTCCCGCCGGGGGAGGCGGGCGCGTTCCTGCGCGACCTGCCGGTGGGGGTGCTCGACCGGCCCGACCTGGTGAGTCTGCTGCAGCGTCTCGGGCTGCGCACGCTCGGCGCGTTCGCGGCGCTGCCGCAGACCGACGTGCGCACCCGCTTCGGCGACGACGGGACGCTCGCCCACCGGCTCGCCCGGGGGGTAGACGACCGTCCCTTCGCGGGGCGGCGCCCGCCCTCGGACCTGGAGCGCGAGGTGACGTTCGAGCCGCCGCTCGAGGACGCGGAGGCGGTCGCCTTCAGCGTGCGTCGTACGGCCGAGACGTTCGTGTCCGCGGTCGCCGCGCGGCAGATGGTGTGCACCAGCGTCTGGATCGAGGTGCACACCGAACGCGGTGAGACCTCCGAGCGGCAATGGCTGCACCCGCGATGGTTCGACGCCGGCGATCTCGTCGACCGGGTGCGCTGGCAGCTGCAGGCAGGGGCCGTGTCGGCAGTGGCCGCACCGGTGAGCGCGGTGAGGTTCGTCCCCGCCGACGTCGCCCCGGTCACCGACCATGCCGAGGGCCTGTGGGGGAGCGGCGCCGACGCGCGGGTCCACCGGGCTGCCTCAAAGGTGCAGAGCATGCTCGGCCGGGAGGCGGTGCTGTCGGCGGTGGTCGGGGGCGGACGGGGCCCAGCGGACCGGCAGACGCTGGTGCCCTGGGGTGACCCGCTCACGGCTGACCGGTCGGCGAGCCCGCCGTGGCCGGGCAGCCTGCCCGCTCCGGCTCCGGCGACCGTGTACGACCCGCCGCGCCCGGCGCAGGTGGTCGGGGCCTCGGGCCAGCAGGTCACGGTGAGCGCGCGGGGGATGGTGACGGCGGCGCCGGCACGGTTCGGCGTGGAGGGTCGACCGGCGCAGGGACTGCAGCCTGTCGCCGCATGGGCCGGGCCGTGGCCGGTCGACGAGCGCTGGTGGGACGCCGACCAGGCGGTGCGGGCGGCGCGGTTCCAGGTGGTCGGCGTCGACGGCAGCGCGTGGCTGCTGCGGGTCAGCGACGGCACCTGGTGCGTCGAGGCGCGGTACGACTGACCGCCCGGACGGGCCGGGACGTCATACGGAACGGGGGTCCCGACCCGCAGAACGTATGACGTCAGGGAGGAGGTGATCGGCTGATGGGGTTCAACAACCCGGACATGCCGTGGTCGGAGCTCGAGCGACGGTTGTCGGGTCGGCTGCTGCCCGAGGAGTCGAGCGACTTCGACGTCCCCGACGGCGGGGACGGGCCGGCGTTCTCGCGCAAGCGAGCCCCGTACGAGCCTTCCGACGCGGTCGACGCGCCCGTGCCCGACGAGCCGTACGTCCCGTACGCGGAGCTGCACGCCCACTCCGACTTCAGCTTCCTGGACGGCGCGAGCAGTCCCGAGGCGCTGGTCGAGGAGGCGGTGAGGCTGCGGCTGGCCGGGTTGGCACTGACCGACCACGACGGGTTCTACGGGGTGGTGCGGATGGCGGAGGCGGCCGCGATGCACGGCCTGCCGACGGTGTTCGGGGCGGAGCTGTCGCTGGCGCCCGACGGCGCCCGGCTGACGAGCCCTCGGCAGGCCAGCGCCGACCCTGAGGGCACGCACCTGCTGGTGCTCGCGCGTGGCCAGGAGGGCTATCACCGGCTCGCCGGCGCACTCACCGCTGCGCACCTGGCCGGTGGCGAGAAGGGGCGACCGTCGTACGACCTCGACGATCTCGCCGACCGCCTCGGCCGGCACGCGATGGTGCTGACCGGGTGCCGCAAGGGCGCCGTACGCCAGGCGCTCGTGGGCCCGTCCGGCGCGGAGGTCGACGACGTGGCGGCGGAGAAGGCGGTCCGCGCGCTGCTCGACCTGTTCGGCGGCGACCAGGTCCTCGTCGAGCTCACTGATCACGGCGACCCGTACGACTCGGTCCGCAACGACGCGCTCGCAGCGGTCGCGAACCGCCTGGGGCTGCCCACCGTGGCGACCGGCAACGTCCACGCGGCGACGCCGGCCGATCGCAGGCTCGCGGGGGCGGTCGCTGCCGTGCGTGCGCGCCGCAGCCTAGACGCGATGGACGGTTGGCTGCCCGCGGCCGGGCCCCCGTACCTGCGCTCCGGGGCCGAGATGGCGCGCCTGTTCGCCCGCTATCCCGGGGCGGTGGAGCGGACCGTCGACATCGCCGCCGACCTCGCGTTCGAGCTGCGGCGGGCCAAGCCGCGACTGCCGAAGCAGAAGGTCCCCGCCGGTCACACACCGATGTCGTGGCTGCGCGCGCTCGTACGGAAGGGGGCGGCGGAGCTGTACGCGGACGCGCCGCCCAGCACGTACGAGCGGCTCGAGGCTGAGCTCGCGGTGATCGAGGAGCTCGACTTCCCGGGCTACTTCCTGATCGTCCACGACATCGTTGCGTTCGCGAAGGGCCGCGGGATCCTCTGCCAGGGCCGAGGCTCCGCGGCGAACTCCGCGGTCTGCTACGCCCTGGGGATCACCGCGGTCGACTCCGTGAAGTTCGACCTGCCGTTCGAGCGGTTCCTGTCCGCGAGCCGCGAGGAGGAGCCCGACATCGACGTGGACTTCGACTCCGACCGGCGCGAGGAGGTGATCCAGTGGGTGTACGCCCAGTACGGACGTCACAACGCCGCGCAGGTCGCCAACGTCATCTCGTACCGGCCGAAGTCCGCCGTCCGCGACATGGCCAAGGCGCTCGGCTACTCCCAGGGGCAGCAGGACGCGTGGTCCAAGCAGATCGACCGCTGGAGCAGCCTGCCGCGCGACGAGGCCACCGAGGACGTGCCGGAGCCGGTGCTCGACCTGGCCGAGGAGCTCCTCAAGGCGCCGCGACACCTCGGCATCCACTCCGGCGGCATGGTGCTCACCGACCGGCCGGTGGGGGAGGTGTGCCCGATCGAGCACGCGCGCATGGAGAACCGCACCGTCCTGCAGTGGGACAAGGACGACTGCGCGTGGATGGGGCTGGTCAAGTTCGACCTGCTTGGGCTCGGGATGCTCGGCGCGATCCAGCACACCTTCGACATCGTGGCCGAGCACATCGGCGAGCAGTGGAGCCTGGCGTCGATCCCGAAGGAGGAGAAGGGCGTCTACGACCAGCTCTGCCGCGGAGATTCGGTGGGGGTGTTCCAGGTGGAGAGCCGGGCGCAGATCGGGACGCTGCCCCGGCTGAAGCCGCGCGAGTTCTATGACCTGGTGTGCGAGATCGCGCTGATCCGACCGGGCCCGATCCAGGGTGGCGCGGTGCACCCGTTCATCCGGCGGCGTACGGGGCAGGAGCCGATTACCTACCTCCACCCGGCGCTCGAGCCTGTGCTGCGTCGTACCCTCGGCGTCCCGCTGTTCCAGGAGCAGCTCATGCAGATCGCGATGCAGATCGGCGGCTGCACCGGCGACGACGCCGATCTGCTGCGTCGCGCGATGGGGTCGAAGCGCGGCGTGGAGAAGATCGAGCGGCTCCGCGCCAAGCTGTACGCGGGCATGGCCGCGCACGGCATCACCGGCGACCTCGCCGACGAGATCTACCTGCGGATCGAGGCGTTCGCGAGCTTCGGGTTCGCCGAGTCGCACTCGATCAGCTTCGCGCTGCTGGTGTACGCGAGCACGTGGCTGCGGCTGCACTATCCGGGCGCGTTCCTCGCGGGGCTGCTGCGGGCGCAGCCGATGGGGTTCTACTCGCCGGCGAGCCTGGTCGCGGACGCGCGGCACCACGGGGTGGAGGTGCTGCGGCCCGACGTGAACCTGTCCGGCGCCGGAGTCGACCTCGAGGCTTCACCCGCGAGTCACTCTGCCGGGCACGACGCGTGCCTCGTCCAGGACCAGCCGCCGGTCGGGGAGTTTGACGCGAGCGTCCCGTTCGACCACACGTGGCACCGCCGCGACGGGCGGTTCGTCGTACGGCTCGGGCTCGCCGGAGTCACCTCGGTGGGCGAGGACGCCGCGATGCGGATCGTCGCCGAACGCGTCCGCGGCGGACCGTACGCCTCGATGACCGATCTCACCCGCCGTGTCGCGTTGAGCGCCGCCCAGGTCGAGGCGCTGGCGACCGCGGGGGCGTTCGAGGGGTTCGGGCTGTCGCGTCGCGAGGCGCTGTGGTCCGCGGGGCCCGCCGCTCAGGAGAGTCCCGGCCAGCTCGAGGGGACGACGGTGCTCAGCGGGGCGCCGATGCTGCCGGGCATGAGCGACGCCGAGATCACGATGGCCGACCTGTGGGCGACGGCGATCGCGCCGGACAGCCACCCGATGGACCACGTGCGCGAGGCGATGCGCGTACGAGGGGTGCTGCGGGTGGCAGACCTCGCGGGGGTGGAGCCGGGCTCGCGTGTCGAGGTCGGGGGCCTGGTCACGCACCGGCAGCGGCCGGCGACCGCGGGAGGGGTGACGTTCCTCAACCTCGAAGACGAGACGGGGATGCTCAACGTGATCTGTACGGCGGGCCTGTGGGCGCGCTACCGGCGGATCGCCCGCGACTCCAGCGCGCTGGTCGTCCGCGGGATCGTCGAGCGGCGCGACGGCGCGACCAACCTGCACGCCGACCGGCTGGAGCGGCTGCCGATCACGATGCGAACGACGTCGCGCGACTTCCACTGAGACGCGCGGTGGTCGCACGCGCGACTGCGATATTCCGGTCACCGTGAGCGGAAGGCGGCGTGACCGGAGGATCTCCTGGGATGCGGCCGGGGGCCCGCAAACCGTCTGGCACACTGAGGCGCGTGTCCAAGATCACATCGGACGGCGATGCCGTGCCGGCCCTTCCGTACGCCGTCATCGGCGCCGGGCCGTCGGGTCTCGCGGCCACCCGCGCCCTGACGAAGCGCGGCTTCGACGTCCTCGGGTACGAGATGGGGGACGGCGTCGGCGGACTGTGGGACATCAACGGACCGCACAGCACGGTGTACGAGTCGGCGCACCTCATCTCGTCCAAGACGACCACGCAGTTCGCCGAGCACCCGATGCGTGACGACGTCGCCGACTACCCGAGCCACCGCGAGCTCAAGCGCTACTTCCACGAGTACGCCGACCGGTTCGGCCTGCGCGAGCGCTACCGCTTCGGTACGGAGGTGACGCGGGTCGAGCCGCATCCGGACGGGGGGTGGGTGGTGTCGTGGGTCTCGACAGGCTCGACCGGCGGGGGAGGGCGGGTCTCGACAGGCTCGACCGGCGAGGGAACAGGCGAGGACCGCGTCGCTGGTGTCGTCCTCGCCAACGGCACGCTGTCGGAGCCGAACGTGCCGCAGCTCAAGGGCCACTTCGACGGCGAGATCGTCCACACCAGCGCCTACAAGAAGGCCACCGTCTTCGCCGGCAAGCGCGTGCTCATCATCGGCGCGGGCAACTCCGGATGCGACATCGCCGTCGACGCAGTCCACCACGCCGAGTCGGTCGACATGAGCGTGCGGCGCGGCTACTACTTCGTCCCGAAGTATCTGTTCGGCAAGCCCGCCGACACGCTCAACCAGGGCAAGCCGCTCCCGCCGCGGATCAAGCAGGCGATCGACACCCGCGTGCTCAAGCTCTTCACCGGCGACCCGGTCAAGCTCGGCTTCCCGAAGCCCGACTACAAGATCTACGAGTCCCACCCGATCGTGAACTCGCTGATCCTCCACCACCTCGGCCACGGCGACCTCAGCATCAAGCCCGACGTCGACCACGTGGACGAAGCCACCGTGACGTTCGCGGACGGGACCACCCACGACTACGACGTGATCGTCCTCGCCACCGGCTACCGGCTGCACTACCCCTTCGTCGATCTCGCACTCCTGCGCTGGAACGGTTGGTCGCCGCAGCTCTACCTCAACATCTTCACGCCGGCCGCCGAAGGCCTGTTCGTCATGGGCATGGTCGAGGCGTCCGGCCTCGGCTGGCAGGGCCGGTACGAGCAGGCCGAGCTCATCGCGTCGTACCTCGACGCCAAGCAGCACCGTCCCGCCCAGGCCGCGGCTTTCGAGGCCAAGACCCGTGGCCCGCTCCCGGACCTGTCGGGCGGCTACCGCTACCTCGGCCTGGAGCGCATGTCGTACTACGTCAACAAAGACGCCTACCGTACGGCGGTCCGCGCCGCGATCGAGGAGCTCGCATGACCGACCTCGCCCTCCTCTCGGCCGCCGACGTCGACGCGATCAGCATCTCGTTCAACGAGTCGTCCCTCACGCTGCTCAAGATCGTCATCGGCACGATCCTCTTCGGCATCGCGCTCGACACCCGACTCGAGGACTTCCGCGCGGCCGCCCGCAAGCCGGTGGCGATGGGGGTCGCGATCGCCGGGCAGTTCCTCCTGCTGCCCGCGATCACGTTCGTCCTCACGCTGATGCTCAACGTCCGCGGCTCGGTCGCGCTCGGCATGATCCTCGTGGCGTGCTGCCCGCCGGGCAACGTCTCGAACATCCTCACCCACCGCGCCCGCGGCGACGTCGCCCTGTCCGTCGCGATGACGTCGGTCGGCAACGTGCTGGCGATCTTTCTCATGCCACTGAACTTCGCGTTCTGGGGCGGGCTCCATCCGACGGGCCAGGACTTCCTCGCCGACATCGAGGTGAGCCCGTGGGACATGCTCAGCGAGGTCCTCCTCGTGATCGGCCTGCCGTTCGTCCTCGGCATCACGATCGCCCGGCTCTGGCCGAAGGTCGCCGCCCGTGCCCATGGCATCGTCAGCAAGGTCGCGTTCCTGGCGCTCGGCGCGATCATCCTGGTCGGGATCTCCAGCAACTGGGACGTCTTCGTCGACTACATCGGGGTCGTCGTCCTCGCGGTGTTCCTGCACGACGCGCTCGCGATGGCGCTCGGGTACGGCATCGCACGCGGGGCCCGTCTGTCCGACCGGAGCACCCGCGCGATGACGTTCGAGGTCGGCATCCGCAACGCCGGGCTCGGGCTGCTGCTCGTCTTCGAGTTCTTTGACGGGCTCGGCGGCATGGCGCTGGTCGCTGCCTGGTGGGGGATCTGGGACATCATCGCGGGACTCGTCGTCGCGACCCTCTGGGCGCGAAGGCCTGTGCGCGCCGACAAGAAGGGGGTCCCGGCATGAGCCGACGTGTCCTGGTGACCGGCGGCTCCGGCTTCCTCGGCTCGTCCGTCGTCCCCGGCCTCGCGGCCGACCCCGGAGTCGCGCTGGTCGTGAGCGGCGACGTCCGCGACCCACACGAGCGCGTCGACGGCGTCACGTACGCGCACCTCGACGTCACCGACGCCGCGGCCGTCTCCGACGCCGTTGCCGAGCACGAGATCGACACGATCGTCCACCTCGCCTCCATCGTGAACCCGCCGCCGGGCATGACGGACGACGTCGCGTACCGCGTCGACGTCGAGGGCAGCCGCCACGTCCTGGACGCCGCGGTGGCACACGGGGTACGGCGCGTCGTCGTGTCCTCCAGCGGCGCCGCCTACGGCTACCACGCCGACAACCCCGCCTGGATCACCGAGGACCAGCCCGTACGAGGCAACGACGCCTTCGCGTACAGCCGTCACAAGCGGCTCGTCGAGGAGCTGCTCGCCGAGGCCAGGCGAGACCACCCCGCGCTCGAGCAGACGGTCCTGCGGATCGGCACGATCCTGGGGGAGCGGGTCGACAACCAGATCACCGACCTGTTCCGCAAGAAGCGGCTGCTCAAGATCGCCGGGTCCGACTCGCCGTTCGTGTTCGTGTGGGACACCGACCTCACCGCGATCGTCGTCCGCGCCGTGACCGCAGACGTGACGGGCACGTTCAACGTCGCGGGTGACGGAGCGCTGACGATCGACGAGATCGCGTCACGGCTCGGGCGCGGCACGCTCGCGATCCCGGAGGTCGCGCTGCGCGGGGCGCTCGCCGTCGCGAAGCCGTTGCGGCTCACGCAGTACGGCCCGGAGCAGACGACGTTCCTCCAGTACCGGCCCGTCCTCGACAACACGCGGCTCAAGACGGTGTTCGGGTACACCCCCGAGCACACCTCAGCGCAGGCGTTCGACGCGTGGAGGATCGCGCAAGGGCTCTGACGAGGGCCCCGGGCCAACGCCTACAACCCGGCCGCGGGCTCCACGACGTGCTCGACGACCCCGCGCGCGAACGCGACCAGGTCCGGCTCCAGCGGCATCACGAACACCTCGTCGAAGCCGACCTCCGCGTACGAGGCGAGGGTGTCGGTGAACGCACCGTCGAACGGCACCGGCCCGTTCCAGAGGATCGTCTTGCGGATCTCCTCGTACGGTCGCCCGACCGCGTCGCAGTGCTCGCGCAGGACGGCGAGCTTGTGCGCGACGCCGTCGGTCCCGTACCCCGGCTGCGCAAACAGGTTGCACGCGTCCCCGTACTGCGCCGCCAGCCGCAGCGTCTTGCGCTCGCCGCCTCCGCCGACCATCACGGGCACGGGCCCGAGCGGCTTCGGGGAGCACAGCGTCTCAGCGAGCCTGTAGTAGCGACCCTCGTACGGCCCGTCGTCGTCGCCGAACATCTGCACCACGATCTGCAGCGTCTCCTCGAGCCGCGCCAGCCGCTCGCCCGCCGGCCACACGGGCACGCCGAGCCCACGCTGCTCGCGCTCGTACCAGCCCGCGCCGATGCCGAGACCCGCCCGGCCTCCGCTGAGGACGTCGAGCGACGCGACGATCTTCGCGAGGAGCCCGGGGTGGCGGTACGGGACACCGGTGACGAGCACCTGCAACCCCACGCGCTCCGTCCGCGCCGCGAGGAACGCGAGGGTCGTGTACGCCTCGAGCATCGGGTCGGGCGCACCGCCGGCGTAGTGCTCCATCTGGAAGTAGTGGTCCATCACCGACAGCGCCCGCAGACCGCCGCCGTCCGCGATCGCGCCCACCTCGGCGTACGTCGGCGCGATCGCCGCTGCACCTCCCGGGACGTCGAAGCGCGGGAGGTGCAGCGAGACGTCCATGCCTAGGCCGCCGCGTCGAGCTCGGCCACGGTCGCCGCGTCGAGGACGAGCTCAGCGGCCGCCAGGTTCTCCTCCAGGTGCGCGACCGACCCCGTCCCCGGGATCGGCAGCATCACCGGCGAGGTCTGCAGCAGCCACGCCAGCGCCACCTGTGCGGGCGTGGCGTCGTACGCCTTCGCCGCCTGATCGACCGGCCCGTCCGGCGAGGCGAGGTCGCCGGCGTCGACCGGTGCCCACGGGATGAAGCCGATGCCGTGCTCGGTGCAGTAGTCGAGCACGTCCGCCGACGAGCGGTCGACCAGGTTGTAGCGGTTCTGGACCGTCACCACCGGGACGTACGACCGCGCCTCCTCGATGTCGGCCACGGTGACCTGCGACAGCCCGACGGCCCGCACCTTGCCGTCCTCGCGCAGCTGGGCGAGGGTCTCGAACTGCTCCGCGCGCGGCGTCTTCGTGTCGATCCGGTGCAGCTGGAACAGGTCGATGACGTCGGTGCGCAGGCGGCGCAGGCTCATCTCGACCTGCTGCTGGAGGTACTCGCGGCGGCCCACGGGCCACCACTCGTCCGGACCAGTCCGTACGAGGCCGGCCTTGGTCGCCACGACCACGCCCGGGGCGTACGGCGCCAGCGCCTCGGCGATGATCTCCTCGCTCACAAACGGCCCGTACGAGTCGGCGGTGTCGATGAAGTCGACGCCGAGCTCGACGGCGCGCCGTACGACCGTCCGGGCGACCTCACGGTCGGCGGGCTCTCCCCAGATTCCGGGGCCGGTGATGCGCATGGCTCCGAAGCCGAGCCGGTTGACCGTGCCCACACCGTCGATGTCGAACGTCGTGCTCATCTCACTCCTCGTCGCTGGCGGCGAGCGTCTCGTAGTACGCCCGACCCGCAGGGTAGTAGGAGTCCCAAGCGGGCTCGACCTCGTCGGCCATGCGGGCGACCAGCCGGTCGAGCAGGTAGTCCCCGCGAGGCCCGCGCTCACCGAGCATCGCAGCATCGACGTCGTGGAGCACCAGCTGCATGTCGGTCGCACCGTCGTCGCGCTCGCGCAGATAGACGTCCATCACCGGCCCGCCGTCGCCGATGCGGACCGTCGCATGTTCGGGACGGTCGGTCGTCAGAACGGTCGCCTCCTCGTCGCCGAACGGGGGAGGGGACATCGCCTGGTCCCATGCGTCGGTGGGCGCTGCCGGGAGGATCCGGGTGTAGACGATGTCCGCGTGGTCCTCGTGCCGGCGCATCCGCCCGGTGGGGAGGTGCTTCATCTGCCCACCCTCGCACCCGGCGGCCGTACGCACACGACAGGTGGGCGACTAGTCTGGATTCGTCATGACTTCCGTGCCGACTCCGATCACGTACCTCGACCACGCGGCCACCACGCCGATGGTTCCCGAGGCGATCGCGGCAATGAACGCGACGATGCTCCAGGGCGGCAACCCCTCGTCGTTGCACGGCTCCGGACGCGCCGCCCGGCGTACGGTCGAGGAGGCCCGCGAGCTGATCGCGCACCGGATCGGGGCCCGTCCGAGCGAGGTCGTCTTCATGTCCGGCGGCACGGAGGCCGACAACCTCGCCGTCAAGGGCCTGTACTGGTCGCGACGCAGTGCCGATCCCGCCCGTCGCCGTGTCATCGCCTCGGCCGTCGAGCACCACGCGCTGCTCGACCCGCTGACCTGGCTCGCCAAGGACGAGGGCGCCGTCGCCGACCTCGCGGTGGTCGACGGGCGGTGCCGCCTCGACGTCGACGCCTTCCGCGCGCAGCTCGAGCGCGATCCCGCCGACGTCGCGCTCGTCAGCTGCATGTGGGCCAACAACGAGGTCGGGACGGTTCAGCCGATCGCCGACATCGTCGCCCTCGCTTCCGACTACGGCATCCCCGTCCACAGCGACGCCGTCCAGGCGATCGGGCACCTGCCGGTCGACTTCGCCGCCAGCGGCCTCGACGCGATGACGGTCTCGTCTCACAAGCTCGGCGGGCCGACCGGGGTCGGCGCGCTCATCGTCCGCCGTGAGCTCGACGCCGTCCCTCTGCTGCACGGCGGCGGGCAGGAGCGCGACCTGCGCTCCGGCACGCTCAACACCGCCGCGATCGCCGCGTTTGCGGCCGCCCTCGACCTCGCCGTCGGCCGTCGCGACGAAGAGGCGGCGCGCCTCGAGACCCTGCGTATGCACCTGGTCGACGGGCTCCGTACGGCGATCCCGGAGGCGGTCGTCAACGGGGACCCCGAGGCGGGGCCTGAGCACCGGCTCCCGCACGTCGCCCACGTGACGTTCCCGGGAGCCGAGGGCGACTCCTTGCTCATGCTGCTCGACGCCCAGGGCATCGAGTGCTCGACGGGGTCGGCCTGCTCTGCGGGTGTCCCTCAGGCCAGCCACGTCCTTCTCGCCATGGGCATGGACGAGCTCGCGGCCCGCGGCTCGCTGCGCTTCAGCCTCGGCCACACCAGCACCGAGGCGGACGTCGACCGCCTGCTCACCGCCCTCCCCGGTGTGTACGAGCGGGCGCGTGCCGCCGCCCGGGTCGGGGCGAGGGCCTGATGCGCGTCATCGCCGCGATGTCCGGCGGGGTCGACTCCGCCGTCGCCGCCGCGCGCGCCAAGGACGCGGGCCACGACGTGACCGGCGTCCACCTCGCCCTCTCGCGCAACCCGAAGTCCTACCGGACCGGCGCCCGCGGCTGCTGCTCGATCGAGGACAGCAACGACGCCCGCCGCGCCGCCGACGTCATCGGCATCCCGTTCTACGTGTGGGACATGAGCGACGAGTTCCACGACGAGGTCGTCGAGGACTTCGTTGCCGAGTACACCGCCGGCCGTACGCCCAACCCGTGCCTGCGCTGCAACGAGAAGATCAAGTTCGCCGCCGTCCTCGACCGGGCGCTCGCGCTCGGGTTCGACGCCGTCGTCACCGGGCACTATGCGCGGCTCGAGACCGGGGCCGACGGCGTGGTCGCGATGCACCGCGCTGCCGACCACGCCAAGGACCAGTCGTACGTGCTCGGCGTGCTCACTGCCGACCAGCTCGCGCACTCGCTCTTCCCGCTGGGCACCGACACCAAGGACGAGGTACGCCGTGAGGCCGAGCGTCGCGGGCTCCAGGTGGCCCACAAGCCCGACAGCCACGACATCTGCTTCGTCGCCGACGGTGACACCCCCGGGTGGCTCCACGACAAGCTCGGCACGAAGCCGGGCGTGATCGTCGACGAGGCCGGCGAGGTCCTGCGCGCGCACGACGGCGCCTTCGCCTACACGATCGGGCAGCGCCGCGGGCTGCGGCTCGGGCACCCCGCCGCCGACGGCAGGCCGCGCTTCGTCCTCGACATCGAGCCGGTCTCCGGCACCGTGACGGTCGGTCCGCGCGAGCACCTCGTGGTCGGGGTGATCGAGGGGATCCGGCCGCTGTGGTGCGGCACGCCGCCCGAGGGCGAGGTCGACTGCACGGTCCAGCTGCGCGCGCACGGCGACGAGCACCGCGCGACCGTACGCGTCGAACGCCGCGACGACGGCGATCGCGTCCACCTCACCCTTCACGACCCCGCGTACGGGATCGCACCCGGCCAGGCGGCTGTCCTGTACGACGGCACGCGCGTCGTCGGGTCCGCGACCATCGCCGCGACGACCCGCGCCGACGCCACCGCTTCCGCAACCGAGCGGTGACCGGTGGGGCATTCGCGCGACAACAACAAGGAGCACGCATGAGAGCCACCGGTGTCGGATCGATGCCGGGGGAGGACTTCCGGGGTGTCGTGCGGTTCGTCGCCGAGACGTGCCCCGACCTCCCCTTCCTGCCCGAGCTCCCTGCACGCGGCGACGGTGCGGGCATGATCGGGCGCGGCGCGGCCCTGCTCGATGGGATCGGCGCCGACCTCCAGCCCGCAGGGTGGCGGCTTACCGACAACCCGGGGCACGACCAGCGCCGGGCACGGTCGCTGCTCGCGCAGGACCTCGACGTCCTCGAGGAGGAGCTGCAGGGGTACGAGGGCGACCTCAAGGTCCAGGTCCCTGGCCCGTGGACCCTCGCTGCCACGATGGAGCGACCGCGCGGCGACCGCGTCCTCGCCGACCACGGTGCGCGCCGCGAGCTCGCCCAGTCGTTGGCCTCCGGCATCGGCGCCCACGTCCTCGAGGTGGGGCGACGGGTCGCCGGCGCCTCGGTCGTCGTCCAGGTCGACGAGCCGGGCGTACGGGCCGTCCTCGACGGGCAGATCCCCACCGCCAGCGGGATCGGTCGGCACCGCCGCATCCACGAGCCGGAGGCTGACGCCGCACTTCGCGAGGTCGTCCGCGAGATCCGCGGCGCAGGAGGCCGTCCGGTCGTGCACAGCTGTGCCTCCGACATCCCGGTCACCCTCCTGAGCGGGGCGGGCTTCGAGGCGGTCTCGTTCGACCTCCGGCTCGTGGCGCCTCGGTCGTACGACGCGTTCGCCGCCGTCTTCGAGACGGGCGTGGACCTCTGGCCGGGTATTCCCGACACGCATCTCGATCCGAGCGCGCTGCGCCGTACGGCCGACGCGTTCTTCGCCGCCCTGGGTTTCGGTGACGCCGACGTGATCCCCAGGGCGGTGCTCACGCCCATTTGCGGGCTGGCCGGAAGCCCTCCTGACCAGGCACGACGTATCTTGAAGGTGCTCGCGGACGCGGCACACCTCTGACGCCGTTCCGAGTCGCGGAGCGGCGCGCCTCACGTACCCTGCCTGGAGGAACACACTGGCTTGGGGGCCCCCTATGACGTCTCGGATCAAGACTGCGTTCGCCGTGCTGCCACTGGCGGTGGCAGGGCTCGTCGCGATCCCGGTGATCTCGTGGAGCGAGACGGTGGTGGTCGGCACGACACCGGATCCGCATCGCCACACGCTCGCCTCGTACGCGGTCGACGGCGCGCAGGGACCGAGCACCGAGCCACCGGTCGAGGGTGCGCTTGCCCAGGACGGGACGCCCGCGCCTGATCCCACCCGTGAGGTCGCGACCGCCGTCGACACCCCGAAGCTGCCGACCGATGAGTTCCGCGTCGCCGGTGTCACCTGGGACACGGGCTCGGTCGAGGGAGAGGTCCTCACGTACGTCCGGACGCGCGAGGAGTCGGGCTGGACCGACTGGTACAGGCTGGACGACGTCTCCGACGACGGCCCTGACCCGGGCACCCGCGAGGCCGCGAAGGCCCGCGCCGGCACCGCCCCGCTGATCGTCGGCCCGTCGGACGCCGTCCAGGTGAAGGTCGCCACGTCCGACGGCGACGCCCCTGCGGACGTCCAGGTCGATCTCCTCGACCTCGGCAGCACGACCACCAAGGAGGCGAAGCCGCTCGCCGCTGCGGAGGCCGCGACGCCGATGCCGACCATCCGCTCGCGCGCGACGTGGGGTGCCGACGAGCGGATCCGCGACAAGTCCGCGCCCGACTACGGCAAGGTGCAGGGTGCGGTCGTCCACCACACAGCCGGCTCCAACTCCTATACGCAGGCCGAGGTGCCCTCGGTCATCCGGGCGATCTACGCCTACCACGTGAAGGCGCTGAAGTGGCGTGACATCGGCTACAACGTCGTCGTCGACAAGTGGGGCCGGGCGTGGGAGGGCCGCTGGGGCGGTCTGACCCGCAACGTGGTGGGTGCACACGCGCTCAACAACAACACCACGACCTTCGGCGTCTCGGTCCTCGGCAACTTCGAGTCGGCCGCTGCCTCGTCGGCGGTCGTCGAGACCGTCTCGCGCGTCATCGCCTGGAAGTTCTCGCTCAACCACGTCGTCCCGACCGGCACCCGGACGTTCACGACCAACAGGGGCAAGAAGGTCGTCAAGCCCAAGATCGTCGGCCACCGCGACGTCGGCCAGACGGCCTGCCCCGGGCGCAACCTCTACGCCAAGATGGGCACGATCCGCACCAGGGTCAACGCCGTCATGAAGAACTCCGGGCTCAAGCCGACGATCACCGCCTCGGCGGTCCCGACGACCTACACCGTCGGCGGCAACCGCACGGACGTCGCCGTCGGGGTCACCGCCGCCGGCCGGGTCCCGACGGGCTCGGTCCAGATCTTCGACACCCAGCGTGGCGACGTGCTCGGCGAGGCCACCCTCGACGCGGCCGGCAAGGCGTCGATCAAGCTGCCGAAGCTGATGTACGCCGGCGCGCGCCGCCTGGCCGTGCTCTACAGCGGCGACGCCGCGGTCGCCTGGGGGCAGAGCGGGACGTTCGTCGTCTCCGTGGTCCGCGCGGCGACGACCACGTCGGCGACGTACGACAAGACCTCGGTCACCTCGGGCGACCAGGTGACGGCGCGCGTCACGGTGAACGGGGCCAACGTCAAGCCGCGCGGAACGGTGACGATCCTGTCCGGCTCGACGGTCATGGGACGGGCGACCGTGGCGATGTCGTCGACGGGAGACTTCTCCACCGCCACGGTGAGGCTGCGCCGAGACCTCGCCGCCGGGACGCACCGCCTCGTCGCCCGGTACGACGGCCACTACGCGATCGCGCCGTCGTCGGCGACGAGCGCGGCGACCCTTGCGGTGGCGAAGGGACGCAGCGCCCTCTCGGCCTCGTACGTGGGCGTGCCGCGCTGGCGGGCTCAGCCGGTGCTGCGCGTGCGTGCGGCCGCCAACGGCCAGCATCCCACCGGGACCGTCGTCGTCCGCGAGGGCGGCAGGGTCGTGGGCCAGAAGGCGCTGTCCGGCGGCTACGCCGACGTGCGTCTGCCCGCGAACCGCACCAAGCGCCGTACGGTGACGGTCTCGTACGGAGGGTCCGCCAACCTTCACGCGGCGCCGACGATCTCGAAGGCGGCGACGATCCACAAGGCCAAGCTCAAGGTCTCCCGCAAGCTCAGCGCCAAGAAGGTCAAGCGCGGCAAGAAGGTCGTCCTCCGGGTGAAAGCGACGGCGCCGGGCTACTCGCGCATCACCGGACGGGTCTCGGTCTATCGGGGTGGCAAGGTGCTGCGCTCGGCCAAGATGACCAAGAAGCTCAACAACAAGGTCACGATCCGCATCCCGACCTCGCGCAAGGGCACCCAGAAGCTCCGGGTGCAGATCGACCCGAACGGCTACGTCCTCCCGTACCGGTCCAAGACGCTCACGCTCAAGGTGCGGTGACGGCGGGAGGGTTGACGGCGACGCCGACCGAGAGCGCTGCGAAGAACTTCGGCGCGCCCTCCTCATAGAAGCTGTCGACCTCCGCGACCTCGAACCCGGCGTCGGTGATGCTGTCGACGATCTCGCGCGTGAGGTGACAGCCGCCGGCGACCCGCTTCTGGACCGGCTCGAGGCGGTGCTGCCAGCGGCGTACGGACTCGTCCGGGGCGAGGCCGTGCTCGACGAAGTGGAGCGTGCCACCGGGACGTAGGACGCGCCGCAGCTCGGCGAGGGCGGCGTCGAGATCCGGGATCGTGCACATCGTCCACGTGCTCAGCGCGGCGTCGAACGAGTCGTCCGCCAGCGGCAGCGCCTGGCCGTCGAGCCCGACCCGCCGGATCGGGACCGTGGACGCCTGGACGCGTGGCTGCGCCAGCCGCCACGCGAGGTCAGCCGGCTCGACGGCGGCGACCGAGCGTACGGAGGGTGGGTAGAAGCGGGTGTTGAGGCCGCTCCCGAACCCGATCTCGACCACGTCGCCCGACAGTCCCGTGCACGCGCGCTCGCGGGAGGGGTCGGTGTTCTTCGTGCCGCACGCGACGTCGACGATGCGGGGGACCACGTGCTCGCGATACCAGCCCATGGGCGCCTCCTTCGGCCCCCATTCTCCTCGGACCCGTGTCGGTGTCCAGGGGTAGATTGTCGCCCGTGCCCAGCTTGGATGAACCCGATACGGATCAGCCCATCGAGAGCCCGCCCGACGAGGCCGCCGCGCGGGCGCGCCATGCCGAGCTGAGCGAGACCATCGAGCAGGCACGCACCCGCTACTTCGTCGACGACACCCCGACGATCTCCGACGCCGAGTACGACCGCCACATGGTCGAGCTGCGCGAGATCGAGGACGAGTTCCCCCAGCTGCGGACCCCGGACTCACCGACGCAGACCGTCGGAGGAACGGTCTCCGAGGCGTTCTCGGCCGTGCGCCACCGCCGCCGCATGGAGAGCCTCGACAACTGCTTCTCGTTCGAGGAGCTCGCCGCCTGGGGCGCGCGCGTCGAGAAGGAGGCGGGGACCGAGAGCGACTTCCTGGTCGAGCTCAAGGTCGACGGACTCGCGATCAACCTGACGTACGAGCAGGGTCGCCTCGTACGAGCGGCGACACGCGGCGACGGCACGGTCGGCGAGGACGTCACGGCGAACGTCCGCACGATCGAGGGCATCCCACACCGGCTGACACCCTCTGACGACCACCCGGTGCCCGCGCTGCTCGAGGTGCGCGGTGAGATCTTCTTCCCGACGCAGGCGTTCGAGGAGTTCAACACCGCCTGGAGCGAAGCCGGCAACACCCCGTTCTCCAACCCCCGCAACGCCGCCGCGGGGTCGCTGCGCCAGAAGGACCCGCGTGTCACCGCGACGCGCCCGCTGCGGATGGTCTGCCACGGCATCGGCGACCGCGAGGGCTACGTCCCCGAGCGGCAGTCCGAGGCGTACGCCGCGCTGGCCGCCTGGGGGCTGCCGACCAGCGACCGGATGAAGGTCCTCCCGACGATGGGCGAGGTCGAGGAGTTCATCAGCTACTACGGCGAGCACCGCCACGACGTCGAGCACGACATCGACGGCATCGTCATCAAGGTCGACCAGATCGCACTCCAGCGCGCGCTCGGCTCGACCTCGCGGGCGCCGCGGTGGGCGATCGCCTACAAGTACCCGCCCGAGGAGGTCAACACGACGCTCCTTGAGATCCGCGTCAACGTCGGCCGGACGGGTCGGGTCACCCCGTACGGCGTGATGGTGCCGGTGTTCGTGTCCGGCTCGACCGTCGAGATGGCGACGCTGCACAACGCGTCCGAGGTGGCCCGCAAGAACGTCCGCCCCGGCGACACCGTCGTCCTGCGCAAGGCCGGTGACGTGATCCCGGAGATCGTCGGGCCCGTCCTCGCGCTGCGTCCGGACGACGCCGAGCCGTGGGTGATGCCGACGACCTGCCCGTCCTGCGGGACTGACCTCGCACCCGCCAAGGAGGGCGACGCCGACCTGCGGTGCCCCAACACGCGCCACTGCCCGGCCCAGCTCCGCGAGCGGTTGTTCCACGTCGGCAGCCGGGGTGCGCTCGACATCGAGGTGCTGGGCTATGAGGCCGCGAGCGCCCTGCTCGACGCAGAGGTGCTCGAGGACGAGGGGCGGCTGTTCGCGCTCGACGAGGCCGACCTGCTGCGCGTCCCGCTGTTCACCCGCGCCGCCAAGAAGGCTGAGAAGGAGGCCGGTGCGGACGATCGTGTGCTGTCGGCCAACGGGCGCAGGTTCCTCGACAACCTCGGCAACGCCAAGCAGCAGCCCCTGTGGCGGGTGATCGTCGCGCTGTCGATCCGCCATGTCGGGCCGACCGCCGCTCGCGCGCTGGCCGCCGAGCTCGGCAGCATCGACGCGATCCGCGCGGCCGACGCCGAGACGCTCGCCGCCGTCGACGGGGTCGGCCCGACGATCGCCGCCTCGGTGGCGGAGTGGTTCACGGTTCCGTGGCACTGCGAGATCGTCGAGCAGTGGGCGGCCGCCGGCGTGCGCATGGCCGACGAGCGGGACGAGTCGATCACCCGGACGCTCGAAGGCATGACGATCGTCGTCACGGGCTCGCTCCAGGGATTCACCCGGGACGAGGCCAAGGAGGCGATCCTGGCGCGCGGTGGCAAGTCCGCCGGGTCGGTCTCCAAGAAGACGAGCTTCGTGGTGGTCGGAGAGGCAGCGGGCTCCAAGGCGGCCAAGGCCGAGGAGCTGGGGCTGACGATCCTCGACGAGGAGGGGTTCGTCGATCTGCTGCGTGACGGGCCGCCAGCGGTGGACGACGACGCTGCGGACGGCGACGCTGCGGACGCCTGAGGCCAGGCGCCCGCAGCGTCTCGAGGGTCAGCGCTTGACGACGCGGACGACGACCTTGCCGTTGGACCCGCGGACGGTGGAGCTGCCCGCATAGACGACGCGCAGCCGGTGCTTGCCGGCCTTCAGCGCCTTCTTGCGCAGCGTGACGGTCGCCTTGCCGTTGGCGAGCCGCTTGGTGGCAAGCAGTTTCTTGCCCTTGTAGACGCGGACCGTGCCGGACGCCTTGCGAGACGAGCGGACGGCGACCTTGACCTTGCCGGCCTTGCCGTACGCGATCTTCTTGGCGGTCGCCTTCACCGTCGACGCCGACTTGGTGACGGCGACCGGCTTCGGGGCGGGGGCGGGGGCGGGGGCCGGGTTCTGGCCGGGGACGGTGGTGATCGGGCCGACCATGAGGTCGAGGGTGTTGCCCTCACCGCCCATCAGCGTGTTGAGCGCCCAGTTGCTCAGCGGGATCGTGAGAACCTTCGGACACCCCGTGATCTCGGGGATGGTGAACGTGGCCTTCATCGGGAAGGCCTCGGTCAGGCTGAGCGGCTCGGTGCTCGTGAGCGTGGTCGTGATGACGTCCGTCTTGCAGTCGGGGCCGCCGAGGTTGAGCTTGTCGGCGAGCGGCAGGTCGCTCCGGACCTCCGGCAGCGCGATCCGGAAGCTGGTCTTTGCGGTCACGATGCCGCCCTCGCCGGCCCGTGCCTCGGTCTTGCCGACCGGCTCCAGCACGACGGTCGAGGTCGTGTCGCCCAGGACGGGGATGCCGAGGGCGCGCACCTTTGCCGTGATCGGCGGGATCACCATGTCGCCGACGAGCAACGGGTCACGCAACAAGTCGAAGTCGCCGGTGAGCTTTGCTCCAGCGGGCATATCGAGGACGGCGCCACCGGCGAGCGGGTTGGCGAGCGACGTCGTGCCGGTGATCGGCAGGACGACCTGGCTGCCGGCATTCGCGGCGGGTGCGCCTGCGAGTCCGGCGGTGACGAGTGCGGCGGTCGCCAGTGCGGCGACGACGGGCCTACGCATGTCTGTCCCTCCCAAGACGATGGCGCCGGGGGCGGGGGCGCCCCGTGGCGCATGCGAACGTGAGGTTACTGCTGGGTTGCACGGTTTGTCACGCGTCGTGGGCGGCCGAAGTCGTGACCTCGCCCTGGCGATCCCGGGTGCGGCGCGCGACCACCGACTGTCCACAATGGAGCGCCACCCTTCCCCGGAGGACCGATGTCGCACCCGAACGGCCCGCAACCGCCCGTCCCGCCGTACGGGCCTCCTCCGCAGGGCTGGGGGCCGCCACCTCCCCAGGTTCCCCCGACGCCGCAGCACTGGAGTCCGCAGGGTCCCGGCGGCTACCCGCAGCAGTCCCCGTACGGCGCCCCGCAGTGGGTCCCACCGTCGCCCGACGGCGGCAACGGGGGCAGCAACCGGCGACGCAACCTCGTCCTCCTCGTCGTGGGAGCAGCGGTCGCGCTCGCCCTGATCGTCGCCGCGGTCGTGGTCGGGGTCAGCGTCATCGACAAGAGCTCGGACCCGAACTCGGACTCGACCGAGCCTGTTTCGTCGGCTTCGCGTCAGGCTGGTGGGTCCGATGGAGGGGGCGAACCGATGACGGAGAGGGCTGTCGGTGACCTGACGGCCGCTCTGGAGGCGCAGGAAGGCTGGTCCTGCTACACGACGGTGGCCGGCGCTCTCGTGCGTTGCCACTCCTTCGTTGCCGGCGAGGACCCGCAGCGCGCGACGCTTCGTGTCGACCTCGCGGATGGCGTCGTCACGAACGTGGACCTCGCGGCCTACCTCGTCACGGATCCCGCGGCGGTCACCGCGGTCGCGGCGCAGGCCGTCGGCGAGACGCTCTTCGACGGATTGGGCGACGAGCTGACCGCCGCTGCCGCGGCAGACACCGACCTCGGTCCCGACGACCTCGGCACCGCCGCCACCTTCACCGCGTACGGTGACGGCTTCCAGATCCGCTCCGAGGGTGCCGAGGCGATCCCGGGCGCCGGGCCGTCGCCCGGGACCACCGCCACGCTGGCTCCGACGCTGGCGGCCAAGGGGTTCACCTGCAAGAAGGACGACGCGGAGTCGATCTCGTGCGAGAAGGACGACGGCCGCACGTCCGTCCACGTCCTCGGGATGGATCACGAGACGTCGACCAGCTGGAACCTGTCGGTCCGCGGCGCGACGTACGACACCCCGCTCGACGAGAAGCAGGCCCGCGCCGCCCTCGGTCTCGAGCTGGTCGGGCTCGGTCTCAGCGACGAGGCCGGGTCCTCGTGGGTTGCCGCCGCCGCGGAACGTCAGGAAGGCGACTTCGCGGGGTACTCGCTCGAGCTCGCGATCTATTCGACAGGTGCGGACGCGAGCATGATGGCGTCGGTGCGTCAGGTCCGGTGACCGTGCGAGGACGAGGGCAAGGGCCGACGCCCTAGGATGGATCGGTAATCCCCACCCACGCTCGAAGGGACTCTCCGTTGTCCGACGGGATCTCGCGCGCTGACGTCGCCCACCTGGCGAACCTCGCGCGCATCGACCTCACCGACGCCGAGCTCGACCGGCTCACCCCGGAGCTGACGGTCATCCTGGAGTCGGTCGCCCAGGTTGCGGAGGTGGCCGACGTCGACGTCCCGCCGACCTCCCACGCCGTGCCGCTGTCCAACGTGTTCCGCGACGACGTCGTCACGCCGGGCCTCACCCCGGAGCAGGCGCTCGCCGCTGCTCCCGCAGTCGAGCAGCAGCGCTTCGCGGTGCCGCGGATCCTCGGGGAGGAAGCATGAGCACCATCCGCCTGAGCGCCGCCGAGATCGCCGGCAAGCTGGCCGCGGGTGAGGTCTCGTCCGCCGAGGTCACCCAGGACCACCTCGACCGCATCGCCGCCGTCGACGGCGACCTCAACGCCTTCCTCGCGCTCGACGCCGAGGGCGCGCTCGCGACCGCGCGTGACGTCGACGCCCGCCGTGCCGCGGGAGAACAGCTCCACCCGCTTGCCGGTGTGCCGATCGCCGTCAAGGACGTCGTCGCCACCGAGGGCATCGCGACCACCGCGGGCTCCAAGATCCTCGAGGGCTGGGTGCCGCCGTACGACGCGTTCCTCACCCGCCGGATCCGCGCCGCGGGCCTGCCGATCCTCGGCAAGACCAACATGGACGAGTTCGCGATGGGGTCGTCCACCGAGCACTCCGCGTACGGACCGACCCGCAACCCCTGGGACCGCGACCGCATCCCCGGTGGTTCCGGAGGTGGCTCGGCCGCCGCTGTCGGAGCGTACGAGGCTCCGCTCGCGATCGGCACCGACACCGGCGGCTCGATCCGTCAGCCCGCCGCCGTCACCGGCACAGTCGGTGTGAAGCCGACGTACGGAGGCGTGTCGCGCTACGGCCTGATCGCGCTGGCCTCGTCGCTGGACCAGGCGGGCCCGGTCACCCGTACCGTGCTCGACGCGGCGCTGCTGCACGACCTGATCGGCGGCCACGACCCGCTCGACTCGACCAGCATCGACGCCCCCGTCCCGCCCGTCATCGAGGCGGCCCGCCGCGCTGACGTCTCGGGTCTGCGGATCGGGATCGTCCGCGAGCTCGGCGGCGAGGGTTACCAGCCCGGCGTACGCGCCCGGTTCGACGAGGCGATCGCGCTGCTGACGAAGGCCGGCGCCGAGATCGTCGAGGTCTCGTGCCCGAGCTTCACGTACGCGCTGTCGACGTACTACCTGATCCTCCCGGCGGAGGCGTCCAGCAACCTCGCCAAGTTCGACGCGATGCGATACGGCCTGCGGATCAACCCGCAGGGCGTGGCCGCGCCGAGCGCCGAGCAGGTGATGGCGGCGACCCGCGAGGCCGGCTTCGGTGACGAGGTGAAGCGCCGCATCATCATCGGCACATACGCGCTGTCGAGCGGCTACTACGACGCCTACTACGGCTCCGCCCAGAAGGTCCGTACGCTCATCGCGCAGGATTTCGCTCGCGCCTTCGAGCAGGTGGACGTGCTTGTCTCGCCGACGACGCCGACGACGGCGTTCCCGCTCGGGAGCAAGCTCGACGACCCGATGTCGATGTACCTGCAGGACGTCGCCACGATCCCGGCCAACCTCGCCGGCATCCCCGGCCTGTCGCTCCCGGTCGGTGTGACCGACGAGGACGGACTGCCCGTCGGTCTCCAAGTGCTCGCTCCGGCGATGGCCGACGACCGTCTCTACAACGTCGGCGCCGCCCTCGAGCGGATGCTGCTCGAGCAGTGGGGAGCGCCGCTGCTGAGCCGTGCGCCCGAGCTGGCTGCGACCTCCGAGACCGTGTCCTCGAAGGAGGAGACCCGATGACCGCCACCCGTACCGAGCTGGTCCCGTTCGACCAGGCGCTCGAGACGTACGACCCCGTGATGGGGCTCGAGGTGCACGTCGAGCTCAACACCGCGTCCAAGATGTTCTGCGGCTGCTCGACGGTGTTCGGCGCGGAGCCCAACACACAGGTCTGCCCGACCTGCCTGGGTCTGCCGGGCGCGCTGCCTGTCGTCAACGGCAAGGCCGTCGAGTCGGCGATCCGGATCGGCCTCGCGCTCAACTGCTCGATCGCGCCGTGGTCGCGCTTCGCGCGCAAGAACTACTTCTATCCGGACATGCCGAAGAACTTCCAGACCTCGCAGTACGACGAGCCGATCTGCTTCGAGGGCTGGACCGACGTGACGATCGAGACCGACGAGGGGCCGCAGGTCTTCCGCGTCGACATCGAGCGTGCGCACATGGAGGAGGACACCGGCAAGTCGCTGCACGTCGGCGGTGCGACCGGCCGCATCCACGGCGCCGACTACTCGCTGGTCGACTACAACCGTGCGGGCATCCCGCTGATCGAGGTCGTCACGAAGCCGATCGTCGGTGCAGGGAAGTACGCGCCGCAGGTCGCTCGGGCGTACGTCGCCTCGCTGCGCGAGCTGGTCAAGGCGCTCGACGTCTCCGACGCGCGCATGGAGCAGGGCTCGATGCGCTGCGACGTCAACCTGTCGCTGATGCGCAAGGACGCCGACGTGTTCGGCACGCGGTCCGAGACCAAGAACGTCAACTCGCTGCGTTCGGTCGAGCGGGCGGTCCGCTACGAGGTCGAGCGTCACGCGGGCATCCTCGACGCGGGCCAGAAGATCGTCCAGGAGACGCGCCACTGGCACGAGGACACCGGCGTGACGACCTCGGGTCGCGAGAAGTCGGACGCTGAGGACTACCGCTACTTCCCCGAGCCCGACCTGGTCCCGGTCGCGCCGTCCGAGGCGTGGGTCGAGGAGCTGCGGGCGACTTTGCCCGAGCCGCCCGCCGAGCGCCGCGCGCGGCTGCAGGGCGAGTGGGGCTACTCCGATCTCGAGATGCGTGACGTCGTGGGCGCGGGTGCACTCGACCTCATCGAGGCGACGGTCGCCGCTGGCGCCACGCCGACGTCGGCCCGCAAGTGGTGGCTCGGCGAGCTCGCACGTCGTGCGAACGACACGGGCGCGCCGATCGACGAGCTGGGCGTCACCCCCGTACAGGTCGCGGAGGTGCAGGCGCTCGTCGATGCCAAGCGCATCAACGACAAGCTGGCGCGTCAGGTCTTCGACGGGCTCGTGGCCGGTGAAGGGACGCCCGAGGAGATCGTCGCCGCGCGAGGGCTCGAGGTCGTGTCGGACGACGGTGCGCTCGCCGCCGCGGTCGATCGCGCGGTCGAGGCCAACCCGGACGTCGCTGCCAAGATCCGCGACGGCAAGGTCGCCGCTGCGGGTGCGCTGATTGGCGCGGTCATGAAGGAGATGCGCGGCCAGGCCGACGCCGGGCGCGTGCGCGAGCTGATCCTCGAGAAGCTCGCCTAACCCCTCGCCCCGGGTCGGTCCCTGCGGCCCCCGGGTCGGTTTCTGCGGCCCGCGGGTCGGTTTCTGCGGCCCGCGGGTCCGTGACCCGGCGGCGCGACTCAGTGACCCCGCGGTGCTAGGGAGTGACCCGGGGGCGCTAGGGAGTGACCCGGCGGAGGAGCGCGAGGAGTTCGGCGTGCACGGCATCGGGGTGCTCGAGCGCGACGAAGTGCGAGGCGTCGAGCTCGACGTACCGGGCGCCGGTGATGCGCGCCGCCGCGCTGCGCATCTGGCGCGCTCCAGCGAAGACGTCCCAGCGGGCCCCGACCAGCGTCGTCGGCTGGGTGACCTTCGACAGACTCACGCGTTCGTGCCGCGCCAGGTGCAGGGCGAGGTGCATGTACCAGCGCCAGTCGAGCTCGAAGAACGCCTTGAGCGTTTCGGCCGCCGCTGCGGGCTCGGCACGAGGGAGCATCAGCCCGGTGTAGCGGGCGGCGTCGAAGAGGTACGGGACGCGGTGCAGCCGCTGCGTGAGCGGGTTGAGCGCCGCCCCGGCGACCTGGACCAGCCGCGCAGCCGAGACGGTGGTCGCACGGGCGACGGGTCTCGGGAGGCGTGCCGGGCCGAGCATGGTCGCGAACGTGTCGCCGGGCACGCCCGCCACCCCGAGCACGGCATCGACGCGCTCCGGCCATCGCACGGCGAGCTCGAACGCGAGATTGACCCCGATCGACCAGCCCACCACCGTCGCGTGGTCGATCGCGAACGCGCGCATCACCGCGTGCGCGTCTTCGAGGTGCGCGTCGATGTCGACGCGGGAGCGGTCACGCGGACGCTCGGACCCGCCGATCCCGCGGTGGTACCACGACACCACGCGGACGCCGCAGCCCGGATCGAGCAGCGCCGGCCAGGCGTACGGGCTGGTGCCGAGGCCGTTGCAGAGCAGCACGGTCGGTCCTTCGGCGCGATTGGTCCACGCGCGGATGCGGGTGCCGTCGTCGCTGAGGACGTCCCGGTGCACGACCTGTCTCTGCTCCCGTGCCTGTTCCGCTGAACCCTGCGCGCCCACCGCTCCGACGTTACATCACCGCTGTCACAGTTTTGGTGTCAGTACGCCGGCTCTAGGGTGTCCACCATGCCGCTCGTCCTGTCTCCGTTCCCCGCCGACGCCTTCGAGGTCCCGCCCGGCGTCGACGTCGTCTCGTACTCCGGCGCGACCGCCGACCTGCCGCCCGACGACGTGCTCGCCGACGTGACGATGTGGGTGCTCCCGTACGTGCTGTCGGCCGACCTGCGCGCGACGATCAGCCGGATGCCGCGCCTCGAGGTGGTCCAGGCGCAGTCCGCCGGTACGGACGGCATCGCCGCCCAGATCCCCGCCGGGGTGACGCTGTGCAACGCTCGCGGCGTCCACGACGCGGCGACGGCCGAGCTCGGTGTCGGGCTCATCATCGCCGCGCTGCGCGGCATCCCTGCGTTCGTCCGTGCGCAGGACGAGCAGCGCTGGCTGGCGTACCGGTGGTGGGACGCGCTCGCCGACAAGACCGTCATGATCGTCGGGTACGGCAGCATCGGCCAGGCGCTCGAGCGTCGGCTCGCGGGCTTCGAGGTCGAGGTCGTCCGGGTCGCCCGCCACCCCCGCGACGGCGTCCACGCGACCACCGAGCTGCCTGAATTGCTCCCGCACGCCGATGTGGTCGTCCTGCTGACGCCACTGACCGACCAGACGCGTCACCTCGCCGACGCCGGGTTCCTCGCCGCGATGAAGGACGGCGCGCTGCTGGTCAACATCGCCCGCGGTCCGGTCGTCGACACCGATGCGCTCCTGGCCGAGCTCGAGACCGGGCGCCTGCGCGCGGCCCTCGACGTCACCGATCCGGAGCCGCTCCCTGCTGGTCACCCGCTCTGGGCTGCGCCCGGCGTCCTCATCAGCCCCCACGTCGCCGGAGGGACGACGGCCATGCGCCCGCGCGTCCTGGCGCTGGTGCGTGAGCAGGTACGGCGGCTGGCGGCGGGCGAGGAGCTGCTCAACCCGGTGGCGCGGCCGCGCTGACGGGTGGTCTCGATACGTCCTCGCCGAGCGGCTCGGGCTAGTCGACCGGCGACGGTAGCTCGGGCGGCCGCATCGCCCAGCGGATCGTGCTCGTCGCCGCGCCGCCGGCGACGCGGAACGCGGTCGCCTCCGTGATCGGGAGCCACGGGAGGCGCAGCGGCGCACGCGCCCACACCGGCAGCAGGCCGACCGCTGCGGCGCCGAGCGCGGTATAGCCGGCGCGCAATGACCACGGCACGGGCGGGGTCAGCAGGATGAACCGCGCCGCCTCCCTGGCCGCGGGCGTCGAGGCGAGCTCGGGCCGGTACGCCTCGATCCGCTCCCGCAGTCCCTCGGTGTCGGTCGGTGGGTCATCGGCGCCGAGCGCGTACGCGACCTCCGCGGCCTGCGCGAGGTAGGTGTCGCGCTCCGCGGAGGTCAGGCGGCGCGCCCCGTACCGGTCGTGCGCACGCAAAAAGCTGTCGACCTCCGCGACGTGCACCCAGGTCAGGAGGTGCGGGTCGTCGGCGGCGTACGGACGCCCGTCCGGCGCGGTGCCGTGGACCCGCCCGTGGATCGCGCGGACGATGCGCACCGCCCGCTCGGACGTCTCGAGCGTGCCGAACGTCGTCTCCGCGAGGAAGCCGCTCGTCCGCTGCAGCCGGCCCCAGGGGTCGCCGCGATAGCCGGAGTGCTGGTCGACGGCGGCCATCGCGAGCGGGTGCAGCGACTGGAGGAGCAGCGCGCGGATCCCGCCGACGAACATCGACGCGTCCCCGTGGACGGTCCAGATCGGGTCGTCGGGGCCGAAGCGGCGCGGCCCTTCTGCACCGTGGATCCGGGCGCGCCGTCCCTCGCCGTCGTCGCCGGCGATCCTGGCGAAGACCGCCTCGGCGAGCACCTCTCGGACACCCATGGAGCCAGCCTACGGGTGCTCGCTGTCAGACCCGGCCCATCGAGGCCACCGACACCGTGACCGCGCGCGCGAAGGTCTCCGCTGCGCCGTCGACGTATGGCAGGAAGAGCGCCGGCTCGGTCAGCTCGAGCTCGATGACCTGAGGCTTGCCGTCGGGCCCGGTGACGAGATCGACCCGGGCGTACAGCAGGTCGATGCCCCCGCCGAGCGACTTGCGAGCCGCCCGCAGGGCCTCGGCCGCGACGCGGAGCTGGTCGGTCGTCGCCGTCGTCGGCGTGATCCGCTCACGGGCGTCGCGGACCTCGCGCACGCCCTCGCCAGGAGCGAGCATCGCCCCCTTGACGACCGCGTGCGAGTACTCGCCGCCAGCGAACAGCACCGCGGTCTCGCCCTCGGTGTCGACGGAGGCGACGTACGGCTGGAGCATCGACGTCCGTCCGGCCCCGACGAGGGCGCGGCTGTGCTCGAGCGCATCGGCGGGGTCCGCCCAGCGCGCGGTGTCGGCCGAGCCCGCGGACACCGCCGGCTTCACGACCCATTCGACACCGTCGACGGCGATCCCGAGCGCGGTCGCGTGTCCGACGAGGGCCTCCTCGTCCGTCACGTCCCACGCCGTCGGGATGACGGGGCAGCCGTGGACGGCGAGGTCGCGCAGATAGGTCTTGTGGGTGTTCCAGGTGAGGACGTCGGCGCGGTTGCGCAGGCGTGGCACCTGACGTGCCCAGGTGAGGAACTCGTCGCGGCGGGGCGTGTAGTCCCAGGTGGTCCGTACGACCGTCAACGCGTAGCGGTGCCAGTCGACGTCCGGGTCGTCCCAGACCTCGACGCTGACCTCGTGGCCGAGGGCGCCGAGCGCTTCGCTCAGCAGCTTGATCTCGGGATCGTCGGTCGTGGAGGCGGCGCTGGCCAGGGCGATGAGGGCCACGGTGTTCCTTCGTACGGGACTGCAGGGGCGGGTCTGACGCTACGTGACGGCCCCCCCGTCGCCGTCGGCCACCTGCTTGCGAAGGTCGTGGGAGATGGCGGACTCGCTCGCGAAGTAGGCCAGTCCCCACTCCGCGACGCGTGCCGGAGAGCGCCGCCGGGGGTCGTCGCCGAGCATCTCGCGCACTGCCCGCAGGTCGGCGGTCCGCTCCTCGAGCTGCGCGATGTAGGTGGAGAGCCACTGCTCGACCTGCTCGGGTCCGACCATGTGGCCGAACATCAGGCGCAGGGCGACCGGGTGCTTGAGCACCGGGAAGTCGGGCTCGCTGGTCGTGAGCCAGGTGAGCAGGCGCTCGCGACCAGCGGTGTTCAACGCGTACCGGCGGGTGCTCCGGCGCACGTTGCCCGCGTCCGTGGCGTCCACGAGGCCGAGCCGGGCGAGGCGCGCGAGCTCGGTGTAGACCTGGCTGGTCGCGGGGGAGACCCAGTAGTAGCGCATGGTCTGGTCGCAGCGCTGCTTGAGCTCGTACCCGGTCAGGCCCTCGGGGTCGTCGTCGGGATCGAGCGCGAGCAGGCCGAGGAGTGCGTACGAGGTCGTTGACAGGTCTGCCGCCATGTCCTTAGCGTAGCGAGTATTCCAATTAGGAATATCGTACGAGGAGGGCGCGATGGATGCGGTGCTGCTGATCGGGACGCGCAAGGGCCTGTGGATCGGCCGGTCGGGTGACCGGGTCTCGTGGGAGCTCGAGGGGCCGCTCTTCCCGATGACCGCGGTCTACGCGACGTGCATCGACACCCGTGGCGACAAGCCTCGGCTGCTGGTCGGCACGATGAGCGAGCACTGGGGCCCGCAAGTGAGCTGGTCCGACGACCTCGGGGCGACCTGGTCGGAGACGAACGGCGGCGGCATCCGCTTCCCCGAGGGGACCGACACTGCGCTCGAGCAGGTGTGGCAGCTGACGCCGGGCTCGCAGCCGGACGAGGTTTGGGCGGGGACGCAGCCGTCCGCGCTGTTCCGGTCGACCGACCGCGGCGAGACGTTCTCGCTCGTGCAGGGCCTGTGGGACCACCCGCACCGCCCGGAGTGGGGTGCGGGGTTCGGGGGCCAGGCGATCCACACGATCGTGCCCGACCCGACCGATCCCGAGCGGGTCACGGTCGCGATGTCGACGGGCGGTGTCTATCGCACCGAGGACGGCGGCGCGTCGTGGTCGCCGTACAACACGGGCATCAAGGCCTACTTCCTCCCCGACCCGTGGCCGGAGTTCGGCCAGTGCGTCCACAAGGTCGCGATGCACCCCGCGCGGCCGGACGTGCTCTTCGCGCAGAACCACCACGGGGTCTATCGCTCGGACGACGGCGGCGACTCGTGGACGTCGATCGCGGACGGGCTGCCGAGCGACTTCGGCTTCCCGATCGTCGTGCACCCGGGGCGCCCTGAGACCGTGTACGTGTTCCCGCTGGTGGCCGACTCCGATCGCATGCCGCCGGGTGGGGCGCCGCGCGTGTGGCGCTCCGACGACGCGGGCACGACGTGGCGCGAGCTCGGCAAGGGGCTCCCCGACACCTCGTACGCCGCGGTGATGCGCGACGCGTTCAGCGCCGACGACGGGCCTTCGAACGGCCTGTCTGCGGGGCTCTATCTCGGCGCGCGCGACGGCTCGGTCTACGCGAGCGAGGACGAGGGGGAGTCGTGGCGGGAGGTGGCGGCTCACCTGCCGGACGTGATGAGCGTTCGCGCTGCGCTGCTCTGAACGACCGCACGGTCAATGGCTAAGGCTTGATTTCGTACGATCAAGCGCGCATGCTTGATTCATCACGATCAATGTCTAGCCATTGACGAGGGGGTCACGTCATGTATGTGATGACGCTCGACCAGCGCGACAGTCGCCGCGGCCACGACGCCGTGCCCGAGCTCCTGGACGGCCTCGAGTCGGTCGCTCAACCCGTGCGGGCCTTCGAACGTACGGCGGGCGACGAGGTCCAAGGCCTGCTCGATGATCCGGAGGACGTCGTCCGGATCATCGCCCACGCGCTGCGCGACGGCCGGTGGTGGATCGGCGTCGGTGTCGGCGAGGTCGAGGGACCGCTCCCCGAGACGACCCGAGCGGGCCGCGGCCCCGCGTACGTGCGTGCCCGTACGGCCGTCGAGCGCGCCAAGTCCGAGCCGCAGCCGGTCGCGGTCCGTGCCGAGGACGCCGAGCCCGCCGACGATGCCGAGGCCGCGCTGTGGCTGCTCGCGAGCCTGCTGGGTCGCCGCAGCGAGGCGGGCTGGGAAGCGGTCGACGCCATGGCGTCGGGCGACCTCACCCAGCGCGACGCCGCGTCCGCGCTCGGCATCTCCGCCCAGGCGATGAGCCGCCGGCTCGCGGTCGCGGGGTGGACCGAAGAGCGCCGGGGCCGTACGCTCGCCGCGCACCTGCTGGCCGCGAGCGACCCCGAGCAGAAGGCGAGCCGATGAGGACGGACCCCCGATGACCGCGTACGTGATCGTGATCGCCGCAGCCGCGGTCGGCCTGGTCGGATGGGCGTTCGCCCGTACGACGACGGTGCGGGTGGTGACGGGCGCTGGTCTGGCCGTCGCCCTCGCCCTCGCGGTGGTGGCGACGATCTTCGAGGATCCGGTCACCGGCTCGCGGCACGACGTGATGGTGCTGTTCGCGCTCGTGCTCGCCGTCTGCGGGGGAGCGGTCGTCACGACCGCGGCGTTCGAGGTCATCGACTCCGCGCGGCCGGCGGTCGGCGAGGGCGCCACGGTCAAGGCCGCCGCGGACGTCCTGCGCGGCGGCGCGTGGATCGGCGCGCTCGAGCGCCTCGCGGTGTTTGGGGCGCTCGCCGCGCGCTGGCCCGAGGGGGTGGCGATCGTGCTCGCCGTGAAGGGCCTCGGCCGCTATCCCGAACTGCGGGCGCAGGAGACCGGTGGGACGCCGCACTCGGGCGCCGCCGAGCGCTTCATCATCGGGACGATGGTGAGCGTGATCTGGGCTGTGGCATGCGTGTACGTCGCCTTCGCCCCGTACGTCGTGGGCGTGCGCTGAGCGAAGACGCCAGCCCGGCGCCTCCGGAGGGAGGCGCCGGGCCCGAGCGCTCAGAGTCTGTGCGTCAGACCGTGCCGAGCGAGCGCCAGTAGGCGTTGAGCGCGCCGTTGGTCTTCACGAACCACACGATCGGGCCGACGATGATGAAGCTGCCCGGGAAGTACCAGAGGCCGGTCGCGCCTCCGACGGGCTTGCGCTCGCCGCGGCGCTCGTACAGGCCGCCCACCTCACTCGAGGTGACGAAGGCCAGGACGAACGGGACGAACAGCGCGAGCAGGAGCGCGACGCCGCCGCCGACGCCGACGCCGCTGTGCCGCTTCATCTCGCTGTGGGTCTTGAACCACCACACCCACGTGTAGATACCGAGGGTGACGATCGTCAGCAGGATGCAGACGCCGGTGGAGCGGATCTTGCCGGTCGGGGTGCCGACGGGGGCAGCTGTCGGGGGTGCGGGAGCGTTCTGGGTGGGGGTGTCGTTCACGATCGTCCTTCATTGAAGTGCGGGGTCGGACGGACCGTAGCGGTTGGGGAGGTCGCTGGGGAAGGTTTTCGTACGAATGGTTCTCGCGGAGCGGTCCCGCGGCGCCGTGGGGTGCGCGGCGGTCGTAATCTTGCGGGCATGGCCTCCGAGACCCCCGACATCAAGCCGCGCAGCCGTGACGTGACCGACGGACTGGAGAGCGCCGCGTCGCGCGGCATGCTCCGAGCCGTCGGCATGGGAGACGAAGACTGGGAGAAGCCCCAGATCGGCGTCGCGTCCAGCTGGAACGAGATCACGCCCTGCAACCTCTCCCTCGACCGGCTCTCGGACGCGGTGAAGAACGGCGTGCACGCGGCCGGCGGCTATCCGCTGGAGTTCGGCACGATCTCGGTCTCCGACGGCATCTCGATGGGCCACGAGGGCATGCACTACTCGCTCGTGTCGCGCGAGGTCATCGCCGACTCGGTCGAGACCGTGATGATGGCCGAGCGGCTCGACGGCTCGGTGCTGCTGGCCGGCTGCGACAAGAGCCTGCCGGGCATGCTCATGGCGGCGGCACGCCTCGACCTGTCCAGCGTGTTCCTGTACGCGGGCTCGACGATGCCGGGGCAGGTCGACGGCAAGGACGTCACGATCATCGACGCCTTCGAGGCCGTCGGCGCGTGCCTCAAGGGCCTCATCTCGCGCGACGAGGTCGACCGCATCGAGCGGGCGATCTGTCCGGGCGAGGGTGCCTGCGGTGGCATGTACACCGCCAACACGATGGCGTCGGTCGCCGAAGCCCTCGGCATGTCCCTCCCGGGATCGGCCGCGCCGCCGGCCGTGGACAGCCGGCGCGACGGGTTCGCCCGCCGCTCCGGCGAGGCCGTCGTCAACCTGCTCCGCCAGGGCATCACGGCGCGCCAGATCATGACCAAGCCCGCCTTCGAGAACGCGATCGCCGTCGTCATGGCGCTCGGTGGCTCGACCAACGCGGTGCTGCACCTCCTCGCGATCGCGCGTGAGGCCGAGGTCGACCTGACGCTCGAAGACTTCGTCCGCATCGGCGAGAAGGTCCCGCACCTGGGCGACCTCAAGCCGTTCGGCCGCTACGTGATGAACGACGTCGACAAGGTCGGCGGCATCCCCGTGATCATGAAGGCGCTGCTCGACGCCGGGCTCATGAACGGCGACACCCTCACCGTCACCGGCAAGACGATGGCCGAGAACCTCGCCGAGCTCGTCACCACTTCCGTCGACGGTGACGTCATCCGCAAGCTCGACAACCCGATCCACGCCACCGGTGGCCTCACGATCCTCGAGGGCACGCTCGCGCCGGAGGGTGCGGTCGTCAAGAGCGCGGGCTTCGACGAGTCCGTGTTCACCGGCACCGCCCGCGTGTTCGACGGTGAGAAGGCCGCGATGGCCGCGCTCGCCGACGGCACCGTGGCCGCGGGCGACGTCGTCGTCATCCGGTACGAGGGCCCCAAGGGCGGCCCCGGCATGCGCGAGATGCTCGCGATCACCGGTGCGATCAAGGGTGCCGGTCTCGGCAAGGACGTCCTGCTCCTCACCGACGGGCGCTTCTCCGGTGGCACCACCGGTCTGTGCGTCGGGCACGTCGCCCCCGAAGCCGTCGACGGGGGGCCGATCGCGTTCGTCACGGACGGCGACCCGATCACGCTCGACGTGGCCAACCGCCGCCTCGACGTCGAGATCGACCCCGACGAGCTCGAGCGCCGCAAGGTGGGCTGGACCCCGAAGCTCCCCGTCGTCCCGCCGCGCGGGGTGCTCGCGAAGTACGCCAAGCTCGTGGGCTCCGCGGCCGACGGCGCCGTCCTCGGCTGACGCGTACGACCCCCATACGACCCTGCTGCACGACGATGCGTTCCGACCTGTCCGTGGTCGGAATGCATCGTCGTTCCGGGGGACTGGCGTGGACGCGCCGCGATGTGGGACGGCGATCTCATGATGCGAGACGGGCTGGAGCCTGGCTTGACCCTTTCGGACGGTTCGCGCACTCTTGACTCGTGCGCAACCTCCTTCTCGTACGTCACTGACGCGCGACCGGCCTCCCGGTCCCGCGTCACCCCTCGAATGCCCATGCGGGCCGAGGGGTTTTTTCTTGCCAAGCGCAGCCTTGTCGAGAAGACGGCATCACGAGCAAGCAGTCAGCCGCACGAGGGCACCCGCCCGACCCGATGTACCGGCGCCGAGCCGGTCGGCATGAAGGGACAGCGATGAGCGAGCAGATCACCGGGGCTCAAAGTCTCGTCCGGGCGTTGGAGCACGCCGGGGTCGAGGTCGTCTTCGGTATCCCGGGAGGGGCGATCCTTCCGGCGTACGACCCGTTGATGGACTCCGAGAAGATCCGCCACATCCTCGTACGTCACGAGCAGGGTGCGGGCCACGCAGCCCAAGGCTATGCCGTCGCCAGCGGCCGCGTCGGCGTCTGCATGGCGACCTCCGGACCGGGCGCGACGAACCTCGTCACCGCCATCGCCGACGCCTACATGGACTCTGTGCCGATCGTCGCCGTCACCGGTCAGGTCCCGAGCCGCGCGATCGGGACGGACGCCTTCCAGGAGGCCGACATCCGCGGCATCACGATGCCGATCACCAAGCACAGCTTCCTCGTGACCGACCCGGCCGAGATCCCGCGCGCGGTCGCCGAGGCGTTCCACATCGCCTCGACCGGACGCCCCGGGCCGGTCCTCGTGGACATCTCCAAGGACGCCCTCCAGGCGCTGACGACCTTCACGTGGCCGACCGAGGTCCAGCTGCCGGGATACCGCCCGACGACCAAGCCGCACGGCAAGCAGGTGCGCGAGGCGGCGCGACTGATCGCCGAGGCACAGCGCCCCGTCCTGTACGTGGGTGGCGGCGTCGTCAAGGCCAACGCGTCCACCGAGCTCAAGGTGCTCGCCGAGATGACCGGCATCCCCGTGGTCACCACCTTGATGGCGCGCGGCGTGTTCCCCGACAGCCACCCGCTGCACCTCGGCATGCCGGGCATGCACGGCACGGTGGCGGCCGTCGGCGCGCTCCAGAAGAGCGACCTGCTGATCTCGCTCGGCGCGCGCTTCGACGACCGCGTGACCGGTGAGCTCGCGTCGTTCGCCCCGGACGCCAAGGTCATCCACGCCGACATCGACCCTGCCGAGATCTCCAAGAACCGCACGGCGGACGTGCCGATCGTCGGCGACGCCCGCGAGGTCATTGCCGACCTCGTGGTCGCGCTGCAGGCCGAGTACGCCGAGAAGCCTGCCGACTACTCCGCGTGGAGCGCGCACATGCAGGACGTGGCGCAGCGCTGGCCGCTGGGGTACGACGAGCCCACCGACGGCTCGATGTCGCCGCAGCGGGTGATCCAGCGCATCGGCGAGATCGCCGGCCCGGACGCCACGTACACCGCCGGCGTCGGCCAGCACCAGATGTGGGCCGCCAACTTCATCGGCCACGAGCGTCCCGCCCGCTGGATCAACTCCGGCGGCATGGGCACCATGGGTTTCTCCGTCCCCGCGGCGATGGGTGCCCAGGTCGCTCGACCGGGCGAGGTCGTGTGGGCGATCGACGGCGACGGGTGCTTCCAGATGACCAACCAGGAGCTTGCCACCTGCGCGCTCGAGGGCATCCCGATCAAGGTCGCGATCATCAACAACTCGTCGCTCGGCATGGTGCGGCAGTGGCAGACCCTCTTCTATGAGGGCCGCTACTCCAACACCGACCTGCAGACCGGCCCGGACGCCGCCCGGATCCCCGACTTCGTCAAGCTCGCCGACGCGTACGGGTGCGTGGGTCTGCGCTGCGAGAGCCCCGACGACCTCGACGACGTGATCGCGAAGGCGATGTCGATCACCGACGTGCCCGTCGTCATCGACTTCGTGGTCCACCGCGACGCGATGGTGTGGCCGATGGTTCCGGCCGGCGTCAGCAACGACCTGATCCAGATCGCGCGCGACATGGCGCCCGACTTCGGCGACGAGGAGCTCTGACCTGATGAGCAAGCACACCCTGTCAGTCCTGGTCGAGAACACCCCCGGTGTCCTCGCCCGCGTCGCGAGCCTGTTCATGCGTCGCGGCTTCAACATCGAGTCGCTCGCGGTCGGGCAGACCGAGATCCCCGAGATCTCGCGCATGACGATCGTCGTGAACGTCGACGAGCTGCCGCTCGAGCAGGTCACCAAGCAGCTCAACAAGCTCGTGAACGTGCTCAAGATCGTCGAGCTCGAGCCGTCCGTGGCGGTCGAGCGCGAGCTGATGCTGATCAAGGTCCGCGCCGACGGCCAGACCCGCGGGCAGGTCCTCGAGACCGTCCAGCTGTTCCGGGCGAAGGTCGTCGACGTGGCGGTCGACGCCGTCACCATCGAAGCGACGGGCGACCCGGGCAAGCTCTCAGCGATGCTGAGGGTGCTCGAGCCGTTCGGCATCCGCGAGATCGCCCAGTCCGGGCGGGTCGCGATCGGCCGCGGCGGGCGGTCGATCACCGACCGCACTCTGCGCGCTGTCCCCGGCGGGTCCAGCCAGACCGCCTGAGCGTACGGTCGTACCCACGGCCGCACCTGACTCAACCACCGGCACCGACAGGTGTCACTCGGCACCACCAAGAAGGAGTTACCCCGTGCCTGAGCTGTTCTACGATGACGACGCCGACCTGGGCGTGATCCAAGGCCGCAGCGTGGCCGTCCTCGGCTACGGCAGCCAGGGCCACGCCCACGCGCTGTCGCTGCGCGACTCCGGCGTCGACGTCCGCGTCGGCCTGCCCGAGGGATCGAAGAGCCGCGCCAAGGCCGAGGCCGAGGGCCTGCGTGTCCTCACGCCCGCCGAGGCCGTCGCCGAGGCCGACGTCATCGTCGTCCTCGCACCAGACCCGGCCCAGCGCTCGCTGTATGCCGAGGCCATCGAGCCGAACCTCAACGACGGCGACGCGCTGATCTTCGGCCACGGCTTCAACATCCGCTACGGCTACGTGAAGCCGCCGGCCGGTGTCGACGTCGGCATGATCGCGCCGAAGGGCCCCGGTCACCTGGTCCGCCGCGAGTACGTCGAGGGTCGCGGTGTCCCCGTGCTCGTCGCCGTCGAGCAGGACGCGACCGGCAACGCCTGGCCGCTGGTCCTCTCGTACGCCAAGGCGATCGGCGGCCTGCGCGCCGGCGGCATCAAGACGACCTTCACCGAGGAGACCGAGACCGATCTCTTCGGCGAGCAGGCCGTCCTCTGCGGCGGCGTGTCCGCGCTGGTCCAGGCGGGCTTCGAGACGCTGACCGAGGCTGGCTACCAGCCGGAGGTCGCCTACTTCGAGTGCCTCCACGAGCTGAAGCTGATCGTCGACCTCATGTACGAGGGCGGCATCGCCAAGCAGCGTTGGTCGGTCTCCGACACCGCCGAGTACGGCGACTACGTGTCGGGCCCGCGGGTCGTCGACGCGCGTGTCAAGGACAACATGAAGGCCGTCCTGGACGACATCAAGAACGGCGCGTTCGCCGAGCGCTTCATCGCCGACCAGGACGCCGGTGCGCCGGAGTTCAAGAAGCTCCGTGCCGAGGGCGAGCAGCACCCGATCGAGGCCACAGGCCGCGAGCTGCGCAAGCTCATGTCGTGGGTCAAGAGCGCCGACGACGACTACACCGAGGGCACCGCAGCGCGCTGACCCTCGTACGTTCCGACCGGCGGTGAGTCCGGTCCCACGCGCATCACCGGCGTGGGACCTGGCTCACCGCCGTCGTCGTTGGCGGGGCGGAGGGATGTCTCCTGGATAGATGAGGCGGGCGAGCCAACGGCGGGACGCGAGGTAGACCTCGCGCACCCCTCCGCGGCGCCACGCGCGGCGGACGCGACGGGCGGGAGCCATGCATACCCCTCGGGGGAAGGAGTCGGGTGGGTTGCCCGCACGCTAGCGGTCGAGGCGGCGTCGCGGAAGGGTCTCGGGCACGTTCTGTTATCGTCGCCAGCAGTTGCAAGGCCGGGGTGCCCGAAGGGCTGAGAACACACCCGCCGAACCTGATCCGGGTCATACCGGCGAGAGGGAGCCTGATGCTCGATCCACGTACTGCTGCCCACGTCCACGACCAGCTCCGGGCGCAGGGCCCGCTGGTGCAGGTCATCACGAACTATGTGTCGATGGACATCGCCGCGAACCTGCTGAACGCCGCAGGCGCGTCGCCGGCGATGGTCCATGACGCCCGCGAGGCCGGTGAGTTCGCCGGCATCGCCCAGGCCGTCGTCGCCAACATCGGCACGCTCTCCCCGCCATGGGTCGACGGCATGCTCGCCGCGGTCGAGGTTGCCTCGGCCTCCGGCAAGCCCTGGATCCTCGACCCGGTCGCGGTCGGTGCCACCGCCTACCGGCGCGAGTCCGTCGCCGCCCTGATCGAGCACCGGCCGACCGTGATCCGGGGCAACGCGAGCGAGATCCTCGCGATCGCGACATCGACGGGCGCCGGGCGCGGGGTCGACGCTGATGCCGACACCGCCGACGTGCGTACGGACGCCGAGGCGCTGGCCTCCAAGCTCGAGACCGTGGTCGCGATGACCGGCGCCGTCGACATCGTCACCGACGGCACCCGTACGGCCGAGATCCGCGGCGGCGACGCGAGGGCGCCGATGATCACGGCGCTCGGGTGCTCGGCGAGCGCCCTGGTTGGTGCGGCGTGCGCGGTGCACGACGACGCGTTCGAGGCGTCGGCGAGTGCGCTGGCGATCCTGACGGCCGCGGTCGAGCAGGCCGCGCCGCTCGCCGAGGGGCCCGGCTCGCTGCGCTGGCGGCTGCTGGACGCGCTGTCCACGCTGTCGTCCGACGCGGTCGCCGAGGTCGTCGCGCGCTGATGGTCGGCCCGGCTGGAGACGTCCGTCTCTATCTCGTCACCGGGGCGGTGCCTGGCCGCGCTGACCTCGTCGACGTCGTCGCTGACGCGGTCGACGGAGGAGTGACGACCGTCCAGCTCCGCGACAAGGCAGCGACGACCGACGACCGCGTCCGACTCGCGGCACGGATCGCCGAGCGGGTCGGTGCCCGGGCGTCGTTCGTCCTCAACGACGACCTCTCGGCGGCGCGTGCTGTCCCTGGTGCCGGTCTCCACGTGGGCCCGGACGACCTCCACCCCGCCCGAGTGCGGGAGGTGCTCGGCGACGACGTCGTGGTCGGGTGGTCGCTGCACCGCGTCGAGCAGCTCGACGACGAGGAGGCTCTCGCCGCGTGCAGCTATCTCGCGGTGAGCCCGGTGTGGCCGACGCCGACGAAGACCGACACGACGGCGCCGTGGGGACTCGACGGCGTACGCCGCCTGCGCGACCTCGTACCCTCCGACCTGCCGCTCGTCGCGATCGGCGGCATCTCCGCGTCGAACGCCGCGTCGGTCATCGACGCCGGCGCCGACGGCATCTGCGTCGTCTCCGCGATCTGCGCGGCGCCCGCTCCGCGCGCAGCCGCCCGTACGCTGCGCGACATCGTCGACACCGCCCTCGCCGCCCGCCCGGAGGCCCAGCTGTGAGCACCGTGCCCGTCATGCTGTCGATCGCCGGCTCCGACCCGTCGGGGGGTGCGGGCATCCAGGCCGACCTCAAGACCGCGTCCGCCCTGGGCGTGTACGGGGCCGCGGCGTTGACGGCGCTGACCGTCCAGAACACCCGTGGCGTCACCGGCATCCACGCCGTGCCGCCGGACTTCGTGGCAGACCAGGTCCGGGCGGTCCTCGACGACCTCGAGGTGGGCGCGATCAAGATCGGCATGCTCGGGACCGCCGACGTGGTCGTTGCGGTGGCGGAGGTGCTCCGTACCGCTGACCTGCCGGTCGTGCTCGACCCGGTGATGGTGGCGACTTCGGGTGACCGGCTGGTCCCCGTCGACACGATCGACGCGATCCGGACGACACTCCTGCCGCTGGTCGCGGTCGTCACGCCCAACGTGCCCGAGGCGGCGGTGCTCGTGGGAGCTGAGGAGGCGGCCGACGTCGCTGGCCTCGGGGCGGCGGCGCTCGCCCTGCGGGAGAGAGGCGCCGCGGCGGTGCTGGTCAAGGGCGGCCACCTCGGCGGCGCCGAGAGCGTGGACGTGCTGGCTGACGCCGAGGGTGTGCGGTCGTACGCGGCGCCGCGCATCGACACCCCGAACACGCACGGCACCGGGTGCTCGTTGTCGTCGGCGATCGCCTCCGGGCTCGCGCTCGGGATGCCGTTGCGGGACGCCGTCGCGATGGCCAAGGACTATCTCACCGGTGCGCTGCGCAGCGGTGAGACGCACTCCGTCGGGCACGGTCACGGCCCGATCGACCACCTGTGGAGGACACGCGGATGACGTTCTCCGACGAGGCGTGGAAGCACGTCGCCGGCTGGTACGACGCGATCCTCGCGCACCCGTTCGTCGCGGGACTGGCGGACGGCACGCTGCCGGAGGACGTGTTCGCGCGCTATCTGCTCGACGACGCCCACTACTTGACGTCATACGGCAGCACGCTCGCGATGCTGGCGGCGCGTGCGGGCGATCCGGCGCTGTCGGCGGGGCTCGCACATGCGGCTGCCGAGGCGGTCGAGGCAGAGCGGCTGATGCATGAGGAGTTCCTCGTGCCCCGCGGACTCGATCCTGACGGCCCGGACGCCGCTGAGCCGACGCCGACCTGTCGGGCGTATGCCGGCACGCTGCTCGCGGATGCCGCGTACGCGCCGGTCGAGGTCGGGCTTGCGGGAGTGCTGCCCTGCTTCCGCGTCTATCTGGAGGTGGGGCGCGCGATCGCTGCGCAGGCGACCGATCCGGCGCATCCGTACCGCGCTTGGATCGACACCTACTCCGACCCCGCCTTCGACGCCGCCGTCACACGTGCAGAGGGGTGGACCGATCGCCTCGCAGAGGCGGCGACGCCCGAGCGCCGTACGGAGATGCTTGCCGCGTACGCCCGGGCGACGCGGTTCGAGTGGATGTTCTGGGACGCCTCCTGGCGCGGAGAGACCTGGCCGACGGCCTGACCTCCCCGCGCCCGCGAGCCTTCACTGACAGCCGGACATCTCGCGGATCTTGATCGTCTGGACGCCCTCTGCGACGGCGTCGGCCACCGCCCGCACCCCGTCGGCGTACTCGCCCTCGGCGTCCATCGGCGCGAGGAGCGGCCAGTCGCGCCCGCTCGCCAGCGCGTCGGCCGCGACCTTCCTCGCAGGAGCGTCTCCGGCCTCTTCGGCGCGCTGGAGCTCGCGGACCCAGCCGCACACGACCGGCTCGAGCACCTGGGCGCTGAGCTGGTAGCGGTCGTTCGTGCCGAGGTCGTCGAGCGCCGCACGGTCGAGACCCGGCGGGATGGGCACCCCGGTGAGGAGCTCGCCGACCACCTTTGACGCCTTGTCGGGTGTGACGATCTCGGGCGGCATCGCCGCGAGCCACTCCTCGACCGAGACTGCTCGTATGGTGCGCAGGACCGCGGCGATCTCTGCACGGTCCTTCCACCCGGCGATGCCCGTGCGGATCTCGGAGAACGTGCCGCCGGACGGTCGGAGCATCACGGCGATGTCCTTGGACGAGTACCGGAACTCACTGCCTTCCTGCCCGTCGATCGAGAACGGCGTCGGCTCGGAGACGTCGAGCCGATCCTCGTAGTAGCCGTCGTAACTGTCGGCGGGGTACCACGTCATGTCGAGCTCGCGCTCGCCGTTCGCGAAGACGATCGTGCCCTCGTCGGCGCGGAACCCGTAGACGTGGGCCGCTTTCCAGCCGGGCTCGCCGATCAGCAGGCGCGGCTGGCGGCGGGCGACCTCCACGACGGCAGCAGCGTAGGTGACGGGGGCCGTGACCACGGGCGGCTCGGAGGAACTCGGAGGTGCGGCCGGTGTCGTCTCCGGATCGCCGCCCGAGCCCACCCAGGCGGGGACCACCAGGGCGGCGGTGAGGACGGCGGCAGTCGCGACCACCCCCGCCAGCGGCAGCCGCCGGGATCGCTGTGACCGTTGTGACTGCTGCGGATCGGCGGTCACGATCTCCTCCAGGAGCGCGCGGTCGGCTCCGTGCAGATCAAGCAGCGCGGTGTCGACGTACGGGTCGGCGGCGCCCAGCAGACGGTCGAGGTCGAAGTCGTTGTCGTTCATGATCCCTCCTCGGGACTGGGTACGGTGCGGATGCTCATCTCGTGTCCGGCAACGGGGTCGGCGTCACCGAGGGCATCGCGGAGCCTTCGGCGGGCGCGCGACAGACGGGTCCGTACGGCGGTGGGGCTGATGTCGAGGACGTGGGCGATCTCGCGGGGCTCGAGACCCTCCCATGCCGACAGCATCAGGAGCTCGCGGTCGCCTGCTGCCAGTCGTTGCAGGGCAGCGCGTACGGCTGCGCGCTCGGTGACATGGTTGGCAGGGTCGGGAGTGAACGCGTCCGTCAGCTGCTGACGCAGTCGCTCGCCGAGGCGCTCGCGGCGCCGCCCGCTGCGTTCGGCGTTGGAGCGGACGTGGCGGGCGACCACGTACAGCCACAGGCGGCTGTCCTCCCCGGCCGGCATCGTGTCCATGCGCCGCCAGGCGACGAGGAACGTCTCCGCGACGAGGTCGGCAGCATCGTCAGGGTGACGCGTGCGGCGTACGGCGTACGCGAGGAGCGCGTCGAAGTGGGCGGCGTAGAGCTCGCGAAAGCGCTCCTCGCGAGCCGGGTCGGGGTTCATCACGTCACTTCATGTCCGGCGCATAGCCGATCGTGACACCGACTACGCCGTCAGCGCGGGGCGGCGGCGAGGCGGTGCCGTCGGTGTCGCGCGGCCAGCGAGCACCGTCTCCCACGCGAGCGCGAGGCGGTCGACGGCGTCCGCGAGGTGCTCGGCGGTGCGGGCGTACGGGAGCCGCAGCGAGGTCTCGCCGCCCCCGTCGGGGAAGAACCGTGGCCCCGCAGTGAGCAGCAGGTCATGCGCTTCCGCAGCGACCGCGAGGCGGCTCGACGCACGCGAGGGCAGGCGGATCCACAGCGACAGGCCACCGACGGGGGAGTTGAGCCCCCAGTCCGGAAGGCGCTCGCGCAGCGCCGCGGTGAGCTCCTCGCGCCGTGCGCGGAGCCGTTCGCGCCGGCCGTCGAGCAGCTCCTCGCGGACGCGCAGCAGCTCGGCGACCGCCAGCTGCTCGAGCACCGGCGTCCCGATGTCGAACGTCTCGCGCGCCGCGACGAGTCGTGGGACGACCGCATGCGGTGCGCGGATCCACCCGATGCGCAGCCCTCCCCAGAACGTCTTGCTCGCGGACCCGAGGGTGATCGCGCCGGGATGGTGCGCGGCTAGCGGGACCGGCATCGCACGCTCGTCGACGTCAAGGGCGAGCTCGGCCATGGTCTCGTCGACGATCGGCGTGGTCGTCGAGCGACGCAGGATCGATGCCACCTCGTGACGCGTGACGTCGTCCATGAGGGCGCCGGTCGGGTTCTGGAAGTCGGGGATCAGGTACGCCCAGGCGACCGGAGCCGCCCGTACGGCTGCCGCCAGCGCATCGAGGTCGAGCCGGTGGCCGTCGTGCGGGACCCCGACGACGCGCAGGCCACTCCGGCGCAACGAGTCGATCGCGTTGGGGTAGGTCGGGCTCTCCACCGCGACCCGGTCGCCCCGCGTGGCGAGGGTACGGGCGACGAGGTTGAGCGCCGACTGTGCGCCGGAGGTGATGAGGATCTGGTCGGGATCGGTCGGCAGCCCGCGCTCGGCATAGCGCTGCGCGACCAGCTCGCGCAGCACCGGCACGCCGACCGTCTCGTACCCGGTCTGCGCGAGGTACTCCGGGAGCTGCTCCAGCGCGCGCCCGTACGCCAGCCCGACTCCCGGGGCGGCCTGGCCGGCGGCGATCGTCCAGCCGACCATGCTCGAACCGGCGGGAGGCATGTACGGAGGGCGGGTGCCGCGGGGGAGGGCGACGACGCTTCCCGAGCCGCGGCGCGAGACCAGCAGCCCGGCCTCGCGCAGAACCCCGTACGCGCGGGTGACCGTCGTGCGGCTGACGGGGAGTGCGGCGGTGAGCTCACGCTCGCTCGGCAGGCGGGTCCCGGCAGGGATGCGTCCGTCCAGGACGAGGAGCCGGACGAGGTCGGCCAGCTCGCGATAGCCCGGAGGGTCCTCTGGAGCAAGGTCGAGCAGCGCGTGCAAGCGGCTGGCGGAGAGATTGGCGGTGGCCATGTAGGCCAATCTGCCACGATTGGCTATCGAAAGGTAGTCCAGTCAAGCCTCATGATGGCGCTATGGCCCGCGCTCCTTACACCCCGATCTCCGCCTCACCGCTCGAACAGCTCCGCTCGGGCGGTCTCGGACGGAGGCTCCCGCAGCTGGTGTTCGGACTGATGCTCTATGGCTGGTCGATGTCGCTGATGATCGAGGCGGGCCTCGGCCTGGACCCGTGGGACGTCTTCCACGAAGGGCTGACACGCTATCTGCCGCTCACCTTCGGCCAGATCACCATCCTCGTCGGCGCCCTCGTCTTGCTGCTGTGGATCCCTCTGCGGCAATGGCCGGGCGTCGGCACGATCCTCAACGTGATCCTCATCGGCGTCGCCGTCGACCAGGGCCTGTGGCTCCTCGAGCAGCCGGACTCTCTCGGGCTTCGTGCCGTGATGCTGGTCGCCGGCGTCGTGCTCAACGGTCTCGCCGGCGCGCTCTACATCGGCGCGCACCTCGGTCCCGGGCCCCGCGACGGACTCTTTTTGGGACTCGTCCGTCGTACGGGGTACAGCGTGCGGCTGATGCGGACGTCGGTCGAGATCGCCGTGCTCGCTCTCGGCTGGGTGCTCGGCGGGACCGTCGGGGTGGGCACCGTGCTCTATGCGCTCGCGATCGGCCCGCTCGTCCAGGCGTTCCTGCCGCTCGTCCAGGTGCAGATGCGTGAGCCGGAGATCGCGCCCGAGCCCGCTTGACCCGAATGTCTCAGATGCGGGTCGCGAGGATGACCGAGGCGTCCTCGGCGACCATGACCTCGACGGAGATGAAGCGCTCGTCGGTCAGCCACTGCTCGCGCACGACGTCGACGCGGCCCTCGTAGATCGGGGGCCAGGTGAACGACGGAGTGAAGTCATCGAGCACGACGATCCCGCCCGGCTCCATCAGGTCGGCGACGACGTCGACACTGCGCTTGACGTCGCGGACATCGACGAACAGCAGCGAGAACGGCGCGTGCTGCTCGAGGGAGCTCCAGTCGCCTGAGGTCACCTCGATCGCCGGCGTGTCGGAGAACAGGTCCTGGACGGCCTCGGCGAGCGTGGGGTCGAGCTCGGCGCTGACGATGTGGGAGCCCTTCGCGACGCCGCTCGACAGCCAGGCCGATCCGACGCCGCAGCCTGTGCCGAGCTCGGCGAGGGTGCCCGTACGGGACGCGGCGAGCGCTGCCAGCAGTCGGCCGGTCTCGTTGCGCGTGGCCGTGATGAAGCCCTTGCGCCTCGAGAGATCGAGGGCGCGCGCGACGAGGAGAGGTACTTCGGTGGGGGCGCTCACATGACGAGTCTTTCACATGTCAGAGGCCGGACAAGAGTCTCAGTCATCGAGATCATTGCCAGAACTGGTGGCGTGATCGCGAGAGCCCGCTTAAAGTCGTCGGCATCATGCGGACACAGGTCGTATTCCTCATTTGCCGCGGCGGGGCCACTTAGGCCGACACCTCGCCGCGGTGCTTGGCGTTGGCCGACTACCCGCAGCGAGGATCCCGCAGCACCACTCTTGACCTCCTCCCATTCGGGGAATCGGTTCTTCTGCCTTTCGGCCGCCGCTTCCTTTCAGGCGAACGCACGCCTATCCCGAACAGGAGAGACCGATGTACGAGATGCAGTACTCAGAGTGGGGCCCGAGCCGTCACTGGTCCGAGAGTGCCTGGAACGACGAGGGGCGCGACGAAGGTCCGCGCAACCCCGTCCAGACCGCGCTCGACCTGCGCGACAACGGCGGGCCGCGACCGGACGACAACTGACCGCCCGGCCTGACCAGATGGTGAGATCCCAGTATCAGATGCTGGGACCCGTGTGAGTAGAGTACGAGACATGACACGCAGCTTCTCCCTGGCCGTGATCCCCGGAGACGGGATCGGCCCCGAGGTCGTCTCCGAGGCGACCCGCGTCCTCGACGAGGTCGCGCGCGCCCACGACGTGACGTTCGCGCAGACGACGTACGTGCTCGGTGCCGAGCACTACCTCGACACGGGAGAGGTCCTGCCTGACGCGACGCTGGCCGAGATCCGCAGCCACGACGCGATCCTTCTCGGCGCGATCGGTGGCAAGCCGGGCGATCCCCGACTGCCCGCCGGACTCCTGGAGCGCAACCTGCTCCTCCGTCTTCGCTTCGAGCTCGACCACTACGTGAACCTCCGTCCCACGAAGACGCACTCACAGGTCGATTCCCCGCTCCGCAACCCCGGCGACGTCGACTTCGTCGTGGTCCGCGAGGGCACCGAGGGCCCGTACGTCGGCAACGGCGGCCGGCTCCGGGCCGACACGCCTCACGAGGTGGCGACCGAGGTCAGCCTCAACACCGCCTTCGGGGTCGAGCGTGTCGTCCGCGACGCCTTCGCCCGTGCGCAGGCCCGTCGCAAGAAGCTCACGCTGGTCCACAAGACCAACGTCCTCGTCCACTCCGGAAGCCTCTGGTCGCGCATCGTCGACGCCGTCGCCCCGGAATTCCCCGAGGTCACCGTGGACTACCTCCACGTCGACGCCGCGACGATCTTCTTCGTCACCGACCCGGCGCGCTTCGACGTGATCGTCACCGACAACCTGTTCGGCGACATCCTCACCGACCTCGCCGGCGCCATCTCCGGTGGCATCGGCCTTGCGGCGAGCGGCAACATCAACCCCAGCCGTACGGCACCGAGCATGTTCGAGCCGGTCCACGGCTCCGCGCCCGACATCGCCGGGCAGGGCATCGCCGACCCGACGGCCGCGATCGGCTCCGTCGCACTGCTGCTCGACCACCTCGGGCTTCCCGAGGCCGCCGCGCAGATCGACCGTGCGATCGCCGCCGACATCAGCGCTCGTACGGGCAAGCGCAGCACCAAGGAGGTGGGGGAGGCCATCGCGGCGCGCGTGGCCGGTGACGTATCAGGGGTGTGACCCACATCCCCTCTCGTCACCGCACCGTTAGGTCAAGTACCGTGCCAATCATGACCACCTCCGCCGACGCCACGTTCTCGTACGCGCTGGAGCCGACGCCTTCGCCCGTGCCTGAGCAGCGTCGCGCCGAGATCCTTGCCAACCCCGGGTTCGGGCTGCACTTCACCGATCACATGTTCACCGCCGAGTGGACGCCCGAGACCGGATGGGCCGCTCCGACGGTCAAGCCGTACGGCCCGCTGCAGCTCGATCCGGCGACTGCCGTCCTGCACTACGCGCAGGAGATCTTCGAGGGCCTCAAGGCGTACGCGCACGCCGACGGCTCGGTCTGGACGTTCCGTCCGGACGCCAACGCCGAGCGGTTCCAGCGCTCCGCGCACCGCCTCGCGCTCCCCGAGCTGCCCGTCGACTGGTTCGTCGGCTCGATCGACGCCCTCGTCCAGGCCGACCGCGCGTGGGTCCCGACCGGGGGAGAGACAAGCCTCTACCTGCGCCCGTTCATGTTCGCCTCCGAGGCGTTTCTCGGTGTGCGGCCGAGCAAGCACGTCACGTACTGCGTGATCGCCTCGCCCGCCGGTGCCTACTTCGCCGGCGGCGTCAAGCCTGTCAACATCTGGCTCTCGCGCGAGTACGCCCGCGCGGGCGCCGGCGGCACGGGTGCGGCGAAGTGCGGCGGCAACTACGCGTCGAGCCTGCTTCCTCAGCAGATCGCGGCCGAGCACGGCTGCGACCAGGTGGTGTTCCTCGACTCCGAGCAGCACACCTACATCGAGGAGCTCGGCGGGATGAACCTCTATTTCGTCCACGACGACGGCACCATCGTGACGCCGGCGAGCGACTCCATCCTCGAGGGCATCACGCGTGACGCGCTCGGCACCATCGCGGCCGACCTCGGCCACACCGTCGAGCACCGCCGCTTCAGCATCGACGAGTGGATCGACGGTGTCTCGAGCGGGCGTGTGACCGAGGTGTTCGCGTGCGGGACTGCTGCGGTCGTCACGCCGGTCGGCGCGCTGCGCTGGGACGGTGGCGAGGTCGTGAGCAGCGAGGGCGACGGCGGCAAGGTCACGATGGCGATCCGCGAGGCGCTCATCGACCTGCAGTACGGCCGTACGCCCGACACCCACGACTGGATGCACCGCGTCGTCTGATCGCGCTGGCGTGGGGCGCCGCGGCGTAGCGCGACGCCCCACGTGGTCGCTCAGCGCACGCGGACCTTTCCGATCCTTCGGTTGTCTGCCGACGACGACCCGACGTACACGGCGGTGTTGCCCTCAGGCGTCACCCAGCCGTGGGTGTCCTCGTCCCAGTACGACAGGGACTCCTTCGGCACCTTGATCGTGATCGTCTTGGAGCGACGGGGCGCGAGTGTCACGCGCTCGTACCCGGCGAGCTGTCGCGGCGGCGACTCGACGCCGGGCAGGCGCCCGACGTACACCTGCGGCACGGCGGTGCCGCGGCGGTTGCCGGTGTTGGTGACGCGGACGCGCACCGACACCTTCTTGCCGCCGCGGTTGCCCTTGACGACCTGCGCTCGTGAGAAGCGGAACTGTGTGTACGACAGCCCGTACCCGAACGCGTACGAGGGCTCGACCCGGTTCTCGAGAAATCCCCGGTAGCCGACGAAGATGCCCTCGTCGTACACCTCGGTGCCCTCGTTGGGCGTCGGGACCTGATCTTCGTTGCGTGGCACGGTGACCGGCAGGCGGCCGGACGGGTTGACGTCGCCGAAGAGCACGTCGGCGATCGCGTTGCCCTGCTCCTGCCCCGGGTACCAGGCCTGAAGGATGCCCCGGACCCCGCGCTGCCAGGACGCGACGGTCGTCGGAGAGCCCGTCGTGATCACGACGATCGTGCGCGGGTTGACGGCGGCGACCTTGCGGATCAGCTGCTCCTGCTCCTTCGGGAGGCCGAGGTTCGGTCGGTCGACGCCCTCGGTCTCGTAGTTGCGCACCACCACGACGGCCGTGTCGGCGTCGTCCGCAGTGTCGACCGCCTCCTGCATCGCCGGGCTGGTGATCGTGTCCGCGTGGGTCCACCAGAACCGGAGCTGGCCGCCCTGGTAGCTGTTGAGCGCCGGTGCGGCGTAGTCGATCGCGACCGCGTGCGGCTCGCCCGCCTCGAAGAAGATCCGCTCGCCGGACGTCCCGAGGTCACCGCTCCGGTCGACGACCTCCTCGCCTTCGATGGTGAGCGTCGCATCGCCGCGGGCGGTGAGCCCGAGCGTGTAGAACCCGTCGGTCGGCGCGGTGAACGTCCCGCGCCACTGCACCGACAGGTCGCCGGTCAGCCCGAAGTCACCTCGTGACGTCGGGATCTTCGGAGAGGCGGCGTTGAACCCCGGGAAGTTCTGGAACCCGAAGTTGATGTTCGCGTTCGGATCATCCTGGACGAGGTGTGGTGCACCGGAGAACGTCGTGTTGCTCCAGTACGTGGCGCTCAGCCCCGTACCGCTGCCGTCCTCGGGTGTCAGCACGGACGACGGGACGGGTGCCGGACCGGGCAACAGGTCTCCTTCGGAGATGCCGTCGGTCCCTGCTGCGTACGAGACGTCGACGCCAGATCCCGCCCGGTTCTCGATGCCCTCGAGCGGGCTGACCGAGGCGGTCGGCATGGAGATCTGGGACGAGCCGCCGCCCTGTGCCGACGTGTTGTCCGCGTCAGGTCCGATGACGGCGATCGACCGCGAGCGGCGGGTCAGAGGCAGCGCCTCGCCGCGGTTCTTCAGCAGGACCGTGCCCTCGGCGGCGACCTTGCGAGCAAAGTCGCTGTTGCGCTCCTTGTCCCACTCGGTCACGACGGGGCGATCGTCGAAGAGCCCTAACCCGATCATCGGGCGCAGGATCCGTCGCGCCATGTCGTCGAGGCGTTCCATCGACACCTCACCAGCTGCGACGGCGGCGACGAGCCGTTCGCCGAAGTTGGCGCTGCCCGGGCCCTGGTCTCCGGGCTGCTCCTGGTCGAGGCCGGCGTTGGCGGCCTGCACGGTGCTGGGCGTCGCGTTGTAGTCGCTCATGATGAACCCGCGGAAGCCGAGCTGCTGCTGCAGGATCGTCGTCATTGCGTCGTTCTCGCACGAGTACGTGCCGTTGAGCTTGTTGAACGAGCACATCATCGCGCCGGGCTTGCCGTCGCGCTGGACGATCCCGAACGGGCGCACATAGATCTCCTGGAGCGCGCGCTCGTCGACCACGGCGTTCACGTTGAAGCGGTCCGTCTCCTGGTTGTAGGCGAACGGGTGCTTGGCGGTCGCGACGACGGGATGCGACTGGATGCCAGCAACCACGGATGCGGCGAGGTTGCCGACGAGCAGCGGGTCCTCGCCGAATCCCTCGAAGCCACGACCCCACAACGGGGTACGGGCGATGTCCGCTGATGGCGCGAGCGAGAAGTTGTGTCCGCTGTCGAAGGCCTCCTGGCCGAGCAGGGAGCCCCACTCCTCGGCGAGGTCGTCGTCGAAGGTCGCGGCGAGCGCGGTGCCCGAGGGGAGCTGGGTCGAGCTGCGGTCGATGGCCGGGTCGGCGATGCGGACGCCGAGCGGGCCGTCCGCCATCGTCGAGGCCGGGATGTCGAGGCGGGCGATGGCGTTGTTGAAGAAGCCGTAGTTGTTGTTGAGCTCGCCGGTCGCGAGGTCGGCCTTCTCCTCGGTCGTCATCTGGGCCAGGATCTCCTCGACCCGCTGCTCGACCTCAGGGGAGTCGTCCCAGTCGGTGATTCGGTACGAGTGTTCGCGTTGAGCGCCACCGGCGCCGTCACCCGGTGGGGCGGCGGCGCCGGTGGAGGCCAGTGCGACGGTCGTGGTTGCCGCGACGACGAGTGCGGCGCCGCGGAGCTTGGCTCTGTTCATGGCATGTCTCCTCCTGAGGAACCCGAGAGCACGGTTCCTGCGCGCCGTACCCGGACAAAACGGACACAAACGGCATCGAGTGGAGGAGAAGTCTCGGCGTGGTGAACGCTGAGCCCGGCTCGACGAGGGCTAGGCGAAGAGGGCGGTCGCCGGGTCGTCGTGCAGGGCGACGACCAGCAGGTCGTCGTCAGGGTCGTACGTCAAGGTGACGTCGACACTGCGCGCCAGGGTCGGATCGTCCCCGCCGGCCGAGGCGTCGCCGTACCCTCTCGCCACGTCGCGGAGCGTGATCGTCGCCGGTCCGACGGGGTCGTTGTCGGGCCACTCCTCGACCATCCGCTGCGCGATGCCGGTGAGCACCGCGTCGTACATCGGAAGCCGCCCGGCCTCGATGCCCGAGACGACGAGCTCGGGCAGTCCGAACCGCGCGAGGCCGTGCGTCGTCGACACCTCGTCGGACGGGTGCTCGAGGACGAACCAGTCGCTGGCGCGGACGACGTCGGGGTGCGGCGCCGTCGAGAGCAGCCTGGGCACCGCCGAGTCGATCACGACGCCGACGTGCTCGGCGGCGAGTGCGCGGGCGGCCGCCTGCGTACGCCGTTGCGTCTCGAGCGCGTCACCCGGTGCCGACTCGCCCGTGACCGCGGTCGCGTACGGGAGCGACTCGGCGAAGCGCACGGCTTTCGGGCTCGACCCGCGCGCGAGCAGCAGGCTCGGGGGCGGGACCGGGGGATCAGCGAGGTCGGACTCCAGCGGCTCGTCGGTGAGCACGACGTAGAGCGCAGACACCGTCCCCGGCACGGACACGGGTCGGCTCACGAGGACGCCGTCGTGGCGGGAGGAGGCGTCGTGGGGTCGTCGCCGACCTGGACCACGAGCTTGCCGAAGTTCTCGCCGCGCAGCATGCCGAGGAACGCGGCCGGGGCGTTCTCGAGGCCCTCGACCACGTCCTCGCGGTAGCGGATCTTGCCGTCGGCCAGCCAGCCGCGCACGTCTTCGAGGAAGTCGCGGTAGTGCGCCCGCACGAACTCGCGCTGGATGAAGCCACGCACTGTCAGGCTCTTGGTCAGGATGCGGCTCATCAGCATCGGGACACGGTCGGGGCCGTCGGGCAGCGAGGTCGCGTTGTACTGCGAGACCAGACCGCACACGGGGATGCGCCCGAACTCGTTCATGCGGGGAAGCACCGCGTCGAACACCTTGCCGCCGACGTTCTCGAAGTAGACGTCGATGCCTTCGGGTGTCGCTGCGGCGAGGCTGTCGACGAAGTCGGGGGCGGTGTGGTCGAGCGCCACCTCGAAGCCCAGCTCGTTCTTGACGTACGCGACCTTCTCGGGGCCGCCGGCGATGCCGACGGCGCGAGCGCCCTTGAGCTGCGCGATCTGGCCAACCGCCGAACCGACCGGACCTGCGGCCGCCGCGACGACGACCGTCTCTGATGGTCTCGGTGCGCCGATCAGCAGCAGCCCCGCGTACGCAGTGAAGCCGGGCATCCCGAGCACGCCGAGAGCGGTCGAGATCGGCGCACGGGTCGGGTCGAGCCTCCGGACGGCCTTGTCGGACGCGACAGCGTACTGCTGCCATCCGGTGTGGGCGAGGACGATGTCGCCAACGTCGACCATGTCAGTCTTCGAGGCGATGACCTCGCAGACCGTCCCGCCTTCCATCACGCCGCCGACCGGGACGGGTTCGGCGTACGACTCGGCCTCGGACATTCGGCCCCGCATGTACGGGTCGAGGGAGAGGTAGATCGTCCGCAGGAGCACCTCGTTCTCGCCAGGCGAGGGCGTCGACTCCAGAGCGAGCGCGAAGTTCTCGGCCGTCGGTTCGCCGTGCGGTCGGCTCGCGAGCCTCACAGTGAGGTTGGACTCGGACTCAGGGGTTGTGGTGGAAGTCATGGTCCGGCCAGTCTAGAGTGGCTTCATGCCTCGTGTGACCGGCCTCTTCATTAGACAGCGCGTCTGACCTACCTCCCAGGTCCGACGCGCAGCCTCTCGTACTCCGAGGGGCATTTTTTATGGGCGGGCGCACCTGCCCACTCGGGAGGAGACACCGGACACGGACCCGAGCAGGAGAACGAGATGACCGAGCCGACCCGCACCGAGGCGGACCCGACCTTCCACGTGTACGACACGACGCTGCGTGACGGCGCTCAGCAGGAGGGACTCAACCTCTCCGTCGCCGACAAGCTCGTGATCGCTCGCCACCTCGACGCGCTCGGCGTCGGCTACATCGAGGGCGGCTGGCCGGGCTCCAATCCCAAGGACACGGACTTCTTCGCGCGTGCCCGTACGGAGCTGACACTGCAGCACGCGACCCTGGCGGCGTTCGGCGCGACCCGGCGCGCGGGCGTGGCCGCCGCGGACGACCCGCTGGTCGGCGCGCTGAGAGAGTCCGGCGCGTCGGTGGTGACGCTCGTGGCCAAGAGTCACGACCGACACGTCGAGCTGGCCCTGCGGACGTCGCTCGAGGAGAACCTCGCAATGGTCCACGACACAGTCACGCACCTGCGGGCGCACGGGCAGCGGGTCTTCCTCGACTGCGAGCACTTCTTCGACGGCTATCGCCAGAACCGTGCGTACGCGCTGGAGGTCGTCCGTACGGCCGCGGAGGCGGGCGCGGAGGTCGTCGTGCTGTGCGACACCAACGGAGGCATGCTCCCGCACTGGGTCGGCGAGATCGTCGGTGATGTGGCGGCGTCGACCGGCGCGCGGCTCGGCATCCACGCGCACAACGACACCGGGTGCGCGGTCGCCAACTCGCTCGCCGCGGTCGCCGCGGGTGCGACGCACCTGCAGGGGTGCGTCAACGGGTACGGCGAACGGACCGGCAATGCCGACCTCATCACCTGCGTCGCCAACCTCGAGCTCAAGCTGGGCCAGAAGGTCGTCCCGGCGGGCGCGCTGCGCGAGGCGAGCCGGATCGGCCACGCGATCGCGGAGGTCACGAACTACCCGCCCGCGGCGCGCCAGCCGTACACGGGCGTCTCTGCGTTCGCGCACAAGGCGGGCCTGCACGCGAGCGCGATCCGGGTCGACCCCGACCTCTACCAGCACATCGATCCCGAGCTTGTCGGCAACGACATGCGGCTGCTCGTCTCGGAGATGGCCGGGCGGGCGACGATCGAGCTCAAGGGCAAGGAGCTCGGCTTCGACCTCAGCGGAGACACCGAGACGCTCTCGCGCGTCACCGACGTCGTCAAGGTCCGCGAGCAGGCCGGCTACACGTTCGAGGCGGCCGACGCCTCGTTCGAGCTGCTGCTCGCGGAGATGGTTGAGGGTGCGCGTCCTTCGTACTTCGACGTCGAGTCGTGGCGGGTCATCACCGAGTCGCACCACGCCGCCGGTGAGGAGGCGCCGTCCGAGGCGACCGTCAAGATCGTGGCCGGCGGGCAGCGCTACGTCGTGACGGGGGAGGGCAACGGACCGGTCTCCGCGCTCGACCACGCACTGCGGCAGGCGATCGAGCGGGCGTTCCCCGACGTCGCGTCGTTCGGACTGAACGACTACCGCGTGCGCATCCTCGACGAGGCCGGCGGTACGGACGCCGGCATCCGCGTGCTCATCGGCACCACCGACGGCACCGACACGTGGACCACGGTCGGCGTCGGTCACAACATCGTCGAGGCGTCGTGGGAGGCGCTGCTCGACGCGTTCACGTACGGGCTGCGCCGCGTCCTGACCTGACGTACGACCCGACAAAAGGACCCGACGTTTCACCCCCAGATCCGGGGTGAAGCGTCGGGTCCTTTTGTCGGGTCGTACGTCAGCAGGTCACCAGTTGGTGGCGCCGCGGGGGAGCTTCACGTGGGACGGGTGATACAGGTACGAGACGCCGTCGGTCGAGTCCTGCCACACCTTCTCGAAGTTCTCGCGGGTGTAGACGTTGCGGACCGCCTCGTTGCTGTTCGACGCAGGGTCGTTGAGGATCGGGTCGCCGTCGGCGGTGAACCCGATGATGACCATGAGGTGGCCGTCGGTCTCGTAGCCCGCCTCGGGCATCTCGTCGAGGTCCCACGAGAGTGACGTGATGACCGGGATCCCGGCGGCAACGAGCCGCTCGGCCTCCGCGAGCGACCGCAGCCGCGTCACGAACGTGTCAAGGCCGAACGTATGGGCGTACGCGGCGTTGAAGGGCCAGTTGCCGGCGCCCTCGTACGTGTAGTCCCACGTCATCATCGCCGCGTAGTCGACCTGCGGGTCGCCGTTGGGGGCGACGATGTCGCGCAGCTCGTGGCGCGGGACCTGGTGCTTCTTGCCCCAGTAGTACTGCACCATCGTCGTGGAGGTCGGGGAGCACCAGACCTGGCCGCCGCCCCCGAACTCCGGGTACTCGCCCTTGTGGATGTTCTGCGAGAACCGCGGCACGTCGAGCTCGACGTGCCGGCCGAGCGTGAAGTCGCTGGTGACGCCGTCGTCGCCACCGAGCAGCTCGTTGGTCATCGTCGTGACGCCGTTGAGCCGCGGTGTCGCGTGGCTGCCCTCGGGACGCAGGAGCGTCACCCGGGTCTGGTAGGCGACGGGCTCCTTGCCGGTACGTGCCGAGAACGTGTCGGTGTAGACGGTGGCGTCGGTGTCACCCTGGCCGTTGAGCGAGGTGCGGTGGATGTCGCCGCCCTCGAAGTCGTCGCCCGAGGCCCAGCGCCCCAGGACGTACCACTTCGTCCACGTGCCATCCGGGCGCTGGCCGCGGAACGTGGTCTCGACGAAGGTGCCGGTCGGCGTGATCGCATTCCAGGAGGTGATCGACTCGTCGATCGCGTAGCCGGGAGTCATGACGGGTGACGTCCAGGTGCCGTACTCGTACGTCCGGGCGACGCCGTCGCCGTGCGGGTCGGCGTAGGTGGTGGTCTGGGTCGTACGGGGCGAGACGACCAGGCTCCCGCCGGCGCCGGGGCGTACGCCGTCCCAGCTGCCCTCGCGGAAGTCGGCGATCCCGTCCCAGTGCTCGGTGGTGATCTGGGTCGTGGCGGGCTCGACAGCGGGCGCCGATGACGGCGCGGCGGTCGCCGGGGCCGTCAGGGTGAGCAGGGTGGCGAGACTTGCGATACCGATCGATGTCTTGCGGAACATGGCCGCTCCTCAGGGTCGTGAAGGCGAGGATCCTGTCGCGCGACCAGAGTGGCAGGGAAACCGCCCTCTCCGCTAGAGGTGCGGGGAGGTGTGATGGGGGTCGGTGCCGTCAGATGAGGAACGTATCTCGCCGCATTCTCAGGCGGGCTGCAGCCGCACCACCGTCGACGCCGAACGCGACCGCCGCGTGTTGCGGGTGCGCTGGACCAGTCGCGAGTGCCGGTCGAGCGCGGCGTGCGGGTCGCGGTAGACCGGGCCGAGCGCGATCGCCCCGGCTGCTGCTGCCTGGACCTCGGCGCCGAACCGCGACAGCGTGATCGGCACGGGCCCGAGCCCCGTCGTGCGGCGGAACGCGTCGAGCACGACCGACGCGGCGGCCGGGTATGCGGTGAAGGCCTGGCCGGCGAGGACGACGCGGTCGGGGTCGAGGAGGTCGCGGATGATCGCGACCGCGCGGCCGAGGTGGTCGGCGCGGTCGATGAGGAGCTCGTGCGCGTCGACGTCCCCGGCGAGCGCGGCGGCATGGACCAGCTCGACGTCGGGCCGTTCGACGATACCGGCGGCCGCAGCCCGCGGGCCGATCGTGGCGACGGTGGCGCCGAGGCAGCCCCGTGCGCCGCAGGGGCACGGGGCGTCGGAGGTCGTCGGGAGGTGCGTGACGCTGCCCGTACGGCGTCCACTGGAGGGGATGACCCCGTCGTGGACGGTCGCGACGCCGACGGTCTCGCGTGCATAGACGTACGTTGACGTCCCGTGTGCGTGCTCGGGGGAGAAGAGGAGGTCGGCGGCGGCGACAGCGGCGACGTGGTCGGCGGTCGAGGTGGGGAGTGTGGTGGTGTCGCGCAGCGTCCGACCGGCGACGGCGGGGGAGCGGTCGAGAGCTTCCCACGGTGCGACGACCGCGGCGGTGATGAGCGTACGGCCGCCGATCCCGGCGTGCAGTCCGATCAGACGGCGGGCGGCGGCCTTGACCAGGTCGGCGTCGCCTCCGCGGGTCGGGAGGTGGGCGACGCCGAGCACGTGGCCGCGCAGGTCGGTGAGCGCGACGGTCGTGACGAGGCGCCCGATGTGGACGGCGCCGGCGGCGAGCAGGCGGTCATCGACCTCGACGGGGACGCTCGGGCGACCGACGTGCCCGGAGCGAGTGCAGTCGGGTCGCTCGCGTAGCAGGCCGCGGCGGACGAGCGAGGTGACCTGACGGCCGATCGTGGCCGCGCTGAGACCCGTGGACTCAGCGATCTGGTCGCGGAAGGCGACGCCGTGGTGGAGCACGGTGCGGAGCACGAGCCCAGCGGTTGAGCTGTCCTGCGTCATGGTGTTCACGTGCCCTCGCTTCTCCCCGGGTGACAAGGCATCCGTTTCAAGACGTACTACTAAGTGCATAAAGTTAGGTGACAAGAAGGACCTTATCCGGACACGAGGGTCGTGTGCAGGTGTCTCGGACGCCGAGAAGGCGCGTGTCGCGTTGAGATCACGGTGAGCGCAACCCTCCGCCACCCCCGTACGAGCAGGCATCGTGGGCGGTGACGGAGCGGGTGGAGGGCAGACGGCGGCTCTCCACCCGCCCGGTCTCGGGGTCAGCGGGTGCCACCCGGACGTCATACGAATTGAGGGTCGGGACCCACCGTTCGTATGACGTTGCGGGGTGGGGTCAGGCGGCGGCCAGGACGCGGTCGTAGTCCGCGAGGAGTCGCACGCGCAGGGCGGCGGCGCACTCGGCGTGCTCGCGCTGCAGGCGGACGTACTCGGCCTTGCCCTCCGCCGTCTCGATCCGTACGGGCTCGTAGCCCAGCGCGGCGAGGTCGTACGGCGCCGCGCGCATGTCGAGCTCGCGCACGTCGCGGGCCAGCGCGAAGCAGTCGAGCAGCAGGTCGGAGTCGCCGTACGGGACGAGCTTCATCGCCCACTTGTAGAGGTCCATGTTGGCGTGCAGGCAGCCGGGCTGCTCGAGCGCACGCTGCGTCTCGCGGCTCGGCGCGAGCGCATTGCGCGGCACCGCGTCGGGCGTGAAGAACCGGAACGCGTCAACGTGGCTGCAGCGCAGCTGGTGCGACTCGACGACGGCGTCGGTGCCGTCCGCTCCGAGACGCAGCGGCCATGCCACGTGGCGCACCTCGTGGGGCGTCTGCCGATAGACCATCGCCCACTCGTGCAGCCCGAAGCAGTCCAGCCGCGCCGTGCGCCCGGCCGTCATCGCGAGCAGGCCGCGGATCCACTCCATGCCCTCGCGGCGGCCCGCGAGGCGGCTCACGTCCGCCCCCACGGCCGTACGGCCGTCGGGGAGGTCGACGGTGCGGTACGACCCGAGCGCCGCGTACTCCGAGGCGTCGCCCCCGAGCAGCACCCCCACGCCGGGATGCCAGCGAGTCAGGCGCGCGGGCTTGTAGCCGTAGTACTCGAACAGGAAGTCGTCGACCGGATGCTTCTCACCGCGACCACGACGCGCCAGCCGGCCCGCGACGTACGGCACGGCGCGCTCGCGATGCGCGTCGGCCCGCGCCCGCCAGTCGGCCTCGTCGAGGATCATCCACACCGGTCACAGGTCCCGAAGATCTCGAGGGTGTGCGACATCTGGCCGAAGCCGTGCTCAGCGCCGACCTGCTCGACCCACCTCTCCAGCGCCGGGCCCTGGACCTCCGCGGTGCGTCCGCACTCGCGGCACACGAGGTGGTGATGGTGGTGGTCGGTACGGCAGCGGCGATAGAGCGTCTCGCCGTCGTCGCTGCGCAGCTGGTCGACCTCGTCGGCGTCGGCGAGGGCCTGGAGGTTGCGGTAGACCGTCGACAGCCCGACCGACTCGCCGCGGTCGCGCAGCGCGTCGTGGATCTCGCGGGCGCTCGCGAAGCCGTCGAGGTCGTCCATCACCGCGGCCACCGCACGGCGCTGGCGGGTCGTACGGACGGGGGTCTCGGTCATGCTGCCTCCTCCACGGGCACCGGGACGGGCGTCTCGCGCCGTCGGTGCGAGCGTACGAGATGGCCGAGAGGCGCCACCGCGAGGAACACCGCGAGCGCCACGATGACGATCGTCGGGCCCGGTTGCGTGTTGATCTGGTAGCTGCCGAGCACGCCGGCGACGGCGGCGAAGGTGCCGATCACCATCGCCAGGACGAACGTGCCACGGAAGCTGCGGGTGACCTGCTGCGCCGCCGCGACCGGGACGACCATCAGCGCCGAGACGAGCAGCAGGCCGACGGTGCGCATCGAGACCGTGACGGTGACGGCCGCGAGCACGGCGATGAGTAGCGCGTACGCCCGTACCGGCACGCCGGACACCCGGGCGTGCTCCTCGTCCTGGCACACGGCGAACAGCTGCGGCGACAGGCCCGCGGACAGCAGCATCACCACCGCACCCAGGACCACCACGATCGTGAGGTCGGTGCTGTCGATGGTCGTGATCGAGCCGAACAGATATCTGTTGAGCGTCGCCGCCGAGCCGCCGGCGAGGTTCGTGAGCATGACGCCACCGGCGATCCCGCCGTAGAAGAGCAGCGCCAGCGCGACGTCGCCGCTGGTGCGGCCGTACGTACGCATGAGCTCGATCGCGACGGCGCCGAGGATGCTCACGATCACGGCGGTCACGAGCGGCTGCGTGTTGGTGAGCAGTCCAGCCGCGACCCCGGTGAGGGCGATGTGGCCGATGCCGTCGCCGAGCAGGGCGAGACGGCGCTGGACCAGGTACGTCCCGATGGCGGGTGCGGTCAGTCCGGTGATCAGCGCAGCGAGCAGCGCCATCTGCATGAAGTCGTACGAGAGGATCTCGTTCACGTCGGCCACGCTCCTGACTCCTCGATGCCCACGTGGTGCGTAGGGAGCACGAGGTGGGGGTGGTGCTGGTTGTGGGGCTCGGCCTCGGCGGCGAGGTTGCCGCCCGAGCACGGGCCGTCATAGGCGACGCGTCCGTCGCGCAGCACCACGGCGCGGTCGATCATCGGCTCGAACGGGCCGAGCTCGTGGGCGACCATGAAGATCGCGCGGCCTTCGCCGAGCAGGCGGGCAAAGAGGTCCGCGAGCGCGACCTGGCTGCGTGCGTCGACGCCCGCGGTCGGCTCGTCCAGCACGAGCAGGTCGGGGCGCGATGCGAGACCGCGCGCGATCATGACCCGCTGCTGCTGGCCGCCCGACAGCTCGGCCGCGGGCGACCCGGCGTACTCGACGAGGTCGACGAGCGCGAGGGCCTCGGCGACGGCGGCCTTGTCGTCTCGCGAGGCGAGGCCCACGACCGGTCGGCGCGAGAGACGGCCGCTCATCACGACCTCGTGCACCGTCGACGGCACGCCGGCGGCAGCAGTGGAGCGCTGCGGGACATAGCCGATGCGCTGGTGCTGGCGGAACCGGCGCAGCGGCGTCCCGAACAACCGCACCTCGCCGGCGGCGACCGGGATCACGCCCATCGCCGCCCGCATCAGCGTCGTCTTGCCCGAGCCGTTGCTCCCCAGGAGCACGACGAACTCTCCGGGCTCGACGGTCAGCGACACTCCGCGGACCACCTCGCGTCCGGCGAGGGAGACGTGGAGGTCGTGGACCGCCAGTGGTGCAGCGTCGGTCATGAGCAGCGGCTCGCCTTCTGGAGAGCGGCGAGGTTCTGCCGCATGAGCGAGAGGTAGGTCTCGTCTTCGGTCGCGTCGCTCAGCCCCTCGATCGGGGAGAGGACTGCGGTCGCGACGCCGGCTTCGCGGGCGATCGTGTCGGCCGTACGGGGGCTCGTGAGCTCCTCGGTGAACACGGTCGTGATGCCCTCGGACTTCACGAGCTCGATGATCTCGGCGAGCTGCTGGGTCGACGGCTCGGTGTTGGGCTCGATCCCTGCGATCGCAATCTGCTCGAGGTCGTACGCGTCGGCGAGATAGCCGAACGCGGCGTGGCTGGTGACGAACGTGCGCGTCTCGCACTGCGCGAGGCCGGTACGAAAGTCCGTGTCGAGCGCGGTCAGCTCGGCGTCGAACGCGTCGGCGTTCTCGCGGTAGGCCTCGGCGTTGTCCGGGTCGATCTCGGCGAGGCGGTCGGCCACGGCGTCGGCGATCGCCGCCATGCGCTTCGGGTCGAGCCACACGTGCGGGTCGGTGGCGCTGTGGTCGTGGTCCTCCTCGGCGTGGCCGGGCTCCTCGCCCTCGATGTGCGTGTGGCCGTCGTCGGAGGCGTCGAGCAGGTCGACCACGTCGGCGACGTCGAGGAGCGCGTCGGCGTCGAGCTCGGCCTGGTCGATCGCGTCGTTGACCTGCGGCTGGAAGTCGTCGAGATAGACGACGAGGTCGGAGTCGCGGATCTCGCCGAGCTGGCGTGGAGTCAGCTCGGCGTCGTGAGGCTCGACGCCGGGGCTGGTCAGGTTGTCCACGTCCACCATCGTGCCCCCGATCCGCTCCGCCGCGTACGCGAACGGGTACGCCGCAGCGGTCACGCGCACCGCGTCGCCGGAGCCGCCGCCGTCGGAGCCGCAGGCCGCGAGGACGAGGGCGAGCGGGGCGACGGCGAGCACGGCCAGGGGGCGGCGCCGAGTCCGACGCAGCGAGGAGGGGCGAGGCATGACGGCAGATTATTGCATTTGGGAATCATTCTCAAACCAGTTGCCCGTGGCATGGCTCATCGTGATCGCCGAGCTGGCCATCACCCCTGACAGACCGGTCTCAGCCCAGCACGGCGGTGAGGAAGCGCCCGACGGCCACGGCGACGAGGATGCCGACCACGAGGAGGCGGAGTCGCGCGAGGCCGGACGTCGGGTCGGGGGACCGGTATGCCATCCAACCCACGAAGGCGACGAGGACGAGCAGCGCGGGGATGCCGATCCGCGGCGTGGCAGCCAAGCCGGTGATGAGCAGCACGGCCGCCACGACCGGGACGGCGACGCGCGCGCCGCGAGACGTCAGCATGCGCTCGTACGGATCGCTCATGGCCGCCATCCTGCCGTACGGGCCCGGGGCGCCACTAGGCTGCGCGCGTGCTGGTCATCACGCGTTTCCGCGCCCCTTCCGAGCGAGCCGACACCTTCGCCGCCGAGCTCCGCGCCGTGGTCGACGCGCTCGCCGCTCGTCCCGGCTACGTCCACGGCTTCGCCGGACGCAACCTGGACGACCCGACCCTGTGGACGCTCACCACCCGGTGGGAGAACGTCGGCGCCTACCGCCGTGCGCTGTCCTCGTACGACGTCAAAGTCGCGGCCGCGCGGCCGTACGCCCACGCGTTGGAGGAGCCGAGCGCCTACACCGATGCGTACGAGGATGTCGTCGACGACGACCCGACGACGCGCCGTTGAGAGGGAATAGGTGAGCGGCGTCACATCTTGGGTGTCGGTATGAGCGTGAACGACATCATCCTGGGAGACGGGCTGCGCACCAGCCCGCAAGGTTTCGGCGCGATGGCGCTGACGACGGTGTACGGCGGAACCGACCCCGAGAGCGCCCTCGCGACGCTGGAGCACGCCGTCGACGTCGGGGTCACGTTCGTCGACACGGCGAACGTGTACGGCAACGGGACCAACGAGGAGCTCGTCGGCCGGCTACTCGCGAGCCGCCCGGGCCAGGTGCAGGTCGCGACGAAGTTCGGGGTCGCCGGCAACATCCGCGTCGGCGAGCGTGCCGCGCGTGGTGACGCCCCGTATGTCCGCGAGTGCGCCGAGGAGTCGCTGCGGCGGCTCGACACCGACGTGATCGACCTGTACTACCTCCACCGGATCGACACCCAGGTCGAGATCGAGGAGACGGTCGGCGCGATGGCCGAGCTCGTCGCGGAGGGCAAGGTCCGCCACCTCGGAGTCTCGGAGGTCACGGCCGACGAGCTGCGTCGCGCGCACGCCGTGCACCCGATCGCGGCCGTGCAGAGCGAGTGGTCGATCTGGAGTCGCGACGTCGAGCGTCACGTCGTGCCCGCCGCCGCCGAGCTCGGGGTCGGCTTCGTCCCGTACTCGCCGCTGGGGCGGGGCTTCCTCGCCGGCTCGGTCGGGACAACGATCCCCGAGGGTGACATGCGCCGGACCTTCCCGCGCTTCGACGCCAGCAACCTCGACGCCAACCAGGTCGTGGTCGAGACCGTACGCCGGGTGGCGGGCGAGATGGGCGCGACGCCGGCGCAGGTGGCGTTGGCGTGGGTCCACGCGCAGGCAGAGCGGTGGGGCCTGCCCGTCGTGCCGATCCCCGGCACGCGCAGGGCTGAGCGGGTCGATGAGAACCTCGGCGCGCTGGCCGTACGGCTCGATGCCGACACGATGGCGACGCTGGACGAGGTGTCCGCTGCGGTCGTCGGCGGTCGGTCGGCTGATCCGACGTGGGTGTCGGCGGGGCGGGAGTAGGGGTCTCGACAGGCTCGACCAGCGGGGGGTCTCGACAGGCTCGACCATCGGGGGGTCTCGACCAGCGGGGGTCGAAACCGCGGGGTCACTCTGCCCCCCGAGGGCGTCCGGTAGCCTGGACCGACCCACTCGGGCGCGGCACGCCACGGCGCGCCGCCGATGCCCGCCGACACCCAGCCGGAAAGCGAGTTCTCTCGTGCCTGCCTCCGTCATCGACAACGTCGTCAGCCTCTCGAAGCGCCGGGGGTTCGTCTTCCCCAGCGGTGAGATCTACGGAGGCACCCGCTCCGCCTGGGACTACGGTCCGCTGGGCGTCGAGCTCAAGGAGAACATCAAGCGCCAGTGGTGGCGTGCGATGGTGCAGCGCCGTGACGACGTCGTCGGCCTCGACTCCTCGGTGATCCTGCCCCGCAAGGTGTGGGAGGCCTCCGGCCACGTCGACGTGTTCACCGACCCGCTGATCGAGTGCCAGCACTGCCACAAGCGCTTCCGCCAGGACCACCTCCAGGAGGCGTACGCGGAGAAGAAGGGCATCGCCGATCCCGACGACGTCGCGATGTCCGACGTCGTCTGCCCGCACTGCGGCACGCGTGGCCAGTGGACCGAGCCGCGCCAGTTCTCTGGCCTGCTCAAGACCTTCCTCGGCCCGGTCGACTCCGAGGAGGGCATGCACTACCTCCGCCCGGAGACCGCTCAGGGCATCTTCGTCAACTTCGCGCTCGTGATGGCCGCCGCGCGCAAGAAGCCGCCGTTCGGCATCGCGCAGATGGGCAAGTCCTTCCGCAACGAGATCACGCCCGGCAACTTCATCTTCCGCACCCGTGAGTTCGAGCAGATGGAGATGGAGTTCTTCGTCAAGCCCGGCACCGACGAGGAGTGGCACCAGTACTGGATCGACGAGCGCATGCGCTGGTACACCGACCTCGGTGTGTCCGCCGACAACCTGCGTCTGTACGAGCACCCGCAGGAGAAGCTCTCGCACTACTCCAAGCGCACCGTCGACATCGAGTACCGGTTCCGCTTCGCCGGCTCGGAGTGGGGTGAGCTCGAGGGCGTCGCCAACCGCACCGACTTCGACCTCGGCACGCACTCCAAGCACTCGGGCAACGACCTCACGTACTTCGACCAGGAGCTCGGCGAGCGCTGGACCCCGTACGTCATCGAGCCCGCAGCCGGCGTCAACCGTTCGCTGATGGCGTTCCTCGTCGACGCCTACCGCGAGGACGAGGCCCCCAACGCCAAGGGCGGCGTCGACAAGCGCACGGTGCTCGCGCTCGACCCGCGCTTGGCGCCGATCAAGGCCGCGGTGCTTCCGCTGTCGCGCAACGAGCGCCTCAGCCCGGCCGCGCGCGACCTGGCCGCCGAGCTGCGCCAGTCGTGGAACGTCGACTTCGACGACGCCGGTGCGATCGGCCGCCGCTACCGCCGTCAGGACGAGATCGGCACGCCGTTCTGCATCACGGTCGACTTCGACACCCTCGACGACAACGCGGTGACGATCCGCGAGCGCGACACGATGACGCAGGAGCGGGTGGCCCTTGACCAGGTCACGGCCTACCTCGCCACGCGTCTGATCGGCGCATGAGGGCGCCTCGTACGGGCCGGCGCGCGGCGTTCGTCGCGCTGGCCGGTGCGACGGCACTCGTGCTCGGTGGGTGCAGCGGCGGCGACGAGGAGCCTGCGAAGGGCGCGTCCGAGGGCACGTCGGCCGTCGACGTCCCGGAGGGCGTGACGCTGACCGAGGCCGGCACCGAGGTCGCGGTCGGCAAGCCGGCGACGGTCGGCTATCCGGTGGGTGAGGCGGCCAGTGCGCTCACTGTGACGGTCGCCTCGGTGAAGCCGGGCAAGGCGAGCGACCTCTCGGGCTACGTCCTCGATCCCGCGTCCGCGGCCTCAACGCCCTACTACGTGTCGCTGGACCTCCGTAACGACGGCCCCGACCCGCTCGGCGGCGCGGCGGTCCCCGTGTACGGGTTCGACTCGACGAAGACGTTCTTCCCGCCGACGACGTTCGCGGGGGAGCCGTTCACACGCTGCCCCGGTGGTGCTTTGCCGAAGACGTTCGACGCAGGCGCGACCGCGAAGGCGTGCTTCGTGCTGCTCGTCCCACAGGGCGCCACGCTGAGCTCCGTGCAGCTGCGGACCGACGACCTCTCGAAGCCGGTCTCCTGGCCCGTGAGCTGAGTCACGCTGGCATGCTTGGTGCATGCGTGAGGTGATGCAGTCGACGAAGCTGGCGGACGTCCTGTACGACATCAGGGGTCCGGTGCTGGAAGAGGCCAGGCGTCTCGAGGACGAGGGCCACCGCATCCTCAAGCTCAACATCGGCAACCCGGCACCGTTTGGCTTCGAGGCTCCCGACGAGATCCTCGTCGACATCATCGCCAACCTCCACCAGGCCCAGGGCTACAGCGACTCGCAGGGGCTGCTGCCGGCGCGCCGCGCGGTCGTGCAGCACTACGAGGAGCGCGTGCCCGGCATCGACGTCGACGACGTCTATCTCGGCAACGGCGTCTCCGAGCTCATCGTCATGGCGATGCAGGCGCTGCTCGACGACGGCGACGAGGTGCTCGTGCCGATGCCGGACTACCCGCTGTGGACGGCTGCGGTCAGCCTCGCGGGAGGCACGGCGGTGCACTACCGCTGCGACGAGGCTTCCGACTGGAACCCCGACATCGACGACGTCCGCGCCAAGGTCACCGACCGGACGAAGGCGATCGTCATCATCAACCCCAACAACCCGACGGGCGCGGTGTACTCGCCCGAGGTGCTGCGCGACCTCGTGCAGGTGGCGCGCGAGAACAACTTGATCGTCTACGCCGACGAGATCTACGACAAGATCCTGTACGACGACGCCGAGCACACCTGCGTGGCCTCGCTCGCCGAGGACCTCCTGTGCGTGACGTTCAACGGCCTCTCCAAGGCCTACCGGGTCGCGGGCTTCCGTAGCGGCTGGATGATCCTGTCGGGCCCCAAGCACCACGCGCGCTCGTACGTCGAGGGCCTCAACATGCTCGCGAACATGCGGCTGTGCCCCAACGTCCCCTCGCAGTACGCGATCGCGACGGCGCTCGGGGGACGGCAGTCGATCAACGACCTGCTGCTGCCGGGCGGTCGGCTGCTCGAGCAGCGCAACCGCGCGTACGAGCTGCTCACGGCGATCCCGGGGGTGACCTGCGTGAAGCCGAAGGGAGCGCTGTACATGTTCCCGAGGCTCGACCCCGAGGTCTATCCGATCGTCGACGACGAGAAGTTCGCGTACGAGCTGCTGCGGGAGCAGAAGCTGCTCATCGTGCAGGGGACGGGCTTTAACTGGCCGACCCCGGACCACTTCCGCCTCGTCACGCTGCCGCGCGTGGAGGACCTCGAGGACGCGATCGGCCGCATCGCGACGTTCCTGGAGACGTACGCCGCCTGAGTCCCGCGCCGCCGCCCTCGCCACGCCCCGACGCGGCGCCTGTGCGCGCGGTTGCACGCGCCTGGGAGAATGGACGCCATGCCCACCACCGCCCCCGTACGCCCGCCGCTGCGCCTCGGCACCCTCGAGGTCGCGACGCCGGTCGTGCTCGCGCCGATGGCAGGCGTCACCAACGCGGCGTTCCGGCAGCTGTGCGCCGAGCAGGGCGCCGGGCTCTACGTCTGCGAGATGATCACGTCGCGCGGGATCGTCGAGGGCGACCCGATCAGCCTGCGGATGCTCAGCTTCGCCGAGGCCGAGACGGTGCGGTCGGTGCAGCTGTACGGGATCGACCCCGTCTACATCGGCAAGGCGGTGCAGATCCTCTGCGAGGAGCACGGCGTCGGCCACGTCGATCTCAACTTCGGCTGTCCCGTCCCGAAGGTGACCCGCAAGGGCGGGGGAGCGGCGCTGCCGTGGAAGGCGACGCTGCTCGGCGAGATCCTCACCGAGGCGGTGCGCGCGGCGAGCCCGTACGGGGTCCCGGTCACGATGAAGACCCGCAAGGGCATCGACGACGACCACCTCACGTACCTCGATGCAGGGCGCATCGCGCAGGACGCGGGGTGTGCCGCGATCGCGCTGCACGGGCGTACGGCGGCGCAGCACTACTCCGGTCAGGCCGACTGGGATGCGATCGCGACCCTCAAGCAGGCCGTCGACATCCCCGTCCTCGGCAACGGCGACATCTGGGAAGCCTCCGACGCCCTCGCGATGATCGAGCAGACCGGCGCCGACGGCGTCGTGGTCGGACGCGGCTGCCTGGGGCGCCCGTGGCTGTTCCGCGACCTGGCGGCCGCGTTCGCCGGTGAGCAGGAGACGGCGATGCCGAGCCTCGGTGAGGTGGCCGCCTGGATGCGCCGGCATGCCGAGCTGCTCGCGGCGGACATGGGGGAGGAGCGGGGCTGCATCGAGTTCCGCAAGCACGTCGCGTGGTACCTCAAGGGCTTCCGTGCCGGTGGGCAGATGCGACACGCGCTGGCGACGATCAGCTCGCTGGCCGACCTGGACGCGCTGCTGGCCGACCTTGATCACAACGAGCCGTACCCGATCGGTGAGCTCGGCAAGCCACGCGGCCGTCAGGGCAACCCCAAGCGCGTCGCGCTGCCGGACGGGTGGTTGACCTCGCGCGAGGTCAGCCGCATCGATGCCGCGGCCGAGGACGCCACCTCCGGCGGTTGAGCTAGGCGGAGAGGCCCACCGGGACACCGGCCCGTACGACGGTCCGCGGACGCGACTCGTCCCACAGCACTTCGACGTCGTCCATCGGGTCGGCGGCCAGGGCGACGAGGTCCGCCGGCGAGCCCACCGCGAGCCGACCGAGCTCCGGCCGCCGGAACAGCGCGGCGTTGACCGTTGTGAGCGAGCGCAGCAGGGCCTCGGGCGTCTGCACCTCGGCCTGCAGCTGCAGACCGCGCAGCTGGTCGTTCTCGAGGTCGCCCATCAGGTCGCTGCCGAACCCGACCGGGACACCAGCCTCGGTGGCCAGCGTGATGGCGTCCTTGCCCGAGCCGAGCACCTCGGCGTTCTTGGCGCGACCCACGGGCGACAGCCCGACCTCGTCGGCGCGTCGGGCCATGGAGTCGTACGCGACCAGGGTCGGAACGAGATAGGCGCCGTGCTCGGCCATCGTCCGTGCCGCGGCGGAGTCGATGAGGTTGCCGTGCTCGATCGAGCGGACGCCGTGGGTGACCGAGTGGATGACGGCCTCGCTCGAGTAAGAGTGCGCGGCGACGTAGCTGCCGCGACGGGTCGCCTCGTCTACGACCGCGGCGATCTCCTCCGCCGAGTACTGGGGGATACGGATCGGGTCGACCGGTGACACGACGCCGCCCGACGTCATGATCTTGATGACGTGGGCACCCTGCTGGAAACGCCGCCGGACGGCGCGGCGGAGGTCGTCGACCCCGTCCACGATCTCGTTCATGTGGCCCTCGTGGAAGCACACGTCGAGGTCCGCCGGACGGGGGTCGCCGTGACCGCCGGTCTGACTGAGCGCCGGCCCGCTGTAAAGGTAGCGAGGAGCGGCGACCAGCTGCTGATCGAGCGCCTGCGCGAGGCCGGCGTCACCGCCGGCCACGTCGCGGACCGTGGTGAACCCGCGTGCGAGGGCCGCACCGAGGCGTCTCGTCGCATTGATCGCGACGAAGCTCAGCGCGCGGCGTTCGAGCTCGAGCCCACCCATGCACGTGCTGAACGCGTGGAAGTGGGCGTCCAAGAACCCGGGCACGACCGTGGCTCCGCCGAGGTCGAGCGCCGGTGCCTCGGTCGCCCCGACGCTCCCGATCTCTTCGATGACACCCCTCTCGACGAGGAGGTCGCCCTCGACGACCGAGCCGCTCTCGGGATCGCGGAAGCGACCGTTGCGCAGGACCAGGCTGCCGCTCATACCGCAGCACGATACCGGCGGCGGCCGTCAGCTCTCCCCGAGAGCCTCGCGTGCCTCGCGCGCCAGGGCCAGCTGCTTCTCGGCCAGCCCGCGTACGTCCGCCGAGGCCAGGGAGCGCCCCATCGCCTCGACCGGGCCGTCCGGCGTGTGCACGGTCAGGTCGGCGACGCCGCGCCACCGCTGGAGCGGACCCTGGGTGATCACGACGGACTGCGTCTTGGCGTGCGGGACGACGTCCGTACGGTGCGTCACCCACCCGCGGTCGGCGACGAACGCGTGCGCGTCGGACCCTGCGGACCGGAAGCGCCACCCGATCGGCGCGAACAGCCGCGAGCGTCTCGGAGCGCGAGCCCGCGGGACCGTCTCGGGATCGACGTCGGCGAACAGCTCGCCCAGCACCATCCGGACCTCCTGCGGCGTCGCCACGGGAACGAGCGTCGCGCTGCTGCCTCCGCCGTCGGTGTCGCGTGACGCACCGGCCACGGTGACGTCGGCGCGCTCGAGGTGCAGCGGGCGCCACAGCGCGGCCTGGTGCACGACGACGGCCTGCACCCGGTCGTACGGGATCGTCTGCGAGATCCGCGACAGCAGGCCGCGCGTCACGTGGAGCCCGGTGGGTGCGCGTCGCAGCGTGAAATCCCACTGGGCGATCACGCGCGACATGATCACCTGCCCGGCCCAGAACAGGAACGGCAGCAGGCCGACGATCACGAACCCGGGGAACACGAGGCCGACGACGAGCAGGACGAGCATGAACGCCGCGGGCGTGAGGAACTCCGCCGACAGCAGGGTCGCCACCACCAGCCGCACCGGGCGGACGATGAGGATCGGAGGTGAGAGATCGACGTGCAATCCTTGCACCGCGACGCCGCCGTCGGGCTGGCCCGGCTCGCCCTCGGCTGCCTGGCTCGGCGCGGGAGCACCGACGGCCTGCGAGCCCGCCTCGTATGCGCGCTGGAGCAGGAGGTGACGCAGGCGGTCGGCGTCGCTGTGGCGCAGGTACTGCAGGGAGAGCCGCGAGTCGTCACCGCCCGCGAGCTCGATGCGCAGCTCGCACAGGCGGAAGATCCGGGCGGCGAAGGGCTCGGCGATGTCGACCGACTGGATGCGCTCGTACGGGGCACGCCGTGACTTGCGCGTCAGGATGCCGCTCTCGATGCGGATCTCACGGCCGTCGATGAAGTAGCGGGTGAAGCGCCACGAGAGGTAGCCGAACACGACCCCGAGCAGCGCCGCCACGCCGACGAGCGCCAGGCCGACCCACAGGACCGAGAGCAGGCTGCGGTCGCCGCCGCCCTCGAGGACGTCGCGGCCGAAGGCGAACAGGCCCGCGGCGACCCAGATCCAGACCCGGACGAACGCACTCGCCGGGTGCGTACGCTGCCCTTGTGCCGCCGGCGGCTGCTCGAACGGGGCGGCCTGCGGCTCAGATTCCGGAGCCACGGGTCTTGCCCAGCTCGGTGAGGCGGTCGCGCAGACGGACGGCGTCGTCGGCGGTCACCCCGGGGATCACCGCCGAGGTGTGGGACGACGCCGTGTGCAGCGAGACCTTCGCGATGCCGTAGGAGCGCTCGATCGGGCCGGCAGTCACATCGACGTACTGGACCCGCCCGTACGGGACGGCGACGATCCGCCGCCACGCGACACCGTGGCGTACCCACAGGTCCTCGGCGTTCTCGGCGAACCCCCACGCGGCCTGGTTGCGTGCCGCCCAGAGCCAACCCCAGACGATCCCGGCGACGGCGGCGACCGCGATGAGCGCCACGAGCCACCACCACTGGAGGAGCAGGGCGACGGCGACGCACGCGATCACGGCGGGGATCGTGATCCAGAGGACGAGCATCAGCCGGTGGAGCGTACGGAGCTTGACCGAGACCGGCTGCCACGCACCTGCAGGCGGGTCGAAGAGGGAGTCCACGCGCCGACACTACCCGTGCGGCGGCCGAGCCTTGTGCGGGTCGGTCACGATTCCGCACACGCCATGGACGGATAAGTCCTCCTCGGCAACAATAGGCGCAGACCCGGACCCGGGTCGTCTCCACTTCACTCGGATCGTGCGGCACGTTCCTGCCGCTGAAGGGATGTATCAGTCATGGCATCTGTCACCTTCCAGAAGGCGACCCGTATCTTCCCGGGCCAGGACCGCCCGGCCGTCGACGAGCTCGAGCTCGAGGTCGCGGACGGGGAGTTCCTCGTCCTCGTCGGCCCGTCGGGCTGCGGCAAGTCCACCTCGCTGCGGATGCTCGCGGGGCTCGAGGAGGTCGACGCCGGCCGCATCCTCATCGGCGACCGCGACGTCACAGACCTCGCACCGAAGTCGCGCGACATCGCGATGGTCTTCCAGAACTACGCGCTCTACCCGCACATGTCGGTCGCCGAGAACATGGGGTTCGCGCTCAAGATCGCCGGCACCCCGAAGGCGGAGATCAAGCAGCGTGTCGCGGAGGCGGCCGAGATGCTGGGCCTCACCGAGTACCTCGCGCGCAAGCCGAAGGCCCTGTCCGGTGGGCAGCGCCAGCGCGTCGCGATGGGCCGCGCTATCGTCCGCTCGCCGCAGGTCTTCCTCATGGACGAGCCGCTGTCGAACCTCGACGCCAAGCTCCGCGTCCAGACCCGCGCCCAGATCGCGCAGCTGCAGCGCCGGCTCGGGACGACGACGGTCTACGTCACGCACGACCAGGTCGAGGCGATGACGCTGGGTGACCGCGTCGCGGTGATGAAGGACGGCGTGCTCCAGCAGATCGACACGCCGCGCGCCACGTACGACAAGCCGAACAACGTCTTTGTGGCGGGCTTCCTCGGCTCGCCGGCGATGAACCTCTTCGACGTGCCCGTGACCGCGGGTGGCGTGAAGGTCGGCGACACCGTGGTGCCGGTGGCACGCGAGGTGCTCGCGCAGACAGACTCCCCGGTGGTCACGCTCGGCGTCCGCCCGGAGGACATGACGCTCGGCGACCGCGGCATCGCGACCGTGGTCGACGTGGTCGAGGAGCTGGGTTCCGACGCGTTCGCGTATGGCCACACCAAGCACGGGGAGAACGACCAGACCCTCGTCTCGCGCGTCAACTGGCGTACGCCTCCGCAGATCGGCGAGGTCGTCAACCTCACCGCCGATCCCGAGCGCGTGCACGTCTTCTCGAAGGAGACCGGGCTCCGTCTCGGCTGAGGCCGAGGTCCCGTCCCCGATTCGGGCGGTTCTCCACCGAACCTGCGACCGGGTTCGGTGGAGAACTGCCCGAATCGCGGACGGGACGGGACCCTCAGAAGCCCTGCCAGGCGGGCTTGCGCGCGAACGTGTGCCGGTAGTAGTCCGCGAAGTCCAGGCGCGACGCCGCCGCGTCGTCCACGAACACGGTCGCGTGCGGGTGCCACTGGAGGATCGACGCGGGGCAGCGCGCCGACAACGGCCCCTCGACCGCGGCCGCAATCGCGTCGGCCTTGCCCTCGCCGGTCGCGACCAGCACGAGGTGGCGCGCCTCGCGGATGGTGCCGAGGCCCTGGGTCAGTACATGGGTCGGCACCTCGTCGACGGAGGCGAAGAAGCGCGCGTTGTCCTGGCGGGTCTGCTCCGTCAGCGTTTTGGGCCGGGTGCGTGACGCCAGCGACGACATGGGTTCGTTGAACCCGATGTGACCGTCGGTCCCGATCCCGAGCAGCTGCACGTCGATGCCGCCCGAGGCCGCGATCGCCGCGTCGTAGCGGGAGCACTCGGCAGCAAGGTCGGATGCCTCGCCGTGCGGAGAGTGCACCTGCGCCGGGTAGAGGTCGACGTGCTCGGTCAGCTCCCGCCGGATCACCGCGGCGTACGACTCCGGGTGCGACGCAGGCAGTCCGACGTACTCGTCGAGCAGGAACGCCGTCGCGTGCGCAAACGACAGCCCGTGCTCGCGGTGCCGCCGGATCATCTCCTGGTAGGCGGCCAGCGGCGAGGAGCCGGTCGCCAGCCCGAGCACGGGCGCGGGGCCGCGAAGCACAGCCTCGTACACGTCCGCGACGTGCTGGCCGATCTCCTCGGCGGACGCGCAGATCACGACCTCCACGACGACAGTCCTTCCTCGTCGGACGCACCCTCGGGCGCGGCCAGCTCGGCAGCCCCGAGCGCGGCGGCAGGGTAGGCCTGCGGCAGCGCGGTCGTCCGGTCGCGCAGCCGCAGGCTCGCGACGAACGGCGACACGCCCTCGGTGGCGTCGAGCTGGGCGAACAACGGTTCCATGACCCGTGCGCCGAGCCGCATCACGCCACCGGCGAGGACGACGTGCGCGGGGTCGACGCTCAGGGTGACGATGCGGATCGCCTCACTGAGCCAGTGCACGAACGAGTCACGGATCGCGAGCGCGCGCTCGTCTCCCGCGTCGGCGGCGTCGAACAGCGCAGCCGGCTGCGGGCCGGGACCGCCGTACGGCCACTGGCGGGCGAGCCCGCGGCCCGACGCGTACAGCTCGAGGCATCCGTGCTGCCCGCACGTGCACCGGGGCCCGTCTTCCACGACGGAGAGGTGCCCGACCTCGCCGACCACCCCGTACGCTCCGCGGCGCAGGCGCCCGTCCAGCACGAAGCCGGCAGCGAGCCCGGTGCCGACCGAGATGAGTGCAACGTCATCAGGCTGCCCCTGCTCGGAGAGCCACGTGGCGACCCCGCGGGCGGCGGCGTTGACGTCGTTGTTCACCGTGACCGGCACCGACAGCGCGCTCGTCAGGGCGCCGCGCAGGTCAAATGCTGCATCGATGTCGAGGTTGACCGCGTTGGTGAGGACGCCGGCAGCGTCGACCGCCCCCGGGATGCCGGCACCGACGGCGGCCAGCGTCGTCCCAGCCGGAAGCGCCTCGACGAGGTGCTTCACGACCTCCAGCGAGGTCGCGACGACACCCGCAGGGCCGACGACGGTCGGCATCCGCACGTCGGCGAGGACCTCTCCGGGGCGCGTCACGTCTGCGGCGATCCCGTGGACCTTGGTGCCGCCGATGTCGAGCCCGATCCTGACGGCGGTCATCGTTCCTCTCCGGTCGACTCGGCGAGCGCGGACGCGATCGCCGTACCCACGACCCGTGACACCGTCGCCGATGCACCCCACCCGCGGACGACGCGGGGGAGTGTCATGACCTCGGGTGAGGGCCACCCGAGCTCGACGACGAGAGTGTCGGGTCGCTGCTCCACGAGGGAGCGCAGCCAGGTCCACGCGCGGTCGTCGGCGGCGGCTGAGCGAGCCACCACGATGACCGGCCCGTCGTACGAGGCGACCTCCGCGACGTCGAGGCCGCCGTCCGCACCCGGCACGAGCGTCGTCGCGTCGATCCCCAGGTCTCCCCAGGCAGCGCCGCCGACGGCCATGTTGGCGCCGGTCTCGAGCCGGACGACCAGCGGCGTGCCGGGACGAAAGGTACCGATCTCGTCGAGGACGGCAGCAGCCGCCGTACCGCCGAGCGTCAGCCCGCGGTCGACGACGGCGGGATCTGCGGGGACGACGTCGGTCCCGTACGAGGCGGCGAGGGCGTCGACACGGGCGGCAGCGTCGTGCAGCCGCGCGGCGGACAGGTCGCCGGACGCCACCGCGGCGACGATCGCGGCGACGACGTCCCGTACGTCGTCAGGTCCGCGGCCTCTCAGCGACGGGCCGATGCACAGCAGGTCGGCTCCCGCGGCGAGCGAGGCGACCGCCGCGGCAGGGATGCCGATCGTCGCGCTCGCTCCTGCCATGTCGAGCGCGTCGGTGACGATCACGCCGTCGAAGCCGAGTTCGTCGCGCAGCAGCCCCGTGAGGATCGCGTGGCTCAGAGTCGCGGGGCGGTCTGCGTCGAGGGCCGGCAGCACGATGTGCGAGGTCATGATCGTGGCGGCACCAGCCTCGATCGCCGCGACGAACGGCACGAGCTCGCGTGCGCGCAGCGTCTCCAGGTCGGCGTCGACCCGGGGGAGCGCGAGGTGCGAGTCAGCCTCGGTGTCGCCGTGGCCGGGGAAGTGTTTGACGCACGCCGCGACGCCCTGCTCCTGGAGCCCGCCGACCCACGCGGCGGTGTGCCGCGCGACGAGATCCGGGGTGTCACCGAAGCTGCGCGTGCCGATGACGGGGTTGCGCGGGTTGGAGTTGATGTCCGCGTCGGGGGCGAGGTTGAGCCAGATGCCGGCGCTCTTCAGCGTGGCGCCGATCGCCGCGGCCACGGCGTCGGTGGTGGCGGTGTCGTCGTACCGGCCGAGCACGGCGTTGCCCGGGTACGGGCTGCCAGTGGCGTAGTGCAGGCGCGTGACGTCGCCGCCCTCCTCGTCCAGCGCGAGGGTCAGAGCAGGGGAGAGGGCGCTGACCTCGCGGGCGAGGGTGAGCGCGTCGGCCGGGTCGGCGGTCAGGTTGTTGCCGTACAGGCAGATCCCGCCCAACCCGTCCTCGACCAGCCCGGGCAGCCAGGCTGGGACGTCGGGGCCCTCGAAGGCGCCGAGAACCACCCGATGCGCGGCGCGGCGCACGGCGGCGTCGGGGCTCATCCCTTGACCGCCCCGGAGACCATGCCGCTGGTCATCTTGTTCTGGACGAACATGAACAGCCCGATCACCGGCACGGCGACGAGTGTGGCACCGGCCATCACTGCTGGCCAGTCGATTGCCTGGTTGGAGACCGTCGTCATGCCCTGCAGCCACAGTGGGATCGTACGGTTGGACGGGTCCATGACGACGGTCGCGAGAGTGATCTCGTTCCAGCACTGGAGGAATCCGTACACGCCCGAGGCGACCAGACCGGGCGCCAGCAGCGGGAACGTGATCGTGAAGAACGCACGGAAGCGGCTGCAGCCGTCCACCATCGCCGCCTCCTCGAGCTCGGCCGGTACGCCGGCGACGAACCCGCGCAGCATCCACACCGTGAACGGCAGGATCATCGCGAGGTAGAGCAGCGTGAGCCCGGCGACCGTGTTGAACAGGCCCCAGCCGGACAGCATCTTGTACTGCGAGATGAACAGCGCCTCCGCAGGGATCATCTGCACGACGAGGATGACGATGATGAACGCGCCCTTGCCGCGGATGCGGAAGCGCGAGATCGCCAGCGCCGCGAGGAACGCGAACGCCAGGCCTGCGACGACCGCGAGGACCGTGACGGTGAGGCTGAGCTGCATCGAGTGCCAGAACGACGCGTCGACCACGCGCCCGTACGCGTCCGTGCTCGCCTCGTCGTTGAACGGGAGCCACGCCGGGTCGGGAGCCCGTAGACGGCTGCTGCTCTGGAACGAGCTGTTGACCATCCAGTAGACGGGGAACGCCCACACGGCCGCGACCAGGATCGCGACGGCGCTGGAGAGCCTGCGGCCCTTGCGAGGACGGCGACGGCGGAGTGTCGGGGTAGCGGGTGCGGTCATGACGCGCGCTCCTCACGCAGCAACGAACGGACGTAGCCGAACGTCAGGACGAGTGTCAGAAGCAGCATGAGCATCGCCACGGCAGAGGCCATGCCGTACTCGCTCTGCGCGACGCCGAGCTGATAGAGGTAGGTGCCGAGCAGGTTCGTCTCGCTCACCGTGCCGCCCGCGCCTTGGAGGTACTTGATCTGCGCGAACAGGCGCAGGTCCCACACGATTTGCAGCAGCATCACGATCGAGAGCACCGGGCGGATCGTCGGCAGGACGATGAAGCGGAACCGCTGGGTCCGCGAGGCGCCGTCGAGCTGCGACGCCTCGAGCGTCTCCTCGGGCACCTGCGTCAGCGCCGCGTACAAGCTGAACGCCACGAACGGCACGCTCATCCAGACCACGATCACGCCGGCGACGAGGAAGAAGGTCCACGGGTTCGCGAGCCACGAGTAGCCGTCGAACGAGGCGAACCCGACCTTCACCAGCAGCCAGTTGACGACGCCGTAGCGGGTGTCGAACAGCCAGTTCCACACCGTCAGGCTGGCGATCAGCGGGCTCGCCCACGCGGCGAGCAGCGAGACCTGCAAGATGATGCGGGCGGCCGTGGACACCTGGCGCATCAGCAGCGCGAGCGCCATCCCGATCACCATCGTCAGGGAGGCCGCGGCGAAGCAGAAGGCCACCGAGCGGGCGATGACGAGCCACGTCGTCTTGTCGGTGAGGACGTGGACGTAGTTGTCGAGTCCGATCCAGCCCGGTTCTGCGGTGCCGAACTGCTGGGCCAGGCCGAACTCCTGGAACGACATGAGGATCTGGCGGACCAGCGGGTAGCCGAGACCGAGGGCCAGCGTGAGCAGCGCAGGGACGAGCAGGAGGTACGGAGCGGGGCGCCGCCGCCGGTTCCGCAGCGGCGGGGGATCCGCCTCAGTCTCCGTCGGGGGCGCGTCGTAGGTCATCGCCTGAGCCATGGTCTGCCTGTCGTGGTGAAGGGGTACGGGGCCCGTCGCGGCGGGGGAGTCGCGACGGGCCCCGTACCTGGTCGTACGTACGGGACGAGTCCCGAGGGCCTACTTGTTGAGGATGGCCTCGAGCTTCGCGTCGTACTCCTTGGCGGTCTTCGCGACGTCCTCGCCGCCGGCGAGCTTGCCGAAGAACTCCTCCATCACCTGCGTCGTCTCGACCTCGGTCCAGTGCGGGGAAGTCGGGGTCAGCTTGGAGTTCGAGGCAGCCGCGATCGACGCCTGAGCGAACTCGTCGTCACCCATCTTGGCCGTGAACTCCGGGTTCGCCGGGCCGAGACCGTTCTCGGCGAGCATCGTCTGGTACTCGTCGCTGTAGATGAGCTTCAGCAGCGCGTACGCCTCGTCCTGCTTCTTGGACTTGGCCGAGATGCCGATGTTGGAGCCGCCCGCGAACACCGGCGCGGCGTTGCCGTCAGTGCCCGGCAGTGCGAAGCCGCCCAGGTCGGTGGCCATCTCCTCGGGGACGCTCCAGCGTGCCCAACCCGGCGCCATGAACATCGCGGCCTCGCCGTTGTTGTACGGAACCCACGCCTCGGCGTCGAGCCCGTCCTTCGGGGCGGCGCTGGCGTTGTCGGAGAGGTTCTTCCACTCCTCGAGGCCCTTGACGCTCTCGGGGGAGGAGAGCTTGCCGACCCAGCTGTCACCCTCCTGGGCGGCGATGTCGCCACCGTTGGCGAACAGCCACGAGATGCCGTTGCGCCAGTCCTGGCCGGGAACCCAGAAGCCCGAGTAGTCCTTGCCGCCCTTGGCCTTGAGCGTGACCGCGGCCTTGTTGAACTCGGCGAGAGTCTTCGGCGGCGTGATGCCGGCGTCGGCGAAGGCCTTCTTGCTGTAGAAGACGTAGCGCGAGCCCCAGTAGTAAGGAAGGGCGAACTGCTTGCCGTCGTACGAGCCGGCCTCGACGAAGCTCTCCGGCGCGATGGTGTCGCCGAGGTCGCTCACCTTGTCGGTGAGGTCGGTGAACGCGCCGACCGATGTGAAGGTCGCCGCCTGCGTGTTGCCGACCTCGAAGACGTCGGGCGTCTGGTTCTCGTCGCTCAGTGCGGTCTGCAGTCGCGGGATCAGCTGGCCCCAGTCGATGCGCTCGATCTTGAGGTCGGTGCCCTCGTTCTGGGCCTCGTACTCCTTCTCGAGCCACTTGGTCAGGTCCTCGGGCGTGTCGGTCTCGCCGGCGAGCCAGAGCTTGACGACCTGGGTGCCCGACGCGGAGTCGTCGCCGGAGTCGGAGCCACAGGCGGTGAGGGCGAGTGCGGAAGCCACACCCAGCGCCGCCAGTCGAGTCAGATTCTTCATTGTTTCGTTCCTTCGGGGGGTGAGAGGGCCGCGGCCGGCCATCTGGTGAGGGGTGGGTGACGACACAGGAGTGCGATCGCGTGGCGACGGATCCGGTGTCAGACCACCCCTAGCTGGGCGAAGCGGACCTGAGCCGCTGCACCCGTGAGGACGACGTCCCGCGCGAGCGAGGCCATCCGCACGTCAAGGTTCTCGGCGACGACCGGCATGCTCCGTTCGACCACCGCAGCGCGGACTGCCTCCAGGAGGGGGCCGTCCAGCAGCTCGACGGGGCCGTAGAGCACGACATCGGTGATGCCGAGGGTGGTGACGATGGGAGCGAGGACGGTCCCCAGCGTCGTGCCGACCGTGCGCAGCTCCGCGTCGGCGGCGTTGGGCGCCGCGTCGGCGAGGCGGTCACGGAGGCGAGGGATCGCGAGCACCGTCTCGAGGCAGCCGCGGTTGCCGCAGGCGCACGGGGTGCCGCCGGGCTCGACGACCACGTGGCCGACCTCGCCGGCCGACAGCAGCGGGCCGCCGAGCATCGCGCCGTCCATGAGGATGCCGCCACCGACGCCGAGGCCGATGGCGACGAGCAGGAGTCCGTCGGCGTTGCCGGCGCCGAAGGTGCACTCGGCGAGGGCGGCGATGTTCGCGTCGTTCGCGATCGACACCGGCAGGCCGACGCGGTCGCTGACGATCTCGGCGAGCGGGAGCTCGTACCAGCCGAGGTTGGGGGCCTGACGGACGACGCCTCGGTGGTCGACGACGCCGGGGGTGCCGATGCCGACTCCCAGGACGGGACGCGGGGAAGCGTCGACGAGGGAGCGGACCAGCGCGACGACGAGGTCGACGGCGTCCTCGCCCCGGGCGTCACCGAGCGCGGCGCTGTCTCGCGCGACGATCTGACCTTCGAGATCCATGAGCGCGCCGCGGAGGATCGTGTCGTCGGAGAGGTCGAGCGCGGCGATGAGCACCGCGTCGGAGACGAGACCGAGCAGGGTTGCAGGCTTGCCGGGACGAGCACCGGGCTTGGTGCCGAGCTCGGCGACGAGACCGTCGGCAAGGAGCTCGGTGACCAGGTCGGAGACGGTGACGCGGGTCAGGGACGTGGCGCGCGCGAGGTCGGCGCGACTGAGCGACCCCTCGTCTGCGAGGCACTGCAGGAGCAGCGAGAGGTGGTGCCGCCGGGTGTCGGCGGGCAGCACCTTGTCGGTCGCGCGGCGGGCTGGACGCTGCCGCAGGGGAGGCATCGTCCGGGCTTCGCCGGGGAGGGTGGTCCGCTCGATCACGTTGTTAGTTCAGCCTACTAACAAACCTTCGGTCAAGCGTCGTGGGCATTTCGTTATCTTCGCCTCGCCTCGGCTCGCGCGCCCCGCACCGGCCGTCGGTCGCTCGGTGTCCACGGCGCCGGTCTGGGGGGTGACGTCGCCGGGGCCACATTGACCGGGTACGTCACCAGGTGCGACACTGGGAGACGGCGTAGTCCGCCGTCCCGGCTCGCTTCTCGCGGATCGGCGCGTGCGCCACCTGCTCACTCCCGATGCGAAGGATTCCGATGGCCAAGGCTCTCCTCGGCTACGTGGCGACGCCGAACGTTCACCAGGCCCGCGAGGCGCAGCTCCGACGCCGCATCGCCGATCTCGAGGCCGAGGTGATCCGGCTCAAGCACGAGAACGACGAGCTGGTCGCCGGCTCCGACCTCGGTCCCGTGGACCTCTCGACCGCCGATCTTCTCGAGCCCGCCCGCTCCTGATCCGCGGTTCCCGGTGCGCGTCTCCTGTCGCGCTGCCCGGGCGTGGCGCGACGGACCACCCCCGTCGGTCACCTACTCTGAGGACGGCATCCTTCCCCGCTGCCCGTAGCCGACCGGCTGCACTTCAGCGCCGTCCGACCGTCGTCGTGCGAAGGAGCATGGCTTGCATCTCAAGAGCCTGACGCTGCGTGGGTTCAAGTCCTTCGCGTCCGCCACCCACCTCCAGCTCGAGCCCGGCATCACCTGTGTCGTCGGACCCAACGGCTCGGGCAAGTCCAACGTCGTCGACGCCCTTGCATGGGTGATGGGCGAGCAGGGAGCCAAGTCCCTGCGCGGCGGCAAGATGGAGGACGTCATCTTCGCCGGCACCTCCGCCCGAGCCCCGCTCGGGCGTGCCGAGGTGGTCCTCACCATCGACAACGGCGACGGCGCTCTGCCGATCGACTACGCCGAGGTGACGATCTCGCGGACCATGTTCCGCAACGGCGGTTCCGACTACGCGATCAACGGCAACCCGTGCCGCCTCCTCGACGTCCAAGAGCTCCTGAGCGACTCGGGCATCGGCCGCGAGATGCACGTCATCGTCGGCCAGGGCCAGCTCGACTCCGTCCTGCGCGCGTCGCCGGAGGAGCGCCGCGGCTTCGTCGAGGAGGCCGCCGGCGTCCTCAAGCACCGTAAGCGCAAAGAGAAGGCGCTCCGCAAGCTCGACGCGACCGAGGGCAACCTCACGCGCCTCCAGGACCTCCTCGCCGAGATCCGACGCCAGCTCAAGCCGCTCGGCCGCCAGGCGGAGGTCGCCCGCAGGGCCGCCGTCGTCCAGGCCGACGTCCGTGACGCGCGTGCCCGTCTGCTTGCCGACGACGTCCTTCGAGCGCGTGATCAGCTGCAGTCCGAGCTCGCCGACGAGGAGGCGCTGCGGCTCAAGAGGACCGCCGTCGAGGGCTCCGTCGCCCAGATGCGGACCGAGGAGGCGGCGCTCGAGGACGCGCTGCGCGAGGATGCGCCGCGGATGCAGGCGGCGCAGGACACGTGGTACGGGCTCAACAACCTGCGCGATCGCCTCCAGGGCACGGCGAGCCTGGCCGCAGAGCGGGTGCGCAACGCCGCGGCGATGCCGGCCGACGAACGGCGCGGGCGTGACCCGGAGGAGCTCGAGGAGGAGGCCGGCCGCTTCGAGGCCCAGGAGAAGGCCATCTCCGAGGAGGTCGGCGCCGCCGAGAAGGGGCTCGAGGACGCCATCACCGTACGCAAGGCGGCCGAGGCGGCGTACCAGGCTGAGGAGCGGCGCATCGCCGACCTCGTCCGCGCCGCGTCCGACCGCCGCGAGGGGCTGGCGCGCCTCACGGGGCAGGTCAACACCCTCCGTACGCGGGTGCTCGCCGCCGAGGAGGAGATCGGCCGGCTGGAGGAGAGCCGCGACCTCGCCGAGAAGCGTGCCGAGCGCGCTCAGCACGAGTTCACCGTCGCCGAGACCCAGGTCGCCGGGCTCGACTCCGGAGAGACCGGGCTCACCGCCGAGATTGACGGCGCTGAGGCCGCGCTCGCCGACGCCTCCGACCGCCTCGCCAAGACCACCGACGCGGTTCACGTCGCCGACCGGGAGCGCGCCGGGCTCGAGGCCCGAAAAGAGGCTCTCGAGATGGGCCTGTCGCGCAAGGACGGCGCGGGGGCGGTGCTCGGTGCGTCCGAGCGCCTCGGTGGCGTGCTCGGCTCGGTCGCCGCCGTCGTCACCGTCCAGGCCGGGTACGAGGCTGCGGTCGCCGCGGCGCTCGGACCGGCCGCCGACGCAGTGGCCGTCGACTCCTTGGTCACCGCGCTGTCCGCGGTGGAGTCGCTCAAGGCGACGGAGGACGGTCGCGCCGGGCTGGTCGTCGGATCCGCGCCTGCGACCGACCGCGCCGGCTGGCCGGCGCTGCCCGACGCGGCCACGTACGCGCTCGACGTGGTGGAGGCGCCGCACGGCGTGCTCGCCTCGCTCGGCCGCCTCCTCGACCGGGTCGTGGTCGTCGACGACCTGGCGACGGCCCGCGACGTCGTCGACCGAGAGCCGACCGTCACCGCGGTGACTCGCGAGGGTGACGTGGTCGGCAGCCACTACGTGGCCGGCGGTTCACAGGACATCCCGAGCCTGATCGAGGTGCAAGCCGCGGTCGACCAGGCGGCCGAAGGCCTCCGTGACGTCGCTGGGCGCCGTACGGAGCTGGACGCCGAGGTCGTCCGTCTGAAGGGCCAGCGCGACGAGGCTAAGCAGCGCCTCGACGTGGCCATGGCCAAGCGGCGCGAGTCCGAGGCCAAGGCCAACGCCCTCACCGAGAAGCTCGCCCAGCTCGGCTCGACCGTGAAGGCGGCCCGCGACGAGGCCACCCGCCTCGCGGCCGCGATCACGAACGCTCAGAAGGCCCGCGACGACGCGTCCTCCGGGCTGGAGGCGCTCGAGCAGCGGCTGACCGAAGCCGAGAACGCGCCGGAGGACGAGCCGGACACGGAGCCGCGCGAACAGCTCGCGGAGACGGCCAAGCAGCGCCGCGCGGCCGAGACCGAGGCTCGCCTGGCCCTACGCACGAGCGAGGAGCGTGCCCGCGCGATCTCCGGCCGTGCCGCAGGTCTGCGTCGTCGTGCCGCCGAGGAGCGTGCCGCGCGCGAGCGTGACCGCGTCCGTCGTGAGCGGATGCGCCGCGAAGGTGTCGCCGCGCGTGCGGTGGGCGAGGCGACGCAGGTCGTCCTGGAGCACCTCGCGGTGTCGCTGGCCGCCGCCAAGACGGCGCGCGACGCGATCACGGCGGCGCGCGCGGAGCGTGAGCAGAAGCTCGCCGACGTACGGCGCCGCCTGCGTGACCTGTCCGTCGAGCTCGCGCGTCTCACCGACTCGGTGCACCGCGACGAGGTCGCCCGCGCCGAGCAGCGCCTGCGGATCGAGGCGCTCGAGACGCGAGCGCTCGAGGAGATCGGGATCGAGCCGGACTCGCTCGTCACGGAGTACGGTCCCGAGGCCCTCGTCCCCGTGCCACGTCCCGTCGACGCTGCCGAGGACGATCCCGACCCCGAGCCCGTCCCGTACGTCCGTGCCGAGCAGGAGAAGCGGCTGCGTGCCGCCGAGAAGTCGCTCGCGCTGCTCGGCAAGGTCAACCCGCTCGCGCTTGAGGAGTTCTCGGCGCTGGAGGAGCGGCACAAGTTCCTGTCCGAGCAGCTGGAGGACCTGCGCAAGACCCGCAAGGACCTCCTCGAGATCGTCACCGAGGTCGACCGGCGCGTCGAGCAGGTGTTCACGAGTGCCTGGGAGGACGTGAGCAGGGAGTTCGAGGGCGTCTTCTCGCGGCTGTTCCCCGGAGGCGAGGGCCGTTTGATCCTCACCGACCCGTCGTCGATGCTCACCACTGGCATCGAGGTCGAGGCCCGGCCGCCGGGCAAGAAGGTCAAGCGGTTGTCGCTGCTGTCCGGTGGAGAGCGGTCGCTGGTCGCCGTGGCGTTCTTGGTGGCGTTGTTCAAGGCGCGGCCGAGCCCGTTCTACATCCTCGACGAGGTCGAGGCGGCGCTCGACGACACCAACCTCGGGCGCCTGCTGGAGATCTACGAGGAGCTGCGCGAGAACAGCCAGCTCATCGTGATCACGCACCAGAAGCGCACGATGGAGGTCGCTGACGCGCTGTACGGGGTCTCGATGCGCGGCGACGGGGTGTCCGCGGTGATCAGCCAGCGGATGCGCGAGGCCGAGCCGGCGTAGGTCTCGACAGGCTCGACCAGCGGGGTGTTCGTGGGTTGAGCTTGTCGTGGTCTCGACAGGCTCGACCGGCGGGGGAGTTCGTTGGTTGAGCTTGTCGAAACCTGGCGGCGGGGTGTGCGCTTGTCGTAGCCTCGCCCGGTATCGTCCGGCGCGTGACTGTCCTCCCCACGCGTGACGATTTCCCGGTGCTGCGCCGCCTCACGACGCGGTGGTCCGACGAGGACGTGTACGGCCACGTGAACAACGTGACCTACTACTCCTACTTCGACACCGCGGTGAACGGTTACCTCATCGACGCCACCGGCACCGACATCCGCCGCCTCGACGCGATCGGGCTCGTCGTCGAGACCGGCTGCCAGTTCAAGCGCGAGCTCGGCTTCCCCGAGGACGTCGAGGTCGGGCTGGCGGTCACGAGGCTGGGCAGCTCCTCGATCGTGTACGAGATCGGGCTGTTCCAGGGGGAGTCGCCCGAGCCGGCCGCGATCGGCCGTTTCGTCCACGTCTACGTCACCCGCGAGGACCGCACGGTCACCCCGGTCCCGGAGGCGATCCGCGACGCGGTCACCCCTCTCGTACGGGGCTGAGCGGGGCGCAGGCGGCTGCCGACGAAGGCGCTGCCGAGAGCGCGGTCGACCGGGGAGACACCGCGCACCTAGGCCTGAGGCCGTGCGGGCCGTTCGTACACGAGCTCGAGCCCGTCCTCCTTGTCCCACTGCTCGCCCACGTGGACGAATCCGAACGGCAGCGCGAGGTCACGCGACGGCGTGTTGTCCGGGGCGATCGTCACCCGGACGACCGCCACTGTCGGGTCAGCGTCGGCGCGGGCGATCAGTGCGGTGAGGGCCGCACGGGCAAAGCCACGGCGCCGGTACGAAGGGTCGACCTCGTACCCGATCTCCACCATGCCGTCGGTGTCGGGAGGCCCGTGGAATCCTGCCCTCCCGACCGCGACCTCGGCGTCCTCGTCCCAGATCACGCCGGTGACCCACTCCGCGCTGGCGGGGTCGTCGACGACCTGGCGTGCGCGCATCCGCCAGACGGCGCGGAACGTCTCGCTGACGAACGGCTCAGTCAGCGGCACGGGTGAGGTGGCGTTGGCGGCGTCGAGGTCGCCGTCGGCCAGCGCGCTGATCGTTTCGGGCGCGAGGTGGACGATGCAGGCGCGGGGGAGAGGCACCGGCAGAGCGTACGTGCGTCCGGCGCCTCAGTCGAACGAGATCCGCCCCTCCCGCGTGAGGTCGTCGACCGCGTTGAGCTGCAGACCACCGTCGGAGAGCGTCCAGACCGTGTCGCCGATGACGAGCGCGCGGCGGATGCCGCCGTCGTATGGGTTCGCCCCCTCCTGGTGCGAGAGCGTGCCGAGCTCTCGCAGGGAGTCGCCGTCCACGCGCACGGCGAGGATCTCCGTGCGTCCGTCGCCGGTCCAGTCACGCAGCGGGACGAAGGCCGTCCGCGTGGCCTCCCACCAGAGGAACGCATGCGGATCGGCGACGTCGGAGGAGTCCTTGTGCCTGTGGAGCAGCCGGCTCAGCAGCGCGGGTCGCGTCGGCTCGGCGACGTCGAACAACGAGACCTGGGCGCCGGTGGTGCGGCCTCGTCGGGTCGCGTCCATGCCGACCCCGAGCAGGCGGCCGTCGCCGACGACGTGGAGATAGTCGGAGTAGCCGGTGATCTTGAGCTCGCCGGAGGCGACCGGCCGGGCGGGGTCGCTGAGGTCGACGACGTAGAGCGGGTCGATCTGACGGAACGTCACGAGGTAGGCGTACGGGCCCACGAACCGCACGCCGTACACGTCCTCACCCTTGCCGAGCCCGCCGACACTGCCGCGGGCGGCGAGCGTGTCGGCGTCGAGGGCGGACACCGACGTCGCCCGCGACCGCTCGGAGCTGCCGCTGGTCGTGACCACCCGCAACGTGCCGTCGTACTCCGACAGCGAGTACGAGTCGAGCACCTGCCCGGCGACCTTGCCGGACCCGAGATAGAGCGGCTTGCCGGCCCGCGCGAGGTCGAAGCGGTGGATCTCGGTGCTGCCGGCGGCCGGAGCCGTGTCGGAGCTCGTGAGATAGAGGCTCGTGGGACTCGCGTACGCCGTGGCGCCGTCGGCGGTGAGCGTGACGGGGGAGAGGTCGCCGAAGGAGTCTGCGCCGAGGTCGACCGTGTAGACGGTGACCAGGCTCGCACCCGTGTAGTCGGGGGGCCGGACGACGCTGGTGCACGGCACGGTCGTCGTGGTCGACTCACCGCCCGTGGTCACCTCGTACGAGGGCAGCCAGGCATCGAGCGGCGCCTTCGCGAGCACGTCGCGGCGGGTCGCATCGCTCTGCTCGCTCTGTCGGAGCGTCGGGAGGGTGATGTCGGCCGCGCTGCGTACCACGAGACGCACGCGCCCGTCGACGAGGCGGGCGTCGACCAGGCCGCCGTCGGGGCGCAGCATCGACAGCACGCGAGGCGCCTTGCCGGAGAGGTCGACAAGGACGAACAGGCTGCTCGGCGGGCCTGGAGCGGCGAACCTGCTCTCGACCGCCGGGCCCAAGGCGACCGAGCCGGACGCGCCCAAGGTGACGAGCGCGCGGTCGCCGTCCACGAGGAGCGAGGCCGACTCCGCACCTGCATAGGCTGTGAGGTTGAGCGTGCCGACGACCGTACGGGACTCCACGTCGGTGATGCGCAGGACGCCGCCGGTGATCGAGACGAGGCGCGCGCCGTCGGTCTTGACGACGTCGGGCTCGTCGACGCCGACCTCCTGGTTGTTGGTGGTCGAGTGCGCGGGTGTGCCCTTGGCGCTGGCCCCGAGGTCTCCGGACGTCTTCTCCAGTGCGGCTACCGGCATTACGTAGAGCGAGAACGGGTCGTACGCGTCGACGTTCTTCACCGCGTGCGCGCGCAGGTCGGCGAGCAGGGCGTCGCAGCTGTCGCTGGCCGACAGCGTGTGCGCGACAGGGCGGGCGCCGGCGAACGCGACATCGCCACCTGGGCTGCGCGGTGGCGGAGCGTCCACGCCTCCCGGAAGCGAGACAGCGACGGTGGCGACGGCCGCCACCGCGACGGCGGCGAGGCCGAATCGCAGCCGGTGTGCGCGAGGTGCGTGGCCCCTCGAAGCGGAGACAGCGGTGGCTGCGCGGACACGAGCGAGCAGGCGTTCACCTGCACCGGACTCCGCCCACCCGTCGTCAGCGGGAGTCGGGGGACGCAGCGCGCGGAGCCTGCGGTCGAGGTCGTCGTCAGTCATGGGTCGCTCCCGCCCGTGTGCTCGGGTCGGTCCGGCGCTCGGCCTGATCCGACGCGTCGAGCCGCTCGGCGAGCCGACGCCGGGCACGATGGAGGCGTACGCGGTAGGTCGCCCGCGAGCACCCGAGCGCCCGTGACGCCTCATCGGCGTCAAGGTCGTACCAGGCGCTGAGCGAGAGGACCTCCTGGTCCGCGGGGGAGAGCGCGCTGAATGCGCGGGCGAGGCGGTCGGTAGTGCCCATGTCGTCGCCCGACGCGCCTGCGGACACCGCGGCCTCGACGGCGATCCGCTCGGTCAGCCGATCACGCCGCCGAGACGAGCGGCGATGGTTGGCGAGCACCCGTCGCGCGGTCCCGAACAACCACCCGAGCGCGGGCTCCGGGACGACATCGGCCTTCTTGAAGGCGATCACGAACACCTCCTGCATCACGTCCTGCGCCGTCTCCGGGTCGGTCCGGTGCATCAGGTACGCGAGCACACGGTCGGCGTACGCGTGGAACCACGCCTCGAGCATGTCGTGCCGCTCGACGTCGTCCACGGGCGCCTCCTCCGGTCGGCCGGTCATGAAGTGAGTGTCCGGATCGTCGTGGAGAGTTACAGACGGCGTCAAGGTTTCGCATGTCCCTGTTGCGTGCGTCATCCGGGCCCGATATGCAGGGGGTCACGCTCGCATCGCCGTTCCGCCGAAAGGATCACCATGCGCAAGACCGCTTCCATCGCCTCGATCGTGCTGGGCGCCATCATGATCGTCGCGGCGATCGTCACCTGGGTGATGGTCTCCACCACCCTGTCCGACCAGAAGATCACGGTCGCCGATGACGCCGACTGCGCGGCGGGAGACCCCGTACGAGGGCCGATCAGCGCCTACTGTCAGGCCAAGGTCATCGACAAGCACACGCTCGAGTCGACCGACGGGAAGACGTACGCTGAGCTCGACCAGGAGGACCCGCTGCGGGAGACGGCGATGACGTCGGCGTTCTTGCAGGCGTCGCTGTTCACCTCCGTCGTCGCCTTCGGCGTCGCGGCGATGGCGGCCGCGATGGGAGTGATCTTCATCCTCATCGGGCTCGGGATCCGCGACGTGAGCAGCCGTGCGGACCCGCGGGCAGGTGGTCCCGTGCCCGATGGATCCACGCGGGAGTGACCAAGGTCATCGCGCCTGGATCGGCCTCTAGACGATCTGTGTGAGAGCCTGATGCAGTCCGTTTGAGACCGATCCCGGGGGGTCTGCGCTACATGTCGTCGGCAGTCGTCATCGTGCCCGTCATGCTGCTCATCGTCATCGCCGCCGTGTTGTTGGCGGCGGTGCTCGCCTATCCGTACCGGGGGCGGGTGGTGCCTGCGCGGGTGCCGGGATCGGCGGCGCTCGACCGGATGCTCACGGCGATCGCGGAGTGGGCGCAGATCGGTCACCACCCCGACGCCGGCCACGAGGGCGACGTCAGCTCAACGTTGCCCAGGCTGAGCTCATCCACGGCACCGCGAGACTGACCGTCGGTCCGACGACGACGACCGCGGCCATCACGTAGCAGGCGACCGCCTCTCGGCGGCCCGGCCGCTCCTCCTCCAGCCGCTCGATGCGACGGACGAGGGTGGTCGTGGCGCCGAGGGCCCCGGCAGGTGCCGGCCGCGTGCCGATCTTGACCAGCGCGCGCGCCAAGGGAGTGGTGCCGCTCGCGCGTCGCGCATGGTCGTCGGCCAGCAGCTCCACGAGGACCCGGGTCGAGGCCAGCGCGGCCTCGCTGCGCAGGACGCGCGGGAACGCGCGGTGCAGCGCGGTGAAGGCGTCGAGCACGAGGTCGTGACGTGCGCGCAGGTGCGCGCGCTCGTGGGCGAGCACCGCGTCGAGCTCGGACGGATCCAGCGAGGCGACGGTGCCGCGCGAGAGGACCACGCGGGCGTCCATGCCCGGGAGGCAGTAGGCGAAGGGCTCGCTGGTGTCGAGGATGCGCACGGAGCGTCGTGACGCGTCACGGCTCGCGACGAGGTCCACCAGGGTCCGGTGGCGCCGTCGTACGGCACGCACCTCGAGGGTGACCGACACCATCGACCAGGCCGTACGGAACACCACGACCAGCGTGAGTGCGAGGAATGCGACGTGCAGCGCGACCCGCCAGGCACCCGGCTCGGGGTTCGGGGCGCCTTCGTGCACGACCAGCCACAACGACGCCGACAGGCCGGCGCCGACGACGGCGAGGATCGCGGCGAGCGCCAGGGCCTGCCAGAGGACGACGGCGGCACGCGGGGCGCGATAGGGCCACTCCATCCGCGCCAGGACGGCGGGCACGGGCTGGGCGAGCGCGAGCCCGATCAGGCCCAGCAGGAGCGGGGTGGTCATGGGGTCTCGACAGGCTCGACCGGCGGGACAGGCTCGACCGGCGGAGGCTCGACCGGCGGGTTCTTCGCCTCGATGCGGGCGAGCGCGGCGCGCAGCGCCTGGGCGTCGTCGTCGCTGGCCGTCTCGGCGAAGTAGACGAGCGCTGCCGTACGGTCTTCGCCGGCCGACGCGAGCACCTCGTGCATGAGCGTCACGGTGAGCTCGTCACGGCCGACCTGCGGTGCGTACGTGAAGGCGCGGCCCTCGCGGCGGCGTGCGACGACCCCCTTGCGGGCGAGCCGGTCGAGGACCGTGGTGACCGTCGTATAGGCGAGGTCGCGGCTGGGGGTCAGGAGATCGAGGACCTCACGTCCGGTCAGCGGGTCGTCCGCGTCCCAGAGGAGGTCCATCACCTCGCGTTCGAGCTCGCCAAGTCGTGCCACGAGTTGAGTGTACGGGCTGCTACGACACCGTGTCGTACCCCACGTACTGATCTACGACGCAGCGTAGTAGGTTTTTCCTACAGCGTGTCGTCATCGACCTCGCGGGACTGGATCTTCTGGGTCGCCGGGCCGGGCCGCTGGTACTAGCGTGACCTGAAGTTCGAGCCATGGGAGAGACATGGAAGCCCTCGAGTTGGCGCGGTGGCAGTTCGGCATCACGACCGTCTACCACTTCTTCTTCGTCCCGATCACGATCGGGCTCTCGTTCCTCGTCGCAGGCCTGGAGCTGGCCTGGGTAAGGACGCGCAACGAGAAATGGCTGAGACTCACGAAGTTCTTCGGGAAGGTGTTCCTGATCAACTTCGCGATGGGGATCGTCACCGGCCTCGTGCAGGAGTTCCAGTTCGGCATGAACTGGTCCGACTACTCACGTTTCGTCGGTGACATCTTCGGTGCGCCGCTCGCAGTCGAGGGCCTGCTGGCCTTCTTCCTCGAGTCGACCTTCCTTGGCCTCTGGATCTTCGGATGGGACAAGCTCTCACCCGCGGTGCACAACGCCTGCATGTGGATCGCGGCGATCGGCACCGCTCTCTCTGCGTACTTCATCCTCGCGGCGAACTCCTTCATGCAGAACCCGGTGGGCTACACGTTCAACGCCGAGCGCGGACGTGCGGAGCTGGAGAGCTTCACCGAGGTCCTGACCAACAAGGTTGTCCTCATCACGCTGCCGCACACGCTGTTCGGCGCCTTCATGGTGGCCGGCGGCCTCATGGCCGCGGTCTCGATGTGGTGGCTGATCCGACGCAAGCCCGTCGATGCGGACGCGTTCCGCTCCACCCTTCGTCTGGGCGCCGTGACCCTGCTCGTCGCCGGGCTCGGCACCGTCGTCACCGGCGACATCCAGGGCAAGGTCATGACCGAGGTCCAGCCGATGAAGATGGCCGCGGCCGAGGCGCTGTACGAGACCAAGCAACCAGCGCCGTTCTCGATCCTCACGGTCGGCTCGCTCGACGGTGACAAGCCCTTCTACCAGCTCGAGGTCCCGCACCTCCTGTCGTACCTCGCCACCGGCACGTGGAACGGTGAGGTCCAGGGGATCAACAACCTGCAGGCGGAGTACGAGGAGACGTACGGGCCCGGCAACTACAAGCCGTACATCCCCGTCACGTACTGGTCGTTCCGGCTGATGATCACCTGTGGCGCGCTCGCGATGGCGATCGGCGCCTGGATGCTCTGGGTCACGCGCAAGGGCCGCGTCCCCCGCAGCGACCGGCGATGGCCGATCTGGCTCGCCGTCGCGGCGACGCTGCTCCCGCTGTTCGCGAACTCCTTCGGCTGGATCTTCACCGAGATGGGTCGTCAGCCCTGGATCGTGTTCGGGTTGATGCGGACCGAGGCCGGTGTCTCGCCGAACGTCGGGGCCGGCACCGTGCTCACGTCCCTGATCGTCTTCACCCTGCTGTACGGAGCGTTGGCGGTCGTCGAGGTCAAGCTGCTGCTGTCGGCGATCAAGAAGGGGCTGCCGGAGGTCGATCCTGACAACGAGACCGGCAAGCAGCCCGACGACAAGCCGATGGCGTTCGCCTACTAGGAAGGGAGAGGAATCATGGAGCTCACCACCGTTTGGTTCTGCGTCGTCGCGTTCCTCTTCGTCGGGTACTTCGTACTCGAGGGATTCGACTTCGGCGTCGGCATGCTGCTGCCCTTCCTGGGCCGCGACGACCGCGAACGCCGCACGATGATCAACACGATCAGCCCGCTCTGGGACGGCAACGAGGTCTGGTTGATCGTCGCCGGCGCCAGCATCTTCGCCGCGTTCCCGGAGTGGTATGCGACGTTGTTCAGCGGGTTCTACCTCCCGCTGCTTCTGATCCTGGTCGCGCTGATCGTGCGTGGCGTGGCCTTCGAGTACCGCCACCAGCGCGAGGACGCGGCCTGGAAGCAGCGCTGGGACGCCGCGATCATCTTCGGCTCATTCGTCCCCGCCCTGCTGTGGGGAGTGGCGTTCGGCAACATCGTGCGTGGCGTGGAGATCGACGCCGACAAGAACTACGTCGGCACTTTCTTCGACCTGCTCAACCCGTACGCACTGCTGGCCGGGGCGGTCACGCTGACCCTGTTCCTGACCCACGGAGCGAACTTCCTCGCGCTCAAGACACGCGGCATCATCCACGAGCGGGCGCGCGACGCCTCGCTCAAGGTCGGTCTGGTCGCCGCGGTGCTCGCGGTCGCCTTCCTGCTGTGGACGTGCCTCGACCACGACGACGTCTGGGTGTGGGCGCTGTCTGGCCTCGCCGCGCTCGCCTTCGTCGGTGGGCTCGTCGCTGCCTGGGCTCGTCGCGACGGCTGGGCGTTCGTCGGCACGATGGCCGCGATCGGTCTCGCTGTCACCGCCCTGTTCGTGGCGCTGTTCCCCGACGTGATGCCCTCGACGCTCGATCCGGCGTACAGCCTCACGACCGAGAACGCGGCCTCGACCGACAAGACGCTCGAGATCATGAGCTGGGTCGCCGTGATCTTCCTGCCGATCGTCATCGGATACCAGGCCTGGAGCTACTGGGTGTTCCGCAAGCGGATCAGCGTGGAGTCCATCGCGGCGGACGTGCCGGCGGAGCACACGCCGGCATGAGCAGTACGGCCGTACAAGCTGGGTCGACCCGCCCGCTGGACCCACGCCTGGTGCGTCGCTCGCGTGCGGTGCGGTCGTACCTGGTCACCAGCGTCGCCCTCGCGACCGTCATGGCCGCCCTGGTGGTCGCCCAGTCCTGGTTGATCGCGCGGATCGTGTCGGACGGGTTCGAGGGCTCGGGCCTCGTCCCCGCCGTCACGGCCGCGGTGGTCGCCCTCGCGGTGGCCGTGCTGGCGCGGGCGGGGCTCGGGTGGATCCACGAGGTGGTCTCCGCCCGCGCCGCCGTCCGGGTGAAGACGCAGCTGCGTGACGAGGTGGTCGCGAGCCTGCTCGACGGCGCGCCTCGGCGGGGGCCACGCCCGGAGTCGAGCCATGTCGTGACCCTGCTCGGGCCGGGACTCGACAAGCTCGACACCTACTTCGCCCGCTACTTGCCGGCGCTCGCACTGGCGCTGACCGTGCCGGCGGTCGTGATCGTCGCGGCATTCGTGGCCGATCCGCTGTCGGGCGTCACGATCGCGGTGACCCTGCCGCTGACCGTCCTGTTCATGGTGCTCGTCGGCTATATGACGCGCGACCGTACGGAGCGGAGGTGGCGCGCGATGGTCCGGCTCGGCCACCACTTCTCGGACGTCCTCGACGGACTGGTCGTGCTCAAGGTGTTCGGCCGCTCGCGCAACCAGACCAAGGGCATCGCCGAAGTGGGGGAGCGCAACCGTGAGGAGACGATGGGGGCGCTGCGGCTGGCGTTCCTGTCGTCGTTCGTCCTCGAGCTGGTGGCGACGATCTCGGTGGCGCTGGTCGCCGTCTCGATCGGGCTGCGGATCGTCGAGGGCCACATGTCCCTGATGACGGGCCTGTTCGTGCTCGTGCTCGCCCCGGACGCGTACTTGCCCCTGCGGCAGGTCGGCTCGCACTTCCACGACTCCGCCGAGGGACAGTCGGTCGCTGACGACGTGTACGAGATCCTCGACGGTGAGGCTGGTGGTCGAGCACCCGCGTATCGAGACCACCCTGCCCCCGACCTCACCGGCGCCACGATCGCCGTCGACGGCGTGACCGTCTCGTACGAGGGACGCAGCATCCCCGCGCTCCCTCCGACGACGCTGACCATCGAGCCGGGTCGGGTCACCGCACTGACCGGCCCGTCGGGCTGCGGCAAGAGCACGCTCGTCGACGTGCTCATGGGGTTCGTCGCGCCCACCGCCGGCCGCGTCACCATCCGTGCCGCGGACGGGACGTCGTACGACCTGGCCGACCTCGACCTCGCTTCTTGGCGGACCCGCATCGCGTGGGTCCCCCAGGTGCCGGGGGTCCTCGAGGGCACGATCGCGGCGAACGTCCGCCTGGGCGCACCCGACGCGTCCGACGACGACGTGACCCGAGCGCTGCGCGACGCCGGCGCGCCCGACCTGCACCCCTGGCGCGAGGTCCACGAGGCCGGTGCCAACCTCTCCGCGGGTGAGCGGCGCAGGCTCGCCGTCGCACGTGCGCTGCTGCGCGTACGGCGTGGGGGAGCGGCCGTGATGCTCCTCGACGAACCGACGGCGGGTCTGGACGCGGCCACCGAGCGGGAGGTCCGGCGCAGCCTGCGCGACGCACTGGTCACCGTCGTGGTGGTCGCGCACCGCTCTGCGCTGGTCGCGGACGCCGACACCGTCATCGCCCTCACCGCACCGACGGGGGTGACCGCATGACGACCGCACGACGCCGTCTCGTCCTCGGAGGATTCTTCGGCCTGCTCGCCAGCCTGGCCTCGATCGGGCTGCTGCTCGTGTCGGCCTGGCTGATCTCGCGGGCGGCACAGCATCCTCCGGTTCTCTACCTCATGCTCGCGATCGTGGCGGTGCGCGCCTTCGGCGTCGCCCGCGCGGCGCTGCGCTACGTCGAGCGGCTGTTTACCCATGACGGGGCGCTGAGGATCGGGACGCAGATCCGGCTCGCGGTCTACGAGGGGCTCGAGCGCCTCTCGCCGTCGACGCTGGCAGCCGGACGGCGCGGCGAGCGCATCAGCCGCATCGTCTCCGACGTCGAGGCCCTCCAGGACCGGATCGTGCGCGTCGCGATCCCGCGGGTCGTCACTGCCCTGTCCGCAGCCGTGGTCGTCGGGCTCGTGCTCGCGGTGTTCCCGCTGGGCGGCGCGATCCTCGCGGCGGCGGTTCTCGTCGCGTGGTGCGGGGTTCTCGTGGCCGTACGCCTCGGCGGCGACCAGACCAACGCGGCCACCGCGGACCTCCGGGGTGCGCTCGCCGCCGAGGTCTCGCAGATCGTACGCTCCGCGAGCGACCTGGTCGCGTACGGCGCCGCGGACCAGGCACGCGACGAGGTCGTCCGTACGGGGGATCGTCTCGCGTCCACCGAGCGTCGTACCGCCTTCCTCGACGGGTTCGGGGTTCTCCTCGTCCGGGTGTGCCTCGGTGCCGCGACCTGCGCGATCGCGTGGATCGGTGTCGCCGCGGTCGCCGACGGGGCCCTCTCGCCGGTGCTCCTCGCGGTGGTCGTCCTCGCCCCCGTGGCGCTGGCCGAGCCGCTGGAGGGCCTGAGCGGCATCGAGCAGCAGGACCTCCGCTCGGCCGCGTCGCGACGCCGGGTCGACGAGCTCGTCTCGGCTCCCGAGGATGTCGTGGATCCCGTCGACCCGGCTGCGGATCCCGTCGGCTTCGACCTGCACCTGCGTGACGTCGCGCTCGGCTGGGGCGACGCGCCGGACCTCGTACGGGGCCTCGACCTCGACCTGCCAGAGGGCGCCGTGGTTGCCGTCGCGGGTCCGAGCGGGTCCGGCAAGTCGACGCTCGCCGCGGTCCTGCTGCGCCTCGCCGCGCCGCGCGCCGGCACGATCACGCTCGGAGGCACGCCGATCGACACGCTCACCGGCGAGCAGGTCCGCCGGGTCGTCGCGACCCTGCGCCAGGACGAGCACGTCTTCGACACGACTATCCGCGAGAACTTGCGGATCGCCGATCCCGACGCCGACGACGCGACCTTGCGTGCGGCACTCGACGCGGCGGGGCTCGGGTTGTTCGTGGCCGGGCTGCCCGACGGGCTCGACACCGAGGCCGGCGAGAACGGCAACCGGCTGTCCGGCGGAGAGCGGCAGCGGCTCGGACTGGCCCGGCTCCTGCTCGGGGACCACCGTGTCCTCGTGCTTGACGAGCCGACCGAGCACCTCGACGCCGCGACCGCCGAGGCGCTGCTGCGCGACCTCGTCGCCCTCGCCCCGTACCGGTCGATCCTGCTGGTCAGCCATGACGAGCGAGCCCTCGCGGCCGCGTCGCACGTCGTACGCCTCGGAGCGGCGACTAGGATCGTTGACCGTGTCTGACACCACGCAGTACCTCTTCATCGGTTTGGTCATCGCTGTCCTCCTGATCGGCGGTATCGCCGCCTTCGTAGTCGGCTCCCGCGGCAAGGCCTTGCCGCCCGCCGACACGGTCGACCGGCGCCTCGACGACCTCCGCGAGCACCCCGAGCACGAGCCGGCGCCGACCGGCGACGGACTCGAGCCGTTGCTGCCCGAGCCGGGGGAGATCGACGAGTCGGACTCCGACAACGAGCCAAGCGCAGTCGCCACCGAGGGGGCACCGACCGCGCCGGAGCTCGAGCAGCCTGCGCCCACGGCCGGCCGTCTCGTCCGCCTGCGCGAGCGCCTGTCGCGCTCGCAGTCGTCGCTCGGTCGCGGTCTGCTCGCGCTCCTGGGTCGGGACCGGCTCGACGAGGACACCTGGGAGGAGATCGAGGACACCCTCCTCGCCGCCGACGTCGGCGTCGCTCCGACCCAGGAGCTCGTCGAACGGCTGCGGACCCGCATCAAGGTCGAGGGCGTCGCGGATCCCGAGCGGGCCAAGTCGATCCTCCGCGAGGAGCTCGTGGCGCTGGTCGACCCCTCGTACGATCGTGCGGTCGCCGCGAAGGGTGCCGACGGGACGCCGGGCGTCGTGCTCGTCGTCGGCGTCAACGGCACCGGCAAGACCACGACCGTCGGGCGCCTCGCGCGCGTGCTGGTCGCGGATGGCGACACGGTCCTGCTCGGCGCCGCCGACACGTTCCGCGCCGCGGCGGCCGACCAGCTCCAGACCTGGGGCGAGCGCGTGGGCGTGCCGACCGTCCGTGGCCCTGAGGGCGGCGACCCCGCGTCGATCGCGTTCGACGCGGTCAAGACCGGCAAGGAGGGCGGCTACGACACCGTCGTCGTCGACACTGCTGGTCGCCTGCACACCAAGACGGGCCTGATGGACGAGCTCGGCAAGGTCAAGCGCGTCATCGAGAAGCAGGCTCCGGTCACCGAGGTGCTGCTGGTCATCGATGCGACCACCGGCCAGAACGGTCTGACCCAGGCGCGCGTGTTCGCCGAGGTCGTGGACGTGACCGGCATCGTGCTGACCAAGCTCGACGGGACGGCCAAGGGCGGCATCGTGATCGCCGTCCAGCGCGAGCTCGGCGTCCCGGTCAAGCTCGTCGGGCTCGGAGAGGGCGCCGACGACCTTGCACCGTTCGAGCCCGAGGAGTTCGTGGACGCCCTCCTCTCCTAACCTCCCGGGTCGGTTTCTGCCCCCGCCGGGTCAGCCTGCGGCCAGAAACCGACCCGGCGACCGCAGAGACTGACCCGCGGCGGGCAGAGACTGACCCGCGGTCAGGGGGTGCCGGCGAGGAAGCGCTTGAGGAGCGGGCCCGCGGTCTGCGAGCCGGACTCGCCGGTCTCCACGAACACCGCCACCGCGAGGTCGCCGTCCGTCCCGACCATCCACGTGTGGGTCTTCACCGGCGAGCCGTACTCGGCCGTGCCCGTCTTGGCGCCGACCTCGCCCCCGAGGCTCGCGAGCCCGCGCCCGCTGCCGTTCGTGACCACGCGCCGCATCAGCGCCTGCAGCGCGCGCCCCTCGGCGGCCGTCAGCGTGGAGTCGGCCTTCGGCGGCGTGACCTCCGGAAGAAGCACCGGGACGACCGTACGGCCCGCCGCGACGGACGCGGACACGGTCGCCATCGTGAACGGCGACGCGAGCACCTTGCCCTGACCGATCATCGACGCCGCATGCTCGGTCTCGGGAGCTTGCGAAGGCACCGATCCGAAGTACGAGGGGAACCCGAGATCCTGGTCAACCCCCATCCCCAGCGACGCTGCCGCCGAGGCGAGATCGGACTGGGCGACCTTGCCGCGCAGCCCGATCATCGCGGTGTTGCACGACTGCGCGAACGCCTCGGCGAACGGGACCCGCCCCAGCGCGCTCGCCGGGTAGTCGTCGTAGTTCTTGAACGACTTGCCGTCCACGACCGTCGTCGCAGGGCATGGTGTCGTCGTCTGCGGCGTCACGCCCGCACGCAGCGCAGCCAGCGCGGTCACGATCTTGAACGTCGACCCCGGCGCGTACTGTCCGGTCGTCGCGATCGCCTGCCCGTCGGCGCCAGGCCCGGTCGCCGCAGCGAGCACCGCACCGTCGGACGGGCGGATCGCGACGAGCGCGCTGGGCGGCTTCGTGCCGGCGAGGACGCGTTCGCCGAGCTCCTGCATCCGGAGGTCGAGCGTCGTACGCAGCGGCTTGCCGGGGACCGGCTCCTGCTCGAAGACTGGTGTGTCCTTCATCTCCGGGGACGGGTTCGCGGGGTCCTCGGCGGAGTCGCTGACGACGTCCACGACGTAGCCGTTGCGCCCTCGCAGCGTCTCGTCGTACCGGCGCTGGAGGCCCGACAGGCCCGTCACGTCCCCGGAGCGAAGCCGCCCCTTGCTCTCGTCGACCAGCTCCTTCGTGGCGTCGCCGACCGACCCGAGGACCCCGGCAGCGAACGTCCGCGACGGCGCCAGCGGCAGCGTGTCGGTGATCACCGCGCCGCCCTGGATCGCCTCGACGGCGCCGAGCGGCGGCGCCTGCTCCGTACGGACGACGAGCGCTTCGACGAAGGCCTTCGGACCGGACTGGGACACCCTCTTCGCGAATGCGGCGGGGTCGATCTCGACGAGCCGCGCGATCGCCCGGGCCGAGCTGTCGTGGCGGGCGGGCTCGACGGCTGCCTTGTCGAGACCGACGCGCAGGACGGAACGTTCCGTGACCAGCGCCGTGCCCTCGCCTCCCATGATGTCGCCGCGCTCGGGCATGACGGTACGGATGCGCAGCCGCTGTCCGTCGGCGAGGTCCGGCGCCACCAGCGTGGGGTCCCACGCGACCGTCCAGGAGTCGTCCTTGCGGGTCATCGCCGCCTCGGTCTCGTACGACCAGGTCGCCTCGGGGCCGAGCGTCCAGCGGTACGACAGCGTGACGGTCGCGCGGTCGTCGTCCTCCTCGACGCTCTCCACCGAGACGGTCGGCTTGAGCTCGTCCATGCCGCGGGTGATGGTCGCGAGCGCCTCTGAGGCCTGCGGATCGTCGATCGGGACCTTGGCGAGGTCGAGTGCGGAGAGCCCCTCGGCGAGGCGCTCGGCCTCGGGGTCGGCGGAGGGACCGCTGCAGGCGGCGAGGGTGCCCGCGGCGACCATCGCGACGACGGCACCGGAGGCGAGACGGCGTACGGAGGTGAACGGCATGCCCCCATCCTTACCCGACCGAGGTTCGGAGCGAGAACGCACGGGCGGCGCGCGTCGGCAACTCGGAAACGCCGACGTAACACAACCGGGGGAAGTGTCACTTGAGCGAAACAGACAGTCGCTCAACCCGAAACGAACCGCAGCGAACCTGATCGTCAACGAAGCCGTCCCCGGACACAGCCGTTCGAGCGCCGGCACTGTCGCAAGTTCTCACCCTGGAGGTTCCATGGACACCGGCCACGCAGCCTGGATCCTGACCTCCGCGTCGCTCGTTCTCATGATGACGCCGGCCCTGGCGCTCTTCTACGGCGGAATGACGCGGACCAAGTCAGTCCTCAACATGATGATGATGTCGTTCAGCGCTCTGGGCGTCGTCGGCGTCGTCTACGTCCTGTGGGGCTGGTCGATGTCGTACGGCTCGGAGGACGTCGGCGGCTTCTTCGCCAACCCGTTCGAGCTGTTCGGGCTCGACGGCGTCGAGGGCATCGGCTACATCAGCGTCGCCTTCCAGCTGACGTTCGCGGTGCTGACCGCGGCGCTGATCAGCGGCGCGCTGGCCGAGCGTGTGAAGTTCTCCTCGTGGCTGGTCTTCCTGCCGCTGTGGGTCACGCTCGCCTACTTCCCGCTGGCGCACATGGTCTGGGGCGGCGGATTCCTCTCCGGCAGCGCCGACGGCCTCGCCGCGATGATCTTCGGGACGACCGGCTCGGGCGCCGACGAGGCCGCGACGGTCGCTCCGATCGACTATGCCGGCGGTACGGTCGTCCACATCAACGCCGGTATCGCCGCGCTGATCCTCGTCCTGCTGATCGGCAAGCGCAAGGGCTTCGGCAAGGAGCCGACCCGTCCGGGCAACCTCCCCCTGACGATGCTCGGCGCTGGCCTCCTGTGGTTCGGCTGGTTCGGGTTCAACGTCGGCTCGTACGTCGACGCCACCGGCACGGAGCCGATCTCCAGCGGTGCCGAGGGCTTCATCGAGAACTCGATCGCCTATGCCACCGCGTTCACCGGCGAGGTCGGGCTGGTCTGGATCAACACCGCCGTTGCTGCCTCTGCCGCGATCATCGGCTGGCTCGTCGTCGAGAAGATCCGCGACGGCAAGGCCACCTCGCTGGGTGCCGCTTCGGGCATCGTCGCCGGTCTCGTCGCGATCACCCCTGCGTGCGGCGCGCTCAGCCCGATCGGCGCGATCATCCTCGGCCTCGTCGCTGGCGCGGCCTGCGCCCTGGCGGTCGGCCTGAAGTTCACGTTCGGCTACGACGACTCGCTCGACGTCGTCGGTGTCCACCTTGTCGGTGGTCTCATCGGCACTCTGGGCATCGGCCTCCTCGCCGTCAACGGCGGGCTGTTCTATGGCGACGGCATCAAGCTGTTCGTGGTCCAGGTCTCGATCGCGCTCTTCGCGATGGTCTGGTCGGGGGTCTTCACCCTGATCATCGGCCTGGCCATCAAGGCGGTCATGGGCTGGCGCGTCGCCGAGGAGGACGAGGTGGAGGGCATCGACCTCTCCGAGCACGGCGAGTCGGCCTACGACCTCGCGCCCGCCTCCGGTGTGGCCCGCCCGTCGGTCGCCGCTACGCTGACCCACACCCCTGAAGGAGCCAAGGCATGAAGCTCGTCACCGCGGTGATCAAGCCGCACAAGTGGGAAGAGGTCCGCGAGGCCCTCGAGACTTTCGGCATCACCGGCATGACCGTCACCGAGGCCAGCGGCTACGGCCGCCAGAAGGGCCACACCGAGGTCTACCGCGGCGCCGAGTACGACGTCTCGCTGGTCCCCAAGATCCGGGTCGAGATCGTGACCGAGGACGAGGACGTCAAGGACGTCGTCGACGTGGTCGTCAAGGCCGCCGCGACCGGCAAGATCGGTGATGGCAAGGTCTGGGTCGTCCCCGTCGAGTCCGTGGTCCGGGTCCGCACCGGCGAGAAGGACGAGGCGGCGCTCTGACCGAGGAGCTCAGCGCACGGCGCCGGTCCCGGGCTGATGACCTGGACCGGCGCCTGCGCGACTGCTTCACCAAGGCCGTGTCCGATCTGCCCGAGGCAGGCCGGCGCGGCCTTGCGCTCGTCGCGGTGGGCGGGTACGGACGCGGCGAGATGTCCCCGTTCTCCGACGTCGACGTGGTGCTCGTGCACCGTACGGACGTCCCTGCGGCGCGAGTCGCCCAGGTGGCCGAGCAGGTCTGGTATCCCCTCTGGGACGACGGCGTGGCCCTCGACCACGCGGTCCGCAGCACCGAGGAGATGCTGAGCACGGCCGCCGTCGACTACCGCGCGGCGCTCGGCATGCTCGATGCCCGCGCCGTCGCCGGCGACTCCGCCGCAGTCGTCGCCCTGCGGTCGGAGGTCCTCGCCGCCTGGCGACGTACGGCCAGGACGCGGTTGCCCGAGCTGCAGCGCGCCACCCACGAGCGCGTCGCGCGCGTCGGCTGGCTCGCGCAGTCGGCGATCATGGACCTCAAAGAGTCCGGCGGGGGGCTGCGCGACGGGACGACGATGCGGGCGCTGGTCGCGAGCTGGCTCGTGGACGTCCCGCACCGCGAGCTGGAGGCACTGCGCGCGGCGATGCTCGACGTCCGCGACGTGCTGCACGAGGTTGCAGGACGCCCGACGGACCGGCTGACCCCCGAGCTGGTCCCCGAGGTCGCTGCGGCCATGGGGTACGCGCCCGACCAGCTCGACCTGCACGTCCGTGACCTCGGCCGTCGTACCGCGCACCTCACGACCACCACGTGGCGCCGTCTCGACGCCGTCTTCGCCGACGGCCCGCGTACGAGATCCGCTCCCGGGCCCCGCCTCGACCCGATCGCCCCGGGCGTCGCGCTCGCCGGCGGCGAGATCGTGCTGACCGGCGCGCCTGATCCTGCCGAGGACCCGTTGGTCGCGCTGCGTGCGGTCGCCGAGTCGGCGCGCCGCGGCGTGGCGTTGTCGGCGGCGTCGGCCAGACGGCTGGCGAGCGTGCCGCCTCCGCCCGAGCCGTGGTCGCCAGAGGCGCATCGCCTCCTGGTCGAGACCCTGACGGCCGGGCGTGGGCTGGTGCAGGTCTGGGAAGAGATCGACCTCGCGGGTCTCGTCGACCGGTGGCTCCCCGAGTGGACGCCGATCCGCCTGCGGGGCTCGTCCTCACCGGTGCACCGCTTCACCATCGACCGACACTCGGTGGAGGCCTGTGTCGTCGCCAGCGAGCTCATACGCGATGTCGCACGTCCCGACCTGCTCTGCACCGCTGCGCTGCTGCACGACATCGGCAAGGGCCGCGAGGGCGACCACAGCGAGGTCGGCGCGCCGATCGCCGAGCAGATCGTCCTGCGGTGGGGGTTCGAGCCCGCCGACGCTGCGACTATCGGTGCGCTCGTACGCCAGCACCTCCTGCTGCCGACTCTCGCCACCCGCCGAGACATCGAAGACCCCGACACCGCCGCCAACGTGGCCCAGCGGGTGGGCGATGTCGCGCACCTCGACCTGCTGGCGGCACTCACCGAGTCCGACGCACGCGCGACCAGCCCCGCCGCGTGGTCGGCCTGGCGCGCCGGCCTGATCCGTGGCCTGGTCGCCAAGGCCCGTACGGTGCTCGGCGGTTCGGGTGCGCTCGCGGACCCCTCGTACGAGGGCTGGCCGGCGGCCGTGCCCCTGCCGGACGCGCCACGCGGCGAGCCGTTCACCGTGGAGGTGCGCCCGCACCACGACGGCTCGCTCGTCCAGATCACCGCCGGCGACCGGATCGGGCTCCTGGCCGACCTCGCGGGCGCGCTCAGCGTGGCGGGACAGCAGATCCGGTCGGCGCGCCTGGTCGAGCGGGATGGGCTGACCACCAGCATCTGGGAGGTCACCGACGCCGCCGTCGATCCGGCGCGGCTGACCCGACGGGTCCGTCAGGTGCTGGCGGGCGAACTGTCCCTCGAGCAGCGGATCGGGCTGGGGGAGGCCTCGGCGGCGATCCCGCCCCAGGTGGTCGTCCACGCGGGCTCCTCGACCTCGGCGACCGTGCTGGAGGTACGCGCGCAGGACCGCCGGGGTCTCGTGTGGGCGGTCGCCCGTGCGATCGCCGAGGCCGGGCATGCGATCCGGTCGGCGCACCTGTCGACGTTCGGTCCGCAGGCGCGCGACGTGTTCTACGTCGTGGCGCCGGGCGGCTCCGCCCTGCGCGAGCCCGAAGCGGCCGAGCTGGCCGAGCGGATCCGTGCGCTCCCGCTCTGACGAGGTCGTACGAAAGACGCCTGCGGGGTCCGGGCTACAGGCGAGCGGCTAGGCTTGAACGCACGTGCCGCGACCCGCGGGACCCGTCACGACACCTGAGGAACGGCTGTCTTGTTCGACACACTCCAGAACCGCCTCCAGACCACCTTCCGCAACCTGCGCGGCAAGGGCAAGCTGTCCGAGGCCGACATCGATGCCACCGCCCGGGAGATCCGCGTCGCGCTGCTCGAGGCCGACGTTGCCCTGCCCGTGGTCAAGGAGTTCGTCGCCCGGGTCAAGGAGCGTGCCCGCGGCGAAGAGGTCAGCCAGGCCCTCAACCCGGCCCAGCAGGTCATCAAGATCGTCAACGACGAGCTCGTCAAGATCCTCGGCGGTGAGACGCGTCGCCTGCGCCTGGCCAAGAACCCGCCGACCGTCATCATGCTCGCGGGCCTCCAGGGCGCGGGCAAGACGACGCTCGCCGGCAAGCTCGGCCTGTTCCTCAAGAACCAGGGCCACTCGCCGATGCTCGTCGCGGCCGACCTCCAGCGGCCCAACGCGGTCAACCAGCTCCAGGTCGTCGGCGAGCGCGCCGGCGTCGACGTCTATGCCCCGCAGCCGGGCAACGGCGTCGGTGATCCCGTCCAGGTCGCGAAGGGCGCGCTCGACGAGGCGCGCAAGACGCTCCACGACGTCGTCGTCATCGACACCGCCGGTCGCCTCGGCATCGACGAAGAGCTGATGAAGCAGGCGTCGGATATCCGCGACGCCACCGATCCCGACGAGGTCCTCTTCGTCGTGGATGCGATGATCGGTCAGGACGCCGTCCGTACGGCAGAGGCTTTCCTCCAGGGAGTCGACTTCACCGGCGTCGTGCTGTCGAAGCTGGACGGCGACGCCCGCGGTGGTGCGGCCTTGTCGATCGCGGAGATGACCGGCCGTCCGGTGATGTTCGCCTCCAACGGTGAGAAGCTCACCGACTTCGACATCTTCCACCCCGACCGGATGGCCTCGCGCATCCTCGACCTCGGCGACATGATGACGCTGATCGAGCAGGCCGAGAAGGCGTTCGACGTCGAGCAGGCGCAGAAGACCGCCGAGAAGCTGGCCGGCAAGACCGGCGACTTCACTCTGGAGGACTTCCTCCAGCAGATGCAGGCCGTCCGCAAGATGGGCTCGCTGAGCAAGATCCTCGGCATGCTGCCTGGCGCCGCTCAGATGAAGGACCAGCTCGCGAACTTCGACGAGCGCGAGATCGACCGCATTCAGGCGATCATCTACTCGATGACCCCGGCCGAGCGTCAGAACCCGAAGGTCATCGACGGCTCGCGCCGCGCCCGCATCTCCCGCGGCTCCGGTACGCAGGTCAGCGACGTCAACCAGCTCGTCGACCGCTTCTTCGAGGCGCGCAAGATGATGCAGCAGATGGCCAAGGGCGGCGGCATCCCCGGGATGCCGGGCATGCCGGGGATGCCCGGCATGGGCGGCAAGCGCGCCGGAGCCCGCCAGCAGGCCAAGAAGGGCAAGGGCAAGGGACGTCGCATCTCCGGCAACCCTGCCAAGCGGGCGGCCGCGGCGCAGGGTGAGGTCGCGAAGCCGGCAGCGGACGGTGCGTCCGCGTTCGGCTTCGGCGGCAAGCCGCAGGCCGACGGCGACATCGAGATCCCCAAGGAGCTCCGCGACCTTTTCTAGGCCGCACGCCGCTCCGCCCCCCCGTACGTACCCGTGCCCGTGGTGAAAGCAACCTGACGTTCTCGCGATCGCGAAAACGTCAGGTTGCTTTCACGACGCGGACGGCGAGCTGGTCAGGACGCGGAGAACCACCCGGCCCGACCGAGTTGTGCGGGCGCCTGCGCGAGGCCGAGCTGGTCCGAGACCCACGTCCCCGTACGCGCGACCTGCTCGGGATCGACGCCCGTCTCGTAGCCGCTGCGGTGCAGCAGGTAGAGCAGGTCCTCCGTCGCGATGTTGCCTGTCGCGCCAGGGGCGAACGGGCAGCCGCCGATGCCGCCGGCTGACGCGTCGAGCACGCTCACGCCGGACTGCACGGCGGCGATCGCGTTCGCGTAGCCGGTGTTACGCGTGTTGTGGAAGTGCGCGCGCAGCGGCAGGTCCGGCGCGAGATCGGCAAGTCCCGAGACGAGATCGACGACCTGGCCGGGCACGCCGACGCCGATCGTGTCGGCGATCGCCAGCTCGTCGGGCGCGTCGTCAAGGACGGCCTTCGCGACGTCGAGCACTCGCCCCGACGGAACCTCCCCGTCGAACGGGCACCCGAAGGCCGCCGCCAGGATTACCGACGTACGCAGCCCGGCCCCGCGTGCCACCGGGGCGATGGCGTGCCAGGCCGCCACCTGGTCGTACGTGCCGACGCCCTGGTTGCGGACGGCCAGCCCCTCTGAGGCGACGACGACCACCGTGACCTCGTCACACCCGGCGGCGATCGCACGGTCGAGCCCGCGCCGGTTGAGCACCAGCCCGATCGCGCTCAGCCGTGGGTCGTCGCGCACCAGCGCCATGAGCGCCTCGGCATCGGCCATCTGCGGCACGCGGTCGGGCCGGGCGAAGGCTGTCACCTCGATGCGCCGTACGCCGGCGTCGAGGCTGCGCCGTACGAGCTCGGCCTTGACCGGCGTCGGGAGGATGCGGGCCTCGTTCTGGAGCCCGTCGCGCGGAGCGACCTCCACGATCTCGATCGCTGCGGCGTGGCGGGATGTCATAGTGCGTCCTCCTGGGGAAGGCTGGGAGCGGCGAGTCTATCTGATATACGATCTGATCCATGTCTACCGAGCAGACTCCTGGCGCCCTCGCCGGGGTACGTGTCATCGAAGCCGGCCAGCTCCTGGCCGGACCCTTCGCCGGTCAGCTGATGGGAGACCTCGGCGCCGACGTCGTCAAGGTCGAGGCCCCCGGTGTGGGCGACCCGATGCGGCAGTGGGGCCGTGAGAAGCCCCACGGCCACTCGCTGTGGTGGCCCATCGTGGCGCGCAACAAGCGCTCGGTGACCCTCGACCTGCGCCGTCCGGAGGGCCAGGAGCTGTTCCTCCGCCTCGTCGAGCACGCCGACGTCGTCGTCGAGAACTTCCGGCCCGGCACGCTCGAGCGCTGGAACCTCGGCTACGACCGTCTCAAGGAGCGCAACCCCGGCATCGTGCTCGTCCGCGTCAGCGGGTACGGGCAGACCGGGCCATACTCCGAGCGCGCCGGCTACGGCTCCATCGGCGAGGCCATGGGCGGCCTGCGCTACATCACCGGTGAGCCGGACCGTCCGCCGTCGCGGACCGGCCTGTCGATCGGCGACTCCCTCGCCGCCACCCATGCGACGGTCGGCACGCTTGCCGCCCTGCTTCACCGCGAACGGACGGGGGAGGGGCAGGTCGTCGACAGCGCGATCTACGAGGCCGTCCTCGCGATGACCGAGAGCCTGGTCACCGAGTGGGACGTCGCCGGCTACCAGCGCGAGCGGACCGGCCCGATCCTGCCGAATGTCGCGCCGAGCAACGTCTATCCGACCGCCGATGGGCACACGATCCTCATCGCGGCCAACCAGGACACCGTCTTCACGCGGCTCGCCGCGGCGATGGGGGAGCCGGAGCTCGCCGAGCTGCCCGAGTACGCGACGCACGGCGCTCGTGGCGCCCGGCAGGAGGAGCTCGACCAGCGGATCGCCGCGTGGACGGCGAAGCACGACGCCGAGGAGCTCCTCGTCCTCCTGCACGACTCCGGCGTCCCCGCCGGGCGGATCTTCCGCGCCGCCGACATGCTCGAGGATCCGCACTACGCGGCTCGTGAGGCGATCGTCCGCGTGCCCGACCCGACCTTCGGCACCCTCGCGATGCCCAACGTCGTCCCGCGGCTGTCGGGCACGCCCGGCAGCGTCCGGTGGACGGGGCCGACGCTCGGCCAGCACAACGACGAGGTGTACGGAGACCTCCTCGGCATCGCCGCGGACGAGCGTACGGCGCTTGCCGAGGCCGGGGTGATCTGATGGACCGCGGCGACGACTACGCCGCAGCGGGGTTCCTCGGGCGCGTCGGCTTCGGTGCCCGCCCGGCGGTCGTCGTCGTCGACGTCGTCACGGCCTACCTCGACCCGGCTTCGCCGCTGAGCGACACCGGCGGCCGGTTCGAGAGCGCCCGTGCGGCCAGCGCGCAGCTCGTGGAGATCGCGAGGGCGCACGACGTCCCGGTGGTCTTCACCGAGGTGCGGCTCACGACCGACGGGGTCGACGGCGGCCACTTCCGCCGCAAGGTCCCCGCGCTCGCCGCGTTCGAGCCCGGCTCGCCATGGGCGGAGTTCCCCGAATCGCCCGCTCCGCTGCCCGGCGAGATCGTGATCACCAAGCAGTACGCCTCGGCGTTCTTCGGCACGTCTCTCGCGTCGACGCTGCGCTTCTGGGGGGTCGACACGGTGCTCGTCGTCGGCTTCTCGACCAGCGGGTGCGTCCGTGCGACCGCGACCGACGCGCTGCAGCACGGGTTCCGCCCGATCGTCGTCGACGAGGCCTGTGGCGACCGCGACGTGCAGGTGCACGCGCACAACCTCTTCGACCTCGACGCGAAGTACGCCGACGTCGTGCCTCTCGCAGACGCGGTCACCTACCTCCGTACCCCGACACCGACCCCCGACCCCCGAGAAGGAGCCATGCCGTGACCGAGCAGGCTGTGACCGAGAAGGACCTGTACGACGAGGCGCTGGAGTGGACGAGCTTCGCCCCCGCCGGCGCCGAGCAGAAGGCGGAGATGGTGATGCTCCGCGCGTCGGCCGACGCCACCTCCCGTACCGTCCTCGTCCGCTTCCCCGAGGGGTGGAAGCGGGCGATGACGGGACACCAGCCCGCGGGCGAGGAGATGCTCGTCCTCGAGGGGGCGCTGTCGATGAGTGGCGAGACGTGCCGCCCGGGATCGCTGCTCGTCGTGGAGCCGCGGGCGACTCGTTCGCAGACCGGTACGCAGGTCGAGACGCGGGCGCTGGTGTGGTTCAGCGGTGCGCCCGGCGGCTGGGCTGAGGGGCCGGCCGACGATGCCGGCACGCTCGGCGTGCACACGGTGGCGCCGGGTGCGGTACGACCTGCCGGCGGTGCCCTCCCGGGCTCGGTCGAGGTGCTCGACGGCGCCGAGATCAGCACCTTCGCGGCGGACGTCGACCTCTACTGGACGGCGGAGCGCCGCTGGGCGCACGTTCCGGCCGGGGATGCCGCGCCTGCGTACGACGGCCCGGTCGTCATACGCCACTGGGCCTGACGCCCCTCGGACCCTGTGATCGGTGCGCCAGCGTCCATGCCGCGCAGGCGTTTGGACGCTGGCGCGCCGACGGGTCAGCCGCCTGCGAGTGCCTTGCGCGCGTCGTCGTCGTACGTGACCGCGGCCCACCGCAGGATCAGCACGCTGGCGAACAGCGGCGGCACCAGCGCGAGGAACGCGATGTTGATGGAGCCGGTCGCGTCGGAGACCACGCCGATGAGGAACGGTCCGAGCGCGCCACCGAGCGACAGCAGGAACTGCACGGCGGCGAACCCGAGCCCTCGGCGCGAGGCGGGAACGACGTCGGCGGACGCGGCCGTGAGGTTCGGGATGGCCCCGGCGAAGCCGACACACGCGAGGGCGACGAGGCCGATGCGCAGCGCGACTCCGGGGAGGACCACGACGCCGGTGATCGAGAGCGCGCCGACGAGGAGGAACCAGAGGCTGACCCGGATCCGCCAGCCGGGCTTCACGCCGTGGCCGCGGTCGCCGATCCGGCTGCCGAGGATGATGCCGATCACGATGCCGACACCGCCGACACCGCCCGCGACGCCTGCCGCCGTGTCGTACGCCATGTCCTCGGTCCGCTCCAGCAGCGTGGGGAGCCAGTAGAAGAGCCCGCCGAGCCCGAGGTAGAGCAGCGCCAGGCTGAGGGTGATGCCGCGCAGCGAGGTGATCTGGAGGACCGCGCGAGCTTCGGCGAACATCGACGTCGGTGCAGCCGACGCGGCCCCTTCGGTCGTGGGCTCGGTGTCGCCCATGCCCCGGAGGCGGTCGATCCGGTCGCCGATCCCACGGACCGGCTCGCGCACCGTGAGGACGAGCGCGGCCACGAGCACGCCGGGGATCGCCACGATGAAGAACACCGCGCGCCAGTCGAGCGCCTCGGCCACGGCACCACCGAGAGCGACGCCGACCGGCAGGCCCATGTAGTAGCCCGCACGCTCGAGTCCGAACGCCTTGCCGCGGGTGCTGCCCGGGAAGTAGTCGGCGAGGAGGCTCGACGCCGGGGGGTTGTAGAGCTGTCCGGCAGCGCCGAGAAGGATGCGGATGACGAAGAACATCGCGAACGTCGTCGCGAGACCGCTGGCCACCGAGAACAGCGCCCAGGTGAGCACCACGAGCGCGACGATCCAGGTCCGCCGCCCCTTGTCGGCGAGCCGACCGGCCGGCAGGAGCAGGACGACCGCGGCGAGCGACGCAGCGGTCGGGATGGCGCCGGCCCAGGTGTCGCTGAAGCCGAACTCCTCCTGGATGGCCGGGAGGGCGCCGGCGATCAGGTTGACCTCGATCCGGTCGATGAACGCGACGAGCGCGATCACGATGGCCGCCCACCAGCCGAACGGCGCCGGGCGTGCCAGGTCGACGTCCATCGGAGGGCGACCGACGAAGGCCGTCAGGGGTACCGTGCCCAGAGCAGTGGCCGCCGCGGCAGTCTCCTCCTGCTCAGGTGGGCGATCGTCGGTCGGCTGGTTGCTCACATCCGGCTCCTGTCATCGGGCAGAGCAGCGTCGGGGAACGTCTCTGAGAAACTCTAGGGGAGAATCGTAGAAGGATATATGGTTTCGCCCATGACTGTCGTACGCGTCGCCGCCGTCCAGCTCGCTGCCAGCGAGGACGTCGCGGCCAACCTCGCCTCCGCGGTCCGCCTCGTCGAGGACGCGGCCGGACAAGGGGCCCAGCTGGTCGTTCTGCCGGAGTTCGGCAACCACGTCTCCTGGTACGCCGATCGCGAGCACGCCCGCCGCATGGCCCAGACCCTCGACGGCGACTTCGTCCGTACGCTCGCTGCCACGGCCGCGAAGCACCGGATCCACCTGCTCGTGAACTGCACGCTCGCCCGCGAGGACGGCCGCACGACGGGGAGCAACATCCTCATCGGCCCCGACGGCGAGGTCCTGGCGACGAGCGACAAGCAGGTCCTCATGGGCAGCGAGCGTGATCACCTCGATCCCGCGACCGAGGCCTCGCCGGTCGTCGAGACGCCGCTGGGCCGTCTCGGCCTCTACTCGTGCATGGACGGCGTGATCAACGAGACGCCTCGTCTGCTGGCGGTCGGCGGCGCGCAGCTGCTGCTCAACAGCCTCAACTCGTTCGCGCTCGACGAGGCCTCGCTCCACGTCCCCGTACGCGCGGTCGAGAACCGCGTCTGGGTGGTGGCGGCCAACAAGGTCGGACCGCTCGTCCCCGAGCACAGCATCAACACCGTCGCGCAGGCGGTCGGAGTCCCGGTCGAGCGTCTCCACGGCGCGGGGGAGAGCCAGATCGTCGCGCCCGACGGGACCGTCGTCGCACGCGGCCCCCTCGCCGGCGAGGCGGTCGTGATCGCCGACATCGACGTCTCGGCGGCCGACGACAAGCGGCGCCCGGACGGCACCGACGTCCTAGCGGTGCGGCGCCCGGATCTGTACGGCCCGATCGTCGCGCCGCCGCACGGACGCCGTGCTCCCGCCGGCTCCGCGTCCCTGCTGACGGCCGTGATCTGCCCGGCCGACGGGGACGACGTGGTCGCCCTCGTGCGCGAGGCCGTCGAGGGGGGAGCGCAGCTCGTCGTCCTCCCCGAGCTCGCGGCCTGGCCTGGTGGGATCGTGACGGACGAGGTGACGCCGCGCTTCGATCCCGATGCCCTCCGTGCTGTGCTCGCCGACACCACCGCGACGCTCGTGACGACGGTACGAGACGGGGACCAGCACGTCGGCCTCGCCATGGACGCTCGCGGCGTCGTCCTCCGCCAGCCGCAGCTCCACTCAAGTGCCCGCCACGCAGAGTGGGTGACCCGCCTCGGCGAGGCGCTGGAGGTGATCGACCTCCCGTGGGGCCGCCTCGCCCTCGTCGTGGGCGATGACGCTCTGCACCCAGAGACGTTCCGCCTCGCCTCGCTGCAGGACGCTGACGTCGTCGCCGTGCCGTTCACCACCGCGGCCGCGCACGACCTCGACCTGCTGCTGCTCGAGCGGTCGGCGGAGAACCGCCTCAACCTTGCCGTCGCCTCCAGGCCCGGTCCGTTCGGGGCCGGGATGCTCGTCCCGCTGTCGTCGGACTTCACCCTCTGGAGCGGGAGCTGGCAGTTCGACGGCGTCATCAGCCGGCCCCAGCCGGTCATGTCGGAAGGGTCCGTCACCGCCGCCGCGCTCAGCCCGGAGCAGGCGTCCAACCGTTTCGTCTCACGCGGGACCGACGTCGTCGACGGCCGCCCGTGGGCGATCGCCGACGCGCTCGTGAAGCCCTAGGTGGTGCCGCTCAGGCGGAGTCGGCGACCGCGCGGTTGCCGAGCGCGGCCATCAGGGAGCGCTCGCTGCCGTCGAGGTGGGCGATCCACGCCTTCTTGAACGCCGCCGACTTGCGCGCGCGGGCGAGCTCGAGCAGCTCGCGGTGCTCGTCGATGCGGTGCTCCTTGGTCTCGGGTGCGTGGTCGAGATCCTCCATCAGGAGGTGCAGGTAGCGGTCGGCCGAGTGCCACAGCAGCTCGAGGACGTTCTTGTCGGCGGTGCCCATGACGCCGGAGAGCAACGTGGCGTGGAAGGCGTGGTGCGCCGCGGCGAGGGCGGCCGGCTCACGCTCGATCGCGACGTACTCGTCGAGCGCCTGTTCGGCCTCGGTGACCAGCTCGTCCGTCATCTGACGGGCGGCCTTGGCTGCGAGGTCGCCCTCGATGAGGCGCCGAAGGCGGTAGATGTCGGCGAGGTCCTCCGTGCTCAGGGCGGCGACGAGCGCCGACCGGCCCGGGCGCAGGCTCACGACGCCCTCGCTCTCGAGACGACGAAGCGCCTCGCGTACGGGGATGTGGCTCACGTCGTACAGCTCGCAGAGCTCGACGATGGAGACCGATGAACCGGGCTGGATCTCGCCGGTGAGGATCGACGCGCGGAGTTCGCTGGTCACGCGGTCGACGAGTGACACGTGGGCGATCGGCCGGGCGGTGCGGTCGGATCGGCTACGTCGTGCCATGCGGGTGCTCCTCTATGAGTCAGATGACGCGTGTGCGTCTACATCATAGATTCTCGCAGGCCAGGTCGTTCTTAGCGATGAACACGTGGCACAACCCCAAGTTGATATTGTATATTCTCTACCACCTTGAAGGAGGTGGATCAGTGGTCGAGGCTTCGACGTTCCGCGACGTGCTGGCCCAGTGGCCCAGCGGCGTCACCATCGTCACTACCGTCGTCGACGGTGTGCGGCACGGCATGACAGCGAGCTCGTTCTCCAGCGTGAGTCTCGATCCGCCGTTGGTCTCGATCTGTCTGGACCGGCGGCTCTACAGCCACGGCCTGGTCGAGTCCAGCGGTGTCTTTGGGATCAGCGTCCTCGCGAAGGACCAGGCCGAGGTGGCGCGCCGCTTCGCCGGGATGGCCGGTGAGGTTGCCGACCGTTTCGACGGCGAGACGTGGTCCACAGCTGCTACCGGGGTCCCGTTGCTCGACTCAGCCCTCGGCTGGCTCGACTGCCGGGTCCTTCACGCCTATCCGGGCGGAGACCACACGATCTTCGTCGGGGAGGTGCTCGCGGGCCACGCCGCCCGTCGTACGGCACCTCTGCTCTTCCATTCCCGCGGATGGGGCCAGTTCGCCGACGTCCTCCCCGACGTCGCGACACTCGCCGACAGCGGTCTCGTCACCTCGTTGGCGGCACGCGGCGAGGTCGGCGACTCGGTCCACCGGACAGCCCGCCACGTCCGCCGCTCGGGCATCCGCGTGCGTGTCGCCGACCTGACGGCCGGCGCGTCTCTTGAGACCTTCCCGTGGGGGAGCGGCGCAGCGGTCGACAGCGCGGATGCCGCTCACCGAAGCGCGCTCGTGGAGTCCGCGGCGCAGGCGCGTCGGGCAATCGACCGGGGCATCTCGGTCCTCGAGGTCAGGGCCGACGGCCACGACCCCCGCTCGGTCGAGCGTGCCGCCGTGCTCGCCCGGGAGCTCGCGGGCGATGACGCCGCGACGGGCCGCGTCGTGATCCTCGACGACGCGTTCGCCGTGGCCGGCAGCGAGTCGGCGCTCGCGGCGATCGACGTGCTCGCGCACTCGGGCGCCACCGAGATCTGCCTCGACGACACCTCCGGCTCGGCGACGCCGCTTCAGGTGCGGGCCCTCCTGCAGGACGCCGTCGGCCTCGCCCGGCCCGTCCCGCTCCGCCTCCGGCTGCGTGACAAGGACCGGCTCGGCCTGGTCAACGTGCTCACGGCGCTGAAGTCGGGAGTCCACCACTTCGACACCACGCTCGGCGGCCTCGACGGCGCCGTCGCAACCGAGGACCTCGTGCGCCTGCTCGGGACCCTCGACGTCACCACCCCCGCGGACGCCGTGGCACTGGACCGCCTCGCGCGCCGCCTCCGAGAACACCCGCCCGGCTCCTCGGCCCCGCCGTCCCCGCACGGTTCGCCCGCGAGCACCTCCCATCCCACCCCAATGCCTTCCCTGTAGGAGCTGATGACGGCCATGCTGACCGCCGAACACCTCTTGACCGACCTCAGCCCCGAGGAGCGCGAGCGCGCTGCCCGGGTCGAGGCGATCCTCCCCGCCATCCGTGACGCCGCCCAGGAGGCCGACGCCCGTGGCGCGTTCCCCGAGGGCCACGTCAAGCTCCTCGCCGAGGCCGGGCTGCTCGGTCTTGTCGTCCCGAAGGAGTACGGCGGCCTCGGCGGGGGCCTCCGTGACCTCGTCGCCACCACGTACGCGCTCGGGACGGTCTGCGGTTCGACCGCGCTCGCGTACTTCTTCCACTGCTCGGCATCGTCGCGCGGGCTGCTGCCGCTCGCTGCGCTCGAGGCCGGGCTCTACACCGACGACGAGGCGGACGAGGTCCGTGCGTTCGCCGAGCGTGTCCTCCACCTCATGGGCACCGAGGAGCGCTGCCTCGCCAACTTCGCGAGCGAGGCCGCCAAGGCGAGCAACGCCAACGTCCTCATCTCGACGACGGCCACGCCGGTCGAGGGCGGCTGGCTCCTCAACGGCGAGAAGTCGTTCGGCTGCCTCTCCGGCACCGCCGACTTCTACCTCGTCACCGCGCGCCGTGCCGACATCGACGGCATCGACGGCATCTCGCTGTTCCTCGTCGCCCGCGACTCCGAGGGCATCCGCCCCCGGCAGGAGTGGAGCGGTCTCGGCATGCGGGCCTCGGACAACTTCGGGCTCGTGATGGAGGACTGCTTCGTCCCCGCCGACCACGCGCTGGCGGTGCCGGCGGGCTTCGCCCGGGCGACGTCGATGTCGCGCGGGTCGTGGGTCGGCAACCAGATCGCGATCGCGGCGATCTATGCCGGCATCGCGAAGGGTGCCTGGGACTACGCCTTCGAGCGGACCATGAAGGCCAAGTTCGCCGACACCGGCAAGCCGATCGCGTCCTCGCCGATGCACCAGGTGCTGATCGGTGAGGCCCAGCACGACCTGACCGACATGCACCTGTGGCTGCGCTACCAGGTCGAGCTCGAGTCGAGCGACCCGCCGATCCTGCCCAAGCCCGAGGTCGTCAAGAACTGGAAGCTCGCCAAGGGGTCGGTTTGCGAGAAGGCCTTTGCCGTGGCGGTCGGATCGTTGAAGATGTGTGGAACGTCCGGTGCGTTGATGGACAACGTCATCGGCCGCGCCGTGCGTGACACCGCGATGGGTCTGGTCCAGGCGTTCCCCGCCGAGCGGGGTCGCCTCGACCTGGCTCAGCTGCTCGTCAGCGACGAGTCGTGGATCGGCCTGACCACGCCCGACGCGGTGGACGCGAAGGCGAAGGCGGGACAAGGATGACGAGTACGGCGCACGGTGGGGCGATCGCCGCGGTGACGCTGCCAGCCCTGGTCGAGGTGGTCGCGGGTGAGGTCGCTCCCGCGACCGGCACCCTCGACCTCGTCCTCGAGGATCCGTCGACCGGAGAGTCGCTGGGGCACGCCGTCGAGAGCGCACCGGACTCCGTGGAGCGGGCCCTGGCCGCTGCCGACGCGGCCCACACCAGCGAGACGTGGTCGTCGACGTCGCCGGACGAGCGGGCCGCCCTCCTCGACGCCGTGGCGGTCGCGCTCGAGGCCCGCCAGTCCGAACTGGCGGCGCTGGAGGCGTTCGCGACCGGCGTCCCGGTCCGTCAGACCTCCATCGTCGGCATGATCGTCCCGGGCGCCTTCCGCCTCGCCGCCGAGATGCTGCGGTCGGGGACCCTGGTCGATGCGCCGGTGACGGGCGCGAACGGTCAGGCCGTCGAGGTGCTGCGCCTGCCGGTCGGGCCCGCGATCTGCCTGGTCCCGTGGAACGCGCCCGCGCCGATGGCCGCGCACAAGGTCGCGAGCGCGCTCGCCGCAGGCTGCCCCACGATCCTCAAGCCCAGCGAGTACGCCCCGTACGCGACGACGCTGCTCGGCACTACGGTCGCTGAGGTCCTGGCCGAAGCCGGGGTCGACGGTGGGGTCTTCCAGCTCCTCCAGGGTGGACCGTCCGTGGGCGGAACGGTCGTCACCGACCCGCGCATCCGCGCCGTGTCGTTCACCGGTGGCGCTGTCGGAGGACGTGCGGTCGCCGCCGCGTGCGCCGAGAAGCTGGCCGCGCTCCAGCTGGAGCTCGGCGGCAACAACCCGCTCGTCGTGATGCCCGACGCCGATCCTGAGGCGGCCGCGCACGCTGCCGTCGACCTGCTGACCACCCTCAACGGCCAGTGGTGCCGCGCGCTCGGACGCTTGATCGTGCCCGAGGCGATGGCCGACGAGGTCGTCGAGCTGGCGCTCGAGCGGCTGACCGCTCTCACCGCGGGGGACCCGCTGGACGAGGCATCAGATCTCGGCCCGATCGTCCACTCGGTCCACCGGGCCCGCCTGGAGTCGGCGCTCGAGGCGCTGGGCACCGCCGGCGGCACTGTCCACCGCGCGACGCCCGTCCCCGACACGGGCAACTACCTGGCGCCCGCACTGGTGACCGGCGTGCCGGTCGCGGCTGCCGCGGAGGAGATCTTCGGCCCGATCGCGACCGTGCACACCTACGCGACCGAGGACGAGGCCCTCGCGCTCGCCAACGGCACGTCGTACGGGCTTGAGGGATACGTGGTCGGCACCGACACCGACCGGGCGCTCGCGCTCGCCCGCCGCGTGCGTGCCGGCGAGGTCAAGGTGAACGGCTCGACGATCATGAGCCTGCACCTCATGACGCCGCGGCCGGCGTGGGGCCTGTCGGGGCTCGGCGAGGAGGGCACGGTGGAGACGATCCGATGCTTCACCAACGCCCGGGTCGTCGGGGTCGAGGGCAGCTTCGCGCTGCACGGGCGATGACCGGCGCCACCTCTCCCGCCGCCACCCTCCGTACCCTGCTCGCCGGTGACGAGGTCGTCCACCTGCCCGGCGTGTACGACGCGGTGACCGCGCGGCTCGCGGTGGTCTCCGGCGCACGCGCCACCTGTCTCTCGGGCGCGGTCGCGTCGGCGGTCGGCCTCGGCCTGCCGGACCTCGGCTTCGTGCACGGCAGCCAGATCGCCGCGCGTGCCCGTGAGGTCGTCCCGGCACTGGACGACGTCCCGCTGCTCGCCGATGCCGACACCGGCTACGGCAACGCGTTGCAAGCGCGGCACACGACGCGCGCGTACGCGGCGGCCGGCATCGCAGGGCTGCACCTGGAGGACCAGGTCGCCCCCAAGCGGTGCGGTCACATGACCGGCAAGGCTGTCGTCGGGCTTGCCGAGGCGGCGGGCCGGGTCCGTGCCGCGGTCGAGGCGGGCACCGACGTCGTGATCGTCGCCCGTACGGACGCGCTCTCGGTCGACGGTCTCGACGCCGTCGTCGCGCGGGCCCACGCGTTCGTCGCGGCGGGTGCCGACGCCGTGTTCGTCGAGGGCGCAGGCCTGTCTGAGCTGCGCGAGGTCTCGGCGGCGCTCGGCGGCGAGGTGCCCCTGGTGATGAATCGTTCTGAGGCGGCCGGCGCGATCGAGGGTCCCGATGCGGGCCATCCCGATGACGGGACCCTCGCCGAGCTCGGCGTACGCCTCGTGATCCACCCGGTCTCCGCACTGCTGGCTGCTGCCCGAGCGGCAGCCGACACGTACGCGGCGATCGCCCGCACCGGCCATGCCGGTGCCGTCCCACGGATGGCGTGGGACGACCTGACCGAGCTCGTCGGGCTGGGAGACCAGCTCGTCCTGGAAGCGGCGTACGCCGAGGAGGCAGCACGATGACGAACGACATCCTGGTCGTGGGAGCGGGGCCCGTCGGACTCACCACGGCGCTCGTGCTGGCGCAGGCCGGTCACGCGGTGACCGTGCTGGAGGCGGGGGAGTCACTGTCCGCGGAGTCGCGGGCGAGCACCTACCACCCGCCGACGCTGGAGATGCTCGCCGACCTCGGCGTGCTCGACGCGCTGCGGGAGCACGGCATCGTCTCCCAGGCCTTCCAGTACCGCGACCGCCAGGACGGCCCCGTCGCCGAGCTGGACCTCGGCATCCTCGCCGACGACACCCCGTACCCGTTCCGGGTGCAGTGCGAGCAGAGCAAGCTCACGCCGATCCTGCTGGAGCGACTCCGGCAGCACGACGGGTGCACGGTCGAGTTCGGTGAGCCGGCGACGTCGGTCACGCAGGCTGACGACCGGGTCACCGTCACCAGTGCCAGCGGACGTTCCTGGACCGCCAACTGGGTGGTCGGTGCCGACGGCGCGAGCTCGGTCGTGCGCAAGAGCACCGGTGCGGAGTTCGAGGGCATCACCTACCCGGAGCGCTTCCTCGTCGTCTCGACCACCGAGGATCTGGCGGCCGTGCTCCCCGGCATCGCCGACGTCAACTACGTCTTCGACCCGACCGAGTGGCTGGTGCTGCTGCGGACCCCGGAGCACTGGCGCATCCTGTTCCCGACCGACCCCGACAGCCCGGCCGACGCCGAGGTCGCCGACGCGCGCGTCCAGGAGCGCCTGCGCGGCGTCGCCGACCTCGGCCGCCCGTGGGAGCTGCTCCACTCCTCGCTCTACCTCGTCCACCAGCGGGTCGCCGAGCGCTTCCGTACCGGCCGGGTCGTGCTCGTGGGCGACGCGGCGCACGTCAACAACCCGCTCGGCGGGATGGGCATGAACAGCGGCATCCACGACGCGGTGCTCACCGCTCGCGCGCTGGTGGCGCTGCTCGCGGGGGAGGCCGACCTCGACGCGCTCGACGTGGTGCTCGCCGGTCGCCGGGACGTCGCACTGTCCTACGTCCGTAAGGTCACGCACGACAACTGGAAGCAGCTGCGCGAGCAGGACCCCTCCGCGCGCGCCGCGCACCACGCCGAGCTGCGCGCGCTCGCCGCGGACCCGGTGGCAGCGCGGGCATACCTGCGCCGGACCTCGATGATCGACTCGCTGCGGCCGCTCGAGCCGGCGGGCGACGCGCTGTGACGATCGCGGCCACCGGCTCGCGCCGCGAGAACCCCGCCCGTACGAGCGAGGTGGTGGGGGAGGTCGTGTTCGACGATCCGGCGGCAGTCGACCGCGCCGTCGGGCGTGCCCGTGCGGCGCAGGCGACGTGGCGCGACCAGCCGGTGGCCTCGCGGTCAGCGGCGCTGCGGGCAGCCGCCGACCTGCTCGATCCGGTGCTCGACGACGTCGCCGCGCTGATGGCGCGCGAGACCGGGAAGCCGCTGGCCGACTGTCGGGGCGAGGCGGGCTTCGCCGTCACCGTGCTGCGCTGGGTCGCCGCGCGCGCTGAGACGTTGCTCGTCGACAGCGAGATCGACGACGCCCAGGGACGGCTCGTGCTGCGCCACCGGCCGTACGGGGTCGTCGCTGCCGTCACGCCCTGGAACGCCCCCGTGATCCTCGCCATGCTCAAGGTCGCTCCGGCGCTGGTCGCGGGCAACGCCGTCGTCGTGAAGCCGTCACCGCTCGCGCCGTTCGCGGTCGAGAAGGTCGTCGCCACGATGTCAGCCGTCCTGCCTTCCGGCCTGCTCCAGGTCGTCCACGGCGATGCCGAGACCGCGACCGCACTGGTCGGGCACCGCGGTGTCGACCGGGTCGCCTTCACCGGCGGCGACGTCGCGGGGCGTGCACTCGCCCGTACGGCCGCCGGGGCGCTGACACCGTCGCTGCTGGAGCTCGGCGGCAACGACCCGGCGATCCTGCTCGCGGACGTCGAGCTGGACGAGTCCATCGCGGAGCGCCTGCTGATGGCCGCGTTCGCGACCAGCGGGCAGGTCTGCATGGCGATCAAGCGCCTGTACGTCCACCGGTCGCGCTACGACGAGGTAGTCACGGCCCTGCGTGCCGCGGCCGACCGGATCCTGCGCGTCGGCGACCCGTTGACCCCCGGCGTGACGATGGGGCCGGTCGTGAGCGCGGCCTCGGCCGAGCGCGTACGGGCACTGGTCGACTCCGCAGCGGCGGCGGGCGCGGAGGTCGTCCCGATCGGGACCATCGACCCCGAGGCGCGGCTCGACGAGGGCTACTACGTTCTGCCGACCCTCGTTCTGGGTGCGTCGGACTCGGACGACGTCGTCGCGACCGAGCAGTTCGGTCCGACCCTGCCGATCCTCGCGTTCGACGCCGAGGAAGAGGTCGTCGCGCGCGCCAACGCCGGCGAGTTGGGACTCGGTGCGTCGGTGTGGTCGGTCGACGAGCAGCGCGCCTTCGACCTGGCCGCGCGGCTCGACGCGGGCTTCACCTTCGTCAACACGCACAACCGGACGGGCATGTCGTTGCGGGCGCCGTTCGGGGGCGTCAAGCGGTCCGGATGGGGGAGGGAGTACGGCGACGAGGGGATCTTGGAGCACGTGCAGACCTGTGTCGTCCATGCGCCTGCGGCCTTCAGGGCGGGCGGCGAGGGGCTCGGCGCGACCGCGTATCCGTCCTGATAGCACGTCATCAAGATTCGGTTACGTCTCCGGACATCAGCGCCGAGCGGGCCGCCGGTCGGGTCAAGATTCTCTTCCCGAACTCTGTCCGTCCAGGGTATAGATCATATATAGTCTCAACGTAACGTGAATCACGTCGCACGACACGTAAGGAGCCCCCGTGAGCCAGAGTCTGAAGTACGTGCAGGAGCACCTCGACGAGTCGGGCCCGACCGACGTCAGCGAGACCTTCGCGACCTGGTTGGCCCTCGTCGAGCGTCTCAAAGACCGGGTCGCTGAGCGGTTCGAGCTCGAGCGCGACCCGTCGTCCGAGGCGCTCGAGGACTTCGGCGGTGACACCGGCGCCAAGGGCCGCGTCCGCACGTACGCCGGCCCCGAGATCGACTGGATGGTCCACTCCCACATGGAGAACGCGACCGCCGGGTTCTGCAACGTCCACCTGACGATCTGGCTCGGTCCGCAGGTCAAGGTCCCGCACTTCGGCATGGCGCTCGGCTGCTTCCCGCAGGGCTGGTTCTTCCTCGACTCGGTGCCGCGCAGCTATCTCGTGACCGACACCGACTCGTTCGACCGCTACTACGAGCCTGTCAACGCTCGCTGGGAGCAGCTCCAGAACGAGAGCTTCCTCGAGCCGTTCGTCAGCCGTTCGGCCTTCGTGCGCGCCGGCCTCTCGCCGACCGCGTTCTGCCACATGGCGCCCGCCGGCGAGGAAATGACCAAGCTCGTGACCGAGGTCGCTGAGGAGCACCTCGACCGCTGGCTCGGGTGGGTCGACGCCGCGGAGGCCGTTCCGGTCGCCGAGCGCGCCGCACTGGCGGCCGACGATGAGGCGATCCGCCGCAACATCGCCGAGCGTGACCCCGCCAACGTGATGGGCGACCGTTACTTTGGCGCCGAGACGACGCAGCGCCTCGTCCGTGCGCTCTGGGGCGGCGACCGCACGCTGCCGCGCGCTCACGAGCACGAGGTTCACTCGGCACGATGAACGACCCCGTCCTCGCCCGCGCGCTCCGCACGGCCGTCCGCATCCCGGGAGCCGAGGCTCCGTACGACACGGCGCACGTCACGGTGCGCTACCCGGCGCTGCCCGCGACGACGACGGCCGAGCGGATGAGCGGCCGTCTCGCGGCGGACCCGGCGGGTGCCCCGTACCCGCTGGCCGTGATCCTCTCGGGCGTCAACGTCTGCGCCGACGCCTACGCGTGGTTGGCCGTGCGGCTGGTCGAGGCCGGCTTCGTCGCGGTCACGTACGACTGGGTGGGGGAGCTCTTTCCTCCCAGTGAGCACAGCGTGGGCGAGTACGGGCTGACGCCCGGTGTCGACCTCGGCACCGTCGGCCCGGACACCTACGGCAGCGGGCCGACGACCCAGGCGTTGCGTCCGGTGCTCGGCGCCGTCACGGCGCTGGGGGAGTCCGGCCCGCTCGCGGGGCTCCTCGACACCGGCGCCGTCGCGCTGTTCGGTCACTCGGCCGGCGGCACCGTGGCCCTGCAGTCGGCGAGCCCACAGTGGTTCCCCGAGGTGCGCGCCGTCGCGACGTACGGTGCCCACACGAAGGCCTCGCAGATGCTCGGGCACCCGCCGAGCACCCTGCTGCCGGCGCCGGTCGAGGCACCGGTCATGCTGCTGGCCGGCACGGCGGACGGTGTGGTCGCCGCCAGCGCCATCCGGTACGGCGAGGACCCGGACGCTCCCGCTCACGACCCGATCACGGCGACGTGGGAGCGGGCGCTCCCGTCGACGACCGAGGCCTGGCTCGTCCACCTCGCGGACGCGACGCACATGCTCGCGATCCACCCCGAAGACCCCACCACGGCACGCGGTTTCCTCGAAGACCCGTCCACCGGTGACGCCGCCGCCCAGCGCGACGCGCTCGCCACCACCGTCACCTCGTTCCTCCGCGCGACCGTGCGCGGGGATGTCGAGGCCAAGAACGCACTGGAGCTGCTGGCGGAGCAGCCCCGCTCGGAGATCGCCGAGATTCGGCGACGCTAGGAGGAGACCCGCGATGTTCAAGAATTTCTGGTACGCCGTCGAGTTCAGCGAGGATCTCCCCGCCGGGACCCCGAAGAAGGTCAAGCTTCTCGGACAGCAGCTCGTCATCTACCGCAAGTCGAGCGACAACAGCGTCGTCGCCATGTCCGACCTGTGTGTGCACCGTGGTGCGGCGCTGTCGGGCGGCGAGGTCAAGGACGACTGCATCGTCTGTCCGTACCACGGCTGGGAGTACGAGCCCGACGGGTCCGTGCGCAAGATCCCCGCGCACCCCGGCAAGGGCATCCCGCGCAAGGCGCGCATCGACGCCTACCCGGTCCAGGAGAAGCACCGCTTCATCTGGATCTACATGGGCGACCTGCCCGAGGCCGAGCGCCCGCCGCTGCCCGACTGGTCGGCCATCGACGACACCGAGACCTACCGTGCGGTCACCGGTTCGTTCCTCTGGAAGTCCAACTACGAGCGCATCCTCGAGAACGGCGTCGACGTCGCGCACACGCCGTTCGTGCACGGCGGCGTCTTCGGCAACAAGGAGAAGCCGGAGGTCCCCGAGTTCGAGATCGAGGAGTCGGAGTGGCACTGCAAGGTGTCGGTCAAGCTCAACCCGCCGAACTCCAAGGGCATCTGGGGCATGCTCAACCCCAACAAGACCAAGGACCTCATGAAGCGTCCGCAGGTGCCGGTCTCCACCACCTGGTGGCTGCCCAACATGATCCTGCTCGAGGTCGACACCCCGATGGGCAAGCTCAAGATCTTCGACGTCAACATCCCGATCGACGAGGAGACCACACTCGTCAAGTTCGTCGCGCTGCGGACGTTCTTCAAGGGCAAGTGGGCCGACCGTGACGCGCGCCGCCGCGTGTTCAAGGTGCTGTACGAGGACGAGGCCGTCGTCAACGGGGTGCGCCCCGAGCTCCTCCCGTTCGACCTGTCGGCAGAACTGCACGTCAAGAGCGACTACAACGCCGTGCTCTACCGCCGCCGCCGTCAGGAGCTCATCGACAAGGGCTGGTCGGTCGAGGGCAACACGATCGTCGGCGAGGGCCCTGCCCGGGTCGAGGCGCGCGTGATCCCGTCGCCGACCCGCAAGGAGGTCCCCGAGCTGGCTTCGGCGTGGAACTTCAAGGAGGTCCGCAGCAAGGAGCTGCTCGGCAAGCGGGTCGAGCGCGAAGAGCGCGGGGACGTCCCGCGCACCGACAGCACCAAGACGACGACGCGTGAAGAAGAGGTCCCCGCATGAGCACCACCGAGTCCGAGGCGTCTGTGAGCCTTCCGCGCGGCTTGTGCGAGCGCGCATGGGAGCGCATCGTCGCCGAGCGTGGCTTGGTCGAGGTGACCGCCGACGACGGTTCCGCGTTCCGTACGCTCACGTCGCCGATGACGCCGGACCCCGTGGGTGACGTTCGCGTCTTCGTCCCGACCGACGACTCCAACCCGATCGGCAAGGTCGTGTACGTGGGCCTCGCGGTCGACATGATCGGTCTGGACAGCCACATGGTGTTCGCGTTCGCTCGTGACGGACTGCCGATCCCGCACTTCACGCTCGACTCGGTCAAGGGCCAGGGCACCTACGCGTTCCACCTCGATCTCATCCCGCGGGCCGACCTGGGCACGCACCTGGCCTACCTCGACTGGGCGCACGAGCCGCTGACAGAGACGTACGAGGAAGTCGAGACCTGGGAAGGCTTGACCAAGGCCGCGATCGGTCCTCGCCAGAACGCCATGATGTCGCCGTGGATGCTCGTGCACCGCGCCGACGCGGACGCGTTCGTCTCCATCGAGAGCGCCGTCACGACCTACCTCGAGCACTGGTTCGGTCTGCTCGACGCGTCGGTGCCCGCCGAGGTGCTGGCCGACGTGGCCGACACCGACCTTCCGGCACGTGACGCCCGCAACCGGGCGCTCATCTTCAGCCCCGAGGTCGACAAGGTCTGGGCGCAGGTCGCTCGCCTCATCGGTGACGACGCCGCCGAGGACGTCCGGGCGCACTTGCTCGACAACGAGGTGCGCAAGTGACGGCGACCAGCGAGACCGACCAGGAGTCGGTCGACACGAGCGCGTGGCAGCAGCGCATCGAGGGGGAGTGGCACGGCCGTCCCGCGCTGTTCGACCCCGAGGGCAACCACGTGGGCTTCGAGCGCATCGCACGTGCGAGCGTCATCGAGGACGGCGTGGCGCGCTACTGGATGCGTCCGACCCTCGAAGGCGCCGGCCCGCTGCGCAACCGGTTCCAGCTCGGCGCCGACTTCGACTTCCGCATCGTCGACTCCGACGAGAATCGTGTCTACTGCGGTCCGGACTTCTACGGGACCGGCCAGCCGTACGGGTTCTTCGTCGAGGCCAACTACTACTCGCCGGGCTGGCAGGCCGACCTGCGCACCTGGAACCAGGTGCTCCCCGACGGCGTGACGCAGGTCTACTCGTCGGTCCTGCACGACGGCTGGGCGGTCTGCGCGGTCTTCAACGGCGTCTACAAGCGGACGCTCGACCACGACACGAACCCCGAGACGCAGGCGTTCGTCGACGAGTGGATCGCGGCCGAGACCCAGCGCGGCCCGACGCCTCAGGTGCTTCCCACCAAGGAGAAGGGCACCTGGACCGGGTCGCTCTCGGTCGAGGACGCGGCTACCCAGAAGACGCTCGGCCAGACCCAGGTGCAGATCGAGCACGAGCCCCTCTCGCTCCTGCGGACCCGCCAGCGCGTCACCTGGAGCGGCGCGCTCGACCGTTCGTACACCTTCGAGCGCTACCGCGACGGTGCCCGCACCCAGTACGAGGGCGACGTCTTCGGCAACGCCGTCTCGTACGGCCGTGCGCTGTTCACCACCCAGCACCTCATGGGACCCGACGCGCGCGGTGTCGAGAAGATCCGCGGACGCGAGTTCCTTCTCGACTCCCAGACGCGTGACCTGTCGGTCGTCTGGCAGCTGTTCTCGGGCGAGCGCACCACCCACTTCCTTCACGGCCTGCTCACCTGGGAGCCGGCGTGACGGAGTCCAGGGTCGTCGTCGTGACCGGTGGGACCCGGGGCATCGGCCTCGGGCTCGCCGGCCAGCTCCTCGACCGAGGGTGCCGTGTCGTCGTGTGCGGACGGTCCTCGGCCGCGGTCGACGCCGCCCTCGCCGAGCTTGCGCCACGCGGTGGCGACCGCATCAGCGGCATCCCTGCCGACGTCACCGACCGTGAGTCCCTGCAGAAGCTGTGGGACCACGCGTCGCAGACGTTCGGTCGCGTGGACGTGTGGATTAACAACGCCGGCGTCTCGGCGCCGCGTCGTCCGCTCCCGGAGATCTCGGCGGACGTCACCGACACCGTCGTCCGTACCAACCTCGTCGGTGCGATCAACGGTTGCACCGTCGCGCTGGCGGGCCTGAGTGCGCAGCCGGGCGGCGGATGGATCTGGAACATGGAGGGCTTCGGCTCCGACGGGCAGCTCCAACCCGGGATGGCGATCTACGGCGCGAGCAAGCGCGCGGTCACCTATCTCACCGCGGCGCTGGTCAAGGAGTCCAAGAACACCGACGTCCGCGTCGGCTACCTCTCCCCGGGCATCGTCGCGACCGACCTCCTCGTCGACGACTACGACGGGCAGCCTGAGGCGTTCGAGAAGGCTCGCAAGATTTTCAACATCCTCGGCGACCGGGTCGAGACCGTCACGCCGTGGCTCGCCGACCGCGTCCTTGCGGCCAGCAAGAACGGTGCCAGGGTGGCCTGGCTGACCCGGTCGAAGGCGATGGGGCGCTTCATGACCGCGGGCTTCCGCAAGCGCGACATCTTCACCCCGACCGAGCGCGAGGAGGCCTGATGGCAATCGATCCCTGCACCGAGTACGGTCTGGCTCTTGCGATCCAGGACTTCACGCCCGTCGTGCTCGCTGGCGCCGGTCTCGTTGTCCTCGCCCAAGCGCTGGGCAAGTCGATCCCCGCCGTACGGGTGGGAGCGCTGCTCGGCGGCCTCGTCGTCACCGCCGGTGGCCTCGGCAAGGCGGTCTGGAAGCTGCTCGTCGCCGGACCGTGCATCGAGATCCCGTTCCTCGAGCAGATGCTGTTCCCATGCCTCGCGATCGGCTTCTCCGCGCTCGCGTGGGCCCTGGCGAGCGTGTACGTCGGCAAGGTCGTGTCGTGGGCGCCGTTCGCCCTGGTGCCGTTCGTCGGCGCGTGCATCTCCGGAGCTGCGCGCAACCTCACCCCGATGCTCGCCATCGCGGCGCTCGCTGCGGTTGCGGTCGGGGCGATGGCCTCGGCGCTCGCCGCTCGTCACGGTGACCAGCTCGGCCGCTGGTTGTTCCTCTTCTATCTCGTCGGCACGCTCGTGCTCCCTCCGCTGGCGGCTCGGCCTCATCAGACCGAGGCGCTGCAATGGATCGAGCAGCTCACCAACACCGGTGTCCAGCTCTGCTTCCTCATCGGTGCGCTCCGGCTCAGCAGGCGTCTCCCGCACGCCGAGCGTCCCTCCGTCTCCGAAGGAGCCTCCCTCTCATGACCGACCGCCTCGGCTACCGCCGCAAGTTCGGGGTGATCGCCCCGAGCACCAACACGATCGTCCAGCCGGAGTTCGACTCGATGCGGGTTCCTGGCGTCACCTCCCACTACGGCCGGATCCTGATCCGCGACGGCCGGATCGCCGACGACGAGGGCATGCAGAACCTCCTCGTGCAGATCCGCGCCGCGATGGCCGACTGCGTCGAGGGCATCATGACGATGGAGCCCGACTACATGGTCATGGGCATGAGCGCCGAGACCTTCTGGGACGGCGTCGAAGGCAACCGCCAGTTCGTCCAGCAGATCAAGGACCTCTCCGGTGGCCTCGGTGTCGCGACGGGTGCCGAGGCCTGCGAGCGTGCGCTGCAGCTGTTCGGTGCCAAGAAGATCGGCATCGTCACGCCGTATACCCCGATCGGCGACGAGAACGTCCGCAAGTTCTTCACCGAGCTCGGCTTCGAGGTCGGCAAGATCAAGGGCCTCAGCTGCGAGAGCGCGGTCGCGATCGCCCACGTGAGCGAGCAGACGCTGCGTGAGGCGATCCTCGAGGTCGACGAGCCCGACGTCGACGCGATCGTCCAGTGCGGCACCAACCTCTGCATGACCGAGCTCGCGGACGAGGCCGAGCGCTGGCTGGGCAAGCCGGTCGTCGCCATCAACGCCGCCACGTGGTGGATGGCGCTGCGCGAGAACGGCATCGAGGACAAGATCCACGGCTACGGGTCGCTGCTGCGCGACCACTGATCCTCCGTGTGGGGCCGGAGTTCCCCCGGCCCGGCCTCGCACGGTGTTCCACGCGAGGATGCCCCCCGAGCCATGCGGCTCGGGGGGCATCCTCGTGCGGGTGACGCCTGGTCACATCCGCATCACGTCCGCGGGCAAGAGGTGCCAAACGCGGGACAGCGTTCCAGTCAGGAGGTTACGGTGCGGCGGACGAGGTCGGCTCGGACTCGAGCGTGATCTGGTCGAACGGCAGCATCGGCTGCACCGCAGGGAAGGCCCAGAGGAACAAGATGGCGACGAGCGTGACGAAGAGCGTGAGGGCGAGCAGGGCCTTGACGGCGCTCGGTCCTGGCAGGACGCGCCAGAGTGCTGCGTACATGTCATGCCTCCGTTCCGGAGCGGGTCTCGATCAGGCGGCCGTGGACGATCAAGCGCTCGCTGGATCCCCAGCGCGGATTGCACGTCACGATCGTGATCCGTGCCTTGCGTGGCGTCGCGTTCGGCTTGTCGGGCACCGGATACAGGACGCCGACCGCGGTCGGTGCCACGATCTCCGTGCGGTCGACGACGTAGGTGTAGGTCGAGCCGACGGCCTCCACAAAGATCTTGTCGCCCTTGCGGACGCGGTCGATGTGGGCGAACGGTTCGCCGTGCGTCGCCCGGTGACCGGCGACGCCGAAGTTGCCGACCTGGCCGGGCAGGGCGGTGTCGGGGAACCGTCCGGGACCGCGCGCGAGCTGCTCGTCGGACACGCCTTCCACCACGACCCACGACCAGTCGTCGCCGAGCCGGGGGATCTGCATGACCGCGACGCCGGCGCCGGCGGACGGTCGTACGGGCGCGGTCGGCGCCGCCTTGGAGGTGGCGGGGACGGCAGCCGCCTGCTGTTTGAAGTCGTCGCGCAGATCGACCTGCGCGGCGGCTGTCTGGACGTCGCTCCAGAAGACCAGGTAGACGGCGAAGAGCAGCACGACGACGCCGCCGGTGACCAGAGTCTCCGCGGCGGTTCGGGCGAGCGTCCTCACGACGTTGCCGGACCGGTTCATCAAAATCCTCTCGGATATATCATTGACAATATCGTCTCTGTGAATCAGCCTATCCCTACTTGCACTCCGGATGTGTGCAATGCAGTGGACAGGACTGCGACTGAGGTCGGGTCTCTCGGGACCCCCTACCCGAAGAAGGAGAGCGGGTAGATGAGATCGAAGAATCGCGTCGTCGCCCTGCTGGCTGGAGCCAGCATGCTTGCGACGACAGCAGTCGTCCTCGGAGCCGGGACCGCTGCTGCGGTCGCGCCCACCGGTGGATGCTGGGTCTACTCACCACCGAGTGGAGCTGACATCGAGGACACCACGCCAGCGAGCAACACGTCGTCGTCACTTGCTCCGTGGAGTGATGGCGCTGCCGACTACAACCTCACCACCAGTGGGGGCACCACCGTCGGCAGCACACGCAACTTCTCGCTCGTATTCGACAAGGGTCCGAAGAACGGTGGACCGCCTGCCAGTGGCACGGCGTACTACTACTTCTCGGTCAACGGGGTCTCCCTCCCTGCGATCACGAAGGCGTTCTCGGCCGGTGGCGGTGCTGTGATCCCCGGTGACACCATCACCGGGACGTTTACGATCACGGGTGCTGGCGCCAACACCGTCAAGCTCCGCAAGGTGATCTACGACATCCCGACGTTCCTGACCCGCGTCAACTGCAACGGTCAGAGCACGGGCGTGGCCGGCGGGGTCAACCCGGCGACCACTCCGGTCGACACCAACATCACCGCGAGTTTCTCAGCGGTGGGGCCGACGGCCACCGTCAGCGGCATCACCAACCAGGTGGTGACCAACGCGGCGCGCAAGAACGACGTGATCAGCTTCGGCGTCACGAACTTCTCGGCGGCCGGGACGGGCACGGTCGAGCTGTGCAACGTCAGCGGGACGAGCTGCGACGCCACGTCGTCGAGCGTCACGATCGCTGGCGACGGCTCGGGCTCGGGCACGATCGCGGTCGGGGCGACCCCGACCACGGGATCGCGCTCGATCAAGGTCACCTCGGGTGGTGAGACGAGCTTGACTCCGATCACCATCCTCGGTGACGTGACCGTCTCGACCAACGTCGTCGGCGGTGGCGCCGGCACGGTGGTCACGGTGACCGGCAGCAACTGGGATCCGAACCAGCCGGTGACGGTCGGTGGCTACAAGAACGGCCCGCCGTTCCCGCCGCCGGCTTCGTCGGATGCGACGGTCTCGACGACCGCCGACTCCGCAGGCAACATCTCGGCCTCGTTCATCGTGAACGATGCAGGGACCGCGTTCATCGGCGCGAGCCGTATCCACGCGGCCGGCCCTCCGCCGGTGGCCCTCTTCGGCTCGCAGGCCTTCACCTTCTCGGGTGACACCTGCACGGCGAAGCAGGGATCTGCGGCCACGGGCAGCTGTGCGCTGCTCGAGACGGTCGAGCTGACCGTCGTGGCCGGCGACCTGAAGATGTCGAAGGACGCGGGCAAGGTCCTGATGTCGGGCGTCACGCTCGACGGCACGGACCAGACCTCGACCGGCGACCTTCAGAACGTCACGGTGAAGGACTACCGCGGCGGCACGCTCGGCTGGTCGCTCGTCGGTCGCTTCTCGGGCCTCAACGGTCCCGCGAAGCCGGCCGGTGGCAACTTCACCATCGCCCCGACCGCCCTGTCCTGGACGCCCACCTGTGCGCCCCAGGCCAACAGCGACGACACCGTCGTCGCGGGTGCAGCGGGCTCGTTCGCCGATGCTTCGACCGACCTGCCGCTCTGCGCGGTGGCGACGTCCGGCCTCGGCGCGAACGGGACCAGCGGAGGCGACGCCGTCGCCGACGCCGGGCTCTCGCTCGAGGTCGGTTCCAGCCAGGCTGCCGGTAACTACTCCGGCCTCCTCACGCTGACGCTGTCGTGAGCCTGCTCTCGACACGTCATCTGTCATGACACGCACCACGTAGTACAGGTCCGGGTGGGCACCGCTTCAGCGGCGCCCACCCGGACCACCACGTCCCACCGGCCAGGAGTTGCCGACCGATGACTCGAGTGATGCGCCACGTGCGCGCCCTGATCGCCTTCGTCGTGCTTGCCGTGGCGATGGCCCTTCTGCCGTCGTCCGCGCACGCCGCTGACAACGGTGCTTGGTCGGTCACTCCCACGCCCGGCTCCGAGTCGTCACCGACGCCTCGGAGCTACTTCGTGCTCGAGGGCGCTCCCGGCACGACGCTCACCGACAAGGTGCGCATCCGCAACTACACCAACCGCCCGCTCACCTTCACGCTCTACGGAGCCGACGGCTACAACACCGAGCAGGGCGGCTTCTTCGCGCTTCGGACCCTTGAGCGTCCGCAGGTCGACGTCGGTGCCTGGACCAAGCTCCCTGTCCAACAGGTGAAGGTCGCCCGCCGTACGCAGGTCGATGTGCCCATCACGGTCCAGATCCCCGAGAACGCGACGCCGGGCGACCACGTGGGCGGGATCGTCGCGCTCAACGGTGCCGTCGAGGGGACGACCGAGTCCGGCGGCATCGACGTGGGCATTAAGCGTGCGGTCGCGGCCCGGCTCTATCTGCGCGTGAGCGGTCCGACGACCCCCGCGCTGAAAGTCAGCGACGTACGTCTCGAGCACGACCGTGGGTTCTTCCCCTGGTCAGGATCTGGAAAGGGCAGTGTGTCGTACACGGTCGAGAACACCGGCAACCTTCGGTTGTCTCCGGAGAGCGTGATCAGGCTCTCCGGCGTCGCGGGTCGTGAGCTCGACGAGGTCGAGACCGCCGCGGTCGTCGACCTGCTCCCGGGGCAGACGGCAAAGCTGCGCGCGGACGTGTCCGGTGTCGGGTGGGCCGACCGTGTGTCCGTCGACGTCACGCTCGCGACGCCGGAGGGCGTGCGAGACGTGGCGTCGACGACGGTGTGGATCGTCCCGTGGCCGCTCGTCCTGATCCTGCTCCTGCTCATCGCAGGTTCGACGTGGTGGTGGCTGAGGCGACGTGCCGAACGACGGCGCGCCTTCGAGGCCGTCGCGACCGCACCGAAGCTGACGATCGCGACCGGCCGGTGAGGGCGGCGCGCAATCTGGCGGTCCTCTTCTCCCTCCTCGTGATGCTCGGGGTGTCGGGTGGTGCATGGACCCCCGCCCTCGCCGAGGACGAGCCCGCCACCGGCCTCACGGCGACGGTCACACCGGGCACCGCCGCGTATGCCGAGCGGGTGAAGGTCAAGGGCTCCGGCTGGCCGGCGATGACGCAGGTCCAGGCCGTCGTGTGCGGCGACCTGGCGATCGGCGGGTCGGCCGCGTGCGACCAGACCACCGCCGTGCTCGGCGTGGCGAACGTGGATGGCGACGTCGACATCGACATGGTCGTCGGCAACCCGCCGCGGCCGTGCCCGTGCGTCGTGCGCCTCGCCTCGTACACCGGTCCGGCGCTCGCCGTCGACACGCCGATCGTGATCGACGGGCACCCCGTCGGCACACCGCCGACGCCCGTGCTCCCGCTGCCGAACCTGCACGTGAAGGACATCCGGCTCGAGGGGAGCGGTGGCTTCTGGGGCTTCTTCGGCGCCGCCCCGGCCCGCAAGCTCGTCGTGACGATCGAGAACCGGGGCACCGCCCCGGCGGTGAACCCTCCGATCAAGATCGGCGTGGGCCAGTCGGAGCTGACCGAGCCGTCGATCGGTGTGGGCCGCGACCTGACGATCGAGCCGCTCCAGAGCGGCCGCATCGAGATGAACGTGGAGCTCCCGTTCGCGGCGTTCGGCACCTACCACGTCGTGGGCTCGATCGGCGAGGGCGACCTTGGGACGACCTTCGAGACGACCTGGGGGGCGTACCCGTGGGGTCTCGTGGCGCTGACCGTCTTCGCGGCCGTTCTCCTCGGCCTGGGCGTGCTCGTACAGGCGAGGGACGTGCGACGGCGCCGTGCCGGCCGGGTGCCTGCGGAGACGGCGGCGGCGCTGACGAGCCGACCGTACGGGCTCCCCGACGTCGTCTATGTCGACGCGCTCGGCGGCTTCCTCGTGAGCCCGAAGGCCGTCGGGAAGTCGCGCCTCATCAAGCAGCTCGACGGGCGCCTCGAGAGTCAGGACCTGCAGGCGCTGTTGCGCGATCCCGCTCTGGCCGAGGGGAGCCTCGTCCAGGACGTGGGGGCGGGCACGAACGGGGCGGGAGCGGCCGTGGTCGACCTGCTCGCGCTCGATGCATGGCTGCGTCGCCGCCACCCCACGACGGAAGCGCCGGAGGGCGTTTCGGACTCCTCGGGCCCCGTCTCGGCCGATGCCGTCGTCGACGTGGACGCGGTGGACGCCTGGCTGACCCGACGAGACGGCAAACAATCTTCCCAGGCGAACTAATATCGTATATTCTAGCCGCCAATCGTGAGCGGACTGGAGGGCGAATGCGGCATCAGAAGGACACAGCAGGCAGCGCGGATCGATCGTTGGTGATCCGCGCGAGCGCGGCGCTTGCCTGCTTCGCGCTCGCCCTCGTCGGCTGTGGCAGCGTGATGCCGGGCGCGGTGGTCGGCGACGGCGGCACGTCGGCGTCCGCCGAGGGAGTCGGGCCCGGTGTCACCGGTGACGCTGTCAAGGTCGTCTTCGTCGGGGTCGATCTCGCCGGAGTCCAGGAGCTCACGGGCTTCAAGACGGCCAACGCAGGCGATCCCAAGAAGCAGGTCGAGGCCCTCGAGAAGTGGGTCAACGACAACGGGGGAGTGGGCGGGCGTCAGCTCGACGCGGTCTTCCGGATGTACGACGCGCAGGCCGACTCGCCGGCCGCCGAGGAGCAGCTCTGCAACAAGATCACGCAGGACGACCAGGCCTTCGCTGTCGTGCTTACCGGCCAGTTCCAGAGCAACGCGCGTCCCTGCTACGCCCAGCGCAAGACCTTGGTGCTCGACGCCACGCTCGTCGCCACCGACGACGCCACCTACAAGGAGCTCTCGCCGTACCTGTGGTCGCCGAGCTATCCCTCGTACGACGGGTTCGTCCGCGCATACATCACGACCCTCAAGGATCAGGGCTTCTTCAAGGGGCGCAAGAAGGTCGGCGTCGTGGCAGCGGACAACCCGATCAACCGCGCCACGATGGAAGAGATCGCCCTCCCGATGATCGAGGAGGCCGGTGTCAGGCCCGAAGTCGCGTGGGTCGACACCACTGACCAGGGCAGCCTGTTCCAAGGCAACGACCAGGGCGCGGTGACCTTCCGCAGCGCAGGGATCGACCGGGTGATGTTCCTCGGGGGCGCCCGGCTCGCGTCGATCTTCGCCACCGTCGCCAGTGCGCAGAACTTCAAGGCCCGCTACGCGATCTCCACCTTCGACAACCCGACGTTCTTCGTCAACAACCCTGACACCGTGCCGCCCGAGGTCCTCAAGGGCATGGTCGGCGTCGGCTTCGCCCCCGCACAGGAGGTCGCCGACGCGCAGCTGCCGTTCCCCGGCACCGATGCCGAGAAGAAGTGCATCGACATCTACTCGAAGGCCGGGATCACGTTCCCCTCGCGGGAAGCAGCGCGAGTCGCCCTCCCGTACTGCGACGCCGCGCTCCTGCTTCAGGCTGGTGCCACCGACCTCACCGACAACCTCAACGCAGCCGCGTGGGGCGCCGCGGTGGAGAAGCTCGGCTCGGCGTTCGTCCCGGCTACGGGCTTCACCGGAACCGGACGTCACGCTGCGTCGGGTGCCTACCGGGTGCTGCGGTTCGACAACGACTGCCACTGCTTCGTCTACGAAGGGGGCGACGTTGATTTCCCGACGTCGTAGCGTCACCTCGTACGCGCCGCGCCCCGGAGCTCCTGCACTCGCGTGCGAGGGGATCCAGTGCTCGTACGGTCAGGTCCAGGTGCTCTTCGACGCTGGCCTGGTCGTCGAGGAGGGCGAGATGGTCGCGCTCCTCGGCCCGAACGGTGTCGGCAAGAGCACGATGCTCAAGGTGCTGGCGGGGCTCCTCAAGCCGGATGCGGGCAGCGTTCAGATCGGCGGCGTCGACGTCACCACCGCGCCGACCCGCGAGCGGATCGCGCGCGGCCTCGGCCAGGTCGTCGGTCAGGCCACATTCAGCTCGTTGACCGTCACCGAGAACCTCCGCATGCACGCCTACACGATCGAGGACAGGGCGTGGGCCGACGAGGCGGTCGACGCTGCGCTCGCAGTGTTCCCGCGGTTGCGGGCCCGCCAGGATCAACCCGCGTCCACGCTCTCCGGTGGTGAGCGGCAGATGCTGGCGCTCTCCAAGGCGATCGTCCAGGACCCGCGCATCCTCGTCGTCGACGAGTTCTCGCTCGGGCTCGCCCCGGTCGTCGTCGGAGGACTTCTCGAGCTCGTCCGGCGCCTCAACGCGCGCGGCACGGCCGTGCTGCTCGTCGAGCAGTCGGTCAACGTCGCGCTCTCGCTGGTCGACCGCGCGTACTTCATGGAGAAGGGTCAGATCGTCGCGACCGAGACGGCGGCAGAGCTGAGCGCCGACCCTGACCGGGTGCGCGAGCTCATGCTCGGCGGCCACGTGGCGGTGGCCCAGTGAACGCCCCGGACACCACTCTCGCGCTCGGCGTGATGGGCTTCGAGCTCGGTATCGACCGGATCCTCATCGGTGTCTTCACCGGACTCACGTACGGGCTGCTGGCCGTCGGCCTCGTGCTCGTCTACCGCTCGAGCCGCTTCGTCAACTTCGCGCACGGCTCGATCGGTGCGTTCGGCGCCTCCGTGCTCGGCCTGCTCGTCGTCGACTGGGGCGCCCCCTACTACGTCGCGTTCCCGGTCGCCATCGCCGTCGCCGCCCTGCTGGGCGCGGGCATCGAGGTCGGTGTGGTGCGTCGGCTCGCCGGCCGCCCGAGTCTCATCGGGATGATCGCGACGCTCGGCCTCTCGCAGTTCATCCTCATCATGGCGCTGCTGCTCAACAGCGACGGGGTCAGCGGCTTCACGTTCCCGATGCCGCCGCTGCTGCCGTCGTTCACGATCGGCAATCTCCCGGTGACCTCCGCCCACGTCGCGATGGTGCTGCTGGCACCCGCGGTCCTCGTCGGTCTCTCGCTGTTCCTGCACCGGATGCGCCAGGGGATGGCCATCCGCGCGGCCGCCGACGACGCGGACACTGCAGCACTCGAGGGCATCCGCGCCCCGCGGATGGCGTCGTACGCATGGGCGATCGCCGGCGGCATCGCGGCGCTGTCCGCAATCCTCGTGACTCCGACGACGGCCGGGCAGTCGATCGACACCCTCGGGCCCGACCTCCTGCTCAAGGGCCTCGCCGGCGCCGTGATCGCGCGCATGACGTCGATCCCCATCGCGTTCGTGGCTTCCATCGGCATCGGGGTCCTCGAGCAGGTCCTGCTGTCGAACCCAGACACGCGCGGGCTGGTCCCCGTCGTGCTGGGCATCGTCATTGTCGTCGCGCTCCTGCGCCAGCCGACCCTCGGGCGCGCCGACACCGATCGGGGCGGCTGGCGACGTGTCGGTGCCCCGCCGGTGCCCGCGGAGTACCTCACCGTGCGGGGGATTCGTCTCGCGCCGTACTTCCTCGTCGGAGGCTGCGCGACGATCGCCGTCGCACTCGCTTATGTCGTCAGCAACGAGACCGCGTCCGTCCTCACCACCGTCGCGGGTTTTGCGCTCGTCGGTCTGAGCGTCGGACTCATCACCGGCGTCGCAGGCCAGCTCTCGCTCGGCCAGTTCGCGTACGCGGGCATCGCCGCGGCGGTGTCGGTGCACTTGGTCGATAGCTGGGGGAGCTTCGTCCTCGGCACGATCGGCGGCGTGCTCGCTGCTGCCCTCGTCTCCGCGCTCGTCGGCATCCCGGCACTGCGCCTGAAAGGGCTGGCGCTCGCCGTGTCGACGCTCGCGTTCGCGCTCGCCACGACGGCATGGGTGCTGCGGCTCGACATCTTCCTCGGCGACGGCGTGTCGCCGGCAAAGCCGTCGTGGTGGGGCTACTCGATGGAGCTCGCCCGCGACTACTACCTGTTTGCACTGCTCATGCTCGCGATCGGCATCTTCGTCTCGGCGAACCTGTGGCGCGGCGGCTTCGGGCGCTCCCTGCAGGCGCTGCGCGACAACGAGGACGCCGCACGAGCCTTCACGGTCCCCCGGACGCTGCGCAAGCTCCAGCTGTACGCCGTCTCGGGCGCTCTCGCCGGGCTCGGCGGCGTCGTCATCGGCCACGGGCAGACGACGCTCACGGTCAACTCGTTCCCAGCATCGGCGAGCATCGACGTCGTGGCCCTCACCGTCGTCGGCGGTCTGGGGCTGGTCGCAGGTCCGATGGTCGGTGCGCTGATCATCGTCGGGCTCCCGGGCATGGTGGCGCTCGGGATCCCCGGACAGGCCCTGCTTGCGATCGGATGGCTGCTGGTCGTCGTCCTGCTGCCCGACGGACTCGGCGGAGTGGCGATGCGGTTGCGTGACCGCTGGTACGACCGGCTCGCCAGACGAGCCGGGATCGATCCCCTGGTCGCGCGCGCCGAGCCCGACGTCACGCAACGCTCGCCGCTGCAACGCTCGGCGGCGTTGGACGGTCTGTTCGCGATCGACACCGAGGATATGGAGGCGGGTCCCGACGCCGCGCCGCTGCTGGTCGTCAACGACGTCAGTCGCCACTTCGGTGGTGTGGTCGCGGTGGACCATGTCGACCTGGCCGTCAGGCCGGGCGAGATCGTGGGGGTCATCGGACCCAACGGTGCCGGCAAGACCACGTTGTTCGAGATCGTCGCCGGGTTCACCAAGCCCGACACCGGTATCGTCCACTTCGGCGGCCACGACATGACGCGGGCGACACCCGAGCGTCGCGCGAACGAAGGACTCGTGCGCTCGTTCCAGGACGCCGCGCTGTTCCCGACCATGACCGTTCGAGAGACCGTGATGGTGGCGGGGGAGCGGACCGCACCGAGCAGCCTGCTCGCCGCGACGCTCGGGACGCCGCTTCCCGATCGGATGAAGGCGCGCCGTGCCGACGAGCTGATCGACCGGATGGGCCTCGGTCCGTTCGCTGGTCGCACGATCTCTGAGCTGTCCACCGGCACGCGGCGGGTCGTGGAGCTGACGTGTCTGCTCGCGCTCGAGCCACGCGTCCTGCTCCTCGACGAGCCGTCGGCGGGCATCGCTCAGAACGAGTGCGACGCCTTGGGTGACCTCTTGCTCGACATCCGCCGCGAGCTGGGCACGGCGATGGTCATCATCGAGCACGACCTGCCGCTGCTTGCACGCCTGTGCGACCGGATGGTCGCCATGAACCTCGGCCGGCTCATCGCCGAAGGCACGCCCGACGAGGTCCGGACACATCCGGACGTCGTCAGCTCCTATCTCGGCTCCGACCATGCCGCAATCGCGCGGTCAGGCCCTCAGCTCGCCAGCGTGGCGCCGTTCCCTGCGGGGACGCCATGACCCACCGACCCACGACCCGTCCGCCCGATCCCACGACTCGGAGAACGAATGCCATGACCCCCAGGATCTCGACTCTCTTCCGGGCGGTGGCTGCTGCAGCCGCGCTCGGCCTCGTGATGCTCGTCGGCGCACCCGCTGCGACGGCAGCGCCGTCGCTCGACATGGGTTCCAGCTCGGGCCTGAAGGACGGGCAGAAGGTCACCGTCAAGGCGTCCGGCTTCGCGCCCAACCTCAAGAACATTGCCGTCGGACAGTGCAAGGAGGTCCAGAAGGGGCCCTCCGACTGCAACCTCAAGGGTGGTGCGACCTTCCGCAACGCCGACGCCAACGGTGCCATCGCGGACGTGACGATCACGCTGGCCGAGAAGTTCGGATCCATCGACTGCGCCAAGGAGACGTGCGTCGTCGCCGCCGCCCCGCTTCCGACGTCTAGTCCTGCCGACGTGGTTGCCGCCAACACCGTGTCGGTCAAGCTGACGTTCGGCGCCGCCGCATCGGAGAACACGCAGACGTCGGACGACACCCCCGCGACCACCCCCGCTCCGACCGTTCCCGAGAGCGATGACGCGAACGCGCTGCCCAAGACTGGCGGCACCGACAGCCTTCCCGTGCTTCTGATGGGCGCGGGCGTGCTGCTCATGGGTGGTCTGGGCGTGCTGCTCGTGCTCCCGCGTCGGCGTCACGGGATCAGCGCATGAGGGCCCCGGGTCGACTTGGCATCGTCGGGCGCGTGGCCGCGGCCCTTGGGCTCACGGTCGGTTCGCTCGCCCTGGTGTCGAGCCCGGCCGCAGCGGCCGAGGGCGTGCCGGCGACCGGCAAGACGACGTTCACGTGCAAGCTGTCGACGTTCCCCGAGTTCCAGTACGTCAGTGACATCTCGGTCGCTGGCTACCGAGCCTCGGTGGGCGGCCCGGTGACGCTTCGCGCGACCATGAGTGACTTGCCCGGAGTGTCTCCGGCGCCGCTGAACAACTATCAGATGGATACCACGCTCACGCTCGACGTCGACGGCAAGGAGGTCGTCCTCAAGGGCGGCGCCAAGGTGACAGCAGCGGCACGGGCGCCCATCCCGTTGCCTGACCTCGAGGGTGTGACGACGTCGGACAAGGCGGAGCTCGCCGTCACCGTGAAGGCGTTCAAGTTCGACTTCCCGGTCCTGCAGATGGCGGGTCCCTGTGCCGGTGAGCAGAAGCTGTCGACACTGACTGTCGGTGACGGAAGTGCGCCGACGACGCCGCCGCCGACGACGCCGCCGGCGACGGCGCCGCCGGCGACGGCGCCGCCGACAACGGCAGAGACCACGCCGCCCGCAGGCAACCCTGGCAAGCCCGCCGAGGGCACCGTGAAGTTCGCGTGCACCCTCTCGCTCGGCTCGAAGTTCGACTACAACGCCAAGATGTCCGTCTCCGGCTACCGCGCGGCTGCGGGCGATCCGGTCACGCTCCAGGCGACCATGAGCAAGCTGCCCGGCATCGCGCCCGTGCCGATCGACGGTTCGATGGACTTCACGGTTGACCTGTCTGTCGGGGGTACGGCGACAACCCTCAAGGCGACCAGCACGGTCAATGCCGCACCGAAGGCAGAGGTCGCGGTCCCGACGCTCAAGGGTTCGGTCAAGGCGTCCGGCGACGAGCTCGACGTCACGGCCAAAGCGTTCATGTTCAACTTCCCGTCTGCGGGGATCGGCGCGGAGTGCACCGGCAACGGAGCGCTGTCCAAGCTCGGCGTCAGCAGCGAGCCGCCGGAGGACGATGGCGGAGGTGGCGGGGACGACACGCCGTCGGGCGACACCCTGCCCAAGACCGGCGGCACGAACTCGCTCCCGGTGATCGGCCTCGCCGCCAGCGCGCTGATCCTGCTCGGGGCCGCAGGCATCGTCTGGTTCCCCTCGCGCCGGAGCACCCCGACGAGCGGCTGAACCGGCAACGCCGCCCGGCCCCCATGGACGGCGGGCTCCCTGCGTACCTGTCACCGTCAGGGAGCTCGCTCTGTACGACGAAGGTCCCGACAATCTCGCCAGCAGAGGGTGAGAACGTCGGGACCTTCGTCTTTGTCACCGCGTCGCGAGCAACGGGTGCGCGACGTACGAGCGGGAGGCGACGAATCCGGCGTCGCGCAGGCGGTCGACCGAGATCGGGACGGCCGGTGCAGCGATCTCGGCACGGTAGACCAGCGGCGGGAGGTCCTGTGCCGCGCTGATCGTGTCGAAGAGCTCGGCGTTGGTGGGAGGCAGATCGGGGTGCGTGAGGTTGTACGTCCCGACGATCTGCGTCTCGACCGCGTGGACGATCGCGTCGGCGGCGTCTTCGACGGCGAGCCGGTAGAGGAGCGCATCGCCGCAGAACGGCACCGACCCGCCGAGGAACTTGTGTGCCATCGCGATCTTCTCGTCGATCGGCGGATCGTCCGCTCCGAAGACGTCACCGCATCGGTAGATCGTCGAACGCTCACCTGCGGCCGTACGGTAGACGTCCTCCATGGCCAGGAAGCGGTTCGGGCTGGGATCGTCCGAGTCGGTCACAGGCGAGTCCTCGTCGACCGCGGCGAGGTGGTTGCTGGCGTCGCCATACACCGACAGTGCTGACAGTGCGACGAGGTGGGCCGAGCCGGGGGCGCTCGTGACGCTCTCCGCAGTCGCGACGAGGACCTCGTGATAGCTCTTGGCGCGGTCCTCGGGCGTCATCGAGTGCGCGGCGACGGGGCCCGCAGTCACGACGACCGCGTCCGCGTCGGCTACGCGTGCGTGGACGGCGTCGCGGTCAGCGCCGCGCAGCACGGCCACGTCGTCGAAGCGCGCCTTCAGGTCGTCGACCCGTCCGGGCGTGGTCGTGGTCACCGTGACGTGATGGCCGCGCTCGCGGAGGGTGGTGGCCGCTGATGCGCCGACGAGGCCGGCGCCGATGACGAGGATCCTCACTTGTCGCCCTCCGTCCGGCTCGCACGGATCTGGTCGAGGCCCGCCCGTACGGAGACGAGCTCGTCGACGCGTTCGGCCCCGAGGAACTTCTTGGAGAGCTCGTTCATCGGGTCGAGGGTGTAGCCGTACGTCCGCAGCAGGTGGTCGCGCTCGCGCAGCGCGGCGCGCTCCTCGACCGGCACGGGCTGGGCGTTGCGGACCGACTCGAGCCAGGTGTCGACGCGCTGCTCGACGGCCTCGCGGAGGGTCTCGACCACGTCGTCGGTGCGGTCGGCGACGTAGGAGTTGCCGACGGGGGAGAGGAACGCCCGCATGTAGGTCCCGTGGCTCACCGACCACGTGAAGCGGTTGTCGCCGCGCAGCGCGAGCCAGGAGGCGTTCTCGGGCTCGTAGTAGCGCCCGAGGTAGTCGACGTCCGTGGCGAGGTCGCGGCGGGGCACGAGGTCGCTGAAGTGGAAGATGTTGGGGATTGTCCCGAACACGATGATGAGGTGCGGGACGTCGATGTGGGGGCCGAGCCACACCTGGAGGTTCATGTCGAGGATCGACGCCTTGCGGTTGCCGATCCACGAGTGCACGAGCCACTCCGCGCCGTTGTCGGCGTCCCCGGCGTAGGTGTTGAGCGACCCCTCGTACGAGTCGTCGGGGGTGCTCCAGGCGGCGAGCCCCTCGCTGTTGGCGTGGGGCTGCACCGGCAGCTCCGCGGTGATCTTGTCCTTGGCCGCGGTGAGGATGTCCCAGAACGCCTGCCACAGCTCGCGGCTGTCGACGTCGGGTGCCTCGGCGAGGAACTCCGGGATGGTCTTGGTCTGAGCACTGCTTGTCATGACGGAAGCATAATGATATATGATCTACGAGTCGAGACCCCTTGGGAGCGCGCATGATCGTCGTCGTCAGCCAGGCGTGGACCAAGCCCGGCGAGGAGCACGCCCAGGCCTACATCTCACTCTCGGGGGAGTTCGGACGGTTCTTCTGCGACCACCCCGGCTTCCGGGGTCGCCGCCTGGCCCGCGGGGTCGAGGACCCCACCCACTTCACCCACCTGCGCTTCTTCGACACGGTCGAGGCGTACGAGGAGTGCACCCGCCACCCGGACTACGTCGCGCACACCGAGGCGATGTACGAGCACCTCCGGCCGTACGAGTCCTACCCCCGCGAGTACCTCGAGGTCGTGCTCGACGAGCCGGACCCGCGGTGACCACCTTCCTGCTCGTCCATGGCGCGTTCCGTGGCGGCTGGTCGTGGCGGCGGGTCCGTCCGCACCTGATCGCCGCCGGACACGACGTGTACGCCCCGAGCCTGACCGGAGCGGGGGAGCGGGTCTCGGGCGCGGCGGGCGTAACCGGTCTCGACGACTGGGTCGACGAGCTTGCCGCGCTCGTCGACCTGGAGGACATGGACGACGTCGTCCTCGTGGGTCACAGCCAGGGCGGTGTCGTCGTCAGGGCGCTCGCCGACCGCATCCCTCACCGCCTGCGCCATGTCGTCTACCTCGACGCGGGTGTGCCCGATCCGGGCGAGCGTGCCGTCGACCTCACGCCCCCGCCGCCCGGCGTCGCGCTGCCGCCGCGCGAGACGCTCGTCCCCGCGCGGGCCCCGCAGGTGTCCGGGGACCTCGACGCCGTCACCGCCGCGTGGCTGGCGCAGCGCCTGACGCCGACGCCCTTCGCGCCGTCCTTGGACGTCCTCGCGGTGGCCGAGACCCACAAGGTTCCCGTGACGTACGCGTTCTGTGCCAGCACGCCGTCGGGATATCCGTCGCAGACCACGCGCGATCGCCTCGACGCGCGTGGCGTCCCGTACGACGTGCTCGACGCCGGCCACGACGCCCCGCTCACCGTGCCGGCTCTCGTCGCCGACCTGCTCCTGAACGCGGCGGCGCGTCCCGTCTGACCGAGATTCGGGGCCTTCGGGTGCAGCACGGGTGATCGCGATCCTCCTCGTCCGAGACAATGGGCTCGTTGGGCTGGGTCGGAGGTGGCCGCGCGGGCGGATGCGCACTCCACCCGGCGTCGTTGACGTAGAGGAGAATCCGTGTCCCCGAGGACCAGACCGGTGGCCGACGAGTCCGCCGACGGCGGCAGCGCCACCATCGCCACCGTCGAGCGCGCGGCCGACGTGCTCCTTCTGTTCGCAGAGGCTCCCGGCCCCGATCTCGGTGTCACCGAGATCGCCGACGCGCTGGGGCTCTCCAAGGCCGCGGTGCACCGTGTCCTGGCATCGTTGCGCGGCCGTGACCTCGTCGCCTTCGACGAGCACTCCCGGCGCTACTCGTTGGGCGTGGCCGTGATGCGGCTGGGGCTCGCCTACCTCGACCGGAGCGACGTACGGGCGGCCGCTCGCCCGCACCTCGAAGAGCTCTCGGCACGCACCGACGAGACCGCGACCTTGTCGGTGCTCCTCGGGGAGCACACCCGTATCTACGTCGACCAGGTGACGCCCGACCGGGAGGTCATCATGGCGGTGACGCTCGGTGAGCCGTACCCGCTGCATGCAGGGGCCTCCTCGCGCGCCTTCCTCGCGTTCCTCCCTGAGGAGGACGTCAACGCCTACCTCGAACGCGGGACGCTCGACGCCTTGACCCGGAGCACTGTCGTCGGCGCCGACGCGCTGCGCGAGGATCTCGCCGTCGTCCGCGCCCAGGGTTGGGCGCAGTCGTCCGGGGAGCGTATGGACGGCGCCGCTTCCGTCGCCGCTCCCGTGCTCGGCCACGACGGTCTCCCGGTCGCCGTCGTCAGCGTCTGTGGGCCGGCCGAACGGTTCGCCCGCACGCTCGACGAGTGCCGCGAGGCGCTCCTCGAGACGACGACGACGCTCTCGCGCCGATTCGGCTGGACGGGCTGACGTGAGGGCGGTGCTCCTCGCGTTGACGGAGTCGCGAGGGTCCCGCTAGCGTTCAGTGAAACGCCGTTCCAGATTGGGAGCACGCTCGTGATCGCTCGTTCGTACCTGTACGTCCCCGGCAACGCCCCCGACAAGCTCGCGAAGGTGCTGGGCAGGGGGGCGGACGCGGTGATCGTCGATCTCGAGGATGCGGTCCCGTGGTCGGCCAAGGACACGGCACGAGCGGCGGTCGCCGAGTGGTTGAAGGCCCTGGACGGTGACGCCGGCGGCGTCGAGGTGTGGGTCCGTGTCAACCCCGGACCGGTCGGGCTCGACGATGTCTCCGCGGTCGTCGCCGCTGGACTGCGCGGCGTCATGGTCGCCAAGACCGAGGCGCGCTCCGATCTGGACGCGATCGACGACGTGCTCGGCAAGGCGGAGGCTCGCGAAGGGCTCGATGCGGGATCGATCGGTGTCGTCCCGCTGCTGGAGTCGGCGTCGGCGGTCCTGGAGGCACGCACCATCGCCGCGGCTCCTCGGGTCGTACGCCTGCAGGTCGGAGAGGCTGATCTCGCCGCCGACCTGGGATTCGGCGAAGGGACCGACGACGCTGACTGGGCGGCCATCCGCAGCCAGGTCGTCCTCGTCAGCGCTGCCGCAGGCATCAGTGCGCCGGTCGCGCCGGTCTCCACCGACTTCCGCGACCTCGAGCGATTCGCCGAGACGACGCGCGCTCTCGCTCGCCGCGGCTACGTCGGGCGTGCCTGCATCCACCCTGCGCAGGTCGGCGTGGCCAACGACGTCTTCACCCCGTCCGAGGAGTCGCTCGGCCAGGCGCGCGCGCTCGTCGCGCTCTTCGACCAGGCCGTCGCCGAGGGCCGCGGCGTCGTCGTCGGGCCGGACGGGCGGATGGTCGACGAAGCCGTCGTACGCCGCGCGCGGAGCGTCATCGCTCTGGCGCGCTGACCTTCCGACACCCGCACGTTCGGGCAGCGCGTGCGCCCAGGCCGTGCCAGGCTCGCCGCAGGAGGTGGGCCGATGAGTCGAACGACCTTGCCGCCGCTCGCGGTGGTGATGGGGATCTCCGGTGTCGGCAAGTCGGAGATCGGGCACGAGCTGGCCGAACGGTTCGACGTTCCGTACGAGGACGGGGACGCCTTCCACTCCGAGGCGAACATCGCGAAGATGTCCGCGGGGACGCCCCTGACCGACGAAGACCGCTGGCCGTGGCTGGCGGCGATCGGCGAGTGGCTCGCAGCCCACGACGAGTCCGGGGGAGTGGTGAGCTGCTCGGCGCTGCGGCGCGTCTATCGTGACGTACTCGTCGCCGCCGCGCCGCGGATCGTCTTCCTCCATCTCGCCGGTGACCACGACCTCATCCGGCAGCGCATGGAGCACCGTGACCACTTCATGCCGGTGTCGCTGCTGCAGTCCCAGGAAGACACCCTCGAGCAGCTCGAGCCGGACGAGAACGGCGAGCTCCTCGACATCACACCCACCCCTGCCGAGATCGTCGACGAGTTCCTCGCGCGGACCGAGCTCGTGGACGAGCAGGAGGGGTCGCGATGAGCGGCCCGGGCGGGCTCTTCGGGCTCCTCGGTACGCAGGAGGCGATCACGCCTGCCGCCGGAACCGCCCAGCTCGTGACGGCGGCGCTGATCGGCATCGCGCTCATCGTCGTCCTCATCGTCTGGCTGAAGGTCCACCCGTTCCTCGCCCTGACGCTTGGCTCCCTCACCGTCGGCGCCGTCGCCACCATGCCGATGAAGGACACGCTCGAGAGCTTCACCGCCGGTGTCGGCGCGACGGTGGCCGGTGTCGGCGTGCTCATCGCGCTCGGTGCGATGTTTGGCAAGCTCCTCGCCGACTCCGGAGGAGCCGACCAGATCGTCGACACCATCGTCGGGCGCTCCAGCACCCGGATGCTCCCGTGGGCGATGGCGGCGATCGGCGCGCTCATCGGTCTCCCCATGTTCTTCGAGATCGGCCTCGTGCTGCTGATGCCGGTGATCTACCTGGTGGCGAAGCGCTCCGGGCTCTCCCTGATCGCGGTCGGCCTACCCACCCTCGCCGGCCTCTCGGCGATGCACGGCTTCGTCCCTCCGCACCCGGGGCCGCTCGCGGCGATCGACGTCCTGAACGCCGACGTCGGCATCACCCTCGGACTCGGAATCCTCGTCGCGATCCCGACGATCATCGTCGCGGGCCCGCTTTTCACCCGGTTCGCCTCGCAGTGGGTGGACGTCCACGCCGACTCGGCGGCGTTCGAGGCGACACGCGACACCGAGGGACGGCGGCCGTCGTTCGGGATCACGCTCGCGACAGTGCTCCTGCCCGTCGTCCTCATGATGGCCAAGGCCGTGGCCGACCTCGTGCTCGACGAGGAGGGGGTGCCGTACGCCTTCATGGACTTCGTCGGTGAGCCGCTCATCGCGCTGCTGATCGCGGTGATCGTCGCGATCTTCACCCTCGGGGTCGGGTCGGGCATGGACCGGGAGGACCTCAGCACGAGCATCGGCACGTCGCTCCCACCGATCGCCGGGATCATCCTCATCGTCGGTGCGGGCGGCGGGTTCAAGCAGGTGCTGATCGACACCGGCATCGGCGAGGTCATCGCCGACTTCGTGACCGACTCCGGCGTCTCGGTGGTCCTGGTGGCGTGGCTCGTCGCGGTCCTGATCCGCCTGGCAACCGGATCCGCGACGGTCGCGACGATCACCGCGGCGGGGATCATGGTGCCCCTGGCCGAGGGGATGCCGCAGGGTGAGGTGTCACTGCTGGTGCTCGCGATCGGAGCGGGATCGGTGTTCTTCTCCCACGTCAACGACGCGGGATTCTGGCTCATCAAGGAGTACTTCGGCATGTCGGTCGGCCAGACCATCAAGTCGTGGTCGTTGATGGAGACGGTGCTGTCGGTCTCCGGGCTGATCTTCGTGCTGCTCATGCACCTGGTGATCTGACACCGCCGCAGCGGCCCCGTGTTCGCCGGGAGCGGACAGTCCATCAATTCGGTGTGAAGGGCAACCACGCCGGGGGTAACGTCATCGCGTGCTGTGGACCCTCGCACGGACCTATCTGCGTCCGTACCGCCTCCCGATCGCGCTGGTGATGGTCTTCCAGCTCGTCGCGACGCTCGCCAACCTCTACCTCCCCGGACTCAACGCCGACATCATCGACGAGGGCATCGTCAACGGTGACACCGGCTACATCCTCCGGATCGGCGGCGTGATGCTGCTGGTCACGGTCGTGCAGATGGTGTGCACGATCATCGCCGTCTACTACGGCGCCCGTACGGCGATGGCCTTCGGGCGCGACCTGCGCGCGGCGGTCTTCACCAAGGTCGAGACGTTCGCCTCGCAGGAGGTCGCGCGGTTCGGCGCGCCGACGCTGATCACGCGCAGCACCAACGACGTCCAGCAGATCCAGATGGTCGCCTTCATGGTGTTCGTGCTGCTGGTGGCGGCGCCGATCATGTGTGTCGGAGGCATCGTGATGGCCCTGCGCCAGGACGTCGGGCTGTCGTGGCTGATCGCCGTCGTGATCCCGGTGCTGGTCCTGTCCGTCGGCTTCATCATCTCCCGGATGCGCCCGTACTTCCGCCAGATGCAGGACAAGATCGACGTCATCAACCGAGTGCTGCGCGAGCAGATCATGGGCATCCAGGTGATCCGGGCGTTCGTGAAGGGCCAGTACGAGCGCAACCGCTTCGAGGCCGCCAACCACGAGTACCGCGACGTCGCGATCAAGGCCGGGCAGTGGATGTCGCTGATGTTCCCGACCGTCATGCTCGTCATGAACGCCTCCAGCGTGGCCGTCCTGTGGTTCGGCGGGCACCGGGTGGCCGACGGCACGCTCGAGGTCGGCACGTTGACGGCGTACCTGACCTACCTCATCCAGATCCTGATGTCGGTGATGATGGCGACCTTCATGTTCGTGATGCTGCCGCGCGCGGAGGTCTCGGCCGACCGTATCCACGAGGTGCTGGACACCGAGCCGAGCGTGCTCAGCGCGCCCGGGGCCGACACCGCACCTGTGAGCCGGGGACGCGTTGACCTCGTCGGTGTGAGCTTCAGCTATCCCGAGGCCGAGGAGCCGGTGCTCTGCGAGGTCGACCTGACGGCTCAGCCGGGGGAGACGACGGCGATCATCGGGTCGACGGGCAGCGGCAAGACGACGCTGCTCAACCTCATACCCCGGCTCTTCGATGCCACGGGGGGTCAGGTGCTCCTCGACGGGGTCGACGTCCGTGACCGCAGCCTCCCGCAGGTGTGGGGCGCGATGGGCCTGATCCCGCAGAAGGCGTTCCTCTTCACCGGCACCGTCGCGACCAACCTTCGCATGGGTGACCCTCACGCCACCGACGAGCAGCTCTGGGAGGCCCTCGAGATCGCGCAGGCCCGCGACTTCGTCGAGGCGATGCCGGAGGGGCTCGACGCACCGATCGCCCAGGGAGGCACCAACGTGTCCGGCGGACAACGCCAGCGTCTGGCCATCGCGCGAGCGATCGTGAGCCGCCCGCTCGTCTATCTCTTCGACGACTCGTTCTCGGCCCTCGACTTCGCGACGGACGCGGCGCTGAGACGCGCGCTCCGTACGGTCACCGCCGACGCGGCCGTGATCGTCGTCGCGCAGCGCGTGAGCACCATCCGCGACGCCGACCGGATCGTGGTCCTGGACGAGGGGCGGGTCGTCGGAACCGGCACCCACTCCGCGCTGATGGACTCGTGCGAGACGTACCGCGAGATCGTCCTGTCCCAGCTGACCGAGCAGGAGGCGGCATGAGCGCGCGTGGCCCGGGCCCGGCCCTCGGCATGCAGGCCCCGCAGCGGGCGAAGTCCTTCGGCACCTCCGCGAAGCGGCTGATGCGGACGCTGCTGCGCGACCGGGTGAGCACGGCGGCGATCCTCGTCCTCGGTGTCATCGGCGTCGCGCTGAGCGTGATCGGTCCGCGGATCCTCGGACACGCCACCGACATCGTCTTCGACGGCTACATCGCCAGCGGTCTGCCTGAGGGCGCGTCCAAGGAGGAGGTCGTCGCCGGGCTCCGTGCCCAGGGGGACGACCGGGTCGCCGACATGGTCCAGGCGATGGACCTGCAGCCCGGTCAGGGCATCGACTTCGACGCGCTCGGGTCGGTGCTCGTCGCGGTGCTCGTGATCTATGTCCTCTCGTCGCTGTTCATGTACGTCCAGGGCGTGATGACGACCCGGCTCGTCCAGCGGACCGTCGCCGGCATGCGGGGCGAGGTCGAGGACAAGATCGGCCGGCTCCCGCTGTCCTACTTCGACTCGCGCTCCCGAGGCGAGATCCTCTCGAGGGTCACCAACGACCTGGACAACATCGCGCAGTCGCTCCAGCAGACGATCAGCCAGCTCCTCGTCTCGCTCCTGACCGTGATCGGCGTCCTGGTGATGATGGTGACGATCTCACCGCTGCTCACCTTGATCGCGCTGGTGACGATCCCGATCGCGGTCGTCGTGACAGGAGCGGTCGCGAAGCGCTCGCAACCGCAGTTCGTCGCCCAGTGGGCGGCGACCGGCCAGCTCAACGGCCACATCGAAGAGAACTTCACCGGGCACGAGGTCGTCAAGGTCTTCGGGCGCCAGGAGCAGGCACGTGCGGAGTTCGCGGCCGCCAACGAGCGGGTGTACGACGCGGGCTTCCGGGCGCAGTTCGTCTCCGGGATCATCCAGCCGGTGATGATGTTCGTCTCGAACATCAACTACGTGGCGGTCGCCGTCATCGGTGCCGTACGGGTCGGATCGGGCTCGATCAGCGTCGGTGACGTGCAGGCCTTCATCCAGTACTCCCGCCAGTTCACCCAGCCGCTGACCCAGGTCGCGTCGATGATCAACCTCCTCCAGTCCGGGGTCGCCTCCGCGGAGCGGGTCTTCGACCTGCTCGACGAGGCCGAGGAGGTCCCCGACCCGCCGGACGCCCTCGCGCCCACGATCGTCCGCGGGCGGGTCGCGTTCGAGGACGTGTCGTTCTCGTACGACCCCGAGACGCCCCTGATCGAGCACCTGGACCTCGTCGCCGAGCCTGGGCAGACCGTGGCGATCGTCGGTCCGACGGGTGCGGGCAAGACGACGCTGACGAACCTCGCGCTGCGCTTCTACGACGTCGACGGCGGGCGCATCACCCTCGACGGCGTCGACGTCCGGGCGATGGACCGCGACGTGCTGCGCGACAACTTCGGCGTCGTGCTGCAGGACGCGTGGGTGTTCCATGGCACGATCCGCGAGAACATCGCGTACGGAGCCGACGGCGCGTCGGAGGAGAGGATCGTGGCGGCGGCGCAGGCGGCGTACGTCGACCACTTCGTCCGTACGCTGCCCGACGGCTACGACACCGTGATCGACGACGATGGCGGCAACCTCAGCGCCGGGCAGCGCCAGCTGCTCACGATCGCGCGCGCGTTCCTCGCGGACCCGTCGATCCTCGTGCTGGACGAGGCCACGAGCTCGGTCGACACCCGCACCGAGGCGCTGGTGCAGCAGGCCATGGAGCAGCTGCGCTCCGGGCGTACGAGCTTCGTCATCGCGCACCGTCTGTCGACGATCCGCGACGCGAGCCGCATCGTCGTCATGGAGCAAGGGCGGATCGTCGAGCAAGGCACCCACGACGAGCTGATCGCGGCCGACGGTGCCTACGCGCGGCTCTACCAGGCGCAGTTCGCCGGCGCGGAGATCTAGGTGGGCGAGGCGCTGCGTCAGCCGGCGGAGGAGACGTCGTCCGGCACGTGGTCACCGTGGCCGAGGGCGACGAGCCGGTTGCGGAGCCGCTCGGCCGCCTCCTCCAGCGACTCGGGCGACGGGTCCGGGTCTACGGCGGCGAAGCTGAAGTCGTCCAGCCCCCACACGGGCCACACGTGCACGTGCAGGTGCGGGACCTCGAACCCGGCGATCATCGTGCCGACCCGCGGGCTCTCCCACTCGGCCTGCTGGGCGGCGCCGATCCGCTTCGCAACGGCCGTCAGGCGCGAGAGCAGCGCGTCGTCGGCGTCGATCCAGTGGTCGACCTCGTCGCGCGGGACGACGAGCGTGTGGCCGGGCCGGATCGGCCCGATGCTCAAGAATGCGACCACCTCGTCGTCGGCCCACACGAACCTGCCCGGGATCTCACCGGCGATAATCTTCGAGAAGAGCGTGCTCATAAAGAGCAGTCTGCCGTACGGAGTTGGAGCGTCGACCAGCGTTCTGGCACAATAGTGAGTCGATTCCGTCTCGCGAACGAACCCTCTCATTCGGTCGCGTCCGGATCCGCGGTCAGGCGGCCCGTTCCCCACACGGTGCCCGCTGGATCACCACACCACGTTCATTGAGGAGACACCACACCCGTGGCCGTCAAGATTCGCCTGAAGCGGATGGGCAAGATCCGCACCCCGTTCTACCGTGTCGTCGTCGCCGACTCGCGCACCAAGCGCGACGGTCGTGTGATCGAGGAGATCGGTACGTACAACCCCAAGGCCGACCCGTCGATCATCAAGATCGACTCCGAGCGTGCTCAGCACTGGCTCTCGGTCGGCGCGCAGCCGAGCGAGGCGGTCGCCGCGCTCCTCAAGCTGACCGGCGACCTCCAGCGGTCGAAGGGCGAGCAGGCCGAGTCGACCGTCAAGGTCGCCGAGCCCAAGCGTGACAAGGCCGAGCTCTTCAACGAGGCGCTCAAGGCCGTGCACAACGCGCCCGCCACCGAGGCCGTCACCAAGAAGGCTCCGGCCAAGAAGGCCGCCAAGGCCGACGATGCGGCCGAGCCTGCCGAGGCAGCGCCCTCGGAGGCCTGAGTCCTGTGATGGTCGCCGAAGTCATCGAGCACCTGGTCGGCGGCATCGTCGACCACCCGGACGACGTGGACGTCACACCCAAGCAGCTGCGACGCGGTCTGCTGTTCGAGGTCCGGGTGCACCCCGAGGACCTCGGCAAGGTGATCGGACGCCACGGCCGTACGGCCACCGCGATCCGGACCATCGCCGGCGCCATCGCCGGCAAGGGCGGCGCCCGGATCGACTTCGTCGACGTCGACCGGCGTCGCTGACGTCGTGGAGATCGTCGTCGGCCGCATCGGCCGTGCGCACGGCATCCGCGGTGAGGTCAGCATCGACCTGACGACCGACGAGCCCGAGAGGCGATTCGCCCCGGGCTCGTCGGTCGTGGTGCGTCCGAAGGCGGACGCCGCCCGTACGATGCGCATTCGCGCCATCCGCCCGCACCAGGGTCGTCTCCTCGTCACCTTCGACGAGCTCCTCGACCGTACGGCCGCAGAGAAGCTCCGCGGCGCGCAGGTCGTCGTCGACGTCGACGTGACCGAGCGCCCGGAGGACCCGGAGGAGTTCTACGACCACCAGCTGGTCGACCTCCGCGTGCAGAGCGGGGGAGCCGACCGCGGCGTCGTCCGCGACGTCCTGCACCTCCCGGCTCAGGACATGCTCGCCGTTGAGCGCTCCGACGGTGTCGAGGTGCTCGTCCCGTTCGTCGCGGCACTCGTCACGAGCGTCGACCTCGCGGCCGGCGTGATCCACGTCGCGCCGGTCGAGGGACTGCTCGATCCCGAGCTGTCCGAGGACGCCGGACCTTGATGATGCGCATCGACGTCCTCACGATCTTCCCCGACTACCTCGCGCCGCTCGACCTGTCGCTCCCGGGCAAGGCGCGACAGCGCGGGCTCCTCGACCTGCACGTCCGCGACTTGCGTGACCACACCCACGACCGGCACCGCACCGTCGACGACACCCCGTACGGCGGTGGCGCCGGTATGGTGATGCGCCCCGAGCCTTGGGGCGAGGCGCTCGACGCGGTGCTCGCCGCCGGGCGCGACTCCGTCGGTGTCGACGGTCCCGTGCTGCTCGTGCCCAGCCCGTCCGGCGCTCCGTTCAAGCAGGCCGACGCGGGGCGCCTGGCTCAGGAGCCGTGGCTCGCCTTCGCGTGCGGGCGCTACGAGGGGATCGACCAACGGGTCATCGACTGGGCTTCTGAGCGGATGCGCGTCGAGGAGGTCTCGCTCGGCGACTTCGTGCTCAACGGGGGAGAGGTGGCCGCGCTCGCGATGATCGAGGCCGTCATCCGCCTGCTGCCGGGGTTCATGGGCAACCCCGAGTCGCTCACCGAGGAGTCGCACGGCTCGGACGGGCTCCTCGAGTACCCGGTCTACACGAAGCCGGCGCGCTGGCGTGACCACGAGGTGCCCGAGATCCTCCTGTCCGGAGACCACGGGCGGATCGCCGCGTGGCGCAAGGAGCAGGCGCTCTTGCGCACTGCCGTGCGTCGCCCCGACCTGCTCGCGCCCGACACCGACGCCTGAGCGCACCTCAGCGTGGCGCGGGGAGATCGTCCGCCGGATCGAGCCGGCTCCTGTCGCTCGAGGCCTCGCCGTGCGGCAGCACCAGGCCGCGGCGGTGCGCGGAGGTCACGGCAGCGACACGGTCGCTGACCCCGAGCTTGCGGTAGACGTTCTCGAGGTGCTTGTGCACCGTCCGTGCGGAGATGCCGAGGCTGCGCCCGATCGACTCCGCCTTGCGGCTCTCGGCCACCATCGCGAGGATGGTGCGCTCCCGCGGCGTCAGCCCGGCCTCGTCCTCGGCCGTTCGTGCTGTCATCGCCGTGGTGGCCGTGAGAAGCCGCAGGTGCACCTCAAGACCCCGTACGAATGCATGGAGGGCCCTCACGCGCGGCAGCGCCCAGTGCGGGAACGGCTCGTCGCGGACCAGCACGTACCCCTCGATCAGTGCGCCCGGCTCGTTGCGGATCGGGATGGCCATCTGGTGGACCCCGAGGTCGAGCGAGCGCAGGAGGCTGACGAGCGGCGCGGGGAGCATGCGGGAGGTCTGTCCGGGACCGAGGAGCATGCGCGGTTCGAGCGACCCCGTACGGAGGTAGTGCTTGAGCAGCGGATGGGTCTGCTCAAGCGTCCGGACCCCGTACGGCCAGCGGCGGGCGTCGAACCCGACGTCCTGCGGAAATCCGTGGAGCGACAGCGTCCTCGACCGTTGGTCGTACGTCACACGAGCACCTGCGCGAGCGTCGAACTCGCTCAGCAGGTGGTCGGTGAGGCAGAGGCGCGCCGCCGTCGGGTCGTCCTCGAGGAGGACCGACGAAGCGACCTTGATCCAGCGTGTGGACTCCGGCACGATGTGTTCCCCCTTCACGTGCTCATGGCGTGAGCGTAACGAAGCCGTTTTGGGGCACCGTGACCGAGCATGTGAATGAGACGCCGGACGGAGACCTGCCGCGGGCGACCGCCCTCGCCTACGTACCCTTACGTATTTCGTCGCAACCTTTGTTTGTCCTACGCTCGCATCGGGGTCCAGCACGGCGGGTCGTCGACATCAACGGGGGTGATGCCGCGAGACGCGGTGCTGGACCCCTCCTGCGCCAGGCCGACGGCGATTAACGGCCGCGAGGGTGGGTGTGGCAGACTGGTGAGTCGGTGCTGGGCTCTGCTGCCACAGGGGTGTCGAGCCGCCAGACCGTCGCGATGCGACGGCTCGCAGCACCGTCCTAGCATTCGCACACCGCACATGTCGTGGGTGACCTGTGGCACTGACGAGGAAGAGATGAGATGACCAACGTAGTCGATGCCGTCGCGAGCCAGTCGCTCCGCGACGACGTCCCGGAGTTCCGCGCAGGCGACACCGTCAAGGTCCACGTGAAGGTGATCGAGGGCAACCGCTCGCGCGTCCAGGTGTTCCAGGGTGTTGCCATCCGCATCCAGGGCTCCGGCGTCGGCCGTACGTTCACCGTTCGCAAGGTGAGCTTCGGCGTGGGTGTCGAGCGGACCTTCCCGCTCCACACGCCGATCATCGAGAAGATCGAGGTCGCGACCCGCGGCGATGTCCGTCGCGCGAAGCTCTACTACCTGCGCAACCTCCGCGGCAAGGCCGCCAAGATCAAGGAGAAGCGCGAGTCCTGAGCAGTGCCGGGGGGCGACTGTGGATGAGCGCGCTGACCGATCTGCGGATCGGCCCGACGACGTAGCACCGGGGACGCACCGGGCAGCCCGTACGACGGGCAGCCCGGTGCGTCCGCGTGTACGGACGGTGGTGGGTCGCTGGGGCGACCGTGCCGTCCCGCTCTGGCTCGAGGTCGTCGCGCTGCTTGTGGTGGCGCTGCTGCTCTCGCTCGTCGTCAAGTCGCTGTTCCTCCAGACGTTCTATGTCCCGTCGGAGTCGATGGAGCCGACCCTCACCGGCAACCCGGACGGTGCGCAGGACCGGATCGTGGTCCAGAAGGTGTCCTACTGGGGACGTGACCCGCACCGCGGCGAGGTCGTCGTCTTCGAGGACCCGGGCGGGTGGCTCGGGTCGGGTGGGTTCGACGACCCGACGAACGCCGCCCAGAAGCTGCTGTCGACGGCAGGGCTGTATCCGTCCGGCGGCCATCTGGTGAAGCGCGTCATCGGTGTCGGCGGCGACACGGTGAAGTGCTGCGACACCGGCGGTCGCATCGAGGTCAACGGGGTCGCGATCGAGGAGCCGTACGTCAAGGACGCCTCTGCGACGGCGCGTCTCCCCTTCGACGTCACCGTCCCCGACGGCTACCTCTGGGTGATGGGGGACAACCGCGGCAACTCCGCCGACTCGCGGGCTCACATGGACTCTCCGGGCGGCGGCTACGTTCCGGACGACAGGGTGGTCGGCAAGGTCGCGTTCGTGGTCTGGCCGTGGAAGGACCGTGCTGTTCTGCACGACCCCGGGGCGTTCGCCTCGCTCGACTGACGCCAGGTCGACGCGCCGCAGTGCGCGTGGAGCGCGGCGCTAGGCTGTGGACGTGACATCGCACGAAGAGACCGCCGAGACGTCGGCCACAGGCCGTTCCGGCAAGGCGAAGCGCAAACCCCTACCCCTCTGGCAGGAGACAATCCTGCTGGTCGTGGTCGCGCTGGTGCTTGCGCTGATCGTCAAGACGTTCCTCGTGCAGGCGTTCTGGATCCCGTCCGGGTCGATGGAGGACACCCTCCAGGTCGACGACCGGATCCTCGTCCAGAAGGTGTCGTACTGGGCGGGCGAGCCGCAGCGTGGTGACGTCGTCGTGTTCGACGATCCGGGCGACTGGCTCGGCGTCGGGTACGAGGAGGAGGTCGGCCCCGTCCAGCAGGTGCTGTCGGTCTTCGGCCTGTTCCCGACCGGCGGTCACCTCGTGAAGCGCGTCATCGGCGTCGGCGGCGACCGTGTGGTGTGCTGCGACGCCGACGGGCGGCTCCAGATCAACGGCGTCTCGATCGACGAGCCGTACGTGCCCGACCCCGCTGCCACCGCCGACGCACGCTTCGACGTGGTGGTCCCCGAGGGGCGGCTGTGGCTGATGGGCGACAACCGTGGCAACTCGACCGACTCGCGCGCTCACCAGGGCGGGCCGGGCGGCGGCTTCGTCCGTACGGACGCGGTGCTCGGCAAGGCTTGGGTCGTGGTGTGGCCGTTGAAGCGGGCCGGTACGGCGGGCTCGGACCACGAACCCTTTGCGGACGTCCCCGATCCCGACTGAGGCGGGTCGCGATGACGCGGGTGGCACGCGGGGCAACGATCCGCAAGGACGCGGGACTGTACGGCTATGAGCGCGCCCTGCGACGGGCCGGTTTTGACGCGATCGCCGGAGTCGACGAGGCCGGGCGCGGGGCGTGTGCCGGCCCGCTGGTGGCGGCAGCGGTGATCCTGCCCGACGGGCGGCGCGGCGAGGTCCCCGGGCTGGCCGACTCCAAGCTGCTGACGCCGGCGCGACGTGAGGCCTGCTACGCCGAGGTCGTCCGCCGCGCCGTGGCGTGGTCGGTGGTCGTGATGAGCCCCGCCGAGTGCGACGCTCTGGGCATGCACCACGTCAACATCACTGCTCTGCGGCGAGCGCTCGCGCGTCTGGCCACGAAGCCGGACTACGTCCTGAGCGACGGGTTCGGGGTCGACGGGCTCGGTGTCCCCGCGCTCGCAGTGTGGAAGGGCGACCGGGTCTCTGCCTCGATCGCCGCTGCCTCGGTCGTCGCCAAAGTGACGCGAGACCGCATGATGTGCGACCTCCACACGGAGTATCCCGAGTACGAGTTCGCGATCCACAAGGGTTATGTGACGACCTTGCACGAGGAGCGTCTGGCCGCGTACGGCCCGTCGCCCGTGCACCGTCTGCGCTACCAGAACGTGCGCGCGGCGGCGGCGCGCGGTCGTTACGCTGAGGTGGCACCGAGCGAGGGAGTGCGATGAGCGCGGAGGAACTGGAGCGGTACGAGGCGGAGATGGAGCTCGCGCTCTACCGCGAGTACCGCGACGTCGTCGGCATCTTCACCTTCGTCGTGGAGACGGACCGGCGCTTCTACCTGTGCAACGCCGTCGACGTGAAGGTGCGCTCGGAGACGGGCGACGCCTATTTCGAGGTCACGATGACGGACGCCTGGGTGTGGGACATCTATCGTCCTGCCCGCTTCGCGAAGAACGTCAAGGTCCTCACCTTCAAAGACGTGAACGTCGAAGAGCTGGCGACGAGTGACTTCGAGCCGCCGAAGGCGTGAGCGAACGACGGCGCAGCGAGCCGCCGAAGGCGTGATCGAACGACGGCTCGTGCACAACCGGGGCTGATCCACATCCGCGTCCGCCATGCAGCCCGTGCCGTTCCGGGCGACCCACACTCTCGCCGGAGGTGGTGGAGATGGCGTCGACCTACGAGCAGCGGCAGGCCGTCGGGGTCCACGGGGAGAACGTCGCCGTGGAGTTCTTGCAGGCGCAGGGGATGGAGGTGCTCGCCCGCAACTGGCGGTGCCGGTGGGGCGAGATCGACATCGTGGCCCGCGATGCCGACACGGTGGTGTTCTGCGAGGTCAAGACCCGGCGGAGCACCGCGTACGGGACGCCGTTGGAGGCAGTGACCCCGCAGAAGGCGGCGCGGCTGCGTCGGCTCGCCGGGCTCTACCTGGCCGAGCACGACGTGAGTGCGGTGCTGGTCCGGATCGACGTGGTCGGCGTCCTCGTGCCGACGCGTGGCGCCGCGGAGGTCACCTACGTGGCGGGGGTGTCGTGATGGCGCTCGGACGGACGCGGTCGGTCTCTCTCGAGGGCATGCGTGGACGGGTGGTCGAGATCGAGGTGGACGTGAGTGCGGGGCTTCCCCGGACGACGCTCGTGGGTCTGCCCGACGCCTCGCTCGCGGAGGCCCGTGACCGGTGTCGTGCGGCGGTGGTGAACAGCCGGCACTCGTGGCCGGACCAGAAGGTGACGATCAACCTCTCGCCCGCGGGCCTGCCGAAGTCCGGCGCGCACTTCGACCTCGGCATCGCGCTCGCGGTGCTGGCGAGCCAGCAGGTGGTTCCGCACGAGCGGCTCGCGAGCGCCGCCGTCCTCGGTGAGCTGCGGCTCGACGGCCGGTTGCGTGCGGTCGCCGGCGTGCTCCCCGCGACGGTGGCGGCGGTGGCCGCGGGGTGCGAGCGGGTGATCGTCCCAGAGCCCAACGCGGGTGAGGCGGCGATCGTCGAGGGGGCACACGTGCTCGGTGTCCGTTCGCTGCGGCATGCGGTCGCGCTGCTTCGAGGAGACGAGCCTCCGGACGATCCGCCGGTTGATCCGCTCGCGGAGCCGACGGCGGGCGGTGGTCGGCTCGACGGCCTTGACCTCACCGACGTCGTCGGGCAGGACGATGCGCGGACCGCGATGCTGATCGCTGCGGCGGGCCTGCATCACGTCCTCCTCACGGGTCCGCCTGGCGTGGGCAAGACGATGCTCGCCCAGCGTCTCCCCGGCCTGCTCCCGGACCTGGGCCGGCAGGAGTCGCTCGAGACCAGCGCGGTCTATTCGGTGGCGGGGCTCCTCTCGCCCGAGGCGCCGCTGCTCGAACGCCCCCCGTTCATCGACCCCCACCACACTGCCTCCGCCCAGGCGCTGGTCGGTGGAGGCAGCCGCGTCGTGCGGCCGGGGGCGATGAGCCTCGCCCACAACGGCGTGCTCTTTCTCGACGAGGCGCCGGAGTTCCGCCGCGACGTCATCGAGGCGCTCCGCCAGCCGCTCGAGAGCGGTCGCGTGACGGTGTCGCGTGCCGCACAGACTGCCGAGTTCCCCGCCCGCTTCCTGCTCGTCCTGGCCTCCAACCCGTGCCCGTGCGGACAGAAGGCCGGGAGGGCCGACCTCTGCACCTGTCTGCCCCTCGTCAAGCGGCGCTACGCCGAGCGGCTCTCGGCACCGATCCGCGACCGGATCGACCTCCATCCCGTCGTCGGCCCGGTCTCTGCCCAGCATCAGGGCACCCCTGACACCGAGCGGACACCGACCCACGTCGTGGCAGCACGGGTCGCAGAGGCGAGAGACCGTCAGCGACTCCGCCTCGCGTCCACGCCGTGGCATACCAACGGAGAGGTTCCTGGTGCGGTCCTGCGGCGCGAGATGTCGACGCCGGCCAACGTCCTCGCGGAGGTCGACCGTCCGACCCGCTCCGGGGCGATCAACGCGCGCACCGCAGACCGGCTGCTGCGCGTCGCATGGACGGTCGCCGACCTTCGCCGGAGAGACACCCCGGACCCCGATGACCTCGCGACGGCGATGGCGCTGCGTCAGGGCGCCTCGTTGCCGGGGAGTCTGTGGGAGCGGGTGGTCGCGTGAGCGACCAGGCAGCGACGACACGGCCCGCCGCACGCGCCCGTCGGGCCGAGCGCCGGGCACGGCTGGCGATGAGCCTGATCGCCGAGCCGGGCGATCCGCGGATCGCGGCACAGCTCTCCGAGCGCTCCACGAACGACCTGCTGTCCGCGGTCGTCGCAGGAGCGGACGATCTCCCTGAGTCGTGGCGGTCGCGTGCCGTCGGTCTCGAGGGGAGGATCGGCGGCATCCTCACCTCCGCCCGCGGGAGGGGCATCCGGTGGGTGTGCCCCGGTGATGCGGAGTGGCCTGCTCAGCTGGACGACCTCGATCAGATCGACGGCCTCGCCGGCGTCGGTGGCCGTCCGCTCGGTCTCTGGGTTCGAGGTGCAGGGCGGCTCGACGGGCTGGCGGAGCAGGCCGCCGCGGTGGTCGGGGCACGCGACGCGACCACGTACGGATGTGACGTCGCGGGCGACCTTGCGGCCGACCTCGTCGACGCCGGGACGACAGTCGTCAGCGGGGCGGCATACGGGATCGATGCTGCGGCGCACCGCGGTGCGCTGTCCGTCGACGGCCCGACTGTCGCCGTTCTCGCATGCGGTGCTGACGTCGACTACCCAAGGGCGCATGCCGGGCTCCTGCGACGGATCGCCGAGGCGGGTGCGGTGGTCAGTGAGCACCCGCCGGGCTCGACGCCGACGAAGGGCCGCTTCCTCACCCGCAACCGGGTGATCGCGGCGCTCGCTCAGGGCACGGTGGTCGTGGAGGCAGCGCGGCGCAGCGGCGCCCTCAATACCCTCGGCTGGACCAACGAACTGGGGCGCATCGCGCTCGCCGTGCCCGGCCCGGTCACGAGCCAGGCCTCGGTCGGCGTCCACCACGCCCTCCGTACGGGGCGAGCGACGTTGGTCTCCAACGGTGCCGAGGCGCTGGAGGACCTCGACGCCCTGGGTCGCCGCGACGCCACTCCGCCCCCTGCACCCCAGACCGCATGGGACGTGCTGCCCTCCGTCGCGCGCGAGGTGCTCGAGGCGCTGCCGGGTCGCGGAACGACCACGGTGGACGTGCTGGCCTGGCGGGTCGGGGCACCGCTGGAGCTTGTCGCCAGCTCTTTGGGCCGCTTGGAGAGCCAAGGATTCGTCCGGCAGGTGGACGACGGATGGTCCCTCGCCCGCCGGGCCGACCTCGAGCCTGCCCCGCCCACGGAGGGAGGGCGGTGACAGTGCGGCGTGCCGACTTGGACGAGGCGGCCCCCGAGGTCGAGACTCGCAGGGTGACCGCGACCGACCGGAGTCCCGCCTGGCATGACGCACTCGAGGCGTACGAACGCCACCTGCGAGCTGAGCGTGGCCTCAGCGAGCACACCGTCAGGGCGTACGCGGGTGACCTCGCCCAGCTGTCCGCTCATGCCGAGGCCATGGGCATCGCCGACCCCGCTGGGCTTCATCTTCGCGCGCTGCGCAGCTTCCTTGCCGCCCAGCAGGTGAGGGGCCGGTCACGCAGCACCCTGTCGAGGAGGGCGGCCGCCGTCCGCCGCTTCACCGCCTGGCTGGCCCGCACCGGTCGTGCCGACGACGACCCGGGGGCCCTGCTCGCCAACCCGCGCCGTCACCGCGAGCTCCCCGCGGTCCTGCGCCAGGACGAGGTCCGTGCCCTGCTCGACGCCGCGACCGCCCGTGCCGACGGGGACGTCGTCGGCGTACGAGACGTCGCGGTTCTGGAGCTTCTCTACGCCACGGGGATCCGCGTGGGTGAGCTGTGCGGGCTCGATGTGGACGACGTCGACCACGCGCGCGGGGTCGTCCGGGTGGTCGGCAAAGGTGACAAGGAGCGGAGTGTGCCGTTCGGGCGCCCCGCATCGCGTGCGCTCGACCGCTGGCTCGCGGCGCGCGGGGCACTCGTCGTCGACGGGAGCGGGCCGGCCCTGTTCCTCGGCCAACGGGGCGCGCGTGTCGACCCGCGCACGGTGCGTCGCATGGTCCACGCACGCATCGAGGACGTCGAGGGTGCGCCCGACCTCGGACCCCACGGCCTCCGGCACACCGCGGCGACGCACCTCCTGGAGGGCGGCGCCGATCTCCGTAGCGTGCAGGAGCTCCTCGGCCACGCCTCGCTCGCCACCACGCAGCTCTACACCCACGTCAGCTCCGAGCGGCTGCGTCAGGCCTACGCGCAGGCGCATCCCCGCGCCTGACCGTGGGCACGACCGGCGCCTGCCCGCGTCCGGGCGCTCGTCGGGAAGCAAGTAGGCTTCATGGACGGAGCACCTTCCTACAGGTGGACCGCGAGCATGCGACGAGTCCCTTCCGGTGACGGACGCATCCCTGTAGGACAGGCCACCAGCACGACGAGCCGTCCTGGCGAGCAGGACGGTCGAACGCAGGAACGGAGCCTCGGAGTTGGACTCGAAGGTTATCTACACGCACACGGACGAAGCGCCGCTGATGGCGACGTACTCGTTCCTCCCCATCGTCTCGGCATACGCGGCCAAGGCCGGCGTCAGCGTCGAGACCCGTGACATCTCGCTCGCGGGCCGGATCCTCGCGCAGTTCCCGGAGCGTCTGACCGAGGACCAGCGTGTCGGTGACGCGCTCGCCGAGCTCGGCGAGCTGGCGAAGCAGCCTGAGGCCAACATCATCAAGCTGCCCAACATCAGCGCGTCGGTCCCGCAGCTCAAGGTAGCGATCACCGAGCTCCAGGGCCAGGGCTACCCCCTGCCGGACTACCCCGACGACCCGTCCACGGACGAGGACCGAGACGTCCGTGCCCGGTACGACAAGGTCAAGGGCAGCGCCGTCAACCCGGTGCTCCGCGAGGGCAACTCCGATCGGCGTGCACCTGCGTCGGTGAAGCAGTACGCCCGCAAGCATCCGCACTCGATGGGTGCGTGGTCGTCGGACTCCAAGACCAACGTCGCGACGATGGGCGAGCGCGACTTCAAGTCCAACGAGAAGTCCGTCGTCATCCCGGCCGACGACACCCTGCGGATCGAGTTCGTGGGCACCGACGGCGCGACCACCGTCCTGCGCGACTCGGTGCCGGTCCTCGCCGGTGAGGTCGTCGACGCGACCTACCTCGACGTGGCGGCGCTCCAGTCCTTCCTCGCCGACACCATCGCCCGCGCCGAGCGCGAGGGTGTGCTCTTCAGCGTGCACCTCAAGGCCACGATGATGAAGGTCTCGGACCCGATCATCTTCGGCCACGTCGTCAAGACGTTCCTCAAGCCGGTGTTCGACACGTACGGAGACCAGCTCGCCGAGGCCGGTCTCAGCGCGAACGACGGCCTGGGCGCGATCCTCGCCGGTCTCGACCAGCTCCCGAACGCCGACGACATCCGCGCCGCCATTGACACGGCCATCGCCGCCGGCCCGGCGCTCGCGATGGTCGACTCCGACCGCGGCATCACCAACCTGCACGTGCCCAGCGACGTGATCGTCGACGCGTCGATGCCGGCGATGATCCGCACGTCGGGCCACATGTGGGGTCCCGACGGCGCCGAGGCCGACACGATCGCGACCATCCCGGACAGCTCGTACGCCTCGGTCTACCAGACGGTCATCGACGACTGCCGTGCCCACGGTGCGTTCGATCCGTCGACGATGGGCTCGGTGCCCAACGTCGGTCTCATGGCGCAGAAGGCGGAGGAGTACGGCAGCCACGACAAGACGTTCGAGCTCCCGGCTGACGGCACCGTGCGCGTCGTCGCCTCGAACGGCGACGTGCTGATCGAGCACGCGGTCAGCCAGGGCGACATCTGGCGCGCCTGCCAGACCAAGGACGTCCCGATCCGTGATTGGGTCAAGCTCGCCGTCACCCGCGCCCGTGCGACCGGCGACCCGGCCGTGTTCTGGCTCGACGCGTCGCGCGCGCACGACGCGAACCTGATCGCGAAGGTCAAGCAGTATCTCCCCGAGCACGACACCGAGGGCCTGCAGATCGAGATCATGAGCCCGGCCGAGGCGACGCAGTTCTCGCTCGACCGCATCCGCAAGGGCGAGGACACGATCTCGGTCACCGGCAACGTGCTGCGCGACTACCTGACCGACCTGTTCCCGATCCTCGAGCTCGGCACGAGCGCCAAGATGCTCTCGGTGGTCCCGCTGATCAACGGTGGCGGGCTCTTCGAGACCGGCGCTGGCGGCTCGGCACCGAAGCACGTCCAGCAGCTCGTCAAGGAGAACTACCTCCGCTGGGACAGCCTCGGTGAGTTCCTCGCGCTAGCGGTCAGCTTCGAGCACCTCGCCCAGGTCACGGGCAACGCCCGGGCGCAGGTGCTGGCGGACACGCTCGACCGCGCGACCGCGACGTTCCTCGACGAGAACAAGTCGCCGAGCCGTCGCGTCGGAGGCCTCGACAACCGTGGCAGCCACTTCTACCTCGCGCTGTACTGGGCGCAGGAGCTGGCCCGTCAGACCGACGACGCCGACCTTGCGGCCGCCTTCGCTCCGCTGGCCGAGACGCTCGCGACCAACGAGCAGACGATCAACGACGAGCTGATCGCCGTCCAGGGCTCGCCGGTCGACATCGGTGGCTACTACCGTCCTGACGACAACCTGTCCGAGCAGGTCATGCGGCCGTCCAAGACGCTCAACGACGCGATCGCGTCGCTGGGCTGAGGTCCTCCCGTACGACGAAGCCCGCCGGATCGATCCGGCGGGCTCCGTCGCGTCCGGGGGAGGGACGGAGGCCGGCGATCACAGGAAGAGCATCGGATCGACCGGCGCCCCTGCGACGACGACCATGAAGTGCAGGTGGCACCCGGTCGACATCCCGGTGCTCCCGACAGCACCGAGCGACGCCCCCGCCCGTACGGTCGCGCCGCTGCGCACCGACGCCTTCTCGAGGTGGTTGTAGCTCGTCACCAGACCTCCGCCGTGGTCGACCACGACCCGCTGCCCGTACGCGGGGTCGTACGTGACGGCCACGACCCGGCCGTCGGCCGACGCGCGCACGGGAGTGCCGCAGGGGGCTGCGAAGTCGGTCCCGTCGTGGAGCTTGAGAAGCCCAGTGACGGGATGGACGCGCATCCCGTACGGCGAGCTGACCGGGGCCTCCACGGGCGCGGCGAGCGAGGCGCCCGGTGCGGCGGTGGCGACCGGTGGCGGGACTGGAGGCGGTCCGCTCGGTGGCACCAGGCGGATGCGTGCGGTCCCCGCCAGCAGCTCCTCGGGGTCGGCGTACGGCGCGCCGTGCCGACGCCCGAGGTGCAGGCACACGGCCGGGAAGCAGTGGCCCCCGGCGATGAGGAGGGAGCCCAGCACCTGGCCCCGTACAACGGGTGACCCTTGTCTCACCGAGGCGGCGACAGGCAGGTAGGTCGACCGGACGCCGTCGTGGTCGACGCTCACGGCCTCGACTCCGGCAACGGCGCCAGCGAAGGCAACCACCCCGTCGTCGACCGAGCGCACCGGTGCTCCGGCCTTCCCGGCAAGGTCGATGCCCCGATGACCTGCGGCGTAGGCGTGAGGGGGAGCCTCGTACGCCCTCACGACCTCTGGTCGCGGGTCGAGCGGCCAAGACCAGGTGGGGTCGGTGTCGTGGGGGAGGGCGGACGGCATGACGAGGATCACCAGCGCGACGAGAAGCCGGGCGCGCCTCATGAGCGCGGGGACAAGGCGAGAACTCATCCCGAAATGCAATCCCATCGATCGTGACTAGCGTGGGTCAAAGACACCGAACTGGGGATGAACACGACAGCCGACGATCTGGGGAAAACCTGGGGCGCGGCTGCGGGGGAGTGGGAGATCCCATGCGAGTCTTGAGTGCCGCCATGCTGTTCTCCGCTGCCATGGTCGTGGGGCCGGGCGCCGTCACGGGCGCCGCGGGAGCCACACCGACGGCGGCAACGGCAGTCACCGAGGCCAGCGCGGCGCTGCCGTCGAAGGCGTCGACACCGCCCGGACCGCGGGTCTACGAGCGGCGGGTCGTCAGGCACACCAACCTGGAGAGACGGGCGTACGACCGTCGTGCTCTGTCGCGGTCACGATGTCTCGACCGGTACGCCCAGCGCGCGGCCAACCGGATCGCGGCCAGTGGGCGACTGGTCCACCAGAACCTGAAGCCGGTCCTTCGCAGGTGCGGCGGGTGGAAGGTCGGCGAGAACATCGCGTACGGCTACCGGTGGCCGCGCCACGTGGTGGACGCGTGGATGGACTCGCCGGGACACCGCGCCAACATCCTCGAGCCGCGCTACCGCCGGATTGGGGTCGGTGTGCGGCGTGACAGCCGCGGTGTCGTGTGGGTGAGTCAGGTCTTTGCCTACCGGCGCTGACGGCGCACAGCGACGGGCTGGTGGGCGGGTTTCGTCCGGTGGGGGCGGTGGCCTAGACTGGACCGCGCACCTCGACCGTCTTGCGACGCGACGGGTGACTTCGCGCGCCTTCTGCCCAGCCCTGCTGGGATGCGTGGTCCTGGTCCTCTCCGTACGGCGAGGTGGTCCGCGCAAAGGCGCCAGGGTGTCGGCGCCGCCGGCACGTCAACCAGGATCGGGTGCACCCGTGCGCCCAATAAAGAAAGAGGAACGTCATGGCCGTCGTGTCCATGCGCCAGCTGCTCGAGAGCGGTGTCCACTTCGGACACCAGACCCGCCGCTGGAACCCCAAGATGAAGCGCTTCATCCTCACGGAGCGCAATGGCATCTACATCATCGACCTGCAGCAGTCGCTGGCCTACATCGACCGCGCGTACGACTTCGTCAAGACCACGGTCGCGCGTGGCGGGACGATCCTGTTCGTCGGCACCAAGCGCCAGGCGCAGGAGGCCATCACCGAGCAGGCCACGCGCGTCGGCATGCCGTACGTGAACCACCGCTGGCTGGGCGGCATGCTCACCAACTTCCAGACGGTCCACGAGCGGATCAAGCGCCTCAAGGAGCTCGACGAGGTCGACTTCGACGACGTCGCCGGCTCCGACCGCACCAAGAAGGAGCTCCTCCAGCTCAAGCGCGAGCACGACAAGCTCGACCGCACCCTGGGCGGCATCCGCGACATGGGCCGTACGCCGTCGGCGCTGTGGATCATCGACACCAAGAAGGAGCACCTGGCGGTCGACGAGGCCAAGAAGCTGGGCATCCCGGTCGTCGCGATCCTCGACACCAACTGCGACCCCGACGACGTCGACTACCCGATCCCGGGCAACGACGACGCGATCCGCTCGGTCACCTTGCTCACGCGCGTCGTCGCCGACGCCGTCGGCGAGGGCCTGATCGCGCGCGGCGCCGGTCGTGAGGACGCTGCTGAGGCCACCGAGGCTGTCGCCGCCGGCGAGCCGCTTGCCGAGTGGGAGCGCGAGCTCGCCGAGGGCACCGACCCCGTGACCACCGAGGCCGCCGAGGCCGAGGTCCAGGAGTCGGCCAGCGCCGACGACACCCCGGCCGAGGTCGCAGAGGAGACCGCGGTGGCCGAGGAGAACCTCGCAGAGGGCAAGCCCGCCGACGCCTGATCGTCCCGCAGCTCGGGACGACACCTCGGCCGGCTTGTCCGGCCCGCAACAACGGCCGGTCTGCCGGCCACGGACACTCAGACGAGAAGAGACACAGATGGCAATCACCGCAGCAGAGGTGAAGAAGCTCCGCGACGCGACCGGCGCGGGAATGATGGACGCCAAGAAGGCGCTCACCGAGGCCGACGGCGACTACGACAAGGCAGTCGAGTTCCTGCGCGTCCACGGCCAGGCCAAGGCCGAGAAGCGCGGCGCTGAGCGCGAGGCGACGGCCGGTCTGGTCGCCGCGTCGGGCAACGCGATCGTCGAGCTCAACGCCGAGACCGACTTCGTCGCCAAGAACGAGCAGTTCGTCGCGCTCGCCGAGGAGCTCGCGGTGCTCGCGGACGCGACCAAGCCGGCTGACGCCGCGGCGTTCGCCGCCACCGACGCCGGCGACGGCGTCACGGTCGCCAAGAAGATCTCGGCCCTGGCCGCGATCATCGGTGAGAAGCTCGAGCTCGGCCGCGTGGCCGTCCTCGGGGGCACCGGCAAGATCGCGACTTACCTGCACCGCCGTGCGAGCGATCTGCCGCCCGCCGTCGGCGTCCTCATCGAGTTCGAGGGCGACGGCGAGGAGGAGGTCGCGCGCAGCGTGGCCATGCAGGTCGCGGCGATGCGTCCGCGCTACCTGTCCCGCGACGAGGTCCCCGCGGACGTCATCGCCAAGGAGCGCGAGATCGCCGAGGCGGCCGCCCGCGAGGAGGGCAAGCCCGAGCAGGCGATCTCCAAGATCGTCGACGGCAAGGTCAACGCGTTCTACAAGGACTTCGTCCTGCTCGACCAGCCCTCGGTCACCGAGCAGAAGAAGTCCGTCAAGCAGGTCCTCGACGAGGCCGGCCTCACGGTGACGCGCTTCGCGCACATCGAGATCGGCGCCTGACGCCTGATCGGCGAGATGTTCTGACGACGTACGAGACGGAGGCCGGTGTGGTGGACCAACTAGAGACAGTCGACCCGCTGGCCTCCGTGTCTGCGGAGGACCGACCTCGTCGAGTGCTCCTGAAGCTCTCCGGCGAGTCGTTCGGTGGAGGGAGCGTCGGGGTCGACCCCGACGTCGTCAACACGATCGCGCGCCAGGTCGCCGAGGGCGTCGCCGCCGGCATCGAGATCGCGATCGTGATGGGTGGCGGCAACTTCTTCCGCGGGGCCGAGCTCCAGCAGCGGGGGATGGACCGCGCGCGAGCCGACTACATGGGGATGCTCGGCATTGTCATGAACTGCCTCGCGCTCCAGGACTTCCTCGAGAAGCAGGGCATCGACACCCGCGTCCAGACCGCGATCACGATGGGACAGGTCGCCGAGCCCTACATCCCGCGGCGGGCCATCCGTCACCTCGAGAAGGGCCGCGTCGTCATCTTCGGTGCGGGTGCGGGCATGCCGTACTTCTCGACCGACACCGTCTCGGCGCAGCGCGCGCTCGAGGTGAGGGCCGACGAGGTCCTGATGGGCAAGAACGGAGTCGACGGCGTCTACACCGCCGACCCGCACCAGGACTCGAGCGCTACCAAGATCGACTCCATCTCGTACGCCGAGGCTCTGCAGCGTGGTCTGCGGGTCGCCGACGCGACGGCGTTCGCGCTGCTGATGGAGAACAAGCTGCCGATGCGTGTCTTCGGGATCGAGGGAGAGGGCAACATCTCCGCGGTCCTGAGAGGTGAGAAGATCGGCACGCTGGTCTACGCAGACTGACCGACCAGAGACCTCAGACGAAGGAGCAGGCCAGTGATTGACGAGATCCTGCGCGACGCCGACACCAAGATGGACAAGGCTGTCGAGCACGCGCGCGAGGAGTTCGCCGCGATCCGCACCGGACGCGCGCATCCCGCGATGTTCGCGAAGATCACGGCCGACTACTACGGCACGCCGACGCCCATCCAGCAGCTCGCCGGGTTCCAGATCCCCGAGCCGCGCGTCGTCATCATCAGCCCGTACGACCTGGGCGCGAAGTCGGCGATCGAGAAGTCGATCCGCGACTCCGACCTCGGCGTCAACCCGACCGATGACGGCAAGGTCCTGCGGCTGGTGCTGCCGCAGCTGACCGAGGAGCGCCGCAAGGAGTACATCAAGCTCGCCAAGTCCAAGGCGGAGGAGGGCCGTGTGGCCGTCCGCAACATCCGCCGCGCCGCGAAGCAGGCGATGGACAAGTCCGAGAAGGACGGCGAGATCAGCAAGGACGACGTGACCGGCGGTGAGAAGCGTCTCGACGGGCTCACCAAGAAGCACGTCGACCACATCGACGAGCTCGTCAAGAACAAGGAGCAGGAGCTGCTCGAAGTCTGATGAGCGCACCTGACGTCCCCGCAGCGCCTCGGCAGCGTGGCGGGCGCAACCTGCCTGCGGCGATCGGCGTCGGCGTCGGCCTTGCCGCCGCCGTGGTCCTGTCGCTCTTCTTCGTCAAAGCCCTGTTCGTGGTCGTCGTCCTGGTTGCGGCCGCGGTGGCGATCTGGGAGCTGACGGGCGCGCTCGGCAAGGCGGGCATCGCGATCCCGCTGCCACCGCTGATGGCTGGCGGGCTCGCGACGCTCGCAGCCTCGTACGTCGGCGGCACCGAGGCGATCGCGATCGGTACGGCCCTGACCGTCCTCGGCATCTTCGTCTACCGGATGCCGGGCGGCGCCGACGGCTTCGTCAGGGACGTGTCCGCCGCGGTCTTCGTCTTCGGGTACGTCCCGGTGCTGGGGTCCTTCGTCGTGCTCATGTCCGCGGAGGACGACGGGGCCTGGCGCATCGTCACGTTCATCGTGGTGACGATCGCCTCGGACATCTTCGGCTATGCCGCGGGCTACAAGCTCGGCAAGCATCCGATGGCTCCGACGATCAGCCCCAAGAAGTCCTGGGAGGGCTTCGGAGGCTCGGTCGTCGGGTGTGTCCTCGCCGGCGTGCTCTGCGTGACGTTCGCGCTCGACGGTCGCTGGTGGGTCGGTGTGATCCTCGGGGTGGTCGCGGTGGCGATGGCGACGCTCGGCGACCTGTCGGAGTCGATGATCAAGCGCGACGTCGGCATCAAGGACATGAGCGACCTGCTCCCCGGCCACGGTGGCCTCATGGACCGCCTCGACTCGCTGCTTGCGGTCGCGCCCGTCTGCTGGCTGGTGCTGCACTTCCTCGTCCCTGTCAGCTGACCTCCTGCCCGTCCCCGATTCGGGCAGTTCTCCACGCAACTCGTGCCGGGATTCGGTGGGGAACCGCCCGAATCGCGGACGAGGCGGACGACTGTGCGCGGGGTTGGTGCGTGATGGGACACTGGGGTCGACATGTCTGACGTGAATCCGAACCCGCTCCCACTCGTCTTCGAGCAGCCCAAGGGGCGGGGCAAGCCGCCGCGGCACCTCGCCGACCTCGACCTCGATGCCCGCAAGGAGGCGGTCGAGGCCCTCGGGCTCCCCGGATACCGCGCCAAGCAGCTGTCGACCCACTACTTCACCCGGCTGGTCTCCGATCCGTCGGAGATGACCGATCTCCCCGCCGGGATCCGTGACCAGCTCGTCGAGGGCATGCTCCCGACGCTGATCAACCCCGTACGCACGCTCGAGGCCGACCGGGGCACGACGCGCAAGACGCTCTGGCGCCTGTTCGACGGCGCGCTCGTTGAGTCGGTGCTCATGCGCTATCCCGACCGCGCGACGATCTGCGTGTCGAGCCAGGCCGGCTGCGGCATGGCGTGCCCGTTCTGCGCCACGGGCCAGGGCGGCCTGCAGCGCAACATGTCCACCGGCGAGATCATCGAGCAGGTCGTCGACGGTGCTCGGGCGATGGCGCGCGGCGAGGTCCCCGGCGGTCCCGGGCGGCTCTCCAACGTCGTGTTCATGGGCATGGGTGAGCCGATGGCCAACTACAAGGCCGTCATCGGCGCCGTCCGCCGGATGGTCGACGACGGCCCGTCCGGCCTGGGGATGTCGGCGCGCAACATCACTGTCAGCACCGTCGGTCTCGTCCCGCGGATCAAGCAGCTCACGACGGAGGGCATCCCGGTGACGCTCGCGCTCTCGCTGCACGCGCCCGACGACGAGCTGCGCGACGACCTCGTGCCGATCAACACCCGCTTCAAGGTCGCCGAGGCGGTCGAGGCGGCGTGGGAGTACGCCCGGACGACCAAGCGTCGGGTGTCCATCGAGTACGCCCTGATCAAGGACATCAACGATCAGGCATGGCGCGCGGACATGCTCGGCGACCTCCTGCGGTCCTACGGCGACTGGGGCTGGGTCCACGTGAACCTCATCCCGCTCAACCCGACGCCCGGCTCGATCTGGACCGCGTCGCGACCGGAGGACGAGCGCGAGTTCGTCCGCCGGCTCGAGGCGAAGGGCATCCCGACGACCGTACGAGACACACGTGGGCAGGAGATCGACGGCGCCTGCGGCCAGCTCGCGGCCGCCGATGCCTGACCGTACGGGCTCACCAAGGGCGGCGCTGCTCGCGACCGACCTCGACGGCACGCTGCTGCGCTCGGACGGCACGCTCTCCGCACGCACCCGCGAGGCCATCGCCGCGGCGGAGGAGGCCGGCGTCCCGACGGTGTTCGTGACCGCCCGTCCGCCCCGGTGGCTCGACGACCTGGCCAGCGCCGTCGGCGACGCGACCGGGGGAGTGGCGCTCAGCGCGAACGGTGCGTTCGTCTATCACGTCGCGAGTCGTACGGTCACCGAGATGGGCACGATGTCCCCCGACGTGCTGCACGAGCTCGGTGACCTGCTGCGGTCCGCGATCCCCGGCATCGCCTTCGCGGTCGAGCGCGCTGACGGCATGCGTCGTGAGGAACGGTTCGCGTACGTCCGCGAGGCGCCTGCGGACGACAGCCTCGACGACTGGGCCCAGATCGCCTCGCGTCCGGCCGGCAAGCTCCTCGCCAAGCTCGAGGGCAGCGATCCCGACGACTTCCACCGCCGCGTGGATGAGGTCCTCGCGGGACGCGCCGAGCTGGGGTTCTCCGGGGCCATCGGCCTGGCCGAGATCACCGCGCGCGGTGTCACCAAGGCGTCCGGGCTCGCGTCGTGGAGCGCTGAGCACGGCTACGCCCGCGAGACCGTGTGGGCGGTCGGCGACATGCCCAACGACCTCCCGATGCTGCGGTGGGCAGGGCGCGCGTTCGCGGTCGCCAACGCGCACCGCGACGTGCTCGCCAGCGTCCATGAGGTGGTGGCGACGAACGACGAGGACGGGGTGGCTGCCATCCTGGACCGCATCAGCCGCGACCGGGGACGCGCCGCCGTGCGCGCGAGCGTCCCCGACGACCACGAGGAGCGACCGTGATCGAGGTGACCCGTACGGGTGACGTCACGCAGATCGAGCTGCGCCGCCCGGAGCGCCGCAACGCCCTTGATCTCGACACCTGCGTCGAGGTCCGCGAGGCGGTGCTGGCTGCCGACGGCGATGGCACGCGCGCGGTCGTCGTGACCGGGCAGGGCAGCAGTTTCTGCGCGGGCGCAGACCTGACCGGCGTGTACGGAGACGCGTTCCTCGAGGCGCTGTACGGGATGCTCACGGCGCTGACCGAGGTCGAGATCCCGGTTGTGGCCGCGGTGAACGGCCCCGCGATCGGCGCCGGCACGCAGCTGGCGCTCGCCTGTGACCTCCGGGTCGCTGCGCCCACCGCGAAGTTCGGAGTCCCGACCGCCCGCAACGGCATGGCGGTCGACACCTGGACCATCCGGACGCTCGCCGCGGTCGCCGGAGCGGGCACGGCCAAGGCACTGATGCTCGGTGCAGACCTCCTCGACGCCGACACCGCGTACGCTCGTGGGCTCGCGGACCGGCTCGGAGACCTCGAGTCGGCGACCGCGTGGGCGCAGGAGATCGCGACCTTCGCGCCGCTGACGCTGGCGTACAACAAGCTCGTCCTCAACGCCGCTCCCGGCAACGCCGATGCCGACGCGCGCATCCGCAAGGGCTGGGAGGCGTGTTGGGGGAGCGAGGACGTTCGCGAGGCCGCGCTGGCGCGGACGGAGAAGCGTCCGCCCGTCTTCCGAGGGCGATGATGACGGCTGTCCTGCTGTACGACGGCGACTGCGCGTTCTGCTCGAGCTGCGCACGCTGGCTGCAGCGCTGGGCGCCGGCGCGGGCCGAGGTGCTGGCGTGGCAGCTCACTGACCTCGAGGCGCTGCACGTCACCGTCGCGGACGTCGATACGGCGGTCCAGTGGATCGACGACAGCGCGCGGGCGGCAGGCCCCGAGGCGATCGCCGCGTACCTCCGTACCGCGGGAGCGCCCTGGCGAGTCGCCGGTCGGGTCCTCGCGTGCGCGCCCGTACGGGGCGTGGCGTGGCCGGTCTACCGGTGGATCGCTGCGCACCGCGACAAGCTTCCGGGCGGCACGCCACAGTGCGCCCTGCCTTCGACCGCACGTGAGCCGGGGCACGGTCCTGGCGGAAAGACAGCCTCATGAGTGGACCACGCTGGTTCTCCCCGCCCAAGGACCCCGCCGATCCGTCGACGGGTCGGCTGAACGTCGTCTACGACGCGCTCGACCGTCTGGTCGTCGCCGGGTTTGCCGACGCGCCGGCGCTGCGCTCGGCGAACGGGACGACCTCGTACGTGGTGCTGCTAGAGCAGGTCGCCTCGATGGGCGGGCTGATGCGTGCCCTGGGCGTCCGTGAGCGGGACGCGGTCGCGCTGACCTGCGAGCCGTCGCGCGAGTCGGTCGTCGCCCTGCTGGCCGCCGGCCGGGTCGGTGCGACGGCGTGGCTCGGTGAGCGGCCCGCGCCTCTCATCGAGCGGAGCGACCCGGCTCTCGTGGTGGCCGACGGCGCGAAGATGTCCGAGGTCGCGGACGCGGTCGCCGCGCTCGACGCTGCGCGCCCCCGCGCGGTGGTGGTGGTGCGACCGGGGGAGTGGCCGCTGGTCGAGACCCGCGACGTCGCGTGGGAGCCGGCACTGAAGGCAGGGGCGACCGATCCTGCGCCGGTCGTGCCGGTCGCCGGTGGGACCGCGCTGGCCGTGACGACGGACGGTGTGTCGCTGGTGCACGAGCACCCGAGCCTCGCCGTCACGTACGAGGAGCCCGCGCAGGTGGGTCCGGTGTGGGACGAGACCACCGTGATCGCCGTCCTGGCCGGGCTCATGTCTGGTCGCGGGCTCGCTCTGCCGACGCACTGAGGACGGCTTCGTCCGGTCGTCGATCGCGGACGGCGGTGACCAGCACGACGACCCAGACCAGGACGAACGGGATGACCGTGACGTTCTTGATCGCGAGCTCCCACGAGAAGTAGGTCGACTGGTGCTCCTCGGAGACGAGCTGGGAGCCGATCGCGTCGAGACCGATCTTGGACACCAGTGAGAGCGCCATCAGGTAGACCGTGCTCGCGACCACCGTGCCGGTGACGTGCGACCCGACGGCGGGTGCTGGCCGATCGCGGAGGACGCGGCGGACCACCCAGACCACGAAGGCGATGCGGACGAGCATCGTGAAGGTCTCGCCGACCCAGCTCTCCGCGAGAGGGAAATCGATGTCGCCGACGGCAACGAAGCGCTGCGCCGATGCGAGGGCGCCGAACGCCAGGACGACGGGGTAGTGGTGGACGAAGAAGCCCCACGCGGCAGCGAGCAGGGACCGCGCAACCCCGAATGCTTTAGTCATATAAAAGGTTTAGCATGCCGAAGTAAAAGGGGCAAGGAAGGTCTGGTGGTGAGCGGCATGATGGAGCACATGAGTACCCACGCGCGGCACCGCGACACCGAGGACGTCGAGGCGTATGGCGCGAGGCTCGGCATGGAGTTCAGCGACGCCGTCGTGCTGTTCCACGAGGCGATCGGCTCGCTCATGGGTCTGTCCGCCGCCGACCACAAGGCGCTCGGGATCATCCGCCGCGAGGGCCCGATGGCGGCCGGTGAGCTCGCGCAGCGCACCGCGCTGACGGCGGGGGCGGTTACGGGTCTGGTCGACCGGCTCGAAGAGGCCGGACTCGTCCGGCGCACGCGTGACCCGGTCGACCGGCGGCGCCAGGTCATCGAGGCCCGCGCGTCTGCACCGCCCGAGGTGCGCCGCGCCTTCGAGGGGTTGCAGCGCGCGATGGCGGGCGTCACTGCGCAGTTCGCCGACGAGGAGCTCGGTGTGATCGACCGGTGGGTCCGCGAGACGACGCGTGTGATGCGACAGCAGGCGGCCGCGATCGCGCAGGAGTAGGTCACGATACGGGCTCTTCCTCGCCCTTCTCGACCACCGGAATCGGTGTGGGCTACTGCACGCCCCAGGCGTACGTCTGCTTGCGGAGTCGGAGATAGACGAAGGTCTCGGTGTTCGTGACCGCCGGGATCGCGCGGATCTTGCTCGTGATGACGTCGAGCAGGTCGTCGTCGCTTTCGCAGACGATCTCGGCGAGCACGTCGAACCGTCCGGTCGTGATGACGAGGTAGTCGAGCTCGGGGATGGCGGCGAGGGAGTCGGTCACCGCGAAGACGTCCCCGTCCACGCAGATCCCGACCATCGCCTGTCGCGCGAATCCGAGCTCCAAGGGGTCGGTGACCGCGACGATCTGGATGATCCCGGCATCGGTGAGCTTCTGGACCCGCTGCCGCACGGCCGCCTCCGAGAGGCCCACCGCCTTGCCGATCGCCGCGTACGAGCGCCGTCCGTCGACCTGCAGCTCGGCGATGATGCGTTTGGACACGTCGTCGAGGATCGCCCCGTTGCCCGCCTTGCGCTCCGTCATGGGCTCATCCTGCCCGAGTGGTCGGCTCATGGCGCCGCGACCCGCACATCCGATACGGATTTCGGTCATTCTGTCCCAGTGGATCAGGTGAATTCGTTGCGGGAGGGTAAACAAATTGCGGAATCACTTGTCTGAGGGTGCCGATACATGTGACGATTCCGGCCAGGCCGAACGGCAGGCGGCGTCTTCGACAGGCGCCCGACAGGGAGTGAGGTCGCGCGAGTGGTGAGACAGATGAGCCGCCGGACGGTGCTCCGGGGCGCGGGGGCTGCGGCGTTCCTGGCCGGGAGTGCAGCCGTGCTCCCACTCTTCGGCACGCCCGACCGCCGCCAGGTCCCCGCGGACTGCGCGGCTCCCGACCGCAGCAGCGACGGGCGCCTGATCGTGTCGAACTGGCCGGAGTACATCGACCAGCCCGAGGACGGCTACGTCACAACGATCGAGCAGTTCCAGCAGGAGACGGGCATCACCGTCAGCTACACCGCCGACGTCAACGACAACAACGAGTTCTTCGCCAAGATCGTCAACCAGCTCGGTGCGTGCGAGCCGGTGAACCGTGACATGTTCATGCTCACCGACTGGGCGGCCGCGCGGACGATCCAGATGGGCTGGATCCAGCCGCTCGCCCCCGAGCGCGTCCCGAACCTCCATGCGAACCTCATCTCGTCCCTGCGCAACCTCTCCTGGGACCCCGATCGTGGCTACTCGGCTCCGTGGCAGGCCGGCCTGACGGGGATCGCGTACAACAAGTCCAAGGTCGGCGAGGTCCGCTCGTACGCCGAGCTCCTGACCCGCCCTGACCTCAAGGGCCGCGTCACGATGCTCACCGAGATGCCCGACACGATGGGCTTCATGCTGCTGAAGAACGGCGCCGACCCCGCCGACTTCACCGACGACGAGTGGGGCGTCGCGCTCGAGGACCTGAGGCGTGCGGCCGACGGTGGTCAGATCCGGGCGTTCACCGGCAACGAGTACGTCCAGGACCTCGCCGCCGGCAACATCGTCGCGTGCGAAGCGTGGTCCGGCGACGTGCTGGCTGCCGGCGACCCCAACATCGAGTTCGTGGTCCCCGAGGAAGGGCTCATGATCTGGGCCGACAACATGCTCATCCCCAACCAGGCAGCGCACCAAGAGAACGCCGAGAAGTGGGTCGACTTCTACTACCGGCCCGACGTCGCGGCCAAGCTCGCCGCGTACGTCAACTACATCTGCCCCGTCCAGGGCGCGCAGGCCGAGATGGAGAAGATCGATCCCGAGCTCGCCGCCAATCCGCTGATCTTCCCCGACGACGAGACCCTCGCCATGACCCACTCGTTCATGGCCCTGGAGGAGTTCCAGATGCGTGAGTACGAAGGAGACTTTGCCGATGTCACTGGTGGCTGACGACGACACGACCACGCGTGAGGGCTCGACCTCCGGTCGCGACCTTCGCCTCACGGCGGTCACCAAGTCGTACGGTGCGTTCACGGCGGTCAAGTCGCTCGACCTGGTCGTCCCCGAGGGCTCGTTCTTCGCACTGCTCGGCCCGTCCGGCTGCGGCAAGACCACGACGTTGCGGATGGTCGCAGGTCTCGACGTGCCAACCTCGGGCACGATCGCGCTGGGCGACCGTGAGATCACGTACGACAAGCCCTACAAGCGGCCCGTCAACACGGTCTTCCAGAGCTATGCGCTCTTCCCGCACCTCGACGTGGCCGAGAACGTCGCGTTCGGCCTCAAGCGCCGGGGCGTGAAGGACACCAAGGCGAAGGTCGCCGAGATGCTCGACCTCGTCGAGCTCGGCGGCCAGGGCAACAAGAAGCCGTTCCAGTTGTCCGGCGGGCAGCAGCAGCGCGTCGCGCTCGCCCGTGCCCTGATCAACAGCCCCGAGGTGCTGCTGCTCGACGAGCCGCTCGGTGCGCTCGACCTCAAGCTGCGGCGCGGCATGCAGATCGAGCTCAAGCGCATCCAGACCGAGGTCGGGCTGACCTTCGTCCACGTCACGCACGACCAGGAGGAGGCCATGACCATGGCCGACACGGTCGCGGTGATGAACGGCGGCGCGATCGAGCAGATGGGGGCTCCGGAGGCCCTGTACGACAACCCGGAGACCACGTTCGTCGCGAACTTCCTCGGCCAGTCCAACCTGCTCGCGGGGGAGATCCTCGGTCCGGACGACGACGTCGTGAAGGTGTCGGTCCAAGGCACCACGGTCTCGATCCCGAGCCCTCGCTGCCACGCTGACGGCACCCGCGGCTGGGTCGGCATCCGGCCGGAGAAGGTCATGATCGCCGGAATCGGTGGTGAGATCGACGCCCCGGGCAACCGCTTCGAGGGCGGTGTGGTCTCCGACGTGAGCTTCGTCGGAGTCAGCACCCAGTACCTCGTACGGATGCCGTGGGGGCAGGAGCTCATGGTGTTCGAGCAGAACACCGGGCGGCGACCGATCTTCTCGGTCGGCACCCCGGTCGACCTGTCGTGGCGACCCGAGTACGCGTTCCTCCTCGACGCGAGCCAGGACGCGAGCGCCGGCGTCGAGGACGGGGACGACTGATGGCCCAGACCCGGGGCAGGAGGCGCCTCACCGGCTACTGGCTGATGCTGCCGGGTGCGCTGTGGCTGGGGCTGTTCTTCCTGGTGCCGTTCTACTCGCTGATCGCGATGAGCCTCTACGACCCGCAGGGCTCGAGTCTGACCGGGTACGACATGACGTGGCACTTCGCGAACTACGTCGACGTGATCCAGGCGTACTGGCAGCCTCTGCTGCGGTCGTTCTGGTACGCGGCGCTCGCGACGATCGCGTGCCTGATCCTCGGCTACGTGCTGGCGTACGCGATCGCGTTCAAGGCCGGGCGCTGGAAGAACCTCATGCTCGTGCTGGTGATCGCGCCGTTCTTCACCAGCTTCCTGATCCGCACGCTGTCGTGGAAGCTGATCCTCGCCGACGACGGCTGGATCGTGAACTCGCTGCAGTTCCTCGGCATCCTCGGTGACGAAGGGCGCCTGCTCGCGACGCCGTTCGCGGTGGTCGCGGGTCTGACGTACAACTTCCTGCCGTTCATGGTGCTGCCGCTGTTCGCGAGCCTCGACAAGGTCGACCACCGGCTGATCGAGGCGGCCGGGGATCTGTACGCGTCGCCGCGGCGGGCGTTCTTCAAGGTGACGCTCCCGCTCTCGATGCCCGGCGTGATCGCGGGGACGCTGCTGACGTTCATCCCGGCGGCCGGCGACTACATCAACTCCGAGCTCCTCGGCAGCCCCAACCAGCGCATGATCGGCAACGTCATCCAGAACCTGTTCACCAACCAAGGCGACTACGCCGCGGCGGGGGCGCTGTCGATGACGCTGATGATCATCATCACGATCGGCGTCGTGTTCTCCCTCCGGCGCGTAGGGACGGAGGACCTCGTATGAGCCCGCTCCACAAGCTCGGTCGGTGGATCGGCGACCACCTGGTCCTCGCCCTCGGTGTCCTGGTGCTGATCTACATGTTCGTGCCGATCGCGATCGTCGCGCTGATGAGCTTCAACGACCCGTCGTCGCGCAACGTCTACAAGTTCGACGGGTTCACGCTGCACAACTGGCTCAACCCGTGTGAGCCGGCGGGCATGTGCTCGTCCGTCGCCCGCAGCATCGAGATCGGCCTGCTGGCGACGCTGGTCGCGACGATCCTGGGGACGCTCGCGGCGTTCGCGCTGGTGCGGCACCAGTTCGCCGGGCGTGGCCCGCTCAACACGCTGATCATCCTGCCGATGGCGGCCCCCGAGATCGTCCTCGGCTCGTCGATGCTGGCATTGTTCGTGTCGGCGGGGTTCGGGGGCCAGCTCGGATTCTGGACGATCTTCATCGCGCACGTCACGTTCTGCCTGTCGTTCGTCATCATCACGGTGCGCGCGCGGCTCTCGGGACTCGACGACAACCTCGAGCAGGCGGCGATGGACCTGTACGCCACGGAGAGCCAGGCGTTCTGGCGGGTCACGTTCCCGCTGGTGTTCCCCGGCATCCTCGGCGCTGCGCTGCTGAGCTTCTCGCTGTCGTTCGACGACTTCATCATCACGAACCTCAACGCAGGCCAGACCGTGACCTTCCCGATGTACGTGTGGGGCGTCGCGCAACGGGGCATCCCGATGCAGGTCAACGTCATCGGCACGGCGATGTTCGTGATCGCGGTCGCGATCGTCCTTGCCAACGAGTTGAGCCGCCGCCGCCAGGCGAAGGTCGCGGCCTAGCGTCGTACGACGCGCGCGGTTGGTTGGGGCACCCGTGTGGGGGTGCACTGACCCGAGCGTGCACGGTCGGGTCGGTGTCGCTTCGCTCGGGTACCCCAGCGGGTGCCGTGGTGGAACGGCCGCGCGGGCCCGCCGGAGGACGTACGACGAAGGCCGCCGCCCCGGGGGTACGGGGACGGCGGCCTTCGCGGCGTACAGGTCAGAGCAGGTTCTGGCCCTCGGTGATGACCGAGCGCAAGATCCGCTCCATCTCGTCGAAGTGCTCCTGGTCGCAGATCAGCGGGGGAGCGAGCTGCACGACCGGGTCGCCACGGTCGTCGGCACGGCAGTAGAGGCCCGCGTCGTACAACGCCTTGGACAGGAACCCGCGCAGCAGCCGCTCGGACTCGTCCTCGTTGAACGTCTCCTTGGTGGCCTTGTCCTTGACCAGCTCGATCCCGTAGAAGTAGCCGTCGCCGCGGACGTCACCGACGATGTCGAGGTCGAGCAGCTTCTCGAGCGTGGAGCGGAACCCGTCCTCGTTGGCGCGGACGTTCTCGTTGATGCCCTCGCGCTCGAAGATGTCGAGGTTTGCCATGGCGACGGCCGTCGAGACCGGGTGCCCGCCGAAGGTATAGCCGTGCAGGAACGACTCGTGGCCCTTCAGGAACGGCTCCATCAGGCGGTCCGACGCGATCATCGCGCCGAGCGGCGAGTAGCCCGACGTCAGGCCCTTGGCGCACGTGATGATGTCGGGCTGGTAGCCGTAGCGCACCGCGCCGAACATCTCGCCGAGACGCCCGAACGCGCAGATGACCTCGTCGGAGACCAGCAGGACGTCGTACTCGTCGCAGATCTCACGGACTCGCTGGAAGTATCCCGGCGGGGGAGGGAAGCAGCCGCCCGCGTTCTGGACGGGCTCCAGGAACACCGCAGCGACGGTGTCGGGGCCCTCGAACTCGATCGCCTCGGCGATCCGGTCAGCGGCCCAGCGGCCGAACGCCTCGGGATCGTCACCGTGCTCGGTCGCGCGGTAGATGTTCGTGTTGGGGACGCGGAACGTGCTCGGCACGAGCGGCTCGAACGGCGCCTTCATGTCCGGGATGCCGGTGATCGACAGCGCGCCCTGCGGGGTGCCGTGGTAGGCGATGTTGCGGCTGATCACCTTGTGCTTGGTGGGCTTGCCAGTGAGCTTGAAGTACTGCTTGGCGAGCTTCCACGCAGACTCGACCGCCTCGCCGCCGCCGGTCGTGAAGAAGACACGGTTGAGGTCGCCGGGTGCGTACGAGGCGACGCGCTCGGCGAGCTGCACGGCCGGCGGGTGCGCGTACGACCACAGCGGCATGAACGCCAGCTCGCGGGCCTGCTTGGCAGCAGCCTCGGCGAGCTCCTCACGGCCGTGCCCCACCTGGACGACGAACAGGCCCGCGAGCCCGTCCAGGTAGCGCTTGCCTGCGGTGTCGAAGAGATATGCGCCCTCCCCCTTGGCGATCACGGGCACGTCCGAGCTCTCGTACGTGCTGTGCCGCGTGAAGTGCATCCAGAGGTGGTCCTTGGCGGCGCGCTGAAGACGTGCGTCGTCCCACTGTTCGCTCATGGAACGAGTATCGCCCACGAAGCGGCCGCAGGCAAAGGTTTTCGGTTGCGAGAGGCTGCTACAGATACGAAATCCGTAGGCACGGGCCTGCTTGACCATTCAATCCATTGTCAGCGGCCGTTGCCTGTGCCAGATTGAGGTTATGACCGAGACCCTCACGAACTTCGTCAACGGCGACAAGGTGGCGGCGCTCGACGGCGCCACGTACGACGTCATCGACCCTTCGACCGGACAGGCGTACGCCTCCGCGCCGATGTCGCGCGAGGCCGACGTCGACGCGGCGATGAGGGCGGCTCAGGGCGCCTTCGACAACGGCTGGCGCGACACGACCCCACGCGAGCGTCAGGCGGCGCTGATCAAGCTCAACCAGGCGATCCACGACCGCCTCGACGAGATCGTCGACGTGGAGGTGAAGAACACCGGCAAGCCGCGCGGACTGACCGTCAGCGAGGAGATGCCGATGGTCGACGACGCGTTGACCTTCTTCGCAGGGGCGGCGCGCGTGCTCGAGGGGCGCGCGGCCGGCGAGTACATGGCCGGCCACACGTCGATGATCCGACGCGAGCCGATCGGGGTCGTCGCCCAGGTCACGCCGTGGAACTATCCGCTGCTCATGGGCATCTGGAAGATCGCGCCCGCGCTGGCGGCCGGCAACACGATCGTGCTCAAGCCGAGCGACACGACCCCCGCCTCGACGGCCCTGCTCGCCGAGATCGCGGCCGACATCCTCCCGCCGGGCGTGCTCAACGTCGTGTGCGGTGACCGCGACACCGGCCGGGCGCTCGTCGCGCACCCGACGCCGGCGATGGTCGCGATCACCGGCTCGGTGCGGGCGGGCATGGAGGTGGCGCGATCGGCGTCCGAGGACGTCAAGCGCGTCCATCTCGAGCTCGGCGGCAAGGCGCCGGTCGTGGTGTTCGACGACGCCGACATCGAGGCGGCTGCGGCGGCGATCGCCGAGGCCGGCTACTTCAACGCCGGCCAGGACTGCACAGCGGCGACCCGCGTGCTTGCCTCGCCTCGGGTGTACGGCGACTTCGTCGACGCGATCGCCGAGCAGGCCAAGGGGCTCAAGACCGGACTCCCCGACGACGAGGACGCGCTGTACGGTGCGCTGAACAGCGCCCCGCAGCTCGAGCGCGTCTCCGGGTTCGTCGATCGTCTCCCCGGACACGCGAAGGTCGCGGCAGGCGGATCGCGATCCGGCGGCGACCTGGCGCAGGGCTACTACTTCGAGCCGACGGTGCTGGCGGACCTCCGGCAGGACGACGACGCGATCCAGAACGAGATCTTTGGTCCGGTCATCACGGTGCAGCAGTTCTCCGACGAGGACGAGGCGGTGCGCTGGGCCAACGGCGTCCAGTACGGCCTCGCGTCGTCGGTCTGGACGAAGGACCACGGTCGCGCCATGCGGATGGCCAAGCGGCTCGACTTCGGCTGCGTGTGGATCAACACCCACATCCCGCTCGTCGCGGAGATGCCGCACGGCGGGTTCAAGCACTCCGGCTACGGCAAGGACCTCTCGATGTACGGGCTCGAGGACTACACGCGCGTGAAGCACGTGATGAGCAACATCGAAGCCTGAGCCTCCGTACGCCCGCCCTCACTTTCCGTTGGGCCCCACGGAAAGTGAGCGCCCCACCGGAAACTTCCGGTGGGGCACTGCGTCTTCGGTGGGCCCCACGGAAAGTGACAGGACCAGCGGGGGGCCTCAGACCAGGCCGGCGTCGTGGACGGCGATCGCGACCTGCACCCGGTTTGCGGCGTCGAGCTTGGTGAGGATCCGCGAGACGTGGGCCTTGACAGTCGCAAGGCTCATGTAGAGGTCGGTCGCGATCTGCGCGTTGGACATCCCGCGGCCGACGGCGACGGCGACCTCACGCTCGCGCTCGCTCAGGACCTCCAACCGCGCCTGCGCATCGCCGTCCCCGTCACCGAGGTCGCGTACGCGGCGGATCAGCTGCTCGGTCACACTCGGCGAGAGCATCGGCTCGCCCCCAGCGACCTTGCGCACCGCGTCGACGAGCACCTCCGGCGGCGTGTCCTTGAGGAGGAACCCGCTCGCGCCGTGCCGCAGTGCGCGCAGCACGTAGTCGTCCGCGTCGAACGTCGTCAGCACGATCACGTACGGGGGATCAGCGGCGCGCTGCAGCTCGGCGGTCGCCGTGAGCCCGTCCATCCGCGGCATGCGGATGTCCATCAGGACGACGTCGGCCGGATGCTCGCGCAGCGCCTGGAGCGCGGCCGCGCCGTCACCCGCCTCCGTCACGACCTCCAGGTCGGCGGCGCCACCGAGGATCAGCCGCAGCCCGGCGCGTACGAGGGCGTCGTCGTCGACCAGGGCCACACGGATCATGCCGGCCACGGTAGCGCCAGCGTCAGGACGAACTCGTCGCCGGTGATCCGATGGGTGAGGGTCCCGCCGACAAGGTCGGCGCGCTCGGCGAGGCCGACCAGCCCGAGCCCCGACGTGGGCAGCCGCTCGTGCACCGACCCGACGCGCAGCGGGTTGCGGACCTCGACGACGACGCCGTCCTCGGGCGCACCCCGCAGCGTCGCCGTGACGGAGGTGTCGGGCGCGTGCTTGTGGGCGTTGGTGAGTGCCTCCTGGACGACCCGGTAAGCCGTACGGCCGAGCCGCTCGGGCGGACCGAGCGTCGTGACCTCGTCGTCGAGGCGCACCCGCATGCCCGCCGACTGCGCGCCGCAGACGAGATCGGGCAGGTCGGCCCACGACGGCTGTGGTCGATCGCCGTCGTCCTCGCCGGCGCGGAGGATGCCGAGCACCTCGCGCAGGTCGGTCAGGGCGAGGTGCGCGTGGTCGCGGATGACCTCCGACGACGCGCGGACCTCCTCCGGCGGAAGGTCGGTCCGGTACGCGAGCGCTCCGGCGTGCATCGCGACCATGGAGATCCGGTGGGCCAGGACGTCATGCATCTCGCGGGCGATCCGGGCACGCTCGGCGATCTGGGCCTGTGCGACGCGGCTGGACTGCTCGGCCTCGGCGACGCGGGCGCGCTCACGCAACGTGTAGAGGAGCTCGCGCCGCGAACCGACGTACATGCCGATGGCGAAGACGATCGCGACGAGCATGACGCCCATCGCCAGGACGAATCCCCGCTCGTCCCTGATCGAGGGATCGATGAAGACGACGACGACCGTCTGGACCAGTACGAGGGCGCCGACGGGCACGATCTCGCGGAGGCGGCGACGGGTCGCGAGCGACGTAGCGGCGAGCAGCGCGGAGCCGGCGGCCGACATCGACCCCATCGCGATGACCGTGGTGAGCACGGCGACCCCGACGGGGTACCGGCGGCGCTGCGTCACTGCCGCCAGGGCGATCACGCCGCCGAGCAGGTCGAGCCAGAACCACCACGGTGCGTGATCGGCCTGCCACTCAGCGACCGGGATCCAGACGATCGCACCGACTCCGGAGGCGAGACCGAGGCGCCACGCCTGGCTCCACCAGCGCAGCGGCGGCTGGTACGCCGCGGGGTCGACCTCGTCCACGCTCACCAGCCTAGGCGAGCCCTTCACGTCCCCGTACCGGCCGAAGGTCGCCGATCCTCGGCCGAACCCCTACTTTCGGCTATCTGTCCCGATCCCATGGGCCGATGTCCGTGACCCCTCGTGCGGGGGATGCTGGAGGCATGATCGAAGTCCAGAACCTCTCGAAGAGGTACGGCGACCACCTCGCCGTCGACAACATCACCTTCGGGTGCCGCCCGGGCACGGTGACCGGCTTCCTCGGCCCGAACGGTGCCGGCAAGTCGACGACTCTGCGGATGCTCGCCGGCCTGACTCACCCGACGTCGGGCTCCGCGACGATCGGCGGCCACCGCTACACCGACATCCCCAACCCCGGTGCGCAGATCGGCGTCCTCCTCGACGCCTCTGCACAGCACAACGGCCGGACGGGCCGCGAGGTCCTTACGATCGCCTCGCACACGATGGGCCTGCCCAAGAACCGCGTCGACGAGATGCTCGAGCTCGTGGGCCTCTCCGCCAAGGAGGCCAAGCGGCGGGTCGGCAACTACTCGCTCGGCATGCGCCAGCGTCTCGGCATCGCCCAGTCGCTGCTCGCGGACCCGCAGGTCCTCGTCCTCGACGAGCCCGCCAACGGCCTCGACCCTGCAGGCATCCACTGGATGCGCCAGCTGCTGCGCCACTACGCCGACCGTGGTGGCACGGTCCTGCTGTCGTCGCACCTGCTCCACGAGATCGAGGTCATCGCCGACGAGATCATCGTGATCGGCAACGGCCAGATCGTCGCCCAGGGTCGCAAGGAGGAGCTACTCGCCGGCGCGGGCACCTTCGTACGCGCGCTGGAGCCGGATGCGCTGGCTCGCGCGCTCTCGGTCGCGGGCATCCACGTCACGCCCGCGACCTCGGACGGGTTCGTCACGGACGCCGACCCCGCCGACGTCGGCAAGGCCGTCGCTGCTGCGGGTGTCGCCCTGATCGAGTTGCGGCCGGGAGACCGCGCCGGGCTCGAGGACCTGTTCTTGCAGCTCACCGCCGGCAACCAGCGCGACGCGCTCGCGCCGGCTCCCGCCCCCGACTTCGGCCCGAACGTCCCCCAAGGAGGCCAGGCATGACCGCGCTCGCTCCCGAGGTCGGCATCGACCTCACCCGTCCCCGCGTCCCGTTCGTCCGGCTGGTGCGGGTGGAGCTGCGCAAGCTCGCCGACACCCGGGCGGGCAAGTGGCTCCTCGGCACGATCGCCGCGATCAGCCTCCTGGTCATGATCATCATGCTGTGGGTCGGCCTCGCCGAGGACGTGAATCTCGGTTTCACTGACTTCCTCGCCGGGATGAACATCCCGATGGGTGTGCTGCTGCCGGTCCTGGGCGTCCTGTCGGTGACCAGCGAGTGGTCACAGCGCACCGCGCTGGTCACCTTCACCCTCGAGCCGAACCGCGGCCGGGTGCTGGCCGCGAAGGTCGTCACGGGTCTGCTCACGGCACTGTTCGCCGTCGTCGCCGCCCTCGTCGCCGCCACGATCGGCACGCTGCTGATGGCCGTCCTCGGCTCCGGGGAGACGAGCTGGAGCATCGACGCCAGCCAGTTCGTCGGCTTCTACGCCGGGCAGGCACTCGCGCTGCTCATGGGGATCACGTTCGGCATGCTGCTTCTGAGCTCCCCGGCGGCGATCGTCGTGTACTTCGCGTGGGCGTTCGTGCTGCCGACGATCTTCGGGATTGCGGTCGCGTTCATCGGCTGGTTCGGCGACGTGTGGCCGTGGATCGACTTCTCGGCTGCACAGGCACCGCTGTTCCAGGCCGGCGGGCCCAGCGGTGAGGAGTGGGCGCACCTCGGTGTCTCCGGCCTCATCTGGCTCGTCGTCCCGTTCGTCCTCGGCTGGTTCCGGGTGCTGCGCAGCGAGATCAAGTAGCGCGCGTGCCTCGTCCCCGATTCGGGCACTTCTCCACCGAACTCCGACCGGTGTTCGGTGGAGAACCGCCCGAATCGGGGACGGGAGGGGCACCTGGAAGACTGTCCCCATGGTGCAGAGCCGAAGCGTGCCCACAGCACGACGCCGCGACGTCGTCGTCCTCGGATCGACCGGCTCGATCGGGACCCAGGCGCTCGAGCTGGTCACCGCGAACCCCGACCGATTCCGCGTCACCGGCATCGCCGCGGGCGGCAGTGACCCGGTCCTCCTCGCCCAGCAAGCGATCGCCCACGAGGTCGAGATCGTCGCCGTCGCGCAGGCCACCGCCGCCCAGGACGTCCAGCTCGCGCTGTACGCCGAGGCGCAGCGCCGCGGCTACGCCGAGGGGCAATACCGGCTCCCGCGCATCCTCGCCGGCCCTCGCGCCGCCACCGAGCTCGCCGCGACGCCGTGCGACGTGGTGCTCAACGGGATCACCGGCGCCGTGGGCCTCGGCCCGACCATCGCCGCGCTCGAGGCAGGCACGACGCTCGCGCTGGCCAACAAAGAGTCGCTGATCATCGGAGGTCCGGTCGTCACCGCCCTCGCGCGGCCCGGTCAGATCGTGCCCGTCGACTCTGAGCACTCGGCGATCGCCCAGGCGCTGCGCAGCGGCACGGCAGACGAGGTGCGTCGCCTGGTCCTCACTGCGAGTGGCGGCCCGTTCCGTGGCCGTACCCGCGACGAGCTCACCGACGTCACCCCCGAGCAGGCGCTCGCGCACCCCAACTTCGCGATGGGGCCGGTCATCACGATCAACTCCGCGACCCTGGTCAACAAGGGCCTCGAGGTGATCGAGGCACACCTTCTGTTCGACGTGCCGATGGAGCGCGTCGACGTCGTCGTCCATCCGCAGCAGATGATCCACTCGATGGTCGAGTTCGTCGACGGCTCCACGATCGCGCAGGCGTCGCCGCCGTCGATGCTGATCCCGATCGCCCTCGGCATGGGCTGGCCCGACCGTGTCCCGGACGCCGGCCCGGGCTGCGACTGGACGAAGGCCTCGCAGTGGGACTTCGCCGCGCTGGACGACGACGCGTTCCCCGCCGTACGCCTCGCCCGTCGTGCCGGGACCGCCGGAGGCACCGCCCCTGCGGTCTACAACGCCGCCAACGAGGCGTGCGTCGCCTCGTTCCTCGCCGGAGAGCTGCCGTTCCTCGGGATCGTGGACACCGTCGGCGCCGTTCTCGACGAACACCTCACCGCCGCGCGCGTACTCTCGGAAGAGGAGCCGCTGACCGTCGACGACGTCCTGGCGGCCGACACGACTGCCCGTACGAGAACCCACGAGCTGATCGCGGGCCACCAGAGTGCCGCAAAGGAGCGCCGATGACGGAGGTGCTGCTCTATACCCTTGGTGTCGTCGCCGTGGTCATCGGCCTCGCGGTCTCGATCGCGCTCCACGAGGTCGGGCACATGCTCCCGGCCAAGAAGTTCGGCGCCAAGGTCACCCAGTACTTCGTCGGCTTCGGCCGCACGGTCTGGTCCACCCGTAAGGGCGAGACCGAGTACGGCGTGAAGGCGATCCCGCTCGGCGGCTTCGTGAAGATCGTCGGCATGCTCCCGCCGCACCCTGGCGACGGCCCCGGGCAGGTCCGCCAGTCCAACACCGGGATGTTCACCCAACTCATCTCCGACGCCCGCTCGGCGGAGTACGAGCACGTGACGCCGGAGGACGAGCCGCGCCTGTTCTACCGCCTGCCGTGGTGGAAGAAGGCGATCGTGATGGTCGGCGGCCCGGCCGTCAACCTCGTCATCGCGTTCGTGCTGTTCGCCGCCGTCTTCATGACGATCGGCGCGAGCACCGTCAACACCACCGTGTCGGCGGTGTCGGACTGTGCGATCCCGTCGAGCGAGGCCGGACGCACCTGCACCACCTCCGACCCGGTCGCGCCAGCGAAGCAGGCCGGTCTCGAGGTCGGCGACGAGATCACGTCCTTCAACGGCACTCCGGTCACGAGCTGGGACCAGCTCTCGCGCGCGATCCGGGCCAACGGCAATGCACCGGCGACCATCGGGTTCGCGCGCGACGGCACCGACCGTACGGTCACCGTCAACACGTCCGTCCAGGCACGGACGTCGCTGGACGATCCCGACAAGGTCGAGGACGTCGGCTTCCTGGGCGTTTCGCCGACGCCGACGTACGAGCGCGAAGGCCTCGGCTATGTCGTCACCACGATGGGCGACATGACGGTCAACACCGTCAAGGCGATCGGGTCGCTGCCCGCGAAGATGGTCGAGGTCACCAAGGCCGCGTTCGGCGCCGAGCGCGCGGACGACACGCCGATGAGCCCGGTCGGTGCGAGCCGTGTGGCCGGCGAGGTGACGTCGGCCGAAGGCACCACGTGGACCGACCGCGTCCACTTCGTCGCCCTGCTGCTGGCGAGCATCAACCTCTTCATCGGCATCTTCAACCTGATCCCGCTCCTCCCGCTCGACGGCGGCCACATCGCCGGGGCGCTGTGGGAGGGGCTGCGCAACGCGATCGCGAGGCTGCGGCGCAAGCCGATCCCGGGGCCGGTCGACGTCGCCAAGATGCTCCCCGTCGCGTACGCCATGGGTGCCGTCCTCCTGGTGATGGGCATCATCCTGGTCTACGTCGACATCGTGAACCCCGTACGCCTGACCTGACCGTCGCACCACCTGATCTCGATCCGCACCGTTCGATCCGTACCGAGGAGACCTGGAACCGCATGGACGTCAACCTGGGAATGCCGGCCGCCCCGCCGCCGGTGCTCCGGCCCCGCCGACCCAGCCGAAAGATCAAGGTCGGCAAGGTCGAGGTCGGCGGAGACGCCCCGATCTCGGTGCAGTCCATGACGACGACGCCGACGGTCGACGTCAACGCGACCCTCCAGCAGATCGCCGAGCTCACCGCTGCCGGCTGCGACATCGTGCGTGTGGCGTGCCCGAGCCAGGACGACGCCGAGGCGCTGCCCGACATCGCGCGCAAGTCGCAGATCCCCGTGATCGCCGACATCCACTTCCAGCCGAAGTACGTCTTCTCCGCGATCGAGGCCGGCTGCGCCGCGGTGCGCGTCAACCCGGGCAACATCCGCAAGTTCGACGACCAGGTCAAGCAGATCGCGCAGGCCGCGAAGGACCACGGCACGTCGATCCGGATCGGCGTCAACGCGGGCTCGCTCGACAAGCGGCTGCTGGAGAAGTACGGCAAGCCGACCCCGGAGGCGCTCGTCGAGTCGGCCGTGTGGGAGGCGTCGCTGTTCGAGGAGCACGACTTCCACGACTTCAAGATCTCGGTGAAGCACAACGACCCGGTCGTGATGGTGCGGGCGTACGAGCTGCTCGCCGAGAAGGGCGACTGGCCGCTGCACCTCGGCGTCACCGAGGCGGGGCCGGCGTTCCAGGGCACGATCAAGTCCGCGACCGCGTTCGGTGCGCTGCTGAGCCAAGGGATCGGTGACACGATCCGCGTCTCGCTGTCGGCGCCGCCGGTCGAGGAGGTCAAAGTCGGCATCCAGATCCTCCAGGCGCTCAACCTGCGTCCCCGCAAGCTCGAGATCGTGTCGTGCCCGTCGTGCGGCCGCGCCCAGGTGGACGTCTACACGCTGGCCGAGGAGGTCACCGCCGGCCTCGAGGGCATGGAGGTGCCGCTGCGCGTCGCCGTCATGGGCTGCGTCGTCAACGGTCCGGGCGAGGCGCGCGAGGCCGACCTCGGGGTCGCCTCCGGCAACGGCAAGGGCCAGATCTTCGTCAAGGGCGAGGTCATCAAGACCGTGCCGGAGTCGAAGATCGTCGAGACGCTCATCGAAGAGGCGATGCGGATCGCCGAGGAGATGGAGCCGGTCGAGGGCGCGTCGCCCGAGGTCGCCGTCTCCTAGGCTTCGGTGTCCGCCCCGGCGAGCTCGGCGACAATGTCGAGGTGCCCGGCGTGGCGCGCATACTCCTGGACCAGGTGCAGCAGGATCCATGCAAGGTTCGGAGGGTCCTCCGAGAACCGTCCACCGAGCTGCGCGACGTCTTCCAACGAGGCATCCGACGTGATCTCACGGGATCGGGCGGTCCGTGCGACGAAGCGGCGACGTAGCTCCTCGTACGACGTGTCGTCTGCTACCGACCATCCGCCCTCCGGCGTGGCGTCGCCCCACGGGTCGGCGACCTGCTCGGCGAGGAACCCCCACTCCAGCCAGCGGCGTTCGACGTGCGTGAGGTGGGTGAGCAGCCCGATCGGCGTCCACCCCGACGGGACTCGCGTACGCCGCCGCTCGTCGTCGCTCATCGCGTCGAGCGTGAGCAGCACGGCGTCGCGCAGATGGTCGAGCTGCCCTTCCAGGAGCCGGAGGGGGTCACGCAGGGCCTGCGGAGGCTCGCCGAGCGGTGTGTCGGGCATCTCCAGACCGTACGTCGTCCGCGGACCATGGCCCGTGCGGGGGTAGCCGGATAGGCTCACCACACGACCGGCGGGAGGAGGACGCATGCTGAGCACCACGACGGGTGTTCGCGTGCTGTACGAGGACGATCTCCCGCTCCTGCAGACGCTCATCGACCGTGACCCGATAGTCAACCTGTTCGTCGACCACCGCGCGACGACGACACGTCTCCAGGCGCGTTGGCTGGGCGGTGAGGTCTGGGGCTATTTCGAGGACGGCACGCTCGTCTCCGCCTGCCACGTCGGCGCCAACCTCGTCCCGGTGGAGGCGACCGACCGCGCGGTCGACGCCTTCGCCTACCGAGCCGAGAGCCACGGCCGACTGTCGTCGTCGATCGTCGGTCCCCGTGACGCCGTCGTCCGGCTGTGGGACCACCTCGCACCCGAGTGGGGGCCGGCGCGCTCCCTGCGGCTCGATCAGCCGTTCCTGGAGATCGCCGGGCCACCGGCGGTGACGCCTGACCCGCGGCTGCGCCCGGTGCTCATCGACGAGATCGACCTCCTTTATCCGGCGAGCGTCGCGATGTTCACCGAGGAGGTCGGCGAGAGCCCCGAGCTGCCCGGACGCAACAGCTACCGCGCGCGCGTCACGCAGCTGGTCAGCCGCGGCTGGGCGTACGCGATCATCGAGGACGGCGAGGTGCTCTTCAAGGCCGAGGTGGGGTCGGCGACCGCACGCGGCTGCCAGGTCCAAGGGGTGTACGTGTCGCCCGAGCACCGCGGCAAGGGGCTCGGTACGGCAGGGATGGCCGCTGTCGTCGAGCGCGCGCAGCGTGAGGTCGCGCCGGTCGTGTCGTTGTACGTGAACGACTACAACATCCCCGCACGGCGGGTGTACGAGCGCGTCGGCTTCGTCCAGACCACGACCTTCGCGTCGGTGCTGTTCTGATGCGCGCCGGACGTACGGCGGTGACGCTCGCGATCGCCGTCCTGCTCACGCTCGGCCTCGTCGCCGCACCCGCGCAGGCGGCAGTACGCGACGTGCCCGACGCCCGCGGCGACGCGCTCAGCGCCCTCGACATCTCGTCCCTTCGCGTGCGCAACGCCGAGCACCGGGTCACGGTCGCGCTGCGCATCCCGCGGCTCGAGCGTCGGCGGTTGGGCGGGTTCACGGTCTTCGTGGGCCGCAAGGTCGCGGGGCGCCCCGAGTACGCAGCGTCCAAGGTGCGGCGTGGCTCCGGCTGGGACACGACGTGGCAGCGTCTCGGCGACGAGCGGCGGAGCTGCAAGGGCTTGCGGATGCAGGTCAAGCCGCGTCGCGTCGTCGTCTCGATCCCTCAACGGTGCCTCGACGCCAACCGCTCCGCCGTGCGCGTGCAGGTCGCGGTGTTCACCCGCGCCTACCTTCGCGGCGACGTCCCCGACGAGGTGCTGCTCGACCCGTCCCCGGGTCCGACGCTGCCGATCGACGGGGTGCCGAAGGTCCGCGGCACGAAGATGACGCGCTGGGTCGCCTACCGCTGACAGTGACGGCCTCGTACGGGGCCTACTCACCCGAGATCTCGATCGCGTCACAGCGAGCAGACAGCCGTTCTGCCTGACCCTGTGGCGGGCTACGCTGCGGCCACCATCAACGCAGGAGCACCCCATGATCCGTACCCTCCGGGCCCTCGCTGCCGCCGGCGCCGCCGCAGCCCTCGTCGTCACCGCGACCGCCTCGCCCGCCGCTGCGAAGACCCGCAGCTTCACCGACAAGAAGGACGACGCGACCTCTGCCCTCGACATCACCAAGGTGAAGGTCACCAACAAGAAGAGCGCCGTCGTCGTGCGCCTGTCGGTGCCGGGGCTTCGCAAGTCGAAGGTGGGCGGCGTCATGGTCGGCGTCCGCACCAAGGCCAAGGGCCGCCCCGAGTTCGTGTCGATGAAGATGCGCATGGAGGGTGCCGGCTGGATGCCGCTCATGCTCATGGACGAGGACTCCGAGGAGCTCGCCGTCGCGTGCAAGGGCGATCGTGTCCGCTTCAACAAGAAGTCGATCACCGTCCGCCTCCCGCAGCGCTGCCTGGGCGCCAACACGAAGGCCGTGAAGGTCGTTGCCGCCGTCTTCGGGCGCGACGACGAGATCCTCCTCGAGGAGGAGCCCGAGGAGGGTCCGGAGGCGCAGATCGACGTCTACCCGAGCCTGACCTCCGAGCGCATGTCGCCCTGGGTGCGCTACCGATGAGGCGCACTCTCCGTACGCTCGCGGTCGGTGCGGCGGTGTCGACGCTCGTCGTCGGCGCGGCCGCCTCACCGGCGGTGGCGAAGACACGCTCCTTCAAGGACGCGCGGGGCGACGCGACGGCCGCGGTCGATATGACCAAGATCAAGGTCGCCAACAAGAAGCGCGCTCTTGTCGTCCGCATCACCGTCCCCGAGCTCAAGAAGTCCGAGCTGGAGGCAGTCACCGTCACGATCGTGACGAAGGCCCGCGCTCGCCCGCTGTTCATCTCCAGCAAGGCGCGCTATCCCGACGGCCCATGGTCGTCGTTGGCCCTCATCAGCTTCCAGGACGAGTCGACCGTACGGTGCCGCGGTGACCGCATCCGTTTCGGTGCGCGCGCGATCACCGTGCGCATCCCGCAGCGCTGCCTCGACCGCAACCGCAAGCCCGTGCGCGTCAGTGTCTCGCTGGTCTCACGCCAGAACGACGGTGTCAGCTCGCCCCAGCCCGGGCCCGACACCTATGCCGACGGCTACCCGTCGCTCGTTTCGCCCAAGCAGCCGCCCTGGGTCCGCTACCGGTGAGCCGCGGGATGCGTGTGCTCGCGGTCGGGATGGCTGCATCGGCGCTCGTCGTCGGTGCAGCCGCCTCACCGGCGGCAGCCAAGACGCGCGGCTTCTCCGACACACGTGGTGACGCGACCTCTGCCCTCGACATCACGAAGGTGAAGGTCGCCAACAAGAAGCACGCGGTCGTCGTCCGGCTGTCGGTGCCAGGCCTGAAGAACTCACAGCTCGGCCTGGTCTCGGTCACCGTCAAGCCCCGGCACCGCCCGATGTTCGCGGTGACCAGGGCCCGCTTCGACGGCCGGTGGCACCGCGCCTCCCTCGTACGCCGCGATGTCGGCGCCGTGGTCCGGTGCAGGGGGGACCAGGTCGTTTTCGGAAGGCGGTCGATCACGGTCCGCATCCCGCACCGTTGCCTCGGCGGCTCCAACACGGCGGTCCGCGTCCGGGCCGAAGTCGTGGAGCGCGAGGACGAGCTGACACGCGGCCCGGCGCCCGCCTCGGCGGCCGTGTTGGGCGGGTCCGACACCTTCCCCGACGCCCGCCACGGGTTGTCCGCGTGGGTCCGCCGCGGCTGATCCGTCTCGTGCCCGGTCGCTAGGCTGGGCACCGCACACCCACCCCGAACCAGGAGTACGCCCGTGGTCACCCGCATGTCTCGTCTCTTCCTCCGTACCCTTCGCGAGGACCCGGCGGACGCGGAGGTCCCGTCGCACCGTCTCCTGGTTCGAGCGGGGTACGTGCGTCGCGCGGCTCCCGGCATCTATTCGTGGCTCCCGCTCGGTCTGCGGGTGCTGCGCAAGGTCGAGGGGATCGTCCGCGAGGAGATGAACCGCATCGGCGCCCAGGAGGTGTCGTTCCCCGCGCTGCTCCCCAGGGAGCCGTACGAGGCGACGGGGCGCTGGCAGGAGTACGGACCGAACCTGTTCCGCCTCAAGGACCGGCGCGACGTCGACATGCTGCTCGGCCCCACCCATGAGGAGATGTTCACGCTCCTCGTGAAGGACCTCTACTCGTCCTACAAGGACCTGCCGCTCGCGCTCTACCAGATCCAGACGAAGTACCGCGACGAGGCGCGACCCCGCGCGGGCCTGCTGCGCGGGCGCGAGTTCATCATGAAGGACTCCTACTCCTTCGACGTCGACGACGACGGCCTCAAGCGTGCGTACGAAGAGCACCGCGAGGCCTACATCCGGATCTTCGACCGGCTCGGTCTCGACTACGTCATCGTCCAGGCCGTCTCCGGAGCGATGGGCGGCTCGGCGAGCGAGGAGTTCCTCGCGACCGCCGTCAACGGCGAGGACACCTACGTCCGCTCGCCGGGGGGATACGCGGCGAACGTCGAGGCGGTGACCACCGTTGCGCCGGAGCCGCTGAGCGACGAGCAGATCGCGTCGCTCCCCGCGGCCCACGTCGAGGACACCCCGGACACGCCCACGATCGAGACCCTGGTGGCGCTGGCGAACGCGCGCTTCCCGCGCGACGACCGTCCTTGGACCGCGGCCGACACCCTCAAGAACGTCGTCCTCTGGGTCCGCCAGCCCGACGGTTCCCGCGAGGTCCTCGTCGTCGGGCTCCCCGGCGACCGCGAGGTCGACCTCAAGCGGCTCGAGGCCCAGGTCGCCCCGGGTGAGATCGACGCGTTCGAGGACGGCGACTTCGCCAAGCAGCCCGCACTGGTCCGCGGCTACATCGGCCCGCAGACGCTCGGGGAGGAGTCCGACTCCGGCATCCGCTATCTCGTCGACCCTCGCGTCGCGCGCGGCACGGCGTGGCTGACCGGCGCCGACGAGCCCGGCAAGCACGTCTTCGACCTCGTGTGCGGACGAGACTTCACGCCCGACGGCACGATCGAGGCCGCCGAGGTCCGCCCCGGCGATCCCGCTCCGGACGGCTCGGGTCCGCTCGAGCTCGCGCGCGGCATCGAGATGGGCCACATCTTCCAGCTCGGCCGCAAGTATGCCGACGCGCTTGGGCTGAAGGTGCTCGACGAGAACGGCAAGCTCGTCACGGTCACCATGGGCTCGTACGGCATCGGCGTCTCGCGCGCGGTCGCGGCCATCATCGAGAACAGCCACGACGAGTCCGGCATCGTGTGGCCCGCCGAGGTCGCCCCGTACGACGTGCACGTCGTCGCCACCGGCAAGGACGCCGAGGTCTTCGACACCGCGGCGCGCCTTGCCGAGGAGCTCGAGGCGGCCGGCGTCGAGGTGCTGTACGACGACCGTCCCAAGGTCTCGCCCGGCGTGAAGTTCAAGGATGCCGAGCTCATCGGTGTCCCGACGATCGTCGTGGTCGGCCGTGGGCTCGCCGAGGGCGTCGTCGAGGTCAAGGACCGCAAGACCGGCGTCCGCGAGAACGTCCCTCTGGACCTCGTCGTCGAGCAGCTCGCCTCGCGCTGACGCCTGTCGTGGGCACTGTGCGGTCCATCGGTGCCACATCCTGGCACTGATGGACCGCGCTCCTGCGCCCGTGCCTCAGAACTCGATCAGGGGGTTGATGCGCTCGAGCACGAGCATGTCGGCGAACGTGCCGTTGCGCCGCACCTGACCGGCCCGCTCGGTCCCCGACATCTCGAACCCGCATGCTCTCGCCACCGCGAGCGAGTCGCGGTTGAGCTCGTCGACGCGCACGTACGCCCGAAGCGCTCCCATCCCGCCCATGTCGCGCGGCGTGAACGCGTGCGCGACGAGGGTCTCGGTCGCCGCCTGCGCATACCCGTGCCCTCGGGCGTCCGGGTGCAGCCAGTAGCCGATCTCGACGCTCGTGTCGGTACGGCGCGGGATGCCCACCGCTCCGAGCAGGCGGTCGGTCCGCGGGTCGGCGACCGCCCACGAGAAGGACGAACCGGTCGCCGCCGCGTCGGTCACCAGCGCGCGGAACGCCGCGGCGTCCTCGAGCCGGTACGGGGTGGGGAACGTCGGCATCCAGCGCTGGACGGCCGGGTCGTTGCCGCCTTCGACGATCCGTGCGTCGTCGTCCGCGCGCAGCGGTCGTACGACCACGTCCTCACCCTCCAGCGTCGGCAGCGACCACCAGTGGCCGAGCGGTGCCCGCTCGTCGTCGCGGTGCAGCGTCGCCACCCAGGCGTCCTGGTAGCCGCCGTGCTCCGCGAGCCAGCGGTGCACCGTGCCGCCGAAGGTGAACCCGCAGCGCCACGCGAGCTTGCGCGACCCCCAGTTGCCGCGTACCGCCCACCAGATGACCGTCTGGGTCGCGAGCGTGTCGAACGCGTAGTCGAGGAGCAGGTCGAGCGCCTGGGTCATCACGCCGAGGCCACGTACGGCGGGGTGGGCGACGAAGCCGACGTCAGCCCTGCCGGACCCGAGGTCGCGCAACGAGACGGTGCCTGCGTAGCGCCGGCGCCCGTCGGGGTGGGTGGCCACGACCGCGAACGCCCGCTCGGACCCCGTACGCCATCCCTGCGGGACGGTCGTCGTCAGGAACTCGAGGCCCATCGCCGCGTCGTACCCGCGGGGGATCATCGTCCACGCCACGCTCTGCGGGTCGAGGCACTGCTCGACGAGGGCGTCGAGGTCGTCCTCGCGGTGGGCGCGCAGCTCCACGTCGCCGTCCCGCAGCACGGGGACGTCGTCAGGGAAGGCCGCTGTCGGGAAGGTCATGGACCGCACCTTCGCACACCGGTCCGCGGACGTCTCGTCGGTTTCGCCCGGCTCAGGAGACGCCGGGGAGCGCGCTGGGCTGCCCGCCCCATGCGAGCAGCGTCGCGGCCGACTCCGTGAGCGCGGTGGCCGCGTAGGTGCGTGCCGCGCCCGTCGTCACCCCGACCACTACGAGCCAGCTGCGGCACAGCCCGGCTTCGACCGCCTGCGCGACGCGCCGGGCGCCCGCCGTGTTGTCGACCGCCCCGGTCTCGTACGCGGGCTGTGCCTCCACGGGCGTCTGGCCGTCGCGGACCAGGCGCGCCATCACGTCGTCGCGGCGCTTGCGGTGCAGGGCGAACGCGGACGCGGCCTGGCGCTGCACGGCAGAGCCCTCCGCGAGCCGACCCGCGATCAGCCCGTACGCGTAGACCGCGGCGTGCTCGCCGGCGAGGGCGTTCTGCCAGGCATCCGTCGGATCGGTCTCGGCGCCGGCGCCATGGTCGCCGTCGCGCCTCACGCGGCGCCTCGCTGACGGCGAAGGACCACCACGTCCTGGGCGTAGCCGGCCGCCAGCGCGCCGAGGAGGCGCGCGACCCCGCCGTCGACCGCCGTGCCGCAGTCGCCGCTGCGGGCGGTCTCGGCGGTGCGGGTCTGGGTGATCAGCGCGCTCATCGCGGCCGCCGGACGGGGCGGGACAGCGGGTGAGGTGGGTTCTGGTGCGGTGGCGCCCGGGGATGGCGGGGTGTCGGTCGCAGGGGAGGAGTCGTCGCCGAGGGCCTCGTCGAGTGCAGCGAGGCGCTCCTCGCTGCGTGCGGCCAACGCGGCGAGCGACCCGGCGAGCCCTGCGTGGGCCGCCGCGGTCGCGCGGACCGCGGCGAGGAGGGCTTCCTGTTCGTCGCGCGCGGAGACCAGGCGCTCGCGGTCCGGGTGGACCTCAGCGGCAGGATCCGCGGGCGTACGGTCGAGCCACGAGCACCCTGCGACGGCCGACAGCGCCACCGCGCCGGAGCCGAGCAGGAGCGTTCGGCGGCCGACCCCGTGGCGGGGCGCCGCACCGAGAATGGTCACGCCCTCACGCTATCGGAGGCGCCGTGAACACGGTCCTGCGCGACCCGGGTCGGCCGCCGCGTGACGTTCTCGGCGACGCCCTAGACTTGTCCCTGGCTCGGAAGCGCCCCGTGCGTACGACGTACGCGCGGTACAACAGAAAACGGAGGCGTGCCATGGCAACGACACCGGTCCCCGACACCCTCCGGCAGGCGCTGGACGAGGTCGTGACCTCGCGCGGCTTGGACCTCGACGCCGTCGAGCTCACTGGGGGGCGAGTCCTGCGCGTCGTCGTCGACGCCGAGAACGCCCTGAACCTCGACGACATCGCCGAGGTCACCCGGGCCGTCTCGACGGCCCTCGACGACAACAACGACCTGGGGTCGGCTCCGTACACGCTGGAGGTCTCCACGCGTGGCACGAGCCGCCCGCTGACCCTGCCTCGCCACTGGTCGCGCAACGTCGACCGCTGGGTCAAGGTGACGCCTGCAGAGGGCGACGTGTTCGAGGGCCGCATCCTCTCCGCCGACGATGCGGGTGCTGTGATCCGCACCGAGACTGGGGAGCGGGACGTGGCGTACGAGGACGTGAAGAAGGCAAAGATCGAGCCCGAGCTGAAGCGGAAGGACGTCTGATGGACATCGACATGGCGGTGCTGCGCACTCTGGAGCACGAGAAGGACCTGCCTCTCGGCGTCGTCGTGACGGCGATCGAGCAGGCGCTCCTGGTCGCGTACCACCGCACGCCGGGTGCCCGCAGCAACGCGCGGGTCGAGCTCGACCGCCGGTCCGGCCACGTGGTGGTCTGGGCGCGCGACCGGGTGGAGACCGAGGACGGCTTCACCCTCACCGAGGAGTTCGAAGACACCCCCGACGACTTCGGACGGATCGCGGCGACGACTGCCAAGCAGATCATCCTGCAGCGGCTGCGCGACGCCGAGGACGAGCAGCGCTTCGGGGAGTTCGCCGCACGCGAGGGCGACATCGTGTCCGGCGTGATCCAGCAGGGCCGCGAGCCCGGTGACGTCCTCGTCGATCTGGGTCGTGTCGAGGCGCTGCTGCCGGTCGCCGAGCGCGTGCCGGGGGAGTCGTACGAGCACGGCGAGCGGATCAAGGCGCTAGTGACCAGCGTGCGCCGTGGACCGCGTGGTCCGCAGGTCCAGGTCTCGCGCACCCATCCCAACCTCGTCAAGAAGCTGTTCGCCCTCGAGGTCCCCGAGATCGAGGACGGCACTGTTGAGATCGCCGGGATCGCCCGGGAGGCCGGTCACCGGACCAAGATCGCCGTACGCTCGACCGCGCCGGGCGTGAACGCGAAGGGTGCCTCGATCGGTCCGATGGGCCAGCGGGTCCGCAACGTGATGTCCGAGCTGCACGGAGAGAAGATCGACATCGTCGACTTCTCCGAGGAGCCAACCGAGTACATCGCGCACGCGCTCTCGCCGGCGCAGGTGAGCTCGGTCACGGTCGTGGACCCGGACGCCAAGGCGGCCCGGGTGATCGTGCCCGACTTCCAGCTGTCGCTGGCGATCGGCAAGGAGGGGCAGAACGCCCGCCTCGCCGCGCGTCTGACCGGCTGGCGCATCGACATCCGGCCTGACACCGAGGTCGTGCAGGACTCGGCGAGGCGCTGAGAGGTGTCGTCCGCCCTGCTGCGACGGATGTCGAGCAGGGTGGGCGACAGCGCCAGGAGCGACCCGCTAGACTGACAGACGGTGAATCACTCGACTCCAGCCGGTGGCGCGTCACACGACGAGGCTCCGGAGGCTCCGGTACGTGTACGGCCCGTTCGTACGTGCATCGGCTGCCGGGAGCGAGGCGACAAATCCGATCTGGTTCGGGTCGTGGCGATCCACGGCGAGGCGATTACCTTCGTCACGCCTGATCTTCGCGGCGCAGCACCGGGACGTGGGGCGCACCTGCACCTCGACGTCGCGTGCCTCGAACGAGCGACGCAGCGCAAGGCGTTCGCACGGGCCCTCCGCCTGGAGGGGCCGTTGGACATCGGACCGCTCGACGCCTACGTACGAGGATCGACCAGGCAGACGCAGCCGGCACCGTCAACAGGCGGTGCGTAGACAGAAGTGGAGCACACGCTCATGAGCAGTCGATGATTTCCGTTCGATGAGCATGCACATCAACTAGCGGTCTGCGCCCTTTCAGGGGCTCGGATCGCCCCTGAAGAGGAGAACAGTGGCCAAGGTCCGAGTCCACGAACTCGCCAAGGAGTTCGGCGTCACCAGCAAGGACGTGCTGTCAGCGCTGAACGACATGGGCGAGTACGTACGTTCCGCGTCGTCCACGATCGAGGCGCCGGTCATCCGCCGGCTCACCGAGAAGTACGGCGACCAGTTCCGCGCCCAGGGCGCGAAGAAGACGTCGAGGAAGCCCGCGGGGGCTGCACAGTCTGCCGCGCCCGCTGACGCCGCGCCCGCTGAGGGCACAGCGACGGCAACCCCGACCCCGGGTGCGCCGATGCCCGGGCCCCGCAAGAAGCCGGCGCCCCCCAAGGCAGAGCCCGTCCCCGAGCCGGAGCCCGCTCCGGAGCCGGTGGCGGCAGCGCCGGAGGCACCCGTGGCGGAGTCCGCACCGCAGGCCCCGCCCACGGAGGCGCCTGCGCCGAAGCCGTCCGGACCCCGTCCGGCACCACGCCCCGCGCCTCGCCCCGAGACGCCCGCCGCACGCTCGGACGCTCCGCGTCCGGGTGCGTCGGGTCCGCGTCCGGGTGGGGCGGGCCGTCCCGGCCCGCGTCCAGGCGGCACCGGCGGCGGTCGCCCCGGTGGTGGCCCTCGCCCGGGCAACAACCCGTTCTCGTCGACCCAAGGCATGCAGCGCCCGGGTCGCGGTGGCGACGGTGCCCCTCGCGACGGTGGCGCCCGTGACGGCGGCACCCGTGAGGGTGCTCCGCGCGACGGCCAGCGCGAGGGCGCTCCTCGTCCCGGCATGCCGCCGCGTCCGCCTGCCTCTCGTGAGGGTGGCGCACCCGCGCCCCGTCCGGGCATGCCGCGCCCCAACCCGGCGATGATGCCCAAGCAGAGCTCCATCGGTCCCGCACGCGGCGGTCCCGGTGGTGGCGGTCGTGGTCGCGGTGGCGCCCCGGCAGGTGCCGGTCGTCCCGGTGGCGGCGGTGGCCGTCCCGGCGGTGGCGGTGCAGGTGCCGGTGCCGGTGGCGGCGGTCCTCGTCCCGGTGGTTTCGCTGGCGGCGGTGGCCGTCCCGGTCCGGGTCGCGGTGGCCGCGGTGGCACGCAGGGCGCGTTCGGTCGCCCGGGCGGTCCCGCTCGCCGCGGACGCAAGAGCAAGCGCGCGAAGCGTCAAGAGTTCGACCAGATGCAGGCACCGGCCGTCGGTGGCGTCCGCGTCCGCAAGGGCGACGGTCAGGCCATCCGCCTGCCGCGTGGTGCGTCGCTGACCGACTTCGCCGAGAAGATCGGCGTCGACGCGGCCTCGCTCGTCCAGGTGCTGTTCGCGCTGGGCGAGATGGTGACCGCGACGCAGTCGGTCAACGACGAGGTCCTGCAGATCCTCGGCGACGAGCTCAACTACGACGTCCAGGTCGTCTCGCCCGAAGACGAGGACCGCGAGCTGCTCGAGTCGTTCCAGATCGAGTTCGGCTCGGACGAGGGTGACGAGGATGACCTCGCCGCGCGTCCGCCGGTGGTCACCGTCATGGGTCACGTCGACCACGGCAAGACCAAGCTGCTCGACGCCATCCGTCAGGCCAACGTGGTCGACAAGGAGGCCGGTGGGATCACCCAGCACATCGGTGCCTACCAGGTGGCGACGGACGTCGACGGCACCGAGCGTCGCATCACCTTCATCGACACCCCGGGTCACGAGGCGTTCACCGCCATGCGAGCCCGTGGTGCCCAGGCGACCGACATCGCGGTGCTGGTGGTCGCGGCCGACGACGGCGTGATGCCGCAGACGGTCGAGGCGCTCAACCACGCCAAGGCGGCCAACGTGCCGATCGTGGTCGCGGTCAACAAGATCGACAAGCCCGACGCGGACCCGACCAAGGTGCGCGGCCAGCTCACCGAGTACGGACTCGTGCCCGAGGAGTACGGCGGCGACACGATGTTCGTCGACGTCTCGGCCAAGTCGCAGCTCAACATCGGCGGGCTCCTCGAGTCCATCGTGCTGACCGCCGACGCCTCGCTCGACCTGCGGGCCAACCCGCACCAGGCGGCGGAGGGCATCGCGATCGAGGCACACCTCGACCGTGGACGCGGTCCGGTCGCCACGGTGCTGGTCCAGCGCGGCACGCTCAAGGTCGGCGACTCGATGGTCGCGGGTCCTGCCCACGGCCGCGTGCGCGCCATGCTCGACGAGCACGGCGACAACGTCGACCAGGCTGACCCCTCCCGTCCCGTCCTCGTGCTCGGCCTCACGGCCGTGCCGGGCGCCGGTGACAACTTCATGGTCGTCCCCGACGACCGGATGGCCCGGCAGATCGCCGAGAAGCGCGAGGCGCGCGAGCGCAACGCCGCTCTCGCGCAGCGTGCCGGCCGCCGGACGCTCGAGGACTTCATGCAGCACATGGAGAAGGGCGAGACCGACGAGCTGCTCCTCATCCTCAAGGGTGACGGTTCAGGTTCGGTCGAGGCGCTCGAGGACGCACTCAGCAAGATCGACGTCGGCGAAGACGTCGCGCTGCGGGTCATCGACCGCGGTGTCGGTGCGATCACCGAGACCAACGTCATGCTCGCTGCCGCGTCGAACGCCGTCATCATCGGCTTCAACGTCCGTCCGCAGGGCAAGGCCACCGAGGTCGCTGACCGCGAGGGTGTCGAGATCCGCTACTACTCGGTCATCTACCAGGCGATCGAGGAGATCGAGGCTGCCCTCAAGGGCATGCTCAAGCCGGAGTTCGAGGAGGCCCAGCTGGGCCGTGCGGAGATCCGCGAGATCTTCCGCTCCTCCAAGATCGGCAACATCGCAGGCTGCATGGTCATCTCCGGGTCGATCAAGCGGAACTCCAAGGCGCGTTTGCTGCGTGACGGCGCGGTCGTCGCGGACAACCTCGACCTCGCGAGCCTGCGGCGTGAGAGGGATGACGTCACCGAGGTCCGCGAGGGCTTCGAATGCGGTCTGACGCTCAAGGGATTCAACGACATCAAGATCGGCGACATCGTCGAGACGTTCGAGATGCGGGAGATTCCGCGGAGCTGAGACCGTACGGTCAACGCTGAGTGAGACGGGGTGCCGCACGCGTGCGGCACCCCGTCTCCACGTAAGAA
>NZ_JBHUFT010000008.1:1839944-2359809 GCF_042681565.1 Mumia zhuanghuii
GAGATGCTCGACCGCCGGATCAAGGACCCCCGGCTGGGGTTCGTCACGGTGACGGACGTTCGGGTCACGGGCGATACCCAGCACGCGACCGTGTTCTACACCGTGATGGGTGACGCGGAGGAGCTCGAGGGCACCGCCGTGGCGCTCGAGAGCGCCAAGGGGCTGATCCGATCCGAGGTCGGCAAGCAGCTCGGCATGCGCCACACGCCGTCGCTGGAGTTCGTCCGTGACGCCGTCCCGGAGAACGCACGCCAGATCGAGGACCTTCTGGGCCGTGCGCGCGAGCGTGACGCCAGGGTCGCGGAGAAGGCCGCGCGTGCGCAGTACGCCGGCGACCCCGACCCGTACAAGGTCAAGGACGCCGACGAGCTCGACGAGTCCGACGACCTCGACGGCAGGGAGTGAGCACCGAGGCGACGCCGAGCGGTCTGGTCGTCGTCGATAAGCCTGCTGGCTGGACGTCGCACGACGTCGTCGGGCGGGTCCGCCGGCTCGCCGGCACCCGCAAGGTCGGCCACGCGGGGACGCTCGATCCGATGGCGACCGGGGTGCTCGTGCTCGGCGTCAACCGGGCGACGCGCCTGCTCGGACACCTCGCCGGCCACGACAAGGACTACGAGGCCACGATCCGGCTGGGCGAGTCGACGACGACCGACGACGCGGACGGCGAGCTCGTGACACGCGTGGACGCGTCCGGGCTGAGCCTCGCGCAGGTGTGTGAGGCGGCGCTCGCCCTGACCGGCGACATCGCCCAGGTGCCGTCGTCGGTGTCGGCGATCAAGGTCGACGGCAAGCGGGCATACGCGCGTGTCCGAGCGGGGGAGAAGGTCGAGCTCGCCGCGCGACCGGTCACTGTCTCGCAGTTCGCGCTTGCCGGCCTGCGCCCTGCACCCGAGGGCGCGGTCGACGTCGAGGCCGTCGTGACGTGCTCGAGCGGGACGTACGTGCGGGCGCTCGCGCGCGACCTCGGCGCTGCGCTCGGCGTCGGGGGCCACCTCACGCGGCTGCGTCGTACGCGGGTCGGCGGGGTCTCCCTCGATGTCGCCCGTACGCTCGACGAGCTCGCAGAGGAGTTCACGGTGCTGGGCCTCGACGACGCGGCACGCGCGTCGTTCCCGAGCGTCGACCTCGGTGAGCAGGAGGCAGCGGAGGTGCGCTTCGGGCGACCGCTGCGGGAGTTCACGCTCGGCGCGGACGGCCCGGTCGCGGTTTTCGCACCTGACGGCGCGTTCTTGGCGCTTTACGAGCAGCGCGGCGCCGACGCACGTCCGGTCGCGGTCTTCGTCGGCTGAGCCGGCGGCAGTCCCAGCACCTACGCTTGTCCCCATGTCGACGCTGCTCTCGGTGGTCCTTTGGGTGGTCCTGATCTGGTTCGTCCTGATCGTCCTGGTCGCCGCGGTGCTGATGACGGTCGACGCGCGCCGCAAGCGGCGTAAGGAGGATGACGCGGTCACGTTCCCGCGGCTGCCGCCGATCTCGGAGAAGGTCGGCGAGTCGACGTTGACGGTCTTCACCTACGGACGTGACCTGTTTGACGCGATGCTCGCCGAGATCCGAGGCGCCCGTCAGGAGATCCTCCTCGAGTCGTACATCTGGAAGGGCGACGAGGTCGGTGAGGAGTTCAAGCAGGCGGTGATCGCGGCCGCTGAGCGCGGTGTCAAGGTCCACGTCATCTTCGACTCGTTCGCGAACTTCGTGGTGAAGCGTTCGTTCAAGCGCTTCCCGGCCTCGGTGAACGTGCTGCGCTACCCGTTCTTCAACCCGTGGATCCTCGTGCTGCGGCTGCGCAAGACGGGCCGTGACCACCGCAAGATCCTGGTGGTCGACCGCAAGGTGGGGTTCGTCGGCGGATACAACATCGGCTCCGACTACGCGACGAAGTGGCGTGACACCCACCTGCGTCTTGAGGGGCCGCTGACGTGGGAGCTCAACAACGCGTTCGTCGACTTCTGGAACCTCCACCGCGACCGGGGGACGTCCGACCTGCCCGACCCCGGCGCCGTGCAGTGGGAGCCTCGCGTACGGGCGCACCGCAACTCTCCGATCCACCTGTCCTTCCCCATCCGCAACATGTATCTCGACGCGATCGACCGGGCGAGCCGCTCGATTGCGATCACGCAGGCCTACTTCATCCCTGACCGGGACATCCTTGCCGCGCTCCTGCGCGCGGCGCAGCGTGGCGTCGATGTCCGCGTGCTGGTCCCGGAGGTCTCGAACCACGTGCTCGCCGACTGGCTGTCGCGCGGCTTCTACACGCAGCTGCTGAAGGGCGGGGTCAGGATCCTGCTCTTCCAGGGGGCGATGGTCCACGCGAAGACTGCGACGATCGACGGGCGCTGGTCGACCATCGGCACGGCCAACATCGACCGGCTCAGCCTCACCGGCAACTACGAGGTCAACGCCGAGATCGTCGACGAAGGAGTCGCCGCCCTCATGGACGAGGTCTTCGCCAACGACTCCACTGCCACGCGCGAGCTCACCCTCGAGGAGTGGGCGACCCGCCGGTGGGGCGCGAGGTTCAGCGAGGCCGTCCTGGTCCCCTTGCGCCCGCTTCTCTGACCGTCTGGTCCGGTGAACGCGGCATAAGAGGGCTCTCACGGCAGCCTCATAGCGGTCTCACCGCGGGTCGGCATCGTCTCAGATAGCTGCTGGGCGGAGGCAATGCGTACGAGGCCTACCTCGCGTTCGACGAGATCCTGCACGCCCCGGTGGTCGTCAAGGTCGTACGGCCCGACCAGACCGATGACCCCACCACCCTTCGCGGGCTGGAGCGCGAGGCCGACACGCTCGCCGATCTGGCCCATCCCGCGATCGTGCGCCGGTTCGGCGTCCGGCGCGACGGCCCGCGGCACGGCCGTACCTGATCCTCGAGAACCTCGACGGCCCGCGCCTCTCCTCGCTCGTACGCAAGCACGGCGCACTGCCGGTCCAGCAGCTGCTGCCGCTCGGGCTCGAGCTGGCGTCGGCACTGCACTACCTGCGCGTACGCGACGTGGTGCACCTCGACGTCAAGCCCAGCAGCGTCATCATGGGCGCCCCCGCACGGCTACGTCGTCGGGACCGACGACTACCTCGCGCCCGAGCAGGCCGATCCGCAGGGGTACGGTGTGCCGTCGCCCGCCAGCGACGTGTGGGGCCTCGGCGCGACGCTCTACCTCGGCGCGTGCGGCTACGGGCCGTACGAGATCGGGCACCGCGACGACGCCCTCGAGGTCCGCTATCGCCAGCTGGTGAGTCGGCCGCGGCCGATGCCCTACTTCGTGCCGGTCGACGTGCATGGCGCCGGGCCCGGACGACCGCCCGGAGCCGCGCGAGGTCGCAGCGCGACCACCACCCCGGTGATGCTCTGCCGTACGGAGAAGCCTGTGGTCGCGCTCAGTCGTGTTCGCCGCCGTCGTCATCGGTCGGCGACGGGGCCGACGTTGCGGTGGCCATCGGGGCCGTGGGGGAGGTTGGATTGGGTGACCCGGACCGGGTCGGTGTCCGCAGGCGACGGGCTGGGGGTGCTCATCGCGGCCATCGCCGCCGTCCCTCCGACGACGGCGATCAGCACACCCAGGAGTGCGAGGGCGATCTTGGTCGACAACGTCATGGCGTTCACCATCCGTGCTCGGCATCGCAAGAACATGAAGCGAGGATGAGAGAACTCTCATCCTGTCGGGGGGACGAGCGCGAGCCCGTCGGTCGTCCGTGGCACAGTTGCCCTGTGAACGTCTGGCGAGCGATCGAGGGCGCGCGTACTCAACCGCGCACCGAGCCCAGTGTGGTGTGCGTCGGAGTTTTCGACGGCGTCCACGTCGGACACCGGCACGTGCTGGCGCGCGCCCGCGAGCGCGCGGCCGAGCTGTCTCCGGGCACCCCGCTGGAGGTGGTGGCCGTGACCTTCGACCCGCACCCGACGGCAGTGTTCGCGCCCGACCGTGCGCCCGACCTGCTCACGACGGTCGAGCAGCGCGTCGCCCTGCTCCAGGAGGCGGGCGCCGACGAGGTCCGTGTGCTGGGCTTCGGCACCGAGATGGCCTCGTGGAGTCCTGAGGAGTTCGTCGAGCGCATCCTGATCGGTCAGCTGCGGGTGGCGGGAGTCGTCATCGGCGCCAACTTCACGTACGGGCGCAAGGCGGCCGGCGACGTGGACACCCTCATCAAGAGCGGCGTCGCTCACGGCTTCGTGGCCGAAGGCGTCGGGCTCGACGGAGACAGCGAGACGGTCTACTCCTCGACGTACGTCCGCGCGCTGGTCGCGGAGGGCGACGTCGCCGAGGCGGCGCGCGTGCTGCGACGCCCCCACAGCATCCGCGGCACGGTTATCGAGGGTGACAAGCGGGGGCGCCAGATGGGCTTCCCCACCGCGAACGTCCTCCCGCCCGTGGGTTTCGCCGTGCCCGCCGACGGCGTGTACGCCGGGTGGCTCCGCCGCTACGACACCGGTGACGTGCTGCCGGCGGCGATCAGCGTCGGCACCAACCCGACGTTCGACGGCAACCAGCGTCGGGTCGAGTCGTACGTGCTGGACCGCGACGATCTCGAGCTCTACGGGGTCGACGTCGCGGTGTCGTTCGTCTCACGGGTCCGCGGCCAGATCCGCTTCGACGACGTGGAGTCGCTCATCGGCCGGATGCATCGAGACGTTCGCGACGTGCGAGAGGCCCTCGGCACCTCGAGGTGAGGGTGCCTTTCTGTCAGTGCCGGCGGGTGGTCGACGGGGCGACGGGGTCGCCTTCGGCACTGTCGGAACCCTGACCTGGCGGAACGACGAGGAACTGGCCCATCGCGCCCGAATCCTCGTGGCGCAGCAGGTGGCAGTGGAACATGTACGGCGAGTCGCCCGGGCCGTCGGCTCCGGAGGGCAGGTCGAAGCGGATCGCGATCCGCACCGGCTCACCCGGCCGTACGTTCACCGTGTCCTTCCACCCACGCTGATCGGGTGCCGGGTCACGGCGGCCGACGTCGAGCACCCGGAACTGGACGTCGTGCACGTGGAAGTTGTGCGGGCTCCCGTCGCGCGCCGACAGCTCCCAGATCTCGGTCGATCCCGCCTCGACGCGGGCGTCGATGCGGTTCATGTCCATCTTTCGGCCGTTGACCTCCGACGCGCTGATGGTGAAGCGCCGGGTGCGTACCGCGTCGTCGGGGTCGACGTCCGGTGCGGCGGCGAGTCGGCGGGGGAGAGGCGCGGACGAGGTCAGCGTGTCGGAGGCGCGCAGCTCGAGGATGTCGAGCTCGTCGTCGTCCCCGGCGAGCCGGTTGCCGGAACCGCGGTCGTCAGGGAGCGGGGCGCTGCGCAGGACGGTGCGCTCGCCCGGTGTCATCGTGACGACGATCTCCGCCCGCTCCCCGGGCGTGAGCACCACCTCGCGGAGCGCGACGGGCTTCTCGACGAGCCCGCCGTCGGTCCCGACGAGCGCGAACTCCCGCCGGTCGGAGAAGGTGAACGTGTACGTTCGGGCGCTCGAGGCGTTGAGGATCCGGTAGCGGGTGTGCTCGGCAGTGACCTCGTCGTACGGTCCCGGCGTCCCGTTGACGAGGGTCGTGTCGCCGAGCAGCCCGACGGGGCTCAGGAACGAGCCGTTCTCGTCCAGCGTGCCGTCGTCCTCGAACCGGACGTCCTGGACGATCAGCGGGACGTCGTCGACGCCGTACTCGTGGGGGAGCGCCTGCGAGACGGGGGCGTCCGTACCCACGGCGTCGTCGAGGAGGAACATCCCCACCAGCCCTCGTCGTACGTGCGCGGCGGTCTGGCCGTGGGGGTGCGGGTGGTACCAGAGGGTCGCTGCCGGCTGGTCGATCGTCCAGTGCGGCTTCCAGGTGGTTCCCGGCTCGATCGACTGGTGCGGGCCGCCGTCCATCGCTGGCGGGAGGTGCATCCCGTGCCAGTGGACGGTGCTCGCCTCGCTGACGCCGTTGGTCACCTCGACGCGGACCTTCTCCCCACGCGCGGCGCGTAGCGTCGGCCCGAGGTAGTCCCCGTCGAACCCCCACGTCGGCGTCGGTCGCCCCGCCCCGAGGTCGGACTCGCCCTGCTGCATCCGCAGCGCGAAGACGCGGGTCCCGTTGGCGTCGACCCGCGACGGGGCGAGCGGCGGGACCGCGAGCGGGCGGTCGAAGGCTACCTCGCCGATGGTGTCGACCTTCGCGGTCACCAGAGCCACCGCGATGAAGACGCCGAACCCACCGACGGCCAGGACGACCAGCGAGACCACGGCCACGAGCGCGAGCACGAGGGGCCGGCGACGGCGCGGGCGGGCGGGAGCTGCAGATCCTGAGGACACGCTCCTAGGTTGGGCCCACCAGGGCGTACGGAGCAAAGGCTTCGGAGCGATCTCAGGGTTCGTTCCGGGGCGACCCCGACCCGGTACGGGGGGTCGTGACGGTCACCTCACCCGCGCTCGGTGTCGTCGTCGAGCACGACCTCCCACGCCTGGTCGATCTGGTCGGCCTCGTTCGCCTCGGCGTCCGGATCGACCTCGTCGACGTCGATGCCGGGCTGCGGGTCGACGTCGGGGTCAGGTGTGAGACGTTCGTCGGGCTGGTCCTCGTCGAGCGGCGCCTCGGCGTCGTAGGATTCGGTCTCGAACTCGGACATGCATCCCCCTCGTTCGGTCGGTACCTCCGATCGTGCGCGCCCGGGGGAGCAGGGGCAAGCGCAGATTAGGGATGCTACGGGGCCGCTGATATCCTGGACGCTGCCGTCAGAACGGCCACGGATCCAGAGTGCCCGGGTGAACCTGCCCCGGCGCGCCGTGCAACGACCACAAGGAGACCGCGTGAGCGCGACCAAGACGTACACCCCTGCCGAGATCAAGGACGTCGACCGCAAGGACATCATCGCGGAGTTCGCGACGACTGAGGGCGACACCGGTTCTCCGGAGGTCCAGGTGGCACTCCTCACGGCGCGCATCGCGCACCTGACGGAGCACCTCAAGACGCACAAGCACGACCACCACAGCCGGCGCGGCCTGCTGCTGATGGTCGGCCAGCGCCGTCGCCTCCTGAACTACCTCCAGAAGAACGACATCGCGCGCTACCGCGGCCTCATCGAGCGCCTCGGCCTGCGTCGATGATCTCGGCGACGAGCGGCCCCTCCGCCACGGACGGGCCGTTCGTCGCATGCACGAGGGGTCCGGGCTCAGGCAGACTGGGCTCAAGGACATCCTCGACCTGACAACTTCATATCGCACCACCTCACAGACGGAGCAGCGCCCGGGTCGACGCTCGGTCCTCGGTAGTGGCTCGCGGATGGCGGCGTACGAGACGCTCGCACTTCGCGGACCTCGATCGAAGACCGGCGCCCATCGGAGCCGGCGCACCCACGAAGGTGCGCACGACCCGCTCGCGTGACTGCTCCGCGAGACCCACGCGCGGATGCGCGTGAGAAAGGGGTACCCATGACGGGACCCGAGATTCACTCCACGACTGCTGTGATCGACAACGGTCGGTTCGGCAAGCGGGAGATCCGCTTCGAGACCGGTGTGCTGGCTCGCCAGGCCGCCGGTGCAGTGACTGCCTTCCTCGACGACGACACGATGCTGCTGTCGACGACCACGGCGGGCAAGCACCCCAAGGACCACTTCGACTTCTTCCCTCTGACGGTCGACGTCGAGGAGCGGATGTACGCCGCGGGCCGCATCCCCGGCTCGTTCTTCCGCCGCGAGGGCCGGCCCGGCGAGGACGCGATCCTCACGTGCCGGCTGATCGACCGCCCGCTGCGCCCGACCTTCAAGAAGGGTCTGCGCAACGAGGTCCAGGTCGTCATCACCGTCCTCTCGCTCAACCCTGACGTCGCCTACGACGTCCTCGCGATCAACGCCGCGTCGGCGTCGACGCAGATCTCCGGCCTGCCCTTCTCGGGCCCGATCGGCGGCGTCCGCGTCGCGCTGATCGACGGCCAGTGGGTCGCCTTCCCGAAGCACTCCGAGCTCGAGAACGCCGTGTTCGACATGGTCGTCGCGGGCCGGATCGCGGGCGACGACGTCGCGATCATGATGGTCGAGGCCGAGTCGACCAACGTCACGTGGGACCTCGTCCGCAGTGGCGCCAAGGCGCCGACCGAGGAGGTCGTGGCCGAGGGCCTCGAGGCCGCCAAGCCGTTCATCCGCACGCTGTGCGAGGCACAGGCCGCGCTCGCCGCGTCCGCCGCCAAGCCGGTGCAGGAGTTCCCGGTCTTCCTCGACTACCAGGACGACGTGCACGACGCCGTCGAGGCAGCGGCTTCCGACGACCTGCGCGAGGCCCTCACGATCGCCGGCAAGGCGGAGCGTGAGGAGCGTCTTGACGCGATCAAGGCCGACGTGCTCGACAAGCTCGGCGAGCAGTTCGAGGGTCGCGAGAAGGAGATCGGTGCGGCTGTCCGCGCGGTCACCAAGAAGCTCGTGCGCGAGCGTGTGCTCACCGACAAGGTTCGCATGGACGGACGCGGCCTGGCCGACATCCGTACGCTGCACGCCGAGGTCGGCACGATCCCGCGCGTCCACGGCTCGGCGCTGTTCGAGCGCGGCGAGACCCAGATCTTGGGTGTCACCACGCTCAACATGCTGACGATGGAGCAGAAGCTCGACACGCTCTCGCCCGAGCGTGCGCGCCGCTACCTGCACAACTACAACTTCCCGCCGTACTCGACCGGTGAGACCGGCCGGGTCGGCTCGCCGAAGCGTCGCGAGATCGGTCACGGCGCGCTCGCTGGCCGCGCTCTCATGCCGGTGCTGCCGACGCGCGAGGAGTTCCCGTACGCGATCCGTCAGGTCTCCGAGGCGCTGAGCTCCAACGGCTCGACCTCGATGGGCTCGGTCTGCGCCTCGACGATGTCGCTGCTCAACGCCGGTGTGCCGCTGCGCGCCCCGGTCGCGGGCATCGCCATGGGCCTGATCTCGGGTGAGGTCGACGGCTCGACCGAGTACGTCACCCTGACCGACATCCTCGGCGCCGAGGATGCCTACGGCGACATGGACTTCAAGGTCGCCGGCACCCGCGAGTTCGTCACCGCGCTGCAGCTCGACACCAAGCTCGACGGCATCCCGGCGTCGGTCCTGGCGGGCGCGCTGACCCAGGCGCGTGACGCCCGGTTCACGATCCTCGACGTCATGAACGAGGCCATCGCGGTTCCGGACGAGATGTCGCTGTACGCGCCGCGGATCATCACGATCCACATCCCGGTCGACAAGATCGGCGAGGTGATCGGCCCCAAGGGCAAGGTCATCAACCAGATCCAGGACGACACCGGCGCTCAGATCACGCTCGAGGACGACGGCACCGTGTATGTCGGTGCGGAGTCGGGCGAGGCCGCCGAGGCGGCTCGTGCGGCGATCAACGCGATCGCCAACCCGACGATGCCCGAGGTCGGCGAGCGCTACCTCGGCACGGTCGTCAAGACGACCAACTTCGGCGCCTTCGTGTCGCTGATGCCGGGCAAGGACGGCCTGCTGCACATCAGCAAGCTGCGCGATCTCAACGACGGCAAGCGCGTCGAGAACGTCGACGACGTCGTCAAGGTCGGCCAGAAGGTCATGGTCGCGATCGCCGAGATCGACGACCGCGGCAAGCTGTCGCTGACTCCGGTGGTCGAGGAGACCGAGACCGCCGAGGTCGCGGGCGACGAGGCCGAGGCAGACACCGACAAGTGACCGTCCCGCTCGACCCGGCACAGGCCCCGGGAACCACACGCACCCTCCTCACCGAAGGCGGCCTCGTCCGCCGTACGGTGCTCGCGGGCGGGCTGCGCGTGGTGACCGAGGCCATGCCGGGCGTGCGGACGGCCACCATCGGCATCTGGGTCGGGGTCGGGTCTCGCGACGAGACCCCGACCCTGTCCGGTGCCTCCCACTTCCTCGAGCACCTGCTGTTCAAGGGGACCCGGCGCCGCTCCGCGCTGGAGATCTCCGCGGCGCTCGATGCCGTCGGTGGCGAGATGAACGCGTTCACCGGCAAGGAGTACACGTGCTACCACGCGCGGGTACTCGACGACGACCTCCCGCTCGCGGTCGACGTCCTCGCCGACATGGTCACCGACTCGGTGATCGCAGCCGAGGACGTCGAGGCAGAGCGTGACGTGATCCTCGAAGAGATCGCGATGAACGAGGACGACCCTGACGACGTCGTCCACAACCTCGCGTCGTCCCTCGCATGGGGTACGACGCCGCTGGGCCGCCCCGTCGCGGGCGACCCGCACTCGATCCGCACGCTGTCGCGCGAGCAGATCGTCCGCTACTACCGGCGCCGCTATCGTCCGTCCGCGATGGTCGTCTCGGTCGCCGGCAACGTCGACCACGACCGTGTCGTGGCCCAGGTAGCCGACGCGTTCGGTCCTTTCCTGGCCGCTGCGGGCGACGCCGAGCCGGTGACGCCTCGTGTGCGCGCCACGAAGACACGCTTCCGTCGGGCTCGTGGGCTCGTGACCCGTCCGACCGAGCAGGCCAACGTCGTCGCCGCGCTCCCGGGCCTGGCCCGGGGAGACCAGCGGCGGCACGCTCTGGGCGTGCTCAACGCCGTGCTCGGTGGCGGCATGTCGTCGCGCCTGTTCCAGGAGATCCGAGAGAAGCGCGGACTCGCGTACTCGGTCTACTCGTTCGGCTCCAGCTATGCGGACGCCGGCATGCTCGGCGTCTACGCCGGCTGCGCGCCCGGCAAGCTGCGCGACGTCCTCAAGGTCGTACGGGACGAGCTCGGGACCTACGCCGAGCGCGGACCGTCGGCCGACGAGCTCGAGCGCGGCAAGGGCCAGCTGAAGGGCAGTGTCGTCCTCGGCCTGGAGGATCCGGCGTCCCGGATGTCGCGGATCGGCAAGGCCGACCTCCTCAACGGCGAGCTCGCGAGCCTCGACGAGCTCCTGGCCAACATCGACGCCGTCACGCTGGACGACACCCGCGAGGTCGCCCGGCTGTTCGCCGGCAAGCCCGCGCTCGCCGTCGTCGGACCGTTCGAGTCCCTCGACGCGCTCGACGTCTGAGCCGATCCGCCGCGGGTCAGCGCTGGGGCTGCGTGTCCGGCGCGACGACGCGGCCGTCGGCGAGCTCCGTACGCGGTCTACCAGTGGCGCAGACGAGAGGGCGTCACGTGGATCGGCACCGCGTACGACGCCGCGAACGACTCGGGTGTGAAGCCGAGGCCGGAGATCTGCTGGTCGTACTTGGCCACGTAGGCCTCCCACGCCGCGTCGGGCATCGCGTCCTGGGCGGTGCCCGCGCCGTTGAGGACGACCACGTCGCCGCCCGTACGGTCGCTGTTGAGGTTGAGCGCGACGTGGGGGTTCGCGGCGAGGTGGTCGATCTTCGCCCCCTCGGGTTGGCTGCGGATCCAGACCTCGCCGTCGAACCAGACGAACCACACGGGCGTGGGTGTCGGCTCGCCGGACGCGTTCACCGTCGTCAGCCAGAGCACGTAGTCCTCGGTCAACCGGTCGACGACCGCTGCGGGGATCGTCGTCGGATCGAACGTCATGGGGTCCCCCTGTTCGTCCCGGCGCGTGCCGGAGTCCTGCCTCGACCGTAGCGCGGCGCGGCACCTCAGGTCTTCAGCGAATCTTCAGGTGGTTCCGAGGCGCACGTGAGGTTCGTCGGTGATGCTCAGCCCATGGCCGGGACGCGCGCGCGGATTCTCGTCGTCGACGACGAGCCCAACATCACGACGCTCCTGAGCTCGACGCTGCGTCTCGTCGACCTCGACGTACGCCAGGCGCACAGCGGACGTGAGGCCCTCGCCTCGGTGGACTCGTACGACCCGCACCTCGTGCTGCTCGACGTCATGCTGCCGGACCTGGACGGTCTCGAGGTCGCTCGGCGGCTGCGCGCCGCTGAGCGGACGACGCCCATCCTGTTCCTCACCGCACGCGGCGGCGTGGACGACCGGGTCGCGGGCCTCACGGCCGGGGGCGACGACTACGTGGCCAAGCCGTTCAGCCTCGAGGAGGTCGTGCTTCGGGTGCGTGCGATCCTGCGGCGCAGCGGTCCTGCGGAAGGCGGTCACAGTGCCGTCGTCGCGTACGCCGACCTGACGCTCGACGAGGACGCGCACGAGGTCCGCCGTGCGGGACGCCTCGTGGACCTGTCGCCGACGGAGTTCAAGCTGCTGCGCTTCCTGCTCACCAACGCCGGCCACGTGATGAGCAAGGCGCAGATCCTCGACCGGGTGTGGAGCTACGAGTTCGACGGCAGCGGCGCGATCGTCGAGTCGTACGTCTACACCCTGCGCAAGAAGCTGGACGCGCTCGGCCCTCCGCTGATCCAGACCGTGCGCGGCGTGGGGTACACCGTGCGGGAGCGCCGCTCGTGACCGAGGGGGCCCGCCTCCGGCCGTGGGGGTCGTGGACTGTCCGTGCCCGGATGACGTCGCTGGTCGTCGTGGCCGCGGGGGTCGCGCTGGTGACGGTCACCCTGATCGGCACGGCGCTGCTCCGCGGCTACCTCACCGAACGCGTGGACGATCAGGCGGAGCGCATGTCGGGCGGCGGCCAGCTCATGATCCGGCAGGAGGCCTCGGGCGAACCGCCGACAGGCGGCGCGGGGAGGACGCTCACCACGCAGGTGGATGCCCTCGTGGGGGAGACGCTACGCATCGTCCGTGTCGACGCCGACGGCAGCGAGACCTCGCTCCTGGGCACCGCCGACGGGGGCGGGCCGGAGCTGCCCTCGCTCACGGCGCTGGCCGATCGCGCCGGTGGTGCGACGTTCACCGTGGACGATGTCGACGGCGGCGCAGGCTGGCGCGTGGCGGTCTCGTCCGAACCGAGCCGCGGATACCTGGCGGTCGCGGCCTCCCTCTCCGACGTCGAGGCCACGGTCAGCCGGATGCTGTGGATCGGTCTCGCCGTGAGCCTGTTCGCGATGGTCCTCATCGCCGGTGCGGCGCTGGCCGTCGTCCGCATCGGGCTCCGTCCGCTGACACGGATGGAGACGACGGCGGCCTCGATCGCCGGTGGTGTGCTCGAGGCGCGCGTCCACGACACCGATCCGCACACGGAGCCCGGGCGGCTCGGGATCGCGCTCAACACGATGCTCGGACGCCTGCACGGGGCGCTGACGGCCCGGGAGGCCTCCGAGCGGAGGCTGCGGGGGTTCGTCGCCGACGCCTCGCACGAGCTGCGGACCCCGTTGACGTCCATCCGCGGGTTCGCCGAGCTCTACCGTCACGGGGGAGCGCCCCCCGGCCCCGAGCTCGACGCGACCATGCGCCGGATCGAGGACGAGGCGGCTCGGATGGGGTCGCTCGTCGACGACATGCTGCTGCTCGCCGCGCTCGACGAACAACGCGTGCTCGCGCGCGGACGGGTCGAGCTCGGGCGGATCGCTGCCGACGTGGTCCGCGACGCACGGGTGCGCTGTCCTGGTCGTGACCTCCGTCTGGAGCTCGTGAAGGGGGAGGAGGCAGGGCCGGTCGTGACCGGGGACGAGGCCCGGCTCCGCCAGGTGGCGACGAACCTGGTCGCCAATGCGCTCGAGCACACGCCGTCCGACGCACGGGTCGTCGTCCGAGCCGGCTATGCAGCGGGCGGTCCACCGAGCCGGGTGCAGTCCGTCGTCGGCGCGCCGCCGGTCGGCCGGCACGCCTACCTCGAGGTCGCCGACGACGGTCCCGGCGTCCCGCCCGAGCACGCCGCGAAGATCTTCGACCGGCTCTACCGTCCTGACCGGAGCCGTGCCCGGGGGACAGGTGGTGGTGCGGGGCTCGGACTGTCGATCGTCGCTGCCCTCGCCAGCGCCCACGCGGGTGCGGTCGTGCTCCGGCGGTCGACGCCGCACGGCGCGACGTTCCGGGTCGTCCTGCCGCTGCCCGCACACTCTGAGGGGACCTCGAGGTTGTCCTGAGGGAGTGCCGAGCCCACGGGACCAGGCTCGCGGCATGCACATCACAGCACCGTCCTCCGAGCGAGGACCTCACACACCATGGCTCCTGGCCGTTCCTCTCGCCCTCATACTCCTTCTCCTCACCGCCTGCGGGTCGTCTGCGGGCGGGTCGGGGGTTCCGTCGGCCGGCGGCTCGTCGTCGCCGACCGCGACCTCGAAGGAGTCCGACGACGACAAGACCGACGACGAGAAGGCGCTCGAGTTCGCCGCGTGCATGCGCGAGAACGGCGTCCCCATGGAGGATCCGAAGCCTGGCGAGGACGGCCAGGGCCCGAAGATCACGCTCAGGAGCCAGAAGGGCAGCGGCCCCACCCAGGCGACGGTCGAGAAGGCGATGGAGGAGTGCCGCGCGCTCATGCCGGGCGACGGGAAGACCCGCAAGCCGACCGAGGAGGAGCTCGAGCAGATGCGCGCGTTCGCGGCGTGCATGCGCGAGCACGGCGTCGATATGTCGGACCCGAAGGCCGACGGCGGCCCGATGCTCCAGGGCTTCAAGGACGACGAGAAGACCCGCAAGGCGATGGAGGCCTGTGCGACGCTGCAGCCCGGGGCCCGCGACGAGGTCGAGGGGTCCACGGCATGAGGCGCCTCGCCCGTGTGGCCGTCGCGGCAGGAGCGGGGCTCGGGATCGCGGGTGCGACGGCCGCCGCGGTCGGGTACGGCGGCGCCGACCCGGAGCCGGAGAGTGCGCAGCCGTCGACCCCAGCGACTGCCGAGGTCGTCCGTACGACGCTGTCCGCCACGCAGTCGCTGGCCGGAACCCTCGGGTACGGGACCGCGACGACGGTCTCGGCGCGGGGGAGCGGGACGCTGACCTGGCTCCGGGGGACCGGCAGGACAGTGGAGCGGGGGGAGCGCCTGTTCGAGGTCGATGCCCGGCCCGTCGTGCTCCTGTACGGCACGGTGCCGGCATACCGGCCGCTGTCCGACGGTGTCGAGGGGGAGGACGTCGAGCAGCTCGAGCGCAACCTCGCCGCCCTCGGATACAGCGGCTTCACCGTCGACGAGGAGTTCACCGAGGCGACCGCCGACGCGGTCGAGCGGTGGCAGGAAGATCTCGGCATCGACGAGACCGGTCGCGTCGAGCCTGGCGACGTCGTGGTCGCCGCGGGTGCCGTCCGCGTCGCGAGCCATTCGCTGGCGGTCGGCGATCTGGCCACCGGCCCAGTGCTCACCACCACCAGCAGGCGGCGATCGGTCGCGGTCGATCTCGACGCGGCCGACCAGGACGAGGTCCGTGAGAGGGACGCGGTCTCGGTCACGCTCCCCGACGGCACGACCGTCGCAGGTCGTGTCAGCGACGTCGGCACCGTGGCGACGGCCGAGCAGGATCCGCAGGGTGGGGAGGAGACCACGACCGTCCCCGTGACCGTACGGATCGGCAAGCATAAGGCGCTCGGCCGTCTCGACGCGGCCCCCGTCGAGGTGACGATCGTGACGGAGGAGCGCGAGGACGTCCTCGCGGCACCGGTGAACGCCCTCGTCGCGCTCGCGGAGGGCGGCTACGGCCTGGAGGTGGTCGCCGACGACGGCACCACCTCGTACGTCGCCGTGGAGGTCGGTCTGTTCGCCGACGGGCAGGTCGAGGTGTCCGGCGAGGGCCTCGCAGAGGGGACGAACGTGGTGGTCCCGTCATGAGTCCCTGGATCGTGGAGACGCAGGATGTGGGCAAGACGTACGCCGGCGGGGTGACCGCGCTGAGGGACGTGTCCGTGAGGGTGGCCCGGGGCGAGCTCGTCGCGCTCGTCGGGCCCTCGGGCTCGGGGAAGTCGACGATGCTGCACCTGCTGGGGACCCTGGACCGGCCGAGCACAGGCACGGTCGTGATCGACGGGCACGACGTCTCCCGCCTGTCCGACAGCGCGTTGTCGGCGCTGCGGGCCCGGCGGATCGGGTTCGTCTTCCAGCAGTTCCACCTCGCGCCCGGCGTCGCCGCTCTGGACAACGTCGCCGACGGGTTGCTCTATCTCGGTGTCGGCCAACGGGAACGACGGCGCCGGGCCACCGAGACACTGGCGCGCGTCGGGCTCGAGCATCGAGTAGGGCACCGCCCACACGAGCTGTCGGGCGGCGAGCGGCAGCGAGTGGCGATCGCCCGGGCGGTCGTGGCCGAGCCCGCGCTCCTGTTGGCCGACGAACCGACGGGCAACCTGGACTCCGCGTCGGGACGCGCCGTGATGGGGCTGCTGCGCGAGCTCCACGCAGCCGGAACCACGGTCGTCGTGATCACGCACGACCGCGAGATCGCCGCAAGCGTCCCGCGGCAGGTGGAGATGCGCGACGGGCGTGTCGTGTCCCGTACGGCGGTTGCACGATGAGCGGGCTCGCGCCCGCGCGGATGCGGATCCGCGACGTCGTCCGGGTCGGTGCCTCCGGCCTGGTCACACGCCCGCTGCGGGTCGTCCTGAGTGCGCTGGGGATCGCGATCGGCATCGCGTCGATGCTCGCGGTCGTCGGCATCTCCACCTCGAGCCGGGCCGAGCTCGACCGTCAGCTCGACGCGCTGGGGACGAACCTCCTAACCGTCGCGCCGGGGGAGACGCTGTTCGGCGACGCCTCGCACCTGCCCGACGACGCGGTCGCGATGGTCGACCGGATCGCTCCGGTCACGTCGACCTCGGCGACCGCCGTCCTCGCGGCGAACGTCTATCGCTCCGACCTCGTCCCCGACGCGGAGTCCGGCGGGATCTCCGTACGGGCTGCGCGGACCGACCTCCTCGACACCACAGGCACCTCCGTGGCGGCGGGGGCGTGGCTGAACGCGGCGACCGCGCGCTATCCGGCCGTCGTGCTCGGAAGCTCGGCGGCGCAGCGCCTCGGGGTGAGCCGTCCGGGCACGGGCGTTCAGGTGTGGCTCGGAGGGCAGTGGTTCACCGTCGTCGGAGTCCTCGCGTCGTCGGCGCTCACGCCCGAGCTCGACATGTCGGCGCTGGTCGGGTGGCACGTCGCCGAGGAGCGGCTCGACTTCGACGGCTACCCGACGACGATCTACACCCGCGCGGACGACGCGTACGTGGCCGAGGTGCGCGCGGTCCTCGCGGCGACGGCGAACCCGCAGAACCCGAACGAGGTCGAGGTGTCGCGTCCGTCGGAAGCCCTGGCAGCCAAGCAGGCGACCGACGACACCCTGGGCGGGCTGCTCCTCGGACTCGGTGGCGTCGCCCTGCTCGTCGGGGGTGTCGGGGTGGCGAACACGATGGTGATCTCCGTCCTCGAACGGCGGGCGGAGATCGGGCTGCGGAGGTCGATGGGGGCGACACGCGGCCAGATCCGTACCCAGTTCCTGGCCGAGTCGCAGATCCTGTGCCTGCTGGGAGGCGTCGGTGGACTCCTGATCGGGGTCGGGGTCACGACGGCGTACGCGGCCTCGCAGGACTGGGTCACCGTCGTACCGGTCTGGGCGACGGCCGGCGGGCTGGCCGCGACGTTGCTCATCGGCGCGGTGGCCGGCCTCTACCCGGCGGTCCGTGCCGCGCGGATGTCGCCGACGGAGGCGCTCGCGACGCCGTGACCCCTGCGAGTGCGGGCGAAGACCGGGCAGGGTTCGATGGACCCATGCAGGAGGTCACCGAACAGCCGCCGGTCTGGGCCAGTCCGGTCGACGAGGTCCTCACGCGACTCGACACGTCGCGAGAGGGGCTCACGCACGACGAGGCGCGGCAACGACTCGCGGAGGTGGGACCCAACCGGCTCCCACCTCCGGAGCCGACTCCGTGGTGGAAGCGGGTGCTCGCGCAGTTCCAGGACACGCTGATCTACATCCTGCTCGCGTCCGCCGCGGCCAAGGCGGCGCTCGGGGACTGGGTCGACTTCACCGTGATCCTCGCCGTCGCCGTGATCAACGCCGCGATCGGCCTGATCCAGGAGGGCCGGGCCGAGAAGGCGCTCGCCGGGATCCGGACCATGCTCAGCGTCCAGGCCGACGTCCGCCGCGACGGCGCCTGGGAGCGGGTGGACGCCGATGCGCTCGTCCCCGGTGACGTCGTACGGCTGCGTGGCGGCGACAAGGTGCCTGCGGACCTGCGGCTCGTCGCCGCGTCTAACCTGCAGGCGGAGGAGTCCGCGCTGACGGGGGAGTCCGTGCCGTCGAGCAAGGACGCGGACGTCGTCGCGTCCGATGCCGGCGTCGGCGACCGTTCGGACATGGTGTTCTCCGGGACGCTGATCACCCAGGGCAGCGCGCGCGGCGTGGTCACGGCGACGGGGCAGGGCACCGAGGTCGGCAAGATCCAGACGCTCGTCGACGAGGTCGAGCCGCTGGAGACCCCGCTCAGCCGCCAGCTCGACGCGTTCGGCAAGGCGCTCGCGCTCCTGATCGCGGTCATGGCGGTCATCATGGTCGTGGTCGGCCGGGTCGTGCACGACTTCGCAGGGGAGGAGCTGGTGTCGGCGACGATCGGGTTCGCCGTGGCTGCGGTGCCCGAGGGGCTGCCCGCACTGGTGACGATCATCCTCGCGCTCGGCGTGCAGCAGATGGCGCGCGAGCGCGCGATCACCCGCAAGCTGCCCGCGGTCGAGGCACTGGGCTCGGTGACGACGATCTGCTCGGACAAGACCGGCACGCTCACCAAGAACGAGATGACGGTACGCACCGTCGTGACGCGCGCACAGTCGTACGAGGTGACCGGGATCGGCTACGCGCCCGACGGCGAGATCCGCGACGGCGACGGAGTCGCCACGCTCGCCGACCACGCGGACCTCGGTTCGCTGGTCACCGTGATGGCCCGCTGCAACGACGCGGTCGTCCGTCGCGACGAGGACGACCGGTGGGGGCTCGTCGGCGTCCCGACCGACGGCGCCCTGCGGACGCTCGCGCTCAAGGGCGGCTTCGACGCCGACGGCTGGTCGCGGGTCGACGTCGTCCCGTTCGACTCGCAGACAAAGTACATGGCGACGCTCGACCGCGACCCCGAGGGAGCGGCGGTGCTCCTCGTGAAGGGCGCCCCCGACCGCATCCTCGACCGGTCCGCGCACCAGAGGGCGGCCGACGGCACCCGCGAGGCGCTCGACCGGCGCTGGTGGGAGGAGCACATCGACGCTCTCGGAGCGCAGGGCCTGCGCGTCCTCGCCGCCGCCGTCGGGCCGCCGCCCGCCGAGACCCGCATCACGGACGACGACGTCAGCGAGGGGCTCGAGTTCGTCGGGCTCGTCGGCATCGTGGACCCGCCGCGCTCCGAGGCCATCGACGCCATCAAGAAGTGCCGACGCGCGGGGATCAGGGTGAAGATGATCACCGGCGACCACGCCGGGACCGCGCTTGCGATCGGGCGGGAGATGGGACTGGTCCGCGGCGAGGGGGTCGGCGTGCTCACGGGTGCCGACCTCGAGGCGATGACCACCGAGCAGCTGCGCGAGGTCGTCCGGGAGGTCGACGTCTATGCGCGGACGAGCCCGGAGCACAAGATCCGCATCGTCTCGGCGCTGCAGTTCCACCGCGAGGTCGTCGCGATGACCGGCGACGGGGTCAACGACGCTCCTGCACTGACGCAGGCGGACGTCGGCGTCGCGATGGGCATCAAGGGCACGGAAGCGACCAAGGAGGCCGCCGACGTCGTCCTCGCCGACGACAACTTCGCGACGATCGAGCTGGCGGTGGAGGAGGGGCGCCGGATCTACGACAACGTCCGCAAGTCCGTGCTCTTCCTGCTGCCGACCAACGGGGCGCAGGCGCTGGTGATGCTGATCGCCGTGCTCTTCGGCATGACGCTGCCCCTCGAGCCCGTTCAGGTGCTCTGGATCAACATGGTCACGGCCGTCACGCTGTCGCTCGCCCTTGCGTACGAGAAGGCCGAGCCGGGCGTGATGGACCGGGCACCACGCGACCCCGGTGCCTCCGTGGTCGATCTCGCGTACGGGTGGCGGATCATCGTGGTCTCGGTCCTGATCGGCGGCGCGACCCTGCTGGTCTTCACGAGCACGCACGACGCGGGCCTGCGGCTCGACGAGGCGCGGACGGCGGCAGTGACGATGCTCGCGCTCGGCCAGCTGGCGTACCTGTTCAACAGCCGCTACCTCGACCGCTCGAGCCTCACGCCCGCCGTGCTCCGTGGCAACAAGGCCGTCTGGATCGCCTCGGCGGCGATGGTGATCTCCCAGCTCGGCTTCGTCTACCTGCCATTCATGAACACCTGGTTCGGCTCGGCGCCGATCGGGCTGGACATCTGGGCCTACACCGCCGTGCTCGCCATCGCGGTCTTCCTCCTCGTCGAGGTGGGCAAGGCGGTGGACCGGGCGCGCGGAACACACGCGGCGCATGGTGAGATCAGGGCATGACCCTCACGTACGACGACGCGGTTGCAATGGACCTCGCCGACCCGCTGGCGGCGTTCCGCGATGAGTTCCTGCGCGGTGACGACCCCGTCGCCTACCTCGACGGCAACTCGCTCGGCCGGCCGCCGCGCCGGACGTTGGAGCGGGTCGAAGACGTCCTGCGCCGCCAGTGGGGGGAGGGACTGATCCGTAGCTGGGAGGACGGCTGGCTGGAGCTTCCCGAGCAGGTCGGTGACCGCCTGGCGGCCGCATGCCTCGGTGCTGCCGCTGGGCAGACGGTCATCGCCGAGTCGACGTCGGTCAACCTCTACAAGGCGATCCACGCGGCGTGCGGGCTGCGCGAGGGGCGGGACGAGATCGTCGCGACGGACGCCGACTTCCCGACCGATCGCTATCTGGTCGAGTCCGTCGCGGGTGCCCGGGGGATGACGGTCCGCTGGCTGAGCCCGGATGTCGTCGAGGGTGTCACCGCCGACCAGCTGGCAGCGGTGCTCTCGGAGCGGACGGCGGTGGTCCTGCTGAGTCACGTCGACTACCGCTCGGGCGTGCTGCTCGACATGGCGGCGGTCACCGAGCAGATCCACGCGGCCGGTGCGGTCGTGATCTGGGACCTCTGCCACTCCGCCGGCGTGATCCCGCTCGCCCTCGACGCGGTCGGGGCGGACCTCGCGGTCGGCTGCACCTACAAGTACCTCAACGCAGGTCCCGGTGCGCCCGCCTTCGTCTACGTGGCCGAGCGCCACTTGAGTGCCGTGCGTCAGCCGATCACGGGGTGGTGGAGCAGCAAGGACCGCTTCGCGATGGGCCCGTCGTACGAGGCTGACCCGTCGATCCGCGCGATGCTGTCCGGCACCGCGTACGTCCCGGGGATCGTCGCCGTGGATGCGTCGGTGTCGCTGGTCGCCGAGGCCGGGATCGACGCGATCCGGGAGAAGGCCGTCGCGCTCACCGAGCACTGCGTCGCGCTGGTCGACGCGTGGCTGGTGCCGCACGGCTTCACCGTCGCGTCGCCGCGCGAGCCGGCGCGGCGCGGGGGCCACGTGACGGTGCAGGGGCCGCGCGCACGCGAGGTCGCCGACGCGATGTACGCGGCCAAGGTGATCCCCGACTTCCGCAACCCCGACATGATCCGGCTCGGGCTCTCGCCGCTGACCACCTCGTACGCGGAGCTGTGGACCGCGCTCGACGTCACGCGTCAGATCGTGGAGGGTGACCGACAGCTCTCCGTGTAGATTGGAGGGATGTGCTCGAGTGATTCTCCCTGGACCTCTGAGAGTTCGTGGAGAGGCAGCCATGGCTGACCGACCGACCACCGCCCTCGACCAGCAAGAGCCTGGAGCCCCGCGCCGAGCCGAGAACTTCGTGAGCGCATACGCGACGCTGCTCAACGACGTCCGCGACCGCGGGCTGCTGCGACGGCGTCCTGTCTACTACCTCACCCGGATCGGGTTCGCGGTCGCCGCGTTCGCCGCCGTCTGGGTCGGCGTCGTCCTCTTGGGCAACTCCTGGTGGCAGCTCGCGCTCGCCGCCGTCCTCGGGCTGGTCGTCACGCAGTTCGGCTTCCTCGGGCACGACGCCGCACACCGCCAGCTCTTCACGTCGGGCCGGGCCAACGCCTGGGCGGCGCGCATCCTCGCGGGAGCCTTCGCTGGACTGAGCTATGGATGGTGGCGCGGCAAGCACAACAAGCACCACGCAGCGCCCAACCAAGAAGGGCGAGACCCTGACATCGCTCCCGGCGCGATCGCGTTCACGCGAGACATCGTCGAGAGTCGCACGGGCTTCGCCGGCTGGTTCGCCCGGCGCCAGGGGTGGTTCTTCTTCCCGCTCCTGACACTCGAAGGCCTCAACCTCCACACCGCCAGCATCCGTACGCTCGTCGAGCGGACCACGTTGCCGTGGCGCCGGCTGGAGCTCGCGATGGTCAGCACGCGACTCGTCGCGTACGTCGCGCTGCTCTTCGTCCTGCTTCCTCCGGGCAAGGCAGTGGCGTTCTTCGCGGTGCAGATGGCGGTCTTCGGGGTGTGCCTCGGGAGCGCATTCGCGCCGAACCACAAGGGCATGCCGATCGTCCCGGCGACCATGAAGATCGACTTCCTTCGCCGGCAGGTCCTGATGTCGCGCAACATCCGTGGCAGCTGGTTCGTCGACGCCGCGATGGGCGGCCTGAACTACCAGATCGAGCACCACCTGTTCCCGAGCATGCCGCGGCCCAACCTGCGCCGGGCGCGGCCCATCGTCCGGGAGCACTGCCTGCGCCACGGCATCCCGTACACAGAGGAGAGCCTGATCGGGTCGTACCGGATCGTGATCGGCTACCTCAACAACGTCGGCCTGCGGGCACGAAGCCCGTTCGACTGCCCGCTTGCTGCCGAGATGGGCCGATGAAGGCCTGGAGGGATATTCATCCCGTGGCGTACAGTCGGGGTTACCGGTTCGACGCGCTCACCCGGGCGCGGCGCCGGCGAGTGGAGAGTCGGTGCCCCCGATGAACGACCATCCTGATCCGGTCGGATCAGCCCCGAGCCGGTCGCGACGTCGACCGCGTGACCTCAGCCGGATGGGCCTGAGCGACAACCGCCCTGAGCGCCCCCGCATCATCGCGTGGAAGCCGGGCGAGGGGCGCAGCTGTGCCCCCATCCTGGCTGCCCTGAGGGCGGAGGGGATCGACACCTGGATCGGGTCTCGTCGAGAGCCCGTGGGCAACTTCGAGGTCGCCTGCCTGCAGGACGACGTCGAGCGGATCCGCGCGATCATCGCTGCCGTCGATCCTGACGCGGCTCCGCTGACCGTCGGCCGCTGACGCGGGTCATCCGCAGACGCGAAAGCCCCCGCCTCCCGTGAGGGAGGCGGGGGCTTCGTCAAACGCGGCTGAGCCGCGTCAGAGTCAGAGCGGGCGGATGTTGGCCGCCTGCAGGCCCTTCTGGCCCTGCTCGACGTCGAACTCCACCTTCTGGCCCTCATCGAGCGAGCGGAAGCCCGAGGCTGCGATCGCGCTGAAGTGCGCGAACAGGTCCTCGCCGCCGCCGTCGGGAGCGATGAAGCCGAAGCCCTTGTCAGCGTTGAACCACTTAACGGTGCCTGTAGCCATGATGTTTCTCCTCTGGTCGTGCGCACGCGACGTTCGCGTGCGACTGGTGTCGCGATCACCTCAACCTGGGAGAAGAACGAGAGGCCTCGATAAACGAGGGTCTTGCATTCGAATCTGCGGCGTGACGGTATTGCAACTACTGACGACCGTACCACCTAGTGCGAAGCTTTCGGACTCAGGCGTACCAGGCGCGCCGTGGAGCTCTCGTCGAGCTCGGCGAGATCGCCCCGTGACCGTACGAAGTCCGAGAACGAGCGGAACCCGAGCGCCTTCTCGTTGAACGACGGGTCCATCCGCTTCATCTGGCTCTTGACCGCCGAGCTGTGCAGCCAGTCGGCGTCGTCCTTCTCGTGGCCCAAACGCAAGGCACGCTCCAGCAGCCGGGTCGCGACCTTCTGGGCGTCCTCCGGCTCCGGCTCGTGCTCTGCACGGTCGTCAAACCCGGGCTCGGCGAAGAGCGGGACCGTGGCCGTGGGCTTGCGTGAGTCGCGCTTGGCGCCCGTCCCGCTCGGCTCCGTCTCCGCGGCCGAGACGTCGTCCGAGGCGGTGTCCGGCTTGGCAGGACGCTCACCCGAGCGCCTCCGCGAGGGGGAGCGGGCCGACTTCTTCGCTGCCGGCTCCGGCTCGGGGGCCGGCTCGACGCCGGGCAGCGCGTCGTACGTCACCATCTCGTCGCACGCCGCCGCGAGGGACTTGCTGGTGGAGCCGGCGACGCCGACACCGACGACGTACCGGCCGAGCCGCCGGCACCGCTGCGCGAGCGCGATGTAGTCGGAATCACCTGCGACGATCACCACATGCGTGAGGTCGGGCAGCCGGAACATGTCCTCGACCGCGTCGACGGCGAGCCTGATGTCGGCGCCGTTCTTGCCGTACGCGGCCGCCGGGAACAGCTGGACCAGGTCGACGGCGCGGCTGACGAGCTGGCCGCGATACTCGGCGTTGACCGGCGCGGACCAGTCCGCATAGGCGCGGGTCAGGACGAGCGTCCCGAACGACGAGGCGAAGTCGATGATCGCGCCGACGTCGACCGTGGCGCGGGCGAGCTTCTCGGCGACGTCGGGGTCGGCGTCACGCTCGGTCGTCGAGAACGCGCGCGCCTTGTCCCTCTGGAACTGGTTGCGTCCGTTCACCTGGTCGTACCGCGAGATCACGATGTTGTCGAAGTCGAGGTACACGGCGACGCGTGTGTCGCCAGGGTCAGCCATGACTGCTCTTCTCGGTAGGGGCACTGGGCTGTCTCCAGTCTGCCGGACCGGCCGCGCACGCGGGTGGGATGATCGGCGCATGAGCGAGACCAAGGTCGGGGTGCTGGGTGCCCGAGGGCGCATGGGGTCGGAGTCCGTACGAGCGATCGAAGCGGCCGAGGGGCTCACCCCCGCCGCGGCGATCGATGCCGACGACCCGTTGGACCTCCTCGTCGACGCGGGTGTCGAGGTCGTCGTGGACTTCACCAGCCCGGCCGTCGTGATGGACAACCTGCGCTTCTGCGTCGCCAACGGCATCCACTCCGTCGTCGGGACGTCAGGGTTCGACGACGCGCGCCTTGCCGAGGTCCGCGAGCTCGCGGCGCAGTCGCCCGAGGTCGGGGTGCTCATCGTGCCGAACTTCTCGATCGGGGCCGTGCTAATGATGCGGTTCGCGCAGATCGCCGCGCCGTACTTCGAGTCAGTCGAGATCGTCGAGCTGCACCACCCTGACAAGGTCGACGCGCCGTCCGGCACGGCGACACGGACGGCCGAGCTCGTCGCCGAGGCGCGTCGGGCCGCGGGGTCGGCGCCGGTGCCCGACGCGACGACGGCCGACCCGCTCGGGGCGCGGGGCGCGGTGGTGGACGGCATCCACGTGCACGCCGTACGGGCGCGTGGGCTCGTCGCCCACCAGGAGGTGCTCTTCGGTGATCCCGGCGAGACGCTGACGATCCGCCACGACTCGGTGCACCGCGAGTCGTTCATGCCGGGCGTCGTCGCCGGAGTGCGTGGCGTCGCCGCGCACCCGGGGGTCACCGTCGGGCTCGACGGCATCCTCGGCCTCGCCTGACGGCACACCCCGGATCCGTCCGCGTTGTGAAAGCAACCTGACCGAATTCGGCCCGCGATTCGGTCAGGTTGCTTTCACAACGCGGACGCGGACGGCGTCAGAGCAGGCGTACGAGGGCGGCCGCGAGGGCGGCTGCGCCCACGACGACGAGGAACGGCGCCCGTACGACCAGGAGCAGCACCGCGACACCGAGCCCGACCACCCGTGCGTCCAGCACGAGCGACTGCCCGTCGCCGAACACCTGCACCGCGATCAGCGCACCGAGCAGCCCGACCGGGATGAGCGCCGCGACACGGACGGTCAGCGGATGCTCGAGGGCACGGTCGGGTATGGAGAGCCCGGCGAGCTTGAGTCCGTAGCACGCGAGCGACGCCGCGATGATGGCCCACCAGATCACGACTCGCCCCTCTCGTGGTGATCGTGGTGGTGCGGCTCCTCGGGGTGCTCGAGCGCGTCGGTGATCTCGGCGTCGGTGCTGCGACGGGTGATCCAGATCCCGAGGGCGACGGCGACGGCACCGCCGATGATGATCGGCGCGCCTGCGGGGGAGAGCGGCACCGTGCCGATGGCCACGAGCGCGCCGACGATCGCGACCGTGCGCTGCGGCCACGCCGTCAGCCGGGGCCACAGCAGCGCCAGGAACGCGGCGCCCACGGCGGCATCGAGCCCGTACGTCCGGGGGTCCCCGAGAGCGTTTCCGGCGAGGGCGCCGACGAACGTCATGAGGTTCCAGAGGATGAAGATCGAGACGCCCGTGACGTAGAAGCCGATCCGAGCGTGCCGGTCGGTCGTGCGGGCGACACCCATCGCGGTGGACTCGTCGATGACGATCTGCGCCGAGAGCAGTCGCCGCCAGCCGTGCACCCGCAGCCGCGGCGCCAGTCCGAGCCCGTAGAAGCTGTTGCGGCTGCCGAGGAGGACCGCGGTGACCGCGCCGGTGAACGGGTTGCCGCCCGAGGCCACCACACCCGCGAACGCGAACTGTGACGCCCCGCTGAACATCAGCAGCGACAGCACGCACGTCTGGAGGACCGTCAGCCCCGAGGCCGTCCCGATCGCGCCGAAGCTGATCCCGTAAGCACCCGTGGCCAGGCCGACCCCGAGCGAGTCGATGACGACGCTGCGGTCGCTGGGCGCGGACGCCTCAGCCGACATGTCGTGCGTGCCAGTCCAGGAGCGGGGTCAATGCCCGCCAGTCATCGGCGACCCGCGTGGCGAGTCCGGGGGTGCCCATCCACTCGGGCGTGCCGTACCAGCGCATGAGCGTGAGCGTGTTGTGCCGCAGGAGCTCGATGCGGGGATGCTCCGCGGACCAGCCGCGCGGCTGGGTCTTGACGCGGTCGCCGCCGAGCTCGAACCCGTCGGCGGTGAGCCGGCCGAGCAGCCGCTCGAGCTCGGCACCCTTGCGCGTGTCGTCGACCGCCGTACGGAAGCGGTGCTTGCGCTCGGCGGTCGCGTCGTACCAGCCGGCTCCGACCCGCAGCCCCGACGCGTCGATCTGGACGTAGTAGCCGTTGGCCGGCTCGGTCGCGACGAAGGCGCCCTGATGGGTCTTGTAAGGGGTCTTGTCGGCGCTGAACCGCACGTCACGGTACGGCCGGAACACCTTGGCCGCACCGAACTCGTCGGCGAGCGCGGCGGTGAGTGCCAGCATCGGGCGCCGCACCAGCGTGTCGTAGTCGTCCTTGTGGGCGGTCCAGAACGTGCGGGAGTTGTCGTTCTCGAGGTCCTCGTAGAAGTCGGCGGCGGCGACGGTGAAGCCGACCGGCACGTGGTCGGTGTCAGTCACCGTCCTCGTCACCGCCCAGCATCGTGTGCAGGCGGACCTGCTTGAGGAGAACGACCCCGTCGCCCACCGGGTCGACCTCGCGGTGCGCGCCGTCAGGCGCCCAGCCGGTGCCGGTGACGAACCCGCGCATCGCGTCGTCGGAGGCGTCGAGCCACATCGTCGCCCGGACGAACCGGTCGGCACGCAGCGTGTCGGCGCAGGCCTGCAGGAGCCGTGAGCCGTGGCCGGCGCCGCGGTGGGCGGGGGAGACGGTCAGCTCGCTGACCTCGCCGTCGGCGACCGGGTCGGCATCGTCGTCGCTCGAGGGCCCCGTGACGGCGAACCCGCGTACGGTGCTGTGCTCGAGCGCGACGAGGACCCGGTTGCGGGCGTCGCCGGGCTTGTCGAGCGAGGCGACCCACTTCTCCTCGAACAGGGCGGGGACGATCTGCGCGACGATCTCCGGCGGCAGCACCGGGCCGTACCGCTCGCGCCACGCGTCGGCCTGCAGGGAGGCGATCGCGGGGGCGTCGGCGCGCCACGCGACCCGGACACTGGTGTCGGCGGTAGTCACTGCTCGATTGTGTCAGGTCGGTGTCGTAGCGTGAGAACGTGCGCGCCTACCTCGACCTCGTTCAACGGATCCTCGACGACGGCGTCCGCAAGGACGACCGTACGGGCACCGGCACGCTCAGCGTGTTCGGCCACCAGATGCGGTTCGACCTGCGTGAAGGCTTCCCGCTGGTCACCACCAAGAAGGTCCACGTGAAGTCCGTCGTGGCCGAGCTCCTGTGGTTCATCGCGGGCAGCACCAACACCGCCTATCTCAAAGAGAACGGCGTCTCGATCTGGGACGAGTGGGCAGACGAGCAGGGTGAGCTGGGCCCGATCTACGGCTACCAGTGGCGCTCGTGGCCGGCTCCGGGCGGGCGGCACGTCGACCAGCTCCAGGGCGTGATCGACGCCCTCGTCGGCGATCCCGACTCGCGTCGCCACATCGTGAGCGCCTGGAACGTCGCCGACCTGCCCGACATGGCGCTGGCGCCGTGCCACACGATGTTCCAGTTCTACGTCGCGCCGGGGGAGGACGGCGGGCCCGGTCGCCTGTCGTGCCAGCTCTACCAGCGCTCGGGTGACGTGTTCCTCGGCGTCCCGTTCAACATCGCCTCGTACGCCCTGCTGACCCACATGGTGGCTCAGGTGACCGGGCTCGAGGTGGGCGACTTCGTCCACACGCTCGGCGACGCGCACCTCTATCTCAACCACCTCGACCAGGCCCGCGAGCAGCTGTCGCGCGAGCCTCGGCCGCTCCCGCAGCTCGAGCTCGACCCCGGTGTCACCTCGATCGACGGCTTCACGCTCGACTCGGTCAAGCTCGCCGGCTACGACCCTCACCCGGGCATCAAGGCGCCCATCGCCGTATGACCCCTCGCGATCTGGGCGCGCAGCGCCACGCCCGCATCACGCTCGTCGCCGCCGTCGGCACCAACGGCGTCATCGGGCGCGACGGCGACCTGCCGTGGCCACGCACCGGCGACCTCAAGCAGTTCAAGGCCCTTACGACCGGCCACGTGCTCGTGATGGGGCGCAAGACCTACGACTCGATCGGGCGCCCGCTGCCCGACCGCACGTCCGTCGTCATCACCCGCCGTACGGGCTGGAAGGGGCCGGACGACGTGGTCGTCAGCAACGACGTCGACGGGGCTCTCGACCTCGCCGCTCAGCTCGGCGGCGAGGTGTTCGTCATCGGCGGCGAGCAGATCTACAGGCAGACGCTCGACCAGGCCGACCGGATGGTGCTGACCCTCGTCGACGCGGCCCCTGAGGGCGATGCGTGGTTCCCCGAGGTCGACTGGTCGCAGTGGTGCGAGATCGACGCGATCCCCTACGACGGCTACCGGATCGCGACGTACGAGCGGGTGTGACACAGGTCACAATACGTGGCTCGTGATCGGCCGTAACGCCGTTCTGGCTTCGGGCGATGTTCTGAGTGTCCCGGTGCTGCCCGGGCCCCCGAACGGGCAGCACCGGGACATTCCATGTCCGGGTTCGCTGGTTTGACCGGCCCCACAGTCCGTCCCGCCCAAGCGGTAGCGTGGGACATATGACCTCTCCGCTCGCCAGACCTGAGGCCCCGTTCGGCCGGGTGCTGACCGCCATGGTGACGCCGTTCACCCCGGACGGCGCCCTCGACCTCGACGCCGCCAAGAAGTTGGCGACCTACCTCGTCGACGAAGGCTCCGACGGCATCGTGGTGAGCGGGACGACCGGCGAGTCGCCCACCACCAACCCCGAAGAGGACGGCCGCCTGCTGGCCGCGGTCCTCGAGGCGGTCGGTGACCGCGCCTCCGTCGTCGCCGGCGTCGGCAACAACGACACGCAGGCGTCGGCGCGGCTGGCCCGCCAGGCTGCCGAGCTGGGTGCCCACGGCATGCTGCTCGTGTCGCCCTACTACAACAAGCCGCCGCAGGCCGGCCTCGTTCGCCACTTCACGACCGTGGCCGATGCGGGCGAAGGCGTCCCGGTGATGCTTTACGACATCCCGGGCCGTGCCGTCGTCCGCATCGCGCCCGAGACCTACGCGGAGATCGCGCAGCACGAGGCGATCGTCGCGGTCAAGGACGCGGTCGGCGATCTCGCCTCCGGGGTGCGCCTCATGCGCGAGACCGGTCTCGCCTGGTATTCCGGCGACGACCCGCTCAACCTCGCCTGGCTCGCGTACGGCGCCGCCGGTGTCGTCTCGGTCGTCAGCCACGTCGCTGCCTCGCAGTACGCCTCGATGGTGAGGGCGGTCGATGACGGCCGCCTCGTCGACGCCCGTACGATCAACGACGAGCTCCTCGACGTCGTCGCCACGATCATGTCGCCGACCTCGCAGGGCGCGATCATGGCCAAGGCGGCGATGCAGCTGCTCGGTGTGATCCAGAACCGCACGACCCGCTCCCCGTACGTGGACGCGACCGACGAGCAGGTGGCGACGCTGGCCCAGGTGCTCCGTGACGCCACTCTGCTGAAGGACTGATCGATGAGCCATCCCCATCCCGAGCTCGGCGCCCCGCCGGAGCTGCCCGCCGACGGCCTGCGCGTGATCGCGCTCGGTGGCCTCGGAGAGATCGGGCGCAACATGACCGTCTTCGAGCACGCCGGCAAGCTGCTCGTCGTCGACTGCGGCGTCCTGTTCCCCGAGGACCACCAGCCCGGCGTCGACCTGATCCTCCCCGACTTCGCGCCGATCCGGGACCGCCTCGACGACATCGTCGCGATCGTGCTGACCCACGGCCACGAGGATCACATCGGCGGCGTCCCCTACCTTCTCCGTGAGCGCAGCAACATTCCTCTGGTCGGCTCCAAGCTCACGCTGGCGCTCGTCGACTCCAAGCTCCGCGAGCACCGGATCAAGGACGTGCCGAAGTACGTCGTCGCCGAGGACGAGACGCTCTCGATGGAGCCGTTCGACCTCGAGTTCGTGGCGGTCAACCACTCGATCCCCGACGCGCTCGCCGTCGCCATCCGTACGGCCGCCGGCCTGGTGATCCACACCGGCGACTTCAAGATGGACCAGCTCCCGCTCGACGGGCGCATCACCGACCTGCGGGCGTTCGCGAGGCTCGGTGAGGAGGGGGTGGACCTGTTCCTCACCGACTCGACGAATGCTGACGTGCAGGGGTTCACCACCACCGAGCGCGACATCTCGCCGGTGCTCGACCGCGTCTTCGCGCAGAGCCAGCAGCGGATCATCACGGCGTGCTTCGCCTCGCACGTGCACCGCGTCCAGCAGATCCTCGACGCCGCGGTGAAGCACGGACGCAAGGTCGCCTACATCGGCCGGTCGATGATCCGCAACATGCAGATTGCGCGCGACCTCGGCTACCTCCACGTGCCGGACGGCGTGATCGTCGACGGGCGCAAGGTCTCCGAGTACCGCCCCGAGGAGCTCGTTCTCGTCTCGACGGGGTCGCAGGGCGAGCCGATGGCCGCGTTGTCGCGCATCGCCGCGAACTCGCACGACTCGGTCCGCATCGAGCCCGGTGACACCGTCGTGCTCGCGAGCTCGCTGATCCCCGGCAACGAGAACGCGGTCTACCGCGTGATCGACGGACTGATCCGGCTCGGCGCGAACGTGGTCCACAAGGGCAACGCGCTCGTGCACGTCTCCGGTCACGCGTCCGCAGGCGAGCTGCTCTACTGCTACAACATCGTCAAGCCGAGCAACGTCATGCCGGTGCACGGCGAGATGCGTCACCTCCACGCCAACGCGGCGCTGGCGCGTGCGACGGGCGTCGAGCCCGACCGCGTCGTGATCGCGGAGGACGGCTTCGTGGTCGACCTCATCGACGGACGGGCGCGGGTCACCGGCAAGGTCGACTGTGGCTACGTCTACGTCGACGGCTCGTCGGTCGGCGACATCACCGAGTCCGAGCTCAAGGATCGCCGGATCCTCGGCGAGGAGGGCTTCATCTCGGTCATGGTCGTCATCGACTCGTCGACCGGCAAGCTGGTCAGCGGCCCGGAGATCCAGGCGCGGGGGTTCGCCGAGGACGACTCGGTGTTCCAGGCGATCGTGCCCCAGATCGAGCAGGCGCTCGCGAGCGCCGTTGCCGACGGGACGTACGACACCCACCAGCTCCAGCAGATCATCCGCCGTACGGTCGGCCGCTGGGTCTCGGGCGCGCACCGGCGTCGCCCGATGATCGTGCCCGTGGTCCTGGAGGCCTGAGCCTCCGCTCTCTGACGTCATACGTTCCGTGGTCCAGGGGCCACGGAACGTATGACGTTGCGGGGGAGCGTCACGTCGCGGGCGCCTCACACGGGGGCGTACGAGGCTGTGCGAGGACGGTTACGGACCCGCCACCCGCAGGGCAACGGGCCGGAAACACGGCGTTCGTAGCGTCCTGGGTACGGTGTCCGGCATCCGGCCGGGCCCCTCCGCCTCCAGGAGCCCGTCATGGCGCTGCCCACCCTCGGCACCGAGCCGAGCACCACGCCCGCGAGCACGACGACCTCCCCGGTACGCCGTCGTACCGGCCGCTGGATCGACCACTGGGACCCTGAGGACGCGGAGTTCTGGGAGGGTACGGGGCGCCCGGTCGCCCGCCGGAACCTGATCGTCTCGATCCTCGCCGAGCACCTCGGGTTCTCCGTGTGGATGCTCTGGAGCATCGTCGCGGTGAACCTCAACGCCGCCGGCTTCTCGCTCACGAACTCGCAGCTGCTGTGGCTCGTCGCCGTGCCGAGTCTCGTGGGGGCGACGCTGCGCCTCCCGTACACGTTCGCGGTCGGGCTCTTCGGGGGCCGCAACTTCACGATTGTCTCGGCGCTGCTGCTGCTGATCCCGACGACCGGGCTCGCGATCGTCGTCCAGCGGCCCGACACCCCGTTCTGGGTCCTGCTGCTGGTTGCGTCCACGGCGGGCTTCGGCGGCGGCAACTTCGCGTCGTCGATGACGAACATCTCGTACTTCTACCCCGAGAAGGAGAAGGGCTGGGCCCTCGGGCTCAACGCGGCCGGCGGCAACATCGGCGTCGCGGTCGTCCAGGCGCCCTTCGTCGTCACAGCGGTCGTCACCGCCGGCGGAGGGCTCGTGCTCTGGCGGGCCGGTCTGATGTGGGTCCCGCTGATCTTGCTCGCCGCGTTCCTCGCGTGGAAGGCGATGGACAACCTCAGCACCGCCCAAGCCGACTTCTCGACCTCCGCGGCGGCTGCGAAGCGCCCGCACACCTGGGTGATGGCCTTCCTCTACATCGGCACGTTCGGCTCGTTCATGGGGTACGCGGCGGCGTTCCCAATGCTCATCAAGATGGAGTTCGCCGACGTGAACCCGACGTCCTGGGCGTTTCTCGGCGCGCTCGTCGGGTCGCTGGCCCGGCCGTTCGGCGGGCGCCTGTCCGACCGGGTCGGCGGTGCGGCCGTGACGGCGGCGAGCTTCGTGGTGATGGGCGTCGGCGTGCTCGCCGCGATCTTCGCGCTGCGGGCCGGTTCCTTCGCGTTCTTCCTGGCCTCGTTCCTGGTGCTGTTCGTCGCGACCGGCGTCAGCAACGGCTCGACGTACCGGATGATCCCTGCGATCTTCCGCGCGACCGCCACCGAAGGAGCGGAGGGCACGCTGCGGGCCAAGCGCGAGGCGGCGGCCGCGATCGGCATCATCTCGGCGGTCGGCGCGTTCGGCGGGTTCTTCGTCCCGCGCGTCTACTCGTGGGCGTCTGAGGCGACGGGCTCGATCGAGCCGGCGATGTTCGTGTACGTGGGGGTGTACGCGGCGATGCTCGCCGTCACGTGGTGCGCCTACCTGCGGCCGGGAGCCGCGATGGCGAAGGCACACGTGTGACCAGCACCGCTGCGTCAACAGACACCCACTGCCCGTACTGCGCACTCCAGTGCGCGATGCGGCTGGCTCCCGAGGCGAGCGGCGACCTGGCCGCCTCGCCTCGGGAGTTCCCGACCAACCGGGGCGGGATGTGCCAGAAGGGCTGGACGAGCGCTGACCTCCTCCGTACGCCCGACCGGATCACCGCACCGCTGCGTCGTACCGCCGACGGCCGCTACGAGGAGGTCTCCTGGGACGACGCGCTCGACGAGATCGCGGCACGCGTGACCGCACTCCAGCAGGCCCACGGACGGGACGCGATCGCGGTCTTCGGTGGGGGAGGGCTGACCAACGAGAAGGCCTACGCGCTCGGCAAGTTCGCCCGCACGGTGCTGCGGACGCGGTTCATCGACTACAACGGCCGCTTCTGCATGTCGTCGGCGGTCGCAGCCGGCAACCGCGCCCTCGGGATCGATCGCGGCCTTCCGTTCCCGCTGGAGGACCTCAACGCTGCCGACGCGGTGCTGCTGCTCGGGAGCAACCTCGCGGACACGATGCCGCCGGCGGTGCAGCACCTGTCCCATGCACGTGCGCAAGGTGGGCTCGTCGTCGTCGACCCGCGGCGCAGTGCGACCGCACGCCTGACCGACGACGGTGCCGGAGAGCACCTCGCGCTCGTCCCCGGGACGGACCTGACGCTGCTCCTCGGGCTGACCCATGTCGTGCTCGCCGAGGGTCTCGCGGACGCGGCGTATCTGGACGACCGTACGAACGGCCTCGACGACGTCCGGCGCAGCGTCGCCGCGTGGTGGCCGGAGCGCGTCGCGTCGGCCACCGGCATCGACGAGGGGCGCCTGCGCCGGATCGCGCGGCGCCTCGCGGCGGCCGCCCCGTGCCACGGCGGCGCAGGCGCGTACGTGCTGACCGGACGCGGCGCCGAGCAGCACACGGACGGTACGGACACGGTGACCGCGGCGATCAACCTCGCGCTGTGCCTCGGCCTGCCGGCGCGGGTCGGGAGCGGGTACGGCTGCATCACGGGGCAGGGGAACGGCCAGGGTGGGCGCGAGCACGGGCAGAAGTCGGATCAGCTGCCCGGTTACCGGATGATCGACGACCCTGCGGCGCGGGCGCACGTGGCCGAGGTCTGGGGCGTCGACCCCGACTCGCTGCCGGGCAAGGGCGTGCCTGCCGTCGAGCTGCTGATGGGCCTCGGCACGGATGACGGCCCGAGGGCGCTGTTCGTCCACGGGTCCAACCTCGTGGTCAGCGCCCCCGACGCGCGGACTGTGACCGACCGGCTGCGGGCGCTCGACCTGCTGGTGGTCTGCGACTTCGTGCCGTCGGAGACCGCGATGCTGGCCGACTTCGTGCTGCCGACGACGCAGTGGGCGGAGGAGGAGGGCACGATGACGAGCCTCGAGGGCCGGGTGATCCGTCGCCGGGCCGCCGTGACGCCACCGCCGGGGGTGCGCAGCGAGCTCGAGATCCTGGCCGGGTTGGGGGCGCGGCTCGGGGCCACGGTGTCGCTGCCGACCGACCCGCGCGAGGTGTACGACGAGCTACGGCGCGCGTCGGCCGGGGGGCGTGCCGACTACGCCGGCATCTCGTACGACCGGTTGGACGCGGGCGAGGCGCTGTTCTGGCCGTGCCCCGATGAGGCCCATCCGGGCACGCCGCGGCTGTTCGCGGACGGCTTCGCCCATGTGGACGGCCGGGCACGGATGGTGGCGGTCGAGCCGACTGGGCGGGTGGACGACCTGACGCGCGCCGCTCCGCTGTTCCTCGTGACCGGGCGGGTGCTCCAGCACTACCAGTCCGGCGCCCAGACCCGCCGCGTCGCGCGCCTGCGGGACGCGGCGCCCGCGGCGTACGTCGAGCTCCATCCGCTGCTCGCCGCGCGGCTCGGCATCGAGGGCGTGGAGGAGATCCGGGTGACGTCGAGTCGCGGCTCGATGGTCGCGCAGGCGCGGATCAGCGCGGACATCCGGCCGGACACGGTGTTCGCCCCGTTCCACTTCGCGGGGCTCGAGCGGGTCAACAGTGTCACCAGCGCGGCCACCGACCCGATCTCGGGGATGCCGGAGTTCAAGGTGTCCGCCGTGACCGTCGAGGCAGCACAGTGACGCGCGAGCGGGTGGTGGTCGTCGGGGCCGGCATGGTCGGCACCCGATTCGCCGAGGAGCTCGCACGCGCCGACCGCGAGGGACGGTTCGACGTGCTGGTGCTGGGGGAGGAGGAGTACGAGCCGTACAACCGGATCCTGCTCACCGAGCTCGTCGCCGGGCGCGCGGAGCTCGCGAGCCTCGTGCTGCCGCGGCCGGCCGGGGTGACCGTACGGCTCGGCGCGCGGGTGGACGGGATCGACCGTGGCGCCCGTACGGTGTGGGTGGACGGCGAGCCCATCCCGTACGACCACCTCGTCCTGGCGACCGGCGCGCGGGCGCGGGTGCTGCGCGTCCCGGGCCTCGACGGCGCTCCGGGCGACCCGCTGCCCGGTGGCGTCTTCGCGCTGCGCTCGGTCGACGACGCCCGCGGCATCACCGCCGCCGCGCTCAACGCCCGGCGTGCCGTCGTCGTCGGGGGCGGTCCGCTCGGTGTCGAGGTCGCCTGCGGGATGCGGCTGCGGGGAGTCGCGGTGGAGGTGATCTCGTTCGCGGGGCACCTCCTCGACCGCGACCTCGACCCCGCGCCCGGCCGGCTGCTCGCCGACGCGGTCTCCGACCTCGGCATCACGTTCCACGGCAACGCCGCGCTCGCGGGCGTGACCTGCGCTCCTCCACGATTTGACGGGTTGTCCCCCCAATCGGTGCCCTCAACCGGTGGAGAACCCGTCAAATCGTGGAGGGGACGAGGCGGCCACGTGGAGGCGGTGGTGCTCGACGACGGTCGTACGCTCGCGGCTGACCTCGTCGTCCTCGCGGCCGGGGCTGTCCCCGAGACCGCCCTCGCGGGTGCCGCCGGACTCGAGGTCGCCCACGGGATCGTCGTCGGCGACGACCTGACGACCACATACGACCCGGCGATCCACGCGATCGGCGACTGCGCGCAGACGCCGTCGGGGGTCTCAGGGCTCGTCGCACCCGGGTGGGAGCAGGCCCGCGCACTCGCTCGGCGGCTCACCGACGGCGGCACCGCGGCCGACCCTGCACCCGTGGTCGTCGACGGCGGCACCGCGGCCGACCCTGCACCCGTGGTCGTCGACGGCGCCGCCATGCGCCTCAAGGCGGCCGGGCTCAGCCTCGTCGCGATGGGGCGGAAGGCGTCTTGCGCCGACGGGGCGCGGGTGCTGACGATGAGCGACCCGTACGCGCGCCGCTACGTGGAGGTCGTCCTCGACGGCGACGAGCTGGTCGGGATGACCTGCCTCGGAGCCGCCGAGCTCGCAGCGTCGCTGAGCGTCCAGTACGGGCGGCCGGGCGTCGTCCCGCTCGACCCGCTGCAGCTCCTCGCGCCGAGCGCCGGGCAGGCCGACGCCGCCGCCGGGTCGCCCACCACGATGCCGGGCAGCACGACGGTGTGCCGCTGCAACGGCGTGACCAAGCGTGACCTGGTCGCGGCGTGGGACGGCGGGGCGTGCTCCGTCGACGCGCTCGCGGCCACCACGCGCGCGACCACCGGCTGCGGGGGCTGCGTGTCGCTCGTGCGTGGGATCGCGGACTGGCTGGTGGTCTCGACAGGCTCGACCGGCGGTGAGGGAGTCTCGACCGGCGGTGAGGGCGTCTCGACCGGCGGTGAGGGCGGCTCACAGACCGCCACGCCCTCGCGTGAGCCCGTTGTGAAGGGTGCGTAACCCGATGAGTCAGGACCCGAAACACCCCGTTCCTACGGTGATCGACATGGGCTCCGCCACCGACTCCGCCACACGCAAGCGCCTCGTCGTCGTCGGTGCCGGCATGGTCGCGCACCGCCTGGTGGAGGCGCTCGTCGGTCGCGGCGGTGCCGACACCTGGACCATCGACGTCTTCGGCGAGGAGAGCCGGCCCCCGTACGACCGGGTGGCGCTGACGTCGTTCTTCTCCGACCGCGACCCCGACGACCTCGTCCTCGGCGACCCGTCGCTGTGGGCGACCGACGGCATCCGGCTCCACCGCGGTGTGAGGGTGACCGCGGTGGACAAGGACGCCCGTACGGTCACCGCCCGCGGCCGGGCCTACCCGTACGACGCGCTGGTGCTCGCAAACGGCTCGTACGCGATGGTGCCGCCGGTCGAGGGCAAGGACACCCCCGGGTGCTTCGTCTATCGCACGGTCGACGACGTCGCTGAGCTGCGTGCGTACGTCAACGAGCTCGCCGCGCGCCTCGACCGGCCCGTACGCGGCGCCGTCGTCGGCGGCGGGCTCCTCGGCCTCGAGGCCGCGGGCGCGCTCCGGGCGCTCGGTGCGGACTCCACGGTCGTCGAGTTCGCGCCGTGGCTGATGCCGATGCAGGTCGACGAGGCCGGCGGACGGACGCTGCGACGGATCATCGAGCAGCTGGGGGTCGAGGTCCGCACCTCGACGGCGACCTCACGTATCCGAGTCGGCCGCAGCGGCACCGTTCGAGCGATGGACTTCGCCGACGGGGGAGGCAGCATCGACGCCGACGTCGTCGTGTTCGCCACCGGCGTCCGCCCACGGGACGAGCTTGCCCGGGCGATGGGTCTCGCGATCGGCGAGCGCGGGGGAGTGGCGTGCGACGACGCGTGCCGTACGGACGACCCGCACGTGTTCGCGATCGGTGAGGTCGCGCACATCGGAGGTCGCACGTGGGGTCTCGTTGGCCCTGGCTACGCGATGGCCGAGGTGGTCGCGGACCGGCTGCTCGGCGGGGACGCGACGTTCACCGGCGGCGACCTCTCGACCAAGCTCAAGCTGCTCGGCGTCGACGTCGCGAGCTTCGGCGACGCGTTCGCGGGCACAGAGGGCAGCCTCGAGGTCGTGTACGCGGACCCGGTCGGCGGCGTCTACAAGAAGCTCGTGATGTCCGACGACGCCAAGACGCTGCTCGGCGGCATCCTCGTCGGCGACGCGGAGGCGTACGCGTCGCTGCGGCCGATGGTCGGCAGCGAGCTCGGGGGCGACCCGACGGCGTGGCTGGTGCCGGACGGCGTGACGCCGGTGTCCGGTGGGTCGCTGCCCGACGCTGCGGCGGTGTGCTCGTGCAACAACGTGACCGCGGGAGCGATCCGGTGCGCGGTGCGGGGGGAGGCCAATGGTGAGCCCTGCCACGACCTCGGCACGCTCAAGGGCTGCACGAAGGCCGGTACGAGCTGCGGATCGTGCCTTCCGCTCGTCAAGAAGCTGCTCGACGAGGAGTTGACCGCCGCCGGCATCGCGACCTCGAACGCGCTGTGCGAGCACTTCGCGATGAGCCGTGCGCAGCTCTTCGACGTCGTACGGGTCACCGGCATCCGTACGTTCTCCGAGCTCGTCGCCGCCCACGGCACCGGGCGTGGCTGCGACATCTGCCGTCCCGTCGTGGCGTCGATCCTCGCCTCGCTGGAGACCGGGCACGTCCTCGACGGCGAGGCGGCGGCGCTGCAGGACACCAACGACCACGTGATGGCCAACATGCAGAAGGACGGGACGTACTCCGTCGTCCCGCGCATCCCCGGCGGCGAGGTAACGCCCGAGGGACTGATCGCGATCGGGCAGGTCGCCGCGGACTTCGGGCTCTACACGAAGATCACCGGCGGCCAGCGGATCGACCTGTTCGGCGCGCGGATCGAGCAGCTCCCGGCGATCTGGAGGCGGCTCGTCGACGCGGGGTTCGAGTCCGGCCACGCGTACGGCAAGTCGCTGCGCACCGTGAAGTCGTGCGTCGGCTCGACGTGGTGCCGTTTCGGAGTGCAGGACTCCGTCGGACTCGCGATCGCTCTCGAGCTGCGCTATCGCGGGCTGCGTTCGCCGCACAAGATCAAGCTCGGCGTCTCCGGCTGCGCCCGCGAGTGTGCCGAGGCGCGCGGCAAGGACGTGGGCGTGATCGCGACGGAGAAGGGCTGGAACGTCTACGTGGGCGGCAACGGCGGCTTCACCCCGAGGCACGCGCAGCTGTTCGCCGAGGACCTCTCGACCGAGGAGCTCGTACGGACGGTCGACCGGTTCCTCATGTACTACATCCGCACCGCCGACCGGCTCCAGCGGACCGCCCCGTGGCTCGAGGCGGTCGAGGGCGGCCTGGATCACGTACGATCGGTGGTGCTCGACGACAGTCTCGGGATCGCCGCCGATCTCGACGCAGCGATGGCGGTGCACGTCGAGAAGTACGAGGACGAGTGGGCAGCGACGCTCGCCGATCCCGACAAGCTGCGCAAGTTCGCCAGCTTCGTCAACAGCCCCGACACCCCCGACCCGGACCTGGTCTACGTCGCCGAGCGCGGTCAACGCCGACCCGCCAATGCGCAGGAGCGCGCGACGCTGATCGCCGGGACGACGCTGGAGGTTCGCTCGTGAGTGCTGCGTCTCTGACCGAGCGCGAGGTCGCGACGTGGGTACGCGTCTGCGCGCTCGACGCGCTGTTCCCCGACCGCGGAGCGGCCGCGCTGGTCGACGGCCGGCAGGTCGCGCTTTTCCGGCTGGCGGGTGAGCCCGACGTCGTGCGCGCGATCGGGCACCGCGACCCGTACAGCGGGGCGAACGTGATGGCGCGCGGTCTGGTCGGCACGGTCGGCGACGTCCCGGTGGTGGTCTCGCCGATGCACAAGCAGCGGTTCCGGTTCGACGACGGCACCGCGGTCGAGGACCCGGCGGTCTCGGTCGGCGTCTGGGCGACCCGTGTCGTCGACGGCGTCGTCGAGGTCGCCGCCACCCCGCTGCTCGAGCCGCGGCCGTCGTCGCTCGAGCGGCTTTCGTCGGTCGAGCTTGTCGAGACCACGCCTGTCGGGGTTTCGACTGGCTCAACCGTCGGTACGCCTGTCGGGGTTTCGACTGGCTCAACCGTCGGTACGCCTGTCGGGGTTTCGACTGGCTCAACCGTCGGTTCGTCCGCGGCCCCGCCGGCGCCATGACGCCTCTCGGTGCGGTCCTCTCCGGGACGTCCGTCCTCGTCACCGCGCAGCGCCGTGCGGACGACCTGGCGATGGCGCTGGGCCGCAGGGGCGCCGTCGTCTCGGTCGCTTCGGCGCTGGGCGTGGAGTCGCAGATCGACGAGGACACCCTGCTGGAACGCACCCGCGAGCTCGTCGCGGATTCGGCGGACGTCGTCGTCGTGACGACCGGCATCGGGTTCCGCTCGTGGCTGGACACCGCCGAAGCCGCAGGACTGGGGGAGGCGCTGGTCGTCGCGCTCTCCCGTACGCGGCTGGTCGCGCGTGGCCCGAAGGCGCGCGGCGCGCTTCAGGCCGCCGGGCTCGTCCCCGACTGGGTCGCGGAGTCGGAGACGTCGGCCGAGATCGCGGACTTCCTCTGCACCGAAGGTGTTGCCGGCCAGCGGATCGTCGTGCAGCACCACGGTGCCGGCGACGACGGCCTCGAGGAGCGGCTACGCGCTGCGGGCGGGGAGCCGGTGGGGCTCGTCGTCTATCGCTGGGGTCCGCCGCCGGACCCCGATGCCGTCGTCGCCTCCGTACGCGACGCGGCCGCGGGAGCGTACGACGCCGTGGTCTTCACGTCCGCCCCGGGCGCTGCCGCATGGATCACGGCGGCGCGAGCGGCGGGTGTCCTGGAGGATGTCATCGCGCTCGGCCGTTCCGGCGTGCTGACCTCGGCGGCTGTCGGCCCGGTCACCGCGGAGCCGCTTCGTGTGGCGGGGCTCGACCCGATCATCCCGGACCGTGGGCGCCTCGGGTCCCTCGTACGCACGCTCATCATGCACCTCGGGGACGACCACGAAGCGACCCAGACCGCGGCTGGCGCGCTCCGGCTTCGCGCGCGGGCAGCGACGCTCGACCACGACGTCGTCGGCGTCTCACCCAGTGGGCTCGCGGTGCTGCGTTCGCTGGTCGCGGTGCCGGGTGCGGTCGTCTCACGCGAGGCGTTGCTGCGCGTGCTGCCGGGATGCTCGACCGACCCGCACACCGCCGAGGTCGCCGTCGCGAGACTGCGGGAGGCGTTCGGTGGGCGTCCGGTCGTGGAGACCGTGGTGAAGCGCGGCTACCGGATCAACCTCGACCAGGGAGGGCGGGCATGACGACGCTGGTGGCGTGCAGCCACGGCACGCGTGACCGCGCAGGGCAGGCAGCGATCGCGGGGCTCGTCGACGCGGTCGCCGGTGCGCTGCCGGGGCTCGCGGTCGCGCCGACGTTTGTCGACGTGCAGCACCCGCAGGTCGCGGAGGTCGTCACGGATACCGGTGGACCGACCGTCGTGGTTCCGTTGCTGCTGTCGTCGGGGTACCACGTCCACGTCGACATCGCCGCAGCCGTCGCGGAACGTGAGGACGTCGTGGCGGCGCCTGCGCTCGGTCCGGACCCGGTGCTCGCGGGGTTGCTCGCGAAACGCCTACGTCAGGCGGGCATGGGGACGAGCGACCGCGTCGTGCTCGCCGCCGCTGCCTCGTCGGACCCGCTGGCGCGCCGTGACACCGAGCGGGCGGCGGCGCTGCTTGCGACGGCGCTCGGCCGCCCTGTCGCGCTGGGGCACGTCGGCGCCGGTCGCGACACGGTGGCTGCAGTCGTGGCGGAGGAGCGTCGGCGGTACCCGTACGCGCGCGTCGCCGTCGCCTCGTACCTCCTCGCGCCCGGCTGGTTCCGTGACCGCCTCGACGAGGTCGGTGCCGATCTGGTGAGCGCCCCGCTGCTCGACGGCGCCGAGCCCGATGCGCGACTCACGGGCCTCGTCGTACGCCGCTTCCTCGACGCCCGCCCGCAGGCGTACGCACACGCGGCGTGACGCGGTCCGGGCGGCGTGAGGTCGTTGGTGTGATCGTGCCCGGGAACCTGTACGAGTTCGCTCGTGCACGTGTCGACGAATGGGACCCTGCTGGACCCGAGGATCGCGACCCAGAGGGTTCCCCGTTGACGCACGGGGGCAGGTGGCGGATCTGTCAGTCCATGGGCGCTACGTCGACCTGGTGACGCTGGAGATCTCGGCGCGGCTGTGGGCCGAACGCGTCACCGTCTCGCTGGATCCGTCGGTGGAGTGACCTTCAGTCGTGGTCGCGCATCCGCCCAGCCCGCCGCCGCCACGTGCGCTTGCCGTGCGGCGCAGCGCCCGCACCCCTAGCCTCACCCCTGACAACACGAGTCAGGGAGAGCCATGAGCGCGACTGACGCAGAGGCACCGTCGACGGCCAACAAGATGAGCCTCCCGACGCTCACCGCGATGGTGGTCGGCGGCATGGTCGGCGCGGGCGTGTTCTCGCTGCCGGCGCGGTTCGGCGTCGCGACGGGCATCCTCGGGTCGCTCATCGCGTGGGCGATCGCGGGTGCGGGCATGCTGATGCTGGCCTTCGTCTTCCAGAACCTCGCGATCCGCAAACCCAACCTCGACTCTGGTGTGTTCATCTACGCCAAGGCAGGGTTTGGCGACTATGCGGGTTTCAACTCCGCGATCGGGTTCTGGGCGAGTGCGGTCGCGGGCAACACGTTCTACTGGGTGTTCATCACCGCCACGCTCGGCGCGTTCTTCGACGGCTTCGGCGACGGCGACACGCTCCTCGCGGTGGCGCTGGGGACGGCGGGCGTGTGGTGCTTCCACTACCTGATCGCCCGCGGGGTGCGCGACGCGGCGATCATCAACCGGATCGTCACCGTCTTCAAGATCCTCCCGATCATCGTGTTCATCATCGTGCTGTTCGCGAACTTCGACGCGGGCGTGTTCGCCGACAACTGGACCGCGTACGGCTACGGCGACCTCGGCAACCTCGACGAGCAGGTCCGCAACACGATGATCATCACGACGTTCGTGTTCATCGGGATCGAGGGCGCGAGCGTCTACTCGCGCTACGCCAAGAAGCGCTCCGACGTCGGACGCGCGACGGTGCTCGGGTTCCTCAGCGTGCTGTCGCTGTTCGCGCTCGTCACGCTGTCCAGCTATTCGGTGATGCCGCAGCCGGAGCTCGCCGACACCCGCCAGCCCTCGATGGTCGGCGTCTTCGAGTCGGTCGTGGGCAACTGGGGCGAGGTCTTCATCAGCGCCGCGGTCATCGTGTCGGTGCTCGGGGCCTATCTCGCGTGGACCCTGATGGCCGCCGAGGTCATGTACATCCCGGCACGCAACGACGACTTCCCGCGGTTCCTCGGCCAGGAGAACGAGAAGGGCACCCCCATCACGGCGCTCGTTGTGACGTCGCTCGGCGTCCAGGCACTCCTCGCGCTCACCCTCGTCATCGAGGACGCGCTCAACTTCATGCTCGACCTGAGCACGAGCCTCGCGCTGCTGCCGTACCTCCTCGCCGCCGCGTACGCCCTCAAGCTCGGCCTGACGGGCGAGGCGTACGAGGGTGTCTCCGCCCGCACACGTCGTACGGAGACGATCGTCGCCGGTATCGCCACGGCGTACACGCTGTTCCTCTTCGACGCCGCCGGGCTCGAGTTCCTCCTGCTGTCGACGCTGATCCTCGCTCCGGCGACGCTCCTGTACGTCAAGGCGCGCACCGAGAACGGGCGCCGCCTGTTCACCCCCACCGAGATCGCGCTGTTCGTCCTCATCGTCGTCGGAGCGATCGCCGCTGTCACCGCGCTCTGGACCGGCCGCATCACCCTCTGACCTCCTCAGAAAGGCACCGCCATGACCGAAACGGCCCCCGCAGGCTCGTACGGAGTCCACTCCGAGGTCGGCCGGCTCCGCAAGGTGCTCGTCTGTCGTCCCGGGCTCGCGCACCGGCGGCTCACCCCGACGAACGCCGACGACCTGCTGTTCGACGACGTGATGTGGGTCGAGAACGCGCAGCGCGACCACGCCGACTTCGTCAACAAGCTCACGAACCGTGGCGTCGAGGTCGTCGAGCTGCACGACCTGCTCGCGCAGACGGTCGCCGTCCCCGAGGCACGTGACTGGCTGCTCGACCGCAAGATCGTCGCGAACGAGGTCGGGCTGGGGCTCCTCGACGGCACCCGGTCGTACCTCGAGACGCTCACCCCGGCGGCCCTCGCCGAGCTGCTGATCGGCGGCATGGCGACGGTGGACCTGCCCGAGGACTACCGGACCTCGTACCTGGCGATGGCGCGCGAGTCGACCGGCGTCCAGGAGTATCTGATGCCGCCACTGCCCAACACGCTCTACACCCGTGACACGACGTGCTGGCTGTACGGAGGAGTGACGCTCAACCCGTTGTTCTGGCCGGCACGGCACGACGAGACGCTGCTGATGAAGGCGATCTACGGGTTCCACCCGGACTTCGTCGGCTCGACCGTCTGGTGGGGTGACCCGGAGCTCGACTGGGGGCAGGCGACGTTCGAGGGCGGCGACATCATGCCCGTCGGCAACGGCGTCGTGCTCATGGGCATGAGCGAGCGCACCTCGCGGCACGCGATCACGCAGGTGGCGCAGGCGCTGTTCGCGCAGGGCGCGGCCGAGCGCGTCGTGGTCGCGGGGATGCCGAAGCTGCGCGCCGCGATGCACCTCGACACCGTCTTCACGTTCGCCGACCGCGACGTCGTCACGCTGTACCCGCGGATCATGGACGCCGTCCACACGTTCTCGCTCTTTCCGAGCGACACCGAGCCTGGCGTCGAGGTCGTCGACGAGGGGGAGGGGCGGTTCGTCGAGGTCGTCGCGCAGTCGCTCGGGCTGCCGGAGCTGCGGGTGATCGAGACCGGGGGCGACGTGTATGCGTCGGAGCGCCAGCAGTGGGACTCCGGCAACAACGCCGTCGCGCTCGAGCCCGGGGTCGTGTTCACGTACGACCGCAACACGGAGACCAATGCGCTGCTGCGCAAGGCCGGGGTCGAGGTCATCACGATCGTCGGCGCCGAGCTCGGGCGCGGGCGCGGGGGCGGGCACTGCATGACGTGCCCGATCGTGCGCGATCCGGTGGCCTTCTGACCGTACGGGCGGTGGTGGGCGGGGCGCTGGCTCAGCGCGTCAGCGCGGCCTCCTCGCCGAGTCGGCCGAGCTTGTGCGGGTTCGCGACGGCGTAGAGGCGCGTGATCCGGCCGTCCTCGACCACCACGCTGACCACGCCGGCGGCCGCGCCATCGAGATCGACCCGCGCCGCAGGTGCACCGTTGAGCCACGTCGGCGACATCGTGTACGCGGCCTGCTGCCGCGAGAACGCCATCAGCAGACGCGCCACACGGTCGGCGCCGACGATCGGCCGCTTGGCTGCGGGGGCGAGCCCGCCTCCGTCGCCCACCGCGACGACGTCGGGTGCGAGCACGTCCATCAGTGCTTGCAGGTCTCCTCCGCTCAGCGCCGCCATGAACTGCTGGACGACCGCCTCCTGTTGCCCCCGGTCCACCGTCGCGCGCGGGCGCCGCTCGGCGACCCGCGTACGGGCACGGTGCGCGATCTGCCGCACCGCAGCCGGAGACTTGTCGACGGCCTCCGCGATCTCGTCGTACGGGGCCTCGAACACCTCGCGCAGCACGAACACGGCCCGCTCGGTCGGCGCGAGCGTCTCGAGCACGGTGAGCATCGCGAACGACACGCTCTCGGCGAGCTCGACGTCGTCGGCCACGTCGGGGCTGGTCAGCAGCGGCTCGGGGAGCCACTGGCCGACGTAGTCCTCCCGGCGCCGCGACACTGTGCGCATCCGGTTGAGCGACTGGCGGGTCACGATCCGGACGAGGAAGGCGCGCGGGTCGCGGACCTCGGCCCGTGCGGACGCGTCGAGCCCGGCCCACCTCAGCCACGTGTCCTGGACGACATCCTCGGCGTCCGCAGCGGAGCCGAGCATCTCGTACGCGACCGTGAACAGGAGGCTGCGGTGGGCCACGAACGGGTCGGTCATGCCGGCGACGTTACGCCGCTCGGGGTCGCGAGCGGTGCCAGACCGCAGGCGGCCGCGTAGCCCTGACCTTCGATGCCGAGCGCGACGTTGCCGCGGGCCATCTGGTTGGCGATCGCGATCCAGGTCGTCAGCTCGACGAGCGCCGGCGCGCCGAGCTGGTCGAGCAGCCGTGCGGACAGCGCGTCCGTCACGGTCGGCGGCGTCTGCGACATCGCCTCGGCGTACTCCAGGACGTCACGCTCGAGCGACGTGAACACGTCGGACTCGCGCCACCGCGGCACCTCGCGGGCCTTGTCGACGTCGAGTCCCTCGTGGTGCGACTGGAAATAGCCGAGGTCCAGACAGAACGAGCAGCCGATCAGTGAGGCGACAGCCATGTGGGCGTATGACTTGAGGCTCTTGTCGCACTTGTCCCACTTCGCGGTCTTCGTGCTGAGGGAGAGGCTGGCCTTGAGGACCGGCGGGTTGTTCCAGAGCACGCCGAGCCCTTCGGGGACGTCACCGAACATCTTGCGGCTGAACCTCTTCACGGCGGCGCCGTACAGGCCGGTGATCTCGGTTGGCGGTACGCGGGTGGTGGTCATGTTTCCTCCTCGGTGGGGTGGTCTTGGCATGAAGACACCGCCCGACGTCGACGTGTGACAGCCGGCCGCGCGCCCGCCGACGGACGGCCCGTACGGAACGGCGGGGACGCCCGGCGTGGGATACCGCAGAACGGCGTGGCGCGCCCTTAGGCTCGCCAGCATGGCGAGCCGTACGTCTTCCCCACCGCGAGGGTCGTCCAAGAAGAAGAGCTCGCGGTCGTCCGGAGGCCAGGACCGACGTCCGCAGCAGCGCGGCCGTGGCTCGACCAAGCGTCAGCCGCCGGCCCCGCCGCCGAGGACCGGCCCTGGTCCGTTCGTCCGTGCCCTCAGCGTGATCGGGCGCGGCATCGGTGCCCTCTGGATGGGCCTCGCCCGCATGACCGGGGCAGTCATCCGCAGCATCGGCACGGCCGCACGCGACCTCGACCCGGAACACCGCCGCGACGGGATCGGTCTCGCGCTCATCGGGCTCGGCGTGGTCGTCGTCGGGGCCGTGTGGTTCCAGGTCGACAGCCCGGTCACCGTTGCCGTCGCCGAGGCCGTCTCCAACAGCGTCGGCCTGCTCGCCTGGACCGTGCCGCTGGCGCTGTTCGTGGTCGGCGCCCGGACGATGCGCGACCCGGAGGCCAACGGTCCGCTCGGCCGCCAGGTGATTGGCTGGGCGGCCCTCGCCGGTGGCACGCTCGGGATCGTCTCGATCGCCAACGGCATCCCCAAGCCGTCCGAGGCGGGTGGCGACGGCATCCGCGATGCGGGTGGCGCGATCGGCTTCGGCGTCTCCAAGCTGCTCGACGACCTGCTCCGCACGTCGTACGTGACCGTTCCTCTGCTGGTCCTGCTGGCGTTCTTCGGTCTGCTGGTCGTCACAGGCACGCCCGTCTACCGCATCCCCGACCGCATCCGCGGCGCACGCGACCTGCTCCTCGGCCGCCGTCACGTCGAGCCCGATGCCGCCCCCGCCGGGCCCGCCCGCAAGCGCGCGCCGCGCGGCGGTGCCGGCAGCGACGTCCCGTACGACAACCCGCTCGTCGTCGGCGCCGACGACGAGCCGACCATCGACACCGGGGCCCGCAAGGGCAAGGCCAAGGCCAAGAACGCGCCGAGCCCCGACGACGACACCGTCGGCGTGGAGGTCCCCGCGGCGGCTGCCCCGCCCGACGACGAGCCGGTCGAGCTGCCGCCGATGACGCCGCTGCCGGCACGCGCCGAGCAGCTCGCGCTGTCCGGCGACATCGTCTACACCCTCCCGGCCAACGACATGCTCCGCGAGGGCACCCCGCACAAGGCGCGCACCGCGGCCTCCGACGCCGTCGTCGCTCGGCTCACGACCGTGCTCGAGGAGTTCGCCGTCGATGCCGAGGTCACCGGCTACACGCGAGGCCCGACGGTCACCCGGTACGAGATCGAGCTGGGCCAGGGCGTCAAGGTCGAGAAGATCACCGCGCTCGCCAAGAACATCTCGTACGCCGTCGCCTCCAACGAGGTGCGCATCCTCTCGCCGATCCCCGGCAAGTCAGCGATCGGCATCGAGATCCCCAACACCGACAAGGAGACCGTCTCCCTCGGCGACGTGCTCCGCTCCAACCGGGCGCGCAGCGACCACCACCCGATGGTCGTGGGCCTCGGCAAGGACGTCGAGGGTGGGTTCGTCGTCGCCAACATGGCGAAGATGCCGCACCTCCTCGTCGCTGGCGCCACCGGCTCGGGCAAGTCGAGCTTCATCAACTCGATGATCTCGTCGGTGCTCATGCGCTCGACGCCCGACGAGGTGCGGATGATCCTCGTCGACCCCAAGCGCGTGGAGCTCACCGCGTACGAGGGCATCCCGCACCTCATCACGCAGATCATCACCAACCCCAAGAAGGCCGCCGAGGCGCTGCAGTGGGTCGTGCGCGAGATGGACCTGCGCTACGACGATCTGGCCAACTTCGGGTTCCGCCACATCGACGACTTCAACAAGGCCGTACGTGAGGGTTCGGTGAAGGTCCCTCCGGGCAGCGAGCGCGTCCTCGCCCCGTACCCGTACCTGCTCGTCGTCGTCGACGAGCTCGCCGACCTCATGATGGTCGCGCCGCGCGACGTGGAGGACTCGATCGTCCGCATCACGCAGCTCGCGCGTGCGGCAGGCATCCACCTCGTGCTCGCGACGCAGCGGCCGTCGGTCGACGTCGTCACGGGCCTGATCAAGGCGAACGTGCCGAGCCGGCTCGCGTTCGCGACGTCGTCGCTGGCCGACAGCCGCGTCATCCTCGACCAGCCCGGTGCCGAGAAGCTCGTCGGTGGCGGTGACGGACTCTTCCTGCCGATGGGCGCCAACAAGGCGGTGCGCATGCAGGGCGCCTGGATCACCGAGAAGGAGATCCGCGAGGTCGTCCAGCACTGCAAGGACCAGCTGCAGCCGGTCTATCGCGAGGACGTGACCGCGCCTCAGACCACCAAGCGCGATCTCGACGACGACATCGGCGACGACCTCGATCTGGTGCTGCAGGCCGTCGAGCTGGTCGTCAACACGCAGTTCGGATCGACCTCGATGCTGCAGCGCAAGCTGCGCGTCGGCTTCGCGAAGGCCGGCCGCCTGATGGACATCCTCGAGTCACGTGGCGTCGTCGGCCCCAGCGAGGGCTCGAAGGCGCGCGACGTGATGATCAAGCCGGACGACCTGGACGAGGTCCTGGAGACGCTGCGGGGAGAGTGACATGACGGATCGGCTGGAGCAGGGACGAACGCCCGACCCCGCAGGTACGGGGGCGGGAGAGGTGCTGGAGGTACGCCGCAGCGCCGGCGTGCTGGCCCTCGTCGCGGTGGGTGCGGGTGTGCTCGCGATCGCGTACGCCGTGCGCGCCGCCGAAGGGTCGATGCTGCTCTGGCTGGTCGCGGGACTGCTCGCGGGCGGCGGCCTGCTCGCCGGGCGCGGCTGGTTCGACGCCCGGAGCCCGCTGCTGGTCGCGGACTCGCTCGGGGTTCGGGTCCGGCACGGTGACGCGTGGCGGGGCTTCCCGTGGGCGGACGTCGACCACATCGTGCTCGCGGAGCCGCGCGGCCTGCTCGCGGACGGCGCGATCGACGTGGTCGCCTCCGACGGCACGGCGTTCGTGGTGCCGCTCGGGCTGGCCGTACGGGCGAGCAGCGAGGACGTGGCCGCCGCCCTGCGGCAGCTGTCGGGCGACGACGAGATCGTGGTCGAGCCGGACCCGGATCCGCAGGACGGACCCGATCCCGCCGCCCCCGTCCCTCCCGTCCCCGATTCGATCCCTCCCGTCCCCGATCCCGCCCCTCCCGTCCCCGATTCGGTCGATTCTCCACCGAATGACGAGCCGGATCCGGTGGAGAATCGACCGAATCGGGGACGAGAGGGCGGCCCTGATCTTGTCGAACCCACCGTCAGCGCCCCTGCCCGGATCGACCTCGGCCTGGTCCAGAGCGTGGGCAGCTCCGCGCTCGCCCCGGGATACAAGGTCGTCACCGCCCTGCGTGCCAGCCGTGGCCGCCCCGAGCTGGTCATCGATGCCCCGGCGGCACGCGTTGCCCCTCCGCTCGTGGTCGACGAGCCAGCGCCCGAGTCCGAGCCGGAAGACGCGGAGTCTGAGACCGTGCAGACCGTTCCCGGCCTCGGCGACCTCCTCCGTACCGCTCGCGAGAGCGCGGGAGTCTCGATCGACGGGCTTGCTGAGCGCACCCGTATCCGCCCTCACGTGATCGAAGCCCTCGAGGCTGACGACGTGTCGGCCTGCGGGGGCGACTTCTATGCCCGCGGGCACCTCCGCTCACTCGCCCGCGCCCTCGGCGCCGACCCCGCGCCGTGGATCGCCCGCTACGACGCCTCGTACGCCCAGGCCCCGATCCCGGCTCGTGCCGTCTTCGAGGCCGAGCGTGCGACGGGCTCGCAGACCATCCGCGTCGCCCGCGGCGGCCGGAGCTGGCTCGCCGTGACTGTCGTCGTCCTCGTGCTCGCGATCATCTGGGGGATCGGGCAGCTCGTCGTCGGCAACGGGGACGATGCCGGCGCCCCCGCGGCCGTCCCGACCGAGGTCGCGCCGCCGCCTACCGACCCGTCGTCGCTGGCCGGTCTCGGTGCCCCGACCACGAACCATCTCCTCATCCGTGGCAAGGAGAAGAAGCCCACCAAGATCACCGTCACCGACGGGACGGGCGCGACGATCTGGACGGGCGACATCGCCAAGGGGGAGTTCAAGCGCGTCAGCGTCGTCGGGCCCGCCAAGGTGTCCGTCGGCAGGGCCGACGCCGCCACGGTGGCGGTGAACGGTGGCAAGGCGCGGCGCGTCGCAGACGGCTCCGAGAAGGCGTCGACCACGGTCGGTGATTCTTGAGGGTGGCGATAGGCTGGACGGAGGTCATAGGGCAGGGGCACCAGACGACCTGCACCCCCGTCCCAGCCCGAGGAGAGAGATGAACGACTCATCGACGCCCGCTGCCACGCAGGCGCCGAGCAACTACAACATCGCGAACGCGTTGACCGTCCTACGGATCGCGTTCGTGCCGTTGTTCGGGTGGCTCCTCCTCATCGACGGAGGAGACGACACCGGTCTTCGTCTGGCGGCCTTTGCGGTCTTCGTTGTCGCGATGGCCACCGACCGCATCGACGGCAACCTCGCACGCAGCCGCGGCCTCATCACCGACTTCGGCAAGATCGCCGACCCGATCGCTGACAAGGCGCTCACGGGCATGGCGTTCGTCGGGCTCTCGATCATCGGCGCTCTGCCGTGGTGGGTCACGATCCTCGTCCTCGTCCGCGAGTGGGGCATCACCGTGATGCGCTTCGGCGTCATCCGGTATGGCGTCATGCCCGCCTCACGCGGTGGCAAGCTCAAGACCGTCCTTCAGGCCGTCGCGCTCGCCGCGTACGTCTTCCCGATCGAGGCGCTGCTGCCCGACTGGATGATGTGGTTCGCCTACCTGACGATGGGTGCGGCCGTTGCGGTGACGATCGTGACCGGTTTCGACTACATCGCTCAGGCCGTACGCATGGTGCGCGAGTCCAAGGCGAAGGACGCTCCCGAGCAGGTCGCCGGCCGCCCGTGACCGCGCCGGCTGGTGCTGATCCTGCCGCGCTGATCGCCGAGCTCCGCCGGCGTACGGAGTCGCTCGCGCTCGCAGAGTCGCTGACCGGGGGAGCGCTGTGCGCACGCCTGGTGGATGTCTCCGGGGCGTCGGACGTCGTGCGCGGGGCCGTCGTTGCGTACGCGGCAGACCTCAAGGCCACACTGTTGGGTGTGGATGGACGGCTCCTCGAGGAGCGCGGCACCGTCGATCCGGGAGTCGCCGAGGCGATGGCGCAGGGTGTGCGTGACCGCCTCGGTGCCACGTACGGGCTCGCGACGACTGGCGTCGCCGGCCCGGGCCCGGCCGAGGGCAAACCCGCAGGCACCGTGTTCGTCGCGGTCGCCTGGCCGGGAGGAGTGCGAAGCCTGGGTCTGGCGCTCGACGGTGACCGCGGCGCCGTGCGGAGCGCGTCCGTCGACGGCGCGCTGGCGCTGCTCGCCACCGTGCTCGGCGAGGGGCGAAACGCCCGCTGACGTGAGCACGTTGCCGGTGTGCGACCGGGAGCGCATAGAGTGGTGGGAAGAACACGGCTCGACGAGGAGTTGTACCAAGTCTGAGAGCGGAGGTGTGAGATGACGGTGCTTCGACGTTTGATCGGCGAGGTCCTGCGGGCTCGCCGGATGGCCAAGGGCCTGACGCTGCGCGACGTCTCCGCTGCTGCTCGGGTGAGCCTGGGCTACATCTCCGAGGTCGAGCGCGGCCAGAAGGAGCCCAGCTCCGAGCTCCTCGCCGCTCTCTGCGACGCCCTCGACGTGCCGATGTCGCAGGTCCTGCGCGACGTGAGCGCGCTCATGGAGATCCAGGAGCAGTCGACGATCGACGCCTCGATCGCGCTGGCGCCTGAATCCGACTCCGTCGGCGTCCGCTGAGCTCGGCTGCCTCGGAGCACCTGGCCTCTGCGCAGTCAGCCTTGGCAACTGCGCGGTGCGCCGATCCCGCCTCGCGTCCGTCGACGGTGACCGTCGAACGTATCGCATACGCCGGCCCGCTACTCTCGCCGGACCTCCTGGTCAATTCGTCGCTCTCGGCTGACCGCTGATGGTGCGGCTGTCGCCCTCTGCGTCCGCGTTGTGAAAGCAACCTGACCGTTTCCGCCGGTCAGTTCGGTCAGATTGCCTTCACAACGCGGACGCGACGACGACGGAGGTGGGGGAGGGCTGGCAGTGCGGGCACCAGTACGTGACGCGCTCCTCGACGCCGTGGGTCTGCGTCACGACAGGGGTGCGCCGCTCGATGCGTGTGCCGCAGCGGCGACACGGCTCGCCGCCCCGCCCGTACACCCACGTGCGCTGACCACGCCGGTCGATGCCCGTGGTGACGATCGCGGGGTAGTCGCGGTTCGCGAGGAGCATGCGCCGCGCCGTCGTGACCGTACGGGCGAGGTCGGGGTCGTCGCCGACCGTGGTGTCGGGGTGGAGCCCGCGGACATACAGGATCTCGTTGCGGAAGATGTTGCCGACACCCGCGAGGTTGCTCTGGTCGAGCAGCGCCTCGCCGAGGTTGCGTCCCGGGTCGGAGACCACCCGACGCAGCGCCTCGGCGGCGTCGAACTCCGGATCGAGCAGATCGGGGCCGAGTCGCGCGCGGACCGCGTCGGCCTGCTCGAGCGACAGCAGCTCGACCGTCGGCAGCAGGAAGCCGACGGCCTGGACACGCTCGGTCGCGAGCACCACCCGCGCCTCGTGCGCCGGTCGAGACCAACGGGCACCAGCGTCGTACGTCCGCCACGAGCCGTCCATGCCGAGCCGCGTGTGGAGCGAGACGTCGCCGATCCGGGCGAAGAGGTGCTTGCCGCGGCTCGTCACGCCGTGCACCGCCTCGTCGGCGAGGTCGAGGGTTGCGAGCTGGGGGACGCGGAAGTCGGTGCGGACGAGGGTGGCGCCACGTAGCGCCTTGTCGAGCCGGCGTGCCGTACGCCAGACGGCGTCGCCCTCGGGCACCCGTCAGCCCCGGATCCGCAGGCCGCGGGGGGTCGCGTGGAATCCGGCGCGGGCAAGCGCGTCGCCGAGGGCCGTGCCGAGCACCGCCTCGCCGTCGGCCTTCTCGACGGTCAGGCGTCCGAGCGCCCCGTCGCGTACGGCGGTCGCGAGCGCGTCGATCGCGGGCTCCAGCCGAGCAGCGCCCTCCGGATCGTCGAGGTCATCGAAGGTGAGCAGCGTCCGGCCTCCGCGCTCGACGTACAGCGACAGTGCTCCGTCGACGAGCACCACGAGTGCTCCGGCCTTGCGCCCGGGCCGGTGCCCGCCGCCGGTCTCGGGCCAACCGAGCGCGGCCCCGTACGGGTTGGCGGGGTCGGTCGCAGCGAGCGTCACGGCGCGGCGCTCGGCGTCCTGGCCGGGTTCGCGGGCGTACGAGCGCAGGCGGTCGACGGCGCCGGCGGTGGCGAACTGTGCCGCCCCGAGCCCTTCGACGAAGTAGCCGCGACGCGCGCGCCCGGCCTCTTCGAACCCGCTCAGCACCTTGTAGACCGCGGCGAACCCACCCGTCACGCGTTCGCTGACGGCGGTCCCGCGCGTGACGATCCCGTGGCGCTCGAGGAGCTGCTCGGCTGTCGCGTGGGCGCGGAGGGTCGGGTTGTCCTCGGGGCGGGGGATGAGCGCCCAGCGGCCGCCGGCGGTCGGCGGGCCCGTACGGGAGGGCATCGTCGGTCGCGCGAACGACGGTGAGCGGCGGCCGCGAATGCGTGGAGCGCTTCGGGCGGTGCGATGGGCCGTACGGCCGGCGCCGATCAGCGTGCGCAGCGGCGCGAGGGTGTCGTTGGTGAGGTAGCCGGCCCAGACGAGGTCCCAGAGCGCGTCCGCGAGCTCGGTGTCGTCGACGCGAGCCGGCTCGGTGCCGGAGCCCAATGCTCCCGCGGCGACCGCGTCGGCGAGCTGGCGGAAGAAGTAGGCCCCCCCGGTCTGGACGACCCCCAGCACGGCTTCCTGGAGCGGGCTGAGCTCGAGCTCGGACGGCGCGGCGAGCGTGAGCGGCGCGGTGTCCGCGAGGTGGAGCGAGATCCAACCGTCGTTGCCGGGCAGTGCGCCGACCCCGGACCAGACGACCTCGCCGGCCGTGGTGAGCTCGTCGAGCATCGCGGGGGAGTAGTCGAGCACGCGTGAGCGCAGGACCAGCGGCTCGAGCGCAGACGCGGGGACCGACGATCCGGCGAGCTGCTCGATCGCGGTCACGAGCCCGTCGACGCCGCGCAGACGCCCACCGACGTGCTGCCAGGCGGGCAGGAAGCGGCCCAGCGTCTCGGGAGAGACCGGCTCGACCTCCTTGCGCAGCGCCGCGAGCGAACGCCGCCGCAGCCGCCGCAGGACCTCCGCGTCACACCACTCCGATCCGCCGGCGCCGGGCGTGAACTCGCCCTCGGTCACGCGCCCGTGGCCGGCGAGGCGGCGCAGCGTCTCGGACACGACGGCCACTCCGAGGCCGAACCGCGAGGCGACGTCGCTGGCGACGAACGGCCCGTGCGTACGGGCATAGCGCGCCACGAGGTCGCCCAGCGGGTCGTCGACGGGCTCGACGAAAGCATTCGGCACTCCCATCGGGACAGGCGTGCCGAGGGCGTCGCGCAGTCGCCCCGCATCCTCGACGGCGACCCACCACTGGGTGCCCTCGCCGACGCTGGACGGCGCCGCGACCCGGATCACGCGGCGCGCTTCGGCCAGCGACACCAGCCATGCCGATGCCTCGGACGGCTCGGTGCAGCGCTCAGCGACCTCCTCGGACGTCATCGGCCCGAGGACGCGGAGCAGGTCGGCGACCCCCTCGGCGCCACGGGCGCGCCGGTCCGGCACGAGCCGTTGGAGCTCGGCCTCGATCTGCGCGATCACCTCGGCGTCGAGCAGGTCGCGCAGCTCGGCACGGCCCAGCAGCTCCGACAGCAGCGATGAGTCGAGCGAGAGGGCCGCGGCACGACGCTCGGCCAGCGGGCTGTCGCCCTCGTACAGGAACGCGGCGACGTAGCCGAACATCAGCGACTTCGCGAACGGCGACGGCTCCTGAGTCGCGACGTCGACGAGGCGCAGCTGACGGCTCTCGAGGTCGCGCATCATCTGCACGAGAGACGGCACGTCGTACACGTCCTGCAGCACCTCGCGTACGGTCTCGAGCACGATCGGGAACGTCGGGTAGCGGCGCGCGACCTCGAGCAGCTGGGCGGCACGCTGGCGCTGCTGCCAGAGAGGGCTGCGGCGTCCGGGATCACGGCGGGGCAGCAGCAGCGCCCGCGCGGCGCACTCGCGGAACCGCGCGGCGAACAGTGCCGAGCCGCCGACCTCCTCGGTGACCAGGTCCTCGATCTCGTCCGGCGTGAACGCGAACAGCTCGCCGCCGGGCGGCTCGGCATCGGTCTCGGGAAGGCGTACGACGATGCCGTCGTCGCTGGCCATGCTCGCGGAGTCGAGGCCGTATCGTTCGCGCACGCGCGCCCCCACCGCGAGCGCCCACGGGGCGTGTACCGCAAGGCCGAGCGGGGAGTGCAGGACCAGACGCCAGTCGCCGAGCTCGTCGCGGAACCGCTCGACGACCAGCAGCGTGTCGTCGGGGACGCGTCCGGTCGCCTGCTTCTGCTCGTCGACGAGGGCGAACAGGTTGTCGATCGCGTATCGGTCGAGCCCCGCGGCCTCGCAGCGTGTCCGGGCCTGGTCGCGGGCGCCGGTCGCCATCGCGCGGGTGAATGCGCCGAGCGCGCGGCCGAGCTCGATGGGCCGCCCGGGGTTGTCGCCGCGCCAGAACGGGAGCCGCCCGGGCTGACCATACGCGGGGGAGACCAGAACTCGGTCGTGCGTGATGTCCTCGATGCGCCAGCTCGTGGCGCCGAGGGCGAACACGTCGCCGACGCGCGACTCGTACACCATCTCCTCGTCGAGCTCGCCGACGCGCGCACTGCCACGGGCGGTGGACTCGGCACCGACGAGGTAGACGCCGAACAGCCCGCGATCGGGGATCGTGCCGCCCGAGGTCACCGCGAGACGCTGGGCGCCGGGGCGGCCGGTGAGCGTGCCGGCGACGCGGTCCCACACGATGCGCGGGCGCAGCTCGGCGAACTCGTCCGACGGGTAGCGGCCGGCGAGCAGGTCGAGCGTGGCGTCGTACGCCGAGCGGGGGAGTGTCGCGTACGGGGCCGCACGGCGGACCGTCTCGTAGAGCTCGTCCACGTCGAGCACGTCGAGCGCGCACGCGGCCACGACCTGCTGGGCGAGGACGTCGAGCGGGTTGGTCGGGACGGACAGCTCCTCGATGGCTCCCGAGACCATCCGCTCGATCGTGACCGTGGCTTGGAGGAGGTCGCTGCGGTGCTTGGGGAAGACGACGCCGCGCGAGACCTCGCCGACCTGGTGGCCGGCACGTCCGACGCGCTGCAGGCCGCTCGCGACCGACGGCGGCGACTCGACCTGGACGACGAGGTCGACCGCGCCCATGTCGATGCCGAGCTCGAGGCTGGAGGTCGCGACCACGCACGGGAGACGGCCGGTCTTGAGATCGTCCTCGATGAGGGCGCGCTGCTCCTTGCTGACGGACCCGTGGTGGGCGGCTGCCAAGATCGGCGGCGCGACCGTGGGCGCCGGGCTGGCCGCCGTCACCGACGCACCAGCTTGGGCCATTGTCTGCGCGGGAGTACGCGGTGCCGGGTCGACGCCCTGCCTCGCGGCGTGGATCTCGTTGAGGCGGGCGGTCAGCCGCTCGGCGAGTCGGCGCGAGTTGGCGAAGACGATCGACGAGCGAGCCTGCTCGACGAGGTCGACGACCCGCTCCTCGACGTGGGGCCAGATCGAGGCCTGGTCGCGGGGATCGGGGTCGTCGCCGTCGTCTGTGCCCGTACGTGTGGGGAGCGCGGTCATGTCTTCGACGGGGACGACGACCGAGAGGTCCCAGCGCTTCTGCGACTCCGGCGCGACCACGCGCACCGGGGCGGCGCCGCCGAGGAAGCGCGCGACCTCGGTGTGCGGGCGTACGGTCGCCGACAGGCCGATGCGTTGCGCGGGTCGGTCGAGGAGCGCATCGAGGCGCTCGAGGCTGAGCGCGAGGTGGGCGCCGCGCTTGGTGCCGGCGACCGCGTGGACCTCGTCGACGATCACCGCCTGGACACCGCGCAGCGTCTCGCGGGCGGCGGAGGTGAGGACGAGGAACAGCGACTCCGGCGTCGTGATGAGGATGTCGGGAGGACGGGTCGAGAGCGTACGGCGTTCGGCGGGCGTCGTGTCTCCGGAGCGGACGCCGACCGTGACGTCGCGAGGCGCGGCCGACTCGCCGGTGGCCGCGAGGCGCTTGGCGGTCTGGGTGATGCCGACCAGGGGGGAGCGCAGGTTGCGTTCGACGTCGACGGCGAGGGCCTTGAGCGGCGAGACGTACAGGACGCGCGTGCGCTGCTTGGGTTCGTCGGACTCCGGGCCGGTGATGAGCTGGTCGAGCGCCCACAGGAACGCCGACAGCGTCTTGCCGGATCCGGTCGGCGCGACCACGAGGGCGTTGCTGCCCTGGGCGATCGCGTCCCACGCGCCGGCCTGTGCGGGGGTCGGGGCCGGGAACGCGCCGCGGAACCACGCCGCGGTCGCGGGCGAGAAGCGGTCGAGCACATCGGGCACCCGTCCATCCTGCCTCGCGGGGCTGACACGTTCAGGTGGCCCGCCCCGCGATTTGACGCGTTGCCCACCGAATGCGCCCCGCGAACGGTGGGCAAGGCGTCAAATCGTGGGGCGGACGGGGCGCCGGGCGCGCCGATATCGACAAGACAACTGTCAGCAGACATCCCTAAGGTCGAACGGTGACGGAGGCGATGATCGAGGCGCACGGGCTGCGCAAGGCGTACGGGGACCTCGAGGCGGTCAAGGGCATCGACGTGGTGGTCGGGCGCGGCGAGGCCTTCGGCTTCCTCGGCCCGAACGGTGCCGGCAAGTCCTCGACGATGCGGATGATCGCGGCGGTCTCGCCGACCAGCGGAGGCACGCTGCGCATCCTCGGACGCGACCCGGCGACGGACGGGTCCGAGATCCGCGCCCGGATCGGCGTCTGCCCGCAGGAGGACTCGCTCGACACCGACCTCACCGTCTACGAGAACCTCGTCGTCTACACGCGCTACTTCGGGTTCTCGCGGTCGTACGCCCGGGCCAAGGCCGACGAGCTGCTCGCGTTCGTCAAGCTCACCGACAAGCGCCACCAGATGGTCGACGATCTCTCCGGCGGCATGAAGCGGCGCCTCACGATCGCGCGCTCGCTCGTCAACAACCCCGAGATGCTGCTGCTCGACGAGCCGACGACCGGGCTCGACCCGCAGGCTCGCCACGTCGTCTGGGACCAGCTCTACCGGCTCAAGCAGACCGGCGTGACGCTGGTGCTCACGACGCACTACATGGATGAGGCCGAGCAGCTGTGCGACCGGCTCGTGGTCATGGACGACGGCCAGATCGTCGCCGAAGGCGCCCCGCACGAGCTGATCGCGCGCTACTCGACGCGCGAGGTCGTCGAACTGCGGATGGGCGTCGGCGAGAATGAGGCCGCCGCCCAGCAGGTCGCCGATCTCGGCGAGCGCGTAGAGGTGCTGCCCGACCGTGTGCTGATCTACACCGCCGACGGCGAGAAGGCCGCCGAGGCAGCCGTGGACCGAGGGCTGCAACCCCGTTCGACCCTCGTACGGCGCTCGACCCTGGAGGACGTCTTCCTCCGCCTGACAGGACGGGCGCTGGACGCATGAGCACTGCCCCGGCGATCTCGGAGGTGCTGCACGACCGACCGCGCGGCGACGGCGGTCGATGGGCCGCCGTACGCCGCCAGGTCCCGTACTACCTGACCGTGCTCCGCCGTACCTGGCGCGGCTCGATCTTCTCGTACGCGGTCCTGCCGGTGATCATGCTGGCGTCGTTCGGCCTGGGGCTCGGCAGCTTCGTCAATGACGACGCGGCGCTCGGCGGCGTCGACTACCTCGACTTCATCGCGCCGGGCATCCTCGCGACGTCCGCGCTGACGGCGGCGGCGGGGGAGGCGCTTTACCCGGTGTATGCGATGTTCACCTGGACCAAGATGGCGTACGCGATGTCGTCGACGCCGCTCGGTGCGGTCGACGTCGTCAACGGCGTGACGGCGTACGTGACGTTCCGCGTGGCCACGGCGACGGTCGCCCTGACGATCGTGCTCGGCCTCTTCGGCACGCTCGCGTCGGTCGGCGGCGCGTCGCTGCTCGTCCTGGCAGGCACGCTCGTCGGTGCGGCGCACGGGGCGGTCTTCATCGGGTACGCGGCCTGGACCGGCTCCGACAGCGCGCTCACGCTGATGTTCCGGCTCGGCGTGATCCCGATGACGATGTTCTCCGGCGCGTTCTTTCCGATCGACCAGCTGCCGGAAGTGGTCCAGGTGATCGCTCACGTCCTCCCTGCGTGGCACGGCGTGGAGCTCGCGCGGATGTGCAGCACCGACACGCTGACGCCGATGGCTCTCGTGCACGTCGCGTACCTCGTGGTCGTCGGTCTCGCCGGCTGGTGGTGGGCGCGACGGGCGTTCGGACGACGTCTAGGGAGCCAGTGATGAGCACGACGACGGTGCCGACCGAGGCGCAACGCCGCGAGGCGCAGCGGCGGACCGGTTCGGGCCGGTTGGTCGGCCGCAACATCCTGGTCTACCGACGGGCGCCGCTGGTGTTCGCGTCGGGGTTCCTGGAGCCGCTGATCTATCTGCTGTCCATCGGGGTCGGCGTCGCGGCGCTGGTCGGGGACGTGACCCTCGACAACGGCCAGGAGGTCCCCTACACGGTCTTCGTCGCGCCGGCGATGCTCGCGACGCAGGCGATGAACGGGGCGCTGTTCGACGCGACGTTCGGGGTCTTCTTCCGACTCAAGTACGAGCACCTGTACGACGCCGTGCTCGCGACGCCGATGCGGCCGGTGGACGTCGCGGTGGGTGAGGTGACCTGGGCGACGCTTCGCGGGGCCGGCTACTCCGCGGCGTTCGTCGTGATCATGGCGGTGATGGGGCTGACCGAGTCGTGGTGGGCCCTGCTGGCCCTGCCGGCAGCGCTGCTGGTCGCGTTCGCGTTCGCCGCCTGCGGCATGGCGCTGTCCACGTACATGCGCTCGTGGCAGGACTTCGAGCTGATCCAGGTGGCGGTGATGCCGATGTTCTTGCTGTCGGCGACGTTCTACCCGCTGTCGGCGTATCCGGGGTGGCTTCAGCAGGTGGTTCAGGTGACGCCGCTCTACCAGGCGGTGGACCTCATCCGTTCGCTCACGACCGGGCACGTAACGCCGGGGTTATGGCTGCCGGTCGTGTACTTCCTCGTCTTCGGCGCGCTCGGGCTGCGTGTCGCCTCGCAGCGGGTGGGCACGCTGATCCTGCGCTGAGCCGCCTGGGGCTCAGGGTGCGGGCTCGGCTTCCAGCACCTCGCTGACGACACGCTGGAGGTCGGTACGCCGCGCCTGCAGGCCGAGGACCTCGGCGCAGTCGTTCATCATGTCGCGGTAGAGCGCGCCGGTGGCGACGACCTCCTTGTCGATGTGCCCGAACACCTCCAACGCCGTCGTCCCGTACAGGCGAGACCACGCGCGGACGAAGGCCCACGTCGCTTCGGTGGGGACGTCGGTATTGAGCTTCGACGTCAGCGACGTCGTGAAGCTCTCCTCGGCGGGAGCGGGGACCGGGCCGGTCGCCGGATAGCCCTGGCGCTCCCAGATCTCGACGACGAGCCGCCCGAAGAAGTTGCCGAAGCGATGCGCCGCCGCCGTGCACTCCGCTCCGACCACCGTGGCGCCCGACGGCGGCTCGACGGGGCCTCCGAGCAGGTCCGCGCCGAGGTCGACGGACTTGGCGCCGCTCGTGATCGGATTCGCGAAGGTCAGCCCGAACTCCTGAGGGTTCTGCAGCGACCACTGCCGGAACGCGGTAGAGCCGGCGACGACCTGGGCCGCCGGGTCGCCCTCGTACGGGGCGGCGGTCGCCTCGAGCGTGGCGAGCAGGTCGTCGTACACCTGCGCCGCGACGCGCAACGTGAGGTCCTCGAGGCTGCTCACGTAGCGGTAGAGCGCCGGCGCGGTCATCCCCATCGTCTGCGCCACCGCGCGCAGTGAGATCTCGTGCGTCTCGACGAGGAGCGCACGTGCCGTGCGCACGATCTCGTCAAGGGTCGCCTGGCGCTGCTGGTCGCGGCGTGTGGGCCGACCCCTTGACATCGCGTCCATCCGCTCAGCATAGTGAACAGTGTTAGCGGTGAACGCTGTTAACAATAGTGAACGCCATTCACTGTGGTGAAGATGACGGGGGATTCCGATGGAACGGTGGGGACGCTTCGTCGCACGACGAGCGGGATGGGTGCTCGGCCTGGGACTGCTGGTGGTCGTGGCCGCGGGGGCGTACGGCACAGGGGTGTTCGGCGCTCTCAGCGACGGTGGGTTCGACGATCCCGGCAGCGAGTCGTACCGCGCCTCCGAGCTGATCGACGAGACCGTCGGGCGCCACGGTGCCGACCTCGTCGCGGTCTACGAGAGCAAGGACATGACGGTCGACGCGGCACCGTTCCGCGAGGCGGTCGCCGACGTCGTCGCGGGGCTGCCCGCCGAGGCCGTCGAAGAGGTCGTCGCGTACGGCCCGCCGGGGACCGAGTCGCTGGTCTCGCGCGACCGGCACGCGACGAGTGTCCTGATCACCCTGACCGGCGAGGACCAGGACGCGCTGCTCGAGGCGTACGACGAGGTCCGGCCCGCGCTCGACGGCGCCGCTGTCGACGACGGGACGCTCGACCTCGCGGTCGCGGGTCAGTGGGCGGTCTTCGACGACGTCAACACGATCGTCTCCGAAGACATCGCCCGCGCCGAGATGCTGTCGATGCCGCTCGTGCTCGTGCTCAGCCTGATCGTCTTCGGGTCGGTCGTGGCCGCACTCATGCCGGTCGGCATCGGGGCCGTCGCGGTGCTCGGTGCCCTCGCAGTCGTGCGGCTGCTGACCACCGTCACCGACGTGTCGGTCTTCGCGATCAACATCATCACACTGCTTGGACTGGGGCTCGCGATCGACTACGCGCTGTTCGTGGTGAGCCGTTTCCGCGACGAGCTGGCCGTACGCGACTCCTCCGACCGCGCGCAGGTGCATGACGCCGTCGGCGCGACGATGCGTACCGCTGGCCGTACGGTCCTCTTCTCCGGACTGACCGTCGCCATGGCGATGTCCGCGCTGCTGGTCTTCCCGCAGACGTTTCTGCGCTCGATGGCGTACGGCGGGGTGGCCGCCGTGGTCGTCGCGATGGCCGCGGCGTTGACGCTGCTCCCGGCGACGCTCGCGCTGCTCGGCAGGCGTATCGAGGCCGGCGCGATGCCGTGGCGACGTCGGGCGCGGCGTCCGTCCCAGGGCTGGGCGCGCTTCGCCCGCACGGTCATGCGCAGGCCGATCGTGAGCCTCGCGCTGGTCACCGCCTTCCTCTTGCTGCTCGCGAGCCCGTTCCTGTCGGCGTCGTGGGGGAGCGTCGATCACCGGGCGCTGCCGGCGGACGCACCGTCGCGGATCGCCACGGAGAGGCTCGAGGATGGCTTCGGCGGACCGACGAGCGACGCGCAGGTGTTCCTCGCCACCGACGACCGGGCCGACGTGGCGTCGTACGTCACCGACCTGCGCACCGTGGACGGCGTGGCAGACGCACGTACGGTGGCCGCCGACGACGGCGGCACACTCGTCGACGTCACGTGGTCTGGCACCTCGCAGAGCCAGTCGTCCCAGGACCTCGTACGAGATCTGCGTGCGGTCGACGCGCCCGCGGACGCGTACGTGGGTGGCACGACGGCGCAGACGGTCGACATGCTCGACGAGATCGGTGACCGGCTCCCGCTGATGATCGGGCTGATCGTGGCGGCGATGCTGGTGCTGCTGTTCGTCGCGTTCGGATCGGTGGTGCTCCCGATCAAGGCCGTCTTGGTCAACATCGTGTCGATCACGGCGGCGTTCGGGGTGGTGACGTGGATCTTCGCCGACGGCAACCTTGAGGGACTGCTCGGCTACACGTCGTCGGGCTACCTCGACGGGACGCAGCCGATCTTGATGTTCGCGATCCTGTTCGGGTTGTCGATGGACTACGAGCTGTTCCTGCTGTCGCGGATCCGCGAGCAGTGGGACGTCACCGGTGACAACGAGGTCGCGGTCGCGACGGGCGTCCAGAAGACCGGTCGGATCATCACCAGCGCGGCGCTGCTGCTCGCGGTCGTGATCGGCGCGTTCGCGACGTCGGGGATCGTGTTCATGAAGATGATCGGCGTCGGGATGCTCGTGGCGCTGCTGATCGACGCCACCCTCGTCCGGCTCGTCATGGTGCCCGCGACGATGAAGCTCCTCGGCCGCGCGAACTGGTGGGCGCCGGGCCCGCTGCGCCGGTGGTGGGAGCGGTACGGCCTGCGCGAGGGCGGCGCGGAGCCGGCGGCCGGCGGGGTCGGCAAGGAGCGCACCCGCATACTGGCCGAGTGAGGCACAGCGAGCTCTGGGAGCGCATGGAAAAGCACCTCGGTGGCGGGTACGCCCCGGTGTGGGCCGACCACCAGGTGCTGGCCGAGCTCGGCGGGCGGACCGTCACCGAGGCGCTCGACGCCGGGGTCGCCCCCAAGACGGTCTGGCGTGCCGTCTGGGCGGCGTTGCAGCTGCCGCCGGCCGAGCGCTGACGTCGCCTCGAGATCGGAGATCGCCGGCGGTCGGTGGTGTGCAGGGACCCCGCGCGGGTACCGGCCCCTCGTACGACCGGTAAGCCGTTCCGATCAACGAGGAGAGACGATGGATCTCAAACAGCTGGCCAAAGAGACCTTCGATCGGGTCGTCCACGGCCTCACCGGAGATGCAGAGCGTGCGATCCCGGGCGCTCCGGGTGTGGAGCCGCCGAGTCTCGCCGAGCCGACGGAACCGCGTGAGCCGCTGCCGCCGAAGCCCGACCAGTCCGCGCCCGCGACCCGTACCGCCACCGGCGTGGAGACTGGTGCGCCGCTGACCGCCCGGGCGCAGCAGGAGACCTTCCTGACGACGTCGGCAGGGGTTCGCCTACGCGACACCGACCACTCCCTCAAGGCAGGTGAGCGGGGCCCGACACTGCTTCAGGACCACCACCTGCGCGAGAAGATCACCCACTTCGACCACGAGCGCATCCCCGAGCGGGTGGTGCACGCCCGAGGCGCCGGGGCGCACGGCGTGTTCGTGGGCTACGGCACCGCCGACGCCGTCTGCAGGGCGACGTTCCTGCGCGAAGGCGTGGAGACGCCGACGTTCGTGCGCTTCTCGACCGTGCTGGGCTCCCGCGGCTCGGCGGACACGGTCCGCGACACGCGCGGCTTCGCGACGAAGTTCTACACCGACGAGGGCAACTTCGACCTCGTCGGCAACAACATCCCGGTGTTCTTCATCCAGGACGGCATCAAGTTCCCCGACGTCATCCACGCCGGCAAGCCCCACCCGGACCGGGAGATCCCGCAGGCGCAGAGCGCCCACGACACCTTCTGGGACTTCGTCTCGCTGCACACCGAGGCGCAGCACCACACGATGTGGAACATGTCCGACCGCGGCATCCCGCGCTCCTACCGGATGATGGAGGGGTTCGGCGTTCACACCTTCCGCGTGGAGAACGCCGCTGGGGAGACCTCGCTGGTGAAGTTCCACTGGAAGCCGCGGCTCGGCGTGCACTCGCTGACCTGGGAAGAGGCCCAGATCGCCGCCGGCGTCGACCCGGACTTCCACCGGCGTGACCTGTACGACGCGATCGAGGCGGGTGCCTTCCCCGCATGGGAGTTGGGCCTGCAGGTCTTCCCGGACAACCCAGAGCAGATGTTCGACGGCATCGACCTTCTCGACCCGACGAAGATCGTGCCCGAGGAGCTGGCTCCCGTGCAGCCGGTGGGCCTGATGGTGCTCACTGCGAACCCGACGAACTTCTTCGCCGAGACCGAGCAGGTGGCCTTCCACGTCGGGCACCTGGTCCCCGGGATCGACGCGACGGATGATCCGCTGGTGCAGGCGCGCCTGTTCTCGTACGTCGACACGCAGCTGACGCGGCTCGGGGGGCCGAACTTCAACCAGCTCCCCGTGAACCGGCCGCACACCGAGGTCAACGACATGCTCCGCGACGGCTTCCACCAGCACGCCGTGCACGCGGGGGTGGCGCCGTACCGGCCCAATTCGCTCGATGGTGGCTGTCCGTTCCATGCCGGCGCCGACGTCGAAGGGGCCTTCGAGCATCTCGCGGTGCGCGTGGCCGAAGGCACGAAGGTACGGGCACAGCCTGCCTCGTACGACGACCACTTCAGCCAGGTGCGGCTCTTCTGGAAGAGCATGACGCCGGTGGAGCAGGAGCACATCATCCGCGCCTACACGTTCGAGCTGGGCAAGTGCTACGAGCAGACGATCAAGGAACGTCAGCTGGAGTGCCTGGCGAACATCGACCCGGTGCTCTGCGCCGAGGTCGCCACGGGTCTGGGCCTGCCTGCACCGTCGCCGACGATCGAGCTGGCCGAGCCCGTGCCGAGCCCCGCGCTCTCGCAGGTGGGCGAGACGTGGCCGTCGGACGGACGTATCGTCGGCATCGTTGTCGACCCGGACGGTGACCTGTCCGGCGTCGACGCGATCAGCACGACGATCTTCGAGGCCGGCATGATGCCGCTCGTGATCGCTCCGCACGGCGGGACGGTCGGCGACGGGATCACCGTGCAGCGGACCTTCGCGACGGCGCGGTCGGTGGAGTTCGACGCCGTTCTCCTCGCCGGCGCGCCGGTTCCGGCGCCGGACGCGCTGCCGCTGCGCGACGAGAAGGCGGGTACGGCCGGGACGACCACGATCGACCCGCGCGTGGTGCTGCTGGTAGAGGAGTGCTTCCGACAGGCCAAGGCCATCGGGGCGTGGGGCGCCGGCGCGGCCGTGCTGGACGCCCTGGGAGCCGACGGCCTCGGCATCGTCCGAGGCGAGAACGGGGCTGAGGTGCTCGCCGGTGTCCAGGAGGCCATGGCGCTGCACCGGGCGTGGGACCGCTTCGCGCCCGCAGTCTGAGCGCTCAGCCGCCCCCCTGGGGATCGACGCGACTACCGACACGCGACACGCGCGTGTCGGTAGTCGCATCGAACAGGTGTTCGGACTAGAGTCGTCCCACAGGTCGACGCAGAGACCCGGCATCCACAGGCGCCCGTACGAGCCGTACGAGTGTCAGTGCCGGTCTCTAACGTCGTAGATGACCGGCGGACACGAATGTTGAAGGGACCACGCTGATGGCTGCTGACCCCGGCAAGGGCGCACCGAAGGACCGCGACAAGGCACTCGACGCGGCGATGGCGCAGATCGAGCGCTCGCACGGCAAGGGATCGGTGATGCGCCTCGGTGAGCGTGGCAAGATCCCGATCGAGGTCATCCCCACCGGGGCGATCTCGCTCGACATCGCCCTCGGCATCGGCGGGCTCCCGCGCGGCCGCATCGTCGAGATCTACGGGCCGGAGTCCTCCGGCAAGACGACGGTCGCGCTCCACGCCGTGGCCAACGCGCAGCGCGCCGGCGGCATCGCGGCGTTCATCGACGCCGAGCACGCGCTCGACCCCGACTATGCCAAGGCTCTGGGCGTCGACACCGACGCGCTGCTGATCTCCCAGCCTGACTCCGGTGAGCAGGCGCTCGAGATCGCCGACATGCTGATCCGCTCCGGGGCGCTCGACATCATCGTCATCGACTCGGTGGCCGCACTCGTGCCGCGCGCCGAGATCGAGGGCGAGATGGGTGACAGCCATGTCGGTCTGCAGGCCCGCCTCATGAGCCAGGCGCTGCGCAAGCTCACCGGTGCGATCCACGGCGCCGGCACGACCGCGATCTTTATCAACCAGCTCCGCGAGAAGATCGGCGTGATGTTCGGCTCGCCCGAGACGACGACGGGCGGCAAGGCGCTCAAGTTCTACGCCTCCGTCCGCCTCGACGTCCGACGCATCGAGACGCTCAAGGACGGCACCGACATGGTCGGCAACCGCACGCGCTGCAAGGTCGTCAAGAACAAGATGGCCCCGCCGTTCAAGCAGGCCGAGTTCGACATCATGTACGGCCAGGGCATCAGCCGCGAGGGCAGTCTCCTCGATGTCGGTGTCGAGGCGGGCTTTGTCCGCAAGGCCGGCGCTTGGTACACCTACGAGGGCGATCAGCTCGGCCAGGGCAAGGAGAACGCGCGCAACTTCCTGCGCGACAACCCCGACCTCGCCAACGAGCTCGAGAAGAAGATCATGGAGCACCTCGGCATCGGTGCCGTCGTGGACGAGCCGGCCGATGTCGTCGCTGATGCCAAGGGCGGCAAGAAGGCCGGCAAGGTCGTCGAGGTCGACTTCTGAGCATGGCCCGCAGGCAGGGTGCGGGGTCTCGTCGCCGACGAGGCCCCGGCCGCGACGTCGAGCCGGAGGTCGATCGTGATCTCGGGCCGGAGCCGGACCACGAGGCGATCGCCCGCAAGATCCTGCTCGACCGCCTCGCCGAGCGACCGCGCTCACGCGCCGAGCTTGCGACCCAGCTCGGGCGGCGCAACGTCCCGGACGAGATCGCGGAGCGGATGCTCGACCGGTTCGAGGCGGTCGGGCTTGTCGACGACGAGGAGTTCGCGCAGCTGTGGGTGCGGTCGCGCCAGCAGATACGTGGGCTCTCCGGGCGCGCGCTCGCGCTCGAGCTGCGCCGCAAGGGCGTCGACGACGAGATCGTGCGCGATACCATCGACGCGATCGATCCCGCCTCCGAGGAGGAGGTCGCGCGGGCGCTGGTCCGCAAAAAGCTCCGCTCGCTCCGCAACGTCGACGAGCAGGTGAAGGTCCGCCGGCTGGTCGGTGTCCTCGGACGCAAGGGATATGGTCCCGGACTGGCTTACCGCATCGTCCGCGAGGAGATCGGCGCTGAGGTCGACCCGTTCGACGCCGGCGACTGGGACGACTGAGGCGCTGCGTGGTGCCACCATGGGGCCATGCGCAGCGTCGTCGCAGGTGCGGCGCTCCTGCTGCTGAGCGCGTGCAGCGGGGGCGTGGACGACGGCGCTCGGACGACCTCCGAACCGCCGCCCCCGTCCGTCGAGACCTCGCCACCTCCGTCGGTCGAGCCCGTCGAGACCTCGCCGACGGTCGACGTCGCCTCGATGCGGACCGCGATCCGCCACCTCGCCGTACGGATCGGGCCGCGCCTCGCGACCTCTCCCGCCTTCCACGAGGCCGCCGACTGGTTCCGTGCTGAGCTGAGCGGCCTCGGCTACACCATCACCGACGAGTCCTTCCGCGTGCCGGCAGGCGACTCGTGGGGCGTACCGGTCGAGGCGGGACGTTCGCTCAACGTCATCGCGGACCCGCCCGGCTTCGAGCCGTCCCGGCCGCACTTGGTCGTCGGCGCGCACCTCGACACCGTCGCGGTCTCGCCAGGCGCTGAGGACAACGCGTCGGGCGTCGCCGTCGTCCGCGAGCTTGCACGCCTCGCCATGGAGAACGGGACCCGCCTCCCGGTGCGGTTTGTCGCGTTCGGAGCGGAGGAGCCGCGCGGACCTGGCGATGCCCTCCACCACTTCGGGTCGCAGCACCGCGTTGTGCAGATGTCGGCGGCCGAGCGCCGCGCCACAAGGGCGATGGTGTCGCTCGACCGCGTGGGAGTGCGCGGACGATCCGTCCCGGTGTGCGACGGCGGCACGAGCACCGGCCGCGTCGTGCGCGCGCTGGTCGACGCCGCAGGCGGCATCCCGACGACCACGTGCGAAGACCGTGCGAGCGACCACTGGTCGTACGAGAAGGCTGACGTCCCCGCTGCACGGCTCGGGAGCATCCCGTACGCCGGCTACCACTCCGAGGGCGACCGGCCGAACGCCGTTGACGACCTGCAGCTGCGCCGCGTCGCCTCGATCACCTGGCGCTGGCTCCGCTGAGCTCCCGCGGACTCGACCGGCGGAGGGCAGTCAGGGGAGTGCGTAAGGACCGCGGCTGGTCTCCCACGCGGTGGCGAGGATGCGCTCTGCCCGACCTCCTCGTACGGGACGCGGGGTGAAGTCGTCGCCGATCACGTACGGGACGAGCTGGGCGCCCTTGACGACGCCGTCCCACAGCACGAGCTCGAGGACGGCCCCCTCACGCGTGCGCTGCTGGAGGTCCATGTCGAACACGAAGTTGCCGAGCGAGTGTGCGACAAGCGTGTCACCGACCTGCTCGAGCCCTTGCAGCCAGTGTGGATGGCCGCCGACGACCACGTCCGCGCTGGCCTGCGCGAGCACGCGAGCGACGCGGCGCTGGGATGGCTCGGGCACGTTCGTGTACTGCGTGCCCCAGTGCGTCAACACGATGACGATGTCGACCTTGCGGGCAAGCGCCCTTACCTGCCGTGCGAGGCGCGCGAGGCGTTCCTCGTCCATCGGCCCGGTACGAGGCGGCATGTCGAGCCGGCTTGTCCCCGCAGACGACCCCGTCGCGGCGGGGCTCTCGCCGATCGAGTCGACCGCGAGGAAACCCACCGACGTGTCGCCACGCTCGACGACCAGCGGACGCTCGGCCTCCGCGCGGTTCCTGCCCGCACCGACGTACGGGAGGCCACCCTCGCGGAGCAGCCGGAACGTGTCGCGCATCGCCGCCGCGCCGAAGTCGCCGACGTGGTTGTTGGCGAGCCCGATCACGTCGAACCCGGCCGCCCGCAACGCGCCCCGCACGTTCGGGTCCGCGCCGAACGAGTCACCGCCCTGCGTCGGTGAGCCGCGCTGCGACAGCGTGGACTCGAGGTTGCCCACGGTGATGTCGGCGGCCGCGAGCCGCTTCAGGAACGGGCGGAACACCGTCGTCGGGCCGCCGGCCTCGCGCAGATGAGCCCCGACCCTGCGACCGAGCATGAGGTCGCCGGTGATCGCGAGCGTCACGATGTCCGGATCGGGCGGAGCGACCTCGCTGCGCAAAGGGTAGGCGGCAGGGTCGCGCAGCGGGTCGACACTGCCCACCCGGACGGGGCGGACGGTCTCGTCGACCGCCGACACAGGCACGTAGCCGATGAGGTTAGGGTCGCGCCTCACTCGCGCAACGACGGCGGCGGCATCGCCGGGACGCTGAGCGGCTGGGACGTCGGAGCGGTCGGTGAGCAGGCGCAGGCCGGACAGGGAGCCCGAGCCGAGAAGCCGTACAGCGCCGTCGGCGGACAGCACACGCAAGGGGGAGTGGTGGTGGGTGACGAGGATGCGGGGGGTCTCGGGGGTCTCGACAGGCTCGACCGGCGGGGTGGGCTCGACCGGCGGGGTCTCGACAGGCTCGACCGGCGAGGGCGTGCAGCCGGCGAGCACGAGGCCGGCGACGAGGAGCGCGGTGCGTCCCATGGTCCCGAGGGTAGACGCGCCACTAATCTCGGACCATGCCCTCGATCGTCTTCCGTCCGATGGACGAGAGCGACCTCGGCCTGCTGGTCGGCTGGCGGCACGAGCCGCACGTGCTCGCGTGGTTCCGCGACCCGCCGGCTGATGTCCCCGACGCGCGGAAGTGGTACGGCGCGCGCTTGAGTGGCGACGATCCGACCCGGATGTGGGTGGTCGAGGTCGACGGTGCGCCGGTCGGTTCCTTGCAGGACTACCCGGTTGCCGCCGACGACGACCTGGCCGTACGGGTGCAGCTGCCGGGGTCCGTTGGGTTCGACTACCTGATCGGAGATCCGCGCGAGGTTGGGCGCGGGCTCGGGACGCAGGTGCTCGCGGCGTACCTGCGTGACGTCGTGCTCCCCGGCCACCGTGATGCACGGTGGTTCGTCGCCTGCCCGGATGCGCGCAATGCAGCGTCCTTGCGGGTGCTCGACAAGCTCGGATTCGCGCAGCGGCAGTGGATCCAGATGCCGGGGGAGGAGTACGCCCAGATCGTGTGCCGTGCTTCGAGGGATCACGTCGCTGGACCAGTTACCGACGAGTAACAAACCTGCTAGTGTCCCGACCATGAACCAGACGCTCGCCCTCTACACGCGCATCTCGTCCCTCCCGCTGGGCGACCGGCTGTTCGGTCTCGCCTTCTCGCTGAAGGCGCCCTACTTCCGTACGGTCCGCCCGCGGGTGCGCGAGATGCGTGCCCACCGCGCCGAGCTCGTCGTGCCGAAGCGCTGGGGCGTCCAGAACCACATCGGCACCGTCCACGCCATCGCCGTGTGCAACGGGCTCGAGGCCGCGATGGGGCTGCTCGCAGAGGCGACCGTGCCCGAGGGCTACCGGTGGCTTCCGAAGGGGATGGACGTCTCGTACCTCGCGAAGTCGACCAGCGACCTCGTCTGCGTCGCCGAGACCACCGACGCCGACTGGGCGAACGCGCCCGAGGTCGACGTGACCGTCTACGCCACCCGCGACGACGGCACGCGCGTCGTCGAGGGCGTTATCCACCTCTGGGTCACACCGAAGCCGTCGAAGTGAACCCGCGCTCGGCCGCGGGTGCGACACTGTGCCCGTGACCAGCGAGACCAACGCCTTCAGCACCCTGTCCGTACGCCGCGTCGACGGCAGCCGTGAGCTGCACCCATACGCCAGGGTCCTCGGCCTGCGCGGCGGCTACCTGTTCCTGGAGGAGGGGGTGCTCACCGATCGCTCGGGCAACGGCATCCGCACCGCCGCGGTGCACGCGATCCCGCTCGCCGAGATCGCCGCCGTCGACGTGGAGACCCACGCCGACGGCGACGAGAACAGCGAGACCACCATCGGGCTCGAGTCGGCAGGCATGCTCAACTTCGACGGCAGCGTATACGTGCGCTGAGCGGGTCTCGACTGGCACTCAGCCGGTCGTGCCGCCGACGCCGGAGCCGCCCATCGTCGCGGTCTGACGCGCAGCCTCGACCTGGGCCTGCGCCAACCGTTCCTGCTCGCCGAGTACGCCCACCGCGCTGACGTCGAGCCTGCGGCCGCCGGTGTAGCGGCGCTCGACCCAGCGCCCGAGCCAGTCGAGCAGCAGGTTGATGACCAGGTAGATCACCAGCAGCACCAGCGCGGTCGCGAGGTAGTTGCCGAACTGGCGCCAGATCTGCCGCCCGACCGTGGTCAGGCCCGGGGCGAGGATGACGAAGCCGAGCGAGGTGTCCTTGAGGGCGACGATGCACTGGCTGATGATCGACGGCAGCATGATCTTGACGGCCTGCGGCATGAGGATGGACCCCATCACCTGGTACTTGCGCATGCCCAGCGCGTACGCGGCCTCCGCCTGCCCCTTGGGGACGGCGTTGATGCCGGCGCGGAACACCTCGGCGAGCACGGAGCCGTTGTAGAGCACCAGCCCGATTACGAGCGCTTGGAACGAGCGGTCGAGCTGGAGTGAGTAGAGCGACCAGAGGAAGACGATGAGGATCAGCAGCGGCACGGCGCGGAAGAACTCGACGATGAGCCAGCACGGCCAGCGGACGAAGCGGTGCTCCGACAGCTTCCCGATCCCGAAGATGACGCCGAAGATCAGGGCACCGATGATGGCGAAGACGGCCGCTCTCAACGTGTCGAGCAGCCCACCCCAGAGGATCTCGAGGAAGGCCGGGGTGACGAAGGGCTCCCAGACCCCCTCGTACTCGAGCTGACCGTTGTCGGCGAGCGTGTTGACGACCACGTAGCCGAGCACGATGAGGCCGATGACGGTGAGGGCGCCGATGATGCGGTACAGGCGCCGCGCGCGGGGGCCCGGGGTGTCGTAAAGGACGGTGCTCTGGCTCATCGCTCTGCCCTCCAGCGTCGCTCGAGCAGGGCGGCCCCGAGAGAGATCGCCTCGACGATGATGATGTAGCCGAGGGCGATCCCGATGAAGATCGTCCAGCGGTCGGCGGCGTAGTCGTTGATGAGGCCCTTCATCCGGAACGCCGCCTCGGCGATGCCGAACGACATCGCGAGCGAGGTGTTCTTGGTGAGGGCGATGAAGACGCTGGCCAGCGGCGGGACCACGTTGCGGAAGGCCTGCGGGAGGACCACCTGCGTCATCGACTGGCCGAACGTGAAGCCCAGGGAGCGCGACGCCTCGGCCTGCCCGAGGGGGATGCCGTTGATGCCGGACCGTAGCGACTCAGCGACGAACGCGGCCGTGTAGAGACCCATCGCGAGGACGATCTTCCAGTAGAAGCTCGGGTTGATCCCGAGCTGCGGAAGGCCGTAATAGGTGATCAGCAGCAGCACCAGGAGCGGGCTGTTGCGGAAGATCGCCACGTAGACCGCGCCCGTACGGCGCAGCACCGGTACGGGGCTGACGCGGAACATCGCGATGACGGTGCCGACGACGAGCGCGAGCGCGCCCGCGCCGACGAGCAGCTGCAGCGTTTTGAGGAAGCCTTCGAGAATGATGTCCCAGTTCTCGGTCAAAGCGTCCACGTGTCACCTCCTCACGAGGTCGAGGGTTGGACAGGACTGGTGACGGGGCCGGCCGGAGCCGACCCCGTCACCGTCGAGATCACGGGCAGGGATCGAGAGTCGGGGTCTCCGGCAGGTCGATGCCACCCTTGCCCAGGGTGTCGTCGAACGCTGCCTCCCACTCGCCGTCCTCGAACGCGCCCTCGAGCGTCGTGTTGATGAAGTCGCACATGCCGGCCTGGTCCTTGTTGTAGCCGATGCCGTAGCGCTCCTCCGAGAAGGGCTCACCGACGACCTTGAGGGCGTCGGGATCCTCAGCGGCGTAGCCGGCGAGGATCGCACCATCGGTGGTCACGGCGTCGACCGAGCCGGTCTTGAGCTGCTCGACACACTCCGAGTACGTGTCGAAGCCGGCCGGCGTCGCGCCGTACTCCTCCTCGACCGTCTTGATCGAGGTCGAGCCGGTGACCGAGCAGACCTTCTTGCCGGACAGGTCGTCCGGGCCGTTGATCGAGTCGTCATCGGCCGCGACGAGCAGCTGCTGGCCGGTCACGTAGTACGGGCCTGCCTGGCCGACGACCTGGCGACGCTCGTCGGTGATCGAGTACGAGGCGATGACGAAGTCGACCGTGCTGTTCTGGAGGAACGGCTCACGGTTGTCCGAGATCGTCTCGACCCACTCGATCTTGTCGGCGGGGATGCCGAGCTGGGCGGCGAGGATCTTGCCCATGTTGGGGTCGAACCCGACCGGCGTGTCCGACGTGGCCGACTTGAAGCCGATGCCCGGCTGGTCGTACTTCACGCCGATCTTCACGGTGCCGGCGTCCGCGAGCTCCGCCATGCGGGTGCCGTCGTCGAACGTCACGTCCTCGGCGACCTCGGGGGTGAACCCGCCGTTGCCGCCGTCACTGCTGTCGCCGTCGTCGCCGGCATCGCCGCACCCGGCGAGCGTGAGCGCTGCTGCGGCGGCGATCACCGCGATCTTGGTCCTACGGATCTTCATGACTTCTCCCTTGCTAGCGGCGCCCGTGCGGCACCCGTCGTACGTTTCCCTGAACTGGTCGTAGCGGTGTCGGACTGGTCATGCATCGGAGTCGAGCACAGGCCCCGAGGCCCGCCGGCTCAGTGCTTGAGGATCTTCGCGAGGAAGTCCTTGGCACGGTCGGTCTTCGGGTTGTCGAAGAACTCCTGCGGAGTCTCCTCCTCGAGGATCTGCCCGTCGGCCATGAAGACGACGCGGTCGGCGGCCGTACGAGCGAAGCCCATCTCGTGGGTGACGACGATCATCGTCATGCCACCCTTGGCCAGCGCGACCATCGTGTCGAGGACTTCCTTGATCATCTCCGGATCAAGGGCGGAGGTGGGCTCGTCGAAGAGCATGACCTTCGGGTCCATGGCCAGGGCGCGGGCGATCGCGACGCGCTGCTGCTGCCCACCTGAGAGCTGGGCAGGGTACTTGTTGGCCTGCGACTCGACGCCGACCCGCGTCAGGAGCTCCATCGCGCGCTTCTCGGCGTCGGCCTTCGACTTCTTGCGAACCTTGACCGGCCCGAGCATCACGTTCTCGAGGACCGTCTTGTGTGCGAAGAGGTTGAACGACTGGAACACCATGCCGACGTCGGCGCGCAGCTGGGCGAGCATGCGGCCCTCCGCAGGCAGCTCGGAGCCGTCGATCGCGATCGTTCCCTCGTCGATCGGCTCGAGGCGGTTGATCGCGCGGCACAGCGTCGACTTGCCCGAACCGGACGGGCCGATCACCACCACGACCTCGCCAGGAGTCACGTGAAGGTTGATGTCCTTGAGGACGTGGAGGTCTCCGAACCACTTCTGGACGTCGTCCATGGCGACCATGTAGGTGTCCGTGGCGGTAGTGGATCCGCTGGATGATGGCACGCCAGCGGCCGAGTCGTACGAGTCATCCGACATGTGAGAAAGGTACGGTGAGCGCTGCGATGCGGCCAACTCGTCGTCCCTCAGGCCTCTCGGTTGTTGTCAGAACGTGACCCCTTGCCAGGAGAGTGTCGGGAGCCACGGCGGGCCCCGTACCCTGGGAGGGCTATGCCTAAGACGTATGAGGTGCGCACCTACGGGTGCCAGATGAACGTGCACGACTCCGAGCGCCTGTCGGGCCTGCTCGAGGACGCCGGCTATGTCGCCGCACCGCCCGTCGGCGGGGCCGAGAAGCCCGCCGACGTCGTCGTGTTCAACACGTGCGCGGTCCGTGAGAACGCCGACAACCGCCTGTACGGCACGCTCGGCCACATCGCCAGCATCAAGCGCGAGAACCCGGGCATGCAGATCGCCGTCGGCGGCTGCCTCGCCCAGAAGGACCGCGACACCATCACGAAGCGCGCCCCGTACGTGGACGTGGTCTTCGGCACCCACAACATCGGCTCCCTGCCGGCGCTGCTCGACCGCGCGCGGGTCCAGGAGGAGAGCCAGGTCGAGATCCTCGAGTCGCTCGAGGTGTTTCCGTCGACGCTGCCGACCAAGCGCGAGTCGGTGTTCGCCGCGTGGGTCTCGATCAGCGTCGGGTGCAACAACACGTGCACCTTCTGCATCGTCCCGAGCCTGCGCGGCAAAGAGAAGGACCGTCGGCCGGGCGAGATCCTCGCCGAGATCGAGGCGCTCGTCGCCGAGGGCGTCGTCGAGGTCACGCTGCTCGGCCAGAACGTCAACTCGTACGGGGTGGAGTTCGGCGACCGGTTCGCGTTCGGCAAGCTGCTGCGCGCATGCGGCGAGATCGAGGGCCTGCAGCGGGTCCGCTTCACCTCCCCGCACCCCGCCGCGTTCACCGACGACGTCATCGAGGCGATGGCCGAGACGCCGAACGTCATGCCCCAGCTGCACATGCCGCTGCAGTCCGGGTCCGACCGTGTGCTGAAGGCGATGCGCCGGTCGTACCGCAAGGACCGCTTCCTCGGCATCATCGAGCGCGTGCGCGCCGCGATGCCCGACGCCGCGATCACCACCGACATCATCGTCGGCTTCCCGGGGGAGACCGAGGAGGACTTCCTCGAGACGCTGGACGTCGTCCGTCAGGCGCGGTTCAGCTCCGCGTACACGTTCCAGTACTCACCGCGCCCCGGCACGCCAGCCGCGACCATGGACGCGCAGCTGCCCAAGGCTGTCGTGCAGGAGCGGTACGACCGGCTGGTCGCGCTCGTCAACGAGATCGCGTGGGACGAGAACAAGGCGCTCGTCGGGACGACCGTCGAGCTGCTCGTCGCCGACACGAGCGCGGGCAAGGGCGGCAAGAAGGACGAGGCCACCCACCGTCTCACCGGACGCTCGCGCGACAACCGGCTCGTGCACTTCTCGAGGCCGGACAGTGTCGAGGTGCGGCCGGGTGACGTCGTGGAGGTCGTCCTCACGAAGGCGGCGCCCCACCACCTGATGGCTGATGGGACGCCGGTCGCGGTGCGCCGGACGCGTGCGGGCGACGCGTGGGAGGCCCGCAACACCGCACCCGTCGCGGTGGGTGTCGGGCTCGGCATGCCGAGCATCGGCGCGCCGGCTCCGCTGCCTGTCAGCGACGGGCCGGCCTGCGCCTGCTGACCGTCAGGTCGTCGGGTCGCCGTCGATCTTGTCGACCCCGTCCTTGAGCGCGTCGGCGCCCTTGTCGATCTTGTCGTCGTGCTTGCCACCGGTCTTGTCGCTGGCGAGGTCGGCGGCCTTGTCGATGCCCTGGTCGATCTTGTCGCCGTGCTCCTTGATCAGGTCCTGAGCCTTGTCCTTCAGGCCGTCGGCGTTGTCCTTGAACTTGTCGAGCAGTCCCATGGGTCCCCCGGGTACGTAGTGTGGTGATCTGCTCAAATCTTAGGCGTCACCGTGCGGCGTGCGACGTCAGCGTGAGGATCGGTGGCACCGGGCCGCGGAGGTAGGTCTCGATCACCACGATCTCGTGCTCGACCCCGGGCTGGGGGAGGTCGCGCAGCCTGAACCACCGCTGGTCAGCAGCCTTCTCGGGCTCCACGATGCGGGGCTCTCCGTCCCAGGCGCGCGCGATCCAGAAGAAGTCGACCCGCTGCTCGAGCGCGGGGCCGCCCTCGACCCACCGGTGCAGCGTCGTCAGCGGTTCCAACGCGTCGGGGGCGATCGAGACACCGGCCTCCTCGTACGCCTCGCGCTGAGCCGCCGTCCGTACGGACTCGTCCGCGTCGACGTGGCCGGCGATCATCGCCCAGCACCCGTCGCGGAAGCCGGTGTTCTGCCGCAGGTGCAGCAGGATCTCCTCCTCACCCAGCGGGCCACGGAGCAGCATCACGTACGAGGCGGGGACGAGCGCGTGTCTCATGCACAGCACTCTAGGCGGCGTGTCCGGCGGTCGCGTTAGCCTCGTGACGTGCTCGTCGCCGTCGCCGTGGTCCCGCAGACACCGTTGCTCGTCCCCGAGATCGCCGCCGGCGCGGCGGGAGAGCTGGAGCCGCTGCGCGCCGCCGCGATCGAGGCCGTGCGCGAGGCGGCGGGGGTGGCCGACAGGGTCATGGTCGTGGCGCCCGGGCCTGGGGAGGAGGCATACGACTCGGTGGTCGCGGACTTCTCGGCGTTCGGGTACGAGTGCCTCGATACGGGCGCCAGCGACGTCCGGCCTGGGTCCGCGCTGCCGCTGGGGGAGTGGTTGCTCTCCGCGGCGGGCGTCACGCTTCCGCGTACCTTCCGCGAGACCACGGGCACCGCGATCGACCTCGGCGGCCACGTCCGTACGGCGTTGCTCGTCCTCGCCGATGGCACCGCGAAGCGAGAAGAATCGGCTCCGGGCCACGTGGATGTGCGGTCACTCGCCTTCGACGCGGTGATCGGTACGGCGCTGGCCGGCGTCGATCTCGACGCCCTCGCCTCGCTGGACCCCGCTCTCGCCGACGCACTGTGGGCGAGTGGCGCCCCGGCGTTCCGAGCGCTCGCCGCGACCGTGCGTGCCGACGCGGCGGAAGGATGGGCGGCGCGACTCCGCTATGACGGGGCGCCGTACGGCGTCGCCTACTGGGTCGCCGTCTGGAGCCGAAAGGACGTATGGAGCCGCCCCGCTTGATCACGTACTTGCTGGCGGCGGGCTTACCGCCCGAGCGGCCCCGGAACACCACGTGGGGGACTTTGCACTAACCGGTAGACGCGGAACATATCGTTCTCGATCGCCAGCACTGCGACGTCGGCGAAGCCTGCCTCGCGGGCGTAGCCGCGGAGCACGTCCAGCCGCATCACCGTCCCTGTGGCGCGGGTTGGGCGGTGTGACATCCCGTCGGGGAGGCAGACGAGGACCGAGTAGCCGTACATCAGCTGCTCGACGGGGTCCCCGGGACCGCTGAACGCGTCGGGCACTCGCTCGTCTACGACCAGCACCCACCCGTCCGGAGCGGCCATCGCGTGCATGCTCGCCAGCACGGACACCGGGTCTGGCATGTCGTGGATGCACTCGAAGGCTGTCACCAGCGTGTAGTCGTACGCCCCATCGACGGATCCCGCGTCAGCGTGGTGGAAGCCCACCCGTTCGGAGACGTCATGGGCGACGGCGTTCCTTCGCGCGGCCGCGACTGAGTCGGCGTCCAGGTCGAAGCCGTCGACGGTGCTCGCGGGATAGCCGGAGGCGATGCCGATCGTGGACCAGCCGTCGCCGCAGCCGATGTCCGCGACACGCGCGCCGTCGGTAAGGCGCGCGTGGAGCTCTGGCAGCGACGGCAGCCACACCTGTGGGAGTGAGGTGAGGAACAGCGCACGGTTGGCATCGGCCTGGCCGCGCCGCATGCGCGGGCCGTAGTCGCGCCACGCGACCCCGCCACCGCTGCGATAGGCGTCGACGAGCTCGGGCAACCGGGCGCCGGCGGCAGCGACGATCTGGGTGACGGGAGTGAGGTATGACTCGAGCGACCGGTCGCACAGCACCTCGCGCTGCGCGGCGCTGAGCCCGTACGTGCGGGTGTCGCCGTCGTCGGAGGGAGCGGCGACCGCAATGAGGCCCGCGACTGCTTGCTGCTCGAGCCATTCGCGGGCGTATCGTGCATCGATCCCTGCGAGGGAGGCCAGTTGCGAGGGGCGGAGCGGACCGTGCTCGGACAGGAGGTCGTACAGGTTGAGCCTGTCGCCGAGGGCGATTGTCAGGCAGTCCATCGCGCCGAGAACGGATGCGAAGATCCGCCCGGCGAACGCGTCGGTCGCTCCGCCGTCGGCTGCAGTCCCGCCTGTCGCTTGGCCCATGCCTCAGGGTCCGGTGGCGCCCGGGGCACGGTCAATCCACATTGTCTGATGTGACCTGGACAACATCGTCGCGGGCCTGCTCGTCGGGTCACCTACCACCCCCGCGCCGGCCGTACCCCCACCTGGGATCCGCACGGCGGTCGACTTCCCTGAGCGCACCGTCACCGGCGCGGCGGGCAACACGATGCTCGCCGATCGCCACGGACGTGCGATGCAGCTGCGTGCGGGTGAGCGACGCGCGGGGCTGTACTGCGCCGATGCTGGCTCGCGTGTCGAAGCCGAGCCGCACCGTCACCAGGCGCTGACCGCGAGCGGACCGACGCCTCGTCAGGTGCCGGTGGGCGAGGGTGGGGTCGTCCCCGTCCCTGGTCCGTCGCCCGGGTCCTTGTCGAGCTTGTGGATCTGCTCCTTCGCGACGGCGTGGGCCTTGTCGATCTTGTCGTCGTACTTGCCCTTGCTCAGTTCCTTGGCCTTGTCGCGCACCGTCACGAGCGCGTCGTCAATCTTGTCGCCGTTCTCGGTGACGAGCGTGCTCGCGCGCTCCTTCATCTCACGGGCCAGGTCCTCGCTGGAGTCCTTGAACTTCTCGAAGGCCTCGTCGAACTTGCTCATGCCGATCTCTTCCTGCCGTGGCCGGATGCGGTGTGATGTGTGTGTTCGAATCTACGTCAGTCAGAATGGTCGCCGTGAGCCCTCCCGTCGTCGCAGTGGTCGGTCCGACCGCCGCCGGCAAGTCCGACCTCGCCGTCGCACTCGCGCAACGTGTCAGGGGCGAGGTGGTGAACGTCGACGCCTACCAGATCTACCGCGGCATGGACGTCGGTACGGCCAAGCTGGCGGAGGCCGAGCGGGGTGGGGTCCCGCACCACCTCCTCGACATCCTGGACGTCACCGAGCCGGCGACGGTCGCTGAGTTCCAACGGTGGGCGCGTGCCGCGTTGGAAGAGGTACGGGGGCGGGGTGTTACTCCGGTGCTCGTCGGCGGCTCCGCGCTGTATGTCCGCGCCGTGCTGGACGCGTTCGAGTTTCCCGGCACAGACCCGGCCGTACGGGCGCGGCTCGAGGCCGAGCTGCGCGAGCAGGGTCCTGAGGAGATGCACCGGCGGCTCGCCGCGCTCGACCCCGACGCCGCGACCAGCATCCTCGTTTCCAACGGTCGCCGGATCGTACGTGCGCTGGAGGTCGTCGAGATCACCGGTCGTCCGTTCGCCGCAACGCTGCCGGCCCACACCGCGTACTACGACGACGTGCGACTCCTCGGCATCGACGTCCCACGCGACGTGCTCGACGAGCGGATCGCCCGGCGCGTGGACCTGATGTGGGAAGCCGGTCTCGTCGACGAGGTGCGCAGGCTCGTGGCCGAGGGGTTGGCCGGCGGGCGCACCGCGAGCCGCGCGCTCGGCTACTCCCAGGTGCTCGCCTTTCTCGACGGCACGATGACCGAGGACGAGGCCCGCGAGGCGACCGTGCGGGGGACGCGGAAGTTCGCGAGGCGGCAGGACTCGTGGTTCCGCAAGGACCCGCGGATCGTCTGGCTGCCGTACGACGCGCCGGACCTCGTTGACCAGGCGCTCGCGGTAGTGGGGGGCTAACGGGCCTCGCGCGCGAGACGGCGACGCAGACGGCCCAGCGCGTGTGCGTACGACAGGCGCAGCAGTGGTGTCGCGACTCGCCAGAGCAGCGGCGCGAACGGACCACCGGGGACGTGGACCACCTCAGACCATCCGAAGTCGGTGCCCGTGCCCGTCGCGTCGGGGCTGCAGACGAATGTCCCGGTGCCGGACACGACCCGCCCGAGGTGCTCGACGTCGCAGCGGTGTGGTGGGTCCCACGAGGTCACGCGCATCGGGTCGTCGAAGCCGAACGGCCCGAGCCCCGTGCGGGCGACAATCAGGTCGCCGTCGGTACGGACCCGGGTTGCGGGGATCCACTCGCTCTGGCGCTCCCATGCCGTCACGTACTCCCACACCGCCTGGACGGGTGCGTCCACGTGCAGCGTCCCCGCGAGGTGACCCGTGCCGTCGGAGCGTACGGTCACGGTCATGTCGGTGGCTCCGACCGCCATCCGGCATACCCCAGGACGATCAGTCGCATCTGACGGCGCGCCTCGGTCTCGATCTGCTCGAGCACCTCGGGCCGGTCCGGCGACTCGATGATCTGCTCCGCCGTCGACACCATGATGTTGACGAACAGCTGTGACGCCGTCCGCACGTCCGCGTCGTTCCACGTGTCGAGGTGCGGGAACGTCCGCAGGTCGATGGCCAGCTCGCTCACGTACAGGCGCAGCTCGTCACGGATGCGGTGGCGGACCGCCGGTACCCCGCCGAACCGCTCGCGGGCGACGAACGCGAAGTGCGACCGGTGCAGTTGGACCTGCTCGACGATGATCGATGCCGAGGCGGTGATCACGTCGGCGTACGTCTGGGGGTCCTGGCGTGCAAGGCGCATCATGCCGCGCAGGGTGTCGAACGACTGGTCCACGAGGGCCAGGCCGAGCTCCTCCATAGTGGCGAAGTGTCGGTAGAACGCGGTCGGGACGACGCCAGCACGCCGCGCGACCTGTCGCAGGCTGACCCCGGCGAATCCGTGCTCGTCGGTGAGCTCGAGCGCGGCGTCGAGGAGAGCCTGCCGGGTGCGCTCCTTCTGCTCGTGACGCGTGACGGCGTCGTCGGAGTCGTGCACCGGGGCACCTTATCGCGACGACGTCACGCGACGATGAGACTTCGCACGACGTCCTTGAGCACGTGGACCGCATCGTCGTCCCACACCGCCTCATCGGTCAGCAAGAGCGCACGCAGACCGCTGATGACGGCGATCAGCAGCGTCGCCTGGTGCTTCACGTCGCGCTCCGTTCGGCGCCCGCCCTCTCGCTCGATCGCGTTCAGCGTCTTCTCCACGTCGACGCGCAGCCACATGCTCCGCTCCACGAGCAGGTCCTCCATCTCCACCCAAGCCTGAGGCCCGTACGCCTCGGCGTGCGTCAAGAACCACCCGATGATCGCGTCTCGCTCGGTCGACACCGGCGGGAGGATCTGGCGAAGCACCGCGAGGAGTTTGGCATCGGCCGCGACGAGCGAGGGGTCGACGTCAGCCAGACCGAAATCGACAGGGTTGAGCCGACGGCCGACCGCCGAGAACAGCTCGGCCTGGGTAGCGAAGTAGTGGCGGAGCGTTCCGACGGCGATCTCGGCGCGCGCCGCGACAGCGCGGACAGTGAGCGCTTTCCAGCCACCCTCGGCGACCATCTGGCTGGCGATGTCGACGATCTCGGCACGATTCATCGTGGCGTCACGTCCTCTGGGGTCGGCGGGAGAGGAGCAGGGTCCGTCCAAAAGTCACGTACGGCGTACGCGTACAGCGTGCGCCTGTTTTGGTCAGACCCTTCCGTCATCCCCAGCGCGCGCCGGCGGCGGCGTCGGTCCACAGGGATGCGTGTGCAGGGACAGCGTTCCGCGGGGCCAGAGGCGGAGCACCTAGACTTGCGGGGTGAGGACCTTCGCGTGGCTCAAGGGCCACGGCACCGAGAACGACTTCGTGATCCTGCCCGACCCGGACGGGACGGTGCATGGTGCGCTCGACGCGTCGTTCGTGGCCGCGCTGTGCGACCGGCGCCGGGGGATCGGTGCTGACGGTGTGCTGCGTGCCGTGCGCGCGACGGATGCCGACGCAGAGTGGTTCATGGATTACCGCAACGCGGACGGGTCGATCGCGGAGATGTGCGGCAACGGGGTGCGGGTGTTCGCCCGTTACCTCGCCGACGCTGGACTGGTCGATCCGTCCCGCCCGGTGCCGGTGGCCACCCGTGACGGCATCAAGGTCGTGACGTACGCGCCCGACGGGACGATCGCTGCCGACATGGGCACGCCTCGTCTGCTGGGCGAGTCGAAGGTCGTGGCCGAGGGGGTCGCTCGGACAGCGCGGCACGTCGATGTCGGCAACCCGCACGCGGTCGCGTTCGTCGGCGAGCTCGATGAGGCAGGGACGCTGCTGGCCGAGCCCGAATATGACGCCTCTGTCTATCCCGAGGGTGTCAACATCGAGTTCGTCGCCCGACGCGGCCCGCGGCACGTGGCGATGCGGGTGCACGAGCGCGGAGCGGGGGAGACCCGCTCCTGCGGCACGGGTGCGGTCGCTGCCGCCCTGGCGAGCGCCTCGGCCGACGGCGCCGATCCCGTACGGGATGGAGAGGTGACGTACCGGGTGGACGTGCCCGGTGGCACGCTACGCGTGACCTGGCGGGCTGACGGGCACGCTGTTCTTGCCGGTCCGGCACTCATAATCGCTCGCGGCGATCTGACGTGGCTGGGATGATCGACCGCACTGCCGACGTTGCAAGGAACAGATGACTGCACACGAACGTACCGAGACAGACCACGCCGAGACCCACGACGGCGACCAGTTCGACCTTGCCGACCGCAACTCGTTGCGCCGGATCGCCGGGCTGTCGACCGAGCTCGAGGACATCAGCGAGGTCGAATACAGGCAGCTGCGCCTCGAGCGCGTCGTCCTGGTCGGGGTGTGGACCGACGGTTCCGCGACCGACGCCGAGAACTCGCTCGCCGAGCTCAAGCTCCTGGCCGAGACCGCCGGGTCCGAGGTCCTGGACGGACTGGTCCAGCGGCGTCAGCGTCCTGACCCGGCGACCTACATCGGCCGAGGCAAAGTTGACGAGCTCGCCGAGATCGTGCGCGTGACCGGCGCCGACACGGTGATCTGCGATGGCGAGCTCGCCCCGAGCCAGCTGCGCAACCTGGAGGACAAGACCAAGGTCAAGGTGGTCGACCGTACCGCCCTGATCCTCGACATCTTCGCCCAGCACGCAAAGTCGCGTGAGGGGCGCGCCCAGGTCGAGCTGGCGCAGCTGCAGTACATGAAGCAGCGCTTGCGCGGCTGGGGTGGCAACCTCTCGCGCCAGGCCGGTGGACGTGTCGGCGGCGACGGCGGCGGCATCGGCTCGCGTGGTCCTGGTGAGACCAAGATCGAGACCGACCGGCGTCGCATCAACGACCGCATCGCCAAGCTCCGCCGCGAGATGGGCGAGATGCGCAAGACCCGCGACACCAAGCGGGCGAACCGCCAACGCCACCAGGTGCCGGCCGTCGTGATCGCCGGCTACACCAACGCCGGCAAGTCGAGCCTGCTCAACCGCCTGACGCGGGCGGGCGTCCTCGTCGAGGACGCGTTGTTCGCAACGCTCGACCCGACGACGCGTCGTACGGAGACCTCCGACGGCCGCGAGTACACGCTGTCGGACACCGTCGGATTCGTCCGCCACCTCCCTCACCAGCTGGTCGAGGCGTTCCGCTCGACGCTGGAGGAGGTCGCTGACGCCGACCTCGTCCTGCACGTCGTCGACGGGTCGCACCCCGATCCCGAGGGCCAGATCAACGCGGTGCGCGAGGTGTTCGCCGACATCGACGCCCTCGGAGTGCCCGAGATCATCGTCATCAACAAGGCCGACGCCGCCGACCCGCTGGTCCTGTCGCGCCTCCTTGCACGCGAGCCGCACGCCGTCGTGGTGTCGGCCCGCACCGGCGAGGGCATCGACGAGCTGCTCAGCGCGGTCGAGGCCGACCTGCCGACGCCCGCGGCGAAGGTCGACGTCGTGCTGCCGTACGAGCGCGGAGACCTGCTCAACCAGATCCACCTGCACGGCGAGATCGACTCGCTCGAGCACACGCCCGACGGCACCCACGTCGTCGCCCGCGTGCACGACGAGCTCGCCGGCGCACTGGCCCAGTACGCCTGACACGCGACGGGCGCCGACCCACCCGCAGGTGAGTCGGCGCCCGTACGGTCGGGGCTAGTCCTTCCCAGGGCTAGTCCTTCCCAGGGCTAGTCCTTCCCAGGAATGCCGGACGACGGCGGGGTGCTGGCGTCTCCGGTGTACTCCTCGATCGGCGCGTCACCGACGTCGGTCTGGAGGACCGGGGTCTTGTCGGCGGTCGTGCCGTTCGCCTGGATCTCGACGAGCTTCAGGCCGCCGATGCCCGCGTGGCGGTCCTCGGAGTAGCGGAACGGCACGTAGTTCGGGCCACCGAGGTCCGCACCGTCCTGCTCGAAGGTCTCCACGATGGACTCACGGCTGAGGTCGTCGCCCGTGCGCTGCAGCGCATCGACGAGCGTGAACGCCTGTGACATGCCGTACACCTTGTAGTTGGTCAGCGGCGAGCCGTCGCCGTACTCGTCCCAGACCTTCTGCCACAGCTTCGTCCAGTCGCTGTCCGGCTCGGAGGCCTGCGGCATGTAGGTGGTCGTGTAGACACCGGCCAGCGGGCTCGCGCCCTTGATAGCGCCCTGCGAGAACTCCTCGAGGAGCGATCCGACGAGCCCGGAGTCGGAGCCGACGTTGGTGTAGAACCAGGTCGGCTTGAAGTTGAGCTTCATCGACACCAGCTGCGACAGCGCGGTGTAGGACGGGACGTTGAACCCCACGACGACGTCCGCGCCCGACTTCTGCAGCTCGGCGATCTGCGGGCCGACATCGGTGTTGCCGGGGACGTACTTCACCTGGGCGACGATCTGGTCGTCGATGAACTGCTCGAGGCCGCGGGTGCCGTCCTCGCCGAGCTCGTCGTCCTGACCGAAGATGCCGACCTTGGCGTCGGGCATGTTCTCGGCGATGTACTGGCCGATGACCTTGCCCTCGGACTCGTAGTCGGGCTGCCACCCGAACGTCATCGGCAGCTCCTCGGCGTTGTCCCACAGGAGCGATCCGGACGACACCGTCAGGTCGGGAACGCCCTCGGCGTTGAGGAAGTTCGTGACCGCCTGGTGGGTCGGGGTGCCGAGTCCCCCCACGATCGCGAACACCTCGTCCTTGAGGACCAGCTCGTTGACGACCTCGGACGTCTTGGCCGGGTTGTAGCCGTCGTCCTTGGCGATGAACTCGATGTCACGGCCGCTGACGCCGCCGTTGGCGTTGACGAAGTCGTAGTAGGCCTTGTGACCGAGCGGGATCTCGCTGTAGCCGGGCGCTGCGACACCCGTGAGCGGGAAATGACCGCCGATCTTGATCGAGTCCTCGGTGAGGCCGACATCGGTCGAGCCGCCGTCGTCATCACCGCCACCGCACGCGGCGACGACCAGTGCGGAGGCGGCGAGTGCCGCCCCGAGTACGAGTCGGCGACTCCTGCGCGCCGGCTTGGGCTGATGAGCCATGGATCTCATCCCTTCTGGGTGGGTGTTGCGGGGTGGAGACGGCGCAGGCGTGCTCGCCGCCATGCCGTCGAGAGGGTCCCCATCACTCCTCCAGGTGCGAGGAGCATCACGAGGACGAGGACGATGCCGTAGATAAACGGCGACATCTGAGCGGCCTGGGTGTCCGACAGGCCGCCCGGCCCGGTCGACATCGAGGTCACCCACGGCGGCAGGAAGACCAGCACCGCAGCGCCGATGAACGCTCCGGTGATGCTGCCGAGCCCACCGATCACCGCGGCGGTGAGCAGCGAGAGCGAGAGGACGATTGAGAAGGAGCCCGGCGCGGCGAGCCGCGCAACGATCGCCATGACGGCGCCGGCCAGCCCGGCGTACGCGGCGCTGATGACGAACGCCTGCACGCGGGTACGGCCGAGGTTGATGCCGGCGATCTCCGCCGCGACCTCCTGGTCGCGGACCGCGCGCCAGTGGCGCCCGATCTTGGAACGGCGCAGGTTGAGCGCGAAGAAGAGGGCGACGACCAAGCAGAACAGGCCGAGGTAGGCGACGTACTTCGTCGACGTCACGAACTCGCCCGACACCGCGTCGATGAACGACACGAACCACTCCGGCGGCCGTGGCTGGACGACGGTGAGTCCGACCTCCCCGTTGAAGGTGCCCTTGAAGTAGAGCGCGACGCTCGGCAGCGCGACGGCCAGCGCGAGCGTGGCACCGGCGAGGTACGGCCCGTGGAGACGTGCCGCGCCGATGCCGACGACGAACCCGACGAGCGACGTCACGACGACCGCGGCCAGCGCGACGACGGGGAACGGCAGCGGAGTCTCGGTGTCGAGCATCAGCGCCGTCGTGTAGGCGCCGACGGCCATCAGCGCCCCGTGGCCGAGCGAGATCTGACCGTTGAGCCCTGTGAGAGCGGTCAGGCCGATCGCCGCGATGGCGTAGTAGGCGAGCGAGGAGAGCTGGGTGTTGGTGTAGCGGTCGGTGGACTCCAGCAGGAGAACGCCGAGGAGCAGGACGGCGACGCTGATCAGCAGGCTGCGCGTGAGGTTGAGATCGAGCAGGCGCTTTGCGGGCCTCGTGGCGGCATCGGTCGTCATCAGACCCTCCTGGCCTTCGTGCTGGAGAAGAGACCCCCGGGCTTGAGCAGCAGGACGACGATCAAGAGGACGAACGCGGCCATCGTGACGAGTCCGGAGGCCACGTACCCGGAGACGACGGAGTTGACCACGCCGAGCAGGAGGCCACCGACGACGGCGCCGACCGGGCTGTCGAGCCCGCCGATGACCGCGGCGATGAACCCGAACGCGATCAACGTCTCCATGTAGCTCGGATAGATGAAGGTGCCCGTCGCCACGAGGATCCCGGCGACCGACCCGACGAGACCGGCCAGCGCCCACCCGAAGGTGAGCAGGTGCGAGACCTTGATCCCGAGGATGCGTGAGACCTCGCCGTCGAAGGCCGCCGCGCGCATCGTGAGCCCGAGCTGCGTCTTCTGGAACAGCAGCGTGAGTCCGACGACGACGACACCGACCGTGCAGACGACGAAGATGCTGGTCGGCGTGAGCGCGAGGTTGAGGTCGCCGGCCTGGAACCCGGCCATGCCGAAGGGCGACGGGAACGACTGGTAGTCGGACCCGAACAGGATCGCGGCCAGCGCCTGGATCGCCACGTACAGACCGAGGGTAGCGATGACGATGTTGAGCTCCATGCCGCCCTCGAGCGGTCGGATGACGACCCGCTCGAGCAGGGCGCCGATCACGAAGCCGGCGGCGAGCGCGCCCGCGAATGCAGCCCAGTAGGGAAAGTCCTGGTTGAGCAGCGCCAGGGCGATGTACGTGGTGAACATCGCCTGCGAGCCCTGAGCGAAGTTGATGATCCGGGTCGACCGGAAGATCAGCACGAGGGCGAGCGCGAACGCGGCGATCACGATGCCCTGGGTGAGTCCGTTGAGCAGGACGTTGACGAGCTTTTGGATGTCGTCGGTCATGGTCTCCTCCTCAGAACCCGAGGTATGAGTGACGGAGCGCGGCGTCGTTGCGCAGGACCTCGGCGGACTCGGTCACGACGACCTTGCCGAGGTTGAGCACGACACCGGTGTGCGCGATGGACAGGGCGCTGCGGGCGTTCTGCTCGACGAGGAGCACCGTGAGGCCGGAGTCGGCGACCAGGCGGCGGATCAGGTCGAAGATCTGCGCCACGATCCGCGGAGCGAGGCCCAGCGAGGGCTCGTCGAGGAGCAGCAGCGTCGGCCGCGACAGCAGGGCCCGTGCGATGACGAGCATCTGACGCTCGCCGCCGGACAGCGTGTGCGCCTGCGCGCTGCGGCGGTCGCCGAGCACGGGGAACAGCTGATAGGCGTCGTCGAGCGAGCGGACCGGAGCCGGCACGTCGTCCGGACGTTTGGCTGCGCCGCGGGCGCCGAGGCGAAGGTTCTCCTCGACGGTGAGCTCGGCGATGACGCCGCGGCCCTCGGGGACGTGGGCCATCCCGCGGTGCACCATCGACTCGACGGGCGCGCCGGTGATGTCGGTGCCGTCGAGCGTGATCGTCCCCGATGTCGGGCGGACGAGCCCGGACACGGTCCGCAGCAGCGAGGTCTTGCCGGCACCGTTGGCGCCGAGCACCGCCGTGATGCGTCCGGTCTTGACCGTCATGTCGACGGCGTCGAGAGCACGGACCGGCCCGTACGTGGTGGTGAGGTTGGCGATCGTGAGCACGGTCAGCCCTCCTTCGTCACGGCGACAGCCGGTCCGGCATCGAGCGAGGTCGTGTCGATCTCACTGCCGCCCGTCACCTCGGCGCCGAGATAGGCGGCGATGACCAACGGGTCGTCGCGGACCTCCGCAGGCGTGCCGCGCGCGATCACCTGACCGAAGTCGAGGACGGTGATCGTGTCGCAGATACGCATGACGAGATCCATGTGGTGCTCGACGAGGAGCACGGACATGCGGTCCGTGAGGCGGCGTACGAGCTCGCCGAGCTCGTCCATCTCGCCCTCGGACAGGCCAGCGGCGGGCTCGTCGAGCAGGAGGAGGCGCGGCTCGGCCACGAGGGCACGGGCCAGCGCGACCTTCTTCTGGTCGGGGTACGGCAGCATGCCCGGATAGCGCGGCGCGAGGTGCGCGGCTCCCAGGTCGGCCAGCGCCTGCATCGCGCGCTCGCGCAGCGCCTGCTCGTCGCGGCGCCCTCGAGGGAGTCCGAAGGCCGCCGACACGAACCCGCTGCTGGACCGGACGGCAGCACCGGTCATCACGTTCTCGAGCGCGCTCATGCCCGTGAACAGCCCGACGCCCTGCAGCGTACGGGCGATGCCGAGGCCTGCCAGGTCGTGGGCGCGGAGATTCTCCAGGCGTGAGCCTTCCCAGGTGAGCGACCCCTCGTCGGGGCGGACGAAGCCGCAGCAGACGTTGAAGAACGTCGTCTTGCCAGCGCCGTTCGGGCCGATCACTCCGTGGACCTGGCCGGGCTCGACCCGTACGCCGACGTCGTCGAGAGCGACGAGGCCGCCGAAGCGGACGGTCACGCCTTCGGCCACGAACGCGCCGTGCGGCGGCGGGTCGGGAGTGGGCTCGACGGGAGGGGTCATGCGCGTCCTTCCGAGAGGGGGCGGTGTCATCCGGGCAGGGAGGTGTGATCCAGACCACATGACGTCGTGACGCCGAACGCTACCGACCTGAGTGGGGTAAGCAAGCGCTTAGTCCGAGCGGGCCCTCAATCGTTACCGGATGGTGACTCGCCGTCGCGGCGTACGAGCCTGTGAGTCGCCGCCACGGGACGTCCGCGCGGCTCGGTAGGCTGCGTCGGTGACCTCGTCGATCTCGGAACACCCCGCAGCGCCCGACGCCGATCCCGAGCGACGCGCGCAGGTCGGCGCCGTCCTCCATGCAGCCGTCGAGGCCGTGGGTGGCACCGAACGACCGGGGCAGGTCCAGATGGCCGAAGCGGTCGCCGGCGCCTTCGCGCGCGGCGAGCACCTGCTGGTGCAGGCCGGGACGGGCACCGGCAAGTCGCTCGGCTACCTCGTGCCGAGCCTGCTGCACGACCGCCGTGTCGTCGTGGCGACCGCGACCCTCAACCTCCAGCACCAGCTCGTCGAGCGCGACATCCCGGCGCTGCTCGACGGTGCCCGGACCGTTCTCTCACGCACGCCGAAGCACGCGGTCGTCAAGGGCCGCGGCAACTACGCTTGCCTCCACCGCATCCGCGAGGGCGCGCCCGACGAGCAGGGCGTCCTGATCGAGGCGCCGTCGGGCTCGCTCGGTGAGGAGGTCGTGACCCTGCGGGCATGGGCCGAGGAGGAGACCGACCGGAGCGGCGTGGGCGACCGGGACTCGGCGCCCTCGCACACCGAGCGGGCGTGGCGCCAGGTGAGCGTCCACGCGCGGGAGTGCCTCGGCGCCGCCCGCTGCCCGTACGCGCAGGAGTGCTTCGCCGAGCGGGCGCGCGACGACGCCGCCGATGCCGACCTGGTCGTCACCAACCACGCGCTCCTCGCGATCGACGCGATCGACGGAGTTCCGATGCTCCCCGAGTACGACACCGTCGTCGTGGACGAGGCCCACGAGCTGGTCGCCCGAGTCACCCAGGCCTCGACGGCCGAGCTGTCGCCTCCGATGGTCGAGCGGGCCGCGCGCCGCGCCCGGGCCTTCGTCCGCGGGCGGGAGGCCGATGACCTCGAGGACGCGACCGACGCGCTGCGCGACGCTCTCGAGGTGACCCCGCCGGGTCGCATCGCGTCACCGACCGACCAGCTCGCGGACGCGCTGGCCCTCGTACGAGACACCGCGCGCGCGTGCCACTCTGCGATCCCGAAGGAGTCGCAGGAGGGCGAGACCGATGCGGCTCGCCAGCAGGTCAAGGGGCTCGTCGACGAGGTCCGCAAGGTCGCCGAACGCATGGCGGCGGCCTCCGAGGCCGACGTGCTGTGGCTCGCCGAGCGTGAGGGCTCGCGTGGCGGCAACGAGCTGCGTATCGCGCCCGTCGACGTGGCACTGACGTTGCGCGACAAGCTGTTCGGCGAGAACACGGTCGTGCTCACCAGCGCGACGCTCAAGCTGGGTGGCGGCTTCGACTCCGTGGCACGATCGGTCGGGCTGTGGGCGACGGAGCAGGTCGGGGTCGGCCCCGCGGACAAGGCCGAGTCCGACGAACGCGACTTCGCATGGGACGCGGTCGACGTGGGCTCGCCGTTCGACTACGCGAAGCAGGCGATGCTCTACGTCGCGCGCCACCTGCCGCCGCCGGGGCGCGACGGGATGGCCGACGCGACCGCGGACGAGATCGTCGACCTCGTCCGTGCGGCAGGCGGGCGTACGCTCGGGCTCTTCTCGTCACGGCGGGCCGCCGAGGCGGCGACCGAGGTCGTCCGCGAGCGGCTGCCGGAGATCGAGGTGCTGTGCCAAGGAGACGCGCAGCTGCCCGAGCTGGCGCGCCGGTTCACCGAAGACCCGCACACGTGCCTCTTCGGCACGTTGAGCCTGTGGCAGGGCATCGATCTGCCTGGCACGACGTGTCAGCTCGTGATCATCGACCGGATCCCGTTCCCTCGACCCGACGACCCGCTGATGAGCGCGCGCCAGCGCCTCGTCGAACGCCAGGGCGGCAACGGCTTCATGGCGGTGGCCGCGACCCACGCCGCGCTCCTGCTGGCTCAAGGGGCCGGACGGCTCATCCGCCGCTCCGACGACCGCGGCGTCGTCGCGGTGCTCGACTCCCGCCTGGCCAAGGCGCGGTACGGGTCGTTCCTCGCTTCCTCGATGCCGCCGATGTGGCGGACGGTCGATCGCGGGCAGATCTTGGGAGCGCTCAAGCGGCTCGACGCGGCCGCGTCCGCCAACTGACGTACGGGTGCCGGCTCGCCGGCGAGCGCGGGAGGGGGCGTCGCGGGGCGGGTCCGGACACACATGTGGGCGCGAGACCGAGGGGATCTCGCGCCCACCACACGACACGTGGGGTCAGACGCGTCGCATGACCGTGGTGACCTTGCCGAGGATCGTGGCGTCGGTGCCGTCGATCGGGTCGTACGCCGGGTTGTGGGGGAGGAGCCAGATCTCGCCGTCTTTGCGCTGCAGTGTCTTGACGGTCGCCTCGCCGTCGAGGAGGGCAGCGACGATCTCGCCGTTCTCGGCGGTCGGCTGCTGACGGACGACCACGTAGTCGCCGTCGCAGATCGCGGCATCGACCATCGAGTCTCCGCGGACCTCGAGCATGAACAAGGTGCCCTCGCCGACGAGCGTGCGGGGGAGCGGCATGATCTCCTCGACGCGCTCCTCGGCCAGGATCGGCCCACCGGCGGCGATCCGGCCGACCATCGGCACGTACGCTGGCGCGGGGCGCGCGTCGCCGGACGCGGTGTCGTCGAAGCCGAAGTCGAGTGCGTCGCCGATCGAGCGGCGGGCCGCGAGGACGTCGGGAAGGAAGACCTCGATCGCGCGCGGGCGGTTGGGGTCGCGGCGGACGAAGCCGTTGCGCTCGAGGACCTTGAGCTGGTGAGCGACCGAGGAGACGCTCGCGAGACCCACCGCAGCGCCGATCTCGCGCATGCTGGGCGGGTAGCCCTTCTGCTCGATCGACTCGCGGATGATCTCGAGCACGCGGCGCTGGCGGGGAGTCAGCCCGCTCGCGTCCGGTGGGCCGTCGGGGAGCTCGGAAACCTCGGCTTTGGTCATGTACTGACCCTAGTACCGGGCGGCGGTTCGATCAAACATATGTTCGACCGTCGCGTGTCGTACGACACTCGAAAGTTTGTTCGAGCGGGTCCTTCACATCTGTCGGTGCGTGTGGTTAGGTTCGTACACATGTTCGATCGAACGCGTGTTCGGCTCCGGCTACGGATCCACCAGCTGGTCAGCCGTCTCGCCGCCGTCGGGCAGGCCGTACGAGTCCGAGACCAGGAGGACACGATGAGCACCGTCCCCAGCACCTGCGACCGCACCGTGATCACCCTCGACACGCCGCTGACCCGAGCAGTGGCGCGTCACCCCGCAGGCAAGGGGAGGCCGGCGGCGCACACGGCGCCGACGCGACCCACGGCACGTCCGGAGCGTCGTGCCGCCCCGCGTAAGTCGTCGTACCGGCTGACGCGTCGGGGGCGTTTCGTGGTGTTCGTCGCGGCGATGGTCGCCTTCGGCGGGCTCACCGTCGGGTTGGGCACGCAGGTCATCGCGACCTCGGAGGCGGGCGAGCCTGTCCCGAGCCGGGTGGTGACCGTGCAGCCGGGCGAGACCGTCTGGGACCTCGCGGCCGAGGCCAACCCTCGGGGCGACATCCGCGAGACCGTCCAAGACATCGCTGACCTCAACTCGCTCGCGAGCGCGGGCGAGATCGTGGCCGGCGCGACGATCTACGTGCCTCTCTACTGAGAGCGACGGTCTTCGTTGCGATCGTGTCGCAGAGCGCTCAGGCGTGACCGTCGATGACGGCGCGCAGCCAGAGCCCGACCGCGCGCATGTCGTCCAGCACGCGGTCGCGCACGGACGGCTCGGCGTCGTCGTCCCACTCCGCGATCACCGCGTACGCGAGGGTGCGTGCCGGGCTGGACACAAGCCCGACGTCGCCCCGTACGGTCTCGATCGTGCCGGTCTTGTTCCAGAGGACGACGCCGCGGTCCGGACCGGCGTGGGCGAGCGGGTCGAGGCCGAAGGCGCTGGCGACCATGGACAGGTCGGTGTTCGCGCCGAGCCATCCGCTGACCATCTCGCTGATGGTGGGCGACAGGATCTCGCGGCGATGGAGGCGTGCGCAGAAGTGCGCGAGGTCTGCCGCGCACCCGACCGAGAGCGTCGGGGGGTGCTCGGGGCCGCGATCGTTGCGAACCCGGTCGAGGAGCCGACTGCGCTCCATGCCGATCCGCGTCGCCGTCTGTGTGATGGCCTCGAGGCCGAGCCGTCGCAGCAGCACGTTGGTGGCGAGGTTGTCGCTGACCGCGCCCACGAGCGTGCACGCGTCCGCGACGGGCAGGGTGTCCGTCCGCAGGAGGTGCCACAGGCCGGAGTCGGCGACCCCGTCCTCGTCCGTACGGGTGAGCGGCTCGTCCGGGTCGAGCCGCTCGGTCGCGATCTGGTGGGCGGCCTCGACGAGCAGGACGAGCTTGCCGATGCTGGCCGTCGGGAGGATGAGGTCGGGTTCGAAGGACGCGAGCACGTGGTCGTCGTCGGCGTCGCGCACCTCGACCGACCACCGGACGTCGTCGCGCAGCTGCGGGAGGGGTGGGACGGTCACGCGTCCGCCCCGGGTGCGTCGGTCGTACGGTCGGCGTGCCTGAGCGGCCGGTCCGGATCGATGCGGTCGCGCACCCGGCGCTTGAGCTCGGCGGCGTCCGGGAACCCGCCGTCGTCCTTGCGGTCCCACACGAGGTCGCCGTCGACGGCCACGCGGAAGACGCCGCCCGTCCCGGGGACGAGCGCGACCTCAGCGAGCTCGGTGCCGAACGTGCTCAGGAGCTCCTGCGCCATCCACCCTGCACGCAGCAGCCACTGGCACTGCGTGCAGTAGGTGATCTCGACGCGCGGGGTCTCGACAGGCTCGGCCGTCGTCATCCGAAGGCCTTGCGCAGCGCACCGAGGAACGCGTCGACGTCCTCGTCGGTCGTGTCCCAGGAGCACATCCACCGAGACTCGACGAAGTCCGGGTGCGCGCCGGGGCGCCAGTCGTAGAACGGGTGCTCAGCGCGTACGGCGTCCGCGACCGCGCGGGGGAGCGTCGGGAACACCACGTTCGCCTGCGTCGGGTTGGCGACATGGAGCAGCGGTGCGCCGGTCTCATGCGTACGGCCGTCGCGTGCGAGCTCGGACGCGAGCGTGTCGACGCCCTCGCGAAGGCGCGTCGCGCGCGCGTTCGAGGCGGACGCGTTCGCGAGCCACAGGTCGTCCGCAGGGTCGAGGAGGGCGGCGAGCTGCGCGGAGACGTACCGCATCTTCGAGGCCAGCTGCATCGACATCTTGCGGACGAACTCGATGCCCGCGACCGCCTCGTGGTTGAGGACGACGACCGCCTCGCCGAGCAGGATCCCGTTCTTGGTGCCGCCGAACGAGAGCACGTCGATGCCGAGGTCGGTGGTGATCTCGCGGAGGGAGAGTCCGAGGTGCGCGGCGGCGTTCGCGAGCCGGGACCCGTCGACGTGGACGCGCATCCCGTACGAGTGGGCGGTCTCGACGAGGCCACGCACCTCGTCGACGGAGTAGACGGTGCCGAGCTCAGTCGACTGGGTCAGCGATACGGCCAGCGGCTGCGGGCGGTGCGGGTCGCCGAGGTTGAGCGTGTACGGAGCGAACGACTCGGGCCGCATCTTGCCGTCGGGCGCCTCGACCGTGAGGAGCTTGATGCCGGCCACGCGCTCGGGGGCGCCGTTCTCGTCGGTGTGCAGGTGAGCGACGTCGGTGACGATCGCCGAGCCCCATCGGGGGAGTGCCGCTGCGAGCGAGACGACGTTGGCGCCGGTGCCGTTGAAGACGGGGTACGCGACGGCGTGGTCGCCGAAGTGGTGCCGTACGACCTCGGCGAGGCGCTCGGTCCACGGGTCGGCGCCGTACGAGACGGCGTGCCCGTCGTTCGCCGCGGCGACGGCCTCGAGGATCGCAGGATGAGCGGGGGCGTAGTTGTCTGATGCGAACGCTGCCACGCCGGTCAGCCTATGCGTTCCCTCCCTCCGGACGTCATACGGATCGTGGGTCGAAACCCACGATCCGTATGACGTCCGGGCCGGCAGGGGGTCACGACTCGGCGAGATGCTTGTCGAGACGGACGAAGCCCTCCTCCATGCCTCCCTCCATGCCGGACTCGACCATGCCGTCGCGGTCCTCGACCGACGTGAATGCGGTGACGTTGTCGATGCGCGTACGGCCGTCTCCGAGGTCGGTGAAGCGCATCGTCTCGAGCGAGACGTGGCCCGGGACGCCGTCGAACTCGAACGTCCGGGTGATGCCGTTCTCGACGGACGGCTCTCCGTGATAGACCCCGCGGAACCCGTACTCGGTGCCGTCGGTGTCCTTCTGGACCCACTGCCAGCGCCCACCGTCGCGGACCTCGTTGACCGGGATCTCGGTCGTGAGACGGTCCGGGCCGAGCCAGTTCTTCTGCATGTCGTCGTCGGTGAACGCGTGGTACAGACGCTCGGGCGTCGTGGCGAACGTGCGGGTGATCGTGATCGTGGTCGTGCCGGGTGCGGCGGTGACCTCGAGGTCGGACATGGTTCCCCCTTTGGGGTGGTCGGTGATCGGTCAGGAGCCGTCGGACGAGGTGTCGGCCTCGGCGAGGAGCGTCTCCAGCCGGGCGAAGCTGTCTTCCCAGTACGCCCGGTAGTCCGCGAGCCAGTCGGTGGCCTCGCGCAGCGGCGCCGCCTCGAGATGGCTGATCCGCATCGTCCCCTGCTGCGTCCGGGACACGAGCCCCGCACGCTCGAGGACCTTGAGGTGTCGCGACACCGCGGGCTGCGACATCGCGAACATCGCCGTGAGCTCGTTCACGCTGGCGTCGTCCTGAGCCAGTCGGGCCAGGATGGCGCGCCGCGTCGGGTCCGCGAGGGCCCCGAACACCGCGTCGAGCTCGTCGTCCGTCATGTTCTATAACCGATCTGTTGTATAACTGGATTGTTTTAGAATGCGCCTCTGAGCACGGCCTGTCAACCCCTCGAAACCATGACCTCCGAGGTCATCGACTTCGCGCATCCCGGCACGTGAGGCTGGGGTGACAGCACACAAGGAGAGGAGCATTTGATGACTGCGTACGCGATCGCCCACATGCGCGAGGTCTCGATGGGGCCGGAGATCGTCGAGTACCTGGAGCGCATCGACGAGACCCTGGCGCCCTTCGGGGGTCGGTTCGTCGTGCACGGCGGCACGGTGACCGAGGTGGAAGGCTCCTGGCCCGGCAACGTGATCATCATCGGCTTCCCGGACCGGGCGCACGTGACGGCCTGGTACACGTCGCCCGCCTATCAGGCGATCCTGCCGCTGCGTATCGAGAACGGGGTGTCGGACGTGATCGTCGTGGACGGTGTCGACGAGCACCACAAGGCGACGGACATCCTGACCGCTGGTACGTAACCAACCAGGCGTGACGAAGACAAAACGGACTGGCCGTGAACCCTGCGGTCCTCAAGGTGGACTGCGAAGGGGGAAACTTCCATGAACAGAACCATCCGTGTGACCGGCGCTCTGGCCGGCACCGCACTTGTAGCGGGGGTGCTGGTCGCCAGTGGCCCGAGCGCCTCCGCCGACAACGTCAGCGTCCCGCCCGTACGGACCATCAAGGGCGCCACCAACACCGAGCTGAACCAGCCGCTCGGCATGTACGTCCGAGGCGGCCACATCCATATCAGCAACTTCGGCGGGGGCTCTGTGAGCGTCTTCGCCGCCAACGCCAACGGTGACGTACCGCCGCTGAGGCACATCGCCGGCGCTGCGTCGGGGCTGTCGTCGCCGCGCCATGTCGCGGCCGACAGCGCCGGGTTCACCTGGGTCGCGAACTCGACGGCGACAGCCGCCAACCGCGTCCTCGCGTTCGGTCCGGCCGCCGACGGGAACGTCGCACCGGACTCGAAGTTCGACCCGGGGTTCGTCCCGTTCGGCATCGCGATCGACAAGAACAACAAGGTGAACGTCTCCGACAACGTGAGCACGATCAAGGTGTTCCCGCTCTCCGCGACCGGCACACCGGCTGCGGAGCGCACCATCACGAGCACCCGGCTGACCAACGCGCGTGGCCTCGCGGTCGACAGCGTGAACCGTCTGTGGGTGGCGAACGGTGGCGGCGACTCCGTCGTCGCGTTCTCGCCGGGCGCGACGGGCAACGCGACGCCGGCGCGAGTGATCAAGGGCCCGAAGACGCAGATCCAGTTCGCCACGGACGTCGCGACCGACTCGTCTGGGCGGGTGTACGTCGCCGACCACCAGGCGCACGACATCAAGGTCTTCGCCGCCAACGCGAACGGTGACGTCGCGCCGATCAAGACGCTCGGCGGACCCGCGGCGGCGCTGACGCTGCCCGCTGGGGTGTCGATCGCGTCCAACGGCACGATCGTCGTGTCCGACTACGACGGCAACGACGTCTCGTCGTTCGCCTCGCTCTTCCGGAAGGCCGCCAAGGTCCCAGGTAAGCCGCGGGCCGTGAAGGTCGCCGGCAAGCGTGGCGCGAAGACCCGCAAGGTCTCGTGGAGGGCGCCGGCGAACAACGGCGGGGCCAAGATCACCGGCTACCGGCTCGTCGTCAAGAAGGGCGGCAAGACCCTGCTGCGGAAGAACTTCGGTCCGAGCAAGCGGTCGTACAAGATCAAGCGCGCCAAGCTGCGCAACGGCAAGAACACCGTCTACATCAAGGCGAAGAACAGCAAGGGCTTCGGCAAGAACGCCAAGAAGTCGTTCCGCGTCCGCAAGTGAGGTAACACTCAGGTGGGGCAGGTCTTCGTGACCTGCCCCACCGGTGCGCTCGGGCCGACGAACCTGCGCGCGATGGCGCGGGCCGTCACCGCACCGTGCGCATCAGCTCCGCGCCGAGCTGGGTGACGGTGTGCAGCACGCTCTCGGCGTCGCGCCGGCTAGTGATCAGCCCGGCCTCGCGAAGCGTACGGGTGTGATAGCTGACCGTTCCCGCAGACACCCCCGCACGGCGGGCGATCTCCCCGTTGGTGGCACCAGCCATGCACGCCGCGAGCACCGACGCGCGGCTGCCCCCGATGAGGGCCTCCAGGGCCTGCTCCGGGTGCGCGGCGACGTGGTCCGCGGCGGTGCGGAGGAGGGGGTAGACGAGCACCTGAGGCAGCGTCGAGTCGGCGATCGTGACCGGACGCTGCCAGCAGAAGTACGAGGGGATGAGCTGGAGCCCGCGTCCGTCGAGGTAGATGTCGCGGTCGTCGACGTGGTCGAGGACACGGAGGACCGGCGGGTGCCACTGGAGCGACGGGCCGAGCCCCTGGAGAAGACCGTCCACGCCACCATCGAGGAAGTGCCGAGCGCGTACCGCCCGCTCGCTGTCGAGCACATCCTGCATCTGTCCGGCGACCGGCCCGATCACGGTCTGGTGGTAGGCGCGCAGCGTCGCGGTCAAGTGGCGACGTCCCTCCGGCGCGGCCACGTCGTGCAACGAGGTGCGGTTGCGCCGCCGCGGGTCGAGACGCGCGAGCTCCTTGGTGACGCGGCGTTCTGGGGTGGCGAGGATCGCCTCGAGCGCATCGTCGAGGTTGGCCATGCCTCCGCCCGGAGTCAGGAAGTCGGGGAAGTAGCGGGCCCGCGGGTACAGCGGCAGGAGCATCGTACGGACAGCCCGGCCGAGGGACGTACCGCGCAGCGTGCGCATGACGTCCGCGTGCCAGCGTCCGTGCGCACGGCGTCCGTGGCCGGTCTGGAGGCGGTGCAGGCTCGAGGCGACCTCCCACATCGGGTCGGGTGCGTCGGCCAGTCGTGTGCGCGCGAGGTCAAGCTCGCTGAAATGAATGCGGAGCACTGGAATCCCCCTGTCCAGGACTTCCCCAGGCTTGCAGACCTTGCGGTCGACGCGGTTCCGCTTTCAAGCGTCGTCGAAAAGCCTTCCGCGCTCCCACGCGAAGGTGTGATGCTCGTCCCTTATCTCGGGACGGGCCGGTCACAAAAGAACCGCGCTCGGTGTCGATCCCTCGTACGGACCTACGAACAGGGGAGAACGCGCATGAACCGCACACGTCTTGTCGGTGCCGTGGCCGGCGCCGCGCTCGCTGGCGGGGTGCTTGCTGCCGCTCCGGCGGAGGCGGCCGCAGCTGCCGAGCCTGTCGACGTCCGACCAGAACGCACGATCATCGGCACGCGGGGTGGAGTGAATCCGTGGGACATCCTGCTCACCGCGAGTGGACGCGTCTACGCGTCGGACTATCACCGGCACCGGGTTGTCGTGTACGGGGCCAGAGCGCGAGGAAACGCCAAGCCGCTTTACCGGCTGCAGGGCCCACGGACCAGGATCGTGAACCCAGGGGGACTGTCGCGCGACGCCAAGGGGCGGCTGCACGTCTTCAGCGACAGGCGCATCCTTGTGTTCGCCAAGAACGCCCGCGGCAACGTACGCCCGGTCCGCCAGATGCGCCCGCGTCCCAACCCCATCCCTGACAAGGCGCGCGGAGCGTACGCCACCGAGCGGAACGTCGACGGTCGGCTTTGGGTCGGCTGGGGCGAGGAAGGCTTCATCGAGGTCTTCGCGCCGGGTGCGGGCAAGGACGCCAAGCCTGAGCGAAAGATCACCGTGGACCGGCCCGGACTGTGGGAGCCGGAGATGCTGCGCTTCGACCGCGCAGGTCGGGTGTACGTCGGAACCCACACGGGTGAGGTCGACGTCCTCTCGCCGAACGCGAACGGCGTCACCAAGCCGCTCTTCACCCTCAGCAACGCGCGTCAGTCGCACATCGACGGGATGTCCATGATCCGGTCTGGCAAGCTCGCCGTGTCCGACGGACGCAAGATCGTGGTCTATCCGCGTCTCCTCGCGCCCACGCGGCCGTGGAAGGTCCGGCGGGTGACCGTGGCTCGCTCCGCTGGGGCGGCGAAGCGTGTGGTCCGGTGGCGCAAGCCGGTCGCGGACGGTGGAGCCTCAATCACGCGGTACAAGGTCACGGTCATGCGCGGCGACCGGGTCGTGAAGGTTGCCGTGGTGAAGGGCTCACGACGGTCGTACGTGCTGGCGCGGCGCGATCTGCCCGCCGGGGAGAACACCGTGCGTGTGCGGGCGAAGAACCGCAAGGGGTACGGACCGGTGGCTCAGGCCACCTTCACGGTGCGGAAGTAGCTCGTGGACGACGCGATGGTCCTGCGCACAGACACGTTGAGCCCTAGGCTCACGTGTCGTGGAGGACCAGCGTGTGCCACGAGGAGACCGGTACGGGATCTTGCTGATCCTGCTCGCCGTTGTGGTGCTGCTCGTGCCGGTCGAGAACACGCTGCTGAGACCTGTGGTGGCTGCCCTGCTCGGGGCGGTGCTGTTGTTCGCACAGCGGACGTCGGGGGCACGGCGGCTGGTGATCCTCGTGTCGATGGTCCTCGTCGTGCTGAGCGTGGTGGCGAGCGCGGTTTCGCAGATCGCGGAGGACCGCGAGGCGACGATGGCGTACTCGGCGATCGTCGTGATCCTCTGCCTGGGCACGATCGCGACGATCGCCGCCCACCTCATCCGCGATCCGTCGCTCGACGTGCACATCGTGCTCGGGGTCATCGTCGTCTATCTGCTGCTCGGCTACGCGTTCTCCGGCGTGTACGCGTTCATGGGGGCGCGAGACGGCGTGTTCTTCGCCCAGACCGACGCCATCCACAGCTCGGTCGACTTCTTCTACTTCAGCTTCATCACGATCACCACGACCGGGTTCGGCGATCTCACGCCGCTGACGGACACCGGCAAGATGATCGCCGCCTTCGAGGCGCTGATCGGGCAGGTCTACCTCGTGACCGTGGTCGCGCTCGCGGTGTCGGGCGTGACGAACCGCCGCCGCGCCGCCTGACTCGCGCTCCTCCCGCCGGGTGAGCGAAGCCTCGACACGCACATCCACATCCACATCCACACGGACGGAGCACGCATGCTCACACGACGAATCCTCGCTGCGGCAACCGCAGCGATGACAGCGGGCGGCCTCGTGCTCGCCGGCGCTGGACCAGGCATGGCGGCGGAGGATCCGCCGAGCCGTACGATCGCCGGCGACCGGGCGAAGGTCCGCAGCCCTGCGGGGCTCGCGGTCGGGCCGGACGGCACGACGTACGTGCTGCGGGCGACGAACCCGACGACCGTCCGTGTCTTCGGGCCCGGTGCACGCGGGAACGCCCGGCCGGTGCGGGTGCAGAAGCTCACCGTGTACCTCGATATCCTTGATCCGCTCGCGACCGATTCAGCGGGCCGCCTCTACGCCCTGTCAGGGGGGCCGCGGGACGTCGACACCATCGTCAAGGTCTACCCGCGCGGCGCGACCTCGCGCAAGCCGCTGCGGACGCTGGAGCTCCTGGACGACAAGACCTCGATCGCCGTCTCCCCGTCCGGAGAGATCGCGACCAACCTCGGTGGCGACAGCGAGGTCCAGATCTACTCGCGGACTGCCCGCGGCCGCGCGACACCCACCCGGGTGATCGACGTGTCGGCGGAGACGTCGGCGGGTTCGCTCGATCTGGCCCTCGGCGGCGACGGCCGTCTCTGGGTGGCGGGCGCGACGCCCAACACCCTGTTGTCGTACGCACCGGGGGCTCGGGGGAACGTCGCTCCGGACCGTCGCGTCGCCGGTCCTCGGACCGGGCTCGGTGCTGGAGCGGCGCTCGACGTCGATGCGGCCGGACGGGTCTACGTCACCCAGTACTCGGGATCCATCCCACGGATCAGTGTGTTCGCGCCGTCGGCGAACGGCGACGCGGCGCCGCTGCGCGTGCTCACGGTTCCCCCGAGGACACGGCCGCGGTACCAGCGCGGCGACGACGTGGGTCCGCGCGGCGACATCGTCGTCCCCGTGGGTGCCGACGCCGTCCGGGTCTACCGGACGATGTTCCCGACACGTGCCTCGAAGGTGCGCGCAGTGCGTGTGACCGGGAAGTCTGCGGCCGCGAAGCGGACGGTGCGGTGGAAGAAGCCGTCGTACGACGGTGGGCGTGCGGTGCGGTCGTACAAGGTCGTGATCCGCAAGGGCACCAAGGTCCTGCGGACGAAGACGCTCGGCCCGAGGAAGCGGTCGTACGTCGTGAACAAGAAGTCGTTGCGCCGCGGCAAGCTCACGGTGACAGTGCGGGCGAAGACCTCCATGGGCTGGAGCCCGAAGGTGGTGCGCCCGTTCAGGGTGCGATAGGGGGAACGACCGATGGTGACGAAACGATCGATCGCCGTAGCGGGGAGCATCGCGCTCGTCGCCGGCGGCGTGACGGTGGCTGGCGCGGGGTCCGCGAGTGCGGACACGGTGGACTATGGCCCGAGCCGGGTGATCTCCGGATCTCGAGCGCAGGTCGAGAATGCTCAGGCGGTGGGGATCGCCTCCGACGGGGCGACATTCTTCGCTCGGGTGCTGTCCGACCGGGTACGGGTGTTCGGTCCGCGTGCGGACGGCAACGCGAGTCCGTCTCACGTCGTGGCTCCAGGGCCTGCAGGAGACAAGGTGGACATCGACGTGGCGACGGACGCCGCAGGCAACGCTTACATGCTCAGGTCGATCATCGAGGGCGAGGCGAACGTCCTGACGTATCGCCCCCGCTTCTCGGGGACGAGCCCTCTGAGGCGCCTCTGGGTTCCGACCTACTCCCGAGCGTTGGCTGTTTCCCCGAGGGGCGACCTGGTCGTCGCCACCGCGAACGAGCTGTGGCTGTATCCGCCGGGCGCCACGACCCAAAAGGACGTTGGTGTCATCCTCGTGGGCCTGCTCCCCGGGCTGCCGGCGGACGGGGTCCGGGACGTCGCCATCGACGGTCGGGGTTGGATCTGGGTGGCGGTCGCCAACGAGGTGCTCGGGTACGCCCCGGGCGCCAGGGACGACGTCCCACCGGCAGTGCGCATCAAGGGCCCTCGTACCGGTCTCCGGTCGCCGCGTCACGTCGATGTCGACTCCGCGAACCGGTTGTACGTGACGGACGGGACGCGCCGGAGCATCAGCGCATTCGCGCCGACGGCGAACGGCAACGTCCGTCCGCTGCGGGTGCTACGCGGCAAGAAGGCGAGCATCAACCCGCGTGAGGCCGCCGTCGCCCTGAACGGCCGGATCGTCACGACCCGGGGGTCACGTGCGATCCAGGTGTTCTCGACGATGTTCCCGAAGCGGCCCTCGGCGGTGCGCTCGGTGCGGGTGACCGGGAAGACGCGCGCGGCGAAGCGGAAGGTGCGCTGGGCGAAGCCTGCCGACAACGGCGGCGGTGCGGTCCAGTCGTACAAGCTGGTGTTCCGCAAGGGCTCGAAGATCGTCAAGTCGGTGACGCTGAAGCCCGGGCGGCGGTCCTACACGGTGAAGAAGTCGGCGTTGCGCCGAGGAAAGCTCACCGTCACGGTCCGCGCGAAGAACATCAGCGGCTGGAGCCCGAAGGTCGTCAAGAGGTTCCGGGTGCGCTGACGCCTCCTGGGACTCGGGGCGCCGGGCGCGGGTCGTGCGTGAGTCAGAGCTCGCGGACGACCCGCGCAGGCGTGCCGGCAGCGAGGACGCCCGCAGGCAGGTCGCGCGTGACGACCGAGCCGGCGGCGACCACGGTGTTCTCGCCGATGGTGACCCCGGGGCACACGATGACGCCGCCGCCGAGCCGGACGTTGTCGCTGATCACGATCGGCTCGGCCGACGCCCACTTGTCGCGCCGCGGGCCAGGCTCGAGCGGGTGCGTTGCGGTGAGCAGCTGACGTACGGACCGATCTGGACATCGTCGCCGATCGTCACGGTCTCGACGTCAAGGATCACGAGCCCGAAGTAGTCCCCGTGCAGCGGCGGCCGGATGGCGCTGTCCTCGCCGAACCCGCCGAGCAGCTCGGTCAGGAGCTCGCGCCGCCGCTCGCGGTCGGTCGGGTTGGAGGTGTTGATCGCGTGGGTGAGGCGCTGGGCGCGCTCGTTCTCGCGGATGAGGTCGGGGTCGTCCGCGATGTAGAGCTCGCCGGCGAGCATCCGGTCGCGCATCGAGGGCTCGGTCATGCCGACCACGGTAGGAGGCCTGCCGCACGCTGCGGTGTCGTCACTCGACGAGCACCGGGGTGGCCTCCCGGGTGACGAGTGTGGCGGCGGGACCTGCGGTCGTGACGGTCTGCTCGAGGGACTGCGTCGGACCGCCATCGACGGAGTAGGAGATCGAGAAGGTGACGTCGACGCGCGGGCGGTGGGTGCGGTCGGCCTTCGTGTATTGATGGGTGACGTCCATCGCCGGGTACGGGCGGCCGGGGGTCGTGGTCGTCTTGCTGGCGCCGTCGCCGAAGTGCCATGCGTAGCGTGTCGGCTTCGCCGTGATGTGGACGCGTTGCTCGAGGATCGTTACCGTCCGGTCGAACTGAGGTGCGGTCGTCGAGAAGACCGTGTCGAGGTTCACCAACGTGCGGTCGGACGGCTGGATCGCGATCTGCGCCTTGGGGAGCGGGAGACGGCGGACTTCGCGGAGCACATCGCCGCGCGTGACCTCCGGAAGCGCGTCGACCTGCGGTGTGTTGCCGAAGCAGTCTTCTCCGAACCATTCCCACTCCTGCCCCGGGTATCGGCGCCAGATGTTATAGCGGATCTGCCCTTCCGGGCAGTTGTAGGCGAGGCTGCATGTCGTGTCACTACTGCTGGTCGGAGTGCACATCGGATCCAGGCGGTACTCGGCATCCTGCTGGCCAGAATCCTGGTCAGGCCCCGGGCTTGTAGTGCCATCGGTCGTGGACTCATCCCGTGTCTCAATGCTCTCGTCAAACGGGCTCGGCGCGACTATTGGACCTGCCAGCGCGACCGAGACCAGCAGACTGACAACCATCATGATGCGCTCTCCTGCTTCCGGATCCCATCGAGGCTCCACCCGCGGCCGTTCCAGCCGAGTTCGTAGAGGTATCGGTACTTCGCCGCCCGAACGAGCATCTCTTTTGAGTCAGCCGATTCCCGATATCGGTAGTCAGACGAGGTGTGTTCTGCCGCGACCATGAAGGCGCCATCGATGAGTTGGCTACTTGTGACAAGGGTTCGGTATCGCGGACTTTCGGAGTAGCCTCCGCCAACCCGGACACGATCTACGAATCCGATCATTTCTCCGCACGCGTCACAGTCGGGAGCGGAGAGAGCATCAAGGTGACGTGTGTCTAGCGTTGTGACGGTGTAGTTAAAGACTTCGTTCCAGTACTTCACAAAGGCGGCGGCGCCGTCGGCGCTGTGCTTGGTCGCCTCGGGCGGGATCGTCGGTGCGGAAGGTGTGGGGGAGGGCGATGCGCTGGCGGTGGTCGGCGGTGCCGATGTGGGGTCGCCGTCAGCCGGCTCCTCACCCGTACACGCGGTGACCGACAGCAGAGCGACGGCCGCGGCCAGCGCCGTACCCAGGCGAGTCATGCCGCAAAACGTAGTGGCAACCCAGGTCCTGCGGAAGGCTCCGTTGCACGTCCTGTGGACGAAAGGCTGGTTGACTCTCCTGCATGGCTCACCCGGTGATGTTCAGTGACGACGACCCCGGCCTGGCAGAGCTGCGCGCGATCTGCCTCGCCTATCCGGGAGCCGACGAGCACGTGTCGCACGGCCGTCCGACGTTCCGGTGCGGCAAGATCTTCGCCGCGTTCGGCGGCTCCGAGAAGGTGCGCCCCGGCGAGCACCGACAGGTACGCAGTGCGCTGCTCGTCAAGGTGGACGAGTCGGAGATCCCGGCGCTCGACGAGGACGAGCGGTTCTTCGTCCCTGCGTACTACGGCCCGTTCGGCTGGCGAGCACTCGACCTCGAGGATCCCGACGTCGACTGGGACGAGGTCGCCGAGCTCGTCGACGCCTCGTACCGGCTCATCGCACCGAAGCGTCGCATCGCCGAGCTCGACGCGCGCGAGGTCAGCTGAGCAACGGCGAGAACCGCGGGCGGGGCGGGGCCTTCATCGGGAAGTCGGTGTCGTACCCGTCCGGCATCAGAGCCGCCTGGTCGCTGAGGAAGATCACCCGCCACCGGCCGTCGTACCGCCTCGCGCGGAGCAGGTGGTGGTGCTCGGTCTTGCGCACACGGTTCGGTTTGGCGTCGGCGCTGCGGCGGTAGGCGTAAGCGTCCGCCTCGACGTCGGCGGCGGCCACCTTGTAGTCCTGCTCGTCCATCGCGTGCGTGTAGTAGGGGTCCCACCAGAAACCGGTGATGCCCCCGTCGGTCTTGTACGCGCGGTCGATCTGGTCGGCGACGTTGTCGCAGCCGCGGCACTCGGCCGCCGAGGCCTGGCGCAAGGGCCGCGTGTCGCCGGTGCGGGCGGCGTGGTTGATGAGGCGGTAGTAGTGCTCGAAGAAGACCTGTGCCGCCGCCGCGGTGAACTCGTCCGCGGCGCGCGAGAGCGTCGGGACGAGGACGGCCGGCTCGGCAAGCTCGGTCGATGTGCGGGCAACGGTGGTCGTCGGGGTAGCCGTCTGCGCGGAGGCCGGCCGTTCCTGCGGCCCGCACCCGGCCCCGTACGAGGAGACGACGAGGACAGCGAGGACGAGGGCGAACGACGAGCGAAGTTGAAGAGGCATGCGCGGCAGGTTAGGGCGACTCGCCGGTGTGGCGTCGCCCCTCGACACCGCACCTGTGGACAACGTGGCACTGGGGACGCTGCCGATAGGTCAGAACGCCTAGGGTTCATGGCGTGACCTTCGACGACCTCGACGCGCGGCTCGCCACCGTGGACCCCGCCACGTACACGACGGCGGACCTCACGGTGTGGGCGTTCGCCCTGGTGGTCGCCATCCTCGCTCTCACCGCTCCGGCCTGGCGTCGTACGAGCGTCGTCGTCACCGTCGCGCACGAGCTCGGACACGCCCTCGGTGGCGTGTTCGCGGGCCGCAAGCTGACCGCGTTGCGCGTACGGCTCGACGCGTCGGGCGTCACCCACACCCGCGGCAAGGCGCAGGGGTTCGGGATGGTGGTGTGTGCGTGGGCCGGCTATCCGGCTCCGGCGATCGCCGGACTGATCGCGGTGCTCGTTGCGGTCAAGGGCTGGGCGGCGCCGGGGCTGTTCGGGCTCGCAGTGCTGTTCGCGGTGTGCCTGCTGTGGGCGCGCAGCGCGTTCACCGTCCTCGTCCTGGTCGGCTGTGTGGCGGCGTCGGCAGCGCTGTGGTGGTGGGCGCCGCCGGTCGTGCAGAGCGGTGCGGCGGTGGGCGTCGGCGCGTTCCTCGTCCTTGGTGGTCTGCGCTCGGTCGTCGACACGTGGCGCAGCCGCCACTGGCACCGCAGCCGCGGCGAGTCGGACGCCGTGGCGCTCGAGACCCTCACGCGAGTCCCGGCGTCAGTGTGGCTGGCGTCGTTCTGGCTCGCCACGGCTGCGTGCGCCGGGGGAGTGGCGTGGATGCTTGCCACCACCATCGGCCGCGTTATCAGTTGAGTCAGTGTCAGCGCGCCTTGATCACCTCGAAGATGCTCGTCCAGTTGTCCGCGCCGTGCCCGGCGGCGATCGCCCGCTCGTAGTGCGACAGCACCGCCTGAGGCAGCGCGGTGTCGACCCCGGCGGACTCGCTCGCGCCGAGGATGTGCGCCGCGGTCGCGCCCATCATCGTGGCCGTGCTCAGGTCACCCGGGTGGATGCCGTCGTCGAACGCTTCCGCGCCGTCCTCACTGAGCCCGGTCATGTCGGCGATGCCCGCGAGGGTGGCGAGGGCGTCGGGCAGGAACTCGGCAGCACCCACACCCGCCGTCCTGACGAGCGCGACCGCGTGCGCGATCCCCGACAGCGCGGTGAGGAAGACGTCGAGCTGCGCCTGGTAGAGCAGCTGCGCCGCGCCAGGATCCTCGCCGACGTAGCGAGGCTCGCCGAGCAGCGCGAGCACCTTCTCGTACGGCGTGAAGGCGTCGGCTGGCCCGCTGTAGTAGACGTACGCGTCCTTGCCGCCGAGCATCGGTGGCGGCGCCATGACGCCGCCGACGAGGAAGGCCGCGCCGTGCGCGTCCGCCCACCGGGCCGCCTCGCGCGTGACGTCGGGAGTGTCCGAGCTGAGGTTCACGAGTGTGCGCCCGGCGATCGCTTCGGGGTCGCGCCCGAGGATGTCGTCCATCGCCGCGTAGTCGGTCAGACTCAGCACGACGAGCTCGCTCGCGGCGAGCGCCTCCGACGGCGTCTGCGCACGGACGGCGCCCGCGGCGACGAGGTCGTCCGCCCGCGAGGCCGTACGGTTCCAGACCGTCACGTCGTGGCCGGCCGCGAGGAAGATCCGCACCATCGCCTGCCCCATCGGTCCGAGCCCGATGACCGTCACCTTCATCGCGCCGCTCGCGTCGTTGCGGGGCGGGCGATGCTCTCGTACACCCGCGCGAACCCGTCCTTGCCGTGCCCCGCGTCGATCTGTCGCCGGATCAGCCCCTGGACGGCCGCGACGACGCCGGGCGCGACACCAGCGTCGGCACTCGCCTGGACCATGTCCGACAGGTCGGAGAAGTCGAGGCTCTGCTGCCCGGCCACGCCGTAGTCGCCGCCGTCGACCACCGCGGCGTAGTCACGGAACGCCGGCACCATCGCCGACACGAACGGGACCGCGCTCTCGGCGAACGCGCTGGCCGAGATCCCGGCTGTCGCGACCATCGCCGCGCCGTGGAAGAACCCGGCGAACATCGCGTACATGCCGGCGAGCAGCGCGAGGTCGTACAGCGCTGCCGCTCCGGCATCCTCGCCGAGGTACGGGCTCTCGCCCCACGTCTCGAGGACGCCGCGCCACTCCTCGTACGCGGCCGGGGATCCGCTGTAGAGGACGAGGGAGCCCTCCCCACCGATCATCGGCGGCGTGGCCATGACGCCGCCGTCGAGGTACGCCGCGCCGTAGCCGTCGGCCCAGGCAGCGAGTGCGCGCGACTGCTCGGGCGTGGTGGTCGTGACGTTCACGACCGTACGGCCGGCGAGTGCGTCGGCGACCGGGTCAAGGACCTCGCGTACGGACGCGGCGTCGAGCAGACACACGACGACCAGCGACGAGGCGGTCACGGCGTCTCGTACGGACGGGGCTTCGGTCGTGCGGGCGGAGTCGAGGTCGTCGGCGCGGCCCGGCGTACGGTTCCAGACCGTCGTGGGGTGGCCCGCGGCGGCGATGGTGGTCGCGAGGGCGCGGCCCATCGAACCGAGGCCGAGTACGGTCACGGTGGAGTGGGTGGTGGGTGTCATGCCGTCCACGATCGCGGCCGGCGGCGGTCCGCGGAAGAACGCACTTCATTGTGCGGTTCTCACCTTCAGGTAACCGACCACTGACCGACGGGGGACCCGATGACTGGCAGCACGGTAGAGGCAGCAAAGCCCGACATGCGGCGACGGGGCCCGTACGTCTGCGGGCTGGACGCCGCGATGGACGTCGTCAGCGGGAAATGGAAGGCCCTGATCCTGTGGGAGCTCGAGGCGTACGGCACGCGCCGGTTCGCGGAGATCCACCGCGGGCTGCCGGGCGTGAGCCACAAGGTCCTCACGCAGCAGCTGCGCGAGATGGAGGCCGATGGCCTGCTGCGCCGCGAGGTGTTCCCCGAGGTGCCGCCGCGGGTCGAGTACTCGCTGACCGAGCACGGGGTCTCCCTCAACGCCGCGCTCGAGTCGCTGGGGGGCTGGGGAGTGGGGCGGATCGCGCGCCTCGAAGCGGCCGCCGACTGAGCAAGAGGGGTCCGCTCAAAACTCTCGTACACCGTACGCGTACAGCGTACGAGTGATCGTGCCAACGACCCTGTCCATGCAGGTCAGCCCGCCCGTACGAGGTGCGGGTCAGGGGATGGATCGGCGTGCTCGCGGTGTTGTACAGGTAACAGCGAAGGAGGTCCGTCATGAGCTCACACTCCCGCTCCGGACCGCACCTGAGGCGTACCGGCGCTGAGCCCAAGGAGGCCCTCAGTGCGTACGGGATGCGCCTCGGCCTGTCCCTCGGAGGTCTCGTCGTCTTCACCGCGCTCGCGCTGTGGGCCCTGCTGGCGCCGGACGCCACCGACACCCTGGTCGTCCTGGGCGTCGCGAGCGCCGTGATCGCGGTCGTCGCCCTCGCGGACGTGGTGCTGGTCGTACGCGGCATGCGGCGCTCTCGGCCGCGGCACCGCGGGTGAGACCCGCGACACGCCGCGCCGTACGCCCAAAACCGCCTCTGACCTGCGAGGACAGAAATGTCGGCGCGACACGTGAGACTGAGTTGCATGGGCTGGGTCGGACGCGTACGGTAGCCACTACATCTAGTACTTACACGGATGTAGTTATCCACATCTAGTCCACAAGGGCCAGTGGCGAACCCCACAGGAAACCGTGGTTCTCCACATTTCCGTCCACAGCGAGAGGAGCCGAGATGCACTGCCCGTACTGCCGGCACACCGACACCCGGGTCCTCGACAGCCGCGTCGCCGACGACGGGGGAGCGATCCGCCGCCGCCGGAGCTGCACCGCGTGCAACAAGCGCTTCACGACCGTCGAGCAGATTCAGCTCACGGTGTGCAAGCGCTCGGGTGCCACGGAGCCGTTCTCGCGCGACAAGGCCGTGAGTGGAGTGCGCAAAGCGTGCAAGGGCCGCCCTGTGGACGAGGACGACCTGGCGCGACTCGGCCAGCAGGTCGAGCACGCGCTGCGTGCTGCCGGGGGAGCAGAGGTGAGCTCGCACGAGGTGGGGCTCGCCGTGCTCGAGCCCCTCAAGGCGCTCGACAAGGTCGCCTACCTGCGGTTCGCCAGCGTCTACAAGAACTTCACGGACGTGTCGGACTTCGCGGACGAGATCGCGACGCTGATGGCGGCCGACGCCGACAACGAGTTCGCCGCGGAGCAGCGCTCCGCCGGTAGCTGAGACTCAACACCACATTTCACGGGGCAACATGGGGGAGAAGGGGCATCACATGACGGAGACGGTCAACGGACCGAGCGGGGCTGCGCGGGGGCGCAAGACCACCAAGCGTGCAGGCAAGGGCCTCACGATCAACCGGGTCTACACCACGGAGGGCGTGCACCCGTACGACGAGGTGACGTGGGAGCGTCGCGATGTCGTGCAGACCAACTGGAAGACCGGAGCCACGGTCTTCGAGCAGCGCGGGGTGGAGTTCCCCGACTTCTGGAGCGTCAACGCGTCGACGATCGTCACCACGAAGTACTTCCGTGGCGCGGTCGGCACCGACACGCGTGAGCAGTCGCTCAAGCAGCTGCTCGACCGCGTCGTGCTGACGTACGTGAAGGCCGGCAAGGACAACGGCTACTTCGCGACGGACGCCGATGCCGAGGTCTTCGAGCACGAGCTCACGTACATGCTTCTTCACCAGGTCTTCAGCTTCAACAGCCCGGTGTGGTTCAACGTCGGCACGTCGAGCCCGCAGCAGGTCAGCGCCTGCTTCATCCTCGCGGTCGACGACTCGATGGACTCGATCCTCAACTGGTACAAGGAAGAGGGTCTGATCTTCAAGGGCGGCTCGGGCGCCGGCCTCAACCTCTCCCGCATCCGCTCCAGCAAGGAGCTGCTGCACTCGTCGGGCGGTACGGCCTCGGGTCCGGTGTCGTTCATGCGCGGCGCCGACGCGTCTGCGGGGACGATCAAGTCGGGCGGCGCGACGCGTCGTGCGGCCAAGATGGTCGTGCTCGACGTCGACCACCCCGACATCGAGGAGTTCGTGCAGACGAAGGCGCGCGAGGAGGACAAGATCCGTGTCCTCCGTGACGCCGGCTTTGACATGGACCTCGGCGGGCAGGACATCTCGTCTGTCCAGTACCAGAACGCCAACAACTCGGTCCGCGTGACCGACGAGTTCATGCAGGCGGTCGAGGAGGGTTCGGAGTTCGGGCTGCGCGCTCGTACGACCGGCGAGGTCATCGAGACCATCGATGCCAAGAAGCTCTTCAAGGACATCGCTCAGGCCGCGTGGGAGTGTGCCGACCCGGGCATCCAGTACGACTCGACGATCAACGACTGGCACACCACGCCGGAGACGGGTCGCATCACCGCGTCCAACCCGTGCTCGGAGTACATGCACCTCGACAACTCGTCGTGCAACCTGGCCTCGCTCAACCTGCTGAAGTTCCTGCAGGACGACGGCTCATTCGACGTCGCCACGTTCGTCAAGGCGACCGAGCTGATCATCACAGCGATGGACATCTCGATCACCTTCGCCGACTTCCCGACCGAGGCGATCGGCGACACGACGCGCAAGTTCCGTCAGCTCGGTATCGGCTACGCCAACCTCGGTGCGCTCCTCATGGCGTCGGGCCTCGCGTACGACTCCGACGGCGGCCGCGCCTTCGCCTCGGCGATCACGTCGCTGATGACCGGCACCTCCTACCGTCGCTCGGCGGAGCTCGCCGGCATCGTCGGCCCGTACGAGGGCTACAAGCAGAACGCCGAGCCGCACGCTCGCGTGATGCGCAAGCACCAGGCCGCCAACGACGCGGTCCGCACGATGCACGCGATGGACATCGCCGTGCACCGTGAGGCCACGAAGCAGTGGGCCAAGGGCATCGAGATCGGTACGAAGCAGGGCTGGCGCAACGCTCAGGCGTCGGTGCTGGCTCCGACCGGCACGATCGGCTTCATGATGGACTGCGACACGACCGGCATCGAGCCGGACTTCTCGCTGGTCAAGTTCAAGAAGCTCGTCGGTGGCGGCTCGATGCAGATCGTCAACCAGACGATCCCGGTGGCGCTCAAGAAGCTCGGCTACACCAACGAGACGATCGAGGCGATCGTCGAGTACATCGCCGAGCACGGCCACGTCATCGACGCGCCGGGCCTGAAGACCGAGCACTACGAGGTCTTCGACTGCGCGATGGGGGAGCGGTCCATCAAGCCGATGGGTCACGTCCGGATGATGGCGGCGGCGCAGCCGTTCCTGTCGGGCGCGATCTCCAAGACGGTCAACATGCCGGAGTCGGCGACCGTCGAGGAGATCGGTGACATCTACTTCCAGGGTTGGAAGCTCGGCCTGAAGGCGCTCGCGGTCTACCGCGACAACTGCAAGGTCGGCCAGCCCCTGAGCACCGGCAAGGGCGAGAACAAGGGCGTCGACTCGAACAAGACCTCCTCCTCGGTGGTTGAGCCTGTCGAAACCAAGGAAACCATCCGCGAAGTCATCGTCGAAAAGCCGATCCGCAAGCGCCTCCCCAAGACGCGTCCGTCGCTGACGACCTCCTTCACGGTCGGCGGCGCCGAGGGCTACATGACCTCGGGCTCCTACCCGGACGACGGCCTCGGCGAGGTGTTCCTCAAGCTCGGCAAGCAGGGCTCGACCCTGGCCGGCGTGATGGACGCGTTCTCGATCGCGGTGTCGATCGGGCTCCAGTACGGGGTGCCGCTCGAGACCTACGTCCAGAAGTTCACGAACCTGAAGTTCGAGCCGGCCGGTCTGACCGACGACCCGGACGTGCGGATGGCGCAGTCGATCATGGACTACATCTTCCGCAGGCTCGCGCTGGACTACCTCCCGTTCGAGGTGCGCTCGCAGATGGGCATCCACTCGGCCGACGAGCGCCAGCGCCAGCTCGACACCGGCAGCTACGCCCCGATCGAGGACGAAGTCTCCGAGCCCGAGTCGCTGAAGACAACCTCATCCCCGGTGGTTGAGCCTGTCGAAACCACCCCGCCGGTTGAGCCTGTCGAAACCAAGGCCGCCAAGGCCGAGCTCGCCCGCGAGTCCCAGGTCGACGCCGTGGACGCGGAGATCGTCGCCGAGTCCGCCCGCCCGGCACCGAAGCAGGCGCACACCAGCGCCGAGCTGCTGCAGGTGATCTCCGGGACCGAAGTCGACGCACCGCTGTGCTTCACCTGCGGGACCAAGATGCGCCCGGCCGGCTCGTGCCACGTGTGCGAGGGCTGCGGAGCGACGAGCGGCTGCAGCTGAGCGGAGTGAGTGAGTGGGGCGGTCCCGACCGGGGCCGCCCCACGCGCCTGTTCGGGTACATTTCTGGGCCGAGGTTCTGTGTGTCCGCTGGTCCGAACGGCGCAGGCCTGCGAGGTGATGATCGAAGCTGGTGGGGCCCGGACGGTCTGCTGTCCCGGGTTAGCCAACAGGTCCGCGAGACTGCGCTTCAGGATCACTGACGCGAAGGGATCAGGTTTCGCGAGGTGTTGTTCGAAGTAGGTAGCCGACCTCGTCTACGATGATCCGTTTCATTCCCGTGCCCAACACTCGGGGCCGCAGGGCATGATGGCATCCGTGGAGACCAACGTCCGGACGCCAATGCAGATCTTCAGCCTTCCGCAGCAGCTCGTCGTGCCGCTCTTCCAGCGGCCCTACGTGTGGGAGCAGGACGAGCAGTGGGCTCCGTTGTGGAGCGATATCCGACGCCTGACCGAGGTGCGGCTTCGTTATCCGTCGTCCACGGCGACTCACTTTCTCGGAGCGGTGGTCGTACAGGCTCAGGACGGGCAGCTCGGCAGCATGCAGGCGAGCAACATCATCGACGGCCAGCAGCGGCTCACCACTCTGCAGGTGCTGATGGATGCCGCGGCCTCCGTTCTGGAGGCAGCCGGACTCGACACGCTCGCGGGGCAACTCGAGAGCCTGACCCATAACCAGGCCACCTTCGTGCGTGCGGGAGAGTCACGTCTCAAGATCCGCCACACCAATCGCGACCAGGCTGCGTTCGACGAGGTGATGGACGCCGAGCCGCCCATCGATCACACGAACCTTAAGCACGCGTCCTCGAAGATCACTCGGGCGCACGCGTACTTCACTGACGCTGTCGCCACGTGGCTTGGCGACCTGGAGGGGGACGAGCACGCCGGGCGGGCGAACACACTGGCTGCGGTGCTCGCGAGCGGGCTGCAGTTGGTCGCCATCAACCTCACGGCCACCGAGAACTCCCAGGAAATCTTCGAGACCCTCAATGCGCGCGGCACTCCGCTAACGGCAGCAGACCTAATCAAGAACTTTGTTTTCCAACGCCTCGCCGCTGACGGCGCCGACACACGCCGCGCCTATGCCGAGGACTGGCCGTTCGACACGAAGTTCTGGGAGACCGATGTCAGCGTCGGCCGATACCGGGTGAGTCGTGGCTCGCTCTTCCTCAACCAGTGGCTAGCCTCGCGCCTAGGTGAGGAGATCAGCCCCCAGCAGACGTTCACCCGATTCAAGGCGTACGTCGAGCACGATGCCGGCCAGAAGATGAGTGAGTTGCTGCCGATCATCAAGCAGCAGGCAGACACGTACGAGTCGTGGACGGTTGCCGCCGACGACAAGGACCGGCAGCTCACCGCAGTCGAGATGTCCCTCTATCGCATGAAGGCGAGCGAGCTGGAACTGCTGAAGCCGCTCCTGATTTGGCTTCATGAGCCGGAGCGCTCGCTGCCCGCCGATGTCATTGCCGGCGCGGCAGCTGTGGCAGAGAGCTGGATCATCCGCCGAATGTTCCTGCGACTCACGACTTCCGACCTCGGCCGTGTCGTCGCGGAGATCATCCGGATTCATGGTGACGCTCCCGCAGACGAACTGGTCGGCCGGGTTCGGGGCCACCTTGCCCGGCTCAATGTGTCCAGCACCTACTGGCCAGGTGATGACGAGATCCGAGCCGCCCTGACCCACGAGGCCGCCTATCGGCGCTTCAAGGTGGCCCGACTGCGAGTCTTCCTCGAAGCCGTGGAGAACGAGTTCCGACGCGGGACGAACCAGCCGCAGGTGCCGCGACGCGGTTACCCGATCGAGCACGTGCTCCCACAGAAATGGCAGGACAACTGGCCTGTCGACGGGCTCGAAGCTGAAATCGAACGTGGAGCGCACGTCCATCGCCTCGGCAACCTGACCCTGCTTACGAGCTCCTTGAACTCGAAGGTGTCCAACTCCGCGTGGAGCCGGAAGCGCGAGGCGCTGCACGATCACGACACCTTGCTCCTGAACAGCCGACTGCTCAGCTATTCAGGGGACGCGGAATGGACCGAGGACAGGATCGACACGCGATCCACTCAGCTCATCGATGTCCTGCTGAAGGTGTGGCCGGTTCCCGACGGTCACGTCGGGCAGGTGGTCGATCCGCGGGACAAGAGCCAAGACTGGGTCGAGGTCAAAGACCTGGTGGCGTCGGGGTTGCTCGAGCCCGGCACGCGACTCACGCCGCGGCAAGGAAGTTGGGAACCTCACGAAGCGGTGATCCGCGACGACGGGGCCCTTGACGTGGACGGCCACTTGTTCGGGTCGCCGTCTGGAGCCGGTCGCCACGTCAAGGGCAGCGTGACGAACGGCTGGACCTTCTGGAGCCTCCCCGACGGCCGTCGCCTGATCGACGTTCGAGCGGCATTCCGAGGCGAGAAGCCGAAAGACCTGCCCTGGACTGCGGCACTGCCCCGCATCGAATGGAGCGAGGAGGACCTGGCCGACTACGCAGCCGGCACCGCTGAGCTCACTCTCCGGCTGCTCGACCACGTCGCCACCGAACGCGCTGATGAGCTGCTCTCCGGGCCAGACTTCGCTGTCATCGGGATGACGCCCGAGCAGGTCGCCGGGGTTACTGGCGCGATGGCACGCAAGATCTATAACGACTATGAGCGATCGAACCCGCCGATCGAGTTCGTCGAGTTCGATGGCCGCTGGCACTACCGAATGATCCCCAACACCGCGGCGGCGTGGCGTTCGGTGCGTGCACTCGAGCAGATGGCTGCCCCCAGCGATGAATCCGTTGACGGCTCGAAAGGTTGATCTGACGCGGGCAGGAGCCCGAGTCTCCGAGATTTCGTCGGGACGTGCTGTCCAAGGGAGTGTGGCGAGCAATGAGGCCGAGCGAGCCGCACTTCATAAGGAGGCTCATCACAATCGAGGGTGTACGAGTCGGGGTCTGAACCCGCCGAGGTGAACCGCCCCGGCATGTCCAGAGTCTCCGGACATGCCGGGGCGGGGCAGTCGACGGCCAGCCGGGGACTGCGGATGTGGCCTCGTACAAGTGAAGGCCTGTGGTGGCCGGGCGTCTTTCTGTTGGTGATCCGCCGCCACTCTAGGTCGACCGATCTCACCGGGTGGGAGTGTCAGTCTGCGTGATCTGGTCCCGCCAATCCGCGAAGCTCGGCCGGTCCGCGAGGACCTGCTCGTAAGCCTCGGCGAGTGCGTCATCGTCAGGCTCTGGGAGGTCCACTTCGTCGAGCGGCACGTCCAGCGCCCACGCCACCATGCCGCCACCTGAGCGAGGGTGTTTGGGAATTTCCCAACACCTCGACGCTGGCGAATCGTCCTCCTACACCCTCCACCGAGGAACCCGGTGAGAGACCGCAGTGATTCCTGAGACTTCGCGCCACGCCGAGGCGGTGTTCGAAGACCTCCACGTTCTCGGCAAGAATTGTCCCGTGGTCGTTGACCTGCACGAATGAGGATCTGTCGGCCTTCGCCGCTATCGTCCACCTAGCGAGTACAAGTCGACGTACGACGAAGGGAAGCCCTCTCCATGAACCGATCCGCCAAGCGTTCCGCTGACGTGCGGCAAGCAGATTCGGATCCTGCCGCAGATCGCGTCAGGTTCGGCACTGCCACCATCAGTCAGCCCGCGGATTGGGAGCAGGATCTGCTGGAGCCGAGCCTGACGTTCACGCCTGGCGACGCCCGCAAGACGGGCCTAGCGGACGACTCCGTCGACCTGATCGTCACCTCTCCCCCGTACTGGAACAAGCGGGACTATGGGCATTCGGATCAGATCGGCTTGGAGCCGACAGCCGATGCCTACGTCACCTCGATCATGGAGTGCCTTGTCGAGTGGAAGCGGGTCCTCCGTCCACACGGCTCAGTCTTCCTCAACGTCGGGGACACCTACTTCAACAAGTCCCTCCTCGGAATCCCCGGCCAGATCGAGTGGCAGGCCGCCAAGGGTGAGTGGCTCATCCGCAACCGGATCATCTGGGCTAAGGGGTCAGGGATGCCCGACCCGGTCAAAAATCGCCTGGCCAATCGCCATGAGTACGTCATTCACATGACGTACAGACCCACCTACTACTACGACCTCGTGGGCTATTCCGAAGCGTTCGGCAACGGGGCTAACCCCGGCGACGTTTGGACGATCAACCCGGAACGGAATATGGGCGCCCACCTCGCCCCGTACCCTCGCGAGCTGGTCAAGCGCGCCATCACCCTCGCTGCCCCGCCACAGGTCTGCGCCACCTGCGTGGTGCCGCGTCGCCGCGTCATCGAGCGGACCGCCGAGCTTGACCCGAGCCGTCCACAGGCGAAGCGCGCGATGGAACTAGCGAAGGAGAAGGGCCTAACACCCGAGCACATCCGCGCCATCCAGGCATTCGGGGTCTCCGACGTCGGCAAGGCCACCAAGTTCCAGAATGGCACCGGTCGCAACAGTCTTGAAGTCCAGCGCCTGGCAGCGGAAGCGAAGGCCGCACTTGGCGGCTACTTCCGTGAGTTCACCTTTGCCAAGAAGCGCACCGTCGGCTGGACCGACTGTGGCCATGGCACGCCCGCTCGCGGCGTGGTGCTCGACCCGTTCGCAGGCACCGGCACAACGCTCAAGACGGCCATCGAGGAGGGGCGTGACGCAATCGGGGTCGACCTCGTCAACTGGATGGATCAGCCGGATGTCGGCGCCTGAGCAGCGCCGTCGAGTCCGGCGAGCCGAGCCACGACGTTCGCCATGTCATCCAGCGCGGCGTCGACACCCTCGTCCGACGACAGATCGAGTCGAAAATCGTAGACGTCGACCGTACGCACCCTGCCCACGTAGACAAGGCCCTTCGACCCGTTGATCCACGGATGGATCAGCAGTGTGAACGGCAGGTCGTACCGCAGTGCGTAGGTGACGGCCTGCTCGACCTCTCCCCGCTCGGGCAGCGTGTCCGTGTTCGCCTTCATGCCGTGAATGGTGTTCTTGACCTCTGCGATCAGCGGGAATGCGCCGTCGAGCGTCTTGAGCACGACGTCGGGTTGCGCCTTGCCTGCATTCCGGCTGGCGAGCGCAGTCATGGGCGTGCCAAATAGAGCGGGGAGCGGATCTGGCACGTCATAGAGATCGATCCGGCCAGCCTCGGTGTTGCCATCGACCACCTCGACGGACCAGCGGTGCTTCGCAGCGTGTTTGGCCAGGCTGACCCGAACGAAGTTCTCGAAGAGCTTATTAGTATCGATCAGGAGCGAGCTGAGCTGCATGTCGCTGCCACCCAGTTCTAGCGCAATCCCGGTCCTTTGCAGGATCACGATCGAGAGATCGAGCATCGGCCGGTAGTAAGCCCGTGGATCCGGAAGGGGGTTCAGGCCGAGCACCTGCGGATCATCGAGGAACCGGTAGTCGCGATCCTCGCCCACTCCCTCGAAGGCGTGGAACTGGCCAGCGAGCCGCGCAAGCTTGGCACGGTCGCCCTTGCGAGGCTTCGACCGCGTCTTCGCCATGTGCTCATGAACGAACTCCATTGCAGCCTTCACGCAACGGTTCGCGGGTGTGTCGACCGTGCGCTCGAACCAGGAGTACGCGGCCTTGTTGGGGATACCGCGCGCCGCGAACCGCTGCACAGTGCGTGTGACGTCGATGCGTCCATGGGGGAAGTGCCCCTCGCCTTCCCGGCGCTCGTAGGCACGCAGCAGACCTGCGTCGAGGAGCTTATCCACGTAGTCGAGAAGCGCGTCCGTGTAGATGTCCATCGCCCAATCGTCAGCCGTCCCCCGACCGGAGTACTCCCGGAAGGTTGAGAGTGGCAGCACGCTGTGGCCGGTCTCGATGACCATGCGCGTGAGGTTCGCGATCGGGACGCGTGGCTTGACCCGCACGACAACGCGGTCGTTAAGCGGGATGACGCCGACAAACGAGGTGGCCTGGAGCCGCAGCACGCCCTTCTTGAAGTTGGCGCGCAGGATGTCGCGACCGCCGATCTCCGAGTTGAACCTCGTCTCGTGACCCTCGCTCAGCCAAAGGCTCGCGTCGATGTCGACGTGGTCGTACTCGGCGCAGTCAACCACCACAACCCCGTCGCGAACCTCGGTCACGCCGTCGCCTCGGGCTCAGGCTGCGGTGCCTCAATCGGTTCCTCGCTCGGCGAATCCGAGACGGCGAAGATATGGTTCCAGGCGGTCTCAAGGTCGGCTCGCGTGCTCTCATCGCGCCGGAAGGCCCGCTGCACCAAGTACTTGAGCTGGTACGCCCAGATGTCCTTGAGGCTGGCTTCGTCGCTGGCCGTCGAGAAATATGCGTGCCCTACCGCCGCCGCCGCGTTCTTGTCGGCTAGGCCGTTGACCCGACTGAACCAGCCCATGACCCGGGTCTTGAGGGCTTCGTCCATCCCGTTGTCGGACAAGATCACGTCCAGCAACTCCTTGTCGGGATCCATCGTTACCTTGGCAAACCGGCGCTCGAAGGCTGCGTCGACCTCGTCTACGCCACGATCGAAGGGGTTCATCGTGGCGAGTATGACGAAGTTCGACGGCACCTTGACCTCGTTGCCGTTCGCAATACTGAACGGCAGTTCGCGCTTGGTGCGCTCGACATAGGTCAGCGCCTCGCCAAACACCCGGCCCACGTCGGCGCGCGACAGCTCATCAATGACCAGGACGTAGGTGTTGTCCGGGTCTGTGTCTGCGTCAAGGACAAGCTTCAGGAACGGACCTTCCTTGTAAGCGAACCCGCCCTCGTCCTTTGGGCGAAAGCCGAGCATGAAGTCCTCGTACTGGTAGCTTGCGTGGAACTGCACAAACCGGTAGCGACGCTTGTCGCCCGCGGTCATCACCTGTGCTGCCGCCGCCGCGAAGAAGGACTTCGAGGTGCCCGGCGGCCCCGACAAGATGACGCCACCGGAAATCCTCGCCAGCCTAATGATCTCCTGGATCATCGGGTGATCGGCAGCGATCTCTGGCGCGTCGGGTGAGGAGGAAGCGTGGCTAGCGGCAGCCGCTGCCTTCACGCCAATCCCGAGGTCATCCGCCGTCAGCGTCCTGACGTCGGGGACTACCTCCTCAAGCATCGGTCGGCGTTCCGATCACAATTGCTCCCGTCGTGGCTGGCTCGAACCACGCGAACCCCGCCTTGGGGACATCAGTCGAAAAGAGGCTCGTGAACTCGGTCTCCGTCTCCGGTGGGTAGTCGAACTTCGCACGGAAGCCACTGATGACGTCCTCTGCTGTCGGCTCCGCGGTCAGAATGAACCCGTCGTTTCGAAGGAAGTAGGCGCCGAGTGCAAGCGCAGACACTAGCTTGTTGTAGAGCATCTGCTGTAGCGCCAACTCGACGTGGCTGTCCGGCACGACGTACTGACGATCCTGCGTCAGCCATGATGCGCCCCGTTGGATTGATGTCGGTGACCAACTCCCAGGGATGTTTGCGGCTCTCCAGAATGTCGCAAGCGGCTTCCCCGTTCGCTTCCCTCGGTCGATGAGGGGGAAGTAGTACGGTTTCGTCGGGTGGCCTGGCATATTGATGAGATCCAGCAGTTCGTCAGACGACGCAGAGGCCTGCGCCAGCGCTCCGGCACGGCGCTGCTTGCGCAGGTATAGATACATGACGAAAGTCGGATGGAGGCGCTGAGAACCGAGCGTGTCGATACTCCAGCGGACAGCATCCTTCGTCAGAACGTGGGTTGGCACAGGAGCATCTTCAGACACAACCGTCATCGTACTGGTGACCCCCGACGTCCGCGGCAGATCCAAGCTAAGAGCCGGGGGAACTGTCAGTACTTGATCGCCCCGGGTTTCACGGAGGCTCTGGTGTGTCGCGGGTTGATTCAGGTTGATGCTCGCGGGCGTTGTGTCTGGTCGTCGGCCCTGGTAGTCACCGACGCTGAACTTGGGGTGTGGTGGGTCGGAGCGGTCTGCCTGTGGCTCGGCCCGTTCCACGAGCTGAGCGGGACCTACGCCTCAAACTCCGAAAGGTGAGCTTGGGGCGCTCCTCGCCCTTCTTGCGCTGTTCCTGATCCCGCTTGGAATCGGGAGCCTGGAGATGCCGTCGAGGACGCTCCCGCGAAACGGGTCTCGCCGCGTCGCACATATCGAGGAGCTGGCGTCAGAGTGAACCGGACTCCGGCCAGTTGGTCCAGTGGGTATTCGGAGGTTCGCTCGGCCGGTACTGGCGCGGGTCAGAGGTCACCAGCACCTCAGCGAGCTGACGGTAGACCTCTGCACCGCTGGGCGGAACCTCGAACAGGTCCGGCTGGTGCCACTCGTCGAGCTGGAGCAACCTCGGCAGGTCACCGGGGATCCTCCGGCGTACCTCCGCCTCGGTGGCGAGGAGTAACTCCCGGTGCTCGGGAACGAGCGTCCGGAACACATCGACGAGGTCGGTTCCGGGAGGGGCGTCGGCGGGTAGATCTTCCTCCCGGACGCGGATGAAGGGCGTCCCCGCGAAGACCTCGGGCTCGTCGCGGTTCTCGACGTGGTCCATGTTTTCGATCCGCGCGAGGAAGTCGTCATTCTTGTAGCCGGGGCCACCCGAGGTCAGGCAGTTCCCGTAGTAATGGAGGACGTCATACACGTTCATGCCGCGCGGGTTGTAGCCCACAGTCTCGACGACCAACGCCCATCGAGATCCGGCCTACGGTCGCCGCAGAACCCCGCCACCGGCACCGGCCGTCGTTGACATACAGATAACGACGTCCCGACGCGCGTTGCGCGGACCCCTGAGTGCCTTCCTGGACAGAATGGACACCGTCTACGTCAGGCATTCGTGCAGCCTCAGATCTCGAGAGTCGCGTTGACGATGCTCGCGCGGGGCGACTCGCCATCGCGCGAGAGACAGAATGCCGCTTGCGATCGATCGAAATGTGATGGCGGGCCTCTGCCGACGCTAGCGCGTGAGGGCACGTGCGCGGTGGCGGCGTACGGCGGCGCGGTTGGCGCACCGGACCGAGCAGTAGCGCTGGCGGCCGTTGCGGGTGACGTCGACGACGACGTTGGTGCAGGGATCGTCGGGAGCGTTGCCGGCTTCGCAGCGGCTCAGCCGGTGCATGCCGCGTGTCGTCAGATGCAGCGCGGTGCCGACGCTGATGACGGCCCGGAGCACGTGGGGGAGGGCGTCGTTGTCGTCGCGGTAGTGCAGGTGCCAGCCTTCGCCGTTGTGGTCGGTGAGTCTCGGGTACGCCGCGACCGCGGCCATCTGCGCGTTGAGCAGCCGTGCGCGTTCGGTCAGGTCGGTGGCGTCGACGATCGTCAGCCAGTCGTCGATGACGCGGCGGGTGCCTGCATGGTCATCGGGTCCCACGGGGAACGTCATCGTCATGCCCAGCTCACGGGCCCGTGAGGCGATGCCGTCACGGTCGGCGGGCCAGTCGTTGGCGAGCGAGGCGGCCAACAGCACCGCGTACTCGCCGTAAGGGTTGAGATGCATAAGACCATTACAGCACCGTTGACCTCATGAGCACATGCCAGCGCACAGACACCACGTCACACGAGCAGGTCAGCACCCACGAGCACGGCTGGTTCACGGAGTCTCGCCACGCCACGTCCGAGGGGACCGTCCACTACGTACGGTGCTCCGAGTGCGGCGCGCGTAGGGTCGACCTCCTGCGCCACCCGGACGCGCCGCCGGTCGCGACGAGCCGCGAGATCGTCTGATATGTCATATCGCTCTTGCGCAAGGAGTCCTTGCCCGCGATAGTTCTTGTCATGGCTGTGACCTCCGCCACAGATGCCCCGGCCCCCGACGGCGTCCTCGCGCGTATGCGCCTGCTCCTTCCGGAGCTCCCGGACTCCACGCGCCACACCGCGCAGCGCATCCTCGACGACCCGCGCTCCGCCGTCGCCGGCACGATCAACGACCTCGCGATCAGCGCCGGCACCTCCACCGGCGCCGTGTCTCGCCTGTGTCGCGCCCTCGGCTTGGACGGCTACCCGGCGCTCCGCGTCAGCGTCATCACCGAGGCGGCTGCGACGGCGTACGGGAGCTGGAACGCCGACATCAGCCGCGAGATTGGCCCCAACGACTCGCTCGCCGATGTCGCCCGCACGCTCGAGGCGGTCCAGGCCCGCGCCGTCCACACCACGCTCGCCGGCCTCGACCTCGACGCCCTCGCGACCGCCGCAGCGGCGATCGCCACCGCGACCCGCGTCCACGTCTACGCCGTCAGCGGCAGCGGCGTGATGGCGCGCGAGCTCGAGCTCCGGCTCAGCCGCATCGGCATCGCGTGCTGGACGTACGCCGACGTCCACGACGGTCTGGTTGCCGCCGCCCAGCTCACCGACCACGACGTCGCGATCGCCGTCTCGTACTCCGGCGAGACCGACGAGACCCTCGACATGCTCGCCACCGCCCGCGAGCACGGGGCGCGCACGGTCGCGATCACCGCCGGCCCGCGCTCGCGCCTCGCCAAGCTCGCCGACCACCTCCTCGTGACCGTCGCCGAGGAGACCACCTTCCAGGACGGCCCGCTCGCGTCCCGGCACTCCGAGCTCGCCGTCGTCGAGATGCTCTACCTCGCCGTCGGCCAGCACGACTACGACCGCACCGTCCAGCTCCTGTCAGAGACCGAGCGCGCTGTCCGCCCTCGCCGCCCCGAACGCCGTACCCGCCGCACCAGTCCCGAGCCACGCTGACCCAGGAGGACGCATGACCCCCCAGCACGACGAACCTGACAACGGCCTCAGCCGCAAGTCCTTCCTCGCACTGGGAGGAGCGCTGGTCGCCGCCGGCGTCGCCAACCCGTTCGGGGGCGGCGCCGCCAGTGCCGCGACGGCCAAGACAGGCGCCGCCGCAGCGGCCACAACGACCGCAGCCGCAGCCGCAGCCAGCGCCACCACCGGCGGCCCGCTCATGAACGACGGCCGCTTCCCGATCGGCCTCTTCTGGCCCCCGCCGCCCACCCAGACCACGGTCGCGCGCTACCGCGAGATCGCCGAGGCGGGCTTCACGTACGTCCACGGCGGCAACTACTCGAACTCCGACGTCCAGATCACCACGCACATGCTCCGCATCGCCGACGAAGCCGGCCTCAAGGTGCTCGTCGAGGACCCCGACATCAAGTGGCTGCTCAAGAACATGAACGTCGGTGACCCTTCCGCGCCGAACACGATCAGCGAGGCCGAGCTGCGTCAGCGGATCACCGCAGCGGTCAACCGGTACGCCCCGTCGTGGCGGGCCGTCGGTGGTCGCCTGCACATCTCGAGCGGCAGCGGCGACGGGTCGGTCGGCTGGGTCGCGGACGGCGCGAGCTGGAGCGACTACACCTTCGCGTTCGACACCGAACCCGTCCGTACGGGCGCGGGCGGGTACGCGCAGGCCGGCTGGGCGTTCCGGATCCAGGACGAGCGCAACGCGTACGTGTGGCTGCTCTCGACCCAGGGCTCCGACGGCAAGGCGGTGCTCAAGAAGGCGGTCTTCGTCAACGGCAACCCGACCGTCACACAGGTCTCCCTGCCGTACCAGCTCGAGCCCGGCAAGACCTATCACGTCGAGACGACGCTGAGCGGTGCGACGATCACCACGCGCATCGACGGCGTGCTCGTCGACACGACGACGGACACCCGGTTCACCTCCGGCTCGGCCGGATTCCGCGAGGCCGGCCCCGAGTCGGCGTACTTCGACAACGTCATCGTTACCGGGCCTGGGGGAGCGGAGCTGTTCAGCGAGACCTTCGACGAAGGGCTCAGCGCGTGGCGACTGCCGGCCGGGTCCGGGTACGCGTCGTTCGCAGGCATGCACCTGTACGACGAGCCGAGCGTCGGCCAGCTCCCGCTCATGGCGAAGGCCGTCGCGATGGCCAACGAGGCGTACCCGGACGCGCTCTCGTACGTCAACATGCTGCCGGGCTTCGGCGCCGGGTACGAGCAGGCCGCGCGCGACATCGACTCGCCCGTGCTCTCGTTCGACCGCTACCCGATCCTGGCCAGCGGCGAAGACCTCGGCTACTTCGAGAACTGGGCGCAGGTCCGCGCCGCCGCGCTCAAGCACGGGCGCGACTCGTGGGTCTACATCCAGAGCGTCGGCTATGCGAACCACGCGATCCCGACGAAGGCCGACATCCTCTGGCAGATCTCGATCAGCCTCGCGTACGGGTGCAAGGGCATCCAGTACTTCACGTACTGGACCCCAGACCCCGCGCGCGGCGAAGCGTTCACGACGGGGCTGATCACGGTCGAGGGCAAGCGCACGCCGCTGTACCGCTACTCCAAGGACATCAACCGCGACGTCCTCGCACCGCTCGGCAAGCAGATGCTCGGCCTCACGTCGACCGCCGTCCAGCTCGCGGGGGTCGCGGCTCCGCCCGCCGGGCTCGACCCGTTCGCGGCGGATGGGCTCGTCTCCGCGGTCAGCGGCGACCCGGTGGTGCTGGGTCGCTTCGTCGACGGCGACGACCGCCTGCACACGCTGGTCGCGAACTACTCCCGCCACGAGCGGGCGCGCGTACGGCTCACGCTGCCGGCGCCCGCCGAGGCGTACGACCCGCGCCGCGACCGCTGGGAGCGCGAGCGCGACGGTGCCCTGACGCTCGACGCGGGGGAGTCTGTCCTGCTGCGGGCGCGCTAAGCCAGCTCGCGCAGCTCCGAGGTCATCTCGCCGCCGGCGTCCCCGGTGTTGACGGTGCCCTTCGGCTCGATGAGCACCGCTTCCACCTCGGCGGCGGCGATCGGGCAGTGCTCGACGCCCTTCGGGACGACGTAGACGTCGCCGGGACCAAGCGTCACGTCACCGTCGCGGAGCTGGATCGTCAGGTCGCCGCTGATCACGAGGAACAGCTCGTCGGTGTCGGGGTGGGTGTGCCACACGAACTCGCCCTGGAGCTTCACGACCTTCACGTCGTAGTCGTTGATGCTCGCGAGCCGGTGCGGCTGCCACGGATGGGTGATTGTCGCGAGTGCCGCCTGCAGGTTCTGTACGCCTTCACTCATGGGCCGATCGTACGAGGCTCACGGCAGCGGGCGCTTCTTTGTCAGGACACTCCGTCGGCACGGTAGATCGGCTCGAACGCAGGGGTCCCGTCGGCCCTCGAGCCGTTGTGCTTGAGGATGCACGCGATCCCGGTGCCTGGCCGATACAACACCAGGTGGTCGAGCTTGCCGGTGCTGGCGCCGTCGAAGGCGATGATCTGATCGTCGATCGAGGTGAGCTCGTATCCACCGATGCCGGGATCGTGATCGCCCTGCTGATAGACCGCCGTGAACTCGAGGCTTCCTTCGCTGTTCATGCCGGTGCACTTGACGATGAAGAGGATGCCCTTGTACGAGGGGCTCGTGCCGGGCCGGTACATCACCAGGTGGTCGGCCTTACCGGAGCCGTCGAAGTCGAAGGCGATCACCTGGTCGGTGGTCTCCGACAGGTCGAAGCCGCCGATCCCGCTTCTCCCGATGTAGACCGGGGTGAACTCGAGGCCACCCGACACCTTCTCGCCGTCGTACCTCAGGACGAAGGCGATGCCGGTGCCTGGCCGATACAGCAGCAGGTGGTCGAGGTTGCCAGTGCTCGCACCGTCGAAGGCGATGATCCGATCTCTGCCGGAGGTCAGGTCGAAGCCGCCGATGCCGGAACCGCCCTGAGGTTGCTGAAAGAGCGCCGCGAACTGCAAGGTCCCGTCCGCGCCTGTGCCGTCGCGCTCGACGACGTAGACGGCGCCCTTGCCGGGCCGGTAGAGCACCAGGTGGTCGAGCGTGCCCTTGCTGTCGAGGTCATAGGCGATCACCTGATCGCTGCTGGACGACAGATCGAAACCGGCGATCCCGTCGGTCGCGGAGTAGACGGGTGTGAACCTGGGCGTGCCGTCGGACTGAGCGCCGTCGTGCTTCAGAATCTGAGCAATGCCGGTGCCGGGCCGGTAGCAGAGCAGGTGATCGAGCTTGCCGGTGCTCGTGCCGTCGAAGGCGATGATCCGGTCCGCATACTCGGTCAGGTCGAAGCCGCCGATGCCGGAACCGCCCTGAGGCTGCTGATAGAGCGGCTTGAACCGCGCGTTGCCGTCGGGCCCCTTGCCGTCGCGCTCGACCAGGTAGAAAGCGCCCTTGCCAGGTCGGTAGAGCGCCAGGTGGTCGAGCTTGCCCGTGCCGCCAAAGTCGTGCGCGAACACGCGATCTGTCTTCGTCGTCAGATCGAAGCCGCCGATTCCTGCGAGACCGAGTCGTACGTTCATCACGTCCAGCACGCGCCGGATCGGGGTGCTGAGCCCTGCGGACCCGCCGCCTGCGAACAGCAGTCCGATCACGCGACCGTGGTCGTCGACCACGACCGATCCGGAGTCACCCGGACCTGCGAACGTCGGCGAGGGGTCGACCGCCGCGATGCTGATCTGGTCGGAGAGCGTCACCTTGCCCACACCGTGCCCGAAGTCGATCGTCGTGGAGGTGTGAAGGCCGTCGACTCTCCCGTGCGTCAAGCCGGTGGTGCGCCCCCGCTTGCGGACACTGAGGCCCAGAGTCGCGTCTGCGGTCCCCGTGAGGACCCCGATGTCCTGGACCTCGCAGACCCAGCTGGTGTACCAGCCCTGCAGATGGGCGACGGCGGCGTCGACGTTCTTGCCGAGCGTCCCTCGGAGGATCGGGCCGATGAAGCGAGCGGTGATGGGGTTGTCGACGAGACTCGGCTGGACGATCTGCCGAGACCGGGCGGGCTCGTGCCATCCCTCGTTCACGCAGAAGACGTGGTAGTTGCTTAGCGCCAACGCGTCGCCGGTGTCGTTGTCGACGACGATCGCGCCGAGGGTGCCGGCCCAGATCCCGTCGACGATCCTGTACGGCCCGACGCTGATGCCGCCCTTCACCGGGTTGTAGCTGCCGGTGTCGTCCAGCGGCTCGTAGCGACCCTCGATGACGTCGGTGGGGATGCCCTCGATCTCCGCGGGGATCCACTCGTCCTCGGGAACATCGTGCTTGTGCGCGACGTGGACCCGGATCACGATCTCGTCGGTGCGTTCCCCGTCGACGTACTTGTAACCGATGTCGACCGCGGTGACACCGGGCCTGCTCAGGAGCTCGTCTTCTGCGGCCCGCTTGATGGGCAGGATCTCTTGCACGCGGTCGGTCACGACGTATCCCCCAACGATCGTTTGTACCAGTGGATGTCCCGAGTGACTGTCAGCGTGGCAGATGCGTCAGGTTCTGGCACAAAATGTCACGAGACTGCCGAAACTGCCTCAGGGGGAATGTCGTTGCTGCGCCCTACGCTCGGTGTCCATGAGCATCGAGGTCCGCCCGGCGACGTCGTACGAGGACGTGGCGACTCTGGTCGGGCCGAAGCGTCCCGACGCCAACGTGTGCTGGTGCCTGAGCTATCGCCTGACGACGTCCAAGGAGAACCGCGAGCTCGTCGGGCCCGCACGCGGCGCTCGCGTGGAGCAGCTCGTCCGCGAGGACCCGCCGCCGGGCGTCCTCGCGTACGACGGGGACGAGGTCGTCGGCTGGGCGGCCGTGCACCCGCGCGCCGACACGAGCTTTGCCCGCAACCGCAGGATCCCGCACGTCGACGACCTCGATGTCTGGTCGCTCTGGTGTGTGCGCGTCCGCCCGGGGCATCGCGGCCAGGGCATCGTGCACCACCTCGTCGAAGGGGCGGTGGAGTTCGCTCGCGCGTACGGGGCGCCGGTGCTCGAGGCCTATCCGGTCGACAACGGCGGCGTGAAGGTCGATCTGACGATGGCGTACGTCGGCACGCTCGCGGTGTTCGAGCGCGCGGGCTTCACGAAGGTCGCGGACACGGACTCCGTCCTCAACGGATTCCCGCGCGTCCTCGTACGCCGCGACCTGCGCGCGGACGGCTGAGGCGGGTCAGCCCTCGCGTGCAGCGACGAGTCGGTCGGTCGTCGCGCGCATCAGCTCCTGGAACGACTCGCCGGACGGCCCGCCGAGTCCTTCGGCGCTGACGCTCACGACGTCGTTGCCGATCCGCGCGAAGCCGAACGTGATCTCTACCGGCAGATTGGTGGGCTGCTGCGTCCCGGTGAGGTGGACGGTGATCTGCGCGTCGACGTCCTTCGAGGCCGCTGTCTCGTCGGAGGTGAACGTGCCCTTGAGGCCGGAGCCGTTCTCGGCGCTCACCTCGAAGTCCGCGCACGACGCGAGCGCGTCGGCCGTCTCGTCGAACGAGGCCGCGACGTCGTCGTTCGGGTACGAGGTCGCGGTGCTGGTGATCGTGAGGACGTTGGCGCGGTTGAATCCGGCCTCGGCCCTCGGTGCCTCGTTGGCGTTCGCGAGGTCGAGCCCGGCGAGGCACTCGGCATCGTTGAGACTGGCGCGGGCGTCGTTCCCCCCGCCGTCGCCGCCGCTCGACAACGGGACGAAGCCCTCGGACAGATCGTCCAGCGTCACGAGCACAGACTCGAGCTGCTCCTCGCCCAACGTCGACGCCGCGTCCGATTCACTGGCACCGCATCCGGTGAGAAGGAGCGGAAGGGCCGCGAGGGGGAGGAGTACGCGGCCGACGCCGCCGGTTCGCCAATTCAGCACGCGGCGAGCGTACCGGCCGCGCATTTCATCGCGCGGTGAGGGAAAGGCGTGACATCACCACGCGGCGTCACTAACGTCGCGGAGACCGGTCTGTGCCCTGCGAACGAGAGGCCGCCCCTTGCGTCCCGCCGATGCTCCCGAGCTCGGGCACGTTCGCGGAGGCCGGGACGCAGGACACGGTGTTCGTCGGGCTGGCGAAGGACGCCGACAACTACCTGCTGTTCCGCTATCACAACCGCTTGAACCGAGCCGGCTGGGATCTCCGGGCCGACGGCCGACGTCGGGGGAGTGTTCGACTTCCGCGACCCGGCCGTACGCGCGCAGTTCCGCTACGCCGTCAGCGTCCGCCTCGACGACGGGACGATCACCCTCGACGGCGTCACCGCGAGAGGCACGCGCCGCACCTAGGGGAGCAGCGCCGCGTTGGAGATCATTCACATCGGTGCGCGAAGCGCGTTAAAGTGACGTTTATAGCCTTAATCATCGCTTTAACGACTGTGGAGAAGTCATGACCAAGCGTACGCGGATGCTCGGGCGCCCGACCCTGCAAGCCGTCGAGGCCCTCGGCCACCAGGTAGCCGCAGCTCGTCGCCGTCGCGGCTGGACTGCGGCTGAGCTCGCCGAGCGCCTTGGTGTGTCTCCCGGAACTGTGCGCAAGATCGAGAGCGGCAATCCAACGGTCGCAGTCGGTCTGATGTTCGAGGCTGCCGTTCTGAGCGGAGTGGAGCTGTACGGAGTGCAGCCAGGAACGCTCGGCGAGGTCGTCGCACGAACGGCCGATCAGCTCGCGCTCCTGCCCCAGCGCGTGCGTACGCAGGAGGTCGAGTTCGATGACGACTTCTGAGCGCGTACCTCGGCAGGTCTTCGTGTGGGTGTGGCTGCCTGGCGCCACCGAGCCCGTCGTCGCCGGGCGGCTCGACCACGCCGGTGACCGCATCGTCTTCACCTACGGGCGGTCGTATCTCGAGCGTGCGGACGCCCTCTCGCTCTACCTCCCTGAGCTCCCGCTGCGCCGGGGCCCGATCGAGCCTGTCGGCGCGCTTCCGATCGCCGGCGCGATCCGTGACGCCGCGCCGGATGCTTGGGGAAGGCGGGTGATCCTCGCCGCTCGCACCGGTCGGCTCTCGGCCGCCAGTGACGTGGGGGAGCTCGACGAGTTCACCTACCTGCTCGACTCCGGGTCGAACAGGATCGGTGCGCTCGACTTCCAGCGGTCGGCGCGGTCGTACGAGGTGCGTGACGATCACGCGAGCCTTGCTGACCTGCAGGACGCAGCACAGCGCCTTGACGCCGGCGAGGTCCTTCCGCCTGACCTCGCCAGCGCGCTCGAGCATGGCACCTCTGTGGGTGGTGCGCGGCCGAAGGTCCTTGTCGACGACGGTGGACGCCAGCTGATCGCCAAGCTCTCGTCGTCGAGCGACGTCCTTCCGGTCGTCAAGGCCGAGGGGGCCGCGATGGAGCTCGCTCGCCGCGTGGGACTGTCCGCACCGCGCACCGAGGTCATCGAGTCACTTGGCCGTGATGTCCTGCTCGTCGAACGGTTCGACCGTACGGAGGTGCCGGGGCGGCGGAGGATGCTCGTGTCGGCGCTGACCATCCTTGGCCTGAGCGAGTTCGAGGGCCGGTACGCCACGTACCCGGACCTGGCATGGCAGATCCGTCAACGGTTCACGGACCCGGCAGCGACCCTGCGCGAGCTGTTCGGCCGGATCGTGTTCAACGTGTGCATCAGCAACATGGATGACCACGCGCGCAATCACGCCGCGTTCTGGGACGGCGAGAGGCTCACCCTGACCCCGGCGTACGACCTCGCGCCGATGGCCCGGACTGGTGCGACAGCCGCGCAGGCGATGGCGATCGACACCGAGGGACGGCGGGAGTCGAGGCTGCGGGTGTGCCTGGAAGCGGCGCCCATCTACCAGCTCACCCGGGCTCAGGCCGCCGACATCGTCGAGCGAACGGTCACGACGATCCGCGAGTCGTGGGATGACGTCGCCGACCTTGCGCGGCTGACTGCGGTAGAGAAGCGGGCGCTGTGGGAGAGGCAGTTCCTCAACCCGGCGATCTTCTTCGACGACGCCGGCTGATCTGCTCGTCGACGGCGTCCGGAGGCGGAAGGACATCAGTTCCCTCACGACACCCTCTGCGACCGCTTCGCGCAATTCCCCTCGTCGGCCGTCAGTTCTCCCTAGCCTGCATGGCACCGACGCACACAGGGGGATCCATGAAAGCGGTCAGCACGGCCGGCCAGAGGTTCATGCTGAACGCGCCCGTCAGCGGTGGCCCGTTCGCAGCGTTCACGGTGGAGTCGTGGGTGCGCCTCGCCCAGCTCGACGGGACGTACGGCGCCTTTCCGATCGCGGTGATGACGAGCGGGTTCGCCAAGCTCGCGGTCGGCGTGCGTGCCGTCGCGGTAGGTGCGCGATGGACGGTGCTGGTGGGTGACATCAGCACCGATGCGCCCGTGGCCAACGCCGAGGTGGCGTTCGACGCCCCCGGCGGCACGATCGGGCGGGACGGGCACGGCTTCAGCGCCAGCAGGGAGGTGCCGGCGAACGACAGCTGGGTCCGCGTGTCGGTCGCCGTCGATGGCACCGTGATCGAGCTGTCCCTCGACGGGACGCTGGTCATCAGCCTGCCCACCACGATCGCGGGTGTGGGTCTGCCGATCAATGACATCGAGTTCAGCAGCGTCTTCGGGGACCACTTCTCAGCGACGTGCGATTTCGCCGGTGGCCGACTCTGGACGCGTCGCCTCACCCCGCAGGAGATCCGCCAGACGGCCAATCAGGACTCCGTGACGGATCACGATGTGCCCGCCGAATGGTTGGTCGACTCCGCCGTGCCCTGGATCGTCCGCAAAGGCCCGGCTGCTGACCAGGCGATCAATCTCTACCCGCCAGGGCTGGACCTGCGGACGGTGATCGTCGACGCTTCGGAGCTGGGTGACGTTCCGACCCTCAGCGAGCCCATCCCGGCGCCGCCCGCGCAGCCGCCGGCGCGGACGCCGCTGCCACCCGAGGTTCCGACCGTGCCGGTACCCGAGGGCGACGCCGACCGCATGACCATCTCGCAGAAGCTGCCCGACAACGTCGTCCACACCGGCCGTCGCGTCGTCGAGCTCGCGGTCCAACCGGCAACGGCGCCCAAGCAGGATGTCGCGCCGAGCACGAGCACGAGCACGAGCAAGCCTCTCGTCGCGCCCGCCAGCACACCCGGCCAGACGGGGCCACCCAACGTGATCTCTGGACCCTCGTCCTCAATAGGGTCAGGCCCGGGCGGAGGAGGAGGCGGCGGAGGAGGAGTGCTTCACCCACTCACGACCCACGACGACTACCGCCGCCAGGAGACGGATCGCCCCGCCCGTACGCAGATCGCGCTGCGGGACGACATCGTGCTCGCGCAGACGATCGGCTACCTCAACCCCAACTCCTTCCCCCTGATGGCCGGGTCGATGGACGGCGTCACCATGGCCGGTGTCAGGCTGGCGCTGAAGGGTGTGGACCCCGACAAGCTCGCCACAGCGATCCTGGACTCCAACAGCCAGCTCGTCGTCTATCCGAGCGCGGACGGGTCGTACCTCTGGCGTCTCGTCCCGCCAAGGACGGCGACCGAGCCGCGGCCCCGGCTGCTGTTCATCGAGACCTACAGCCTCACGAGCTTTCTCGGCCGGTACGGCGCCGGCCGCACCCTGAAGACGCTCACCCTGCTGCCGGGCGAGAAGGTGCGCATGCAGGTCCGCAGCTATCACCGCAAGTCCGTCACGTCCGCCCGAGCGTCGTCGGTGCTGGACTCCTCCAGCCGTGAGGCCGAGTCGGAGTTCGAACGTCTCGCGATGCAGGAGGACTCGACGAGCAGCGACATTGCCAGCAGCTTCGAGTACCACGCCGACATCGAGGCGAGGGGCGACGCGACGTGGGGGTGGGGGAGCGCGAGCGTCGACGTCTCCGGCGGCGTGAAAGGCAACAGCACCGCCGATCGGGAGACCTTCGCCAAGTCAACGGTCAACGCGCTCGACAAGCACACGTCACGCGCCTCGGCCGCCCGAGAGGTCTCCGTGACGACCGCGGATGAGGTCGCCGAGGAGTCGTGGGAGGAGGCCGACAACGAGCGGGTGCTCGAGAACATCAACCTGTCACGCACTCTCAACTACGTCTTCCGGCAGATGAACCAGGAGTACCTCACCGTCCTTCATCTGACCGACGTCAGAGTGGCGTACTTCGACGGGCTGCGAGAGTCCCGTGATGAGGTGCCGTTGCACCAGGCAGAGATCCTCATCGCCCGCCACAGCGACACCCTCGACCCCGCGAGCGCACGCGCCGAGGTCACGCGCGAAGTCAACGCGATCACCGGAACAAACAACCTGCAGAGCGACCAAGGCTTCATCCTCTCGAGCGCGGAGACGAGGGGAGATGCGTCGTCCCGCCACTACCGCGTGAACCTCGCGCACACCAGCGCGGTCACCATCGATGGCGAGCCGGCCGGGTTCACCGTTCCCGGCATCGTGCTGTCGACGAACCGAACGGTGATGCGCACCGACGGTGTCATGGTCGACGCCTACATCGGCACGGGCAACGCGCTCGACACCTACTCGACGGTCCTGCAGGAGCAGGAAGCCCGCCGCGTCACGCTGGAGAACGACCAGACGGAGGCGATCACCGCCATCCTGAGGTCGGCCGGCGGCGCGCAGGCCAGCGAACTCGACGGCTACACGAAGCTCGTCGAGGCCGTCGCCCGGTTCCGCAACGGATTCCCGTCACCGCCGCTGCAGATCGCGAACCCACAGCTCGGGGTGCTCTCGGCGCCGCACAACGGCCGGCAGGCGCAGGCACCGTCGTGAGAGCGGTCGACCGCCCCGTGCAGACGGTGAAGCGCACGCCCAAGATGAGCTATGACGTTTACGGCGCGACGCTCGTCCGGACGTTCGGCGCCTACTGTGTCGCCTGCGAGGCGCCTCTCCCGTCCGGCGTCCAGGTCGAGCACCGCGTCGCCAAGCAGGCGAACACCAACGCCGCCGCGGCGGAGTTCGAGACGTTCGAGATCCAGTACGTCGTCGCGTGCGGGGCGTGCAACGTGCGCAAGTCGGCCAAGGTCAAGACGACGACCGGTCTCGGCGCCTACCTGTGGCCGGATGCTGTGAACACGTTCAGTGCGTTCCGGTTCGACGGCGACGGCCAGACCTCCGCCTACCAGGGCCTGGACGCCTTCAAGCAGGACCTCTTCTCCCAGACCAAGATCACCCTGAAGGTCGACAGCGAGCTCGAGGACGCCCTCACCACCCCCGGGTTCGCCGACCGTGCGGACGCCACCATCGGTCTCTGGGGACTCAATGCTCGGACCACCACCAGTGCCTTCAGTCGCGAACTCGCTGCCGACATGCGCGTCGCGAGCCGCAAGAACGCCTTCGCCGCGGCAGCGGCCGTCGAGGCCGGCACACCCGTGATCGCGGGGAACGATCCGTCCTTCCCGGCACCCGTCGCCTACGCGATCATCAGCACCGGGTACTGGACGATCTGGACGCACTGCTTCTTGCGGAAGGGGCGAGCCGACCTCGTTCAACGTATGTTCACCGACCCGATGCTCAAGGTCGCGTTCCCCAATGCTGCCAGCTGCGTCACGTTCGGCGACAACGTCCTCACGCTCACGCCTCACGCGGAGCCGCAGGCACTGGAGGACTTCCGGAACGGCAAGGCGTACAACACGATCGGTTACGTCACGAGCCTCGGGACGGAGGGGTCGGAGACCCGCAAGTACCTCGGCGGCCCCCCCGCTCGCATCGGCGCGCGCGGTGGGTCGAACAAGCGGGATCGTGACGACGACGATGACAACTCCGACACCCGCGAACGTCCCCTCAAGCGGGCGCGCCACGAGCCTGAGAGTGCTTCCTCGTACGACGAGCCGTCGAAGTTCGACGACTCCTCGGACGAGTCGAGCGACAACATGGACCTCGAAGACGGCTCGAGCGACGACAGCGACTCTGATGACGGCGACCGCCAGCGGATCACATCGTCCCCGGCGATCCGCACGACGGCGCTCAAGAACGGCGGGAAGGTCACCCGGCACAAGGCCGGGACGACGCGTCGGTAGGCCGTCGCGTCGCTAGTCGCCGGCGATCCTCGCTGCTTCCTTGGCCAGCAGCTCGACCTTCTTCTCGCCGACCGCGTCGTTGACCTCGAGCACACCGACGCGCTTGCCGACGTTGAACACGGCGTAGCCACCGGCCACCGAGTCGGAGTCGAACGCCGGGAAGTACCAGATCATGTGGTGCGGCTCGGAGGACACGAGCACCGGGTCGCCGTACCCGAAGTCGCCGCCCTGGATCGCCTCGCACTCATCGACCAGCGTCACGATCGTCTCCGCCGCCTGAGCCGCGAGGTTCGGGGTGTCCGTCTCCGCGAGCTGCTCGATGACGTACCGGCCACCGGCACCGACGAGCTTCGCGTCGATGCGCGTGACGTCGTCGCCGATGGCGTCACCTAGCTCGAGGTCGCCGGTGCATGGCCCGAGCGGCAGGAACGAAGTCTGCTCCTGGGTAAACGAGTGGCGGGTCACGTCGTAGTAGAGGCGCTCGCGGATGACGTTCTCCTCGCTCAGGGCGTCGGTCGTGGCCGGGTCTGCGGCCGTTGTGGTGGGGGACGTCGAGGGATCCGCGCTCGCGGGTGCCGTGGTCGCAGTGGTGGCGGCGGTCGTGGTGCTGGCGGTCGGCGCCGAGGTCGAGGTCGGCGCCGGGCTCGTGGCCGACGGCAGCTGCGTGCTCGGGTCAGCGTCGCTGCTCACCTGGACGACGGCGGCCGCGCCGCCGACTCCGGTCAGGACTGCGGCGGCGGCGGCGATGACGGCGTAGTCGATCCTCATGAGCGTTCCTCCTGCTGTGGGGGCGCTTCTTGCGCCCCTTCACTCCCTCTGATGCAGGCGCCAGCACTTTTGTTGGCGAGGGCGGCCAAGAATTTCTCCGCCGTGTTCACAGCGTCGTCCGAAGTGCCGCGCGCATGAACGTCCGCGCCGCGTGGATGCGGTCCCGTACGGTGCCGACCGACGTGCCCGTGAGGGTGGCGATCTCGGCGTACGGCAGCGCGCCGAGGTCGCGCAGCACGAACGGCTCCACGACCTGCGGCTTGCTCTGCTCCAGCTGGTCGAGCGCCTCCATGAGGTCGAGCCGCGTCCCTGCGATGACGCTGGTCGTCCGCGGATCGGCGGTCTCGGGAAGGTCCGGTACGCCGCGGTTGCTCGCGCCCTGTCGCATGCGCCGGTACGTCATCCGCGCGCTGTTCGAGGCGATCACGGTGACCCAGCCCGCGAACGAGCCCGTGCCCGTATAGCCCGCGATGTTCTGCGCGATCGCGACGAGCGCGTCCTGCGCCGCATCCTCGGCGTCCTCGGTGTGCGGCAGGAAGCGCGAGCAGCGCCGTACGACCATCGGGCGGACGAGCGCGAGCAGCTCCTCGAGCGCATCGGGATCGCCCGAACGCGCCCGCGCGACCAGGTCGTCCGGCACCTGGCCGGGGGAGTGGGAGCTCATGGACCACTATCTTGGCGGCATGAAGCAGCTCGGGCGCTATCGCCTGGTGCGTGTCCTCGGCTCAGGTGCGTTCGCGACCGTCTGGCTCGGCGAGGACCCCAACCTCGAAGCACACGTCGCCGTCAAGGTGCTCGCGGACAACTGGGTGCACAACGCCGACGTGCGCGAGCGGTTCCTCACCGAGGCGCGACTGCTGCGGCGTGTGGACGACCCGCGTGTGGTGCGGGTGTTCGACATCGGGGTCAGCGACGATCGGCCGTACATCGTGATGGAGTACGTCCCCGGTGGCACGCTCGCCGACCGGATGGACGGGCTGGACAGCCGCCAGGCACTCGCGTACGGGGTCGAGGCCGCGCGTGCACTCCACGTGCTCCACGAGGCCGGGGTCGTGCATCGCGACGTCAAGCCGAGCAACCTGCTCGTCGACGACCGTACGACGCCGCCGCGCCTCCTCGTCTCCGACCTGGGGAGCGCCAAGGTGCTCGCCGAGGCGTCCGGGCTCACTGTCACCACCGGCACGCCGCTCTACATGGCGCCCGAGCAGGCTCACCAGAGCGACGGCTTCGACGCGCGCGCCGACGTCTATGCGGTCGCCGCCGTGACCTACCACCTGCTCAGCGGGCGGCCCCCGTACGACGACTCCACCGCAGCGGCCGTCGTGGCCCGTCGGCCCGACACCAAGCCCGCGCCGATCGCGGCGGCCGTGGATCTGCCTGCCGAGCTCGACCCGCTGCTGGCGCGTGCGCTGAGCTGGGAGCCGAGCAAGCGACCCGCGTCGGCCGCCGCCCTCGCCGATGCGCTCGAGCGGATCGCGTCCGAGGACCGGCCCACGCGCGTACGACGCGAGGTGCCGACGATCCTCGTGCTCGTGCTGTGCGTCGTCCTCTTCTTGGCGGCCTTCGCGATCACCTACCTGCTCATGCGCTGACCACGGGGGTGGAATGCGCCCACGCGCGACCATTTGTCAGAGAGAGGGGCGTCCAAATGTTAAGTAGAAACCTGCCCATCTGTTAGGTTCGGGCAATGGCATACCGTCGCCGGATCCTCGATGACGTGCTCGATGAGCTCCTCCCTCAATTGGCCGCGATTGCGATCGAAGGTGCTAAGGGGGTGGGTAAGACCGCGACCGCCGGCGAGCGTGCATCGACTGTCCTGTCGCTCGATGACCCGCGGCAGCGGGAGGTGCTCACCGCGAACCTCGACCGCATCACGCAGGTGCCTCCACCAGTCCTCCTCGATGAGTGGCAGCTTCTCCCCGCGGTCTGGGACAGGGTGCGCCGGGCAGTGGATGACGACAGTTCTGGGGGGCAGTACCTCCTTGCAGGGTCCGCGGGTGTGGGGCCTGGTATTCGCCTCCACTCAGGGGCCGGGCGGATCGTGAGTCTCGCGATGCGCCCGATGGCGTTCAGTGAGCGAGGGCTCGTCGAGCCTATGGTCTCGCTCGGCGACCTTCTTACTGGTCGTCGACCAGACCTCGGCGGCGACGTCGATGTCGACCTTCCTGCCTATGTCGATGAGATCCTGCGGTCCGGCTTTCCCGGCATTCGCGACCTCTCGGGAAGGGCGCTGGGGGTCCAGCTCGACAGCTACGTGACCCGTGTCGTCGAACGCGAGTTGCCGGAGAACGGTGTCAACGTTCGTCGCCCCCATACGTTGCGCGCGTGGCTTGCCGCGTACGCGGCCGCTACCAGCACGGACGCCGCCTATTCGGCCATCCTCGACGCCGCGACGGCAGGTGATCACGACAAGCCCGCCCGTCAGACGGTCGACGCCTATCGCGATCACCTGCAGCGACTTTTCGTCCTCGACCCTGTCCCCGCGTGGCTCCCCGTGTTCGCCCCGCTCAAGCGGCTTACCCGTACGCCCAAGCACCATCTTGTCGACCCGGCCCTCGCGGCCCGGCTCGTTGGCGTTGGCAAGGAGGCCCTGCTTCGCGGCGACGGCAGTCGAGCGTCAGCGTCGACGGGCACCTGGCTTGGTGCGCTGTTCGAGTCGCTTGTGACGCAGAGCGTGCGGGTCTACGCCGCAGCAAACAACGCAGGCGTCGGCCACCTCCGAACGAAGAGCACAGATCGCGAGGTCGACCTCATCGTCGAGGGGGAAGACCGGCGAGTGGTGGCCATCGAAGTCAAACTCGCTCCGACGGTCGACGACAGAGACGTACGCCATCTCCACTGGCTCGGTGCGCAACTCGGCGAGCGGGTTGCCGATCGGATCGTCGTGACGACCGGACCTTACGCGTACCGCCGGGCTGACGGCATCGGAGTGGTTCCGCTGGCGCTTCTCGGACCCTAGTGACACCCGGCCGGATCGCGCCCGCGGCGTTATCGTCCCGTCATGAGCGCCGCAGCGAAGCAGCCCAAGCTCCCGACGAAGGTGTACGAGGCAGAGCTCGCGCGCTTGCAGATCGAGCTGGTCAAGCTCCAGGAGTGGGTGAGGACCACCGGGGCGCGCATCGTGGTGCTCTTCGAGGGCCGAGACGCTGCCGGCAAGGGCGGCACGATCAAGCGCATCACCGAGAACCTCAACCCGCGCATCGCCCGCATTGCCGCGCTTCCCGCGCCGACCGAGCGCGAGAAGACGCAGTGGTACTTCCAGCGCTACGTCCCGCACCTCCCCGCGGGCGGGGAGATCGCGCTGTTCGACCGCTCCTGGTACAACCGCGCGGGTGTCGAGCACGTCATGGGCTACTGCACCAACGAGCAGTACGCGCTGTTCATGCGCCAGGCACCGGAGTTCGAGCAGATGCTGATCGAGGACGGGATCCTGCTGCGCAAGTACTGGTTCTCGGTGTCCGACGCGGAGCAGCTCAAGCGGTTCCGGTCGCGGGCCGGCGATCCGATCCGGCGCTGGAAGCTGAGTCCGACCGACATCGAGTCGGTCAACCGCTGGGAGGAGTACTCGCGGGCGAAGGACGAGATGATGGCCTACACCGACACGGTGACGAGCCCGTGGTTCGTGGTCGAGTCCGACAGCAAGAAGCGGGCCCGGCTGAACATGATCGCGCACCTGCTCTCGACCGTCCCATACACGGAGGTCGAGCCTCCCCACATCAAGATCCCCGGCCGCCCAGCGGCGACCGGCTCGTACGAGCGTCCGCCGCGGGACCTGTCGACGTACGTCCCGGACCACGTCGCCGAGCTGCTTCGCGAGGGGTGAGCGGCCGGGCTACACCTTGGACTTGCGGTAGCCGGCAGCCTTCGCTGCGGCCTCGGTCCGGAAGCAGTCCTCCGGCTTCGTGCGGTCGTAGAAGGCCTGGTCCGGCAGGTGATAGATCATGCTGCTCGCGTTGCCCTTGATCGGCGCCCAGGACGGGCAGTTCCACTCCGATATCGGGTCGGTACGGTTCGGGCGCTGCCCGCGCCTGATCGTCAGCTTCTGAGACCGGGTGCGCTTCTTGAAGGCCGAGTACTTCCGCTTGCCGTCGACGATCGTGAATGTTCGGAACCTGACGCGGGTCCTAACACGGTATGTGCCTGGCTTGAGGCGGACCTTCGCTCTGTTCTTGGCGACGATGCGCCCGTCCTTCTTGACGGTCAACGTCTTCGACGCGACGGCCACCTGCCCGCGTACACGCACGACGGGCTTCACCGTCATCTTGCCCCCGTACGGGGCGGTCTTCGTCGCGATCTTCTTGACCTTGACCACAGGTCGAGGAGCTGCTTCGGCCGGGACAACCGTGGTGGCCACCAGACCAAATGCTGCGGTGGCGGCGACGGCAAGCGCGGTGGCACGGCGCGTCAACGTGCGCCTGGTGGTGTTCGCGTGAGGAATCACTGCTTGCTCCTAGTCCTACCCGAGGGACTCCCGAAAATGAGCGGTCCTACGAGCCTAATCAGCGGCGGCGAGATGTTCAGGCGTTCTGCCAACTCGGCTCAGCGACTGGCGCGCCGCGCCTTGAGGACGCCGTCGATGACGTCCCACGCGGTGACGACGAGCACGCCGACGAGGATCCCCTGCGTCACCTGGTCGAGTGTCGAGGCATTCCACCCCAGACGCTCGACCAGCTCGGGGTTGAGGAAGTCACCGCTCTTCAGTACGGGCACCGTCACTGCGGCGAAGGCCACGCCGAGCGCCGCGTTGACGCCTGCCGCGGTCCAGGTCCACCCCTTGACGTGGACCCAGAGGGTGAACAGGATCTCGAGCGCGATCAGGCCGAGCACGATCGGGATCCACGACCCCCACAGCATGGGATCGAGGACAGCGATGCTCTCGCCGTCGATACGGACCGGCGAGCTGGTCTGCTGCCCGATCAGCAGGAACGCCATGACTGCCAGGTACACGAGGCTCGCGATCGTCTCCGCGTACGGCCGGCCGGAACGGGCCGTGGCTGGGAGCTTGTCCACGGTCCAGCGCTCGGTCACCTCGCCCTCACCGACGCCCGACCACTCCAGGACGGCGAAGACAGCCGTGACCCAGAACGCGATCTGGATGGCGGCGCTGATCATGACGCCGACCGCCCCGATCAGCGTCGTGGCGATGTTGTCGTCGGACGCGACACCGCTGATGATGTGCACCGTGCCGACGATGGGGAGGACGATCACGAGCACCAGGACGAGGAGGCGCAGCCACGGCATGAAGTACCGCGGCCCGATCAGCCGCGGCTCGCGGCCGGTGTACTTTACCGCGACGAGCAACGGGTCGCCCATCTCCTCCAGCACCTCGCGCTCGACGGCGGCGGAGTCACCGCGCGCGGCGACCGTGTCGGCGATGCGCTCACGAAGCTCGTCCCCGACATCGCGACGGGTCTGCCCCGGGAGCCACCGCGTGGCGGCGTGGACGTACCTGTCGGTCAACGTGGTGGTCATCGGGTTCCTCCGGTGGTGAAGCGCGCGAGCGCAGCGTCGATGTCGTGCCATGCGGCGGTGAGTGTGTGGGCGAGCTGGTCGCCGTCGGTGCTGGTGCGGTAGAACTTGCGCGGCCTCGCCTCGTCGGTGTTCCACTCGCTGGTGAGCAGGCCCTGCTTCTCCAGGCGGCGCAGCAGGGGATAGAGCGTGTTGCCGTCGACCGTGATGCCCGCGTCGTTGAGCGACTCGAGCAGGCCGTAGCCGTAGCCGGGTTCACGCAGGGAGACCAGGCTTGCGAGCACTACCGTGCCGCGCCGCAGTTCCTGCAGATGCTGTTGGATCAGGTCGTCGTCCACATCACGCACTATACAGTACGGCGCACTGTATGCGCATCTCGTACACCCTTCGCCGGTCGAGGCGGGTCTACGCGAGGGGGCGCATGCGAGGAGACCTCAGTGCGGCTCTCGGCCCTTCGCCCACATCTTGTCCCAGCTCGCCCGGTGCCCCGTGGCCTCGAAGCCGCCGAGGTCCACCCCGGCGAACGGATCGTCGAGATAGCGCACGTCGTCGTACGCGGCACCGCGCGGATCGACGCGGACCATCGCCAGCCGATAGCGCGGGGCCGCGTTCTTGCCGGTCACCACCTCGTTGTGCGTGACGAAGAAGTCGTCGGCGCCGGCGATGCGGGCCTTGACCTCGATGCGGAGCGTGTCGCCGTTCGGCTCGGTGCTGAGCACGTCGTAGCCGGGGTTGTTGAACGCCTGCTCCTCCGGCGCCCGCCCCAGGCGCTGCTCGCACGCGAGGACGAGATCGACACCTCGCCGCTCGACCTCCTTGGTGGCGACCGCGTGCATCGGCGCGTCGCCTGGCAGTGCATCGTCGACCGACGCGAGGGGCAGGACGAGCGCGGCGGTGACGATCCGCGGCGGCTTCGTCGACATCGACGCCTGCTTGTCGAGGGTCGCGAGGCGGCGTTCGAGCCTCACCTCGAGCTCGCGCGCCTTCCGACGCAGACGCTCGGGCGACTCCGCACCCCTCTCGCCGCCACGCTTGCTCGCGGACGCGGCGGCCGCATCGCGGACGAGCCGGTCGCACTCGCTGCTCAGCCGACCGGTGACGAGCGTCCGGGCACGCGCGAGCTCGCGTGAGCGTACGGGCTGGACCTCGGCGAGGTAGGCCGGCAGCTGGTGCGCGATGATCCAGCTCATCGCCTTGGCCTCGGCGTCCGCGAGCCACGGCCATGTGCGGGCGTCAGCGGTCTGAGGGCCAGGCGGCGCGGCGAGGCAGTCGAGGTACGGCGCGGGTCCGGCCGGTGTCACGACACCCTGCTCGTCGGCGTACGCGTATCCGAACCGCTTGGCGACCGAGCTGCCGGTGGCGTCGACGACCTCCTCGATCACCCCGACGAGCAGCTGCGGCCGGTCGAGCGTCGCCGACACGAGGACCGTCCCGCGCTCGAGGCATCCGCGCAGCAGCGCGATCGCCTCGTCCATCACCGCGTCGTGGAGCGCATGACCCGGAGCCAGGAGCTCGGCACGATCGTGCCCGGCCGCCTCGGCGGAGGCGAGGTCGAACGTGACGCGGTGATAGCGCGACGAGACCGGGCCGCGCCCCCTGCTCCGGATCTGCGCGGGGACGTGCGCGATCTCGTACCGGCCGGTCTCCCGTCGCGCGAGTCGCCCGCCCAGGCGCGCGAACGCTCCCTTGAACGCCAGCTCGATGTAGTACGGCTGGAGACGGCGCGCCTGGGCCTCGTCCATCTGTCGTCTCATGGCAGCGAGTTCGGCCTCCGACATCGAGTCGTGCGCGAGCGCGTGCTCCGAGAGGAGCTCTCTGATCCCGTCGGCGACTCGGTGGTCGATGACCTCGTCCATGCTCGCGCGCACGGCGGGGTCCTCGCCGTACCGGACCGCCTCCATGAGGAGATCGCGCAGCGGTGTCTCGTCGAACGCGCTGCCGAGGATGTCGTAGACCTTGCCGCCGTACGCGGCGCGCTGTTCGTCGATCTTCTCGAGCAGCCGCTGGAAGACCTGGCCCTCTCGGGTATTGCTGGCGACCAGGTTCCAGAGGTGGCAGACCTCCGTCTGGCCGATGCGGTGGATGCGTCCGAAGCGCTGCTCGAGGCGGTTGGGGTTCCACGGGAGGTCGTAGTTGACCATCAGGTGCGCGGCGTGGAGGTTCAGCCCCTCCCCAGCGGCATCGGTCGCGAGGAGGATCTGAGCCTGCGGGTTGGTGGTGAACTCCTCGGTGATGCGCCTGCGATCGGATCGTGGCACGCCGCCGTGGATGGCGAGCACCGCGTCCGGCCTGCCGAGGAGCGACGTGATGCGCCGATTGAGGTAGTCGAGAGTGTCGCGGTGCTCGGAGAAGATGATGAGCTTGCGCGGACGACCGCCCGGACCGGAGGTGAGGGCCTCCGCCTCGAGGATCGTGCGCAGTTCGGTCCACTTGCGGTCGGTGCCGGCGTCGCGCACCCGCCTGGCCGCCTGCGTCAGCGCGGCGAGCTCGACCAGCTCCGCATCAAGCTCGCGCACCGTACGGGACGCCGTCGCGGCATCGACCAGCTCGTCCTCGAGCTCCTCGAGCTCGGCGGCCGCATACTCCTCGTCGTCGGAGAAGTCCGGCGGGTCCGCGAGCTCGGCCTCCCACGCGTCGACACCGGCGAGGATCTCCTCCTTGCGGCGTTCGAGGCGCGCGGTGCGGCGTACGAGGGAGCCGTAAATCGCCTCGGAGCTCGACGCGAGCCGTCGCTGCAACACCGTGAGTGCGAAGCCGACGGTGTTGCGGCGCTTGCCGTCCAGCCGGTCGGCGCGGTTCATCCCGTCGCGCACGTAGGCGGTGACGGCTTCGTACAGGTCGAGCTCGAGCGCGGTCAGTGCGTACGGGACGGTCTGCGCGATGCGTTCGGGGAAGAGCCGCCTACCGTCGAAGGTGAGCAGGTCCTCCTTGACCATGCGGCGCATGACGCCGGTGGTGTCGGAGGAGTGCAGGTCCTGCTGGTACTTGCCCTCGAACCGGTCACGGTCGAGCAGCGTCAAGAAGAGCTGGAAGTCCTCCTCCTTGCCGGAGTGGGGCGTCGCCGTCATCAGGAGGAAGTGTCGTGTCGCGCTCGCGAGGCGCTCGCCGAGGAGGAACCGCTTGGTCTTGCGGACCTTGCCGCCGAAGTAGTGGGCGGCCATGCGGTGCGCCTCGTCGACGACCACCAGGTCCCACTCGGCGTCGGCGAGCTGGGCCTGGAGCGCCTCATTGCGCGTGAGGTGGTCCATCCGGGCGATGAGCAGCGGGTGCCGCGCGAACACGTTGCCGGACCCGACCGCGTCGACCGCTTGGGGGGTGAGGAGGTCGAACCGCAGGCCGAACTTGACGAAGAGCTCGTCCTGCCACTGCTCGACGAGCCCGCCCGGCGCCACGATGAGACACCGACGGACGTCGTCGCGGAGCAGGAGCTCCTTGATGTAGAGGCCCGCCATGATCGTCTTGCCGGCGCCGGGGTCGTCGGCGAGCAGGAAGCGCAGCGGTGTGCGGGGGAGCAGCTCGCCGTACACCGCGCGGATCTGGTGGGGGAGCGGCTGCACATCGCTGGTCGCGACCGCGAGCATGGGGTCGTGCAATCCGGCGAGCGTGATGCGCTGCGCCTCGGCGACGAGCGCGAAGTCGTCGGCCGGGGCGTCGAACGGGCGACCGCCGGAGTCCGCCGAGCCCAGGGCCGCCTCGTCATCGCGGAAGAGCACGCGTTGCGAGAGGGCACCGGAGACGCTCTTGTAGGTGACCTCGAGCGCGTCGCCGCCGTGCCACTGGGCAGCGAGAACGAGCACGGCTTCACCAGGCACCAGACCGGCGATGCGCACGCCGGCGATGACCTCTTCGAGCGTCAAGGTCGAATTCCTCCCGAGATGGATTGCGGCCCGACTCTAGCGACGGTCGCTGACAGGATCGCGCGTGTCGGGGCGTCGGGGTGCGTCACTAGCCTTGCGTGGGGAACCCGCCGATGCTCAAGCCCGTGAGAGGTCATGAACCGAGACGAACGCAAGCAGCTGCGCACCCTCGCGAGCGAGGTCGAGGGCTGGACGGCAGCTGCGCAGGCGGTCACGGCGCAACGCGAGGACGACGAGGCGCGGGTGCGCGAGCTCGTCCGCGCGTTGCGAGCGCGCGCCGTCACGGTCGCGTACGACGGTCGTGCCGCGTGGCGCGTCGTTCCGCTGTGTCGCGACGATGCTCCGCTGCTGGAGCTGCTCGCTCATCGGGCGAACCTGCCGGCGCTGGAGGCTGCCGACCGCACGATGATCCAGGAGCTGGACGGGGGCCGCGAGATCGTCGAGACGGTCGCCGCGCTCGTCTCGTCCCGACGCTTCTTCGCCGGCCGTGAGCGCAAGGCAGAAGCGGCGGCGTCCGCAGATCAGCTCCGGGCACTGCACGCGTGGGGGACGGGCAGCGACGTCGCCGAGCGGCTCGCGCGGCTCGCGCGCTCATCCGGGCGGTACGACGCGACCAGCCTCGCCGCACCCGACCTGCTCGAGCCCGCGTTCGGCCTGGTCGGCGCGCTCTCCGACCTCGGTCATTCACCCGAGATGCTGCCCGGCGCGGCGCTGCACCGCCTCCCCGGAGCGGTCGACGCGCTCACGTCTGCGGTCCAGGCCGAGGCCGCGTACCGGGACGCGGCGAAGGACGCCGGCGAGGCCGTACGCAAGGCCGACGTCCATCGGCTGCTGTCCGACATGTCCGTCGAGGGGCTCAAGGAGGCGACCCGCGACCGGCTCCGGCTCGGGCCGCTGCGCGACGCCCGGATCACGACCGTCCAGCAGGTGCTCTCCGCGGGCCGGCTCGTCGAGACGCTCCCCGGTCTCGGCCCGACCACGGGCATGCAGATCGTCGGCGCCGCCCGCACGATCTGGCAGATCACGTACGACGAGACGCCGGTGCGCATCGACGTGGTCCGCAGACACTCCGAGACGACCCGGCTGCTGCACCACCTCGCGAACTGGGACTCCGCACGGCGGACGAGGGGCGCGTCCGCAGACCTCGTCCGCAGCCAGGAGCTCGCTGCGTTGGCCGACGCGATGGGCGAGCACGTGAGTCACGTCCTCGTCTTCGGGATCGCGGGGCGAGAGGCGGCCGAGCTGCTCGCCGGTGCCGACCGGGTCGTACGACGGGCGGCGCTGATCGCGAACGGCGACGGCGGCTCCGCGCACGCGATGCCGTCGGACGATCCCTGGGACGACTTCCTCGCGCGTCCTGCGGACTACTTCGCGATGCTCGGCGAGCTCGGCTTCCTGATCGAGGACGACGAGAAGACGCACGGCGACCTTCCCGACGAGATCATCGAGGCCGTGCGCGCGCTCGAGCTGAGAGGCGACGACCTTGACGCGTCGCTGCGCGGCTACCAGAGCTTCGCGGCGCGGTTCGCGCTGGTGCAGCGCAAGGTGATCATCGGTGACGAGATGGGCCTCGGCAAGACGGTCGAGTCATTGGCCGTGCTCGCCCACCTTCGCAGCACGGGAGCCGCCACGCACTTCCTCGTGGTCTGCCCCGCAGCCGTCGTCACCAACTGGACCCGCGAGGTCACGAGCAAGTCGACGCTGACGGCATACCGGGTCCACGGCCCGGGACGTGACGAGGGCGCCCAGGCGTGGGTACGCGGAGGCGGCGTCGCCGTTACGACGTACGAGACGCTCGGTCGCCTCGATCCCTACCTGGAGCAGGTCGACGAGATCGGGTGCGTCATCGTCGACGAGGCGCACTACATCAAGAACCCGGATGCGCAACGGTCACAGCGGACCGCCGCGCTGCTCGACCGCAGCGAGCGCGCCGTCCTCCTGACCGGGACACCGCTGGAGAACCGCGTCGAGGAGTTCCGCAACCTGGTCGGCTACGTCCGTCCCGATCTCGTCGTCCATGCGAACGAGCTCGCGCCCCACCGGTTCCGGCGTCAGGTCGCGCCCGCCTACCTGCGGCGCAACCAGGAGGACGTCCTCGACGAGCTGCCCAAGCTCGTCGAGGTCGACGAGTGGCTCCCGATGACGCGCGACGACGAGCGGACCTACCGCGCCGCGGTCGTCGAGGGCAACTTCATGGCGATGCGGCAGGCGGCGATGCTCGGGCAGGACAGCCAGAAGATGGAGCGGCTGTGCGACGTCGTCGAAGAGGCCGAGGCGAACGACCGCCGCGTGATCGTCTTCTCGCACTTCCGTGAGGTCCTCGCACGCGTGGCACGTGAGCTTCCGGGTCCCGTCTTCGGTCCGTTGACGGGGTCGGTGCCCGCGGCCGCGCGCCAGGACATGGTCGACAAGTTCGCCGCCGCCGGCAACGGCGCGGTCCTGGTCGCGCAGATCGTGGCCGGCGGCGTCGGGCTCAACATCCAGGCGGCCTCGGTCGTCGTCATCTGCGAGCCGCAGCTCAAGCCGACGACCGAGGCCCAGGCAGTGGCGCGTGCTCATCGGATGGGACAGCTGAAGTCCGTCCAGGTGCACCGGCTGCTGTCGGAGGACGGGGTGGATCGCCGCATCACCGAGATCCTGGCCCAGAAGCGGAGGCTGTTCGACGAGTTCGCGCGGGTGAGCGACACCGCGGAGAGTGCGCCGGAGGCGGTCGACATCTCGGAGGCCGAGCTGGCGCGCGAGGTCGTCGCCGCCGAGCGGGTCCGGTTGCTGACACGAGACACCGGTGAACAGGGGCAATGACGAGGGGCCGGCCACCCTCCGGTGACCGGCCCCTCAGCTCAGTGCAGCGAGATCACCGCCGCACCTTGATCGTCACCACCTTCTTGGCCGAGGTGAGGTTGGCGTTGCCCAGGTAGGTCACGGTCACCCGCCTGGTGCCCTGGGACAGGCGCGGCAGCGTGATCGCGCCCTTGCCCTCGGCGTTGATCTGGACGGCGTAGGACCTCCTGCCCACCGTGACGACGGCCGCGCCGGTGGCGTTGACGCCCTTGGGCTCGACCCTGAGGGCGAGCCTCGCGCGCGTCCTCGTCGTGACGTGCTGGGGCGACACCGCAACCGACAGGGCTGCGGTGGCCTTCGTCACCTTGAGCGCCACGGGCGGCGAGGTGCTCGCCGCCAGCTCGGCACTGCCCCCGTACGTGGCGGTCAGCAGGTGGTTGCCGACCGACCCGATCGCCGCCAGCCGGACCTTCGCACGGCCGTCCGCATCGATCTCCGCCGACCCGGCGGCTTCGCCGTCGACATAGACGGTGACGACGCCCGACGGGGTCGGCTGGTCGCCGGCTCCCGGTGCCGTGACGTGGATCGCGGCGGTGACCCCGGTCTTCCCCGCGACGACCGTCGTACGGTTGAGCGTCAACGCGGTCGCCGACGCGGGCAGGGGCTCCTCGTACCCGATCTCGGCGATCCAGGTCCGGTAGTTGCCCTCGCGTCCCGGGATGAAGTGCCGCTCGACGTTGCCGCGGCTGTCGACGGTGATCCAGCGGATCTCCGCCCCTTCGTCGACCTTGATCCGCTCGCCGCCCTCGCGCAGGCCGGCCGCGGCGTACATGGTCGACCTCAGGTTCGGAACCGTGCCGTCGGTCGTGTAGAAGACGCTCGCCGGCTCGTTGGTGGCGAACTCGACGTTGACCTTGCCCTCGACGGTGCTGGAGGTCACCTTCACCTCGCTGACCGGCGTCACCGTGTCGGTTTCGTGGTCACGCGCGATCCGCAGCATCTCGATCAGACCGTTGGAGAACTCCATCGCCTCCTGGTGCGCACCCGGTCCGGTCGGCGTCTCGGCCTCGAACGGCGGCTGGAACGTCGAGCCGACCTCGAAGTCCCAGGCAAAGATGCCGTACTTGTACCAGAGCATGTCGCCGGAGTTGCCCGCCGCCGAGTAGAGCGTGTCGACCACGCGCCCGGTCCGTGCCGGTGTCACCGACATGCCCCGGTGCCGCTTGATCGCGGTGAGGATGCGCGACGACGCACCTTGGAAGAGCGACTCCTCCTCCAAGGTGGGCTCCGGAGCGGTGACCCGCCCCGGCACCTGGTAAGCGGCCGGCGACCACATGAAGTAGTTGCCGGAGCTGTGCACGTTCATCGACCACTTGATGTTGGGCCGCGCGGCGACCCAGTCGACGTTGCGCGCCTCGGGCTCGCTCAGCTCCGCCGGACCGGCGAACGTCCCGCTGGTGCAGCTCGGCGACGCTCCCGAGTAGCCGTCGAACAGGCTGTACTCGTCGTAGTTGCGGTTGACGTCGACGCCCCATGAGTCGCGGGAGTTGGCGTCGACGTTGCCGCCCGCCGCGCAGTGGTTGACCATGTTCTTGCGCTGCGAGCTGAAGTCGTAGAACGAGTAGTGACCGCCGTCGGGGTTGACCGACGGGAGCACCCAGATCTCGAGGTTGTCGACCAGATCCTTGGTCGCCGGGTGCGACGCGTAGTTGCGCAGCAGCCGCTCGGCGGTCTCGATCGTGACCAGCGGCGGCACCCACTCGCGCGCATGCTCCTGCGCGTAGTAGAAGACGCCCGGCTTCGAGCCGTCCCGCACCTTGCCGATCTTGATCGCGTACACCGGGTGCTGCGCGCGGGAGACGGTCGCCGGCGCATCGAGCCCGTCGGTGAGGGTGGTCGCCCCGGTTGCCGGCACGATGCCGTCGCCGATGTTGCCGCGGTAGGTGTACGCCGACACGAGCGCGCTCGCAGAGGCGTCGGCGTTGAGGGCGGCGGCGACCTGCGCGGCCGTGCTCGTGGCCGTACCGCCGGAGTCGGTCGCCGAGGTGACCGTGATCGCCTTGTCGGAGACGGAGACCGTCAGCGGCTGGTCGGGCGTGGCCGGGTGCTTGACCGCGACGGTGATGCCGTTGCCGCCCTCGGACCCGTACGCCTTCGAGTCGACGCCGATACGCCGCGGGTGGTCCGCAGCCGCCGTGCCTGCGGGGATGACGGCCTGAGCCAGGCGCCGGTAGCCGTTGGTCTGGTGCGGCAGCTCGACGATCTCGGCCAGGTCGGGGAAGTCCGTCGCCAGCTGCTTGATCCGGTCGTACAGCTGGGTCGGATCGAGGTACGAGCTGACGAAGTCCTCCTGGTAGCCCGCGCCCTTGAACGGGTCGGGCTCGTCGCCCGTGGGCAGCCAGTCGGTCACCTTGGCGATCGCCACGTCACCGGTCGGGCTGGTGATCCGGATCCGGTCCGGACGCGTCGTCACCGCCTGCTCGCCCGTCGTCGGGCTCGCCCCGCGGTGGTAGAGGTAGACGTCGGCGTCGACGAAGCGGTTGATGGTCTGCGAGCCGCCGCTGCCGAACGCCGTCCCCGGGCCACTGTCGCGCTCGACTGTGAGGACGTCGGTGGCGTTCTGCCCGTTGGCCCACTTGGCCTCGACCGAGAGCACGGGGACGCCGAACGCGGTGAAGTACTGCGCGCGCGTGATCTTCACGTCGGAGACGTCCGGGTGGGTCGCCTCGTCCGCGAACGCCGTGTTCTCGGCCTTGGCCGCGGCGACCGTCGCGTCGCGCTCGGCGAGCGCGGTCTCGGTGTCCTTCTCGGTGTAGAGGACCTCGCCTGCCTCGAAGCCGGCCTTCTCCAGCGCCTCGAGCTCGTGGGGTGTGACGATGGCGCGGACCTCGAGGCCGTCCGGGCGCTGCTCGACGCCGTGGTCGAGGTCGACGCCGGTCGCCACGAGCCGGTCGAGCTCAGCGGTGCCCGGCACGGTGATCTCGACGACCGAGGGCACCTCGTCGGGGAGGCGTTCGAGGGTGACGGTGTCGGATGCGGGTGGGGACGGATCGGCGAAAGCCGCCGGTACGGTCGTGCTGGCGGCGATCAGGCTCGGCACCGTGAGCGCGAGCGCGACAGCGGTGACCTTCCTGCGCAGGGTTGAGGATCTTGGCATGGGGGCGACATCCTTTTTCTGGAGGTGAAGAAGGCGGATGGCGACACCGTAGAGTGAAATGGATCACACTGCCCGTCGTAGGCCGCGAGGGCCGTTCGAGGGGTCGCTCAGAGCACGACGAGGTGGTCGTTCGTCGCTCCGGGCACCGCGGACACCGGGATCGCGCGGTCGAACGTCACGAACCTCCCGCCGTGTGCGACCGCGGTCGCGAGGAGGTAGAGGTCGGTGACCTGGCGCGGCCCGTGGATCCGACGTGGGTCGACGAACGTCTCGTCGAGCAGGCTGCGGTCGCTGGGCCAGAACTCGTGGTGCTCGGTGCTGCACGCCCGGGCCAGCATCTGGATCGCCTGCGCGACCGGGACCGGGCTCGGGTGTTGCGGCTGGCCGACCACGCGGACGAACCCGTTCTGGGTCAGCGGGCAGGACGCCCAGCCCTGTGTGATCTCGGCCGTCAGCCAGTCACGGGCACGGGCGTGATCGGCGTGGTCGCGGTCGAACAGAGCGAGCAGCACGTTGACGTCGAGGAGCGCCCTCACTCGCCGATCTCCTCGCGCAGCTCGTCCACCAGCGCGTTGGAGACGACGGGGCCTCGGTGCGGCAGGGGAGAGAAGCCGAAGAAGCCCTCGTCGGGCTTCATGTCGACCGAACGGGTGAGCGACTCGCGGACGAGGTCTGAGACGACTGCGCCGGCGCTGCGTCCCTCGCGCCGCGCCCGCTCCTTGACCGCGCGAAGCACGTCGTCGTCGATGTCAAGAGTGGTGCGCACGCACATGATGCTAACGCATCACCTGCGACCGAAGGGGTCGCTCTCGCCCGGCCACCATCGCTCAACCGGGCCGAGGTCCTCGGCGAACGGCGTGCGCCAGGCGAGATGCCCGAGGATCGCGATCACGTACTGGTCGAACGACATGCCGTACGTCGTCGCGCGCGACCTGAGCTCGGCATGGAGGCCGTCGGGCATCCCCTGCACCGAGAAGCTGACGTTCTCGCCCTGTCGGATGGCGGCGTGCTCGCGCCAGAGGAAGCGGTCCTGGTCGCGGTCGAGCGGGTCGTACATGAGCTCGGCGAGGGGAGGGAGCGGGTCGCAGAAGAGGGACGGGTCCTCGAGCTTGGCCTGTGCGATCGCGCGCAGAAGGTCCGCGGGACGCGCATCCAGGCCGCGCTCTTCGAACCCCCACCACTCCTGCTTGCGGTAGTGGTCGGCCAGCAGCTCGGAGATCCGCGCGATGTGGTCGGGGGACACCTCAGGCTCGTCCACCCGTCCTGCGACGACGGCTCCGCCGGTCCAGCGGAGGCCAACGAGCCCGTACGGCGGGATCGTCGGGAGCCATCCGGACGGGCCGACGAGCGTCTCGTCTCCGAACGGGGACGTGGAGACCGGCAGAGGTCGCCCGTGCTCGTGCTCCTCGCGCACGATCATCTCGATCGGGAGGAGTGAGGTGCCCCCGCGGACATCGACGCGCTCCGTGGTGGTGGCGCGCACCCGCTGGGTGAAGACGCATCCGTCGAGCACGGAGGCGAGATGGCTCACCGTCCCGTCGGGATGGCCGACCAGCATCAAGGTCTCGGTGACCGCGTTGAGCACGTCGGCGTCGCGGATCGTGAGGTCAGGACGGCGGCGTCGCACGTCGACGGTGAGCTGGCCGACCGGGGTCCGTGGCGCGAACCGCACCATCTCGGCCAGCTCGTCGCCGAGGTCGTGGAGGAACCGGGCGAATGCGCCGGTGTCGGCGTTGTTGGGGATCGTCATGCATGCAGGGTGTGTCCGCCTGGGAGCCTCGGCTGGCGCTGTCCACAGGGGCCGTCCGGTGGCCATGACCTGGGTGTGGAGAAGCCGGATCTTCGGCCGAAGGGCTCCCCGAGATGCGCAATAAGATATACGATCTGCCCCATGGCCTACAGCACGATCACCTCCCTCGACGCGACCTCCGCTCAGCAGCGCAGTCACGAGCTGCGCACGCGTCTCCTCTCCAGCACCTCGGGCACCTATGCGACCGGCCCCACCGGCAGCGGCAACGGTGAGCGCGTCCTCGTGCTCGGCGGCACCGGATACATCGGCCGCGCGCTCGTGCCGGAGCTGGCCCGGCGCGGATACAAGCCTGCGGTGCTGGCACGCGACGCGGCGGTGAAGAACGATCCGGTCTTCCTCGACGCCGGCGCGGAGATCGTGTCCGGAGACGCCACGCGCCCCGAGGACGTCGAGAACGCCGTCGCGGCGGCGCCGACGGCCGTGGTCGTGTCGCTGCTCAGCGGTCGCCGCCCGAACGACGCCGAAGAGTGCAAGCTCGTCGACTACGACGCGGTCATGAACGGCATCCGTTCCGCCGTCGGCCACCAGGTGCAGCAGTTCATCCACGTCAGCGACTACGGCGCGTACCGGCCCGAGCTGATCCCGCAGGTCTACAAGCTGCAGGTCGAGGGCGAGCTCATGGGCCAGCACCACGGCGCGCTGCCGTGGACGATCGTGCGGCCGACGGCGTACTACCCATACCTGTCGATGACGTTCGGTGACGTCAAGAACGGTCTGCCGTACCGGATCTTCGACCACGGCGAGTACAACGTCGTCAACCCGATCGCGCGTGAGGACCTCGCCGAGTTCCTCACCAACCAGGTGCTCTCGCCGGAGGCGCTCGGTCGCGTGCTCCCCGTCGGTGGACCCTGGCAGGCCGACAACGTGGTCACGCTCAAGGACGCCGGCCAGATGATGTTCGACGTCACCGGACGCGACCCGCAGTGGGACGTCGTGCCCATGACGACCTGGGACAAGAAGATCGCGCGCCTGCAGCGCATCGGCAAGTACAGCAAGAAGGTCGCGCCGGTCGCGTACTACCTCGAGGCCGCAAAGTACTGGTCGGTCGTCGATCACGTCGCCCCGGCGTACGGGACGCGCACGCTGCGCGAGTTCATGGAGAAGCTCAAGGACCGGGAGTTCCCGACCGGCAGCTTCCGCGAGCGGATGAAGAGCGGCACGGCTGTGATGCCGACCGACATCTGAGTCGCCTCCCGTCGCTAAAGGGTCGCGCCTCACCCTCCTAAGTTGGACAGCGCAGTACGAGTTGGTGTATGCCTGGAGTATCTCGTACTTGCGTGTCCAACTTAGGAGGAGTGTCATGGCGACCTCCGCACACCCGTCCGACGGCCCGACGGGCCAGGCTTCGACCCCGTACCCGCAGCGCTGGCTCGCGCTCGCCCTGCTGGGCATCGCGCAGTTCATGCTCATCCTCGACGTCACCGTCGTGGCGATCGCGCTGCCGCACATGGGTGCCGACGTGGGCCTCAGTCGCGAGGAGCTGACCTGGGTCGTCAGCGCGTACACCCTGACCTTCGGCGGGCTGATGCTCCTCGGAGGGCGTCTCGCCGACCTCATCGGGCCCAAGGCGCTCGTCTTCGCCGGGCTCGCCGTGTTCACGATCGCGTCGCTGGTCACCGGCGCCGCGGAGGAGGCGGGGACCGTCCTCGCGGGCCGTGTCGGCCAGGGGCTCGGTGCGGCGATGCTCTCGCCCGCTGCCCTCTCGGCGGTCGTGCGCATGTTCGACGGCGACGAGCGCAACCGTGCCCTGGGGATCTGGTCCGCCCTCGGCGGAGGCGGCGCCGCGGTCGGTGTCCTCGTCGGTGGTGTGCTGACCGCCGGCCCGGGCTGGCCGTGGGTGTTCTACGTGAACGTCCCGATCGGCGCGATCGTGCTCGTCGTCCTCGCGCGCGTGCTCCCCAGTCTGCCGCCGGCGGGCCTCGGCGCCTCCCGGCGACCGGACGTCCTCGGTGCGGTGCTCGTCACCGCGGCGACCGGCACCCTGATCTACGCGATGATCGACGCCGGGGACGACGGCTGGCTGGAGCCGCGGACGTTGACCCTCTTCGCCGTCTCCGTCGTGCTCTACCTGGCGTTCGGCCTCTGGCAGCGGATCGCCCCCTCACCTTTGATGGACCTGCACCTGCTCGCGCGCAGGCCGGTCAGCTCCGGCATCTTCGTCATCGCGATCACGACGGCCCTGATGGTGGCGGTGTTCTTCCTGGGCTCGTTCTACCTCCAGGGGCGCGCGGACCTCGGTCCGCTCGCGACGGGGCTGCTGTTCCTGCCCGTCGCGCTGGCGACCATGGCGGGAGCCCAGATCGGTGGCCGGCTCATCGGCCGTACGGGCGGACGCGCGCTCGGGGTCGGCGGGATGCTCCTCGCCGCCGCGGGTCTCGCCGTCCCGGTGCTCTGGACGACGACCGTCGGCGTGGTCGTCGGCATCAGCGTAAGCGCGGCTGGGCTCGGGACGCTGTTCGTGGTGGCGTCAGCCACGGCGCTCGGCATGGTGGCACCGCACGAGGCGGGCATCGCCTCCGGCATCGTCTCCACGTTCCACGAGTTCGGCGCGTCGCTCGGGGCGGCGGTCGTGTCGAGCGTCGCCGCCGCCAGCCTGGTCGACCAGACCGCCTCGGGATACACCGCGGCGTTCCTGGTCGCCGCCGTCGCCGCCGCCGTCTCGGCAGCGGTTGCCGGGCTTGTCCTGCCCGGGAGGGTGAAGACCGCCCCGGAGGAGGCTGTCGCCCGATAGGTTCCGGGCATGGAGAGTGCCGGGCGCGTCGTCGCCCTCAACCACGTAGGCATCAGCGTCGCGGACCTGGAGGCGGCACGCCGCTTCTGGATCGGCGGCCTGTCGGCGCACGAGCACGGGGCTTTCGGGTGGCCGGTCGGGACGGCCCCGGCGGACGAGTCGCTCGCGACCGAGGGCACGTCGGCCGAGGTGATCCTGCTTCGTACGGACGCCGCGTTCATGGAGCTCTTCGGGTTCGCGTCGCCGACCCCTGGCGTACGGAGTCCGGGATCGCCCGGCGTCAAGGGCCTCGTCTGGGCGGCGGTCGACCCTGACGCGACGTACGCGCAGGCGGTCGACGCCGGCGGTACCCCGTCGGGCGCGCGCCGCGTACGGTGCCCGGACGGCACGCCGGTGACGGTGGTCGCCAGCGACGGGCCGACGGGTCTCGTCGGTGTCCTCGTCCAGGTCCCCGACGCCGAGGCGCACGCACTTCCGACGGTTCCCGGCCCTGTCGCCGTCGAGGTGTCGGGAGGCGCCGACGAGCCGCGGGCCCGCCCGGTCGACCTCGGCGTCAACCACCTCTGCCTCGACGTCACGGACATCGACGGCGTACGGCAGAAGGTCGCCGGGACGACGTGGCACCACGACGTCACCGAGTCCAGCGGTGGCATCGCGGCCGTCTGCTACGGCACGACGAGCGACGGTGTCCTCGTCGAGCTCCTGGAGTCGCGCACGCCGGACGCGTTCCTGTCACGCACCCGGCTCGCGTACCCGTAGGGCTCGCCGCTGGTCCCGCGCGCGCCTCAGTCGCGCCCGCCCCGCCAGGCCGCGACGACGGCGGTGATCCCGGCAAGGCCGGGGAGCACGACGGTGACCGTCCCGAGCCAGACCGGGACGACGGTCTCGTAGGCCTCGCCGCCCAGCGTGGCGACCGTCAACCCGACGCAGGTGGCGACCACTAACAGTTCAGGACGACAGGTGCGCAGTGTCGCGGCGATAGAGCGCCGCGTCGTCGTGGAGGAAGGCGTCGCCCAGCCGTTCGGCTGCTGCCGCAGTGAGGTCGGCGAGCTCGAGCAGCCGTGCCGGAACCATCGCCGAGACCTCGTCCGCCTCCAGGGCCGGGTCGTACAGGCGCGCTAGCTTTTCAAGTCGCCGACGCCGCTGGCGGTCGGTGAACCCATCGCCCAAGTCGGCGGTCGAGAGCGGCACGATCCGGTACGCGAGGTAGGCGAGATCCCATACCCGCGGGCCCGGCGACGCGAAGTCCCAGTCGATGGCGCCGATGGCGCGGCCCTCGTCGAACACGAGGTTGTACGGCGCGAAGTCGTTGTGGCAGATGACCTCCGCGGGTTGGCGCACGGGGGACCGCCACGGTCCCGACCTCGGTGCGCTCGCCGACGCGTCGTGAGCCCTACGAAGGAGCTCCACCGTCGACTCGAGCGCAAGGTCTCCCCACACCCAGTCCGGCATGGGGTAGGCGGGGACGGTGCCTTCGAGGTAGGTGAGCCGTTCCCGCCCGTCCGGCATGATCTCGAGGGGCTCCGGGACCCCCGCCAGGCCGGCCGCGTTGAGCGTTCTCAGGAGCGCGTGGACCGCCTCCGACCACGCACCCGCCGGGCGTACGACCGTGCCGCCCTCCCGGGTCACGTGGCTCCTCATGACCGCAGGGTAGCCGCCGTCCGTACCGGCGGGTTGTCCACCCAGCGGACACTCGCTTGAACGCGGGCGCATCGCGACGAACGGTGGGAGGACCTGTTCACCACGGAAGGAGAGCTCATGCTCACCCTCACCGAGAACGCCAGCGACATCGTCACGACCCTGGTCAACAAGCAGGTCCCCTCTGAGAACGGGGGTCTCCGCATCAGCGGACCGGGTGCGGAGGGCTTCGCCATCGCCGCCGTACTGGCAGGCGAGCCTGGTGACACGCTCGTCGAGTCGGGTGAGGCCAAGGTCTACCTCGAGGACGGCGCCTCTGCGGTGCTGGACGACAAGATCCTCGACGCCCAGGTCACGCCGGACGGCAACGTGCAGTTCCAGATCGCGGAGCAACCGCGCTAGAGGACGAAGGGCCGCCCGCACTCGACTCGGGTCGAGGGCGGGCGGCCTCTGCTGTCCAATGGTCGGAGCCCCGTCGCGCGTGTTGGCCGCAACCGGTCACTTCTGTTGTCCGCGTCATATCAGGTGTGGTTACGTTCCCTCGTTGAATCGTTTTAATTCCTGAGGAGAATCGTGCCGAAGCCCGCGTCGGAACGCCGACCGCTCGATCGGGGTCGTGTCGCTGCGGCTCTCGTCGTGGTGCTTGCCCTGCTCTTTCCCGCGCTGAACGCCGCCCCCGCGGTCGGAGCAGCACCGACCGCGTCGCCGAAGGGCGTGAAGCTCGTCGACCTCGAGGTCGAGAAGAAGTCGACGCCGATCGGACTCGATGTCGAGAAGCCGAGGTTCAGCTGGGTGATCTCGACGAAGCAACGCGACGTCAGGCAGACGTCGTACCGCCTGAGGCTCGCCACCACGGAGAAGCGCCTCACCGGCAACCGGACGAGCTGGGACAGCGGCACCGTACGGTCGCAGGAGTCGGCGAACGTCGCGTACGACGGTCCGGCCCTCGACCCTGCGACCCGCTACCACTGGCGCGTCGACGTCGTGACGAGCGCGGGCAAGGCCGGCGCGACGAGCACGTTCCGCACCGGACTGCTCGGAGAGACAGACTGGGCCGGCAGCGCGTGGATCGGCAACGAGCGCGTGGCGGAGACCGACTCGCTCGACCCGAGGGGCGCCTCGTGGATCTGGACTCCGGAGGCAACCACCCCGGTCGCGCCCGCGGAGCCCCGCGCGTTCCGCTCCACGTGGGACGCGCCGGAGGGAAAGACGGCGATCAGCGCCGAGATCCTCCTCACCGCCGACGACCTGTTCCGCGTCTGGCTCAACGGCTCGCTCCTCGGTGAGACCAGCGGCGCGGAGAACGAGTGGCAGCAGTCGCACCTCTACAAGGTCGCGCTGCGGCCGGATCGCAACGTCCTCGCCGTGCGCACCGACAACGGGCCCGGATCGCCCGCCGGCCTGATCGCCAAGATCCGGACGACGTGGTCCGACGGCTCGACGACGGTCACGACCACCGACACCTCCTGGAAGGCGAGCAAGCAGGTCACGGACGGATTCCAGGAACCCGGTTTCGATGACAGTGCGTGGGCGCCGGCTGTGGTCCAGGCCGCGTACGGCAGCGGCCCGTGGGGGAGCGGCGTCCGCCCGCCTGCGAAGAAGACCGCTCCTGCGCCGCTCCTGCGCAAGGAGTTCTCCGTCGGCAAGAACCTCACTGCGGCGACGCTCTTCGTCGCGGCGGGCGGCTATGCCGACGTCAGCGTCAACGGTGCGCCGATCAGCAAGGATGTGCTGTCGCCGGGGTTCACCGACTTCGACGACCGCGCACAGTACGTCGGCACCGACTTGACCGACCAGCTCCAGCCCGGCAAGAACGCGCTGGGCGTCGAGCTCGGTCGCGGCTTCTACGGGATGACCGGCGGCAATGTCTGGCGGTGGGAGTCGCCGCCGTGGCACGACGAGCCCGTCACCCGTGCGGTCCTGCGGCTCGAGTACGCGGATGGGACCACTAAGAACGTGGTGACCGACGACTCCTGGACGATCCACGACGGCCCGACGGTCTTCGACGACCTCTTCGCCGGCGAGACGTACGACGCGCGCCTGGTGCAGGACGGGTTCGACGAGGTCGGGTTCGACGACGCGGCATGGAAGCATGCGAGCGAGGTCGACGGACCGAAGGGCACGCTGGTCAACCAGCGGCAGCAGCCGATCCGTGTCACTGAGTCGCTGCCTGCCGAAGAGATCACGGAGCCCGCCGACGGCGTGTACGTCGTGAAGTTCCCCCGGGTCCTCGCCGGATGGGTCGAGCTCACCGCTAAGGGCGCCGCAGGCACGACGATCAAGGCGCAGTACGGCGAGAAGCTCAAGGCCGACGGCCGACCGAACTTCTCCAACAACGGAGGCTTCCAGTCCGGCTTCCAGACCGACCGCTTCATCTTGGCCGGCACAGGGGAGAAGGAGTCGTGGGAGTCGCAGTTCTCCTACAAGGGCTTCCAGTACGTCGAGGTCACCGGGTGGCCGGGCGACGAAGCACCGCCGCTCAGCGCGTTCACGGCCAAGGCGGTGCACACCGACGCCGCGGAGACCGGATCGTTCGAGAGCTCCAGCCGGATCATGAACGACGTGCACCGTGCTGTCGTCGACACGCTCAAGAACAACATCCACGGGATCCCGACCGACACCCCGATGTTCGAGAAGAACGGGTGGACCGGTGACGCGGCCGTCGGCGCCGAGATGTTCATGATGAACCTCGACGTCCACGAGCTCTTCGCCAAGTGGACGACCGACATGAACGACACCCGCGACGCCGAGGGCGCGCCGATGGTGATCGCGCCGAGCTCCGGCAGCTGGGGGGAGTGGGGCGTCGCGCCGCCGTGGCACTCCGCGTACGTGATGATCCCGTGGTGGCTCTATCAGTACGGCGGAGACACCCGCACGCTCACCCACTACTACGACGGCATGAAGAAGTACGTCGACCTCGAGTTCGGTCGCTCCGCGGACGGGCTCGTGACCAATCCCCGCCTGGGTGACTGGGTGAGCCCTGAGGCGAGCCCAGCCGGTGGCAACGCACCCGAGGACACGCGGGTCTCGGGTACGGCGTACCTGTACGCGATGCTGACGTCGATGGAGCGCTCGGCCCGGTTCCTCGGCAAGGACGCCGATGCCGACGCCTTCGCGAAGAACGCCGCCGTCGTGAAGAAGACCTTCAACGACCGCTTCCTCGACCGCGCCGCCGGCTCTTACCGCGGCAACGGCGACCGCGGCTACCGACAGACGCACAACGTGCTCGCGCTCGCGTTCGGGCTGGCCCCGGACGAGGCGACCGCGAAGACGGCCGCGGCAAGCATCGTCGCTGACGTCAAGGACAAGGGCATGCACCTCAACACGGGTGTGCTCGGCACGAAGTACCTCTTGCCGGTCCTCACCGACCACGGTTACGCCGACATCGCGTACGAGCTCGCCACGCAGACGACGTATCCCAGCTGGGGCTTCATGACCGAGAACGGCGGCACGTCGATGTGGGAGCACTGGGCGCTCGACGCCCGCTCCCGCGGCCACTACTTCCTCGGCACGGTCGACGACTGGTACTACCACGACGTGGCGGGCATCAGCCCGTCGGAGGAGACCGGCTACCGCAACGTCTCCATCGCCCCGGCGGTCACCGACAAGATGGACTGGGCACGCGCCTCGACCAAGACGCCGTACGGTCCGGTCAGCAACAGCTGGCGGCGCAGCGGCGACCGCCTCACGATGGATGTCGACGTGCCGGTCGGCTCCACCGCGACCGTGCGCATCCCTGCCGCGAACGCGCTCGCCGTCACCGAGGGAGGGCGTGCGGTCGCCGACGCCGAGGGTGTCCATGACGTGTCGTACGCCGGCGGCGACGTCGTCGTCGAGGTCGGCTCCGGCTCGTACGCGTTCGTCTCCGACGATCAGGCCGGCCTCGTCGGGGACGTGAAGGACCGCATCGGGGAGCTGCGGACGAGCCTGCGCGACGTCAGTGGTGGGCGTGCGGCGATGCTCGCGCTTGCCCGCGTCGCGGCGTCCGGCGCGGACGCCTCCGCCACGGCGGCTCTTGCGCATGCCCGTCAGGACCGCGACGAGAAGGCGGCCGACGCGCTCGTCCTCGCGCACCACGCCCTGAAGCCGCTCGACCACCTGATCGCCTCGGCGGGTCTGTCGGACAGCGACGAGCAGAAGGTACGCGCGGCGCTCGAGGGCGCGCGCGGCGCCACATCCGTCGCCGTGGCGGACCTGCTCGAGCTGTCGTTCCGCGCGACGGCACCGGACACCGCCGTACGACCCGGTGACGACGTCGCCGTGACAGTGACGGCGAGCAACGGCGGGCGGCGTCAGTCGAGCGACATCACCGCCTCTGCTGTCGAGCTGCCTGACGGGTGGGCAGCCGGGAAGCCGGTGACGCTCGCGAAGAAGCTCGCCCCGGGCGAGCAGAAGAGCACGGACCTCACCGTCACCGTCGACGAGGAGCAGAAGCCGGCCTCGGTCACGGCGTCGGCACGGGTCGGCTTCGTGGTCTCCGGCGCACACCTGGCGGTCTCGAAGCGCTTCACGGTCGGTGTCGCCTCTCCGGTCGCGCTGGATGAAGTCGTCGTGACGCCGAGCGAGGTCCGCCCCGGTGGGGAGGCAACGGTGACCACGCGCGTCCGCAACCTGGGCCGGGTGCCCGTCACCGGCTCGGTCGAGGTCGGGGTCCCGAAGGGCTGGACCGTGCCGGAGCCCGTGGACGTCGAGGTGGCAGCGGGTGGCGAGGAGACGGTGTCGCTGTCCGTGGCTGTTCCCCGCGACACCGAGCGGGCCCGCGCCCAGCACTCGCTCGACGTGGCGTTCACCCGCGACGGCGAGAAGCTCGCCACCGGCAGCGGGACGGCGGTGGTCGTGATCGATCCGTCGGTCGCGGATGCGATCGACCACGTCGACCTCGGGGCGGCGTCCTCGGAGCAGGCGCACGGTCTGACGGCATCCAGCTCGTCCGGAACGAGCAACGAGGCAGGGCTGACGCGGCGGTACGCGGGTCACCTCACGCCGTTCTCGCACTTCGCGTTCGACCTCGAGATCGAGCCCGGCAAACCGTTCGTGCTCCGCGCGGTCGAGACGTACGACCGAGCGCAGACCAAGCGCTACAAGGTCTACGTCGACGGCGAGGAAGTACTGCTGCGGACGCACCAGCGCACCGTGGGCGCCGGCACCGAGACGCACGAGGTCGTCGTGCCGGCAGCGCTGGCCGCGGCGGACGGGACCGTGCGTGTGAAGTTCGAGAACCAGGACGACCCGGCGTACTACGACCCCTCGATCGCCGACGTCTGGTCGCGACCGCTCGGGTAGGGCGGCGCGGCGCAGGCCTACACCTAGGCCTGCGCCTGCGCTTGCCACCGCCGTGCGGCGACGAGCTCCATCACGAGCGTCTCGCTCAGCAGCCGCACGTCGTCGTCCTCGTCGCCACGGAAGCGCACGGCCACGGTGGCCGTCGGGAGGTCCTCGCCGACGGACACGATCGTCGTGCCCCGGGGGTCGGTCCACTCGCGTACGCCGTCGATCCAGCGGGAGCCGCCGAACAGGACGAGCCGGTAGTCGGTGTTCTTCGTCAGATAGACGTCGACGTGCGCCCAGTCGCCGGTCTCGCAGCCGATCGCCGCGAGACGCGGGCCTTCACGCAGCATGAGCGCCGACTGCTGCGCCGAGCTGAGCCGCCGTGCCGGTGCCGCGAGGTGCGTGCCGTCGGGGCCGAGCGCCGCCTCCGTCACCGCAGGCAGCCACGCGGACTCGCGGTCGAGCAGGTCTGCCGAGGCGTCGGCAGCAGCACGGACGGTCGCGGCCGGCATCACGGTGCCGCTCAGCCCCGCCTCGAGCGCGAGGAACAGCGCGAGCGTGTGCTGGAACGACCGGCACGCGACACCGCCGTGCTCCGGGCCGGCCAGCATCGGGACGATGACGTCCGCGCGCTCGGCCAGTGCCGACGACTCGACGTTGGTCACGCCCACCACCCGGGCGCCGGAGTCTGCGACGCGGTCGAGCGCGTCGAGGGTCTCCCGCGACCCGCCGGAGGCCGACACCGCGACCACGATCGTCCCAGGCCCCGTACGGGGAAGCAGATCGCTGCTCGCCAGCTCCGCGACGGCGCGGACTCCCCGTGCGCGCAGCCGTGCCGCGGCGACGCTCGACGCGTAGTGCGAGGACCCCATGCCCACGAAGACGAGGTCGGCCGACCGCGCATCGAGGCCGACCGGCGCCCACGGGTCGTCGTGCTCCAGCGCAGCGGCGAGCTCGGCCAGTCGCGCGGGCTTCTCCGCGAGGTCGGCGGCGAACGCGTCGGGGTTCATCAGGCAGGACCATCCTTCTTGGCGGCGACAACGGTGGAGTCTTCGTAGCGGTCACGCACGGCGCGGTCGGGCACGTAGCGCCAGTGCGGGAGGTGCCGTCCCGCGTACACGTACTCGCGGCACACCTGTCGCATTCTCATGGGCACGAGCAGGCGCTCGTCGAGGAGGTCCCCGCGTCCGGCCGCATCGAGGGTCGCGCGGTAGGAGGACAGGAACGCCTCGACCGCCGTCGTACGCCAGCGTTGGACTGCCGCCGGGTCGACGCCGGGCGTGCGGTGCCGCACCACGTACGCGACGTGGTCAAGGCTCTGCGCCATCCCGGCGACGTCGACCGCCGCGGGCTGCGGTGCGAGGCGTTCGGCTGGAGTCGCGACGGGGTTCCCGTCGAAGTCGGTCACGCGGTACGCCCCATCGGTGCCGTGCAGGACCTGACCGACGTGGAGGTCGCCGTGGATCGGGACGAGAGGGGTGCCGGCGGCGTGAGCGAGCGCGCCGAGGTCGCTCCGCAGTGCGTCAGCGTGGCGCTCAAGGCGCACGCGCTCTGCGCCGTCCATGAGGGCCAGCGCGTCGTCCAGGGTCGCGAGAGCCTCGGCGTGCCACGCCGCGGCGTGCTCGGCATCGGCAACCGGGGGAGAGGAGTCAGCGAGCCCAAGGTGCATCGCCGCGACGATCCCGCCGAGGGCAGCGCCGGGTGCGGTCGCGGAGTCGTGGAGCGAGGTGGCGCCGGACGCGTAGGCGACGGCGTCCTGGACAGCCCACTGCCATCCGTCGCGTGCGTCGGGCACGAGCGCGGTCACCATCGCGACCAGGCTGGGCGGGCTCTCGGGATCAGGCTGCCACTGCACCATGCCCCACGGCGTCGGCATCGCGTCGAACCCGGCCTCGACCAGCCGTGCGACCCTTACGGGCGCCGGGTCTGCGTCGTCGCTGACGCGGACGACCCACTTCACGACGGCCCCGCCGTCCGGCCCGTGGACGATGACCGACTCGTTGCTCTGGTCGACGTCGATCACTCGCTCCGCGGTGACGGGATGCCCGTCCCACCGGGTGAGGGAGAACGCGCCGTCGGACCCACGGCCGAGCGCCTCGACCAGCGCGAGCGCCGCACCGTCCCCGGGCGCCGCCCGCCGGACGCGGTCGCCGTCGAAGACGAGCGGCGCCGCGTACCTGCGACTGTCCGCGTCCTCGACCACGGTCAGCGTGACCGTCGCCGACAGCGAGGTCGCGGCGACCAGCGCGAGCGGGCCGCGGACCCGGCCCGCCTCCGCCGCGTGTCGCGCGGGGAGGACGTCGACCGGGTCCGCGGCCCGGACGGCTGCGGCGAGGTCGTCGATGTCAGGACTCCACGGCCGACGACTCCAGCGCATCGGCCAGCGTCGGGTCGGCAACGCGGCCGACGTGGTCCAGCCCGACCTTCTCGATCAGGTCCGCTCCCTTGCGCAGGCCGTCGCGCTCACGGATCCGCGCGCCGATCGTCTCCATCCGCGCACGCAGCTCGGTGTCGGCGAGCAGCGCCTCGACCGCGTCGACCAGCTCGGCGTCCTCGAAGCCGTACGTGTCGAGCCGTCGGCCGAAGCCGAGCTCGTCCACGCGCTGCGCGTTGTCGTACTGGTCCCAGAACAGCGGCAGCACGATCATCGGTTTGCCGAAGTGCAGCGTCTCGGTCGTGGTGTTGTTGCCGCCGTGCGTGATGACGAGGTCGACCTGCGGGATGACCTTGGTCTGCGGCACCATCTGCGCGCCGACCATCGTCTCCGGCAGCGTCAGCTCGTCGGCGCGCGGGCCCTTGCTCACGATGAAGCGGTGCCGGGTGGTCCCGAGGACGTCGACCAGCCGCTGCATGAGGCCGAGGTCGGCACCACCGAGCGAGCCGAGCGAGAGATAGATCAGCGCGGAGTCGTCGGGACGGTCGGCGACCTCGGTCGGCACGACGTAGTCCTCGTCGGTCTCGCGCACGCTGGAGTCGATCCGTGCCCACGTCTCGTCGAGCGGACGCACCCCGTCGTAGTCGGCCTCCTCGGGGAACACGTACAGGTTCAGCGTGTCGGAGGTGTGCAGGAACTCCAGGTCGGGCAGCGGGGGAGTGCCCTGCTCCTGGACCCAGGTGTTGAACGCCTCCCACATCTCGCGGTGGGTCTCCTCGAAGCGCTTGTCGTACGCGTCCCACTCGGCGCGGTCGGCGATCGGGTAGCCCGCGAACAGCGGCGGCAGGTCGGCGCTGCCACGCACCTCCAGCGGGTTGCACGAGACGATGCGGACGAACGGAGCGTCAGAGGTCATCAGCGCCGGGAAGGTGACGACGTTGTCCTCGACGATGACGTCGGGCTGGTGCTCGGCGATGATCGCGCGCAGCTGCGGCTCGCAGTAGACCGCGCCGTCGATGAGCGCCTGGTAGGTCGGCGCGACGAACGACTCGAGCTGCTCGACGGTGGGCTTGCGGAACTCCGGCGCGGTCTCGGCGATGAAGTCCGTCCAGAACTTGCCCGCGTCCTCCTCCTCGGCCTCGTCGGCTCCCTCGGCGGGCGCAGCGAGATAGACCAGCGCCTCGACGAAGCCGAGCGGCTCGAGCTTGCCCTTCCACGACGCCTCGGCCGCGAACACGACCTTGTGGCCGCGTCCGAGCAGGATGTCGCCGAGACCGACGCACTGGTTCGTCGGGCCGTACGCCGACTCGGGCATGAACAGGATCGTCAGGGCGCGGTCAGTCATCGGTGGGGGTCCCTTCGTCGTCAGGAGCAGCCTTGGTGATGAGCAGGTTGCCGGTGGCCAGCCTGGCGTAGTCGAGGAGCAGCTCGCACGCGACCTCGTGGTCGATCGTCGGGTGCCCGGCCATCATGCGGTAGCCGTACGCATCCTCGAGCGCGACGAGGTTGCGCCCGATCGTCAGCGAGTCCTGGCGCAGCTCGAACGCGCCACGGGCGGCGCCGGTCTCGAGGATCACCTGGTACATCGCGACCTGGCGGTCGTACAGGGAGGTCAGCAGCGCGCCGTACACGGGATGACGCCGCGCAGCGCCGCCGAGCTCGCAGAAGAGCCGCACCGCGTCGTCGTCGGCGTCGCTCGGCAGACCCGAACGGATCGTCCGGACCAGCTTCTCAGCGGGGTCCTCGATCGCCGCGAGCGTCCGCATGCGCTCGTCGTAGAAGCGCTCGGTGCCGGCGCGGTTCGCCTCCAGGATCAGGGACTGGACGTCCGGATAGTGGTACAGCACGGCACCGGACGTGAGGCCGGCCTGCTTGGCGATCTCGGTGAGCTTGACGTCGGCGCCGTGCGCGATGACCGCTTGCTGGGTCGCGCGGATGAGTGCGGCACGCCGGTCTTTCTGGCCCTGGGTCTTCGCCATCGGGCCCCCTTTGCGTCGTCATGCGAGTGGTGATTGTGCGCTAGCCTCCCATTGCTAGGCCGAAATTTGAAGACTTCTTCAGTGACGAATTTGTTTCGACCGTTGCTCTCGTGTTTCAGGGTCTTGTCAAGTACTCAATAGAGGTGCAAATGTGTCCCCCACCCGCACCAGGCGGGAAACTCGCACACCTGGAGCCAACCATGAAGGCATTCGCGTCCACCAGCCGCCGCGCGCTGGCCGCCGCGGCCGGCATCGCCCTCGTCGCCGCACTTGCGGCGTGTGGCGGGTCCGACGGGGACGACTCCGCGGCCGCAGACCTCGACCCCGACGCCGACCTCAGCAAGCAGTCGATCGTCGTGTCCAACTGGGCTGACTACATGCCCGAGGACGTCGCGACGAAGTTCGAGGAGGCGACGGGCGCCTCCATGGAAGTCACCAACCACGCCACGAACGAAGAGATCATGGCGAAGCTGACGGCCGGTTCAGACTCCGGCATCGACGTCGCGTTCGTCTCCGGGCAGTTCGCGCAGGCGCTCGCCGCCCAGGGGCTGGTGGAGCCGATCCACGACGAGCTGATCCCGAACCTCAAGAACCTTGCCGAGCCGGCGACCACCATGGCATACGACAAGGGCAACGAGATCTCCGTGCCGTACACCTGGGGCACCACGGGCATCTGCTATCGCTCCGACCTTGTGAAGGAGGCGCCGACCAGCTGGAACGACCTGCTCGAGCCGGAGGACGCCTACAAGGGCAAGGTCACGATGATGGCCACCGACCGCTGGCTGATGCTCCCGGCGCAGAAGGCCCTCGGCTTCTCGGCGAACACCACCGACGAGGACGAGATGGCGCAGGTCAAGGACAAGCTCGTCGCCGCCAAGAAGAACCTGCTCGCCTTCGACGACACCACCTTCTACGAGCGGCTCATCTCCGGCGAGGCCGTGATGGTGCAGGCGTGGGACGGCTGGTGCAACTACGGCACGACCGAGAACAAGGACATCACGTTCACCGTGCCTGAGGAGGGCAGCGACCTCTGGGTCGACACGATGGTCGTGCTGAAGACCTCGAAGAACAAGGAGGCCGCGCACGCGTTCATCAACTACCTCCTGGAGCCGGAGAACGGTGCGTGGGCAGCGGAGAACATCCTCTACAACGTCCCGAACCAGAAGGCGATGGACCTGCTCCCCGCCGAGCTGAAGGCGCAGTACCCGCCGCTCCAGGTCACCGCTGACGAGCTCCTCAAGGGTGAGTCGCTGACCGATCTCGGCGACGCCGCGACGCTCTACTCCCAGCTCGTCACCGAGATCACGTCGAGCTAGTGACCGATCTGATCACCAGCACTCCCACCGGGAGGGGCGCCAGCGAGCGCTCCTCCCGGTGGGAGCGCGTCACCCTCCTCGTCCCCGGGCTGGGCTATGTCACGGCGTTCATGGCCGTGCCGGTCCTGCTCGTGCTCAGCTATGTGTTCTTCCAGCGCGGTCGCTTCGGCGGCGTCGTGTACGAGTTCACGTGGGACAACTTCAGCCGCGCGCTCTCACCGACCTACCGGGCCGTGCTCGTCGACTCGGTCGTGATCGCGGGCTCCGCGACGATCCTCGCGCTGCTGATCGGCTACCCGGTCGCGTACGCGATCGCCCAGCTCCCCGCGCGGTGGCGCAACGTCGCCCTCGTGCTGGTCGTCATCCCGTTCTGGACGAACTTCCTCGTCCGGACGTACGCCTGGATCGTGCTGCTGAGCTCTGAAGGACTCGTCAATCGAGGCCTCGAGAGCCTGGGGGTGATCGAGGACCCGATCACGCTGCTCTACACCCGTGGGGCGGTCGTCGTCGGTCTCGTCTACGCCTACCTGCCCCTGATGATCCTGCCGTTGTACGCATCGATCTCGAAGCTCGACCCCGAGCTGCGCGAGGCGGCGACGAACCTCGGCGCGAGCCGGTTCCGCGTGTTCCGTACGATCACCTGGCCGCTGACCCTGCCCGGTGCGCTGACCGGCTGCATCTTCGTCTTCGTGCCGAGCCTGGGCAACTTCGTCGTGCCCGAGCTGCTCGGCGGCGGCAAGTTCGTGATGGTCGGCAACGTCGTGCGCGACCAGTTCCTCAAGGCCCGCGACTGGCCGTTCGGCGCGACGCTCGCGCTGGTCCTCATCGTGGTGCTGGTCGTGCTGTTCTTCGTGCAGTCGCGGGTCAGCCGCCGCGTCTCGACGGGAGGCCCCTCATGAAGGCACTGGGGTGGCTGCGCCTGCCGTTGGCGCTGTGCATGCTCTTCCTCTACCTGCCGATCGCCGTCCTCGTCGTCATGTCGTTCAACGGCGGGCGCTCGGCGTTCTCGATGGACGGGTTCAGCCTGCGCTGGTACGGCGAGCTGGCCGGCAACTCCGCCCTGCTGGAGGCGCTGGGCAACAGCCTCGTCGTCGCCGCCGGAGCGACCGCTATCGCCGTCGTGCTCGGGACCACGCTCGCGGTCGGCCTCGCGCGCTACACCCGGTCGTCCGCCCTCGACGCGTACGCGATGTCGCCCGCGATCATGCCCGACCTCGTGCTGGCGATCGGGCTGCTGTCGTTCTACTCGTTGATCTCCATGACGCTGGGGCTCTTCTCGGTCATGCTGGCCCACGCCGTGTTCGGCATGGCGTTCGTCGTGGCGGTCGTCCGCGCACGCCTCGCCCAGGCCGACCCGTCGCTCGAGGAGGCCTCGCGCGACCTCGGCGCGGGGGCGCTCACCACATTCCGCCGCGTGACCCTGCCGACGATCGCGCCCGCGGTCGTGGCCGGTGCCTTGCTGACGTTCACGCTGTCGCTCGACGAGTTCGTCATCGCGTTCTTCACCAACGGCCCGACCACCCCGACCCTGCCGATCTCGATCTACTCGATGGTCCGCTTCGGCGTGACTCCCGAGATCAACGCGCTCGCCACCGTGCTGCTGCTCGTCAGCCTCACGGTCGTGATCGCGTCCGCCCGACTGAGCCGACGTACGGAGGCCACCGATGAGTGAGACGCACGTGACGACCCCGAGCACCGCGAAGGCGTCGCCGTCGCGCGCGCCGCTGGTCGAGCTGCGCCACGTGACGCGCCGCTTCGGTGACGTGACCGCGCTGGACGACGTGAGCCTCACGATCGCCGAGAACGAGTTCTTCGCGCTGCTCGGTCCGTCCGGCTGCGGCAAGACGACGCTGCTGCGCGCGATCGCGGGCTTCGAGCACCCTGACAGCGGCGAGATGCGCCTCGGTGGCGAGGATCTCGTGGCGCTGCCCCCGCACCGGCGCCCGCTCAACCTGATGTTCCAGTCGTACGCGCTGTTCCCGCACATGAGTGTCGAGCGCAACGTCGCGTACGGGCTGGAGCAGGAGAAGCTGTCGAAGGGTGAGATCCGTCAGCGGGTCGGCGAGGTGCTGGAGACGGTCGGCCTGTCGGCGATGGCCTCCCGCAAGCCGCACCAGCTCTCCGGCGGCCAGCGCCAGCGGGTCGCCCTCGCGCGCGCCGTCGTGAAGCGCCCCAAGCTGCTGCTCCTCGACGAGCCGCTGTCGGCGCTCGACCGCAAGGTCCGGTCGCAGATGCAGCTCGAGCTCAAGCGCCTCCAGCAGGAGGTGGGCATCACGTTCGTCGTCGTGACGCACGACCAGGAAGAGGCGATGTCGATGGCCGACCGCCTCGCCGTCCTCGCGCACGGACGCGTGCAGCAGGTCGCGACCCCGGTCGAGATCTATCGCCGTCCGGCCAACCTGTTTGTCGCGGACTTCATCGGAGACGGCAACCGCTTCGCCGGGCGCGTCGTCGACGGCGGGATCCACGTCGACAGCGTCGGGCTCCTCCCGGGGCACCTCGTCGGTGACGTCTCCGGCGACGCCCACCTCGTCGTACGGCCGGAGGAGACACGCATCGGAGAGCCAGGAGCCGGGCTCCTCGACGGCCGGGTCGTCGAGACCCAGTTCTACGGCGGGGTGTCGACGGTCGCGGTCGACGTCCCGGACCACGCTGATCCCGTGCTCTGCGCGATCAGCGGCGTCTCCACGGTCGAGCGCGGGGCCGAGGTCTCGCTCACGTGGACCGCCGACGCTGCTGTCGTGGTCGGAGGGAGTCTGTGACGCGCGCCGCCCGAATCCTCGCGGATGCCTGCCCGCGCCCGTACTGGACCGACCGCACCCGTCCGTCCGGCGACGCCGATCCGCTCGTCGGCACCGCGCGGGCCGACCTCGCCGTCATCGGCGGCGGACTCACCGGTCTGTGGACCGCGATCCTCGCCAAGGAGGAGGACCCGTCTCGTGACGTCGTCGTCCTCGAGGCAGGGCGGATAGGCGCCGGCGCCTCCGGCCGCAACGGCGGGTTCGTCTCGGACTCCCTCACCCACGGGCTCGCTCACGGCACGGCCATGTGGCCCGACGAGCTCGATGAGCTGGTCCGGCTCGGCCGCGACAACGTCGAGGAGATCGCGGCCTTCCTTGCCCGTGAGGGCATCGACGCCGACCTGCGGCTGTGCGGCAAGACGGTCGTCGCGACGCGACCGCACGAGGTCGAGGCCCTCGCCGCCTCGTTCGCGACCCATCAGGAGCACGGCGAGGACGTGACCCTCCTGTCCGCCGACGAGGTGCGCAAGGACGTCGACTCGCCGACCTACCTCGCGGGCATGCGCGTGCGCAGCGGCGGTGGTCTCGTCGACCCCGTACGCCTGCTGCACGGGCTGGCCGAGGCGGCACGGCGCCGCGGCGTCCGCCTCCACGAGCGCTCGGTCGTCACGGGGATGAGCCGCCGTGGCGACGGAGTCACGGTGACCCTCGAAGGCGGTGTCGCGCACGCGCGCCAGGTCGTCGTCGCCACGAATGCGTTCCCGCCGCTGCTGCGCCGCATCCGCGCCTACACGATCCCGGTCTGGGACCACGTGATCGTCACCGAGCCGCTGTCCGACGCGCAGCTGTCCGCGATCGGGTGGTCGGACAACCAGGGGATGACCGACGCAGGCAACCAGTTCCACTACTACCGTCGTACGCCTGACGACCGGATCCTGTTCGGCGGCTACGACGCGATCTACTACTACGGCGCCCGGACGGACGCGGGCCTCGCCCAGCGCGACGCCTCGCACGAGCTGCTGGTGAACCACCTGTACGACACGTTCCCGATGCTCGACGGTCTCGGGGTCACGCACCGCTGGGCAGGGATCATCGACACGTCCACCCGCTTCACGCCGGTCTTCGGCACGGCGTACGCCGGCCGGCTGGCCTACGCAGTGGGCTACACCGGGCTCGGCGTCGCCTCGTCGCGGTTCGGGGCGCAGGTCGCGCTCGACCTGCTCGCACGCCGCCGTACGGAGCGCACCCGGCTCGCCGCGATCACCGGTCGGCCGATCCCGTTCCCGCCCGAGCCGCTGCGCTACCCGATCGTCCAGGTCATGCGGCACCAGCTCGCCCGCGAGGACACGACCGGCAAGCGTCCCGCGATGCTGCGTGTGCTCGACAAGTTCGGAGTGGGGTTCAACAGCTGATGGAGGAGACGATGGAGCCAGTGTCCGGAGCGTTCGTCGACGGGGTCGCCCGTGCCTCGACCGGAGACGAGGTCGTGCTCGTCGACCCGGCGACGGGCGAGGAGACCGTACGGTTCGCGCAGGCGTCGCTCGCCGATGTCGAGGCGGCGGTCGCCGCGGCATCCGCGGCCTTCGGCGCCTGGTCGCGCCGTACGGCGGGGGATCGCGCGCGGGTTCTGCTCCGGCTCGCCGACCTCCTGGAGGCGAACGCCGACGCGCTCACCGCACTCGAGGTCGCCGACTCCGGCAAGCCGACCGCCGTCTTCGCAGACGGTGAGCTCCCGTTCGCGGCCGACAACCTGCGCTTCTTCGCGGGGTCGGCGCGGTCGCTCGAGGGCAGCGGTGCCGGCGTGCTGAGCGAGGGCTACACGTCGATGCTGATCCGCCGGCCGGTCGGCGTCGTGGGCGCCGTCGCCCCGTGGAACTTCCCGCTCGTGATGGCGATCTGGAAGCTCGGTCCCGCGCTCGCGGCCGGCAACACGATGGTCCTCAAGCCTGCGCCGACCACGCCCCGCAGCACGCTCCTGCTCGCGCAGCTCGCGGCCGACGCCGGCCTGCCCGCCGGCGTGCTCAACGTCGTGACGGGCGGGGCTGACATCGGAGAGGCGCTCGTCGCGCACCCCGACGTCGCGATGGTCTCGATCACCGGATCGAGCCGCGCCGGTCGCGCCGTGATGGGCGCGGCGGCCCCGCAGACGAAGCGCGTCCACCTCGAGCTCGGCGGCAAGGCGCCCGCGCTCGTCTTTGCCGATGCGGACGTCGACGCCGTCGCGCAGGGCCTCGCGATGGCGGCGACGTACAACTCGGGCCAGGACTGCACTGCCGCGACGCGCCTCTACGTCCAGCGGCCCGCGTACGACGCCGTCGTCGAGGCCGTCGCCCAGCGGATGGGCGCGATCCGCGTCGGCGACCCGCGTGACGGCGCCACCGACATCGGCCCGCTGGTCTCGCGCGAGCACCGCGACCGCGTGCACGGGTTCGTGGAGCGTGCCGTCGAGGCGGGCGCCAAGGTGGCGTGCGGGGGAGTCGTGCCCGACGGTCCTGGTGCGTACTACCCGCCGACGCTCGTCACCGGCGCCGACCAGAGCTCCGAGATCGTCCAGGACGAGGTCTTCGGGCCGGTCCTGGTCGCGCTGCCGTTCGACACCGAGGAGGACGCGATCGCGCTCGCGAACGACAGCGCGTACGGGCTCGCCTCGTCGGTGTGGACCGCGGACGTCGCCCGCGCGCTGCGCGTCACGCACTCCCTCGAGGCGGGCGTGACCTGGGTGAACGACCACCTCCCGATCGCGTCGGAGGCGCCGCACGGTGGAGTCAAGGGCAGCGGGTTCGGCAAGGACATGAGCCACGAGGCCGTCCTCGAGTACACGATCACGCAGCACGTGATGGTCAAGCACGCGGTCGTCGAGGCGCACGACTCGTTCCGTCCGGCCTAGCGGGGCGTCGGGGGTACCCCCGACGCACCCGCGCTCCGCTACACCTCTGCGGTCAGGTCCTCGCATGGCCGCGAGCCCGATCTGCTGCACGACGGGGTTGCCGAGCCGCTGCGTCTCGACACCGAACTCCGTGGCGACCTCCTGGGCGAGCTGATCGTACTCGCCAGGTTGTACGAGGCCGTCGACCTGACCACGTCCGTGCTCCCGCGCCGCAGATCGCCGAGCCCGACCGAGACCCGGATGTCGTCGGCCGCGGCCTCGTCGATCAACGGTTGGAGAGCACGGCTCAGACCGGGGAGGTCGCAGCCCTTCGGCCCGTGACCCAGCGAGTTACGCCACGGATCTCGGGTTGCCGACGCGGTGAACTCTCGGCATGATCTCCGGAATCACACGTCGACCGACCCCCGGAGGCACCTCGTGAACCGAAAGATCCGTCGCGTCATCGCGGCACTCTCCCTGCTCATCGCTACCAGCGTCCTCGGGGTGGTGGGCACGGCGTCGCCGGCCGCCGCCGACGCTTGCTACACCTGGTCCCGCGCGCTGTCCCAGGGCGCGACCGGCGAAGACGTCCGCCAGCTCCAGATCCGCGTCTCCGGCTATCCCGGTTACGGCGCCGTGCTCTCCCTCGACGGCAGCTACGGCCCCGCGACGTCGGCGGCGGTCACCCGCTTCCAGCAGGCGTACGGCCTCACCGCTGACGGCAACGCCGGCCCGCAGACGTACGCGAAGCTGTACGCCCTGCAGGACGACGACTGCACGCCTGTCAACTTCACCTACGGCGAGCTCAACCGCTGCAACAGCACCTGGGCCGGCGGCGCGGTGTCTACCGCTACGGCGAAGGCGAACGCGCTCGTCACGATGTGGAAGCTCCAGGCGCTCCGGCACGCGCTCGGCGACCGCGCGCTCGGCGTCAACAGCGGTTTCCGAAGCACCTCGTGCAACAGCGCCGTCGGAGGCGCCTCGAACAGCCGCCACCTGTACGGCGACGCCGCCGACCTCGCGGCGGGATCGCAGGGCTTCTGCACGATCGCGAGTCAGGCGCGTTACCACGGTTTCAACCAGATCCTCGGTCCCGGCTACCCCGATCACAACGACCACATCCACGTCGCCAGCCCGGCCTCGCGGTTCTGGTCGGCCCCTACCTGCGGGATCTGATCGCGAGCGGGGTGAGGCCGGCGAGGACGAGCGCCGCGCCCACGGAAAGGAGGTCGAGGTCGAAACCGAGGAGCAGGAACCCGCCGAGCGTCAGCAGAGGCGAGACGATCGACACCCCCCGCAGTGGGCGTACGGCCATCGCCACCAGCGTGATCAGGCCGAGCGGGAAGAGGAGAGGGCCGGCCGCCTGAAGCGGATCCGGCAGCGGCGCGGCGTCCTTGAAGGAGGGCAGGAGGTCGCCGACGATCACCCACGCGAAGCAGGCCACGCCGAGGAGGCCTGCGGTGGCTGCCGCGTTCGCCACCACGCGTGAGCCGCCGAGACGAGTGACCTCGCCCCGCAGCGCCACGACGAGGACCCCGAAGAACGCGAAGCTTGCCAGGAAGAGGAGGTGGCCGACGTCCCAGGCGAGGCCGGGGCCGTGGTCGCCGTCCGCGCCGTCGATCAGGCGCAGCACGCCGTACAGGAAGAGCAGGACTGGAGCGGCGATCGCCGCGACGCGGAGGGCGGGGGTGCTCGGCATGGGTTCACTCTCCGCCGCCGGCGGTCTGCCCCGCATCGGGGGAGATCCGGATTCCTCCGACCACACTTCCTTAGGGGTCGACCCCGGCGACAGAGAAACCGTTCGACCCCGGCATGTTGCGCGTGCGACGGTGAGACCGAACCCGTACGACGACCAGTGAGAGGAACCACGAGCATGCCTGCAGCGACCACGCCCCGGACCCTTTTCCGTCCCACCGTGGAGCTGACCCTTGACCTCGTCCTCACTCACCCTCGGAGTCGTCGCGCATGTTGATGCCGGCAAGACCAGCCTGACCGAGCGACTCCTGTACGACGCCGGTGCCGTTGCTGCCCTCGGCAGCGTCGACGCCGGCACCACGCGCACCGACGCCTCGGACCTGGAGCGCCGGCGCGGGATCACGATCCGCGCCTCGGTCGCGACCCTCGCGTTCGGTGACCTCGTCGTCACGATCGTGGACACGCCAGGACACCCTGACTTCGTCGCCGAGGTCGAGCGGTCGCTGGCGGTGCTCGATGCCGCAGTGCTCGTCGTCTCCGCCGTCGAGGGGGTGCAGCCGCAGACCGTCGTCCTCTGGCGGGCGTTGCGGCGGCTGGAAGTGCCGACACTCCTGTTCGTCAACAAGGTCGACCGGTCCGGGGCGGATCTCGACCGCGCGGTCTCGCAGGTACGCCGTCGGCTGACGCCGGAGGTCGTCGTCCTGTCGCGCGTGCGGGGGACAGGGCTGCGTGAGGTCGAGGTCGAGGCGGTGCCGGCGGGGGACGCACAGGTCGTCGAGGCGGCAGCGTCGGTCGACGACGGCGTCCTCGCGACGTGGGTCGACGGCGCGACCCCCGCCCTTGGCGACGTCGCACGCGCGCTGCGCGAGGGCGTACGACGAGGCGCTCTGACGCCCGTGCTCGCCGGCTCGGCGCTCACCGGTGCCGGCATCGAACCGCTGCGTCACGCGATCACCCGGCTGCTCCCGTCGGCGGCGGCGCCGGACGGCCCGAGTTCCGGCACCGTGTTCGCGATCGACCGCGACGAACGGGGACGGCGTGCCTGGGTGCGGTGGTGGTCCGGTGCACTCCGCCTCCGCGAAAAGGTCGCTCCGGACGGGCGGCGTCCCGCGTCCGTCACTGAGATCGCGGTGAGTCGACCTGGGGGACTGCGGATCTCCGACGCGGTGGAGGCGGGCGAGATCGCCGCCGTACGAGGTCTCGACGTCCGGATCGGCGACGTGCTGGGGAGCGCGGCGGGACGGGCGTCGTACGCGTTCGCGCCGCCGACCCTGCAGACCGTCGTGGAACCGTGCGACCCGACGCAGCGGATCGCGATGTTCCAAGGGCTCGCCGAGCTCGCGGACGAGGACCCGCTCATCGGCCTGCGCATCGACGGCGAAGAGGGGGAGGCGGTCGTCCGCCTGCACGGTGAGGTGCAGAAGGAGGTCGTCGCCGCGCTCCTCGAGGAGCGGTACGGGGTGCGGGTCCGCTTCTCGGAGACCTCGGTGGTGTGCCTCGAGCGCGTGGTCGGGACAGGGGAGGCGCTGGACGTGATCGGGGTGGACGCCAACCCCTACCTGGCGACGATCGGTCTACGGGTCGAGCCGGGCACACGGGGGAGTGGCGTGGTGTTCTCACCGGGTGTCGAGCGCGGCAATCTGCCGCCGGCGTTCATCGCCGCGACCGAGGAGGGCGTGCGCGCCGCACTCCGCCAGGGGCTCGCCGGGTGGGAGGTGACGGACTGCGTGGTCACGATGACGCGGTCGGGCTACTCCCCACGTCAGAGCCACGCGCACGAGGCGTTCAACAAGGCGATGTCGAGCGTCGGCGCCGACTTTCGTAGTCTCGCGCCGGTGGTGCTCATGGCGGCGCTCGAGCGTGCCGGGACGCACGTGTGCCACCCGATCGACCGGTACGAGATCGACCTGCCGGACGACACGCTCGGCGCGGTCCTGTCGCTGATCGGCCGGCTCGGCGGGAAGACGACCGGATCGACACCCAAGGACGGCTTCACCGTGCTCACCGGTCACCTCCCCTCCGCGGCGGTGCCGGCGCTCGCGCAGCGCCTTCCCGATCTGAGTGGCGGGGAGGCGGCCCTGAGTGCGGAGCTGGTTCACCACGCCGTCGTTCCCGCCGGGACGGCGGCGCCGACGCGGCGGCGTACCGGACCGGACCCTCGCGACCGAGAGGGATGGTTTCGCGACGTACGACGGTAGAGATGTCACGCTGACCCTCTTTACGTCGAGATCACCAGCCGCCCGGGCTACAGCTACGGCGCGATCGGAGCAGTACGTCGTCGACACGGGCCACCTCGTCGGCTGGGCGGCTGGAAGTCGACGCTGCTGGACCTGACCGGTCCCGGGCGCGTCTACCTGCAGACCCGGAGCCAGGACGCGTTCCTCGGCTGGCTGATCCCGAAGCTGCCGAGGGACACCAGCTCGAGCTGACTTCTCGGTCCGGCTCAGCGGCCGATGAGGCCGTACGGTCGAACGATGACGACCACAACAGACACCTCGGGGTCGGCAGCACTGATCCCTTTCACGATCGACATTCCGCAGGCACAGCTCGACGACCTCGCGCAACGCCTCGCGCGGACGCGGTTCACGACACCGCTCCCTGGCGACAGCTGGGCGACCGGTGTCCCCACCTCATACCTGCGCGACCTCGTCGCGACCTGGCGCGACGACTACGACTGGCGTGCGCAGGAGTCCGCGCTCAACGCGTACCCGCAGTTCCTCACCGACATCGAGGGCCAGCGCATCCACTTCCTGCACGTGCGCTCACGCGAGGCGGACGCGCTCCCGCTCCTGCTCACCCACGGCTGGCCGGGCTCGGTGGTCGAGTTCCTCGACGTCGTCGGGCCTCTGACCGACCCTGTCGCGTACGGGGGTGACGCCGCGCAGGCGTTCGACGTCGTGATCCCGAGCCTGCCCGGCTTCGGCTTCTCCGGCCCTGTACACGACGAGGGCTGGAACGAGGCGCGGATCGCGCGCGTGTGGGCCGAGCTGATGCGACGCCTCGACTACGACCGGTACGGCGTGCAGGGCGGAGACATTGGTGCGGGCGTCGCGCCTGCGGTGGCGCGCGAGACCGGCAGCGACGGCACGCCCGGCAGCACGGTCGTCGGCGTGCACCTCAACGGCAACATCGGTGCGCCGACGTACGAGCTCGGTGAGGACGAGCTCGCGAGCCTGACCGACCTCGAGCGCGATCGCGTCCGTCGCACCGGGGAGTTCATGCAGGAGCAGTTCGGCTACATCGCCATCCAGTCGACGCGGCCGGCGGCACTCGCCGCGGGCCTGGCGGACTCGCCCGTGGGGCAGCTCGCGTGGATCGTCGACAAGCTCCGCGAGTGGACGTACCCCCGCGAGGTGCTGCCGGACGAGATCCTCGGCACGGACCGGCTCCTCACCAACGTGATGCTCTACTGGCTCACCGACACGGCGGCGTCGTCGGCGTACGTCGGCTACGTGAGCGCGCAGAGCTGGGGCGAGGCGCTCCCGGCGACCGGAGTGCCCACGGGCGTGATCGTCTTCGCCGGCGATGTCGGGATCCGTCGATTCGCCGAGAAGGAGCACGCGATCACCCGATGGGTCGACGTGGACCGCGGCGGTCACTTCGCGGCGTGGGAGGAGCCGGTGGCGTTCGTCGAGGACGTTCGCGCCTTCTTCTCCGACCTGCGCTGAGCGCTGACGAGGATCTCCATGGCGCTCGCCAATGTGAGGTGGATCACACTAATGTGACCGCCAGCGGGCGACGACGGCGTCGCCGGAGGAGGGGCAGAGATGTCGAGCTTCGTCGTACGCCGCGTGGTCGCGGCCGCCACCACGCTGGCCGTGGCCGCGCTGGGTCTGGTCGCTGCGCAGACTGCGAACGCGGACGGTGGGCATGGCAAGAGGCATGGTGACCGCCTCACGATCACGGTGCTCTCGGGAGAGCCGGACCAGGTGACCGGAGGCGATGCGCTGCTCGAGGTCACCCTGCCGAAGAGGGTGCGACCGCGTGACGTGCGCGTGACGCTCAACGGCGACGACGTGACCTCCGCCTTCGACGCCTCGGCCGACGGCACGCTCGTCGGGCTGGTGGAGGGGTTGGAGCTGGGGAAGAACCGGGTGAGGGTTTCGACAGGCTCAACCAGCGGGACGCTCACGCTCGTCAACCACCCGACCAGCGGCCCGATCTTCTCCGGTCCCCAGCAGCAGCCGTTCGTCTGCACGACCGCGCGTGGCCGCTTCGACGGGCGGATGATCCTGGGTCAGCCGATCGTCGACAACCAGGACCAGTTCGGCATCCCGGTGGCCGCTGAGGGCGAGGACGGCAGCTATCCGCAGGACGGCCGCGGCTATCCGACGGCGGACGCGGACATCGTGGGATGGAGCGGTGACTGCGCGGCCGAGACCCGCTACGGCTACGTCTACCGCTCGACGACCGACAACCGCTTCCACTGGCTCGACGATCCGGCGAGCCCGCCGGCCGACACGGCGACGACCACCACCATGGACGGCAAGACGGTGCCGTTCATCGTGCGCTGGGAACGCGGCACGATCAACCGGTTCGTCTACAGCGTCGCGATGCTCGCGCCTGTCGGTGAGGCCGATCCGACGCAGCCCGACGACTCGCTGTGGAACAAGCGGCTCGTCTTCAGCTTCCAGGGCGGCGTCGCCATCGGGCACACGCAGGGCACGACCAGCGAAGGCGCGATGCTGCCAGCCGATCTGCTCAAGCTCGGTTATGGCGTGATGTGGTCCAGCGGCACGCGCACGAGCACGCACTACAACCTGCAGGTCGGCGGCGAGACCGCGCTGATGCTCAAGGAGCACACGGTCGAGACCCACGGCGTCCCCGACTACACGGTCGCGGTCGGCGGCTCCGGTGGCGCGATCCAGCAGTACGTCTACGCGCAGAACCACCCGGGACTCATCGATGCCGCGATCGCGCAGTACTCGTATCCCGACATGGTCACGCAGGTCATCCATGTCGGGGACTGCGAGCTGCTCGAGCACTACTTCGACGCGACCGACCGGGCGAACCCCAAGTGGAAGGACCCTGAGGTCCGGCAGGCGATCATCGGGCTCAACGGCACCAGCTTTCCGAAGAACCTCTCGGCGGGCGAGACCGCGCAGTGGAACCAGCTGTACGCCGCCTACCAGGCGCTCGGCTACCAGGTCATGACGCGTGACCCGGCCTCGCCCGCGCCGGCACTGATGGAGTGCAAGCCGGGCTGGTTCGGGCTCACGCCGCTCGCGATGAACCCGACATTCACCGACGTCGAGGACCTCGACAAGCTCGCGCAGGGCGCCGACGGCGTCGAGTGGACGCACTGGGGCGACCTGGTGAACATCTACGGCACCGACGACGAGGGCTTCGCGCGGGTCCCGTGGGACAACGTCGGCGTGCAGTACGGCCTCAAGGCGCTGACCGACGGCGTGATCACCGCTGCGGAGTTCCTTGACCTCAACGCAAAGGTCGGCAGCTGGAAGGACTCGGCCGACATGGTCGAGGAGGGGTTCCCGTTCGTCGGGTCGTTCAGTCCTCAGAACTTCGACCCGTGGAGCGCGCGCAACATGCAGCTCAGTCCGGACGGCGGCGTGACTCCGGCGCCACGTCGGGCGGGTGACCGTGACGCGATGCGCGCGGCGTACACGTCCGGCATGCAGTTCGAGGGTGACATCGACATCCCGGTGATCGACTGGCGTCCATACCTTGAGGACGACCTCGACATGCACAACACGCAGCAGTCGTTCGCCGCTCGGCAGCGGATGCTGAACGCGGACGGCGACGCGTCCAACCAGGTCGTGTGGTTCACCGACGCGCGGCCGAGCCAGCAGTTCGACCAGACGCCGATGGCGTTCGCGGTGATGGACCAGTGGATGCGCAACATCGACGCGCACCCCAAGCGCGGCGTCGCGGGCAACAAGCCGGCGCAGGCGGTCGACTCGTGCTTCGCGACGGACGGCTCGTTGATCGCGTCCGGGCGGCGGGTGTGGGACGGCGTGCTCGACACGCGGGCGGCGGGGGACTGCACGCAGAAGTTCCCGATCTACTCCTCGTCACGGCGTGTCGCCGGCGGGCCGTACGAGGGCGGCATCTGGAAGTGCGCGCTGCAGCCGGTGGGGGCGGCGATCGCCAAGGGCCTGTACGGGGCGTGGCGGCCGACCGCTGCGGAGCGGGCGCGACTCGCGCAGGTCTTCCCCGGTGGTGTCTGCGACTTCCGCAAGGGAGACCAGGGCAAGCCCCGCCGCTGGTGACGCTCAGGGGTGGACGACGTCGATCTCGGTGATGCCGCGGGCGAAGTCGTGTCGGTTGTTCGTGACGAAGCGGTCTGCCCCCGCGGAGATCGCGGTCGCGAGGTGGAGGGCGTCCGGAGTCTTCAGGCGGTGCCGGACGCGGAGCGCGGCAGCCATCACGGCGACGTCGTGGGTCACGGGAAGCAGCGCCAGGCGACCGAGGATCGCCAGCAGCCTGGGGCGCTCGGCGAGACGGTCGCCGGCCAACGTCAGGGTCTCCGTGAGGAGAAGGGTCGAGCCCACCCCCGCAGGTGAGTCGGCGGCCGCGTCGTGGATCGCGTCGAGCAGTAGGTCTCCGCGGTCGTCGCCGGCCGCCGCGTAGTTCACGATGTCGGCGTCGAAGGCCGCGGTCACCACGCGTCTCGGTCCTCGCGCATCGCGCGTACGAGCGCATCAGCGTCCGCCTCGCCGGTCGGATCGGGGAGTGGCGCGTGCCTCGAGGCATCGAGCTCGACGGCGATGGCATCGGCCGCGGCGAAGAGGTGGTCGACGCGCGCGGTCCGTGACTCGTGGGGCGGGGCGAGCCGTGCGACAGCCCGCCCGTGACGGGTGATCGTGATCTCCTCGCCCGCCTCGACCCGGTCGAGGAGCGCAGCGAGCTGCGCGCGGGCCTCGCTCATGGACATCGTCGTCATGGGCGTCAGTGTACAGAGATGTACAGACATGTCGGAGCCTCGTGAACTACGCGGTTGGCACGCGGCGATCCGGGCCTGGCAGTATTCGACAACCCCCTCACCCAAGGAACCTCTGCATGCCCAAGACCCACGCCGCTGTCACCATGTCGAGCCCCGTCCTGATCGAGCGCATGGTGAAGCGGTGCCACACTCAGGACGACTTCCCGGTCGAACGTGGATCGTCGCTGGCCGCCGACGACATCGCGAGCAATCCCTATCCCACGAGCCGCGTTCTGCGGATGTCGCTGACCGCGGGGATCGACCACCTCCATGCCGCGAAGGTGCTCGTCGTGGACCAGAAGGTCCCGCACACGGCAGCGACGTGGTCGCTCGCGCGCGGCGCCCTGGAGAACCTGGCCACCGCCTTCTGGATCCTCAGGCCCGACCGCCGTGACGACCGGATCGAGCGCACCCTGCAGTGGCACGCCCAGGACGTCATCGACTCGGACGACGCCACACGACACCTTGACGTCCCGAGCATGGCGTCAGTCGACGCCCGCCTGGGCGAGCTCGACGCGGTCGCGCACCGTCGCCTTCTCGCACCCGAGCGCGTCCGCCGCGGCTACACCGGCACCGAAGCCATCGCGTACGCGGACGAGAACCTTCCGCAGCCCACCCTCGGGGTTCGGCGTCCCTGGCAGCTCAGCTCGGGTTTCGCCCACGGACGGCCGTGGGCGCCTGTCGGGGCGTCGGCGCTCGAGACGTCGGGCAGTGCGCGACCGGACCTGCTCGACGCCGGTGCGACGAGCATGCCCAGCAGTGTCCTGTTCCCGTACCTCGCGGCGGTTCAGCTTCTCGAGGCCTTCCTCCGGCTCTACGAGGTGCGCGCCAACAGACCGCTCGTGTAGTCAGCCGCAGGAGTCGCAGATGCCCGTCGCCGGGACCGCCATGAAGCACCGCGGGCAGACGACGACGGGCCGCTCGACCTTGCGGACCGCCGGCCCGCGCCGCACGGTCCGCGACGCCAGCGCGACCCGCGGCGACCGCGTCGGCCGCCCACCGTCGGCGGGGAGCGTCGCTCCGAACCGCTGGTAGCAGGCGAACCGCTGCTCGGCTGCGTGCCGATCGGCGTCGGCGACCGGGGCGCCGCTCACTCGCGCGACCATCATCCGGTAGCCGTCGACCGCTCGCCCGTCCTCCCGTACGCACAGTGCTGCGAGGATCGGCTCTCCTTGCGCGTGAGAGGCGGTCGCCACGTCTTCGAGGACCGGACCGAGCCAGGTCTCGGAGAGCGCGCGGGTCTTCACCCCGGTCCGGTGCTGCACCTCGACGGCAAGCTCTTGGTCGCTGATGTCGCCGCCGTACTCGCGTGCCTTCTCCACCAGGATCTCGCGGGCGCTCTTGGTCCAGAGGTGCTTGGCGGTCTCGTGGGCGACCGGCTGTCCATCGCCGATACGGAAGGTGTCAGTCACGAAGGGATCGTACGGGGCGGGTCTGGACGTTCTGCGCGTCGGGACCCGTCGGGTCACCTTTGCGTGGCATGCTCGCGGACCCTTCGTCGGGCGCCGTTCGCGGCGACGGCGGCCACCGCCTCCAGCGGCCCGCGCCCGACGTACCGGCGCCACGGGATCGCGATCGCGGCCGCGAGCACCGTGTGGACGAGGAACGCGTCGTCGATCGTCTCCGGCAGGACGGTCGCGACGAGGACGACGTGCAGCGAATACAGCGTGAACGTCATGCTGCCGATGGCGGCGACCGGCCACAGGGCGCGTCCGACCGCGTGCTCGAGCAGCAGCATGAGCCCGAGCACGGCGAGAGCGCACCCGAGCGTGTGCAGGAGGTCAGGGGGCGCACCCGAGTGCGGTGAAGCGATCCCGAGCCACTCCCACGAGGTCGTCGGGGTCGTCCCGAAGAAGCCGACGTGAAGGATGTCGTCATCGATCGGGCCCGTCGTGAAGTGCCGACCCGTACCGGCCGCCTCGAGCTCGGCGAGCCCGCCGCCTGCGAGCCACCACGCCGAGCCCGCGTACGAGAGCACGGCCAGGGCCGTACCGCCGACAGCGAGCCACACCGCGACACCCACCCGCCGCAGGGGCAGCCGGCCGACACCCATGCCGACCAGCAGGTAGGCGGTCCAGGTCAGCACCGGGTAGTAGCCGGTGAGCAGCAGGCTCGACGCGGTGCCGACCGGATCGGTGAGCAGCGTCCCGACGTTCGGAACCCCGGAGTCCAGAGGCGTCTCGATGCCGAGGCGGAGCCACTGGCTGAGCACGGGCCCGACGAACGCCCAGGTCAGGCCGAGACCGATCAGCCACCCGGCCCTCAACCGGAGGAACGGCAGTGCGACGACGAAGAGCACCCCGTAGTAGCAGAGGATCACCGCGAGACCGGAGTCGAACGCCCCGAGGACCAGCCCCACGACGAAGATCACTGCGGCCCGCGCGGTGGTCGCGGCCGCCGCGGTCGCCCACCCACGACCGTGGGGTGGCGATGTGCCGCCGCTGGCGAGCGCGATGCTCACACCGGCCAGCACCGCGAAGAGCGCCGAGGCGCGTCCTGCGGCGAGGACGTGCGCGAGAGACGTCTGACCGTCGGATCCGATGTGCGGTTCGACGTGGGTCGAGATCATCCCGATCAGCGCGACGGCCCGGGCGGCGTCGACGCCCAGCAGCCGTCGCCGCGAGAGGATCGTCGACCGCTCGGGCACGCGTTCAGCGTACGGCTGCGGCGGCCTCGCGATCGGTGACGACGTACGCGTCGGGGTGTCGCTGCAGCACCGAAGCGGGACATGCGGGATCCACCGGACCGTGCAGCGCGGCGTGGACAGCCTCCGCCTTGCGTTCGCCGAGCGCGATCAGCACCAGACGCCGCGCCTGCATGAGGGTCGCGAGCCCCTGGGTGATCGCGTGGGTTGGGACGTCGGCGGGGGAGTCGAAGAACCGCGCGTTGTCCCGTCGTGTCGACTCGGTCAGCCGCACGACGCGGGTCTGCGAGTCCAGCGACGAGCCCGGTTCGTTGAACCCGAGGTGACCGTTGCGGCCGATCCCGAGGACCTGCACCGCGACGGACGCCGCCACGACCTCGCGCCCGTACCGCTCGGCCTCCTGCTCCGGATCGGCCGCCTGGCCGTCCGGACCCCGGACGTCGAGCCCGAGCGCGTCGGCGACCTCGCGTCTGATCACCGAGGCGTACGTGTTCGGGTCGCCGGCGGGGAGGCCGAGGTACTCGTCGAGCAGGAAGCCGCGCCGCGCGACCGGGGAGGCCGTCGCGCCTAAACGTACCCGGCGGACGATCTCCTGGTACGCGCCGAGGGGTGACGAGCCGGTCGCGAGACCGACGGCGCTGTCGGTCTCGAGCACGTCGAGGATGAGGTCTGCGGCCGTGTCCGCCACCTGGCCCGCGTCGTCGCGGACCAGGTGGCGGACGGTCGATCCGGGTGGTGTCGTCACCGCACCCGCACTGACGAGCTCGCGGTCCCCGTACGGCGGTCGGGGTCGAATCCGAGCAGCACGGACGACGGTGTCTCCGTCACCGGGATCCGGATCTGATGCCGACCTGGTCGCAGGGCGACCTCGACGGAACCGACCTGCTGCGTGTCGTCACCGGTGACCGCGAACAGGTGCGCGGTGCCGCGCTTGTCGACGTCGACGGTCACCACGACCGCGTCACCGCGCTGCGTCGCCCGGCGCACGCGCGCGGTCGACCGCGGGGCGAGCGTCGGGAGCCCCGACAGCCCGACGCCGGAGCGTACGGCCTGCTCGATCGACTGCGGCGAGTCGAGGCTGTCGAGCCCCGGGAAGTCCAGCTTCGGCGGCACGCTCTCCACCTCCGGCGGCGCGCCACCCCCGAGCTCGACACGACCCCATCGGTACGGGTCGCCCTGGACCCCGCCCCACGTCGACCATCCGATGCGGGTCTGGCCGGCCTTGTCCTGGGTGTCGGAGTCGTAGACGAACATGTTGAAGCCCATCCGGTCGGGATCGACGGTCGCCGGCAGCGCGGCGAGCGGGATCTTCATCTCGATGACGTAGCCCGTGTACGGCGCGCCGACCGCCGAGGCCATCTCGAACCCGGGCGCGACGTTGCCCGGATCGAGCGTCGTCTCGTCGGAGCCGCCCTCGCCGGACATCGGGAAGGCGCCGATCGGGCCCTGGGTGTGGTCGGCATCGCGCGCGGCGCACGACTGGCCCTCGGCGGTGAACGGGAGTGCCCCGATCTTGAAGGTGGTGGAGGTGTTCTCCGACGACCCGTCGGGATCGATGGCGACCTCGAGCGAGTCGACGCGCCAGTGGCGCTTGCAGTCCGACGCCGCGAGCACGGCGCTCTTGACGTCGTCGGTCACCTCGGCGGCGACGTAGAGGTCGTCGCCCGACCGCGTGACGTAGCCGGTCGCGCTGCAGTCCGCCGGAGACGTGCACGCCTCCCCCTCCCAGCGCCGCGAGAGGTCGATCGTGGCCGCATACTCACCGGCGCCGACGGTGCCGTCCAGCGTCGGCGCCGCCGTCTCGCCGACCTGCGTCGTCGGGACCAGCTCGAGCGCCGCCGTCGTGGTCGACGACCCGGAGCTGCTCGTCGTCGTGATCGTGTAACCGTAGTCACCGCCGACGCCGCCCTCGTTCGACGTGGGCAGCGTGTCGTCGGTGTTGGTGACCTCGAGGTCGAGGCGCTGTGTCGCACCTGGCGCGAGTCCCTCGTACGAGATCGTGTCGTCGGCCGCCGCGAAGCCGTCCGGCAGGTCCACCGTGACCGTTCCGGACTCAGCGGCGTCGCTGTGGTTCGTGACGTCGATGCCGAGCGTACGTGTGCCGCCGCTGGGCAGCGTCAGCACCGGCGTGACGAGCCCGCGCAGCTGCGGAAGCCCGACCGTAGGAGCCCACTCCTCGAACTCGGCGACCTGCGGCAGGAGCTGCTGGGTCCCGGACACGCTCGGCGTCACCGAGAGCTTCTGGTTGGTAGAGCCGGCGCCCGCGCCTGAGCGCACGTCGAGCCCGACCAGTGCCCGGGTGTTCGCCGTGACCCCGCTCGGTGCGGTCACCGTGATCGTGCGGGTGACCGTCGTCCCACGAGGAACCGTGCCGAACGACACCGAGGTCGTCCCGCTCCACCCCTGCGGCAGCGTCACCGCACCGGCGGCACGGACGAGCCGTGTGCGCTTCGGCGCGGTGAGCCGCGCCTCGAGCGTCACCGACTGGCCGGGCACGACGTCGACGTCCTCGCCGGTGAGCTCGAGGCCGGTCCCGAGCGGAAGTCCGCCGCGAGCCTGGCGCGTCGCACCCTGCAGCATCGTCGCGGGGGAGGCTGCGGCGGCCGACTGGTCGCCGCGCGTGAACGGCACGCGCGAGGCCACCTGGGTGAAGTAGTCGCACCCGATCGCCTCGGGGTCGGTGCTGGGATCGGGGAACCCGGCCCAGCCCTGCGAGGCGTACTTGCGCTGCGCCTCGCGCTCGACGAGCGCCCACGTCTTGCCGCTGGCCGCGCGCTCCCCGGCCCAGACCCCGTACACGTCGTCGGTGGGATCGGTCGGGGTGAACGCGCGCGGGCACGAGGAACCGACCTGGCCGCTGCCGCGGGCGGAGTTCAAGAAGAGCTTCGCCGGAGCGTACGGGCGCAGTCCCTCCTTGGTGATCTGCGAGCGGAAGCGCGACGGGTCGCCGGCCACGGCGTACGCCTCCGCGGCGAGCCGCGCGGCCTCTTGGTGACCGCCGTGGTTGCCGGGGGTCGGGGCAGGGGTCATCGTCACGACGACCTCGGGCCGGGTCTCGCGGACGATCCGGACGAGCCGTTCGAGGGAGTCCTCCGCGTCCCACGCCTGCTGGTGCAGGGGAGCGCTGACGGAGTAGTAGAAGTCAACCTTGTCGAGGTTGAACACGTCGCGGACGCCGGCCGTACCGACGGCGGCGCGCTCCTCGCGCTCACGGATAAGGCCGAGGGCCGGGCCCTCCTCGGGGCCGACGGCATTGCCGCCGCCCTCGCCGCGGGTGATCGTCACGACGCCGACGCGGCTGCCGTACCGCTCGCCCCACTCGCCGAACGTCGACAGCCGCCCCGACTCGTCGTCAGGGTGCGCGCCGACGAAGAGCACGTCGAGGTCGGTGGCCTTCGTGGCCGTCGTCTCGGGGGACGGCGCTGCTGCTGCCGGCCCGGTGACGAGGCCGGCACCGAGGAGCGCGGCTGCTGCCGAGGTCGTGGCGAGCCTTCGCCATCGTGGTGGTGGAGCGGCACCGGTGGAGTTGGACGTCTGCTGCGTGCGCTGGACCATGAGTCCCCCTTGGTTCTCGGATCGATCGACGGTCAACCGCGTGGTTCAGCCCTTCACCGCCCCCTCGGTCATGCCGCGGATGAAGTGACGCTGGGCGATCAGGAAGAGCACGAGCATCGGCAGGGCGACGATCAGTGCGGCTGCTGCGAGGAGCGACGGCGATCCGGTGTACTGCCCGCTGAAGAAGGTCAGCCCGAGCGGCGCGGTCCGGAGGTCCTCGTTGCTGGGGATCATCACCAGCGGGAGCAAGAACTCGTTCCAGGTCCACATCGAGAACAGCACGACCATCGTCACGACCGCGGGACGCCCCATCGGCAGGAGCACCGACCAGAACGTCCGGAAGTGCCCGGCGCCGTCGAGCCGCGCCGCCTCGACCAGGTCACGCGATGTCCCTCGGAAGTACGCCCGCATCCAGAAGGTGCCGAACGCGAGCGACTGCGCGACCTGCGGAAAGATCAGCGCCTGGTACGTGTTGATCTGGTCCAGGTCGCGCAGCTGGTAGTAGAGCGGGACGACGATCGCCTCGTTCGGCACCATCAGGCCGAGGAGCAGCACGTAGAACAGGACGGACGAGCCGCGAAAGCGCATCGTCCCGAAGGCGTAGCCGAGCATGCACGACAGCGCCGTCGCGAGCACGACCACGCACACCGTGACGATCACGCTCGAGCGCATGTACGTCGAGAAGTGCCCCTCGTCCCACGCGGTGGCGAGGTTGCTCCAGACGATGCCGGACTCGTTGGGGTTGTCGGAGACGAACGCCGACGCGACGATCATCGCGATCGGGAAGAGGGCGACGACTGAGCCGAGCGCCAGGACGACGATCGTGACGCTGCGCTCGAGCCGCGAGGTCTTCATCGGTTCTCACGCTCCGGGATCCGGTTCACGAGGACGGTGAGCAGCATGATGAACGCCGCCAGCAGCAGCGCGATCGTCACACCGGTGCCGACGTCGCCCTGCCGCATCGACTTCATGTAGACCTCGTACGCCGGGACGGCGGTCGCGCCGCCCGGTCCGCCGGAGGTCATCAGATAGACGAGGTCGAACGTCCGCAGCGCGGCGACCATCGTCAGCGTCAGGGCGACGGCGAGCTCGTTGCGCAGGGACGGCAGGCTGATGGCGAAGGTCTCGCGGAAGAAGCCGGCGCCGTCGAGGCGGGCGGCGTCGTAGACCGCGCGGTCCATCCGTGACAGCCCTGCGAGGAAGAGCACGGTGCACAGGCCGGTGCCGAGCCACGTGCCGACGAGCCCGATCGCGACCAGCGCGGTGCTCGGGTCGCCGAGCCAGCCGCGTGCGAGCCCGTCGAGACCCACCGCGCGCAGCGCTTCGTTGAGCGGGCCGTCCGGCGCGAGAATCCGCTTCCACGCGACGGCGACGACGGTCAGCGCGATCACCTGCGGGACGAACACGACGGCCTGGAAGATCCCGCGCCCGCGCACTGTCGACCGGACGAGCAACGAGGCCGCCAGGAGTCCCAACGTCACCGGGATCACCGAGAAGAACACAAGCAGCACGAGCGCGTGCCCGAACGGCGCGCGCAGCGCCGGGTCGGTGAGCACGTCGACGTAGTTCTGCAGCCCCACCCAGGTGCCGGAGGAGAGCCCGTCCCACGCGAAGAACGACAGCCACACCGCGTAGGCGAGCGGCGCCAGCAGGAAGAGCGCGAGCACCACGAACCCCGGCAGGAGATAGAGATAGGCGACGTTGCGCGGCTCTCCTGGGGGTCCGTGGCGCCGTCGCGCGCCCTGGCTCGTCACTCGTTCTGGTCCGTGAAGTCCGTGTAGTTCTTCTCGAGGGCGTCGAGGAACGCGGCGGTGTCCGTCGAGCCGGCGCTGAGCTTCTGGAGCTCCTGGCCGAGCAGGTCGCTCATGTCCGGCGTCGCCCAGTCCAGGTACGGCACGAGGGAGTCCTCTGCGGTCACCTGGTTCCAGGCCTCCACGACCTCCTTGCCGACACCGGTCGCGCTGGCTGCGTCGCCGTCGATGACCGGGAGCCCGCCGTTCTCCTGGATCACCTTCATCGCGTCGGCGTTGGTGAGGAAGTCGAGGTATGCCGCGGCCGCGTCGGCGTGCTCGCTGGCCTCGGTGATTGCGAACGGGAGGCCCGTGCCGCCGGTCACGGCCAGCTCGCCGACCGGGCCGACCGGCGGCAGCGCGAAGCCGAGATTGTCGCCCATCGCAGCCTCGAGGTCTGCTTGGTACCAGGTGCCGCCGATCATGAACACGCCCTGGCCCTTGGCGAAGTTGCGCCACGCGGTGTCGTTGGGCACGGCGTTGAAGTCGGGCGTCAGGTAGCCCGCGTCGACCCAGGACTTGAACAGGTCGGCGCCGTCGACGTTCTCCTCTGTGGTCCACGAGGCTCCCTCGCGGCCGTACCCGAGCGCACGGGTGTCGTCGCGCGGCACGTACTGGTTCATCGCGACGGCGTAGTCGTGGATCGCCGGCCACGCCTCGGCGTTGCCGAGCTGGACCGGCAGCTCGCCGGCGGCCTTTGCGGCCTTCATCGCGGCCTCGAGCTCGTCGAGCGTCTTCGGGGCCTCGATGCCGAGGTCGCCGAGCTTCTGCTTGTTGACCCACAGGCCGACCATTTCGCCGACCTGCGCCATCCCGAAGAGCGAACCCTCACCGAAGGTCTTGCCGTCCTTGCTGTACGAGGCCGTGCTGCGCACCGACTCGGGGAAGCGCTCGTCCCAGCCGTAGACCTCGGCGTACCCGTCGAGCGACTGCAGCAGCCCAGCGGAGACGAACTGTCCCATGTCGGCGCGGCCGTTGTTGACCTGGACGACATCTGGCGGGTCGTCGTTGGTGATCGCGAGGCGGACGGTCTTCTGGAGGTCGTCGAAGGACTTCGAGGTGCGCTTGATCGTGACGTTCGGGTACTTCTTCTCGAACGCCGCGTTGAGGGTCTCGATCTGCTTCGCCTGCCCACCGCGCACCTCCTGGTCCCAGACGTCCAGGGTGAGGTCGCCCATCGCGGCGACGTCGGTCGAGATGTCGTCGGGCTTGGCCTCCTTGCCCTCGTCGTCACCGCCTCCGCCGCCGGGCGTGCATGCAGACAGGGCGAGCACGGCGCTCGCGGCCGCGACGGCGGCGGTGAGCACCGACTTCTTGACGGCACGGACGGTCATGGCGGCTCCTGGGTGTCATTCGCCCCGGGGGGCGGTGCGGAAATCTCGGGTCCGAGGCTCGGACGGGGTGTGGCTCGGGTGGTCATGGGTGTCCCCGACGAAGCCGATGGTGGCGACGGCTCGGCCGTACGTGCGGTGCTCGACGGTCGTCAGCACGTCGTCGAGGAAGGCGTAGTCGCGCGCCAGCCAGGAGCCGGGCTCGAGGGCTTCCCACCACTCACAGATGGCGCCCCAGCCTGGCGCGGCCAGCGCACCACCGAAGTCGCGTACCGACAGTGCGGCGCAGAGGTTGGCGAAGCGCAGGCGCTGCAGCAACGGCCACTCGCGGAGGGTGGCGGCGACGAGCCCTGCGAGGAAGACGTCGCCGGCCCCGGTCGGGTCGAGCGCGGGCACGGTGAGCGCCGGCGCCCACGCGGTCTCGCCGGTGGTGGCGTCGGCAGCGTACGAGCCCGAGCTGCCCGCGGTCACGACGGCAAGCGGGACCCAGTCACGGATCCGCTCGAGCGCGGCGCCGGGGGAGTCGGTGCCGGTGTAGGTCATCGCCTCGACGGCGTTGGGGACGAAGGCATAGCACCCGTCGAGCCGTTCGCGCAGCGACGTCGCGTCCCAGAGGCCGGTCGGGTCCCAGCCCACGTCGGCGAAGATGCGCGTGCCGCGCTGGGCGGAGGCGTCGAGCCAGTCAGGCCGCTCATCGCCCACGTCAGCGAACGCGGCACGCGCCGTCGGCAGGACGTGGGGGACCGCGAGGTCGGCCCGCGGGGGCTTGTGCGCATGGGTGATCATCGCGCGGTCCTTGTCATAGGCGAGCGAGACCGTGACCGGCGAGTGCCAGTGGGGCCACCGGTGCGACGCGGACAGGTCGATCGCCTCGTCGTCCTCGAGCGTGCCCCACAGGTAGTCGCCGTACATGTCGTCACCGAACGCCGCGGCCAGCGAGGTTCGCAGCCCGAGGCGAGAGGCGGCGACGGCGAGCGTCGCGACGCCGCCCGGGCTCGAGCCCATCCCCGAGGTCATGACCTCCCGTCCTCCGACTGGCGCTTCCTGCAGACCGGTGAAGATGATGTCGAGGAACACCGGGCCGGTCACGAAGAAGTCACACGCCAGGTCGTCGGTCTCAGGGCTGTCGTGGGCCATTCCGTGAGTGTCGCTCAAATGCGCAGGATCGCGCAAGAGGTGAGCGTGGATGCGTATCCGTGCGCGGATCTGCCTGTTATGGTCACCGTGTGCGTGCAAATCTCCGACACGAGCGGCTCCTCGATCTCCTCGAGACCAGCGGTCCCGTCGACGTCGCCACGCTCGCGCGCGTGCTCGACGTCAGCGACGCGACCATCCGCCGGGACCTGTCCGCGCTGGCGCACGCCGGCCAGCTCCGTCGCCTCCGTGGCGGGGCCGCTCCGACGCTCGACCGTGAGGCACCCTTCGAGCGGGTCGCGACGCAGAACCCGCTCGAGAAGCGGGCCATCGCCGAGCACGCGGTGACCCTGGTCCCCGACGACGCGGTCGTGGTCTTGGACATCGGCACGACGACGAGCCTGGTCGCCCGGCTGCTGCGTGGACGCCGGGTCAGCGTGATCACGTCCAGCCTCGCCGTGTACGACGAGCTGCGCGACGACCCCGTCGTCGACCTCATGCTGCTCGGTGGTCTGGTCCGTACGAACTACCACTCGATGGTCGGGTTCCTCACCGAGCAGGCGATCGCCCAGGTCCAGGCCGATGTCCTCTTCCTCGGCACGAGCGGGGTCCGGCGCGACGGGTCGGTCTTCGACACCACGGCCGTCGAGGTCCCTGTCAAGAAGGCGATGCTCCAGGTCGCCGACCGGGTCGTGCTCCTCGCCGACCACACCAAGCTCCCCGGGGGTGGATACGCCCGGGTGTGCGGGCCCGACCAGTACGACGTGCTGGTGACGGACCGCCCCGTCGACGACGAGACCGCACGGGTGATGAAAGATGCCGCCGTCGACGTCCACGTCGCCCGCCCGTACGACACCCAGGAGGACTCGTGAGGCTCACCATCGTCGGTGGCGGAGGGTTCCGGGTGCCGCTCGTCTATCGCGCGCTGGCCTCGGACGAGCACACCTCGCGTGTCGACGAGCTCGTCCTCCACGACACCGACGGTGTCCGGCTGCAGCGCGTCGCGGCGGTGCTGTCGGAGATCGCGGGCGAGTACGCCCGTCCGCCGCGGGTGCGCCTCACGACGGACCTGGTCGACGCGGTGTCCGGTGCGGACTTCGTGTTCTCGGCGATGCGGGTCGGCGGCCTGGCGGGGCGCGTCTGCGACGAGCGCTCCGCTCTCGATGTCGGCGTCCTCGGTCAGGAGACGACCGGTGCCGGGGGCGTCTGCTACGGCCTTCGGACCATCCCCGTCGCGCTGGCGCTCGCAGAGACGGTGCGCCGCGCGGCGCCGGAGGCGTACGTCATCAACTTCACCAACCCCGCCGGCATGGTCACCGAGGCGATGTCCGCGGTGCTCGGGCGCCGGGTGATCGGGATCTGCGACTCGCCGGTCGGTCTCTTCAAGCGGGTGGCACGCCTCCTGGAGATCCCGCGGGAGCAGATCACGTTCGACTATGCAGGGCTGAACCACCTCGGGTGGCTGCACCGCGCGGTCGTCGACGGCGTCGACCTCCTGCCGGGGCTGCTCGCCGACCCCAGCCGGTTGACGCAGATCGAGGAGGGCCGTCTCTTCGGCCCGCAGTGGCTGGCGTCGTTGGGCACGGTCCCCAACGAATACCTCTGGTACTGGTACTACACCGCCGACGCCGTCGCGTCGATCGAGAGGGCCGGTGTGACGCGCGGCGAGTATCTGCGGGAGCAGCAGGGGCGCTTCTATGCCGGGGAGGGGGACGCCTTCGCGCACTGGGAGCGCACGCGGCTCGACCGCGAGGAGACCTACATGGCCGAAGGACGCGCGAGCACCGACGCCGGCGCGCGCGACGACGAGGACCTCGACGGAGGTGGGTACGACCGGGTGGCGCTGGCACTCATGGCGGCGATCTCGGCCGACGAGGGGGCCGAGCTCGTGCTCAACGTCCCCAATGACGGGACCCTCGACGCGGTCGACGCGGACGCGATCGTCGAGGTGCCGTGCACCGTCGGTGCCGACGGTCCGCGTCCCGTCGCGGTGTCACAGCTGCTCCCGCACGAGCGTGGACTCGTCTCGACCGTGAAGGACGTGGAACGGACGACGATCGAGGCCGCGACCTCCGGTTCGCGTTCGGCCGCCCTGAAAGCGCTCGCGTTGCACCCGCTCGTGGACTCCGTGACCCACGCTCGTCAGATCCTCGACCGCGAGCTCGCGGCGCTGCCCGAGCTCAGCCGCGTGCTGATCAACCCCTGAGTCGCGTCCAGGTCGAGAACGGCACCGACGGCGGCAGGGTGCTTCACCGGGCAAGACCGCGACGGGTGCGAGCAGCGTCAGCTATCCGCTCGGGATCTTCGGAGCGTGGGTGTGGTTCTGGCAGCGGGATCTCGGTGTTCTTGTGCACCAACCTCGGCAACGGGCCGGCAGGCACGCAGACCTGTCCGCAGGAGGGCACGGTCACCGGCACGATCGTCGCTGCCGACGTCGTCGGTCCTGCCTCGCAAGGGATCGCGCCGGTGAGCTCGCCGAGCTGATCGCGGCGATCCGCGCCGGCACCGCGTACGTCAACGTGCACTCGGACGGCTACCCGAACGGTGAGATCCGTGCGCAGCTCCCGGGCAAGAAGCACGCGCACTCCCACCACCACTGAGTCATCGCCCTGACGTCAGGAGACCTCCGGAGGGACCCTGACCACGACCGGCACGCGCTGGACGTGGGTGTTCGCCATGCCCTGGCGGTTCCAGCGCTGCGCGAGCGGCTGCGTACGGCCGTCCGCGTCGGTCGCGCGCACGCACAGCTCGACGTACCCCGGTGTCGCGTGCCAGAGCGCCGACCAGCGCTGCCACGCATACGGCTCCGTGGGCGGGTCGACCTCGGCATCGCGCCAGGTTGCGCCGCCGTCCGTGCTGACCTCGACACGCGTCACCGGTGCGAAGCCGGACCACGCGCGCCCGCTGAGTTCGTGCGTGCCCGCGTCGACGACCCGCGTCCGGGTCTGGAAGTCGGGGAACCCCGGTGGTCGTACGAGGGCGCGCGGCTCGATCCGCGTCACCGGATCGCCAAGGTCGTCGGCCGTCTGCTTGATCCGGTATGCGGTCGCGTTCTGGAACCCCTCGAACGCGTGGTCGAGCACGGTGATCCGTACGAGCCACTTCACCTGGGCCATCCCGTACCAGCCCGGGACAACGAGGCGGGCGGGTGCGCCGTGCTGCGGCGGCAGGGGCGCGCCGTTCATCGTCGTCGCGACGAACGCCTCGCCGTGTGCGACCTCCTCGACCGTCAGCGCCCGCTGGTAGTCCTGCTCGACACCGCGCTCGACGCCGTGGTCCGCACCGGTGAAGACGACCGACGCGGCGCCGGGAAGGAGCCCAGCCAGATCGAGCACGGCGTCGAGCGCGACCCCCGACCAGCGCGCGGTGCCGACCGCCTCGTCGAGCCACGGCTGGCTGATTGGCCGCGGTGACGTCCGGGCGCGCCCGTTGCCGGCGCACTCGAGGGTGACACGGCGTCGTACCGGGCTGCTCGGTACGAGCCGAGTGAGGCCTTCGAGGTCGAGGCTCAGGGGGTGCGCGACGTGGCCGTCGACCTCGAGCCGCCAGGTCGTCGGGTCGATCAACGGGATGTCGTAGTGCACCAGCACGTAGTGAAGCCCCGGCGGGGTCACGTCGAGGTCGAGCATCTCGAGCGGCATGCCGTGGTTGCGGGTCGCGAGCCGGAGCTCGTCGAGCGAGATGGCGTCGTCCTCCGCGAGACGGGCGGGTGGACTCGTGCGGGCGTCGATGCTGGTCATGGCGGGCCCCCTTCCCGCCGTCGTACCACCGACGTGCGTCCGCCGTCCACGCCGATGCACCTTCAATGCGCCGGCGGTCACATGTCGCGGTAGCGCTTGGCCTCGGCGATCTTGGCCTTCAGCTCGTCAGCGGTGAACGGCGCGACGTACGCGGGGGTGTCGCGCTGCGTGCGCCAGCCCTCCGACAACGGGCCAAGGTCGACGACGTCGAATCCCGTACGGTCGATGAACGCCGCGACGGTCGCCTTGGCCTCGGCATCGTCCCCGGCGATCGCCAGGGCGCGGCGGCCCTCGGTGCCGGACGGCTTGGCGTGCTCGCTGATGTGCATCCACGCGATGTGGTTGAACGCCTTGACGACCTTCGACTCCGGCAGGTGCTGCTGGAGGAGCTCGGAGACGGTCGTCGACTCGTCGTCGAGTGCAGCGAACTGGCCGTCGCGCTGGGGGTAGTAGTTGTTGGTGTCGATGACGACCTTGCCGGCCAACGGTTCGACGGGGATGGTCGCGATTGCGGAGAGCGGGGTCGCGACGACGGCCAGGTCCGCAGCCTCTGCCGCGTCCTGGGGCGTGCCGGCGCGCGCCTGGGGCCCGAGCTCGTCGACCAGCTCCTTGAGCGTCTCGGGGCCGCGCGAGTTGCTGAGGACGACGTCGTAGCCCTGCGCGATCGCCGCGCGCGCGACCTGGCTGCCGATGTGGCCTGAACCGATGAGTCCGATGGTGGTCATGAGAGCGGGCAACTCGCGTTCCGGGCGCCGTATTCCGGCGCTGCGTGTCAGGACGCGAGGTGCAGGCGACGGCCGGTCGGTCCGTTGCCTCGAACGATACGCACGGCGCCTCCGGCGGCCTTCGTGCGGGCGACGTCGAAGAGCACCTTGACGGTCTCGGTCGCGTGCGGGCCGACGACGACCTCCTCGTCCGGCCACAGGGCGGGGACGGCGGGCTCGTGCTGGCTGCCGTCTGCGGCAAGGAACACGGCCGGCACCCGTGACACGGCGACCGGGATGTCGTCGCGGTTGGTCACCTCGACATCCGCCACCACGAACACGTGGTTGGGGCTGGGGCGCCGTCCGTCGACGGTGCGGCGCACCATTGACCCGGCCACGCTGAGGTCGATGCCGTACACGCTCGTGCTCCTTCGCTGTCGACCACGGCACCCGTCGGACCGGGTGCTGCTCCTTCACTTCTACAACGTCCGGTCGGAGTCGGCATGACGCGGGTCGGGAGTGTGAATCTGGTCATACCGGTCGAATGGGTATGTCAGGGTACAAGGAACTGGAACCCCGCATCATTCGCAACCCCGGGCTGACCTGCACCGAAGCTCCACACGACGAGCTCGCCGGTGTCGCACGAGATCCGCGCGGTCTGGCGATCGGGGTTGTGGGCGACAGCCGCGACGCCGTTTCTCGTTGCGATCGGACACGAGCCGGTCCTGGGGGAGTGGGGTGTGGAACGTCACACACTAGGCGGCGCCGGTGCCCGTACAGCGGGCCGTTCTTCTCCGCCGACGACGGCGGTACGTGCACGCATGGGGACTCCTCGACGGACGCGGTCGGATGCCGGCCCCGAGATGCCGGTGAAGTCATTGTGGCGTCCGAGGGGGTCGCCCAGCGGTCCTCATGGTCGGGCCTGACGGCGAGAACGACCCGCTGACCCCCTCCGCGCCGATCCCGTTCCCCGACCCCGAGAAGAACCCGTACTTCCGGACAACCGAGCGGCTCGCGCTGCCCGACGGCACGGTCGTGAGCCCGGCTCCGGCGGCGCGGGGTGCCCGCCGACGAGCTCGCGCCGGGCGCCGACGTCAGCGACCTCCTGGAGGCGTCCGTGCGCTTCGACGCCTGAAGCGGTCCGCAGGTCTAGCGTGGCGTCGTGGATCTTGTCCGGTACGGCGTCGTCCTCGTGCTGCTGACCGCCGTCACGCTCGTCGTGATGACGTGGGCCGGAGTGCGGCTGCGCACCGACGCGGTCGTTGCGACGGTCCGCGGGCTCGTCCAGCTCAGCCTGATCTCGCTCGTGATCGCGTGGGCGTTCCGTCACCCCACGGCCGCCGCGGCGCTGCTGGTCGTCATGCTGGCCGCAGCGGCGTTGACGTCGACGCGACGGATCGGGCTCGGGTACGGGGTCTATCCGACGGCGTTGGGCGCGATCGCCTGCGGCGCGACCGTGACGGTGGCTCCGGTGATGGCGCTCGACATCCTCCCGGGCGGCGCCGAGATGGTGGTGCCCTTCGCCGCGCAGGTGATCGGTGGCGCGATGGTTGCCGCATCGCTGTCCGGCCAGCGGCTGCGCGACGACGTCACCGACCGCTGGGGCGAGGTCGAGGCCGGTCTCGCGATCGGGCTGACCCCGCGACAGTCGGTGTCGGAGTTCGGGCCTCGCGCGGTCGCGCGGGCGCTGACGCCGGGCCTCGACCAGACCCGGGCCGCCGGCCTGGTCACGTTGCCGGGTGCCTACGTCGGCCTGCTGCTCGGCGGCGCCACTCCGTACGAGGCCGCGCTCGTGCAGACCCTGGTCCTTGTCGGCCTGCTCGCCGCTCAGAGCATCTCGGCCGCGACCACCGTGCTGGGCTTGTCCGGCCGGCTCGGGGAACGACGCCCGGAGGCTGCCACTGCCTGAGCCCGTTCAGGTGCGCCGAAAGCACCGCTCGTACAGTGCCTCGACCTCGCCGGCGAGCTCGGGCACCGGGCCTTCGACCGGGAGCTCGGGAGCGACCGTGGTGATCGGCAGCGGCGCGACCGGTGAAGGCGGGACACCCCAGCTCGCGAGGAGCTCGGCCAGCCGGGTGCCCGCGACGACGAACACGATCCGTTGGAGCCCCGCCCATGCGTGGGCGCCCGCGCACATCGCGCAGTGTTCGCCGGAGGTGTAGACCGTGCAGCCCGCACGTGTCTCCGGTGAGAGCTGCGCGGCGGCCCACTGGGCGATCGCCAGCTCAGGGTGGCGCGTGTGGTCGCCGTCCTTCTCGCGGTTGTGGTCCTCGAAGAGGACGTGGCCGCTCGCGTCGACGAGGACCGAGCCGAACGGTTCGTTGCCCTCGGCAAGGCCGGTCGCGGCGAGCTCGACACAGCGTCGCAGGTGCTGGAGGTCGTCGTCGGAGAGTGCGCTCATCGCCCTAGTCTCACCCGTCGTCGGGTTCAGGCGACGACCGCCATGAGGACTGCGCCGACGGCCATGAGGAAGACAGCCACGCCGGCAGCGAGGATCGGCGCCGTCCACGCGGTGAGCCCGCCGCGGATGCGCGCCACGATGCGCCACACCGCGACGGCCCACAGAATCGTCAGCGCACCCACCAACGTCCAGGCGACGAACCGTGGCCCGACCGGGGCGTGGGCGCAGCGGCCGGACGTGTCGCCGAGGCACGGGCTCGACCCGAGGCCGAGCCACGCGGCGATTCCGCCGAGCACCACGACCAGCGCCGAGAAGCCGACGAGAAGCACTGCTGTCGCTGTGAGGTCGGCTGCGCGGATCGCGGGCGAGGTCGACGGCTCCGAGGTCATGCGGGCCACGATGTCATGGGAGTGGCCGGTTCCGGCCACTGGCTGGATTTCATTCGGGATTACAGCAGCCGACGTGCCAGACCGACCCAGCCAGTCCTCTCTCAGCCGCCGGATCGGCTGGCCAGGCGTCGAGCAGACCTTCGCCGACCCGGCGAGCCGGTAATGCCGGGGTGAACTACGTCGAGGTCGAGGTCGCGACCACGCTGTTCAACCGGATGCGCACGGCGCAGCCCGACGTCTTCGGCGCGGCCGGCCGCGTACGGACGGGGCTGGTCGGTCCGGTGCGCCTGCTGCCGTACGGCGAGGTCACGCTCGAGGCCTGAGGAGCAGCGCGAGGCAGTGGCCTTACACCATAAGGACGCTCTAGTTTGGTTGGCCTGAACGTCCCCAAGAAGGAGGCACGTCCGTGCAGGTCGCTGTGGTCACCGGAAACCCGAAGGTCGGATCGCGCACGCTCGACGCGGCGATCGTGCTCGCGAGCAGGCTGGCCGGGCGAGCACCGGACCACGTCGTGGACGTCGCGACGCTCGGGCCGGGGCTCCTCGGCTGGGGTGACCCGGCCGTCGAGGCGGCCGTCGACACGGTGGCGTCGAGCGACCTGGTCGTCGTCGCGAGCCCGACGTTCAAGGCGACGTACAGCGGGATCTTGAAGGTCTTCCTCGACCAGTTCGCCACCGGGTCGGGGCTGGCCGGCGTGGTGGCGGTGCCCCTCATGCTGGGCGCCGGACCCGCCCACGCGCTCGCGCCCGAGCTGCTCCTGCGGCCGGTCCTGGTGGAGCTGGGCGCCACCGTCGTGGCGCCGGGGACCTATCTCCAGGAGAGCCGGTACGACGACCCGTCGGCGTTCGACACGTACGTCGCACGATGGGCGCCGTCGGTCCTCGCGCTCGCCGACTCGGCTGTCCGCGCGTGACGGGCTGATTTCAGGGGGTGCGCTCCGCGCCGGCGCCCGCCAGACTGCGGCACATGCACCAGGCGAACGTGGCGCGGCGCGCGCGCACCTCACGGACGGGCATCGGCCTCCTCCTCACCCTCACGCTCACCGGTACGGCGCTGGTCGCCGGGACCGCGACCACGGCGTTCGCTGCTCCGGCGGCCAAGCCGTACGTCCTCCAGGGCGGCGTCTCCGCCCCTGTCTACGACTACGCGGACGCGATCCGCGAGACCGTCTGGGTGATCGCGCCCGACTTCGACGGCGATGGCGAGAAGGACAAGATCGCTGCCGACATCGTGCGGCCGCGTGAGCTCGACACCAGGGGCGTGGACGTCCCGATCGTCATGGACGCGAGCCCGTACTACACGAGCCTGTGCCGCGGCAACGAGTCGGAGTGCAAGACCTTCGACGCCGAGGGCAACCTCGAGAAGTTCCCGCTCTTCTACGACAACTACTTCGTGCCGCGCGGCTACGCGTACGTCGCTGCCGACGTCGCCGGCACGTCGCGCTCGAACGGCTGCGTCGACACCGGCGGGAAGTCCGACATCGGTTCGATCAAGGCCGTCGTCGAGTGGCTCAACGGCAACGCCGAGGCCGTCGACGCCGCCGGCAACCCGGTCGAGGCCGACTGGTCCAACGGCAAGACCGGCATGATCGGGAAGTCGTACGACGGCACGATCGCCAACGGCGTCGCGGCCACCGGCGTGAAGGGCCTGGAGACGATCGTGCCGATCAGCGCGATCAGCTCCTGGTACGACTACAGCCGCTCGCAGGGGCTCCCGTACAGCTGGAACTACTCGAGCGGACTCGCCGCCCGGGTCGCGACGAACCGCACGCAGCCCCAGGACTGCTCGGCGACGCTGCAGCGGATGAACGACGAGGACGCCGACGAGACCGGCGAGCACAACGCCTTCTGGGACGAGCGCAACTACCGCGACGCAGGTGCGCTGAACGCCGAGAAGGTGAAGGCGAGCGTCTTCATCTACCACGGGCTGCAGGACACCAACGTCAAGACGCGGCACTTCTCGACCTGGTGGGAGGAGCTCGGCAAGGCGGGGGTCATCCGCAAGATGTGGCTGAGCCGCGTCGGGCACGTAGACCCGTTCGACATCGACCGCGACGAGTGGGTCAGCACGCTACACCGCTGGTTCGACCACGAGCTGATGGGGATCAAGAACACGATCCTGCGTGAGCCGCGGGTGTCGGTGGAGACGAAGCCGAACCACTGGGTCGACTCGCACACGTGGCCGGCGCGACTCACGACCACGACGCTGCGCCCGCAGGCCGACGGTGGGCTGCGTCTGCTGCCGGCGAAGGGCTCGCAGACGTGGGTCAACTCCGCGAGCCAGCGTGAGAACGCTGCGGTCGCCGAAGGCGCCAACGCCAACCGCCTCCTGTACGCCACCAACCCGCTGCTCGCCGACGCCCGGATGAGCGGTTCGTTGGTCGCGAAGCTGAGGGTGACGTCCGAGGTGCCGACGGGTCAGGTGGGCGTCATGCTCGTCGACTACGGCGAGGCCGAGCGCGTCCTCACGACTGGCGACGGCGCGTCCACGACGACCACCGAGACATGCACGGGTGAGTCGACGCCGGCCGACGACGGGTGCTATTTCACGATGGCGCGCAACGTCGGCACGACACCGCTGCAGATCCTCGGTCGCGGGTGGGCGCGTCTCGACGGTGCGGGCACGCACGACGTGACGGTGACGCTCGATCCGGACGACGCGGTCGTCAAGAAGGGGCACCGCCTCGGCGTCGTCGTCGTGGGCGCGGCGAACGGCCGCGTACGGAACATCGACACGACCGCGTCGACGTACTCGCTGGATCTGACGAAGTCGAGCTTCGCTCTGCCGGGTCTGGCGCTGCCGCAGCCGACGTGGCCGGCGGGCTGGGACTGGCTGCCGAAGCGCAGCGACCTCGCACCGTCCGGCGAGCGCGCTCTCCCCGCCCTCCTCGACGACTGACCGTCCCGTCCCCGATTTGGGCGTTCAACCACCGAGTGCGGCATCCGATTCGGTAGCGAAATGCCCACATCGGGGACGGAGGCGGGTGGCCGGAAGCGGTCCCCGTCCCGTCGATCCCGTGGCGCTTGTGGGGCGCCGCACCCGTCGCCGGACGAGTCAGGCGCTGGCTACCACCGGCTCCAGCTGGCAGAGCTCGAGGTCTATCCGCCGAGTCGCGAGATGAGGTCGGACTTCGACATGCGGGAGTAGCCCTTCACCCCTCTGGTCTGCGCCGCCTTGCGGAGCTGGGCAACGGTCATGGAGGTGTACGAGCCGTCGCTCGCGGCGACGGTCGTCTTCGCGGTCGCCTTGGCTGGTGCCTTCTTGGCCGTCGCCCTCTTGGCTGGTGCCTTCTTGGCGGTCGCCCTCTTGGCTGGTGCCTTCTTGGCAGCCGACCTCTTCGCCGTCGACCTCTTCGCGGTCGACCTCTTGGCGGTCGACCTCTTCGCTGCCGGCGCAGTGCCGGCCGCGGAGTCCCGACGGACCGACGTGTGCAGGCGCTCGATCTCGTCGCGTGCTGCGTCGGCGCTCTCGGCGATCTGACGCTGAGCGGACTTCGTCGCCTTGCGGATCGTCTTCTTGGCATCGACCCGCGCCTTGTCGGCATCCTTGCGTGCCTTCTTGAGCCGACTCGTCGCGTCGTCGAGCGCCTTCTCCAGATCGGCGACGCGCTTGCGCACCTGGACCTCGACCTTGCTGGGCTTCGTGTTCTTCGCCACGGTTCCTCCTCGATGAGACGTCGGGGCACCGTCAGCGTAGGCGCGTTCCTGACCGTGCGCCCTCCGGCAGCACCTCATACTGCGCGAACGTCCGCGTGAACGACGCCGCCCCGGAGGCGAGCGACCGGAGGTCGACCGAGTACGTGAGCAGCTCCGTCGCAGGCACCGCTGCCCGGACGATGCTCCGTCCACTCTCCGACCCGGCATCGGTCGCCTGCACACGTCCGCGGCGTGACGAGAGGTCCTCGAGGATGGCGCCGAGGTGCTGGTCCGGGACGTCCACGGCGACCTCGTCCACCGGCTCCAGCAAGATCACCCGCGCGCTCGCAGCGGCATCCTTGAGCGCCATCGCGCCTGCGGCCTGGAAGGCAGCGTCCGAGGAGTCCACGCTGTGCGACTTGCCGCCGGTGAGGGTGACGCGCACGTCGACGACGGGGCACCCTTCGGCGAGGCCGCGCTCCAGCTGTGTGCGTACGCCCTTCTCGACGCTGGGGATGAACTGCCGCGGCACGGCGCCGCCGACCACCTTGTCGACGAACGAGAAGCCGCCCCCTCGGGGGAGCGGCTCCACCTCGATCTCGCAGACCGCGTACTGCCCGTGCCCGCCGGACTGCTTCACATGCCGTCCGTGCCCCTTTGCAGGTCCGGTGAACGTCTCGCGCAGCGCCACCCGTACGGGCTCGGTCTCGACGTCTGCACCGCCCTCGCGCAGCCGCGACAGCACGACGTCTGCATGGGACTCGCCCATGCACCACAGGACGAGCTGGCCGGTCTCCGCATTGCGCTCGAGGCGCAGCGTCGGGTCGGCGGCGACGAGGCGGGCGAGGTTGCGCGACAGGGTGTCCTCGTCCCGCCGGGTCTTGGCGACGACCGCGATCGGCAGCATCGGCTCGGGCATCGGCCACGGATGGATGAGCAGCGGGTCGTCGGGGGAGGAGAGCGTGTCCCCGGTCTCTGCCGAGCCCGCCTTGGTGATCGCGCAGATGTCGCCGGCGACCGCGTACGGCACCTCGGTGAGCGTGCCCCCGAGCGGTGAGTAGACGTGCGCGACGCGTTCGTCGTCGTCATGGTCCTCGTGCCCGCGGTCTGCCATGCCGTGGCCGGAGACGTGCACGGTGTCGTCCGGCCGGAGCGTCCCGGAGAACACCCTCAGCAGCGAGACGCGGCCGACGTACGCGTCGACCTCTGTATGGATGACCTCCGCGGCGAACGGCCCGCTCGGGTCGGGCGCAAGCGGGGCGTGGTTGCGGCCGCGCGGGTCGGTGGCGACCGGGAGCGGGCGCTCGCGTGGTGACGGGAACGCCCGGGGGAGCGCGTCGAGGAGGTCGGCGATGCCCACCCCCGTCAGCGACGAGACGAGGAAGACCGGGAAGAGGGTCCCGCGGGTGACGGCCGTCTCGAGGTCGCGGATGAGCACGTCGGCCTCGACAGGTTCGCCCGCGAGGTAGCGCTCCATGAGCGCCTCGTCCTCGCTCTCGGCGATCACCGCCTCGATGAGCGAGTCGCGGTCGGGTCGTACACGGTCGAGGTCGGCCTCGTCGGGCGTGACGAGTGTCCGTTTCCCGTCGGCGTAGACCGAACGGCGGAGGCTGATGAGCCCGATCAGGCCGTCAGGGTCCAGCTCGTAGACCGGGTGCACGCCCTCGCCGAGGTCCCCTCGTAGGCTCGCCAGCGCCGCATCGACGGCTGCGCGCTGGTGATCGATCCGAGCGATGACCAGCGCGCGAGGCATGCCGGCCGCCGCGCACTCGTCCCACACCGCGCGCGTCGCGACGTCGACCTCCTCGGTCGCCGAGACGACGAAGAGCGCGGAGTCGGCCGCGCGCATCCCCGCGCGCAGCTCACCGACGAAGTCGGCGTACCCGGGCGTGTCGACGAGGTTGACCTTCGTCGCCTCGTGCGCGAGCGGCGCGACCGAGAGCCCGACCGTACGGTGCTGGCGCACGGCCGCGGGGTCGTGGTCGCCGACGCTCGTCCCCGCATCGACGGACCCTGCGCGAGAGATCGTGCCGGACGCTGCCAGCAGTGCCTCGACGAGCGTCGTCTTGCCCGAGCCCGAAGGTCCGACGACGGCAATGTTGCGGATGTCACTCGGGTCGGTCGTCGTCAGCGGTGGTGCACCGCTGCCGCGTCTGCGACCCTCATCGGTCCCCCTCGCGCCCATTGACGCCACCCCGCTCGACCTCGTCCGTCGTTTCTCTAGGGTCGATCACACTCCCGCAGCGCGTCGAGGGCAAGTGGGGTGCGACGGAATTGATCAGGACGCGTGGTGTCCGGCGGCACCAGGGGGAACGCAGCCCTTGTGCGTCACGCCATCGCGCGGTCGGCCGAGGGCTCGTCCGTGCGGTCGGCACTGCTCGCGAACTGGGTCCGATAGAGGTCGGCGTAGGTGCCACCGCCCGCGAGAAGCTCGGCGTGCGTCCCGCTCTCGACGACTCGTCCGCCATCGAGGACGAGGATCAGGTCGGCATTCCGGATCGTCGAGAGGCGGTGCGCGATGACGAGCGAGGTGCAGCGCGATAACGCCTCGTCGAGCGCAGCCTGGACGGCCGCCTCCGACTCGGAGTCGAGGTGGGCCGTGGCCTCGTCGAGGACGACGAACGCGGGCTCCTTGAGCAGCATCCTGGCGATCGCGAGACGTTGACGCTCCCCGCCGGACAGTCGGTAGCCGCGGTCGCCGACGACCGTCTCGAGGCCGCTCGGGAGCGACGCTACGAGCTCCCACACGTGGGCCCGGCGCAGCGCCGTCTCGAGCTCGGCATCGGTGGCGTCCGGCTTGGCGTAGCGGAGGTTCGCCGCGATCGTGTCGTGGAAGAGGTGCGCCTCCTGGGTCACGACACCGACCGCGTCGTGCAGCGACCGCTGGGTCACGTTGCGGAGGTCGGCACCCGCGATCCGGACAGCACCCGCCGTGGGGTCGTACATGCGTGTCGCGAGCTGAGAGATCGTGGTCTTGCCGGCACCGGAGTGACCGACGAGCGCGACGGTGGCACCGGCGGGCACGGCAAAGCTCACGTCGTGCAGGGTGTCGGTGACCGGGTCGTTGCCCAGCGTCGCCACGTCCTCGAGCGACGCGAGCGAGACCTCCGACGCGGCGGGATAGCGGAAGGCGACACCGTCGAGCTCGAGCGTCGCGCCGTTGCGCGCCAGGTCGTCGGCGAGGTCGTGCGCATCCGGGGCGTCAGCGACCATCGGTTCGAGGTCGAGCACCTCGAGGACGCGCTCGAAGCTGACCAAGGCGGTCATCACGTCGACCTGGACGTTGGACATCGCGGTGATCGGGCCGTACAGGCGGCCGAGGTACGCCGTGAGTGCGACGACCATGCCGACCGTCAGGGACCCTCCGATCGCCATCAGGCCGCCGGCGCCGTAGACGATCGCGGTGCCGACGGCGGCCACGGCCGTGAGCCCGGCCCGGAAGTACGTGCCGAGCACCGCAGCACGGACACCGATGTCGCGGACGCGCCCGGCCTTGCCGGCGAAGTCCGCGGACTCGGCCGCCGGGTGGCCGTACACCTTGACCAGGTGCGCCCCCGCCACATTGAAGCGCTCGTTCATCATCTGCGCGACGTCGGCGTTGAGCGCATAGCGCTCGCGGGTGATCCCGGCGAGCTTGCGGCCGACCCAGCGCGCGGGCAGGACAAAGGCAGGCAGGAGGACGAGAGAGACGAGGGTGAGCTGCCACGACATCGTGATCATCGCCGCGAGCGTGAAGACGATCGTGAGCGAGTTGCTGACGACATTCGAGAGTGTCGAGGTGAAGGCTTGCTGAGCACCCAGGACGTCGCCGTTGAGCCGCTGGACCAGCGCGCCGGTGCGGGCACGAGAGAAGAACGCGAGCGGCATCTGCTGGACGTGGTCGAAGACGGCGGTCCGCAGGTCGAAGATCAGACGCTCTCCGATGCGTGCGGACACCCAGGTCTGGAGGACCGTGAGGACGGCGCCGACGAGGGCGAGGGCGGCGATGACGAGAGCGAGGGTGACCACCAGTCCGCGGTCGCCGCCGGTGATGCCGTCGTCGATGAGGTCGCGGACGAGCAGCGGGGTCAGTGCGCCTGCGGCGGCGGCGATGGCGATGATGACGAGGAAGATCGCGAGCTGGCCGCGTTGGGGTTTGGCGAAGGCGAGGACGCGGCGCATCGTGTCTCGGTGGAGTGTGTGCTTCGCGACCGAGGAGTCTTGGGTGAAGGAGCGGCGGCCACCGCCGCGGGCTCCGGAGGGAGAACCGAGTTCCATGGGAGACCTCCTGTTCCGTACGGGTCTCTACCAGAGGTGAGTCTAGTTCACTATCTGGGAGACACAAAGTCATTAAGGCTCACGGTAGGATCGGGCCATGGCGACCGAAGGCCCGACGGGGGCTGAGTTCCTCTCTGTGCTGCACGCGGCGATGCGTGCGGTCCGATGCGAGGCCGACGCCCAGATGGGCGAGCAGGCGGTGGCGCCCGGCCAGATGCGCATGCTGCGTGCACTTGCGCGCGCGGGGGGCGAGGCGCGTCCCGGCGAGCTGGCCGAGGCGCTCGGCGTGAGCCCGCGGTCCGTGACATCGAAGGTCGACGCGGCCGAGCGTGCCGGCGACGTCGTGCGCAGTCCCGACCCGCGTGACCGGCGTGCGACGCTCGTCACGCTCACGCCGGCAGGTCGCGCCACCCTCGAGCGGCTCGGCCGGCTGCGCGCAAGCGGAGCTGGCGGACTCCTGCAGCACCTGTCCGCAGACGAGCAGCGCGATCTCGTCCGGCTCCTCGAGAAGGTCGCCGGCGAGCGCGTCTGCTGACTACTCGGCGCCCCTCTCGGCCGCGGCGACCTCGGCGCGTGCATCGGCCACCGCGTCCTGCGCCTGGCGCGCGGCCTGCTCTACTGCCGCTGCCGGGTCTGTCGACGTCGGCCCTGGTGCCGGACGGCCGTCGACCGCCGCGACCGCCTCTTCCTCGTGCGGTGTCCCGCCGAACGCCTCCGTCACCGCCCGTACGGCCTGGGTGAGCTCACCGGGAATCACCCAGAATGTGCTGTGCTCGCCGCCGGCGAGCTGCGGAAGCATCTCGAGGTACTTGTACGCCAGCACCTTCGGATCGGCGTCGTTCTGGTGCACGGCCTGGAAGACGCGCTCGAGCGCAGTCGCTTCGCCGTCGGCCCGCAGGATCGCGGCCTGCCGGTCGCCCTGCGCGACGAGGATCTCCTGCTGACGCGTGCCCTCTGCCGTGAGGATCTTGGCCTGCCGCTCGCCCTCGGCATGGAGGATCAGTGCCCGCTTGTCACGCTCGGCACGCATCTGCTTCTCCATCGCCTCCTTGATCGTCGACGGCGGGTCGATCGCCTTGATCTCGACCCGGTTGACGCGGATCCCCCACTTGCCTGTCGCGTCGTCGAGGACGTTGCGGAGCCGCGTGTTGATCTCCTCGCGTGACGTGAGCGTCCGCTCGAGGTCCATCGACCCGATGACGTTGCGCAAGGTGGTCACCGTGAGCTGGTCGATCGCCTGGAGGTAGTTCGCCACCTCGTACGCGGCTGCCCGGGGATCGGTGATCTGGTAATAGAGGACGGTGTCGATGTTGACCACGAGGTTGTCCTCGGTGATCACCGGCTGCGGCCGCGACGACAGCACCTGCTCGCGCACGTCGAGCTTGGTGTTGATCCGGTCCGCGACCGGGATGATGAAGTTCAGGCCCGGCTGCAGCGTGGTCCGGTAGCGCCCGAAGCGCTCGACGTTGAAGCGACGTGCTTGCGGCACCACACGCACGGTCGAAAGCACGGCGAAGGCGACGACGACCGCCGCCACGATGATCGGGACCGCCAGCTCCATCACGTCTCCCACCTGTGCACGATCGCGGTCGCACCGTCGATCTCGATCACGTCCACCCGTTCCCCTGCGGGGATCACGGCGCTTGAGTCGTACGCGCGCGCCGACCACTCCTCGCCCGAGAGACGGACCAGCCCGTGCAAGGCGGTGACCTCCTGGGTCACGATGCCGGTGCGTCCGACCAGCGCCTCGCTCCCGTCGCGCAGCAGCGGCGGCTGAGTCAGGTGGCGCCGGGCGACCGGGCGTACGACCAGGAGGGTGGCTGCTGCGGTCACGGTGAAGGCGAGGAGCTGCATGGACAGGGGTCCGTCCACTCCCGCGACGATGGCCGCGACGAGCGCCGCGACGGCGAGCAGGCCGAGGGCGAAGGTCAGGGTGAAGAATTCGGCGACGGCCAGGCCGATGGCCACGGTCAGCCACACGAACCACGGCATGTGCGCACACCTCCCCGTCCTGCCGGGGGTGCACTCGACTGTACTCCGCGCGCGTGTGGACTCCCACGTTTCCCAGGCGCGAGCGACCCGCCGGCATGGTTGAGCCGCTCGCGCCCGAGGGATGCGCGCGAGCGGCTCAAGGGGTGTCACGGACCCGGGAGGGGGAGCCTGGGCCCGTGACGCTTGGAGGTCACGGGATCGGGTCGGGGTTACGGCGGGGGGCACGTTGATCCCGACCCCGTGACACATGTGAGACGAGGGGGCGTGTCCGTTATGACGTGGTTCAGGTGGTGATCTAGGTCACTCGTCCAAGAACGGCGTCAGTCGACGTAGAGATCGAGGATCTCGCCGAGGTGGTCGCGCTGCGCGCTGCGGCGGCCGGCACCCTTGGCGCTCGCCGCGGTCAGCGCCGCGATGACGCCGATGAGCAGGCTCAGGCTCGGCGGGGAGCTGTCGTACGAGACCCCGGCCGGCGGGACGAGCACGACGTCCGCGCCGACGTCGGCCAGCGGTGCGTCGGGTGCGTCGGTGATGACGAGGAGCCGGCCGCCGGCCTCATGGAATGCGGTGGCGATGTCGATCGTGTACTTGCGATAGCGCTGGATCGAGAACGCGACCATGACGTCGGAGCTGCGCACGTCGCTCAGCACGTCGATCGGCCGGATGATCGTGCCGTCGACGAGGTGGACGTTGGCGAGGCTCGCGCTGAGGTCGAGTGCGAGGAGCGAGGCGTACGCGAACGACTTCGTGGCGCCGATGATGAAGCGCCGGCGCGCTCCGACGATCTGCGCGGCCATCTCTTCGACGCCGGGATCGGTCAACGCCCAGTCGAGCATCGCGTCGAGCTGTCGACGCTGATCCTCGACGAGGCGTCGCTTCAGCAGGGCCGAGGATCGCCGTTGCGGACGGGCGGTCGCGTCGTCGCTCATCCGTACTCTCCTGTGGGGTGAGGGTGCACCTGGATCGTAAACCGTGCGGTGAAGAGCAAGGGCAGGAATGGCTGATCCGCCGAGGGAGAACTCGCGCGGTCGCGCGACCTGGGGAAAGTCGTGGCTGCCACCTCGTCCTGTGGAGGACGCCCGTCAGGCCGGCGCCACGCCCCTACCGTCGAGGTCTCGTCGTCGACCGAAGGAGACCACCATGTCCGCAGTCCTTGTCCAGCACCGCCGTCACCGTCGTCGCGCCGACGTTGCAGACGGTCCAGACACGGCCGAAGGGCTACGCGGGTCGGCCTACTGGAGCCTGTGGGGTCAGCGACATTTCCCGTGGGCGCTGCTCGATGACGGGTCCCCGGTGCTTCTGCTCGAGTCGTGGTCCAGCGGCTCCCGACTCACCTGGATGGTCGAGGCACGCGACGTGCTCCGCGTGCAGGTGTCGAGCCGGCTCGAGGCTGTCGACGCCGTCTCCGCCTGGTCGGGTGAGCGTCCCGAGGACGTCGAGGCCTCCGATTACCTGCGTGCGAGCGCCGTCGAGTCGGGGGTCGTGCTCGGATGGCGGCCGTCACCGGTCGCGTGGGTGGGAGTGCCACGGCCCGACGGGCTCCGCATCGAGCGCAACGGGTGGGCGGTCGCACGGACGGACGACCTGCGCGCGTGGGGCGTCGGCCTCGCACCGTGAGCGGTGTGCGTGATCCTGGACACGTGCCCTGGATCGTGCGGTAGAAACGTCGCATGCTCTCGACACCTCCGCCGGGCGCCGCGGCCGAGCCTCTCGCTCCGTCGGTCCGGCGTGGCTACGCGCTCGGCTCCGTCGCGACCGGCACGTTCGGCACCGTCCCCGGCCTGCTGCTCCTTCCCTACCTCACCGACACCCTGGGCGTGGCAGCCGGGATCGCCGGCGTCATGGTCTTCGCGCCGAAGGCGTGGGACGTCTTCCTCAACCCGGTGGCGGGCCGGATCAGCGACAGGTCGACGAGTCCACGCGGGCGGCGCAGGCCGTTCCTGCTGCGTGCCGGTCTCCTGCTCGCGGTGACCTTCGCGCTCATCTTCGCCGGGCCGTCGGAGCCGACCTGGCTCGCCGGCGCCTGGGTGGTCGTGATGTTCCTGGCGTGCGCGAGCGCCTACGCGTTCTTCCAGGTGCCGTACGTCGCGATGCCCGCCGAGATGACCCTCGACTACGACGAGCGTACGAGACTGATGACGTGGCGGGTCATCGTTCTGGCGCTCGCCATCTTGTTGTCGGGGGCGACGGCTCCCATGGTCGTCGACGCGGTGGGCGAGGCGACCTCCGAGGCCACCGGCTACCGCGTGATGGGTGTCTACATCGGGCTGATCCTCGTCGTGGGGGTGCTCGGCGCCTACCTCGGCACCCGTCGTGCGCCCGATCACGGGATGGCGAGCCCGTCCGGCAGTCTCCGTGAGCAGTTGCGCCTGGTCGGACAGTCGACGGATTTCCGCAACCTCCTCATCACGTTCGTCCTCCAGGCGCTCGGCGTCGGGGCGATGCTCGCGGGCGTCGCCTACGTCGCCTCTCACCTGCTCGACGGTGGCGGGGCGTCGACCTTCCTCTTCGTGGCGTTCGTCGGACCCGCGCTCGTCGTCACCCCGCTCTGGGAGCGTGTCGCCGCGCGCCGCGGCAAGCGTCACGGCTACGTCCTCGCGACCGGATTCCTCGTGGTGGGGTCGATCGGCCTGCTCGTCGCCGTGACGGGGACGGCGTGGGCGGCGTACATCGCGGCCGCGTTCGTCGGGATCGGCTATGCCGGTGCGCAGGTCTTCCCGATGGCGATGGTTCCCGACGTCGCGGCCGAGCACGCCGCACGCACGGGCGAGAACCGCATCGGCGTCTTCACCGGCGTCTGGACCGCGGGCGAGACGTTGGGCCTCGCGCTCGGGCCGGGCCTGTACGCCCTCGTGCTGTCCCTCGGCGGCTATGTGTCCTCGCGCGGCGGTGAGGATGTCGCGCAGCCCGACTCGGCGCTGACCGCCATCGCGATTGGCTTCTCCGTCGTGCCCGCTGTCCTCGTGGCACTGAGCCTCCTGTGGCTGCGCCGCTACACCCTCGACGACCGTGTCCACACGGTCGCCACCGCTGCCATCACCCCAGACCACCCGCCCGAGGAGCCGACCCCATGACCACTGACCGCACCGTCGACGACGTCCTGAGCCGCCTCCTCGCGCTGCGTGCCGACGACCTCCCGACCCATGGCGGACGCACGCTCGCCTACGTGTACGACTCCGGCATCGCCGAGGCCGACACGCTCGGCAGAGAGGCGCTCGCGGCCTACGGGGCGACGAACGGTCTCGACCCGACCGCGTTCCCGAGCCTGCTCGCGATGGAGCGCGACCTCGTCGCCTTCGCGCGACCGCTCTTCCACGCCCCGCCGACCGCAGTCGGCACGGTGACGTCGGGCGGTACGGAGTCGATCCTCCTCGCCGTGCAGACCGCCCGCGACGCACACCCCGACGTCGCACGCCCGGTGATGGTGGTCCCGACGACGATCCACGCGGCGTTCCACAAGGCTGCGCACTACTTCGGTGTCGAGCGGGTGAGCGTCCCTGTCGATCCGCAGACCTTCCGGGCCGACCCCGCATCGATGGTCGCCGCACTCGAGACGTACGCCGACCGTGTCGTCCTCGTCGCAGCGAGCGCGCCCTCGTACGCCCACGGGGTCGTCGACCCTATCCCTCAGATCGCGTCTGCTGCGGCGGCGCGAGGCGTCCGCTTCCACGTCGACGCCTGCATCGGGGGCTGGGTCCTGCCGTGGCTCGAGCGCGACGGTCTGGTCGCGACCCCGTGGGACTTCGCGGTCGAGGGCGTCACGAGCATCTCCGCGGACCTCCACAAGTACGCCTACACGCCCAAGGGTGTCTCGCTGCTGCTGCACCGCACCCCACAGCTCCGGCGCCCCCAGTTCTTCGCCAGCGCCGACTGGCCCGGCTACACCATGCTCAACGCGACGATGCAGTCGACGAAGTCCGGCGGCCCGCTCGCCGCGGCGTGGGCGGTCGTCTCCTACCTGGGCGACGAGGGCTACCACGTCCTCGCCCGACGCGCCTACGACGGCACGCGCGCGCTCGCTGCGGGTGTCGCCGAGATCGCCCACCTGCGGTTGGCGTCAGCACCTGACACGACTCTCGTGGCCGTGAGCACCGACGAGGCGTGCGACGTCTTCACGCTCAGCGACGCGATGCTCGACCGCGGGTGGTTCGTGCAGCCGCAGATGGCGTACGGCGAGCTCCCGCCGACCTTGCACCTGACCGTCTCGGCAGCGACGGCCGACCTTGTCCCGGAGTTCCTCAACACGCTGCGTGATGCCGTGACCGAAGCCGTGGCCACCGGTCCTGTCGTCATCGACCCTCAGCTGCGGGCGGCGGCACAGGCTCTCGATCCCGCGACGCTGGACGACGCCGCGTTCGACGGCCTGCTGGCGTTGGCGGGGCTGGCTGGCGACGACGGTGCGGTCGGCGTGCCCGCACGGATGGCCCCGGTCAACGCACTCCTCGATGTGGCGCCCCCTGCGCTGCGCGAGGCACTGATGGTCGCGTTCCTCGACCGGCTGACGCGCTGAAGGCCAGGAGCGTCAGTAGGCGCGGTGGCGGCCGGCGGGCGGCGACTCGGCACGCTCGCGGAGCTCGGCCGCGAGGTCGTCACGGGTGCTCACCACGATCGGGGCCGCAGAGCCCGGGATGAGCGCCGCAGGGTCGTCCGGCAGCTCGACCTCGATGTCGACGGCTTCGCTGACCCGGTATGGCATCGCCCCGAGGACACCGCCCAGGGTCCGCCGCAGCCTCGACATCTCGGCCCGTACGGTCACTGTACGGGCGGCGTTGCCGAAGAGATCGTTGGCGAGCTCGGACGCCGAGCGGCCGTCGGGGTTGCGCACCAGCGACAGAAGGATCTCGGAGTGCCGGGGGGAGAGGGCATGGCTCCAGGAGCCGCTCGGCCCCGTCACCTCGACGATCGCCGGGGTGCGGGTGAGGTCGAGACGGACACGGGTCGTCGGCTCGTGGTCGGAGCCGTCGTGGGCGAGCCGCAGGAGCCACCCGTCCGGCACGGGCTCGGCGATGACGTTGCCGAGGGTCGGCAGCCAGAGCGACCCAGGCTCGATCTCGCGAGGGAGGTCCACCCGTGGCGGTGGCTCGGTGCCGACGGCGGCGGCGCAGATCCCGTCGCGGGTCACGGCCAGCGCGGGGCCTCCGAGCCGTGCGAGCATCGGTGCGGCGTAGGTGCGGAGCCGGTCGGCGTTGTCGTGGTAGCGCTGGCGCAGCTGAGCCTCGGCGAGCTGTGCGGCCATCACGACGTGGGGGAGTGCGAGCGGGTTGACGCTGGGGTTGCGATAGCTGAGGTCGACCACGCCGATCTGGTCGCCGGTCAGGGGGTCGCGCACAGGCGCGGCCGCGCACGACCACGGGAGGTGGTCCTCGGCGTAGTGCTCGGCAGCATGGATGCCGACCGGAACACCCTCGACGAGCGCGGTCCCGATCGCGTTGGTCCCCACGTTGCCCTCGGCCCAGGTCGCACCGGGGACCATCCCGAGCTCGTCGGCGTGGCGGCGCAGGGGCCCGGAGCCGGCCCGCCACAGGATGCGGGCGTCGGCAGAGGTGATCGCGAGCAGCATGCCTGCGGAGTTGACCGCGCCGCGCAAGAGGTCGCTGAGCTGGTCGACCATCGGGCGCAGCGCGCTGGCCGCGCGTTCGGCCTCGACCTCGGCGGCAGCGACCGGCGGCTCCGGCGGTGTGCCGTCCGGGGTGAGCCCGAGCGTCCTGGTGCGGTCCCATGAGGCACGAACGAGGGCGCGCGGCTCGTGCTCGGGCGAGCGTCCGGCGAGGACGTCAGAGCGGATGCGGTAGAGGCTGCGAAGATCGATACCCGACGTCGAAGCCTCAGTACGCGGAGCGGTCATCCTCACCCCCCGGGTCGCCGTGCCCTCCTCGCAGACCCCACCGTACGGCCTGGAGGAAGCAGAGCCCAGCCTTTGACACAACCTTTGTCCGTGTCGTGGGCAAGGTCTGCCGACAACAGTTGCAACCCCGCTGCAACCCTTGCCACGCGCGCGGAGGGTGGCTGGGATGGCTGTACGTCCCGCACCATCTGGTCGCGGACGTGGCCCGGGGACCAGTTCTCGGGCGATCTGGTCGACGTCCTGCTCGCTCCGCTGCGGGGGTACGGAGCGCGCAAGAGGTCGACACGAGCGAGGGCCCCGACACCATCCGGTGTCGGGGCCCTCGTCAGAAGTCTCGTGGAGAGACGACTTCTCAGATGGCGCGAACGTTCTCCGCCTGCGGGCCCTTCTGGCCCTGGGTGACGTCGAACTCGACGCGCTGGTTCTCGGCCAGCGTGCGGAAGCCGTTCCCAGTGATTGCGGTGTAGTGGACGAACACGTCGTCACCGCCACCGTCTTGCGCGATGAAGCCGAAGCCCTTCTCGTCGTTGAACCACTTCACGGTGCCTTGCGACATTTCTTGCTCTTTCGTCGAACTGTGGAGCCGGCCGTTGCCGACCCCCGTGCATGTTGTTCCACCGCCACACGTTCGTGGTGGTGTGCCCGACGCAGGTAAGACAAACGCGCCAACGGTCGAACCGAAGGCGCGGAGTTTCACCTGCGCTGAACCGAACAACTTCTTCCAGAACCCTAGCAGGTCGGTGGGTGCTCGCGCCGAGCTGCGACACGCGGTTCGGGGCTGGTTCGAGTGGCGTCCACCGAGCGCCGCGCGAATGATCGGTGAGCGAAGTCGAACCTCGTGAGGGTCGGCGGGACGGAGTGCTCATGACCAGCCGACAGCCGCGCCGACGTGAGGGTCGCGCAGGACGCCGCACGAGGCGACCCCGGCTGAGCTCGTGGTCCGACAACGCCCTGCGCGGCCGCCGTACGAGGCCCCTCGGGACCGGTCAGGAGAAGCCGGTCGACAGGGTGGTCTTCGGAGTCACCTCCGTTATCGCGATCGCCTTCGTGGTGTGGGGAGCGGTCGGCACGGACTCGCTGAGCACGGTCGCCAACGAGTCGCAGAACTGGGTCATCCGCAACACCGGCTGGTTCTACGTCCTCGTTGCCAGCTACTTCGTCGTGTACGTCATCTGGCTCGCCGCGTCGCGCTACGGGCGCATCCCGCTCGGCGCCGACGACTCCCAGCCGGAGTTCAAGACGGTCTCGTGGATCGCGATGATGTTCAGCGCCGGTATGGGCATCGGTCTGATGTTCTTCGGGGTCGCCGAGCCGCTGTCGCACTACGTGTCGCCGCCACCGGGCACCGCCACCCCAGAGACGGCCGAGGCGATGCGGACCGCCATGGCGACCACGATGTTCCACTGGGGACTGCATCCGTGGGCGATCTATGCGGTGGTCGGCATCGCGATCGCGTACAGCACGTTCCGGCGCTCGCGGTCCCAGCTCGTGTCCTCGGTCTTCCGCCCGTTGCTCGGGGCCCGCTCGGAAGGCCCGGCAGGCAAGGTCATCGACATCCTCGCGATCTTTGCCACACTCTTCGGGTCGGCCGTCTCGCTCGGGCTCGGTGCGCTCCAGATCGGCGCGGGCATGGAGTTCCTCGACTGGACGGGGCCGGTGGGGGAGCCCGTGCTGGTCGGCATCATCGCCGTGCTCACCGTCGCCTTCGTGGCGTCGGCCGTCTCCGGCATCGAGCGCGGCATCCAGTGGCTGGCCAACACCAACATGGTGCTTGCCGTGTCGCTGGCGGTGTTCGTGTTCGTCGTCGGCCCGACGCTCCTGATCCTCAACGTGGTGCCCGAGACGATCGGTGCCTACCTCGGCGACATGGCTGAGATGGCCTCGCGGACAGATGCCGCCGGCGGGGTGGCGATGGAGGACTGGCTGGCCAGGTGGACGATCTTCTACTGGGCGTGGTGGATCTCCTGGACGCCGTTCGTCGGGCTCTTCATCGCCCGGATCAGCAAGGGGCGCACGATCCGCCAGTTCGTCACCGGCGTCCTCCTGGTCCCGACGCTCATCAGCCTGGTCTGGTTCTCGATCTTCGGGGCGGCCGGCATCCACGAGCAGGATGTCACCGGGGCCCTGACCAACAGCGATGGCGCCGTCGAGAGCGACTTCACGCTCTTCCAGCTGCTCGACCAGTTCCCGCTGGCCACGGTCACGTCCGTGCTTGTCATGGTCCTGGTCGCGATCTTCTTCGTGTCCGGGGCGGACGCCGCGTCGATCGTGATGGGCAGCCTCTCGCAGCACGGGGCCGTCGAGCCCGGCAGGGGGGTCGTCGTCTTCTGGGGTGTCGCCACCGGCTCGGTCGCGGCGATCATGCTGATCCTCGGCGGCCGGAACGCGTTGGACGGTCTGCAGAGCATCACGGTCGTCACCTCGTTGCCGTTCGCCGTCATCATGGTGCTGATCACGTACGCGCTGTGGGTCGACCTGCGCAGCGATGCCCTCACCGTCCGTGGCGACATCGCCGCCGAGCTCGTCCAGGAGGCTGTCGAGTCCGGGATCGAGCAGCACGGGGCCGACTTCGTCATCTCGACCGAGCCGGCCGAGCGCGAGCCCCACACGCGCGAGCCCGACAAGCGCGACCCCGACGAGGACCCGCCAGAAGCGAACCCCTGAGCGGGAATCACGGTGCCGTGGGAACCGTTGCCCCCGGCATGAGCCGTCCCCTGAAGATCGACGTGTGGTCCGACCTTGCCTGTCCGTGGTGCTTCCTCGGGAAGCGCCGACTCGAGGAGGGCGTGAAGCAGTACCGCGCGGAGGGAGGCGACCGCGAGGTCACGCTGGAGTTCCACTCGTACGAGCTCTCGCCCGACACGCCGGTCGACTTTGCGGGGTCGACAGTCGACTTCCTCGTGCAGCACAAGGGCATGGGCGAGGCGCAGGTCCGGCAGATGGTCGGTCGGATCACGGACCTCGGCACGCAGGAGGGGCTCGCGTACGACTTCGACGCCATCCAGCAGACCAGGACGCTCAAGGCGCACCAGGTGCTCCACCTCGCGAAGGCCGAGGACCTCCAGATGGCCCTGGTCGAGCGGCTGTTCACGGCGTACTTCGAGGAGGGCGCCCACCTCGGTCACGACGACGTGCTGGCCGACCTCGCCGCCGAGGTCGGGCTCGACCGTGACGGGGTGCTTCGCGCGCTCGACGAAGGAACGTACGCCGCTGCGGTCGACGCCGACCTCGCTCAAGCACGCGCGTACGGGATCAGCAGCGTGCCGTTCTTCGTCATCGAGGGGCGCTACGGGGTCTCAGGAGCGCAGGAGCCGGCGACCTTCGCGCAGGTCCTGGCGAAGGTCAGCGCCGAGGTCTGAGCAGCAGGACTGGCAGCTTCGGCCTCAGTCCGACAGGCTCGCGAGCCCGTCGAGGACGCGGGCGAGCTCGCCCGCCTGCCGTGCGGGGTCGAAGGCAGCCGCTCGAGCATCCTGATGTGGGTCTGAACCTGGTGTTCTTGCGCACGGGCCTGGCCACGTTCAAGCCCGAGGCGATCGCCGGCGCCGCCGGTCAGGGCACGCTGCTGGTGTTCGTCGTGAACGACCTCGACGCCGAGTTCGCGCGGATCGCCGCGCTCGGCGCCCGTGTCGTGACACCGCCGGAGACCGAGCCGTGGGGCGAGCGGTTCTGTCAGTTCGCCGACGACAACGGGTTGATCTGGCAGCTGGTGCGGTGGATGTCCGAGCCTGACGCCGCGCGACGGCGTCCTCGCCGCAGTAGGTCAGCGCTTCGGCTTCGGGGCCTTGCTGCGGACCAGGACGACCCGCGACGTCGATGATGCCTGATAGATGCTGCGACGCGTGACGACGCGGACCTTCTTGGGCTTCGCGTAGCGCCAGCGGACACGCCAGCTCGCGATGCCCGCGGCGTTCGTGACGCGCACCTTGCCGAGCGTGCGCCAGCGGCCCTTGTGCCGGACCTGCGCCTTGACCCGGATGCCCTGCGCCGTGAAGAGGCCGTACGGACGCGCGACCCGCACGGTCGTGGTGATCTTGAGGTGCTTGCGGAGCTTGGGGCGGCGGGTTGAGAGGCCCAGTGCCGTCGTCGACCGGGGCCGGATCAGCGTCAAGCCGGTGGTCGGCAGCGCGAGCGGCGCACGCGCGGCGTCGGCTGGCCACGTCACACGTGAGCGCACGGTGTATGCGCCCGGTCGCACTGTCCCGGCGCACAGCCGGAATGCGCCGGTGCCCGAGGCGCCCGCGCTCGCCGGGACCACCGCGCGGTCGACGCGGCGGCCGCCGGCCGTCACGAGATCGACCGTCAGCGTCCACCCCGTGCCGACGCCGCTGAGTGCGTACCGGAACGGATGGCTGAAGCAGTTCTTGAAGAGCGTCGCGCTGCGCGACGAGACCTGACCCGAGGCAGCCTGAGCGGGAGCGGACAGCCCCGTCATCACCAGCCCCGCCGTCAGGAGGAGCGTCACGGAGGCGAACAGCAGTCGTCGTACGGCCACCCTGTGACCCTACGCGAGCAGAGGGCCTTCGCCGATGTTTCGACGCGCGGCGGGTGATTCTCGCTCCGACGGCCGCCGAGCCGCTCACACGTGCTGGTCAACCTCGGCCCAGAACGCCTCACGAAGCTGCCACCGCGTCTCGGTCTGCAGCACCCGGTAGCGGTCGTCGCTGTGGGCGACCAGGTCGTTGAGGAGCGTCGAGTCGATGTCGCCGGGGATCGTCGGCCGGGTCGCGACGAGTGCGCGGACGTCGGCCTGCGTGGCGGAGTCCAGCCAGTTGCGCACCACCGTGCGGACCACCTCGGGGATCACCGCTCGGAGGTCGGCGTCGGGATCGGCTCCCGGTCCGCCACCGGAGTGCGCGGTCGAGCTGCTCCACGCGAGCGAGACCGCGGGCTGCGGGGAGGGCGTAGCCGAGGTGGTCGGCGCGGGGTGCAGGCGGGCGACGTCGGAGGGCGTCGGGATCCTCAGTCGCGGCGGAGCGGGAGCCTCCTCCTCAGTGACCACCTCCGCGACGGGGTCCGGCACCGGCACGGGCTCAGCGCGCTGGCGCGGCGACGGCGTGATCGCGGCGCGGATGGTCTCGAGCGGGATCCGGAGACGATCGTCCGCGACGCGTGCGAGGTTCATCGCCGTCGCGTGGACGCCGATGCGTGACTCGTCGTTGGGCACGTTGAACAGCGTGACCCGTACTCCGTAGTCCTGCGCCATGTCCACGGCCTCGGTCAGGTCGTCGTCGCCAGAGACCAGGAAGATCTCCGAGACCGCACCCTGGAGCGCGAGGTTGACGAGATCGAGGGCGATGCGGGTGTCGACGCCCTTCTGGGCGCCCTCGTTGTTGACGCGACCCAGCCGCAGCTTCACGTCGGGCAGGAGCGAGACGAGGTTGTGCTCCTCGGAGAGCGTGCGGGTGCCCAGCGCGTTCGCGGCGTCGTACCAGAAGACACGGAGAAGACGGGTGTCGGTGTGGTCGGCGGCGGACACCTTGATGCCGGTGACCAGGCGCTCCCAGCTCACCGCGATGGCGCGGCGCAGGGAGGTCCCGACGAGGATCTGCGCGGACGACGCGAGCAGGTATCCCGCGTCCACGAGGATGGCGTGACGATCGGACCGCGCGAGCCGGCTCATCCGGCCAGGCTAGTACGGCACCCTGAGGTGCACCGTCCAGCGACAATGAGCCGCGACGGCGCGTACGCTCGGGCACACCGCGGCTCGTCCGGGAGGTGGTTCGATGCCCGACCGTTGGCGGAGCCCCGTGCCCGACGACTGGCCCCGGCTCGTCGACGCCCACTGCCATCCGGTGCTGACCGGTGATCTCACCGACGAGGCGTTCGCCGGACTGATGGGTGCCGGTCAGGCTCTGGAGTCCATGTCCACGGTGGCGCTGCGCCGTTGGTGCGCGCCCGTGCTGGACCTCGACGCGCACGCCGCTCTGGACGCCTATCTCGCCCGACGTCGCGAGCTCGGTGCCGCCGAGGTCAACCGCAGGCTGCTGTCGCGCGCGGGCGTCGGCGACCTCGTGCTCGACGAGCCGGAGGGCACCGATCTTGAGGCGACGCTCACGGCCGCCGACGCGCGGGGGCACCGCGTCGTCCGCCTGGAGGACCTCGCCGCCGGTCTGCTGGCGCAGGTCGACCCTCCCGCTCTCGCCGATGCCGTACGGTCCGAGCTGTCTCGTACGGACGCCGTCGCCGCCGTCACTCTCGCGGGCGTCCGCTCTCCGTCCGTCGGGGGAGCCGCCAACGGGCCCATGCTGGGCGCTCGCCCGCTGGCGGACTCCTCGCTCGGCGACCTCGTCGGCACCACCGAACCCGAGGAACGGGCGGACGACCCGCGGTGGCACACGTGGCTCGCGTTCGCGGCGCTGGAGGCGGGCCTGCCGCTCCAGGTTCCACTCGGACACGTGCTGGCACCGGGGCGACCGATCTTCGGCGACCCTCTGGCGTTGCGCCCTTTCCTGGAGGCGACCGAGTCCCTCGGCGCCCCGGTCATCCTCATCAACTCGTACCCGCACCACGAGATCGCCGCCGTCCTCGCGCGGTCGTACGCACACGTCCATCTCGACATCGGGCGGGTGATGCGTGCAGGCGGCGACCTGTCAGCGCGCGTCGTCGCGGAGGTGCTGCTGGCCGCGCCGTTCGGGAGACTCGTCTACAGCTCGGACGGGTACGGCCTCGCCGAGCACCACTACCTCGCGGCCGTGCTCTTCCGTCGTGGGCTCGGAACGGTGCTGCACGACCTCGTCGTGCGTGACGAGATCGACAGGGCCACGTCCGATCGCCTCACCCGGGCCGTGAGCCGCGACAACGCCGTCCGGGCGTTCGGGCTCGGCGAGACCGACTGACGTCAGCTCAAGTAGCCCTCGACCTCATCGGCGGGGCGTACGGCTGCGTGGCCGGGATCCTCGCCGAACTCTTCCTTGGCACGTCGCTGACGCAGCAGGTCCCAGCACTGGTCGAGGCTGGTCTCGACCTGCCGGAGCCGGGCGAGCTCGGCCTCTGGGTCGGCCTCGCCGCGCTCTCTGCGCTCTCGTAGGGACTTCTCCTCCGCCACCAGCGAGGAGATCGTCGTAAGGATGTCCTGGTCGGTCGTCATAGGGATCTCCTGGTTGTCGGGTCCCTGTCCACGGTAGACCGAGGGCCACCGCCCAGGCGACCGCTAGGGTGTGGGGAGCCACGACGAAGGAGTGACGAGTGAGCGACTCATCGGCCCCGGGAGCGCCGGACGACGACCGCCCCGAGGGTGAGCCGGAGGCAGGCGCGCCGCAGAGCGACCAGCCGCAGCAGCCCGCCGACGCGAGCTGGGGCTACCCCGGTACGGACGCGCAGGCGCCCACCGACCAGCCGGTCTACGGCCAGGATCCCTATGCGCCGCAGCCGCCGCAGGTGCCTCCGTACGGCCAGGACCCGTACGCGCCGCAGCCCGGCTACGGCCAGCAGCAGCCGTACGGTCAGCCCGCCTACGGCCAGCAGCCCCCGTACGGTCAGCAGCCCTACGATCAGCAGCCCCCGTACGGCCAGCAGCCCTACGGCGCGTACGGTGCACCGGGCTACGGCTACGTCGATCCGCAGGCCAAGAGCAAGCTCGTCGCCGGGCTTCTCGGCATCTTCCTCGGCGGATTCGGCATCCACCGCTTCTATCTCGGCTACACCACCATCGGTGTCGTCCAGATCGTCGTGACGATCCTCACGTGCGGCCTCGGGGCGATCTGGGGATTCGTCGAGGGGATCCTCTACCTCGTCGGTGCCAACGGATGGAAGACGGACGCCGAGGGGCGTCCGCTCAAGGACTGAAGAGACACGGGACCGAGTTGCATCGAAGGAGGGCGCAGGTGAGGGCACGTCGGGTGACGGCGGCGTTGGCGGTGATGTTCACGGCGGGGCTGATCACGGGCTGCGGCGGAGCGGACGACCAGCAGTCGGGGTGCCTCGGCGACGCTGACGGCGGCACGGTCGTCGTCCAGGGCGCCAGCACGGTGATCGCGGAGAACGTCAACGCGGGCGTCGGGTCGATCGACGTCGACGTCGACACCGCGTCGGCGATCGTGACGCTGAGCGAGGGTGACGCCCCGGGCGCGGTGCGGTCGATCTCGGTGACGGTCGGCACCACGATCCCCGCTGCGGGCCAGGAGATGTCGGTGGTCCAGATCTGCCGAGGCTCCGTGACGATCGACGTCACCGGCTGAGTCGGCCCGTACGAAGGAGCCCCGAACCGCACTGCGGTACGGGGCTCCTTTCGTATGTCCAGAGGCAGACAGTCAGCCCTTGTCGCCGAACATGATCTCGTCCCACGACGGGACCCGACGCCGCTCGCGTCGCCGTGGCGCGCGCTTGCGCGGCTGCTCGTCGGCTCCGTCCACGTCGGCGTCGGCGTCGTCCTCGGACGCGTCGATCATGTCGGACGGGTCGGTCTCGTCGGATGCCGCCGCGCTCTGGCGGGCAGGGCGGGGATCACCTGAGCCGTCGCGCTCGCGCGGGGCGGCATCGGGCTCGGGCGGCGCCGCTGGGGGAGCGGACATGGTGGCGGCCTCGGCGGGTTCGTCCAGCTCGAGCGTCGGCTCCGGCTCCGTCACGCTGGGCAGGTCGTTGAGGGTGGGCTGCTCCTCGGTGCGTTCGCTCGCCTGGGCGGCGCGTCGTGCGCGCGCATGACGCAGCGAGGTGACCCGGGGGTCGGAGTCGAGCTCGACGACGTCGACCGGCCGCGACACGGCGTCGGCGATCGCCATCTCCGAGGAGTCCGATGCATCCGGCACGTCGCCGACCAGCTCGCGTGCGGCCTCGTCCGCGGCGAACGTGTAGCGTCCGGCGGGGTCGAACACGTAGTCGGCAGACACCGCACCGGCCCGGACACAGACGGTCCACCGAGCGTCGTCACGACGCCACGAGTCCCAATCGGCGGTCTGAGGATCGACGCCGCGGCTGCGCAGCGTGGTGTCGACGGACTCGCCCAACGTCAGGGCGTTCGACTGGGCGTGCTTGCGGCGCACGGTCGCCCCGCGGGCACGCTCAGCCATGTGCTCGCGCTCGGCGAGCACCGGGTGGGCGTAGCCCATGATGCGTTCCACCGGGAGCTTGGCTGCCTCTGCCACCTCCTCCGGCGACTCCCCACGGCGGATCCGAGCCTGGATGTCTCGCGGACGCAGTGCACTGTCCATCGCTATCTCCAACTGGCCGAGTCGTGCCCGGTCGTTCCTGAGGGTGGCGCGCAGACGGTCGTCGGCCGGGACGCGGAACAGCTCACCGACCGGGCCTCGCAGGACCACGTACCTCTGGTCCTCGCTCAGCCCCACCACGGTGAGGTCTCGCATCCTCGTCCCCTTCGTCATCGTGCCTCGTACCAGCCCCAGTCTCGGGTGCCGTCGGCCTCAATCCAAGCAAGCGCGCCGAGGGTGATCGTTCGGACCCCTCTCGCGGCGCTAGTTTCGTCCTGTGCTCTCCCATGCGCTCGTCGCCGCCGACCTCGTCGGCATCGCCGCGTTCGCCCTGTCCGGCGCTCTCGTCGCGGTCCGCAAGCCGCTCGACATCTTCGGGGTGCTCGTGCTCGCGGGTGCGACCGGGCTGGGGGGCGGGTTCCTGCGCGACGTCCTCATCGACGCGACGCCGCCGGCTGCGCTCATGGACTGGCGCTATCTGATGGTCCCGGTGCTCGCCGGGCTGGTCGCGTTCCGGTTCCATCCCGTGCTCGGTCGGGTCGAGCGGAAGATCGCGGTCTTCGACGCCGCCGGGATGGGGCTGTTCTGCGTGACCGGCGCCGCCAAGGCGCTCGAGTTCGGCCTCGAGCCGGTTGCGGCCGCGCTGATGGGCATGGTCACGGCCATCGGTGGCGGCGTGATCCGTGACCTTCTCGCGGGACGCGTCCCCGTGGTGCTGCGTGAGGAGCTGTACGCCTTCCCGGCGCTGCTGGGCGCCTCAGTGGCCGTCGCCGCGATCGAGTGGGAGCTGGCCGGCGTGTGGGTCCTCGTCCCTGGAGCGCTGCTGGCCTTCGGCTACCGGATGATCGCCCTACGCCGGGGCTGGCACGCCCCGCTCCCGCCGGGCATGGACGGCTACTGAACTGCACGCGAGCCACGGATGACCCACGATCCGGCCATCGCCAGCACGCCCGCTCCGAGGCAGACGGCGTAGCCCCAGGAGGGGGCGGCGTTGTCGACGACCCACCCCGACACGGCGGCGCCGGGTGCGACGCCCGTCGCCAGGCCGGTCGTGAACCATGCGATGCCCTCGGTGAGTCGCTCCTTAGGGACGCCCTGCTCGACGAGCCTGGTCGCCGCCACCATGCTCGGTGCGATCGCGAACCCGGAGACGAACAGCGCGGCGGCCACCAGGGGGAGCGAGGTCGTCAGGAGGAGGGGGACGATGCTGAGCGTGAGCACGGCGGCAGTGATCCGCAGCTGGCGGAGCGGGGTCACGGCCGGCGGGCGCGCGCCCACCAGGAAGCCGGCGATGAGGCTGCCTGCCGCCCAGACCGCGAGCAGGACTCCGGCGAGCTGCTTGTGGCCGGCATCCTCGGCCACCGCGACCGTCACGACCTCGGCGGCTCCGAACAGGATCCCGAAGCCGACGCCTGCGCCGACCAGCGGTGCGAGGAGTGCGATGGGCATGGCGCCCCGCCGGCTCTCGTGCTGGCGAGCACGGCCAGAGGGCGGTTCCGTGCGTCGCTGCACGGCGAGGGCGAGCGAGCCGCTGATGCCCGCGACGCCGGCGACGATGAGGCCGACGTACGGGTTGACCATGGTCGCGAGGAAGGTGACCACGACGGGACCGACGATGAAGACGACCTCGTCGAGCACGGCCTCCAGGGCGAAGGCCGTGGGGATCATCGACGGCTCGGCGTTGTGTGTCCACCGGGCACGGACCATCGACCCGGCCTGGGGGAGCGCCAGTCCGGCGAGCGCCGCGCACAGGTGAGGGACGGGAGTCGGAGCGTTCTGGTCGACCGCGAGGAGGCCGAGCGCCAGGCCCAGCCCGAACAGCGCGGCCGTTGCGGGAAGCACCCGGTGCTGGCCGAAGCGGTCGGTCAGCCGGCCCTGGAGCGGGGCCCCGACGGCGTTCGCGATCAGCGCGGCCGCGGAGATGGCGCCCGCCTCGCCGTACGAGCCGGTCTGCTCGGAGACGAGCAGCACGAGGCCGAGACCGAGCATCGAGATCGGGAGCCGGGCGACGAGTGCTGCCGAGCTGAAGGCCGGCGCTCCCGGAATCACGAGGATCCGGCGGTACGTGTCGAGCAACGGCATTCCTGGCGACGGATGTGGCGGAGGAGACTCCTCCGGGCGCCCCGACGGGGTCACCCCTGCAGCGTATCGCCAGGGTTGGAAGGATGGCCGACATGGATCGACCCGTCCCCGACACCCGTCCGTACGACGCGTTCCTGCTGGTCTCCTTCGGGGGGCCGGAGCAGCCTGACGACGTCGTCCCGTTCCTCGAGAACGTCACCCGCGGGCGCGGCATCCCGCGCGAGCGGCTCGTGGAGGTGGGAGAGCACTACTTCTCGTTCGGTGGACGTTCGCCGATCAACGACCAGAATCGCGACCTGCTCGCCGTCCTCCAGCTCGAGCTGCGCACCCACGGCATCGACCTGCCGATCTACTGGGGCAACCGCAACTGGGATCCCTACCTCGCGGACACGCTCGCGCAGATGCGCGACGACGGCGTGGAGCGGGCCGTGTGCCTGTTCACGAGCGCGTACACGTCGTACTCCGGCTGCCGCCAGTATCGCGAGAACCTGTACGACGCGACCGCCGCAGTCGGCGAGGACGCGCCGCGGCTCGACCGGATCCGCCACTACTTCAACCACCCGGGGTTCGTCGCCCCGTTCGTCGACGGCACCGTGGGGGCGCTCGACCGGCTCGGCGACGAGGGCTACGACGCTGCGGCCACCCGGCTGGTGTTCGTCACCCACTCGATCCCGGACGCGATGAACGAGGCGAGCGGGCGCTTCACCACCGGCGAGGCGCTCGTCGGTGGTGCCGCCTACGTGCGCGAGCACCGCGACGTCGCCGCGCAGGTCGCCTCCGCCGTCGCCGAGCGCACCGGCGTCGAGCGGGCGTACGACCTCGTGTACTGCTCCCGCTCGGGCTCGCCGCACGTGCCGTGGCTCGAGCCGGACGTCAACGACCACCTCGAGCAGCTCACCGCGGAGGGCGTCGCGTCGGTGGTCCTGATCCCGATCGGCTTCGTGTCGGACCACATGGAGGTCATCTACGACCTCGACACGGAGGCGAAGGAGACCGCGGAGCGGCTCGGACTCGGCTTCGCGAGGGTCCCGACTCCCGGGGTGGATCCGCGGTTCGTCGCCGCGATCCGTGAGCTGGTCGTCGAGCGGGCTGCGGCCGCACGTGGCGAAGAGCCTGTGCAGCCCGTCGTCGGCGAGCTCCCGCCGAGCTGGAACGTGTGTCCCGCCGGGTGCTGTGCCAACCTCCGGGACCCCGAGCGGCCGGCGCTGCTGGGGGAGAAGACCCCGTGACCGGTCGTCCCGACCCAGAGGCGCTGGGGACGCTGGCGCTGAGGACCGCGCGAGCTGCCGCTGCGTTCGTACGCGAGCGCCGACCGGCCGGCAGAGTCGACGTCGCGGCCACGAAGTCGAGTCCGACCGACCCCGTCACGGAGATCGACCGCGCGACCGAGCAGCTCGTACGGTCGATGATCCTCGCCGAGCGGCCCGACGACGCCTTCCTGGGAGAGGAGGGCGGGGAGAGCCTCGTGGGCTCCACCGGTGTGCGGTGGGTCGTCGACCCGATCGACGGCACCGTCAACTTCATCTACGGGCTCCCGCAGTACGCCGTCGCCATCGCTGCCGAGGTCGACGGTGTCGTCGAGGCAGGGTGCGTCGTGGACGTTGCAGCGGGCCACGAGTTCACCGCCGTGCGAGGAAACGGCTCGTTCTGGCGGGAGAGCCCGTCGCGCGAGGCGGTCAGGCTGCAGTCGGTCGGCCCTGCTGCGACCTCTCAGGCCCTCGTCGCGACCGGGTTCAACTACGTGCCCGAGGTGCGGGCACGGCAAGCACAGGCAGTAGCGCGGATGCTGCTCGATGTACGTGATATCCGTCGCACCGGATCGGCCGCGCTCGACCTCTGCGCGCTTGCCGCGGGCCATCTCGACGCGTACGTCGAGCAGGGTCTGGCACCATGGGACCTGGCCGCAGGGGGCCTGATCGCAAGGGAGGCCGGGGTTATCGTGACCGGACTCGACGGTCCCCCGGACGAACGACTGGTCGTCGCCGCACCGGAAGCGTTTGCGGAGGAATTTTTGCGGCTCGTACGCGCTTGTGGCTTCTGAAGTTGGGTCGTGCCGATCTGTGTGGCACAATCTGCGCGCCTGAAGGTTATGGAAATGGGATGAGCCCGCCCCTCGGGGGCCGGGTGCGAGACGTCAAGAGGAGGGTTCATGGCGACCGACTACGACGCTCCTCGGAAGACCGAAGAAGAGCAGTCGGAAGACAGCATCGAGGAGCTCAAGGCTCGTCGGCACGAGAAGAACTCCGGCAAGGTCGATGAGGACGAGGTCGAAGCGGCCGAGTCTTTCGAGCTGCCCGGAGCCGATCTGTCGCACGAGGAACTCTCGGTCCAGGTGCTTCCTAGGCAGCTGGACGAGTTCACATGCACGTCGTGCTTCCTGGTGCATCACCGCAGTCAGCTCGCCCGTGAGAAGGGCAAGCAGCTGATCTGCGTGGACTGCGCTTAATCAGGTTCAACGACGACGCCCCCGAACCGTCTGACGGTCGGGGGCGTCGTCGTGTCCTGGTGGGACGGACGGTCAGGTCTTGGGGTGCTTGAACCCCGGAGGCAGGTCGCCGGTCGACTTCACCCAGTAGGCGACCGCCTGGCGGTTGAGGACCACCTTGATCAGGCCGGCGCTCGCACCAGCCAGCACTGCCCACGCCACCGCCTCGCGGGTCGCCATGCCCGGATCGCGCGAGGCGTCGGCGCTGGGCGGCCGGTGGCCTGTGGCGGCCCTCCAGACGAGTGCGGCGGCCTGGGTCGCGATGACACCGGCCGCGATCGTCGAGGTGCGGTCGATCAGTCGCCACGCCGCCTTGCTGGGCCGCTTCTGCTTCGGCTTCTTCGCCGTCGTGCCCGCCGCCGGCTTCTTTGCGCTGCGCGCCACGCTCACCCGTCCTTTCGTCGTCGAGGTGCGGAGGCCCGCACAGCCGAAACGGTAGCGCCTCCGGCAGCCGACGCGCGGGCGGTCACGTCCGGCGGGTACGGAGATGGTCGCCGAGATGGCCGACGTAGACCCTGCGGGTCGGCCCGGACGTGTCGTCGTAGAAGTAGAGCCGGGGGGTGGGCCTGCCGCCGCCGAGCTGGATGCGGATGTGGGGGCCGAAGAAGGCCTTCCCGGACGGCGCGACCTCACGGGGGAGCGTGAAGGTACGGGGTTCGCGGAAGTGCGGGGTGTCCTTGATGAGCTGGGACTCGCCCGCGGCCACGTGCTTGGGGGAGATCGTCGGGCGCGGATGATCCTCGACGTACGCCCGAAGGCTGGGCGCTGTCGCGGTGCCGCCGGCCTTGGCGGCGGCGTACTCCTCGAGGAGCGTGAGGGCCTCCCACGAGCGCTGACGCCAGCGTGGTGATTTGGCGTGCTCGTCGATCGCCGCCGCGCGGACCTCGAGGTCGTCGGCGAGGTCAACGTGCTTCAGCGTGCGGCGCGCGGCGGCCAGCAGGTCGGCGAACGTCGCGAACTCCGGAGGAGGAGGAGGAGGGACGCGCGGCGCCGCCTCCGGCTCTCGCGAGACAGGGGCGGCCGCTGGAGGGCCCACATGGGCCGCTGGCGCCGCCTTCTGCTGCTCTGTGCGGGCGACGAGGGTCTCGAGCTGGCGGATGCGGCGGCGGGCCGTGTGCAGCTCGTTGTCGAGGCGATCTGCTCGGGAGGTCTGACGCTCGATCTCGCGTCGCAGCGCGAGCTCCTCGGGGTCGTCCTCGTCCGCAAGCAGGTTGCGGAGCTTGTCGGCGGCATTGGTGGCGAGCGCCATCTGGACCTCGGTGCCCAGCTCGACCACGGCGCAGGCGATCACGCGGGCGAGCCGCCGAGGGTCTTCTCGGAGGGGGAAATGGGTGGCGATCTCGCGTGCCCGGTGTTCGTGGGCTGTGCGGGCGACCACGGCCCCACCAGCGCGCGGCAGGGCGAGCCCGTACGCGCCCAGGACGCAGGTGACGGCGTCACGGACGCGCTCGGGGACGACGAGGATCGGAACGACCGGGCGCGCCGCAGCGGGCACGGCCTTCTCGACGAGCCGTACGACAGTGTCCTCGGTCGTCTCGGCGCTGACGAAGATCACGACGGACGGGAGCTCGACGGACCACCATCTCTCGAGCACCGCGATCGGGGGGCCGAGCAGGTCGATGACCTGCGAGGTGGGCCCGATCGGTTGGCCGAACTGGCCTGACAGCCGCTCACGCGGCAGTCGCGCGGCCGAGAGGACGTCAGACCCCAGCGCGCCCGCGCGCATCGGCGACAACCCGACGAAGAGGGTGAGGATCTCGCGCCCGTCGCCGTCGCGTCCGATCGGATAGGGGAGGACGAGGCAGCGCTGGGACTGGGCGAAGTGGACCCGCATCAAGCTCTCGGAGCGCAGCCCGACCGACTGGTTCTGGGTGTGCGACACCACGGTGTCGACCTCGTCCCTCGACTCTGCGAACATGCGATCGACGAACGCGGGCCAGTCGTCGCGCTGCATGAGGACCAGTCCGCCTCCGAATCCCTCCACGGCTGCTCCTCGGTCCCACGATCGGTCGTGTCAGTCCGCACAACCTAATCTCCGTGGGGGGGCCTGAGAAGGTTTTCCGCAGCCTTCGGCGAGAATCGCCCTCAGGTCGTTATCTAGCCGCGGGCGCGTCGCGCGAGGAGGGCATCGGCGAGCTCGTGCGGGTGACGGGTGCCGATGAGCCAGTAGGGCGTCGGGTCGCGGGGATCGACGACCTCGATGCGGACCGCCGTGGTGATGTACGGCCGGATCAGGAAGAACGCGCGTGCGTCGGCCTGCGGGCCGTGCAGCGCGCGGGTCTGGGCGGCGTCGAGGACAGTCACCTCGCCGCAGTGCACGAGCGGGATGCGCGCCGAACCGGCGCGCAGGTGCACGTTGGACACCTCGACCGCGGCGCTGCCGTACTGCACGAGCCCAAACCCGATGGCCACCGCGGCGAGGAGCGCCGCAGCGAGCGCCACCCACGCGGGAGTGGCGAGGGCGAAGATCCACCAGACCATGAAGGCGAGGCCGACGGCGCCGAGCCACCACGACGCTGGGACGCTCAGGTGCTCGCGGTACGACGGCACATCGGCGTCACGGGTCATGCGACAAGGTTGCCATGCGGGTAAGGGTGCCCTGACCGGTAGGGTCGTGCGACATGGTCGAGGTCATGCTCACACGTCTGGACGACGGTGTCCCGCTCCCGTCGTACGCCCATCCCGACGACGCGGGGGCGGATCTCTGCACGACGGTCGACGTGAGGCTCCAGCCGGGTGAGCGGGCGCTCGTCCCGACCGGGATCGCCGTCGCGCTGCCGTCGGGCTACGTCGCTCTCGTGCACCCGCGCTCGGGTCTCGCAGCCCGCTGCGGGCTCTCGATCGTCAACGCTCCCGGCACCGTCGACGCGGGGTACCGTGGCGAGATCAAGGTGTGCCTTATCAACCTCGACCGGACGGAGCCGATCGTCCTCTCGAGGGGCGACCGGATCGCCCAGCTGGTGCTTCAGCGAGTCGAACGCGCCGACTTCCGCGTCGTCGACGCCCTCCCGCCGTCCGTGCGTGGCGACGGGGGGTACGGTTCGACGGGTGGTTTCGCCGTGACGCAGGCCACCTGATCGAGAGGCACGGCGCTGTCGAGCCACGGGACACGAGGACGAGAGGAGCGCGGTGATGTTCGGTCGTCGCAAGAAGGACCACGACGAGACGGCTGCGGAGGCCACGGAGCCCGAGACCGGGGCCGCGGATGCTCCGCAGGCGGGCGAGGACCAGGGCAGCGCTGCGGCGCCGTACGACCGGTCCCAAGGTCCGTGGGACGCCTCCGAGCGTGAGATCCCCGAGGACGACCCGACGTTCGTCGATGTCGGTGCCCTGATCGTGCACGGACGCGTCGGGCTCGACCTGCAGATCCCCACCGACCCCGAGACGGGGGTCGCCACCTCCGTGGTCGCGCTTGCCGAGGAGAGCGCGGTCGAGCTGCGCGCCTTCGCCGCGCCGCGTGGCGGCGGCCTGTGGGCGGAGATCCGCCCCGAGATCATCGCCGAGGTCGAGCGCGTGGGCGGCAAGGTCGAAGAGGTCGACTCGACGTTCGGACGCGAGCTGCGCGTCGAGGTGCCGGTCCAGGCCCCGGACGGTCGTCAGGGCGTTCAGGCGAGCCGTATCATCGGCGTCGACGGGCCCCGGTGGCTGCTGCGCGCGACCTTCATGGGCAAGCTGGGCTCGTCCTCGGACCCCGACAGCGTCCTCGAGCAGGCGGTCCGCGACGTCGTCGTCGTCCGTGGCTCGACCCCGATGCCGCCGCGCGAGCAGATCCCCGTCGTCGTGCCCGCCGGTGCCGTGCGCGCCGAGCAGCCGACGACTGAGGCCTGATCTACCGCTGGTGACGTCCCGGCGGCCTAGGCTGGACGCATGACGAGGCAGTCCTCATGACGAGCGCGGGAGCGGTGACCCGGATGTGGAGTCGTGCCCGTGACCGCATGTCCGGCCTCACCGAGCGTGCGGACGACGAAGCGCTGCGGCGTGGCGCGCTGACGGCAGGCTGCCGTCCGGTCTGCGATCAGCGGGCCGGCGACGTCGTCACGGTGCACGGTGAGCTTCGCGCCGTGACCCTCCGCCCGCGGACAGGCGCACGTGCGCTCGAGGCGACGCTGTACGACGGCACCGGCGCGCTGACGCTGATCTGGCTCGGGCGCAGCCGCATCGCCGGCATCGAGGCCGGCCGCGCCCTCACCGCCACGGGCCGTCTCGGGCTTCGCGACGGCGATCGTGTGATCTACAACCCCCGATACGAGCTGAGTCGATGAGCGAGAGCACCCCGTCCCCGCAAGACCCCGCGCCGCAGGGGGGCCCCGCGACGACGGTCACCGTCGAGCAGGTCGTTCGTTCCCAGCTCGCCAAGGCGCTCGGCGGCGTCCGCGGGATGCTCGAGGCCGCGGTCCCGACGATCGGCTTCACGGTGAGCTGGATCGTCACGCGCGACCTCAAGCTGGCGCTGTGGATCAGCGGCAGCCTCGCCGTCGCGCTGCTGGCCGTCCGCCTCGTCCAGCGCAGCACGACGCAGTTCGTCCTCAACTCGCTCTTCGGGATCGCGATCGCCGCCGTCTTCGCGCTGCGCTCGGGCGAGGCCCGTGACGCGTTCCTGCCCGGCCTCATCTACAACGGCGGCTATGCCGTGCTGCTCGTGTTCACGGTGCTCATCGGCTGGCCGATCGTCGGCTTCATCGTCGGCAGCGTCACGGGCGACCCCACGGCGTGGCACCGCGACAAGGCCCTCGTACGGCTCTGCTCGCGGTTGACGCTGATCCTCGCCCTGCCGTGCGTGCTGCGTGTCCTCGTCCAGTACCCGCTGTGGGCGGCGGACGAGGTCGGGCTGCTCGGCACGGCAAAGGTCGTCATGGGGTGGCCACTGCAGATCGCGACCCTCGCCGGCATGGTGTACCTGCTCGGTCGCAACCACACGCCCGTCTCCGACCCGGAGGCCGCCGGCCGCCTGCTCTCGCGCGAGGCACTTGAGATCCAGCCGAAGGTGCAGCCGCGCGACTGAGCGGACGTCATACGTCTGGAGGTACGGGGCCCTCGTCCGGGATGACGTCAGAGTGCGTCTGGCGAGTCCGGGTCAGCGTGGTGCTCGACCGGCGCGAGCAGGTGCTGGAGCGCCTCCTCGGAATCCTCCGGGGCCACGAACAGCAGCTCGTCGCCGGCCTCGAGGGAACGGTCGGGCTCGGGCACCTGGATGCCGTTGTGGCGCAGGATCGCCACGAGGACCACGTCGCGCGGCCACCGGACGTCGCTGACCCGGACGCTCACCAGGGGTGAGTCCGCCGGCAGCGTGAGCTCGACCAGGTTGGCGTGCGAGCCGCGCAGCGAGAACAGGCGAACGAGGTCGCCGACCGTCACCGCCTCCTCGACCAGTGCCGACATGATGCGTGGCGTCGACACCGAGACGTCGACGCCCCACGCGTCGCTGAACAGCCACTCGTTGTCGGGGTGGTTCACCCGGGCGACCGTACGACCGACGCCGAACTCGGTCTTGGCCAGCAGCGAGACGACAAGGTTGGCCTTGTCGTCGCCGGTCGCGGCGATCACGACGTCGAAGAGTTCGAGGCGCGCGACGTCGAGCGCGGAGAGCTCGCACGCATCGGCGAGGAGCCAGTCAGCGCCGGGCACGGTGTCGGAGCGGATCGCGCGCGGGTTGCGGTCGATGAGGAGCACGCCGTGGCCGTTCTCCAAGAGCTCGGCGGCGATGGAGCGGCCAACCGCGCCCGCACCGGCGATGGCGACCTTCATGCGTCCTCCTCGCGGGGACCTTCGGACAGCGTGCTGAAGACGGTCTCGGAGTCGCTGATGAGCGAGAAGAGGTGGAGCACGTCACCGTCCTGGAGCACCATCTGCGCATCGGGGATCTCGGCGGTGCCGTAGCGGGAGATGCTCGCCACCCGCCCTCGTGTGGCCGCTTCGAGGGCGCTGACCGTACGCCCCACCCAGGCCTCAGGGACGGAGACCTGGTCGGCGCGGACCTTGCCGGACGGGTCGGTGTAGACCACCGAGCTGTGTCCGGCGGGGAGGAGCTTGCGGAGCACCTGGTCGGCGGCCCAGGTCACGGTCGCGACCGTGGGGACGCCGAGACGCTCGAACACCTCGGCGCGGCCCGGGTCGTAGATGCGTGCGACGACCGTGTCGACGCCGAACTGCTCGCGCGCGACCCGCGCCGAGATGATGTTGGAGTTGTCGCCCGACGAGACCGCGGCGAAGGCGCCAGCCCGCTCGATGCCCGCCCGGCGCTGGATGTCCCGGTCGAACCCGAGACCGGTCACCGTCATCCCTGCGAAAGAGGGGCCGAGACGGCGGAAGGCATCGGGGTCGCTGTCGATGACGGCCACGGAGTGACCGCGCGACTCGAGACGGTGCGCGAGGGTCGATCCGACCCGTCCGCATCCCATGATCACGACATGCACGCGATGACGCTACACCGCTGACGGTGGTGGCGAGGGCGGAGTGGACGCGGCGGGTCTACCATCCTCGGGTGGGAATGGCCGAGCTGGGCAAGCGCGTGTTCCTCGGACGCAAGCTGCGCAGCACGCAGCTCGACGAGACGTTGCTCCCGAAGCGCATCGCGCTTCCAGTTTTCGCGAGCGATGCGCTCTCGTCCGTGGCGTACGCGCCCGACGAGATCTTCCTCGTGCTGTCGATGGGCGGCCTGTCCGCGTACGCGTTCAACTGGAAGATCGGCCTCGCCGTCGCGGTCGTGATGTTGACGGTGGTGGCGTCATACCGGCAGAACGTCCGCGCCTACCCCAGTGGCGGTGGCGACTACGAGGTCGCCACGGTCAACCTCGGGCCCCGCGCGGGCGTGACCGTCGCCTCCGCGCTGATGGTCGACTACGTGCTGACGGTCGCGGTGTCGATCTCGTCGGGCGTCCAGAACGCGACGGCCGCGCTGCCGTGGCTCAACGGGCACGAGGCGCTGGCGGCCTCCGCGCTCGTGCTGCTGCTGATCGCGGCCAACCTGCGGGGGCTTCGCGAGTCCGGTGCCGCGTTCGCGATCCCGTCATACCTGTTCATGTTCTGCATTCTCGGCATGGCCGTGTGGGGCTTCGTGAGGTACGCGTGGGGAGATCTCCCGAAGGTGGCAAGCGGCGACCTCGATCTCGTCGCGGAGGAGCCGTACACGGGTGCCGTCTCGGCGATCGCGATGACGTTCCTCGTCGCGCGGGCCTTCTCGTCGGGCTGCGCCGCGCTGACCGGCGTCGAGGCGATCAGCAACGGTGTCCCGGCGTTCCGGCGCCCCAAGAGCAAGAACGCCGCCACGACGCTCGCCCTCCTAGGCATCATCTCGGTGACGATGCTCACGAGCATCATCGTTCTGGCCGACCTCACCCATCTGCGGTTCGCGGAGGATCCGGCCACGCAGCTGACCCGTGACGGCGTGCCGGTCGGCGACGACTACGTGCAGGACACCGTCATCGGGCAGCTCGCGGCTGCGGTCTACGACAACGTGCCCGTGCTCTTCTACCTCACCGTCGCGACCACCGGCATCATCCTCGTCCTGGCGGCCAACACGGCGTTCAACGGCTTCCCCGTGCTCGGATCGGTGCTCGCGCGCGACGGCCATCTGCCACGCCAGCTCGACACCCGCGGCGACCGTCTCGCGTTCAGCAACGGCATCGTCCTCCTCGGTCTCGCGGCGGTCGTGCTGATCCTCGCGTTCGACGCCGAGGTGACCAGACTCATCCAGCTCTACATCGTCGGCGTGTTCGTCTCGTTCACGCTCAGCCAGCTCGGGATGATCCGGCACTGGGGAAGGCTGCTGCGCGCGGAGCCCGACCCGGCCGAGCGTGGACGGATGAAGCGCTCCCGGGCGGTCAACCTGTTCGGTCTCGCGATGACCGCGACGGTCCTGGTGATCGTCTTCGTCACGAAGTTCCTCGCCGGTGCCTGGATCGCGATCACCGCGATGGTCGTGCTCTATCTCCTCATGCGTGCGATCCGACGGCACTACGACCTGGTGGCCGACGAGCTGGCGGTCGACGACTCCGACACGACGCTCCCATCCCGGGTGCACGCGATCGTGCTCGTCGGGCGGCTCCACAAGCCGGTCATGCGGGCGCTCGCGTACGCGCGGGTCTCGAGGCCCGACACGCTCGAGGCGCTCACGGTCGACCTCGACCGCGCGTCCACGGCTCAGCTGACCAAGCAGTGGGACGACCTGGGCATCCCGGTGCCGCTGGTGGTCGTCGGCTCGCCATACCGCGAGCTGGTCCGGCCGGTCATCAAGTACGTCAAGGAGCTGCGGCGCCAGAGTCCGCGCGACATCGTGATGGTCTACGTCCCCGAGTACGTCGTCGGCCGCTGGTACGAGCAGGTCCTGCACAACCAGACGGCGCTGCGGCTGAAGGGGCGGCTGCTGTTCACGCCCGGCGTGCTCGTCACGAGCGTCCCGTATCAGCTGCAGTCGGCCAAGCGTCGCGGTCCCGAGCGGGTACGCCCGGTCCCCGGCGAGGTGCGGCAGGGGCGGACCGTCAGCGACCGCCGCGACTCCTGACGGAGGCCGTACGGCACCCTTGAGGGATGCAGTCACCTACGGACGAACGTCGCGACCTCGCTGGCACCCGGATGGAGCTCGAGGTGGGTGCCGTCGCTCACGGGGGGCACTGCGTGGCGCGGTGGGACGGCCAGGTCGTCTTCGTCCGTCACACGCTCCCTGGCGAGCGGGTGGTCGCCGAGATCACCGAGGGACGCGAGGGTGACCGCTTCCTCCGTGCCGATGCCGTCGAGGTCCTCGACGCGGCGCCTGGTCGGGTCGAGCCGCGCTGCCCTGTCGCCCGTCCCGGAGGGTGCGGGGGATGCGACTTCCAGCACGCCTCCCTGGCCACGCAGCGCGAGCTCCTCGGCTCGGTGGTCCGCGAGCAGCTGTCGCGGCTGGCCGGGATCGACCGGGAGGTGACCGTACGCCCGCCGCTCGGCGAGGCGGCACGCGACGGTCTCGGATGGCGCACGCGGGTGACCTTTGCGGCGACCGAGGACGGCACGCTCGGGCTGCGGCGCCACCGCTCGCACGCGATCGTGCCGCTCGACGACTGCCCTATCGCGTCGCGCGACCTCCCGAACGTCCTGTCCGTCCGCTGGCCCGCCTCGCGGGTGACGGCGGTGGCCGGCTCCGACGGCGACGCGCTCGCAGCCGCGTACGACGTGACAGGGGGGCTTCCAGCGGTGGAGGCCACCGGTGTGCTCGCCGACGGCGCCACGGTCCACGGGCGCGGCTGGGTGCGTGAGGTTGTCGGCGATCGCGGCTTCCGCGTCGGGGGCGCCGGCTTCTGGCAGGTCCACCCCGACGCCGCGACCACGCTCGTCGACGCCGTGATGCGGGCGGCCGCGCCGAAGCCGGGGGAGCGGGTCGCCGACCTGTACGCCGGCGTCGGACTGTTCTCCGCGTTCCTCGGCGAGGCTGTGGGGACGGACGGGGTGGTCGTCAGCGTCGAGGGTGACGCGCAGGCCTCGCGCGACGCCCGCCGCAACCTGCACGACCTCCCTCAGGCCAGGATCGTCACCGGTGACGTGGCCCGTGTGCTGGCGCGCGGAGAGGCGGGGGAGCAGTGCGACGTGGTCGTCCTCGACCCGCCCCGTACGGGGGCGCGTGCGAAGGTCGTGCGGGCGATCGCGGCGCTGCGCCCGCGCAGGGTCGTCTACGTCGCGTGCGACCCGGCGGCGCTGGCGCGCGACGTCAAGACGTTCGCCGAGCTCGGCTACACCCTCGGCGACCTCGAGGCGTACGCGCTGTTCCCGATGACGCATCACGTCGAGTGCGTGGCGACGCTGGACCTCGCGCCCTGACCCCGAGGTGACTCCGCCTCGCGAGACACTTCACCGGTGACGTACGCCGATCCCCTGCACTGCCCGAGCTGTGGCGCGCCTGCGGCCGGGGTGGAACGCTGCCCGAGGTGCGGTGTCCAGCTGCGAGGAGAGCGCCCGCTGCGCCTGCTCGGCCTTCTCGCGGAGGCCGACCGCGTGCTGGCGGAGATGCGGGCGGAGGCGGCCGCCACGGCGGCGCGGCCGGCGGGTCCGAGCGTGCCCTCGTGGTCGCCATCGGCCGCGGGCCCGGCCGCGGAGGCGCCGCAGCAGCCGTCGTCGTACGGGGCCCAGCAGCCGCCGCCGTGGTCGCCGCGCCACCCGGCGTACAGAGCGTCGTCGCCGCGCCACACCTGGTCGGTGGGCGGCACCCTCCTCGCCCTCGGCTCGCTGTGCCTGGTGGTCGCAGGGTTCGTGTTCGTCGCGGTGGGGTGGGGGAGCCTCGGCCTGACCGGCCGGACCCTCGTCCTCGTCGCCCTCACGACGGCCGTGGCCGGTGCCGCTGCGTGGGTCACCACGCGACGTCTGCGGGCGTCCGCCGAGGCGCTGTGGACGGTCTGCGGGCTCCTCGCCGCCGTCGACGTCGGTGCCGGGGTGCGTGCCGGCGTCCTCGACCTGGACACCCTCGACGCGGACCTGCTGATCCTCGGCTTCTCCGCCGTGCTCGCCGTGGCCAGCCTCGGCGTCGCGCTCTGGGCACGACAGTGGCTCCGACGCGTCGTGGCGGCCGAGGTCGGGTTGGTGATCGGGCTGGTCACGGGCACGGTCGCCGCGCTGGTCGTCCTTCCCGTCGACCTGCGGTGGACCCTCACGGCGGCGTCGGCGGGCCTCGTGCTCGCGACCCTCGGCCTCGTACGCCTCCGGCTGACGGTCGCGGCGTGGGCCGTCGGGCTGTGCGCCGCGGGCGCGGTTCCGGGCAGTGCCGCCGTCCTCGTCACCGCCGTCGCGATCTCCGACGGGGCCGCAACCCGCTGGACCCGCGGCGACGCGCCCGCGCTGCTGCTCCTCGGTGCGGTGACGGCGGGCCTGGCCGCGCTCGTGGCCCGGACGCTCGAGGCGCGGGCGCTGACTGCACCTGCCACGCTTGCCCGTGCTTTCGGCGGGTTCGGCGCCGCGCTGTGCCTGGTCGTGGTCGCGCTCCTCGGACGTGGCGTGCCGGTGGAGGTGGCCACGCTGACGTGGGTCCTCGTCCCTCTCGCGACCGCTGGGGTCGGTGCGCGCCTGTCGCCGCCCGGGTGGGCGACCGGCGTCCGCGCCACGCTCGTCCCTGCCGCGCTTCCTCTCGTGGGTGCGCTGCTCGCCACCGGGGGTGCGGCCGGTCTGGCGGTGGCGGAGTCGTGGCTGCCGGGCTGGGACGACGACGTCGCTCTCCGGTTCACCACGGAATGGGGCGATCCGGTGTGGCTGGTCGCCTGCACATGGCTCGGGGCGGCGGCCGTCGTGGCGGTCGTCGCGTGCTGGAGGGCAGCGGCGCGCGCGCCGGCGATCCGTACGACCTCGTGGGTCGTGGTCGCGCTGCTGAGCGCCGGAGGGGTCGTCGTGGTCGGGGTGCTCCTCGAGGCGCCGGTCCTGGTGGTGGCGTTGAGTGCGCTCGGGGTCGCGGGAGCGGCGGGGGCGACGTGGCTGGTCCGAGGCTCCGGTGACCTCGCGGTGGCCGCGGCCTGCACCGCACCGCCGGCCGCGGTCGTCGCCGTGCTCCTCCCGATCGGTTCCGCGCCGGCGGCGGCGACGGTGTGGTGCGCGGTCGCGATGGTGGCCGCGCTGGTGACGGTCGCCGCGCTGTCCGACGGGCGCCGCGATGCCGCAGCCGTCGCCGCGGGTTCGGCCGCCGCCCTCGGCGTCGCGGGGGTGCTCGCCTGGGTCGACGTCTCCGGCGCCGGGCTCCGCACAGGCGCGCTGGTCGCCAGCGGGCTGGTCGTCGCGCTCCTCGCGTCAGCGTCGGTGCCCACCCTGCCGCGTTCGTTGCGGGTGCCGTGGGAGATCGTCGCCGGCGGAACCGCCTGCCTCGCGCTGGTCGAGGCACTCGATGCGAGCCTCGGATGGTTCAGCCTGTGCCTGACCGTCCTCGGCGTCGCGGTGACCGTCGCCGGCATCCTGCGGTACGACCGCAGGCCATACATGGTGCTCGGCACGGTCCTCCTCGGCACGGCGTACGTGACGCGCCTGGCTGCCTCGGACGTGGACATCGTCGAGGCGTACACGCTGCCGTTCGGGCTGCTGCTCCTCGCTGCAGGGCTGCTGCGCATGCGGCACCAGCGCGGTCAGAGCTCTGCGGCGCTGCTGCCCGGACTCGGCCTCGCCCTCCTCCCGAGCCTGCCGGCGACGCTCGACGACCCGGCCTCCGTCCGTGGCCTGCTGCTGGCCGCTGCGGGGATCGGTCTCCTCGCGGTCGGCACCGTCGTCCGCCAGAAGGCGCCGTTCGTCGTCGGCGCCACCCTGACGACCCTGCTGGTGGTGCGTTGGGCAGGGCCGTTCGTCGGCGACCTGCCCCGGTGGATCCCGCTCGGGGCCGTCGGTCTCGCGCTGGTGCTGGCGGGGGCCACGTGGGAGGCACGCGTGCGCGACGCGCGCGCCGTCGTCGCATACGTCCGTACGCTGCGCTGAGGCGGACGGGCCATTGCCGCGAGCACTGCGCGCGTGCTTGGATGTCGGCACCGTCAGCGGGTGAGGGAGCAGGAATGCAGATCATCGAGCTCACGCACGACCATGCTGGCGACATCGTCACCTGGAGCTATCCGGAGCCCAACGGCTGCTACGACCTCACCGGGATGGACCCGCGCCATTTCACCGACCTCTCGCACGGATTCTGGGCGCTGATCGAGGGGGAGCGGCTGATCGGCTATCGCTGCTACGGGCCGACGGCGCGGGTGCTCGGGTTCGACTACGACGACGAGGCGCTCGACATCGCCGGCGGGCTGCGCCCCGAGCTGACCGGGCAGGGTCTCGGCCACTCGGCGATCGCGACGGGGCTCGCCTTCGGGGCCGAGCGGTTCGCTCCGCAGCGGTTCCGCGTGACGGTCGCGGAGTTCAACGTCCGCGCCCTCAAGGTCGTCGACACCCTCGGGTTCGCCGCCGTCGACAAGTTCGAGTCGCCCGCAGACGGTCGCCGGTACGTGGTCCTCGTCCGCGACGCCTGACCTCCCCGCGGCCCGCACTTTCCGTGGGGGCCAACGCAGAGTTGCGCCCCCACCGGAACATCGAGGTGGGGCCAGACGTCTGCGTTGGCCCCCACGGAAAATGGTGGCGCGCGCTGGGAGGGCTCGGACCGGAGCGAGAAGTTTGATAACGTTTATCTTGACATCGAGATACATGCTGCGAGAGCGGCTGAGTAAGGCGAGCCTGATCGCGCGGGCCCCATTCGACCGCGCGACGATAGAGGGCGGATGCCGCGCGGAGCGCGCACGGCGATCGCGGGCTCCGGCAGGACGGAACGAGGAGAGGCATGGCCAGCGTCAACAGCTTCAACGCGAAGGAAACCCTGAACGTCGGGGACACCGCGTACGAGATCTACCGCCTCGGGGCGGTGACCGGCGAGGGCCTGGACGTCGCCTCGCTGCCCTTCAGCCTCAAGGTGCTGCTGGAGAACCTCCTGCGCACCGAGGACGGCGCCGACATCACGGCGGACGACATCAAGGCGCTCGCCGGCTGGGACGCCGACGCTGAGCCGAGCAAGGAGATCCAGTTCACGCCGGCGCGCGTGATCATGCAGGACTTCACCGGCGTCCCGTGCGTCGTCGACCTCGCCACCATGCGTGAGGCGATGGCCGACCTCGGTGGCGACCCGAGCAAGATCAACCCGCTCGCGCCGGCCGAGATGGTCATCGACCACTCGGTCATCGCCGACGTCTTCGGCACGCCGGACGCGTTCGAGCGCAACGTCGAGATCGAGTACGAGCGCAACCGCGAGCGCTACCAGTTCCTGCGCTGGGGCCAGACCGCGTTCGACGACTTCAAGGTCGTCCCGCCGGGCACCGGCATCGTGCACCAGGTCAACATCGAGCACCTCGCCCGTACGGTCTTCACCCGCACCGTCGACGGCGTCCTCCAGGCGTACCCCGACACCTGCGTCGGCACCGACTCCCACACCACCATGGTCAACGGCCTCGGCGTCGTGGGCTGGGGCGTCGGCGGCATCGAGGCCGAGGCCGCGATGCTCGGCCAGCCGGTCTCGATGCTCATCCCGCGCGTCGTCGGCTTCAAGCTGTCGGGCGAGCTCCCCGAGGGCTCGACCGCGACCGACCTCGTCCTCACGATCACCGAGATGCTGCGCGAGCACGGCGTCGTCGGCAAGTTCGTCGAGTTCTACGGCTCCGGCGTCGGCGCGGTGCCGCTGGCCAACCGCGCCACGATCGGCAACATGAGCCCCGAGTACGGCTCGACCATCGCGGTCTTCCCGATCGACGACGAGACCACGAAGTACCTGCGCCTCACCGGCCGTTCCGAGGAGCAGATCGCGCTCGTCGAGGCGTACGCAAAGGCGCAGGGCCTGTGGCACGACGCCGACCACGAGCCGCGCTACTCCGAGTACCTCGAGCTCGACCTCGCGACCATCGTGCCGTCGATCGCCGGCCCGAAGCGTCCTCAGGACCGCATCGTCGTCACCGACGCGAAGCAGTCGTTCCGCGGCGCGCTCGTCAACTACGTCGAGCACGCCGAGGAGCCGCCGATCGGCGCGTACGACGAGGCGCTCGAGGAGTCCTTCCCGGCCTCTGACGTGCCTGCTGCCCACGAGGACGTCCACGGCCAGACCCCCGCGACGGACTACCTCTCGCTGGCGCCGAAGGACAACGGCCGTGCGAGCAACCCGCAGCGCGTCACCACCGCCGACGGCACGACGTACGAGCTCGACCACGGCGCCGTGACGATCGCGGCGATCACGTCGTGCACCAACACGTCCAACCCGTCGGTCATGATCGGCGCCGCGCTGCTCGCGCGCAACGCCGTCGAGAAGGGCCTGACCCGCAAGCCGTGGGTCAAGACCACGCTGGCGCCGGGCTCGAAGGTGGTCTCCGACTACTACGACCGCTCTGGCCTCACGCCGTACCTCGACAAGCTCGGCTTCAACCTCGTCGGATACGGCTGCACCACCTGCATCGGCAACTCGGGCCCGCTGATCCCCGAGGTCTCGCAGGCGGTCAACGACGGTGACCTCGCCGTCACCTCGGTGCTGTCGGGCAACCGCAACTTCGAGGGCCGGATCAACCCTGACGTGAAGATGAACTACCTGGCGTCCCCGCCGCTGGTCGTCGCGTACGCGCTGGCCGGCACGATGGACACCGACCTGTTCAACGACTCGCTGGGCAAGGACAAGGACGGCAACGACGTCTTCCTGCGCGACATCTGGCCGTCGCCGTCGGAGATCGAGGAGGTCGTCGCCGGTGCGATGTCCGCCGAGACCTTCAAGCGCGAGTACGCCGACGTCTTCACCGGTGACGAGCGCTGGCAGTCGCTGCCGACGCCCGAGGGCGACGTCTTCGAGTGGGACGAGGACTCGACGTACGTCCGCAAGGCGCCGTACTTCGAAGGGATGCAGCACGAGCCGTCTCCGGTCACCGACATCGAGGGCGCGCGTGTGCTCCTCAAGCTCGGCGACTCGGTCACGACCGACCACATCTCGCCCGCCGGTGCGATCAAGAAGGACAGCCCGGCCGGCAAGTACCTCGCCGAGCACGGTGTCGCGCCGCGCGACTTCAACTCGTACGGCTCGCGTCGTGGCAACCACGAGATCATGATCCGCGGCACGTTCGCCAACATCCGCCTGCGCAACCAGCTCGCGCCGGGCACCGAGGGTGGCTTCACGCGCCAGCTCAACGAGGGCGGCGAGGTCACGACCGTCTTCGAGGCGTCGGAGAAGTACATCGCGGCGGGCATCCCGCTGGTCGTGCTGGCCGGCAAGGAGTACGGCTCGGGCAGCTCGCGCGACTGGGCAGCCAAGGGCACCGCGCTCCTGGGCGTCAAGGCCGTCATCGCCGAGTCGTACGAGCGCATCCACCGCTCGAACCTCATCGGCATGGGCGTCCTGCCGCTGCAGTTCCCCGAGGGCCAGACCGCCGACTCGCTGGGTCTGACCGGCGAGGAGACGTTCGAGTTCCACGGCGTCACCGCGCTCAACGAGGGCCGTACCCCCAAGACCGTCAAGGTCCGGGCGACGCTCGGCGGCGACGAGGCGATCGAGTTCGACGCCATCGTGCGCATCGACACGCCGGGTGAGGCGAACTACTACCGCAACGGTGGCATCATGCCGTACGTCCTGCGGTCGTTGATCGGCTGAGTGCCGCTCGACTGATCCTCACGGCTCACCCCGTCACGTCCGGCGGTGAGCCTGGTCCGACCCGGTGCCGACCGGTCGGACCAGGCTCACCGTCGACGTCGTTGGGGCGGAGTTGGTCTCGATTTTGTTGCGGCGGTGACAAAATCAGGTCCGGGCGTGCTAGTTTCGCCTCGCCCTACGACCACAGCGAGGAGGGGCGGCGCGGTGCCACTGCAGCAGCAGCGACCGATCGGCAAGGGTGCCAACCAGGAGGCGGTACGCCGCCACAACCTCGGCACCTTGCTCGGTCACGTGCATCGCGACGCCGACGTGTCGCGCGCCGACCTGACGATCCGGATGGGCCTCAACCGGTCCACGATCGCGGCGTTGGTCGGTGAGCTCGAGCGACTCGGCGTCGTCGCTCAGGCGTCGCCTCGCGGTGACCGTCAGGGAGCAGGACGCCCCTCGCTGCACGTACGCCCCGGTGAGCGGCACGTGTGCGTGGTCGCCGTCGAGCTGCGGGTCGAGAGCATCGAGGTGGCCCGGATCGGCCTCGGCGGCACCGTCCACGGACGCCGGTCCGTGCCCGTGGAGATCGGTGCGTCGCCCGCCCAGGTTGCCGACCAGGTCGTCCGTACGGCGGCCGACCTCCTCGTCGACGTCCCTGCCGACACTCTGCTCGTCGGGGTCGGCGTAGGCATGCCGGGCATCGTCTCCACCGAGGACGGGCGCATCCACTACGCGCCCAACCTCGGGTGGTCGGACGTCGCCTTCAGCGAGCTCGTGCAGGAGCGCATCGGAGGCGAGATCCCGGTGGTCATCGGCAACGACGCCAACCTCGGAGTCCTGGCCGAGCATGCCCGCGGTGTCGCTCGCGGGATGTCGGACGTCGTCTACCTCAGCGGCGACGTGGGAGTCGGCGGTGGGCTGATCACGCGTGGTCGGAGCCTGCTGGGCACCGTCGGCTACGCCGGCGAGGTCGGGCACATGCGGGTCTCGGCCGGTGGCCGACGCTGCCGCTGCGGCAACCTCGGCTGCTGGGAGACCGAGATCGGCGCGGTCGCCGTCGCCGACGCGCTCGGGACCCCCTCGCACGACATCGCGCACCTCGTCGCCCTGCTGGAGGACGTTCGTACGCCCTCGGACCCGCTGCGCGAGGTCGGCCGGATGCTGGGTGTCGGCATCACGAACCTGATCAACATCTTCGACCCACAGGTCGTCATCCTCGGCGGCCTGCTGAGCGCGCTCTATCCGGCGGTGGGTGCCGACGTCGACGCCGAGGTGCGGCACGGGACCCTCGATGCCGCCGACCGGCGTACGGAGGTGCTTCTGCCAGGGCTCGGGCGCGACTCGGTGCTGGTCGGGGCGGGCGAGCTCGCGTTCGGGGCCATGATGAGCGACCCGTTGCTGGTCGTCGCCTCGGCGGAGCAGGCCGTCCACCGGGTGCGCGTCGCGTCCGCCTGAGTCACGCCCGCAGCTCCTTGTCGAGCGGCGTCGGGAAGCTCGGTGTGAAGGTCGCGGCATCGAGCAGCACCTGCAGGCGCTCGGCCTCCGCGGCGACGGCGGCGGCTGCGTCGGTGCCGACATCCTCGAGGAGCCGGTGCACGACCTCGCCGCCGGCACGTACGGCCCATCCGCCGACGACGCGACCGTCCCACCAGACGGTGGGACCGATGTTGCCCATGCGGTCGAACAGGCGCTCGCGGTGCTCGCCGAGATACCAGGTGCGGTGCTTCCAGCCCATCGGCGTCGGGTCGAGCGCGGGGAGCAGCGCGGCGCCGGGCGGTGCCGCGGCATCGGGGATCTCGATGCTGGGGAGCATGATGCCGGGCCCCTCGGCGAGCGTCACCTCGACGAGATCGAGCCTGGCGAGCGCGGCACGGGTGTGCGTCTTGTTCCAGCCGGCCCACCACTGGAGGTCGTCGGGCGTCGCGGGGCCGAAGGCCTCGAGCCAGCGCCGTGCGAGGAGCGTACGGGCGTCGGCCTCGGGGAGCTCGGGAATGCCGTCGGGGAACCACGACTCGATCGGGGCCCAGGCGTGGTGGCGCGACGTCCAGCTGCCGCGCGGCTCGGTGCGGACGATCCGGCCCTCGGCGGATAGCAGGGCGAGCGTCTGGGACGTGACCGTACGGCGGACGTCCCACGCCTTGTCGGTCGTCGGGAGCAGGGCGGTGCGTAGCGCGGGGACGGCTGTGCTGATCTCGGCGCCGGACAGGGTTCTGCCGTCGCGCGCGGCCGTACGGAGCACGGCGTCGACCCCGCGTTCGACCCCGGCGAGCCACGCCTGCGGGTCGGGCACCTCAGGGTCGGTCGGGGTCTTGACGAGCTCCTTGAGGAGTCGCGTGCGCAGCATGCGGGCGACCCCGAGGCTCGCGCCGGCGTGGATCGCCGGCACGTCGTCACGACCGGCGACGAACAGCGTGCGGCGCATCGCGAGGACGCGCACGAGGTCGCGGCGTTCGTACATCGCCGCGCGGATGTCGTCGCGGGTGAGTCCGGGTGCGCGGGCGAGCACGGAGAGGTAGACCGTGGCGGGGTCTGTCGCGTGCAGGACGAGAAGGTCGGAGACGACGTCCTCGACGCGCGGGGATCGAGGGGCCATGGTGTGACCGACCCGATGCTGGACGACCAGTCGTCGACGGCGTTGCTCATCCGTGAGGTGCACCAGCCCATCCTGGCCGACCTCGGTGACAGATCACGCGGAACGTCGACGGATCGTACGCTGACGGCGTGACCATCCATTCCGACCACCCGTTCCTCCCGCCGGAGGGCGAGCGCGACCCGCTCAGGCGGCTGCGCGGCCGACTCCCGCAGGCGGTCACGCTCTGCACCGCCGGAGAGGGCCGTACTCGTGTCGGCCTGACCGTTTCGTCGGTGGTGGTGGCCGACGGTGCACCGGCCCGCGTCCTGCTGCTCGTCGACGAGGACAGTGACCTTGCCGACACGCTCGAGGTGGGCGGACCGTTCGTCGTCAACGTGCTCGGCGCGCGTGACCGCGCGCTCGCCGACCCGTTCGCCGGGACGGCGCCGGCGCCGGGTGGCGTGTTCACGCTGGGTGTGTGGCGGCAGACCCTGTTCGGGCCCGTGCTGGAGTCGGCGGCTGCGTGGCTCGGGGCGCGGGTCGCCGTGGAGCCGCGTCAGGTCGGGTGGCCGCTGCTCGTCGAGGGTGTCGTGGAGCATGTCGAGATCGGGGAGGACGGGCCCGCGCTCACCCATGTGCGTGGGCGCTATCTCGACCTCGGCTGAAGACGTGACAGCACTTGTATAAGTGCTGTTACGGTTGTCCTGTGGACCCCACCGACGAGAACTTCTGGCAACCGCTTCGCGCGCTGCAGGACGCGATGGACGCCGAGCTGACCGCGCTCTACCGTGAGCGAGGCCTTGCCGTACGCCCCCGGCTGACGAAGCCGGTCATCAAGCTTGCGCACGCTGGTCCGATGTCGATCCGCGCACTCGCGGAGGCCGTCGGTGTCACCCACTCCGCGGCCAGCCAGACGGTCGCGATCCTGCGCGCCGACGGCCTCGTCGAGACCTCGCCCGGACCGGACGCCCGTACGAGGCTCGTCAGCCTCACCGCGCACGGACGCGCGCTCGTGCCGCTGCTCGAGGCGGAATGGCGCGCGACGGAGCGAGCCCTCGCCGAGCTCGACGCCGAGGTCCCGTACTCGCTCATCGCGGTCGTCGCTGACCTCGAGGCGGCGCTGAGGCATCGGCCGTTCCGTGACCGGGTCGCGGCGCACCTGCCCGACGAGCTCGCGCGATGAGCGCCCGGGCGGGGCTGCTCGACCTCGCCCCGCTCAGACGAGGACCGGCGTTCCGGTGCCTGTGGGCAGGTGGGCTCATGAGTGCCTTCGGAGGTCAGATCGGTCTGGTCGCCCTGCTCCAGCTGGTCTGGGACCTCACGGGCAGCGCCGCGATGATGGGGACGCTCGGCCTCGCGCACGCGGTCCCGATGGTGGTCCTCGGGCTGTACGGCGGCGCCCTCGCCGACTCGTACGACCGGCGGAGCGTCGTGCTCGCGACGACGGCGGGTGGCGCGGCGGTCGCGGTGGCTCTCGCCGCGCAGGCGGCGTACGGGATGCGCTCGCTCCTGCTCGTCCTGGCGCTCGTCGCGCTGCAGGCGGGCCTCGGCGCCCTCGGTGCGCCGGCGCGACGCGCCCTGATCGCCAGGCTGCTCCCGCCTGGCGAGGTCGCCGCCGGAGTCGCGCTCACCCACGTGGGCTTCCAGGTCGCGATGCTCGTCGGCCCGGCGGTCGGTGGCGTGCTCGTCGCGTACGGCGGAGCGGAGGTGGCCTTCGCCGTCCAGGCCGTCCTGATGGTCGTCGCGTGGCTGGTGACGCGAGGTCTGCCGGCGGTCTCGCCGAGGGGGGTGGCCGAGCGTGGAGAGCGTGCCGCGGTCCTCGCCGGGCTGCAGTACGTCGCGCGTTCGGCGCTCCTGCGGGGAGCCGTCCTCACCGACGTGCTCGCGACGGTCCTCGTGATGCCAGTGGCGCTGTTCCCGGTGGTCGTCGACGCCCGGTTCGACGGCGACCCGGCGATCACGGGGCTCATGCTCTCGGCCGTCGGGGCCGGCGGCATCGTCGGCGGACTCGCTTCCGGGGTCGTCACGCGCGGTGCGCGTCCGGGACGCACGATGGTCGTGGCGGCGACCGTCTGGTGCCTCGGCGTCGCGGCGTTTGGCGCGTCCCTGTGGCTGCTGCCCGCGTTGGCGGCACTGGCCGTGGCGGGTGCGGCCGACACCTTCGCGGTGATCGCCCGCGGTGTCGTCACCCAGCTCGCGACCACCGACGAGCAGCGTGGACGGGTGTCGTCGGTCGAGTACGTCGTCGGCGTCGCAGGACCCGACCTCGGCAACGCCCGAGGGGGAGTGGTCGCCGGGTTCTCGTCGCCCGAGGTCGCCCTCGTGTCCGGGGGTCTGCTCGGCGCGGCCGGCGTGATCGCGGTGTCGGTCACCCACCCCGCAGTACGGGGGTTCAGCCGCGCGTCGGGCGCCGAGCGGCCCGTGCCGCGAAGGCGTCGAGCGCGTCGATGACCTCCGGGCACTGCCAGACGCGGTTGCGGGCGCCGCTGCCGACCTGGACGAGGACACCCGCCTCGACCAGGCGGTCGATCGCCCCCTGCGCGGCGACGTCGCTGACCCCGAGCTCGCGCGCGACCAGCGCGTTGTCGAGCGCGGGGTGGCGGACGAGCACGGCAGGCATCCGGTGCACGGCCGCGTGCCGCCGCGCGACCACCCGCTCGGCCCAGCGGGCGCGCAGGCCTACGAGGTCGGCGACCAACCTGCGTCCGTTGTCGACCGCGCGCAGCGTCGCGGCGGCGAGCTCGGCGACGACCGGCGCGGGGTCGCCGTCGCGATAGGACCCGAGTGCCGCGAAGTAGCGGCGGGGCTCGCCCACCAGTCCGCTCGAGATCGGGACGGAGACGCGTTCGGTGACGGCTTTGCTCCGCAGCATCGCGTGGATCAGCGCGCGCCCCGTACGGCCGTTGCCGTCGGTGAAGGGGTGGATCGTCTCGAACTGTGCGTGCGCGATCGCGACCTGCGCCATCACCGGGACGTCGTCGCGGCGGACGAAGCGCACGAGGTCGTCGATCGAGGCCTCGACGCGCGTGTGGTGCGGCGGAACGAACTCGGCGTCGTGGGGGCCGTACGAGGAACCGCCGACCCAGACCTGCTCGCTCCGCCAGCGGCCAGCGCCGCGCGGGTCGGTGTCGCCGAGCAGCGTGCGGTGGAGGGTGAGGAGCGCATCGGCGTCGAGGGAGTCGGCGAGCGCGAGCGCGGCGCGCATCGCCTCCACGTTGCGGACCACCAGTCGGGCGTCGGGCGAGGAAGCGGCGCCGATCTCGGCGAGCGCGAGCTGGCGGGCGTCGGCGTCGACGTGCTCGATCCGCGACGACGACGCCGACTCCGTCCGCAGGAGCAGGGCGGAGAGGGGGCCGATCTCGCCGAGGGTGTTGGCGTGGTCGCCGTCGCCGAAGGCGTGCGAGAGCCCGGCGTCGAAGCGGGCGATGGCCGTGGTGGCCTCCTCGGCCTCCGCGAGGACAGCGGCGTCGAGGCGTATGGGGAGCGTGGCGATCGGGGAGAGGACGGCCGCCTGGTACGGCTGGGAGTGACGCCGCAGCCGCGCGCGTGAGACCCCGTACGCCGGCAGGCGCGTCCAGGGGTGCGCCTCGTACGACACCGCTGGCCAATCCTTGCCCACCGCTTCACCGTACCGAACCTTTGCCGACTTACGTTCGTCAACGAGCGAGCGCGGCGCGGATGCGGGCGGCGTAGTCGTCGGCCTCGCCCGCGGCGTACTTCGTGCGCGGCCAGAAGAACCCGCGCAGCCCGTCGCCCTTGGTCCGCGGAACGACGTGGACGTGCAGGTGCGGGACGGACTGCGACACGACGTTGTTCTCGGCGACCCACGTCCCCTGCGCCCCGACGACCTCGGGCAGGTTGCGCGCGACGTGCTGCACGACGCCGAAGTACGGGCCGAGCCGCTCCGCCGGGAGGTCGGGGAGCGTCACGACGTGGTCGCGCGGAGCGACGAGGACGTGACCCTTGAAGACGGGACGATGGTCCAGGAAGCCGATCGTGTCGGTGTCCTCGTACACGATGGGGGCGTCGAGCTCTCCCGTGACGACGCGGCAGAACGTGCACGACGCGTCGTACGTCCCAGACATGGAGGCATCACACCATGACCGCCCGTCTCGCACCGGACGACCTGGCGCTCCGCACCCTCGCGCGCCAGTTCCCGGCCCCGACCGGCACCGCGGTCACCGACCTGGTCGCTCTGTACGACGCGCTGGGGCCGGTCCAGACCCAGGTCCCGCGGGCCGCGTTCCTCTTCGCGGCCTCGCGGCTGCCCGGCATCACTCACGAGACGGTGGTCGAGGCGTTCGACTCGTACGCGCTGGTCAAGGGGACGACCCTGCGCGGCACGGTCCACTCCTCGACGCCGCAGCACCACGCGTGGTCGTCCGCGGTGACGTCGGTGTGGCTCGACAAGGCGTTGGCCAAGGGTCTCGCGCTCGACCAGATCGGCCCCGACGAGGTCCGCGCCCGCACCCGGGACTACGCGAGCGACGAGTGGCGCGAGCGCGACGACCTCATCGCCCACGTCGCCGACTGGCTCGCGTCCCAGGAGTCGGAGGGGCACGGCACGGTCGCCGACTCGTACGCCCGCAACCTGCTGCGCGGTGCGCCGTGGCTCGTCCGTCGCCCGCCCGACCGGCGGTGGCACACCCGCACCGACACGCTCTACCGCTCGTCCGCGGCGCTGACCGGCATCGACCCGTCGCTCGCCCCTGAGGTCGCGCGCCGCGAGCTCGTCCGCGTCCACCTCGGCGCGTACGGTCCCGCGACCCGGCGCGACGTCGCGTGGTGGCTGGGTGACAAGCTGCGCCCGGTCGACGCGGCGATCGCCGCGCTCGGCGACGAGGTCGTCACCTACGAAGGGCCCGAGGGGCGCACCTATCTCGATCTGGCCGGCGCCCCCGACGGCAGCGACTATGCCGGCGGGCTGCGGCTGCTCCCGGAGTTCGACGGCGTGATGCTCGGCTACGAGGGGACGGGCCCGGAGCGCGCACGGTTCACCGCCCTCGACAACCAGCGGCACGTCTTCAACCGCGTCAACGGCACCACGACCCCGGTCGTGCTCGACGGGACGCGGCTGGTCGCCCAGTGGCGGCTCATCCCGCGCGGCAGCCGTGTCGACGTGGAGATCGTGCCGCTGCCGGGGGAGCGGGCGCCGTCCGAGGACGCGGTCGCCGATGCCCTGCCGGCGGTCGAGGCGGTGCTCGAGACGGAGGTCGCCGACCTTCGCACGGTCGCTCGGGGCGCCACCGCAGACTGACGGTCGGCGGGCGGGTAGGTGCCATGGCCTAAGATCGAATGACGCCCACCCACACCCGCGGAGGACCATGAGCACGCTCGATCAGATCAGCCAGCCGAGCGATCTGAGGGATCTCACCGATGCCGAGCTGGATGCGCTCGCCGAGGAGATCCGCGAGCGCCTGATCGTCGCGGTCGCCACCCACGGGGGCCACCTCGGCCCCAACCTGGGGGTCGTCGAGCTGACGATGGCGATCCACCGCGTGTTCGACTCGCCGCGTGACCGGGTCATCTTCGACACCGGCCACCAGGCGTACGTCCACAAGATGCTCACCGGTCGTGCCGCCCAGTTCGAGCGGCTGCGGATGGAGGGCGGCCTGTCGGGCTACCCGAGCCAGGCCGAGTCCCCGCACGACGTCGTCGAGAACTCCCACGCCTCGACGAGCCTGTCGTACGCCGACGGCCTCGCCAAGGCCAACACCGTCCAGGGTCGTCCCGACCACGTGGTCGCGGTGATCGGCGACGGCGCGCTCACCGGAGGCATGGCCTGGGAGGCGCTCAACAACATCGCCGCCGACGCCGACCGGCGCCTCGTGGTGGTCGTCAACGACAACGGGCGCTCCTACCGACCCACCGTCGGCGGGCTCGCCAACCACCTCGGACGGCTGCGCACCAATCCGCGCTACGAGCCCGCGCTCAAGGCCGTACGCGAGCGGCTCTCCAACTCCAACATCGTCGGCCAGACCGCATACGAGGCGCTGCACGCGATCAAGAAGGGCCTCAAGGACGCGCTCTACCCGCAGGGGATGTTCGAAGACCTCGGTCTCAAGTACGTCGGGCCGATCGACGGCCACGACCGCCCTGCCGTCGAGAAGGCGCTCGCGCAGGCAAAGACGTACGGCGGACCCGCCATCGTCCACGTCATCACGACCAAGGGCCAGGGCTACCAGATCGCGGTCGCCAACGAAGAAGACCAGATGCACCAGGCCAAGGCGTTCGACCGCCTGACCGGCGAGGCGCTCGCGGTAGAGCCGACCTCCTGGACGTCGGTGTTCCGCGACGAGCTGGTCCGCATCGGTGACGAGCGGCCGGACGTCGTCGCGATCACCGCCGCGATGCTGTCCCCGACGGGTCTCGACGCGTTCGCCGACAAGTTCCCCGAGCGCACGTACGACGTCGGCATCGCCGAGCAGCATGCCGTGACCAGCGCCGCTGGGCTTGCGATGGGCGGGCTGCACCCCGTCGTCGCGGTGTACGCGACCTTCCTCAACCGGGCGTTCGACCAGGTGCTCCTCGACGTGGCGCTGCACAAGTGCGGCGTCACGTTCGTGCTCGACCGCGCGGGCGTCACCGGCGACGACGGCCCGAGCCACAACGGCATGTGGGACATATCGATCCTGCAGGTCGTGCCAACCCTGAGCCTGGCCGCACCCCGCGACGGCGCCCGCCTGCGTGAGCTGCTGCGCGAGGCGGTCACGGTCGACGACGCGCCGACTGTCGTCCGGTTCCCCAAGGGTGGCGTGCCCGGCGACATCGAGGCCATCGGCACCGTCGGCCGGAGCGACGTCCTCTTCCGCGAGGGCGACGACGACGTCCTGATCGTCGCGGCGGGCCCGATGGTCCGCCAGGCGCTCGACGCGGCCGCGCGGCTGCGCGCCGAGGGCGTCGGAGTCACGGTGGTCGACCCGCGGTGGGTCAAGCCGCTCGATCCGGCGCTCGTCGAGATCGCCGCCCGTCACCGCCTTCTGGTCACCGTCGAGGACGGCGGCCGCGTGGGCGGCATGGGGTCGGTCCTCACCCAGATGCTCGCCGACGCCGACGTTCGTACGCCCGTCCGCATTCACGGCGTCACGCAGGAGTTCTTCGACCACGCCAAGCGCGACGTGCTGCTCGAGCGGATGGGGCTGACGGGCGAGGCGATCGCCGCGGACACCCTCGCGCGCCTGTGACACACGCTCCTCGCTGACGCGCCTGCGCGGCCCGTTGCGGGCATAGTGACCCCAGAAGGGGGATCACGATGGCCAAGAGCGAGCTCTTCCGTACGAAGTCCGTCGAGCAGTCGATCCGCGACACCGACGACCCCGAGACCAGGCTCAACCGCAACCTCGGGGCGATCGACCTGGTGGTGTTCGGCGTCGGCGTCATCATCGGCGCTGGCATCTTCGTTCTGACCGGCCGTGCCGCGGCGACGAACGCCGGTCCGGCGATCGCGATCTCGTTCCTCGTCGCCGCCCTCGCCTGCGGGCTCGCGGCGCTCTGCTACGCGGAGTTCGCGTCGACGGTGCCGGTCGCGGGCAGCGCGTACACGTTCTCGTACGCCACGTTCGGCGAGCTGGTCGCGTGGACGATCGGCTGGGACCTCGTCCTGGAGTTCACCGTGGGGGCTGCCGCGCTGGCGTCGGGCTTCTCGTCGTACTGGAACAATCTCGTCGACGGGACGTTCCTCGAGCTGCCCGCACATTTGAACACCGCGGCGGGCACCGGCGTCGTGGACATCCCTGCCATCGCGATCTCGCTGATCGTGATGTGGATCCTCATCACCGGCATCAAGTTCTCCAGCCGGATCAACCAGCTCGTCGTCGCCATCAAGATCGTCGTCGTGCTGCTCGTGGTCATTGCGGGCATCAAGTACATCGACACACAGAACTGGTCCCCGTTCGTCCCGCCGTCGGCCTCGCCCGAGAGCGGTGAGGGCGGCTGGCTCAAGGTCCCGCTGATCCAGACGATCCTGGGTCTCGAGCCCGCGGTGTACGGCGTGGCGGGGATCTTCGCCGGGGCGGCGATCGTGTTCTTCGCGTTCATCGGGTTCGACGTCGTGGCGACCACCGCGGAGGAGACAAAGGACCCGCAGCGTAACGTCCCGATCGGCATCTTCGGCTCGCTCGCCATCGTCACCGTGCTCTACATGGCGGTGAGCGTGGTCATCACGGGCATGCAGAACTACCAGGACATCGACCCGCTCGACGGCGCTCCGCTCGCGACCGCGTTCGACGCCGTCGGCGTGACGTGGATGGGCGACGTCATCTCGGTGGGCGCCTGCATCGGGCTCGTCGTCGTGGTGATGATCCTCATGCTCGGCCAGACGCGCGTCGCGTTCGCGATGGCGCGCGACGGGCTCCTCCCGCGCTGGCTGGCAGGGACGCATGCGAAGCACCGCACCCCGCACCGGATCACGTACGTGACGGGGTTCGCGGTGGCCGCGATCTCTGGCTTCGTCGACCTCTCCACCCTCGCGGACCTCGTGAACATCGGCACGCTCTTCGCGTTCGTCCTTGTCAGTATCGGTGTCGTGATCCTGCGGAAGACGCGGCCGGACCTTCCACGCGGGTTCACGGTTCCAGGGGCCACGGCTGTGGCCGTCGTGGCCGTCCTCGCGTGCGTGTACCTCATGCTCAACCTCGTGGGCGAGACATGGGTGCGCTTCTTCCTGTGGATGGCGCTCGGGTTCGTCGTCTACTTCGCGTACGGACGTCGGCACAGCAGGTTGGGGCGAGGGGCCGAGGCTGCCCGAGCCGCCGATCAGCCGTCCCCACCCGCCGCGTAGTCTGGAAGGCGCGCGCCCGCCGATCCGTACAAGCGGGAATCCCGTGCGGTCGGCGGACGTTGGGAGGTGTCGTGGTGCGCAAGTGGATCGCCCGGCTGAGGCCAGGGTCTCGTGACAGCGGAGTGTTCGACGGTCTTCCCGAGGGGGTGAGACCGACAATGATCTATGCCTTCGACGGCTTCCTCAACGCCGGCTCCGCCCCGCGGCTCGCGCTGGAGCACCTCGAGTCGCGCGACGAGGGCGAGGTCGTCCACGAGTTCGATCTCGACGACTACTACGACTACCGCGCGCGCCGGCCTCCGGTCGTCTTCGACCGTGACCGCTACGCCGACTACGAGCGCCCGTCGCTCGAGCTGCGCCGGCACAGTGATGACCACGGCGTCCCTTACCTCGTGCTGACCGGGCCGGAGCCCGACTTCCGCTGGGAGCAGTTCGCCGAGGAGGTCCACGACCTCGTCGAGGCCCACGGGGTGGAGCTCGTCGTCGGGCTCGGTGCAGTGCCGATGGGCGTCCCGCACACGCGGCCGTCGGTCGTCACCAACCACGCGGTGCGCCGCGACCTGCTCGACCGCAAGAACCTCTTCCGCGCGCAGGTCGTCCTGCCCGCGAGCATCCAGTCGGTCCTCGAGCTGAGGCTGGGGGAGTGGGGGCACGACGCGCTCGGCTACGTCGCCCACGTCCCGCAATACGTCGCCCAGGTCGAGTACCCCTCGGCGTCCGTCGCCCTCCTGGAGGCGGTCGCGACCCGTACGGGGCTGCAGTTCGACCTCGAAGAGCTGCGCCTCCAGCAGGCCGAGACGGTCGCAGACATCCACAAGCAGGTCGAGGAGCAGGACGGCGGCGAGGTCCTCGCCGGTCTCGAGCGCCAGTACGACCAGATGAACCGCTCCGCCACGGAGCCTCTGGTCACGGACGAGTCAGAGTTGCCGACGCCCGACGAGATCGGCCAGCAGTTCGAGCAGTTCCTCGCCCAGCTCGACGAGCGCGAGTCCGGCCCGTCCGACTGACGTCGGCGCTGGTGAGGCGCCGCTCACAGCTGCGGCGTGGTCGCCGCTGATCCGCGTACGAGGCTGTCGGCTCGTGAGACGATGTGGCGCGTGCCTGCAACGATCGAAGAACTCGTCGACCTTCTCGACCTCGAGCGTCTCGAGGAGGATCTCTTCCGCGGCGGACACCCGAAGGGGAGCGAGCTCACGCGGGTCTTCGGGGGGCAGGTCGCCGCGCAGGCGTTGATGGCTGCCGCCCGCAGCGTCGACACCGACCGGGCGGTGCACTCCCTGCACGTCTACTTCTTGCTCGGTGGCGATCCGAGCGTGCCGATCATCTACGACGTGGAGCGGATCCGTGACGGCGGCTCGTTCTCGACGCGGCGGGTCTCGGCGCGCCAGCACGGCAAGGTCATCTTCTACATGACGGCGTCGTTCCACCGCCACGAGGACGGATACGCGCACCAGGACGCGATGCCCGAGGTGCCCGCCGTCTCGGCGTCGCCCGAGCTGGCCGAGGTGCTGGCGTACGTCGACGCCCAGGCTGCTGAGCACTGGCGCCACGAGTGGTCGGCGCTCGACGTCCGCTACATCGGTGACAACCGCGCTGCTGACGATCCAACCAGGCAGCTGGTGCCGGCCGTCCAGCGGCTGTGGCTGCGGGCGCTGGGCGAGCTCGGCGACGATCCTGTCCTCAACGCGTGCGTGCTCACGTACATCAGTGACCTGAGCCTGCTCGGCTCGTCGCTCGTCCCGCACGGGCTGACCATCGGGTCACCCACCATCCAGCCGGCCTCGCTGGACCACGCCGTGTGGTTCCACCGGCCGATCCGCGCGGACCACTGGATGCTGTACGACCAGCGCTCACCGTCCGCGATCGGCGCCCGCGGGTTCGCCACGGCCAACATCTTCGCGGAGGACGGCGCACTGCTGGCCTCCGTCGCGCAGGAGGGGCTGATCCGCCCCGTCACGCGCCAGCCGAAGGCCTGACGCCCCGGTCGGTGCAGGTGTTGCGTTGGTCGCTGGGTGGTCACTGGGCCCGCTGCGGGTGACCACCGGCGGACTGACGTGCGCGGCGGACCAGACTCGTGCGGGCCGCCCGCCGTACGACCTCAGGCAGGCGTGACGCGGGCGACAAGGTGCGTCGGCGCAGGCTTGTCGCCGCGCGGGCGACCCGTGATCCCGAAGAGCAGCTCCTCGCCCTCCGTGCTCGACCCGAAGGTGACCGTCGCCGGGAGCAGGATCGGACGCCGGAACTCCGCGACGACCGTGTACGCGTCGGCGAGGCGGTTCTCGACGGCCGCCAGCGCCCGCGCCTTGCTCCACATGCCGTGCGCGATCTGACGGGGAAATCCGAAGGCCTTCGCCGACAGCTTCGAGAGGTGGATCGGGTTGCGGTCGCCCGACACCGCCCCGTACCGCCGGCCGAGCCCCGCGTCGAGCCGCCACGTCGCCGAACCGGCCGGCGGCTCGACCCCGTCGAGCGGCGCCCGCGCCGCCTCCGCCTCCGCGCCACCACCCCCTCGCCGCAGCAGCGTCATGGTCTCCTCCCACACGACCTCGTCGTCGACCCATACGGTGCTGAGGACGTCGACGAGGGTGCCCTTCGGGTGCGGGCGCAGATCCGCGGCCCGCACCGACACGTCGTACGTCTCCGTCACTGCGATCGGACGGTGCTGCGTGATCGTGTTGCGTAGGTGGACCAACCCCATCGGCGCGAACGGGAACGCCGTGTCGACCATCAGCGCCATCTGCAGCCCGAAGGCCGCCATGTGCGGGTATGTGACCGGCAGCGTCTCGCGCAGCGCGAACCCGCAGACGTCCGCGTACGACGCCAGGTGGTCGAGGTCGGTCGTCACGCGGGGCCGCTCCAGCGTGAGGTCCGGGACGGCGCCCGAGGCGTGCCGTACGCCGGGGAGCCCACCGACCACCGGCACTGCGGGGAGCGCAGCACGCAGGTAGAGCGGGAGGATCGACGGCGCCTCGGCGTACTCGCGGAGGATCACCTCACGCTCCCAGCAGGCTCTGGCCGCAGACGCGTACGACGTTGCCGGAGACCGCACCCGAGCCCGGGCTGGCGTACCACGCGACCGCCTCGGCGACATCGATCGGCTGCCCACCCTGCGACATGGAGTTCATCCGGCGGCCGGCCTCGCGGATCGCCAGCGGGATCGTCTTGACCATGTCGGTCTCGATGAAGCCCGGCGCGACGGCGTTGATGGTCAGGCCGTCGGCAGCGATGCGCGGCGCGAGCTCGTGGACCCAGCCGATGACACCGGCCTTGGACGCCGCGTAGTTGGTCTGCCCGTTGTTGCCCGCGATGCCGGCGATCGACGAGACACCGAGGATCGTGCCGCCGCTGCGGATCAGCTTCTGGTCGAGGAGCTCGGCGGTGATCCGCTGCGGAGCGTCGACGTTGATCTCGAGGACCTTGTGCCAGTTCTCGGTCTTCATGTTGCGCAGCCGCTTGTCGCGCGTGATGCCGGCGTTGTGGACGACGACGTCGACGCCACCGTGGTGCTCGGCGAGGTAGGCGGCGATCCGCTGCGGCGCGTCGGGCGCGGTGATGTCGAGGATGATCGACTCCCCGCCGAGCGCGGCCATCTCGCGCTGGAGGTCGTCGGCCAGCGGCGCGACGTCGAGACCGACGACGGTCGCGCCGTCGCGGTGCAGCGTCTGCGCCATCGCGAGCCCGAGCCCACGCGACGCGCCCGTTACGAGGGCGACCTTGCCCGCGAGCGGCGACGCGGGGTCGTACGAGGGAGCGTCGGCGAGACCGGTGGTGCCGATGCGGATGACCTGGCCGCACACGTACGCCGACTTCGGCGACAGCAGGAAGCCGAGCGTCGACGAGATCGCCCCCTCCGCGCCGGCCGCGACGTACACGGTCTGCGCGGTCGAGCCCTTGCCGAGCTCCTTGCCGAGCGAGCGCGTGATGCCTTCGAGCGCACGCTGCGCGATCGCGCGGCCGGGCGTGCCAGCCTGCTCGGGCGGCGTGCCGAGGAGCACGACGCGGCCACAGCCCGACAGGCTGCGCAGCACCGGGGTCAGGAACTCCTGGACCACGTCGAGCCCGGCCGCCGTGTCGATGCCGGTGGCGTCGAACACGATGCCCTTGACCCGGGTGCCTTCGTCGAGCCTCGAGGTGGTGGTCACCGCGAGGTCCGCGAGGGAGTCCGCGACCGCCGATCCGAGGGTCGACCCGGGCGCGGCACCGACCAGCACCGTCCCGTCGACCAGCGGCGCACCCGCGCGGTAGCGCTCGAGCTGGGGCGGGTTGGGGAGGCCGAGGTTCTTCACCAAGAACTTCCCGACCGGCGTGTGGACGAGGTCTTGGTAGCGGTCGGTCATGTCGTGTGTCCTGCCTCTCGAATACCCACAGTATCTAGAACGTCAGGCCTACCGTAACCTAGAGTTACAGAGTCAGGGCAGGACAGGTGCCCCGCCCGTCACAATGTGGTCAACGCAACGCCTTCTTCGAGGAGAACCCATGGCATCGACCTCCGCCAAGCGCTCCGCCTCGGCGCCTCGCCGGGTCGCAGTGATCGGGGGCAACCGGATCCCCTTCGCGCGCTCCAACACGATCTACTCGCACGCCTCCAACCAGGACATGCTGACCGCGGCGCTCGACGGGCTGGTCGCCCGGTACGACCTCGAGGGCGAGCGTCTCGGTGAGTTCGCCGCGGGCGCGGTCCTCAAGCACAGCCGCGACTTCAACCTCGCGCGCGAGACGGTGCTGGGCTCGAAGCTCGACCCGACGACTCCCGCGTACGACGTCCAGCAGGCCTGCGACACAGGCATCCAGGCAACGATCCAGGTCGCCAACAAGATCGCCCTCGGCAAGATCGACGTCGGCGTGGCCGGCGGCTCCGACACCACCTCCGACGCACCGATCGCGGTGGGGGAGCGGCTGCGCAAGATCCTCCTCGATGCCAACCGCGCCAAGGACCTCAAGGGTCGCCTCGCCGCTCTGGCCCGGATCCGCCCGGGCGACCTCGCGCCGTCGATCCCGCAGAACTCCGAGCCTCGTACGGGGCTGTCGATGGGTGAGAGTCAGGCGCTCACCACCCTCGAGTGGGGCATCGCCCGCGAGGACCAGGACCAGCTCGCCGTCGAGTCGCACCACAAGCTCGCCGCTGCATACGACCGAGGCTTCCTCGACGACCTGCTCACGCCGTACCTCGGCCTCGAGCGTGACCAGAACCTCCGCGCCGACTCGTCTGTGGAGAAGCTCGCGACGCTGAAGCCGGTCTTCGGCAAGGGCGAGTCGGCAACGATGACGGCGGCCAACTCGACCCCGCTGACCGACGGTGCGTCCACGGTGCTGCTCGCCTCGGAGGACTACGCGAAGAAGAAGGGGTGGGAGCCGCTGGCCTACCTCACCGAGTACGAGACCGCCGCCGTCGACTACGTGAACGGCAGCGAGGGGCTGCTGATGGCTCCGGCGTACGCGATGCCACGGATGCTCGCCCGTGCGGGCCTGACGCTGCAGGACTTCGACTTCTACGAGATCCACGAGGCGTTCGCGTCGCAGGTGCTCAGCACTCTCAAGGCGTGGGAGGACCCGATCTTCTGCAAGGAGCGCCTCGGCCTCGACGCGCCGCTCGGCGCGATCGACCGCGCCAAGCTCAACGTCGCGGGCTCGTCGCTGGCCGCCGGGCACCCGTTCGCCGCGACCGGTGGCCGCATCGTCGCCACGCTGGCCAAGCTCCTCGCCGAGAAGGGCAAGGGGCGCGGCGTGATCTCGATCTGCGCCGCAGGCGGCCAGGGCGTCACCGCGATCCTCGAGCGCTGAGGGTCTCGACAGGCTCGACCAGCGGACGGCCGGCGCTCCGCCGGTCGAGCCTGTCGAGACCTCCGCGCCGTCCGCGCCGTCAGTCCTGCGGGTCGTCGGCGACAGCCATCGCCTGGGCCGCGCGGATCGTCTGGCGCTTCACGGCCTCCCACGGGACCCTGCGCACGGTGGGGACGCCCGGGGAGGCCTCGCTGACGAGCAGCTGGTTGCGTGCGAACCGCAGCGCGCCGAGCGACTGGGTGTAGAGCATGTTGGCGAGCATGTACGGGTCTTCGGCGTGGAAGTCGCCCGACTTGTTGCCGGCCTCGAGCACGTGCGCGAGCACACCGAGAGGGCCGAGCATGCCGCGTCCGAGGCGCATCATCGCGCCCTCGGAGACGCTGTCGAGCAGCTCGTTGCCCGGCTTGCTGAGGAGATCGAGCGCGCAGTCGACGAACGCCGGGTATTCGTGGCCGCGGTCGAGGAACGCGCTCGCGACCCGCTCGAGACGCTCGGCAGGCGCGGCACGGGGGTCGTCGGCCTCACGCATGACCTCCGCGATCTCGTCGAGGTAGCCGATCAGCGTGAGCGCGAACAGCTCCTCCTTGCCGGAGAAGTGGCGGTAGATGATCGCGCGGTTGATGCCGACGGCCTGGGCGATGTCCTCGATCTGGGCGTCGCGCACTCCGACCGTGTCGAAGAGGTTCCGCGTGGCGCGGATGATGTCGTCCTCACGGGCACGGCGGCGTGCGGCGGTCGCGCGGGCGCCACGCAGGGCCCTCGGCTCGCTCTCGTCGGTCTTGGCTTCTCCCACATCCGAAGTCTAGAGGGATCGCGTGCCGGGCGGGACATCGACACAAGACACCACAGTGGGTGTGTTGAGTGTCCGGGGTGCCGTGACCGCGTCGAAGTGTCAGTGGTACGACGTACGCTCGACACATGCGTTCCGTGAAGGACCTGCAGCGCCAGGTCGCGCCCTTGCACGTGGTCTCCGACTTCGAGCCGAGCGGCGACCAGCCCCGCGCCATCGCCCAGCTCACCGAGCGCGTGCAGCGCGGCGAAACCGACACGGTCCTCCTCGGCGCCACCGGCACCGGCAAGACGGCCACGGTGTCCTGGCTCGCCGAGAACCTCCAACGGCCGGTCCTCGTGATGCAGCCCAACAAGACGCTGGCGGCACAGTTCGCCAACGAGCTGCGTCACCTGTTCCCCGACAACGCCATCGAATACTTCGTCTCCTACTACGACTACTACCAGCCCGAGGCGTACGTCCCGCAGACCGACACTTACATCGAGAAGGACTCCTCGATCAACGAGGAGGTCGAGCGGCTGCGCCACTCTGCCACCTGGAACCTCCTGACCAGGCGCGACGTGATCGTCGTGGCAACGGTCTCGTGCATCTACGGCCTGGGGTCGGCCGAGGAATACATGAACCGCATGATCCACCTCCAGGTCGGCGCGGAGATGGATCGCGACAAGCTCCTCCGGACGCTCGTCACCGCCCAGTACTCCCGCAACGACCTGGCCGCGACGCGGGGGACGTTCCGGGTGCGCGGCGACACGCTCGAGATCTTCCCCGTCTACCAGGAGCTCGCGGTCCGCGTGGAGTTCTTCGGCGACGAGATCGAGCGGCTGATGACGCTGCACCCGTTGACCGGAGAGGTGCTGAGTGACGAGCGCGAGCTGTACGTGGGCGCGGCGACCCACTACACGGTCGGCCCGGAGCGGCTCGAGACGGCGGTCCGCGGCATCGAGAACGAGCTCGAGCAGCGCCTCGCCGAGCTCGAGAGCCAGGGCAAGCTCCTCGAGGCGCAGCGCCTGCGCATGCGCACCACGTACGACATGGAGATGATCCGGCAGGTCGGCACGTGCTCGGGCATCGAGAACTACTCGCTTCACATGGACGGCCGCCCGCCCGGCTCCGCACCGAACTGCCTCCTCGACTACTTCCCCGAGGACTTCCTGCTGGTCGTCGACGAGTCGCACGTGACGATCCCGCAGATCGGCGCCATGTACGAGGGCGACATGTCCCGCAAGCGCACGCTGGTCGAGCACGGATTCCGCCTGCCGAGCGCGATGGACAACCGTCCTCTCAAGTGGGAGGAGTTCCTCGACCGCATCGGCCAGACGGTCTACCTCTCGGCGACTCCCGGCCCGTACGAGATGTCCAAGGTCAAGGACGAGCACGACGTCGTCGAGCAGATCATCCGCCCGACCGGCCTGGTCGACCCCGAGGTCATCGTCAAGCCGACCAAGGGCCAGATCGACGACCTCATCGAGCAGATCCGCGGCCGGGTGGAGCGCAACGAGCGGGTGCTCGTCACGACGCTCACCAAGAAGATGGCCGAGGACCTCACCGATTACCTCCTCGAGGCCGGCATCCGCACCCGCTACCTCCACTCGGAGGTCGACACCCTGCGACGCGTCGAGCTGCTGAGCGAGCTGCGGATGGGGGAGTACGACGTCCTCGTTGGCATCAACCTCCTGCGCGAGGGTCTTGACCTGCCCGAGGTGAGCCTGGTGGCGATCCTCGACGCCGACAAGGAGGGCTTCCTGCGCTCGGGGCGGTCGCTGATCCAGACGATCGGACGCGCGGCGCGCAATGTGTCCGGTCAGGTGCTCATGTACGCCGACACGATCACGCCGTCGATGGAGCAGGCGATCGACGAGACCAACCGACGCCGCGCGATCCAGGTCGCCTACAACACCGAGCACGGCATCAACCCCACCCCGCTGCGCAAGAAGATCGCCGACATCACCGACATGCTGGCGCGCGAGGACGCCGACATCGAGCAGCTCGTCGGCTCAGGTCGGGCGCAGTCGCGCGGCAAGTCTCCGGTGCCGCTGGTGGGCTCGTCGGGCGACGGGAGCCACGTCGACCCATCCACGATGGCCGCGTCCGAGCTCGCGGAGCTGATCCAGGAGCTCAACACGCAGATGCACGCGGCCGCCGAGGAGCTGCAGTTCGAGGTCGCAGCGCGTCTGCGTGACGAGATCGGTGACCTCAAGAAGGAGCTCCGTCAGATGCAGGCCGCCGGCGCGGGGTGAGGACTCGGGGTCTCGATACGCCGGCTCGTTCTCGCCGGCTACTCGACCACCGAGGGTCGGCCTGGCCACGCGTCGGGATCCATCGCGTACACCCATCGCATCCCGGGCCACTCGGTCACCGACCAGAGCTCGCGCCGCTCGGGCCACGCGGCGATGTCCTCGCACCCCGTCGGCAGCACGCCCTTGTGCCGCCGGAAGTCGCCGGGCGCTCCGACGAGGAGGTCGCCCGCGTTGCCGCGCCCCTGGCTCGTCGTCACGTACCACCGGCCGTCGAGAGCAGTCACGCCCTGCATCCGCGCCGACTGTGCGGCGTGCAGCTCGGTCGGGACCGCGCGCCCGGACCCGTCTCGTACGGGCAGGTGCGTCGTCGGGTCGAGCGTGAAGCGCCAGAGCCGCTGGCTGCGTCCGACGCCGCCGTACTCGCCGGCCACCAGCGCGGGCGGCTCGCCTGGGGCCCCGTACGCGACGGAGAGGAACGAGTACCGCAGGCGACTGCCCTCGTCGCGGCTCCAGGCAGACAGGCGCGCGTACTCCGGCAGCACGACCTCGTACCCGAGCCGTCCGGCCACCCCGCGGCCGCGCCCGCTCAGGTCGAGGCGGAGCAGGTCGGAGATTCGGAACAGCACGATCCCGGCCCGCGTCGCCGCCACGTATAGGTACGGGCCGTACCAGGCGATCCCGCCGGCGTGGATCGGGACCGGGCGGGCCCGCACCCCCCACGGCGTCCTCACCGCGCGGACGAGCAGGACGTGCCGATATCGCCGTGCCGCGAGATCGACGAACGTGAGCCGTGAGCCCGTACGACGCGGGCGGTGGTGGGCATACCAGGTGGCGACGAGGACGTCCCGGTCCGTCGCCCCCTCCTGGGCGTCGGCGGAGGTCGTGACGCCCTGGGGATACCAGTGCTCCGTCTCGGCGTCCGTTGGTTCCCAGGCGAAGCCCTTCGTCACCGCGCTCCCGGGGACGTCGGCCTCGCGCAGCCGCAGCACCGCTCCGTCGAGGAGCGAGGGCACGTCGAGCGGCTCTCCCGCGCGCAGCAGAGCGTCCCGGGCGGCCGGTCGTGTGAGCGCTCCGCGCAGGCCTACGTGTCTCACCGTCACGGGGCTGAGCATCTCGCGTTGCGGGTCCGCGCGCACCCTCTGGCACAATGGCGCAGGGAGGGGAGTATTCCTTCGTCGACCCGTCGTCATCACGGCAGCACCAGGTGCAGCCCGGCGGGTCGAGTCGTGCCAGGCGCGCTTTACGCCGTCGCGGCGGAAGAGACCTCCGGCCTGACGAACGATCCGACCGGAGGAACCTGCCCGTATGAACGTCACACCGCTCGAATGGTGGATCACGATCGGCGTCACCGTCGCCGTGCTGCTGTTCGACGTCATCGTGATCGCCCGTCGCCCGCACGAGCCGTCGATGAAGGAGGCCGGCCTGGCGCTGACGGTGTACGTCGGTCTCGCCATCGCCTTCGGTATCTGGGTGTCGAGCTTCCACGGCGGCCAGTACGGCCTCGAGTTCTTCACAGGCTGGCTCACCGAGTACAGCCTGTCGGTCGACAACCTGTTCATCTTCATCATCATCATGGCGAGCTTCAAGGTGCCTCGGGTGTACCAGCAAGAGGCCCTGATGATCGGCATCATCCTCGCGCTGATCTTCCGCGCGGTCTTCATCGTGCTGGGTGCGGCCGCGATCAACAACTTCAGCTGGGTCTTCTACATCTTCGGCCTGTTCCTTGTGTGGACCGCGTACGGGCTCGTCAAGAGCTATCGCAACCACGATGACGAAGAGGCTGGCGACAACGCGGTCGTCCGCTTCGCCGAGCGCCACTTCAGCATCACGGACGAGTTCCACGGCATGAAGATGGCGATCCGCGTCGACGGCAAGCGCTTGCTGACGCCGATGTTCTTGGTGATCCTGGCGCTGGGCAGCACCGACCTGCTGTTCGCGCTCGACTCGATCCCGGCGATCTACGGCATCACGCAGGAGGCCTACCTGGTCCTCACCGCGAACATCTTCGCGCTGATGGGCCTGCGTCAGCTCTACTTCCTGCTCGGCGGGCTGCTGCAGCGCCTGGTCTACCTGTCGCTGGGCCTCTCGGTGATCCTCGCGTTCATCGGCGTCAAGCTGGTGCTCCACGCGCTGCACACCAACGAGCTGTCGTTCATCAACGGTGGTGAGCACATCGACGTGCCGGAGGTGCCGACGCTGGCCAGCCTGGGCGTGATCGTCGTCGTCCTCGGCATCACCGCGGCTGCAAGCCTCTGGAAGACGCGCAACCAGCCGCCTCCGCAGCGTCCTGACGAGCACGAGGACATTCCTCAGGCCTGACGCGGCCGCGCTGCGCGTCCCTCGCCTCGGCGGTGAGTCCGGTCCCACCCAGAAGCATCGGGTGGGACCAGGCTCACCGCCGTCGTGCGTGAGGGCCGGGTACGGGGGCGAAGAGGGCGCGCCATCGTGGTCCGAACGAGGGTGCAGGCCCGTCATAGCCGAGCGAGACGAGCTTGCGGTGTACGAGGATGACGAGGGCACGTGGACGGGCGAAACGTGCGCTCGTGATCTGGACGTACGTGACGCCGTGGTCGCGAAACCCCTCGTACCGTCCGATGTCAACATTGAACTGGTGGACATCCTCGGCGTGCTGGCGCCCTTCGTACTCGAGAACGAGCAGCCATCGATGGTAGAGCAGGTCGGCGCAGCCGAGGAACCTCCCCTCCACGAAGAGGTCCACGTTGACCTCAGGCGTGGGAAGTCCGGCCATGACGAGCATCGCACGGACCTTCGACTCGCGAGGCGAGCGCGAACGCGGGTTCAGCATCGGTAGGACCTCGAGTGCGCGGTCTGCGCCGGGGCGCCAGGAGTCGCGGATCGCGAGCTCGGCGAGCTCCTCATGTGTGGCGTGACCGTGGCGGAGGAGCCAGTCGCCGGCGGCGACGAGGTCGATGAGGGGCTCCTCGGCACAGCATCCGAGGAATGCCGCGGCGGGTGTCACCCCGCTTGCGTCGAGAGGCGGCATCTCCTTCGTCCGGTGCACCATGATGCCGTCGAGTGCGACGTGATGGTCGTCCGGCACCACGAAGCAGATCGGCTCCAGGGGGAGGTCGTCGTACCCGAGCATCCGGAGGCGCGTGCCGTCGGTGGGCTGAGCGTACGAAGGCACCGCGAGCGCCGCGGCCGCAATCTGGTCGCTGTCGGTCATCGCGTGATCCGTGTGCACCCAGGTCTCGGGATGAAGGCGGCGAAAACGCTTGCCGAGGAGCAGCTTCGGTGAGAGTCCGAGCGGGACCAGCTCGTCGCGCGAGAACGGGCGGTTGGTCAGCTGAGCTGGAAGCGGTGTCGGTGCGGGCATCCCGTCATCTCACGCGTCCTCGCGGGCTCCGTACATCGCCTGCGCGCGCACCTGTGGATGCCGCGGAGCCGAAGGCGTGTGTGGAGAATGCGGGCGCGGTGACTGAGGTCCCACTGTGCGGGCCTCGGTGGGACCGGACTCACCGCCGCTCCGCCGCCCGCACCGCCCTGCCGCCCTGAATGTGGTCACACCGCCACGCTTGGGCTTGATGTCTTGTTTGTGTGGGTTAGCCTGACGGAGGCCTCGCTCGTACGCCGAGTCCCGCCCAAGGGCGAGGCCTACCCCGGATGGCCGGTCACGGGGGCCGGCGAACCTTGATCTGAACGGGCGGGAGTGGGGAACCCATCTCTGGAGCCTTGGCTCCTTGGGGTGAAGCCTTGCCGCACGAACAACGCGGCAGGCCGGGCACCTTCGGCCCGAACCCGACAGCTAACCCCACAGGCGTTGTGAAGGGACAACATGTTCAACGCCCTCCGCGTCGCCCGTCGTGGCGTCGCTCTCACGCTGGCGCTCGCCGGCATGGTTCTGGGGATGCTGGTCTTCACCAGCACCCCCGCCAACGCAGCCAAGGACAAGACCTGGGAGCGCCTCGCCAAGTGCGAGTCAGGCAAGCGCTGGCGCATCAACACCGGCAACGGCTACCACGGTGGCCTCCAGTTCAGCGCGGGCACCTGGCGTGCGTACGGCGGCAAGAAGTACGCCTCGTACGCCCACAAGGCCAAGCGGCGCGAGCAGATCGCGGTCGCCGAGAAGGTCCTCAAGGGGCAGGGCTGGGGCGCATGGCCCGGCTGCTCCCGCAAGCTCGGTCTGAACAACAAGCTCAAGCGCGAGAAGTGGCAGGGGTTCGCCAGGAGCGACCGGTACGCCAGGAAGGGTGCCATCGGGCACTTCCCGCGGTGGTGGCGCAAGAAGTTCTGGTGACGCGTCGCCTGACGTGACACCCGGACCCCGGTGGGCTCTCATTCGAGCTCGCTGGGGTCCTTCACGTATGTCTTGGCCCCGTACGCCGCGCGGTTGACGACCCACGTGATCGCCCAGAGCACGACGCCGATGCCGAGGAGCAGTCCGGCGACCTCGTACTGCTCGGCAGGACGCCCGGACAGTGGCGTCACGAGGTAGAGCGACGTCACGCCGGCGATGACCGGGAGCACGGTGGGGGTCACGAAGTGGTCGTCGTCGACCGGGTCGCGTCGCAGGACCAGCACCGTGACGTTCACGATGGTGAACACCCCCAGCAGGAGCAGGGCCGTCGTCCCGCCGAGCGTGGCGATCGCGTCGTCGCTGGCGCTGAACACGTACGTGATGAGGCCGCACGCGATCACGGTCGTGAAGAGGATCGCGACCCATGGCGTCTGGCGGCGCGCGCCTACATGGGCGAGTCCCGGCGGGAGCACGCGCTGCTTGGCCATGCCGTAGATGAGCCGACTGGCCATCAACATGTTGATCAGTGCAGTGTTGGCGACGGCGAACATCGTGATGAACGGATAGATCTCGTCGATCGGGACGTCCGGGGCGCCGCGTTCGACGACGGTGAGCAGCGGCGTCTCCGAGGCGGCGAGCTCGCCGATCGGGACGAGCGCGACGGCGGTGATGGACACGAGGACATAGATGATGCCCGTGATCGAAAGGCCCGTCAGCATGATGCGAGGGAACGTGCGGACGGGGTCCTTCGTCTCCTCGGCCATGTTGACCGCGTCCTCGAAGCCCACCATCGCGAAGAACGCCAGCGAGGTCGCCGTCGTCACTGCGAGGAAGACGTTCTTCTCGTCAGGCGTGTCGAACGCGACCACTCGGGAGAAGTCGGCGTCCCCCTGCGTCATCGCCCAGATCCCGACGAGGATGACGAGCGCCAGGCCGGTGAGCTCGATGAACGTGAGCGCCACGTTGGTGAGCACGCCGTGCGCGACACCGCGCAGGTTGATCAGCGCCAGCAGGACGATGAACGCCAGCGCGACGAGGAGGATGCCGGTCTTGTCCAAGCTCAGGTTGAACCCCTGGTCGACGCTGCGTGCGACCAGCCGCGATGCGGTCGAGGCGGACGTGATCCCCGACGACATCACGGTGAAGGCCACGAGGAAGGTCAGGAAGTGGATCCCGAACGCCTTGTGGGTGTAGAGCGCGGCACCGGCGGCCTGGGGATACTTCGTGACGAGCTCGAGGTAGGAGAAGGCCGTCAGCGTCGCGATCACGAACGCGAGGATGAACGGCAGCCAGGCCGCGCCGCCGACCTCGGCCGCGACGTCGCCGGTGAGGGCGTAGACGCCGGTGCCGAGGATGTCTCCGACGATGAAGAGCAGCAGCAGCTTGGGGGTGAGAAACCGGCGGAGCTCCGGGGCGCGGCCCTCGTCGGTGGCAGTGGCATCGGGCCTGCTATCGGTCATGACGCTCCTCGTCGTTCGGTCCTGCCCCACTCTCGTGCTCGTGGCGTATGGGTGCAATCCGGCTCGCCAATAGGGAGGACATCGAACATGTGTTCGAGTCCCGTCGTATCCTGTGGCCGTGGGAACGAACAGGCGGTACGGCAGCGACGGGCGTGCCGTCGAGCCGCGCGACGGCGGCGCGGTCCGACACGTGTGGGTGTCGTTGAGCCGGTACGAGGCCGACGCCTACCCCGGTCTCGTCATCGAGTGGCGCCGCGAGTCCCAGGGCTGGGTCGCGCGCGTTGCGTTCGTGCCCGGCAAGCAGGGGGAGGGGACCCTGGTCGAGCAGTGGGTCGAGGCGAAGCGCCTGCGCCCTGCGGGGCCGCCACCCCCGCCGCTGGTCGAGTAGCCCTACGTCAGCTCCACGCCTGCTGCGGTGACGAGGAGCGTCTCGAGGACGGCCGACACGGCGGCGCCGGGCTCGCGCCGGGTCTGGCGGTGGCGGGCGACGACGCGGCGCGACCCGAGGCCGGGAAGTGACACGACCTCGACGCCGGTCGCGAGGTCCTGCTTGAGGGCGAGCGCGGGGACCATCGCGACGCCCTCGCCTGCAGCGACGAGCGCGTGCGCCGCCTCGAAGCTGGAGAACTCGTGCGCCGTACGGAGCCGACCGCCGAACGTCCCCGCGAGCCGTACGAGCGCGCGCGCCGCCGCCACCTGCTTCTCGGCGCCGAGCCACGTGGCGTCGGCGAGATCGGCCAGCTGCGTCGGGGTCGGGAAGGCAGCGGGGATGACGACGCGCCACGGCTCGTCGAGGAGGATGACGTCGTTCATCCCTCGAGGCGCGCCGACGGGGGAGTCCTCGTCCTGCTCGACGAGCGCGAGATCGAGCTCGCCGGCGCGCAGCAGGCGGAGCGCGTCGTCGGGCTCGTGCTCGGCGACGACGACGTCGATACCCGGAAACTCCTCGCGGACCCTGCTCAGCGACGGGCCCACGATCGCCTGGATGGACGTCTGGAACGCTCCGACCGCGACCCGTCCCGAGACTTCCTCGCCCATCGTCGCGAGCGTCTTGCGGGCCTCGACGAGCTCGGACTCGATCCGCTCGGCCGTCTCGGCGAGAACGCGGCCGGCGGGAGTGAGGGTGACGCCGCGCGGACCGCGTACGAGCACGTCGAGACCCTCCTCCGACTCCAGTCGTGCGATCTGCTGGGAGACCGCTGACGGTGTGACATGCAACTCATCTGCTGCCGCCAGGATGCCGCCCGTCCGATAGACGGCCAGCAAGTACGCGAGACGGCGGGGGTCGAGGGAAGGTATTTAGTAATACTAAACGCCGGATCAAGAAAGGGTCGATTGTGCTAAATGCGATCCGCACGCAGACTGAACGAGTCGCCGCCGGGGCCTCGCGGTGAGGCAGCAGGCGACACCCCTTCCCACCCAGTACGACCTCTCGGAGCCGCACATGTTCTCGTTCGCTGACTTCGTCACCGCCCTCGGGTGGTTTGGCGCCGTCGCGGGCGCTGCCGCGTACCTACTCGTCAGCCGTGGCCGGTGGAGCGCCTCCTCGGCGCGCTACCAGACGGCGAACCTCCTGGGCGCCGGCCTCATGGGGGGTGTTGCGGCGTTCAACCACGTGTGGCCCTCGGCTGCGGCGAACCTCATCTGGGTCGTCATCGGCGGCCAAGCGCTCTGGATGATCGCGGGCAAGAAGCGTGCCGATCGCGAGGAAGCCCAGAGTGCGGAGGCCGAGGCGGCGATCGCGTCGCTGCCGGCCGCTCCGCCGATGGCGCTGGCCGTGGACCGTTCGTACGACGTCTTCATGGAGGAGCGCGATCCCACCCTGCGGATGGGCACGGCCGAGCTCGCCGCGCTCACCGAGCGCGGAGTGGCTGCCGCCGCCTGACCTCCGTACGAGATTGCGTGCCCCCTCCCGGATCGCTTCGGGAGGGGGCATCGTCGATCACGGGGCGTACGAGGAGGGTGCGATGACCACGATCGTCGTCGGTGCGGGACAGGCCGGGCTCGCTGTCAGCCACGAGCTGCGCGAGGCGGGCGTCGACTATGTCGTCCTCGAGCGTGACCAGGTGGCGCGCGCTTGGCGCAACCGGTGGGACAGCTCCACCCTCGTCACCCCGAACTGGACGCTCCGCCTCCCCGGGAGCCGGCGACGGCGACGAGCCCGAGGGCCACGTCGGGCGGGACGAGATCGTGGCCTTCCTCCAGGACTACGCCGACCTCGACGTGGCCCCGGTACGGGAGGGCGTGGCGGTCACGTCGGTCGACCGGGGGAGCACGGCGCGCTTCCGGCTCCGTACCGACGACGGGGACCTCGACGCGGACTCGGTCGTCCTCTGTACGGGGGCCTACCCGCGCCCGCACGTCCCCGCGGCTGCCGCCGAGCTCGCCCGGACGACCCCCGTCCTCGACGCGACGGCGTACCGCGACCCGTCCGACCTTCCTGAAGGGAGGATCCTCGTGGTCGGTTCGGGGCAGACCGGCGTCCAGCTCGCCGAGGAGCTGCACCAGGCAGGTCGCGACGTCGTGCTCGCCTGCGGTCGGGCGCCCTGGGTCCCGCGGCGGATCGACGGCGTCGACATCGTGACGTGGCTCGAGCGTGCCGGCTATTTCGACCAGCCGCTCTCGGCCCTCCCAAGTCCGCAGATGCGCCTGCTCGCCAACGTGCAGGCGACCGGCGCCGGTGGCGGCCACGACCTGCACTACCGCGTGCTCCAGGAGCGAGGTGTCACGCTCACCGGGCACCTGCTCGGCGTCATCGACGGGACGGTCAGCTTCGCCGACGACCTCGCGGCGTCGGTCGCGTTCGGCGATGCGCGCCTCGCCGACGCCCGACGTGTCCTGCACGAGCGACTCGGCGCCGACGCGCCGGACCTTCCTGAGCCGGCGCCTTTCGTCGCAGAACCGCTGCTCAAGATGCCGGTCTCGGCGATCGACGCCGTCCTCGTCACGACCGGCTTCCGGCCGGACCACGCGCGCTGGGTGCACTTCCCGGTGTTCGACCCGTACGGGTTCCCTGTGACCGCAGACGACCTCACGACCGGGTTCCCGGCCTCTTCTTCTGCGGGGTGCACTTCCTGCGCAACCGCCGCTCGTCCCTGGTGTGGGGCGTGGGCGATGACGCTCGTCTCGTCGCCCACGCGCTCGCCGGCGACCAGGCGGCTGCCTGACGGGTGGACTCGGCTGGCGTGGCTCCGTGCGATCGGTTGCACTGGGGGCATGAGGAGACGAGTTGCGTCAGCGGTGAGGATTGTCGCGCTCATCGTCCTCGCCGGCTGCTCCGACGGCGACGATTCGGCGGACGACGAACCCTCCGCCACCGAGACGACGACGCTGGCGACGACGGCGCAGCCAAGCCTGGCCAGCCAGGTCGAGGACGCGTTCTCCATGTCGTACGGGTGGCCGAACCAACCGAAGTGGCAGCACATCAAGAAGTTCAGCGACGACAACGCGCCGCGGGTCACGGTCGTCACCGATCTCGCAGATGCGCCGGCGAGCCAGACGGAAGCGCAGGGCTACTGCGAGGCCGTCGTGTCCGTGTCGGGTCGGTGAACGCGGAGTTCACCGGTGCGGAGGTGACGGCAGGCGACGGTGGTCCCGTCCTGGCCGCGTGCGACGTCCCGGCTGCCTGAGACGCGTGGCTGCGAGACGGCACGGTTGTGCTCGTGTGCCCATTGTGTGCACACTTGAGGCATGGCTAAGGATGAACGCCTCCATGTGAGGCTGACGAAAGAGCAGATGGACCTCATCCGCAGCGCTGCCGAGGTGGAGCACCGAACGGTGTCCGACTTCGCCGTGACCGCGCTCAGCGACCGCGCCAACGACGTGCTGGCCGACCAGCGCGTCTTCGAGCTCACAGGCTCCCGCTGGGACGAGCTCGTCGCCGTCTTGGACCGCCCAGCCACCGTCCGTCCTCAGCTCGCCGAGAGCCTCCGGCTGCACGCGAAGTACATCCGTCAGTGACCGGGGACTGGCACTTCGAGCCGCTGGCATCGCGTCATGACGTCAGCGCCTTCACATGCCGGGAGCATTCGATAGCCGACTGGCTGAAGCGCTACGCGCTACCGAACCAGGCCCGCCGGTCATCACGCACCTTCGTTCTGGTCGACGGCGACGATCCCGCTGTGATCGGCTACTACGCTCTCTCCCTTGCAAGCCTGCAGAAGTCGACGGCTGCCGCAGAGGTAGCCGAGGGAATGCCGCCATTCGAGATCCCGGGCGTGCTTCTGGGGCGCATGGGACGGGACGAGAAGTATGCATACAAGCACGTCGGCGACCTGCTGCTGGCCGACGCCGTCCTCCGGACGCTTCAGATCGCCGAGCTCGCTGGTGCGAAGGTGCTGCTGGTGCACGCGCTGCGGGACGAGCTCGTGACCTGGTATCGGGATCGCGGGTTCCTGCCGTCTCCGGTCGAGGGCCGCTTGCTCATGCTGCCGATCCAAGACCTCGAGGCCACGCGCGACTACGCGTAGCCCCGGGGCCGGGTCGATCCGTTCGGCGGGCGAGCGAACCGCGACGTCTTGCTGGCTACCAGCCTCGCTCTCGCCACTCCGCGAGGTGTGCCGCTCGGCGCCGAGCGTGGAGTCGTCGCCTTGCCCGGGATCGAACCAGGTCTCGTCCGGGAGCCGGTCGAAGATCTTGCGCTCGACGTCGTAGATGAGCGTCACGAAGTCGTCGTGCGACCACGTCTTGCCTACGCCCACGGCGGTGTCACGATCCGTGCCGCCGAACTCGAACGGCTCGCCCAGCTCCGTCCTGGCGAGCTCGGCACTGATGCCGCCGCACTCCGCTTCGGAGTCGCCTCGGTCAACACGACCGGCGCGGTCTCCGTCGCCGCCCTCGAGGCGACCCCGTGAACGCGCTTGAGTTGCCCCCCGCGGTCGGCGAGCTGCAGACGATCTGGGCTCCCCACGCCGCTACGACAACGACCTCGGCTACCGCGACCGGCTCGAGGCGTTCGTCTGGTCACGTGTCATCGGCGGCTCCCTGTCTCGCGCCGGCGTGGTTCGCAACGGAGACGGCAGCACCGTGCTCGTCACCGACTCCGCCAGCACGCCGACGGCAGCTTCGGAACCCGCGGACCCGAAGGAGCCGTCCCCGCCGAGGCCGTCGTCGTGCCGCTCACCGGACTGGAGGAAGTCCCGTGACCCCGTGCCGCTCACCGCTACGCCGCCCTGGCCGCCGCGTGTCGCCGCGCCCCGTCGATACGCCACTGCCGCGCACCCTGGAGTCTGCACGCGCCCGGAGCCGCGTCGCTGTCGAATCGACCCCGCCGCTCGTGCTCGCCGCCGTCCGCGAGCTGTTCGCCTACCTGGACACCCGCAGCCGGGGCCGCCTGATGGATGAGCTCGCCCACGACTCCGCCGCAGCCCTCGAGCGTGCCGCGAAGTTCCTCAAGGTCGGCCCCGCGCTGCGCACTCTGATCCGGCGTGCCGTCGCCGCCCAGCGTGCTTACGAGCACCGACGTGAGCGCGGCGTCTACTAGGTCCCCGTGGCCAGGCTGACCATCCCCGACGCCGTCCCGCTCGACGTCCGCTTCGAGATCGCCTCCACCCTGCACGGTGCGATCAGCGACGTCCGCGAACCCGGACTGTGGCTGATGCTCGACGCCCTCGCCCTTATGATCTTCGACCCCGACGACCCCGACGACCCCGACGACCCCGAGCTCGCCGACACGCTCGACGACGCCCTGCTGCTCATCTGCGCCCGCCGAGGCCGCGCGCTGGACCCACGCGCCTTCGCGGCCCTGTTTATCGCACGACGCCCAGCAGCGGCTGCTGGCTCTGGCGCGCGCTCGAGCGACAGCTCTATCTCGCCGCCGTCACCGCCCGCTCCGAGTGGTGCGACCTACTCGACGAGATCGACCGGCTCGAGTCAGCGGTCGAGCTCTGACTCGGCGTTCGCGTCGTCCTCGGCATGCACGTGAGCGCGGTGAGCCATCTTGGCGCTGCGTCGCCACGGACGTGCCCTGCGCAGTTTGTGCCCGGCCCCGGCGCGCTCCCACTTGCGGTTCGCCGCGTCGGTGAAGGACATGTCGGCGGCGAAGGCAATGTCTCCGAGACGGTGCAGATCCTCGGCGTGGTCGACGAAAGGGACCTCATCGTGGGGGGCCACCGCGCTGACGAAGTAGGGGCCAGACGGGCCCCCGTCGTGGTCAAGCCAAACGAAGACGTTGAACACCGGCTCGTCCGAGCCGTTCCGGACGCGGAGCACGTGCTCGGACTCCGACTTGCCGGAGTCCTCGAAGATCGCGCTCACCAGCTGGGCCTGCGCCCGCCGTCGATCGAACGTGTTTGTCACGTAGACCGCGACCGCGACCGCGACGCCGATGGTGGTCACCGTCGTGCCCACGACATCGATCCATGCCGTGCCGCGCTCGCTGGTGATCCAGTCACCACTCGCATCGAACATGGAGGCGAACCTAGCGTCCCGGTTCGCCAACTGCCTGTGCATGCGCATACGAGAACGTACGGAACAGGTCCTCAGGCGCGATCTGCGTGGGTCCGTCGACGCTCACCGTCAGCGCGTGAACTCACGGCCTGACCGAGATCTCCGCCTCGATCATGGATTCAGCAGTGGTGATGTCGCCGGTCTTGAAGCACTCCTTGCTCCTCGCGACCGTTCGTGCCCAGAGCCGCAGGTAGGTCGTCGCCTCCGCCGTACGGCTCAAGTGCTGCTCATCTGCGGCTCCTGGCTCGAAGCTCGAGTTCCAGTTCGGGCCGTCGTGCTCCCAGCCTGCTCGCGTATCCGCCTGCTCAACCTTCTCGAACTTGCTCAGGTAGGAGGCAGCGAGCTCCCGTGGCTGATCGCACGACGCTGCTGTGCTGGTCGAGGGATCGCGAGCCAAGACCAGCGCAGCCAGCACGGCGACGACGCCCGCCCCTGTGCCGACGAGCCACGCCATCAGCTTGCTACCTCTGCGCGCGGCGACCGCACCGCCGACGACGGCGAGCACCACCGCGACGACGACGAGTACGAGCGCGACGATGTCGGTCACGGCGACGTCCATCGCGTCAGCCTTGCAGTGCCCGAGTCGTGCCGCAGGAGTTTGCTTGCGCACGAGATCGCACAGCTGCGCACGGCTCAGCACGAGCTCGCTCGCGATCTGCACGACTCCGTCACCGACGCGGACCGGCTTTTGGCACCGCCGGCGCCGGGCGACCCCCGCTCCGCTCGCTCCGTCCCGCCCTGGCGGAATCTGGGGAAAACCAGCCGAGCTCTCCGAGAGTGTCCGGATGGCAATCAATAGCCCGGGCGATGCTCTCTCGTTCTCTCGCGCCATAGTGAAAGGCTGGTCGGGTGACCGTCTCCATCACCACTGAACACGGGGCAACCCTCGACTCCGCGATCGCCGACGACGTCCGTGCTGGCGTTCAGCTCATGGGGGTCGACGACGCCAACATCATCCTCACCGGCGATCTCGCCCGCTCCGTCCGCGAGGCGACGGGCAACTCCAGCTACGCGCTCGACCGAAGTGGAGGCGTGGTCGCTGGCAAGACCGTCGACGGAACCACCAGCTACCTGTCGGCGGACGCCGTGATGGAGGAACGAGCGGCGGTCACCGCGCTCGCCGCACATGAGGCCGGGCACCTCCTGCTCCACCGGCGAGGCGAGGGTTTCGACGAAGGGCGAACCAGCCCAAGCTCTGATGCCCGCGTCTGGGAGGTCGGCTCGGCTAGGTGCGCGCTCGACGAGTTCCGCATCACGCTCGCGCTCCACGCAGAGAATCTTGGATGTACACCGAGGAGCTTCACCGACGATGTGCCCCATCACCTATTCGAGGTCGGCGTCGACGTCCTCGAGGCGTTGAACGACCACTGGCCGTCCGACACAAACCGTGGCGACCTCTACGCCGCCGCGATGAGGATTCTCCCCGTGGTCCAGAACCTGGGGAAGGTCCTCTCGTATAGCGCGGCTGAGGTCTCCGCCGGGGACCGCGAACTACTCCCAGACACGTTCTCCCCACCCGTCCGAGCACTGTGGGAGGAGTTCGCGTCGTCGACCTGGGACGACCGCTCCCAGCTGCTGGAGCAGATGCCGGATGCCCGCCTTCCTCTAGCCGTAGGGCAGTTGGAATCCGGGATCCGCGAGCTCGCCGACATCGAGGCTCGACTTCTCGCGGCGATCGGCTTCAGGTTGAAGTGGGGCGCGCAAGGCGAACTGGACATCTTCATGACGCGCACCGACTGGCCTACCGTCTTCGAGGCCGTCCTGGAAATCGACGATGCGATCGAAGACGGCTCAGCGAGCCCGCCGGGCTCCTAGCGCCGCTGTACGTCGACGGCGTCGACCCAGACATACGGCACCTGCAGCCTGTCGTCGGCGACTGCGACGCAGACGTGCCGGCCGTGCCAGCGGACAGCTCGAGCTCGGAGCCAGCAGACCCCGTCGCGCTCGAAGTCGAGCCAGACCATGCGGGTATCGGCTGCCGGGCGGCGGGAACGGGTGCGTTCGGTTACCGGTCGCCCGCGGCGAGGACGTCATCGTTGGACGCGATGTAGACACCGTTGCCCAGCGGCTCGAAGCCGTGCCGCGACCAGTACGCCTGGAGGCGCTCCTCGCCGCGCTTGGATTTCGAGCCGATCGGGGCCGGATAGAGGACGACGGTCGCTGCGCTCATCACCGCGAGCGCGTCTCGGACGATCTCGACGCCGAGGTCGCGTCCGCGATAGGCGGGCTCGAGCTCGACGCTTTCGACGATCACCATGCCGAGTCCTGGCCCGTCGGACCAGCGGATCAGCTCGTGGTCGTCGTGTCGGCCGAGCTCCTCGGCGATCACGGAGAGGTCTCCGCTATTGGCGTCGAGCGCTTCGAATAGCGCGTCGCGCTCGTGGAAGATCCCGCGCAAGCTCACGACGATCGAGGCGTGCCCGACCGCCCGCTGCTCGCTCTCCGCGGTCTCGTCGTACGCGTAGACGCTCCCGCCCCACAGCGCGATGTCGTCGAATTCGCGGTCGCGGCGGACATGCCACTCGACCCACAGCCCTTCGGTCTCCAGTGTCATCTTCTGTCATCCTGCCGGGGATGGGGCCGGGCGGCAGGGTCGGGCGCTGAGTGGTGTGGAGCTGGAGCGCGCGGCGTCACGCGGCCTACCAGCCGCGCTCGCGCCACTGCGCGAGGTGAGGGCGCTCCTGGCCGAGCGTGGAGTCGTCGCCGTGGCCGGGATAGAACCACGTCTCGTCGGGCAGCCGGTCGAAGATCTTGCGCTCTACGTCGTCGATCAGCGAGGCGAAGTCGTCGCGCGACCAGGTCTTGCCGACCCCGCCGGGGAACAGCGAGTCTCCGGTGAACAGGTGCGGCATGCCCTCCGGGTCGTCGTACAGCAGCGCGATCGACCCCGGCGTGTGGCCGACGAGATGGATGACGCGCAGGCGGGAGCGTCCGACGGCGATCTCCTCGCCGTCGGTCACCACGGCGTCGATCGGCACCCCGATCGCCTCGGCGTCCTCGGCTCCCGCGATCGTCCGCGCACCCGTCGCCTCGACCACGGCGGCGAGTGCCTGCCAGTGGTCGCCATGGCGGTGGGTGGTCACGACGGAGGTGAGACCGGACTCTCCGACGACCTCGATGAGCGTGCCGGCGTCGTTCGCCGCGTCGATGAGCACCTGCTCGTCGGTGTGCCGGCAGCGCAGGACGTACGCGTTGTTGCTCATCGGCCCGACCGCCACCTTGGTGACGATGAGGTCCGCGAGCTCGCGGACGTCGGGCGTCCCTCCGACGGTGACCTTGCCGGTGTACGTCATCGTGAGCTCCTGTTCGTACGGTCTCAGCGCCAGGCGTCGAGGTCGGGCAGGTCGCCGGTGGTGGCCAGCGAGGGCCCGGTGACGCTTCGGGTCACCCAGGCCAGCAGGTCGGCCTGCGTCCCCGACACCGTACGGCCTCCGCCGTCGCCGACGCCGAGCCCGGAGTCGACGGCGCGCAGCGCGAGGGGCTCTCCGGCACGCTCAGACAGGTCGCGGGCGGCGTCGTGCATCGCGAGCGAGACCCAGCCCGGCGGCCACCGGTCGGGCGTGTAGCCGAGGTCGAGGTCGTAGTGGTGCAGGACGACCTCGGTCGCGCGCATCATCGGCACCCACGACCCGGCGACCTGTCGGCCACCTCGGGCGGTGACGGTCGCCGACCATGCTGCCTCCGGGAGCGCGCGTGCCTCGACGATCCAGCCGATGGACGTCTCTGTGAGGTCGTCGAGCAGTACGTCGGCGCTGCGGCCCGCGCCTGCCTCGATGTCGTCGTCGCGCTGCTCGGCCGAGGCGTACATCGGGATCGCCTCACCCGTCCGTGCCGACGTCAGCAGCCGTACGAGGGCGTCGGCGTTGCGGGCGAGGTGGGTGATCACGTGACCGCGGCTCCAGCCGGGCAGCAGGCTCGGCGCCCGCATGTCGGCGTCGTCGAGCCCGTCGAGGTCGACGAGGAGCTCGCGCGTACGGGAGTCGACCAGGTCGATCACGTCGTTCGGGGTCGCCATGGTCCCACCTTGCCAGGTCTTGACCTGCGTTCCTGTCAGGACCCCTCGCTACGATGGAGAAGGTGGGTCGAGCCCTGCTCGGGCAGCGATCCGCGCCCTGATGTCCCCACCGGCGCGACCCCCAGGAAGGCTGAACACGTGGCAGATCGACTGCTCATCCGCGGCGCTCGCGAGCACAACCTGAAGGACATCTCCCTTGATCTCCCACGGGACGCGATGATCGTCTTCACGGGTCTATCGGGCTCCGGGAAGTCTTCGCTCGCGTTCGACACGATCTTCGCGGAGGGGCAGCGCCGCTACGTCGAGAGCCTGTCGGCGTACGCGCGCCAGTTCCTGGGGCAGATGGACAAGCCCGACGTCGACTTCATCGAGGGCCTGTCGCCGGCGGTCTCGATCGACCAGAAGTCGACCTCGCGCAACCCGCGCTCGACGGTCGGCACGATCACCGAGGTCTACGACTACCTCCGCCTGCTCTACGCGCGTATCGGCCACCCGCACTGCCCCGTGTGCGGCGAGGCCATCACCAAGCAGACCCCGCAGCAGATCGTCGACCGCATCATGGAGCTCGGCGAGGGCACGCGCTTCCAGGTGCTCGCGCCCGTGATCCGTGGCCGCAAGGGCGAATACCTCGACCTGTTCCGCCAGCTGCAGTCCCAGGGCTACAGCCGCGTCCGCGTCGACGGCGAGACCCACAGTCTCGCCGACGAGCCCCCCACGCTCGCCAAGCAGAAGAAGCACCACATCGAGGTCGTCGTCGACCGGCTCGCGGTCAAGCCGTCGGCCCAGCAGCGCATCACCGACTCGGTCGAGACCGCGCTCAACCTCGCCGACGGGCTGGTGCTCCTCGACTTCGTCGACCTGCCGGAGGACGACCCGCACCGCATCCGCCGGTTCTCCGAGAAGCTCGCCTGCCCCAACGACCACCCGCTGGCGGTCGACGAGCTCGAGCCGCGCTCGTTCTCGTTCAACGCCCCGTTCGGCGCATGCCCCGAGTGTTCCGGTCTCGGCACCCGGATGGAGGTCGACCCCGAGCTGGTGGTCCCCGACCCGTCCCTGTCGCTCGACGACGGGGCGATCGCGCCGTGGGCGGCCGCCCACGTCGCCGACTACTTCGGTCGCCTGATTGACGCCCTGGCCGAGGAGCTCGACTTCACGACCGCGACGCCGTTCGAGGACCTGCCCTCCGAGGCGCGCAAGGCTCTGCTCGAGGGCCACCCGACGCAGGTGCATGTCCACTACCGCAACCGGTACGGACGTGAGCGCTCTTACTGGAGCTCGTTCGAGGGCGTCATCCCGTACGTCGTGCGCCGGCACGCCGAGGCAGAGTCCGACACGACACGCGAGCGCTTCGAGGACTACATGCGCGAGGTGCCGTGCCCGACCTGCGGCGGCACGCGCCTCAAGCCCGTGATCCTCGGCGTGACGGTCACCTCGGCCACCCACGGCGAGAAGAACATCGCCGAGGTGTCCGCGCTGTCCATCGAGGAGGCCGCCCGCTACCTCAGCGACCTCGAGATGTCCGAGCGCGAGAGCCAGATCGGCCAACACGTCCTCAAGGAGATCCACGAACGGCTGCGGTTCCTGCTCGACGTCGGCCTCGACTACCTCAGCCTCGACCGCGCGGCGGGGTCGCTGTCCGGCGGCGAGGCCCAGCGGATCCGGCTGGCGACGCAGATCGGCGCCGGCCTCGTCGGCGTGCTCTACGTCCTCGACGAGCCGTCGATCGGGCTCCACCAGCGCGACAACCACCGCCTCATCGAGACCCTGGTGCGGCTGCGCGACCTCGGCAACACCCTCATCGTCGTCGAGCACGACGAGGACACGATCCGGGCGTCCGACTGGGCCGTCGACATCGGTCCCGGCGCCGGCGAGCACGGCGGGCAGGTCATCGTGTCCGGCCCGGTGGAGGAGCTGTTCGCGTCGGAGGACTCAATCACCGGCGCCTACCTGTCCGGCCGCAGGGAGATCTCGGTCCCGGCGGAGCGGCGCCCACGCCGAGAGGGCCACGAGCTCGTGGTGCGCGGCGCGCGCGAGCACAACCTCAAGGGCATCGACGTGGCGTTCCCGCTCGGCCAGATGGTCGCCGTGACGGGTGTCTCCGGCTCGGGCAAGTCGACGCTGGTCAACGACATCCTCTATACGTCGCTCGCCCGGACCATCCACAACGCCCGCACCCTGCCGGGCCGCCACAAGGACATCACCGGCGTCGAGCTGGTCGACAAGATCATCCACGTCGACCAGTCGCCGATCGGCCGCACGCCGCGCTCCAACCCGGCCACCTACACCGGCGTCTGGGACCACGTCCGCAAGCTGTTCGCCGCGACGCCCGAGGCCAAGGTCCGCGGCTACCTGCAGGGCCGCTTCTCGTTCAATGTCAAGGGCGGGCGCTGCGAGGCGTGCTCGGGCGACGGCACGATCAAGATCGAGATGAACTTCCTCCCGGACGTCTACGTCCCGTGCGAGGTGTGCCACGGCGCTCGCTACAACCGCGAGACGCTCGAGGTGCACTACAAGGGCAAGACGGTCGCCGAGGTCCTCGACATGCCGATCGAGGAGGCGCTGGAGTTCTTCGAGGCGATCCCGGCGATCTCGCGCCACCTGCGCACGCTCGTCGACGTCGGGCTCGGCTACGTCCGTCTCGGCCAGCCGGCCCCGACGCTGTCCGGCGGCGAGGCGCAGCGGGTCAAGCTCGCTGCCGAGCTCCAGAAGCGTCAGACCGGCCGCACGCTGTACGTCCTCGACGAGCCGACCACGGGTCTGCACTTCGAGGACATCCGCAAGCTGCTCGGCGTGCTGGGTCGTCTCGTCGACCAGGGCAACTCGGTCATCGTCATCGAGCACAACCTCGACGTCATCAAGACCGCCGACTGGCTGATCGACATGGGGCCTGAGGGCGGCAACCGCGGCGGCATGCTGGTCGCTGCCGGCACGCCCGAGGAGATCGCGGCCCATCCCGACAGCTACACCGGCCACTTCCTCAAGCCGCTCCTCGAGGGGCGCGAGGCCAAGCAGCCGACCCTGCAGCCGGCGCTCGACCTCGCACCGGTCGGCCGTACCCGCAAGGGCTCCGGTCGTACGGCCTCCGCCAAGGCGGCGCGGGCCTCCGCACGCGAGGCGGAGAAGCCCACACCGGCGAAGAAGACGCCGGCCAAGAAGGCCGCAGCGAAAAAGTCCGCTGCGAAGCAGGTGCCGGCCAAGAAGGCAGCAGCCAAGAAGGCATGACGCGTCGGCGGGGGTGCGCCCGTCGGACCCGTCACGCGAAGTTGCGGGCACCTCTCGCCTGTGGGGATCGTTGAACGTTCCACCGACTGCACCACCACACTGCACGCCAACGAGAGGCCAGGCATGACCGACGCTCCGGACAGGGCCAGCACCGTGAAGCGCCGTACCGTCATCCAAGGAGTAGGACTTGTGGGCGGCACCGTCGCCGCCGGTGGGCTCCTCGCCGCATGCGGCGGCGGGGGAGACGGAGGGGGCTCCGACGCAACGACGAGCGCCCCGCCGCAGAGCGACGCGACCACTCCGAGCGCAGAAGCGACGACCGACGGCGGTGCGCCCGCGACCGGCACCGAGCTCGGCTCGACCTCCGACGTCCCCGTCGGCGGCGGACGCGTGTACGAGAGCGAGAAGGTCCTCGTCGCGCAGCCGACCGAGGGCGAGTTCAAGGCGTTCTCGTCGGTCTGCACCCACCAGGGGTGTGCCGTGAGCATGATCGAGCGCACGACGATGACCTGCCCGTGCCACGGCAGCGAGTTCTCGACCGACGGCGGCAAGGTCCTGCAGGGACCGGCGACCAAGGCGCTGCCCGAGCGCGAGGTCCGCGTCGAGGGCGACGCGATCTTCCTCGTCTGAGGCCTCAGCGGCACGCGGGCGGTCGTCACGGCAACGCCCCGCGTGCCGGTCGGCGGCGCTGTCAGCGTCCCCTCGTAGGCTGGTCACGTGGCAGATCCAGCGACATACCGCCCGGCGCCGGGTTCCATCCCTGATGCTCCAGGCGTCTACCGGTTCCGCGACGTACAGCGTCAGGTGATCTACGTCGGCAAGGCCAAGTCACTGCGTTCGCGGCTCTCGTCCTACTTCCAGGACATCGCCGGACTCCACCCTCGCACCCAGCAGATGGTGACGACCGCTGCGAGCGTCGAGTGGACGGTCGTCTCCAACGAGGTCGAGGCGCTCCAGCTGGAGTACACCTGGATCAAGGAGTACGACCCGCGGTTCAACGTGAAGTACCGCGACGACAAGTCCTACCCGTGGCTCGCGGTGACCCTCAACGAGGAGTTCCCGCGGGTGACTGTCGGCCGTGGACCCAAGCGCAAGGGCGTCCGCTACTTCGGCCCCTACAGCCACGCCTGGGCGATCCGCGAGACCGTCGACCTCCTGCTCCGGGTGTTCCCGATGCGCTCGTGCAGCAACGGCGTCTTCAAGCGCTCGGCGCAGATCGGGCGGCCGTGCCTGCTCGGCTACATCGGCAAGTGCGCCGCCCCTTGCGTGGGTCGGGTCAGCCCCGAGGAGCACCGCGAGATCGTCGACGACTTCTGCTCGTTCCTCGCCGGCAACACCTCGACCTACATCAGGCGCCTCGAGCGCGACATGAAGGCGGCGGCCAGCGAGCAGGAGTACGAGCGCGCGGCACGCCTGCGCGACGACATCGACGCGCTGCGCAAGGCCCTCGACAAGAACGCGGTCGTTCTCGGCGACGGCACCGACGCCGATGTCATCGCGCTCGCTGACGACCCGCTCGAGGTCGGCGTCCAGATCTTCTCCGTACGAGGCGGCCGTATCCGCGGTCAGCGCGGCTGGGTCGCCGACAAGACCGACGACGCCGGGACGGGCGAGATGGTCGAGCGGGCCATGATGAAGCTGTATGACGGCGAGCCCGCCGACGCGATCCCGCGCGAGGTCCTCGTGCCGGCGCTCCCCGACGACGCCGACGCGGTTGCCGACTGGCTCACCCAGCAGCGGGGGAGCAAGGTGGCGATCCGCGTCCCGCAGCGCGGCGACAAGCGTGCCCTCATGGAGACCGTCGAGCGCAACGCCAAGCAGGCGCTCGTCCTCCACAAGACCAAGCGTGCGAGCGACCTGACGACCCGCACCCGCGCGCTCGAGGAGCTCCAGGTGGCGCTCGGGCTGCCGGAGGCGCCGCTGCGCATCGAGTGCTACGACGTCTCCAACCTCCAGGGCACCGAGGTCGTCGCGTCGATGGTCGTGTTCGAGGACGGCCTCCCGCGCAAGTCCGAGTACAGGCGCTTCGTCATCCGCGGCGTCGAGGGCCAGAACGACGTCGCGTCCATGCACGAAACGATCACGCGCCGCTTCCGCCGCTACCTCGACGAGCGGGCCGCGCTCGCCGCGCCCGAGATCGGCGTCGAGGACCCGGCCGAGGCCGAGGGCCCGCAGCTGGTCGACCCGGACACCGGCAAGCCGCGCAAGTTCGCGTACGCCCCCGGTCTGGTGGTCGTCGACGGCGGCCCGCCGCAGGTCGCGGCCGCGCACGACGCGATGCGCGCGCTCGGTGTCGACGACATCCCGCTGTGCGGCCTGGCCAAGCGCCTCGAGGAGGTCTGGATCCCTGACGAGGAGGATCCGGTGATCCTCCCGCGCACGAGCGAGGGCCTCTACCTCCTCCAGCGCGTACGAGACGAAGCCCACCGTTTCGCGATCTCCCACCACCGCGGTCGCCGATCCCGCACCATGGTCGAGAGCGCTCTGGACGACGTGCCTGGGCTGGGGGAGGTGCGCCGCAAGGCGTTGCTCCGCAGGTTCGGCTCGCTCAAGAAGCTGCGGGCCGCGACAGTGGACGAGATCGCTGCCGTGCCGGGCTTCGGACCACGTACGGCGACCGCGGTCGCTGAGGCTCTCGCGGGAGACAGGTCGACGCCGTCGGCTCCCTCGATCAACATGACGACCGGCGAGATCCTCGAGGAGGGATCGTGAGCAGCTCGGGTGTAGAAGAGCTCGTCCTCGTGACGGGCATGACTGGTGCCGGCCGCAGCACCGTCGCCAAAGTTCTGGAGGACCTCGGGTTCTTCGTCGTCGACAACCTGCCACCCCAGCTCCTGGGTGACACGGTCGAGCTCTTCGGCCAGAACCACGTCGCCACCAAGCTCGGCGTCGTGGTCGATGCGCGCTCGCGCCAGTTCTTCTCCGCACTGTCGGGTGCTCTTGAGCGCATGCGCAAGGAGGGTCTGCGCTCGACGGTGATCTTCGTGGAGGCGTCCGACGAGGTGCTCGTACGCCGTCAGGAGGCCGCCCGCAGGCCCCACCCGCTCCGTACGGAGGGCCGGCTCCTCGACGGGTTCCGGGTCGAGCGCGAGATGCTCCGCGAGCTGCGTGCGGAGGCCGACCTCGTCATCGACACGACCCGCCTCAACGTCCACCAGCTGTCGGCGCGAGTCTCTACGGCGTTCGAGAGCCCCGACGAGCACCCGCTGCGCGCGACGATCGTCTCGTTCGGGTTCAAGTACGGCATCCCCGTCGACTCCGACATGGTCGCCGACATGCGCTTCTTGCCCAACCCGTACTGGGACGAGGAGCTTCGTCTGCTGAGCGGGCTCGACACCGAGGTGAGCGAGTTCGTCCTCAGCCAGCCCGACGCACTCCCGTTCCTCGACCAGTACGAGGCGCTCCTGACGACGCTGACGGACGGGTTCGTCCGCGAGAACAAGCGCTTTCTGTCGCTCGCGATCGGGTGCACCGGTGGTCGGCACCGCAGTGTCGCGATGGCCGAGGCGCTGGGGGAGCGGCTTCGCGCCCACGACGTCCGTACCCTCGTGATCCACCGCGACCTGGGGCGCGAGTGACCGCCGCGACCCGACGCCGTGGTCCCGCGCACTCACCGGTCGCCCAGCGCAAGGTCGTCGCGATGGGTGGCGGGCACGGACTGGCGGCGAGCCTGTCGGCACTGCGCTATCTTCCGGCGGCGATCACCGCGATCGTGACGGTCGCCGACAACGGCGGGTCCTCCGGGCGCCTTCGCGAGGAGCTCGGCGTCCTGCCGCCGGGCGATCTAAGGCAGGCGCTGGCCGCCCTGTGCGGCGAGGACGAGTGGGGACGGACGTGGGCACAGGTCCTCCAGCACCGCTTCGAGTCGCCAGGGGAGCTCGACGGCCACGCACTCGGCAACCTCCTCATCGTGGGCCTGTGGGAGCTGCTCGGTGATCACGTCCACGGGCTCGACCTGATCGGGCAGCTGCTCGGTGCACGCGGACGCGTGCTCCCGATGAGCTCGTTGCCGCTCGACATCGCGGCGTCGGTCCGCCAGCCCGACGGCTCGGTCGGGGAGGTCCGCGGGCAGGCAGCGGTCGCGACGACCGCCGGTGAGGTCCTCAGCGTCTGGCTCGACCCCTCCGACCCGCCCGCCTCGCCGCCGGCGCTGACCGCCGTACGAGAGGCCGAGTGGGTTGTCGTCGGGCCAGGGTCGTGGTTCACGAGCGTGATCCCCAACCTCCTCGTCCCCGAGCTCTCCCTCGCGCTGCATGAGACCTCGGCCCGCCGGATGGTCGTCCTCAACCTCGCGCCGCAGCCTGGCGAGACCGAGGGCTTCTCGCCCGAGCGCCACCTCGAGGTGCTGGGCGAGCACGCGCCCGACCTGACCATCGACGTGGTCCTCGCCGACCGGGCCGCGGTCACCGACGAGGACCATCTGCGTGCGGCGGCGGCCGAACTCGGTGGCGAGCTCGTGCTCGACAACCTCGCGCTTGGCGACGGCAGCCCGCGTCACGATCCGCTGCGCCTCGCAGCCGCCTACGAGCGCGTCATGCATGCGTGTCCGTGACGCGGGCGGAGGGTCCGTACGAGAGCCACGCCACGTCGGGGGCGCGCGTACAGTGGCGCAGGGGTATCTACGTAGCCGGGGGGCCGGCGAGGAAGACACGAGGAGTGGGCGCATGGCGATGACCGCGCAGGTGAAGTCGGAGCTGTCGAGCACGGCGGTCACCAAAGCGTGCTGCCGCAAGGCGGAGGTGTCGTCGCTGCTGAGGTTCGGCGGTGGTCTGCACCTCGTCGGCGGCGCGATCGTCGTCGAAGCGGAGGTCGACACCGGCGCCGCCGCGCGGAGGCTGCGCAACGACATCGCCGACGTGTACGGCCACGCGAGCGAGGTGCAGGTCCTGCAGGGCAACGGCATCCGCAAGGGAACCCGCTGGGTGGTGCGCGTCGTCCGCGAGGGTGCCGCGCTGGCACGCCAGACAGGACTCCTCGACGGCGCCAACCGACCGATCCGCGGACTGCCGCCGCAGGTTGTCTCCGGGGCGACCTGCGACGCGGTCGCGGCCTGGCGCGGGGCGTTCCTGGCGCGGGGGTCCCTGACAGAGCCGGGTCGCTCGTCCGCGCTCGAGGTGACGTGTCCCGGGCCGGAGGCGGCGCTGGCGCTGGTCGGAGCCGCGCGCCGGCTCGGCATCCAGGGCAAGGCCCGCGAGGTGCGGGGGGTCGACCGCGTGGTCATCCGCGACGGCGAGGCCATCGGCGCGCTGCTCACCCGCCTTGGCGCCCACGAGTCGCTGCTCGCGTGGGAGGAGCGGCGCATGCGTCGCGAGGTCCGGGCGACGGCCAACCGCCTCGCCAACTTCGACGACGCCAACCTCCGGCGCTCGGCGCGTGCCGCAGTGGCTGCGGGCGCACGCGTGCAGAGGGCCCTGGAGATCCTCGCCGACGAGGTCCCGGAGCACCTCCAGACGGCCGGCCGGTTGCGCGTCGAGCACAAGCAGGCGAGCCTGGAGGAGCTGGGCCAGCTCCATGACCCGGCCTTGACGAAGGACGCGATCGCGGGCCGCATCCGCCGCCTGCTGGCCATGGCCGACAAGCGCGCGAGCGACCTGGGGATCCCCGACACGGAGGCCAGCCTGACCGACGAGATGCTGGCCGACGGAGCCTGATCTCGGGCCCGGAGTCCGTGTGAGGGGACGTCGGGGCACCGCGATAGGCTCGTGGTGATCGTCAAGACCGATGAGTGATCCTCGAAGGAGAGCGTCGTGACCGTGCGCGTAGGTATCAATGGATTCGGCCGGATCGGCCGCAACTTCTACCGGGCGGCGTTGGCCTCTGGCGCTGATTTCGAGGTCGTCGCGGTGAATGACCTGACCGACAACAAGACCCTCGCGACCCTCCTCAAGTACGACTCGATCCTGGGCCGGCTGCCCGAGGACGTCTCGTACGACGAGACGTCCATCACGGTCGGTGGCCGCAGCATCAAGGCGTTCGAGGAGCGCGACCCGTCGGCGTTGCCGTGGGGCGATCTCGGCGTCGACATCGTCATCGAATCGACCGGCTTCTTCACCGACGCGACCAAGGCCAAGGCCCACCTTGACGCCGGCGCCAAGAAGGTCCTGATCTCGGCACCCGCCAAGAACGAGGACCTGACGGTCGTCATGGGTGTCAACGAGAACCTGTACGACCCGGCGAAGCACCAGATCATCTCCAACGCCTCGTGCACCACCAACTGCCTCGCGCCGATGGCGAAGGCGCTCAACGACGGGCTCGGCATCGAGCGTGGCCTGATGACGACGATCCACGCCTACACCCAGGATCAGAACCTTCAGGACGGTCCCCACAAGGACCTGCGCCGCGCGCGTGCCGCCGCCCTCAACATCGTCCCGACCTCGACGGGTGCCGCCAAGGCCGTGAGCCTCGTGCTCCCCGAGCTCAAGGGCAAGCTCGACGGCTACGCGCTGCGCGTGCCCGTGCCCACCGGCTCGGCGACCGACCTCACCTTCACCGCTGCGCGCGAGACGACGGTCGAGGAGGTCAACGAGATCGTCAAGGCGGCGGCCGAGGGCCCGCTCAAGGGCTACCTCGTCTACACCGAGGACCCGATCGTCTCCACCGACATCGTGACCGACCCGGCGTCGTGCATCTTCGACTCGGGCCTCACCAAGGTCATCGGTGACCAGGTGAAGGTCGTCGGCTGGTACGACAACGAGTGGGGCTACTCCAACCGCCTCGTCGACCTGACGTCGTTCGTCGGCGCGTCGCTCTGACGCGACCGGCCGAACCGACCCACCCCGTACGGAGTCTGGGAGCCACGTGAAGACCATCGACGACCTCGGCGACCTGCGCGGCAAGCGCGTGCTCGTCCGCAGCGACCTCAATGTGCCGCTCGACGGCACCACCATCACCGATGACGGGCGCGTCCGCGCCAGCGTGCCGACGATCCTGCGGCTTGCCGACGCCGGTGCCAAGGTCGTCGTCTTAGCTCACCTCGGCCGTCCCAAGGGCTCGCCCGATCCCGCCTACTCGCTGGGGCCGGTGGCTGCCCGGCTGGCCGAGCTCCTCGGCCAGGACGTGGCGTTCGCGACCGGCACCGTCGGCCCGTCCGCCCACGAGGTCGTCTCCGGTCTCGCTGACGGGCAGGTCGCCGTCCTCGAGAACGTCCGCTTCAACCCGGGCGAGACGAGCAAGGATGACGCCGAGCGTGGCACGTTCGCTGATCAGCTCGCCGAGCTGGGCGACGCGTTCGTCTCCGACGGCTTCGGCGTCGTCCACCGCAAGCAGGCGAGCGTGTACGACATCGCGACGCGGCTGCCCGCGGCAGCCGGCGGGCTAGTGCTGACCGAGGTCGAGGTGCTCCGTCAGCTCACCGAGGATCCCGCACGCCCGTACGCGGTCGTGCTCGGCGGGTCGAAGGTCTCCGACAAGCTCGGCGTCATCGACAACCTCCTCGAGAAGGCCGACGCGCTGCTCATCGGCGGCGGGATGGTGTTCACCTTCCTCGCCGCGAAGGGGGACGAGGTCGGCACGTCGCTGCTCGAGGCGGATCAGATCGACAGGGTCCAGGGCTACCTCGCCCGCGCCGCCGAGAAGGGTGTCGAGATCCTCCTTCCGACTGACGTGGTCGTCGCGCCGGAGTTCTCCGCCGACGCCCCGCCGACGATCGTCGCCGCGGACGGGATCCCGGCCGACCAGATGGGGCTCGACATCGGCCCCGAGTCGGCGGAGGCGTTCGCGCGGCTGATCGAGGGTTCGCGCACCGTCTTCTGGAACGGTCCGATGGGCGTGTTCGAGTTCCCCGCGTACGCGGCTGGCACCAAGGCTGTCGCGCAAGCGCTCACCGCGGTCGACGGCCTGTCGGTCGTCGGCGGCGGCGACTCGGCGGCGGCAGTGCGCCGGCTCGGTTTCGACGATTCACAGTTCGGGCACATCTCGACCGGCGGCGGCGCCTCTCTCGAGTTCCTCGAGGGCAAGACGCTCCCCGGCCTGCAGGTCCTGGAGGGCTGACAACAATGGCGCAGACGCGCACCCCGCTGATCGCGGGCAACTGGAAGATGAACCTCAACCACCAGGAGGCCGTTGTCCTGGTGCAGAAGCTTGCCTGGGTTCTCCAGGACAAGAAGCACGACTTCGACAAGGCCGAGGTGACGGTGGTTCCGCCGTTCACCGACCTGCGGAGCGTCCAGACGATCGTGGACGGCGACCGGATGAAGATCCGCTACGGCGCCCAGGACGTCTCGGTCCACGACGCCGGCGCCTACACGGGCGAGATCTCGGCGGCGATGCTGGCCAAGCTCGGCTGCTCGTACGTGGTCGTCGGCCACTCCGAGCGCCGCGAGTATCACGGTGAGACCGACACGCTGGTCGCGACGAAGGCGCTCAAGACGCTGCAGGCCGGCATGACGCCGATCGTGTGCGTCGGTGAGGGCCTGGAGGTCCGCAAGGAGGGCACGCAGGTCGACTACTGCACCCAGCAGCTCGAGGGCTCACTCGCGGGTCTGTCGCCCGACCAGGTGGCGGAGTCGGTCATCGCGTACGAGCCCGTCTGGGCCATCGGCACCGGCGAGGTGGCGACCCCCGACGACGCCCAGGAGGTGTGTCTGGCGCTGCGCGAGCAGGTTGCCAAGACGTGGTCCTCCCAGGCTGCGGACCGGGTGCGTATCCTGTACGGAGGATCGGTCAAGGCAGCGAATGCTCCCGCGATCATGGCGCAGTCCGACGTGGACGGTGCCCTGGTGGGAGGCGCGAGCCTCCAGGCGGACGAGTTTGCCGCCATCTGCCGGTTCTATGCTCTCCCCGACCTGTCGGGCGTGGCATGAGCCACGACCGATCCCGTACGACTCGTAAGGACGATCCGTCGTGATCCTCACCTTCTCGATCCTGCTCGTCTTGTCGAGCGTGCTGCTCATCGTTCTCGTGCTGATGCACAAGGGCCGTGGTGGCGGTCTCTCCGACATGTTCGGCGGCGGTGTATCGAGCAGCCTTGGTGGCTCGTCCGTCGCAGAGCGCAACCTCGATCGCATCACGGTCGGCACGGCCGTCGTGTGGGCGATCAGCGTCGTCGCGCTCGGCTTGCTCTACCGGTTCAGCTAGCCGGTTCATTTTCTTTAGCGCTGCACCTCGACCCGAGGTGCAGCGCCGTTTACACTCACTATCGACCCGGCGTCAGCCGGTGGCGATGACTTGTGACGAGGGGCGAGGAGTCCACAGGTGTCAGGTGGTGCCATTCGAGGAAGCCGGGTCGGGTCGGGCCCGATGGGCGAGGCCGAGCGGGGTGATGCTGCTCCACGGCGAGCCATCTCCTACTTCTGCTCCAACGCACACACGACCGTGCTCAGCTTCGCGCTCGAGGCCGATGTGCCCGAGTCGTGGGACTGCCCGCGCTGCGGGCTCCCAGCGAGCCAGGACCACGAGAATCCGCCGACGGCTCCCAAGATCGAGCCGTACAAGACGCACCTCGCTTATGTGAAAGAGCGTCGCAGCGACGACGAGGCCGAGCAGATCCTCTCTGAGGCGCTCGAGACCTTGCGGGCGCGACGAGCCCGCGGCGACGTCATCTACTGACACGCGCCTCCTGCACCCGCGGTCCCGAGGTGGGGCCGCGGGTCAGTGCTTTCACTCCCGCGAAGAACCGAGCGGTCAGCGCAGCGCGTCGGGAACGGCTGACGCTGCGCCTTCGTCGAGCATCCACATCGTCTGCTCGGTGCCCCGTACGCCGGCGGCGGGGGTGGTCTCGACCGGATCGCCTGCGAGGGCTCGGGCGACCGCGTCGGCCTTGCCGGCGCCCGACACCAGGAACCACACCTCGCGGCCCCGGTTGAGGGCGGCGAAGGTGAGGCTCACCCGCGCCGGCGGAGGCTTCGGTGAAGAGGGCTCGGCGATGGTGTCGCGGTCGTTGACGGTGAGTGTGGGCTTGCCCGGGAACAGCGAGGCGACGTGGCCGTCCGGGCCGACGCCGAGCATGACCACGTCGAAGACCCGACCCCGGACGACATCAGCGTAGGAGTCGGCCGCCTCGTCGAGAGTCAGAGTTCCGTCGTCGGCGGGCATCGCGTGGACGCGCGACTCGTCGACATCGAGATGGTCGAGGAGCGCGCGCCGCACCTGCCGCTCGTTGCGATCGTCGCTGCCTGGAGCCACGAAGCGCTCGTCTCCCCAAAAGAACTCGACTCGCGACCAGTCGACTCGTCCGTCCTCGGCACGCGCCGCGACCGTACGGTGGATCTTGTCGGCGATCGTGCCACCGGTGAGCACGACGCTGGGGACGCGCCCCTGGGCCTGCAGGGCGGCAAGCGTGGAGACGAGCTGGTCGGCGACGCTGCGTGCGAGCTGGTCGGGGTCGCGATCGACTATGACCTCAGGGTCGTCGTCCACGTCAGGCCTCTGCCTTCTTGGTTGTGCGCTTCGCGGCTGGCTTCTTGGCGGCCGCGGTGCTCTTCGCCGCCGCAGCGGTCTTGGGCGCCGCCTTCTTGGCGGGGACGCGCTTCGGGGTCCTCTTCACATCCTTCGCGGGCCCGCCGTCGAGGGTCGGCTTGGTCCGTCCCGAGGTCTTGGACCGGCCGGACGAACTGCGGTCCTCGCGGCGCAGGAGACGCTGGACCGTCTCGGCGTACACGTCGTCCTCGTCGAGCCGCCGGAGGTCCTCAGCGAGGAGCTCGGCGGTCGTACGGCGCTTGAGGGCGACCGAGCGCTCAGCCTCGCCCGGGACGAGGAACCGACCGTTGCGTCCGTCGTGGCGGATCACCGCGACATCCCCGATCGTCGAGTGCAGCCGGACCTCGGTGAGGCCGGGCCCGCGAGAGACGGCGTGGTGAACCGGCACCTTCAGGCGCGCCTCGATCCACGCGACGAGCAGGTCGGCGCTCGGGTTGCCGCGCTCGGCGACGACGGTCGCGCCGCTGACGATCAGCTCGACCTGGTCGAGCGCGGCGGCGAGAAGGGCGCGCCACGGCGTGAGACGTGTCCAGGCGAGGTCGGTGTCGCCGGGGTGGTACGAGCGCGCGACCCGGAGAAGAGCGGCGTGGCGCGTCCGCGCGGCAGCGGCATCGGTGATCCTGCGGGCGGCCAGCGAGCCGAGCGGGTCCAGCGCGGGAACCTTCGGGGCGGAGCCGGGCCACCACGCGACCACGGGGGAGTCGGGGAGCAGCAGCGGGAGGACGACGGACTCGGCGTGCTGGGTGAGCTCGCCGCTCATCCGCAAGATCACCGACTCGCCGGCGCTGTCGTTGCCGATCCGCACCTGCGCGTCGAGGCTCGACGGCCCGCGCCTGGAACGCAGGATCACGCCGAGGACTCGGGCCGGGTGCTCGCGGGAGATGACCCTGGAGGCGCGCATCGCGTCGTAGTAGCGAGCCTCGTCGGTGACCACGATCAAGGTGAGGACCATGCCCATCGCCGGGCTGCCTGCGGCGATCCGCGCACGGACGAGGGCAGCAGCGACCGCACTGGAGCTGGTGTCGTTCAGGTCGACCTTCATCGCACTCCTCGCTCGTCAGCACTCGTCTCACGTGCTCGCGGTGACCTGCTCACGGCCGCCGCCACGCCCGTCCGTCCCTCGCCAGCATCTCGTCCGCGGACTTCGGCCCCCAGCCTCCGGAGACGTACGGCTCCGGCATGCTGATGCCCCGCTTCGACTGCTCGGCCCAGTAGTCGATGATCGGATCGAGGATCTTCCACGACAGCTCGACCTCCTCCTGCTGGGGGAACAGCGGCGGGTCACCGAGCAGCACGTCGAGGATCAGGCGCTCGTACGCCTCGGGACTCGACTCGACGAACGTGCCGCCGTACGCGAAGTCCATGTTGACGTCGCGCAGCTCCATCGCGGTGCCGGGCACCTTGGAGCCGAACCGTACGGTGACGCCCTCGTCGGGCTGGATCCGCATGACGATCGCGTTCTGGGTGAGCTCGGTGGTGTCGTACTTCGCGAACGGCTGGTGCGGGGCCCGCTTGAACACGACGGCGATCTCGGTCACGCGCCGAGCGAGCCGCTTGCCGGTGCGCAGGTAGAACGGCACACCCGCCCAGCGCCGTGTCTCGATGTCGAGTCGGATCGCCGCGTACGTCTCCGTGGCTGAGGTCGGCGGGATGTCTTCCTCGTCGAGGTAGCCCTTGACCTTGATGCCTCCGGCCCAGCCGGCGGTGTACTGGCCGCGCGCGGTGTGCAGGTCCATCCGTTCCGGTGTCCGCGCCTGCGCGAGGACCTTCTGCTTCTCCAGGCGCAGGCTCCTGGCGCTGAAGGAGACCGGCGGCTCCATCGCGACCAGCGCCATGAGCTGGAGGAGGTGGTTCTGGATGACGTCCCGTGCGGCGCCGATGCCGTCGTAGTAGCCCGCACGACCGCCGATGCCGACGTCCTCGGCCATCGTGATCTGCACGTGGTCGACGTAGTGGGAGTTCCAGACCGGCTCGAAGAGCTCGTTGGCGAAGCGGAAGGCGAGGATGTTCTGGACGGTCTCCTTGCCGAGGTAGTGGTCGATCCGAAAGACCGACTCCGGCGGGAACACCTCTGACACGACGTCGTCGAGCTCAATCGCGCTCTCGAGGTCGTGGCCGAACGGCTTCTCGATGACGACCCGGCGCCACGAGTCACTACGCGGCGTGGCGAGCCCGTGCTTCTTGATCTGGCCGACCACCGTGGAGAAATAGCCGGGCGGGATCGACAGATAGAACGCGTAGTTGCCGCCCGTGCCGCGTTCGAGGTCGAGCTCGGTCACCGTCTTGGCGAGGTGCTCGAACGCCTCATCGTCGTCGAACGCACCAGGGACGAACCTGAAGCCCTCGGCGAGCTGCTTCCAGACCTCCTCGTGAAACTCCGTACGGGCGTACCTCTTGACCGACTCGTAGACGACGTGGGCGAAGTCCTGGTCCTCCCACTCGCGCCGGGCGAAGCCGACGAGCGAGAAGCCGGGCGGAAGCAGACCACGGTTCGCGAGGTCGTACACCGCAGGCATCAGCTTCTTGCGCGACAGGTCACCGGTGACGCCGAAGATCACCAGACAGCTCGGCCCGGCGATGCGGGGGAGTCGCCGGTCCTCCGGCTGACGCAGCGGGTTGACATACGGGATCGGCCCGCCCTGCGAAGCCCGGCTCACCCGAGCGCCTCCCGCAGCGTGGTGCGTGCGGCCTCGGACCCGTCGAGGTGCAGACGGAGCACCGGGCGCCCGCGCTTGCTGAGCACCGTCGCGTCTCCGACAGCCTGCGCGCGCAGGAATTCGCCGAACGTGAACGGCCGGCCGGGGACGGCCAGGTCCTGGTCAGGCTCGGTCGTGACCTGGAGGTAGACACCGGTCGCGGGGCCACCCTTGTGGTACTGGCCGGTGGAGTGGAGGAAGCGGGGCCCCCATCCGAACGTCGTCGGCCGGCCCGTACGCGTGGCGAGCACGTCGCGCACCGCGGCGAGGCCGGGGTCGCCGTACCGGTCGAGGTAGGCCTGCACGGCGAGGTAGCCGCGCTCGGGGTCCAGCTCGTCGAGCAGGGCAGCGATGGCCTCACGGACGGTCGTCACGTCCTCCGGCAGCCAGCCGCTGGTGTCGTATACCGTGACCCCGCCGTCGGTGAAGGCCGCGACCGGCGCGGACGACCCGCCGTCGAGCATCTCGCGAGCCGCCTGCTTGGCGCTCTCGACGTCGGGCTGGTCGAACGGGTCGATGCCGATCATCCGACCGACGATCGCGGTCGCGTACTCCCAGAGCAGGAACAGCGCACCGAGCGGCGCATCGACCGCGAAGCCGTAGCCGGAGGCGGCCTCGGGGTCGTCGTCGCGCATCGGACCGATCACGCCAACGACCTCGTCCGCGGTGTTCGGCGTCGCGTTCGGTGCGCCGGGGCTCGCGACGACGACGGGCAGCACGCCCTTGCCCTGCTTGCCGGTGGACTCCGCGACGAGCTGCTCGGCCCAGTCGCCGAACCCGACGTTGCGTGACCCCGCATCGGCGAGCACGAGCTTGTCGACACCGTGCGCGTTCGCGACACCGAGCAGCGCGGCCAGCACCAGAGCCGGGTTGGTCTCGTCGTCGGCAGCGACGTCCTCGGCGATCTCGTCGGCCTGCTCCAGCAACGCACCGATGTCGGCGCCTGCGAGGCCGCTGGGGACGAGCCCGAACGCGGTCAGTGCCGAGTAGCGGCCGCCCACCTGCGGGTCGGCGTGAAAGACGCGGTAGCCCTTGTCCGTCGCCTCCTGGTCCAACGGCGAACCCGGATCGGTGACGACGACGATGCGCTCGGCGGGGTCGATGCCCGCGATCTCGAAGGCGTGCTCGTACGCGCGGCGCTGGCTGTCGGTCTCGACGGTGCCGCCGGACTTGCTCGAGACCACCACGACGGTGCGAGCGAGATCGACATCGATCGCCTCGCGGACCATGTCCGGGTCAGAGGAGTCGAGCACCGTCAGCGGGACCCCCGCTGTCGCGCAGATCACCTCCGGCGCCAGCGACGACCCGCCCATGCCGCACAGCACGATGCGGTCGAGACCGCGCCCGCGCAGGTCGTCGCGCAGCGCGGTGACCTGGCTGACGAGCGGGACCGAGGTGACGTGCAGGTCGACCCATCCGAGTCGCTTGCCCGCCTCCTCCTCGGCTTCGGGGCCCCACAGCGTCGCGTCGTGCGCAGCGATGCGGCTGGCGACCTGGTCGGCGACGAGCCGCTCGATCGCTTCTGTGAGCTCGTGCTCGTCGGGATAGGCAAGTCCCAACTCGAAACCTGCCGGCGCGCTCTCGTCCTCCACGGATCCCCCTTGTGCGTGGCCTCAGCCGCGGCGGGTGCGCGCGGCCGTGAGCTGGTCCTGCATGGTGCGGACGAGATCCGCCCACGAGGACTCGAACTTCTCGACACCCTCGGACTCGAGGGTCGCCATCACATCGTCGTAGTCGACGCCGATCTCGGCAAGTGACCTGAGCACCTCCTGCGCCTCGTCGGCGGTGCCCGTGAGGGTGTCGCCGTGGACCTCGCCGTGGTCCTTGAACGCAGCGAGAGTCGCGTTGGGCATCGTGTTGACGACGCCGGGCGCGACGAGCTCCGTCACGTACATCGTGTCGGGGTACTCCGGGTTCTTCACGCCGGTCGACGCCCACAGCGGACGCTGGCGGTTGGCGCCCTTGGCCTCGAGCGCCGCCCAGCGCTCGGAGCTGAAGAACTCCTCGTACGCGGCATAGGCGAGGCGCGAGTTGGCGATGCCGGCCTTGCCCATGAGCGCGACGGCCTCGGATGTGCCGATCGCGTCGAGGCGCTTGTCGACCTCGCTGTCGATGCGGCTGACGAACACCGACGCGACCGACTGGATCGTTGACAGGTCGACGCCGTTGGCCGCGGCCTGCTCGAGACCGTACGCGTAGGCGTCCATCACCGCGCGGTAGCGCTCGATCGAGAACAGCAGAGTGACGTTGACGCTGATCCCCTCGGCAATGGTCGCTGCGATCGCCGGCAGACCCTCGCGGGTCGCGGGAATCTTGATGAAGACGTTCGGCTCGCCGACCTTGTCCCAGAGCTTCTTGGCGGCGGCGATCGTCTCGTCCGTGTCGTACGCGAGCGTGGGGTCGACCTCGAGGGACACCCGTCCGTCCGTGCCGAGGGTCTCGCCCCAGACACCGCGCAGGATGCGGGCCGCCTCACGGACGTCGGTGGTGGTCACCTCGAAGATCGCGTCGGCGACCGTCGTCTGGTCGGAGGACGCGAGCAGCTCGTCGAGCTGCCCCTCGTAGCGTTCGCCCTCCTTCATCGCCGAGGCGAAGATCGTCGGGTTGCTGGTGACGCCCACGACGTGGTCGTCCACCACCAGGGACGCGAGCGCGCCGGTCTCGGTGAGCTCACGCGAGAGGTCGTCGAGCCAGATGGACACACCCGCCTCGCTGAGTGCCTGCAGTCGGTCGGTCATCGCTGTCTCCTCCGTCTTGGGTGGACGCCGTCGCGCGGCGTCGCTCAGTGGTCGGTCTGCGGGAGGACGGTGTCGACCGGCTTCGCGAAGACGCCGACACCTCCAGTGTGCCCCGCAGCCGCGATGCTCTCCTTGGCCGCGCTCACGACCGCGTCGGCGGTGATGCCGAACTGGTCGTACAACGTCTGGTACGCCGCCGAGGCGCCGTAGTGCTCGAGGCTGACGGTGCGGCCGGCATCGCCGACCACGTCGCGCCAGCCCTGGGCGATGCCGGCCTCGACGCTGACACGTGCCCGCACGTGCGGCGGGACCACCGAGTCACGGTAGGCCTCGGTCTGGCCGTCGAACCACTCGCGGCACGGCATCGAGACGACACGCGCCTGGATGCCCTCGGCGGCGAGCTGCTCGCGGGCGGCGACCGCCAGCTGGACCTCGGAGCCGGTGCCGATCAGCACGACGTCGGGATCGCCGGCGGTGTCGAGGAGGACGTAGCCGCCCTTGGCGGCGTCCTCAGCCGGGGCGTAGCCGTCGGTGCCACGCGGGAAGACCGGCAGGTTCTGGCGGCTCAGGGCGAGCGCCGCCGGGTGGGTCGCAGACTCGAGGACCTTCTTCCAGACGGCGATCGTCTCGTTCGCGTCGGCCGGGCGGATCACGTCGAGGCCCGGGATCGCGCGCAGCGCGGCGAGGTGCTCGACCGGCTGGTGGGTCGGGCCGTCCTCGCCGAGCCCGATGGAGTCGTGCGTCCAGACGTAGGTGACCGGGATCTGCATGAGCGCCGCCAGGCGGACCGACGGGCGCATGTAGTCGGAGAAAACGAGGAAGGTGCCGCCGTACGGGCGCGTGGGGGAGTGCAGCGCGATGCCGTTGAGGATCGCGCCCATGCCGTGCTCGCGGATGCCGAAGTGGAGCACCCGGCCGTACCAGTCGCCGGAGAACATCTTCGACGCGTGCTCGGGCGGCAGGAACGACGGCTCGCCCTTGGGTGTGGTGTTGTTGGAGCCGGCGAGGTCGGCCGAGCCGCCCCACAGCTCGGGGAGCTTCGGTGCGGCGGCGGTGAGGAACGCGCCCGAGGCGACACGGGTCGCGACGCCCTTCTCGTCGGGCTCGTACGTCGGGAGCCCGTCGTCCCAGCCGTCGGGCAGGCCACGGGCCTGGAGGCGATCGATCAGGGCGGCGCCTTCGGCGTGCGTGGCGCGCCAGGCGTCGTACCGCTCGTCCCACTCGGCCTGCAGCTTCTCGCCGCGCGTGCGGGTCTCGCGGGTGTGCGCGATGACCTCCGGCGCGACGTCGAAGGTCTTGTCAGGGTCGAAGCCGAGGACCTTCTTGGTCGCTGCGACCTCGTCGACGCCGAGAGCGGAACCGTGGGAGGCGCCGGTGTTCTGCTTGTCGGGCGCGGGCCAGGCGATGATCGTCCGCAGCGCGATGAGGCTCGGCTTGTCCTGGGCCTGCTTCGCGGCCTCGAGCGCGTCGTACAGGCCCTGGACGTCCTCCTCGTAGTTCTCGCCGCCGTGGGTCCAGTCGACGAGCTGGACGTGCCAGCCGTAGCCCTCGTAGCGGCGCAGCACGTCCTCGTTGAACGCGACGGATGTGTTGTCCTCGATGGAGATGTGGTTGTCGTCCCAGATCACCGTGAGATTGCCGAGCTGCTGGGTGCCGGCGATCGAGCTGGCCTCGGACGTCACGCCCTCCTGCATGTCGCCGTCGGAGGCGATCGCATACACGTGGTGGTCGAACAGCCCCTCGCCGATCGGCACGTCGGGCTCGAGGAGGCCGTGGCGTCGGCGTGCGGCCATCGCCATGCCGACGGCGTTGCCGACGCCCTGGCCGAGCGGGCCGGTGGTCACCTCGACGCCGGCGGTGTGGCGGAACTCGGGGTGCCCGGGGGTCTTGCTGCCCCAGGTGCGCAGGGCCTCGATGTCGGCGAGCTCCAGGCCGAAGCCGGTGAGGTAGAGCTGGATGTACTGGGTGAGGCTCGAGTGGCCGCACGACAGGACGAAGCGGTCGCGCGCGATCCAGTGCGGGTCGGCGGGGTTGTGCTTCATCACCTTGTTGTAGAGGAGGTACGCCGCAGGGGCGAGGCTCATGGCGGTGCCGGGGTGGCCGTTACCGACCTTCTGGACGGCGTCCATCGCCAGGACGCGGACGGTGTCGACCGCCTTGCGATCGAGGTCGGTCCACTCCAGCTGGGTGCTCACGTCGGGATGCTCCTCGTACGGTTGCGCGGGTTGCCGGCGCGGCGCATGCTCGAACGCCGGATCACGTTCAGGTCTCGTGTCGAGCCTACTCGCGCCGGTGATGGCGTGGGGATCGGCTCCCTGCCGGTGGACAGAGGGCTTGCGCGGGCGTGGCGGCCGTCACGTCGGGTTGCTCCCCGATGCACCCGGGGGTGCATCGGGGAAACGGTTGACTAGACTCGCGGCGTGACCGCAATCGACCCGGAGCTGAGTGCTGGGCACCAGCTCCCCTCGGACCCGTCGAGCGGTCGTCCCCGTGTCTCCGACGTCGTCAGCGCCTACGTGGGCCTGACGAAGCCGCGGATCATCGAGCTGCTGCTCCTGACGACCGTGCCGATGATGTTCCTCGCCGCCGAAGGGGTCCCCGGCCTCTGGATCGTGGTCGCCACCTTCGTCGGCGGGGCGCTCTCCGCCGGATCGGCGAACGTCCTCAACTGCGTCTTCGACGCCGACATCGACCAGCAGATGCGCCGTACGCGCCGCCGTCCGCTCCCGCGGCACGCGGTCACGACACGCAACGCGCTCGTCTTCGGCCTCGTGCTCGCCGTCGTCTCGACGCTGTGGCTCGGGTTCCTCGTCAACTGGCTGTCGTCCGGGCTCGCGCTGGCGGCGAACGTCTTCTACGTCGTCGGCTACACGATGCTGCTCAAGCGTCGTACCGCCCAGAACGTCGTGTGGGGCGGGCTCGCCGGCTGCTTCCCGGCCCTGATCGGCTGGACGGCCATCACCAACGAGCTGGCCTGGCCGCCGTTCATCATGTACGCCGTCGTGTTCTTCTGGACGCCGCCGCACACGTGGGCGCTGGCGACCCGCTACCGCGAGGACTACGCGCAGGCCGACGTGCCGATGCTTCCGGTGATCGCCCCGGCGACGGTGGTCGGGCGCAAGATGCTCGCCTACTCGTACGCGATGGTCGCGGTGTCGCTGCTGCTGTGGCCCGTGGCCTCGACCGGCTGGTTCTACCCGGTGGTCGCGGCGGTGCTCGGTGTGGCGTTCCTCGTCGAGGCGCACCTGTTCCTGGCCCGGGCGCACCGGTCGAACGAGCTGAGCGTGCTCAAGCCGATGCGACTGTTCCACTGGTCCAACGCCTACCTCGCGCTGCTCTTCGTCGCGGCGGCGGCGGATCCCTTCCTGCGCTGACCCCCGGGCGCCTGCTGCGGGTCCGCTGACGCCCGACGGATCTTGAGGGATTCGGCCCACGACGTGGGTGCAATCCCTCGTCTTCCGTCTGGCACGCGGCGTCGTCGTGACGCACAACGGACTCGCGTGCGCTCCGGGGTCCGTTCTCGGTGGGCTCACGGCGCTCGCACGCGCGGGCCTGACGGGTTTCGTCTCGCCGACGACCTTCGTCGTGTTGCCGGAGGGCGCCGACCGACCCGCGATCGAGGGCGTGGTCCCGCACTGGAGCACCATGCTCGACGAGCGTGACGTCCCTCCGCCGCGCGAGCCCGCACGGACGAGGCCACCGCGCAGCGTGCGTGATGCTGCCAGCAGACGCGGTCCGTGTCGCCACCGTGCGCTCATCGTGGAGTCGATCGTGGATGCCTCCGGAGGGATCCAGTCGCTTCCGGAGCGCGACTTCGGCCAGATCAGGTTCTGCAACGGGTCCCGAGCCCGACGCGGCAGAGCGCCACCCGACGCCCGAACGAGATCGTGATCGCGGGCCCGCGGCTCCTCACGTTCAGCTCGTACGCGATCTGGCGTGAGCCCGATTTCGTCGCCAACCACTCGGGCGGCTCTTGCGAGACGCCGGTTGGCAGGCAGCCGCCTGAGCGTCCCTCAAGATGCGTCAGACGGGGTCGGGGATGGGGCCGGGTACGTGGGGGCAGGCGCGGTGGCCGGGGTGCGGGACTCGAGGGCGGCCCAGGTCGCGGCGGCGGCGAGCATCCCGGCGCCGAGCATGTGGAGGCCGACGAGGACGACGGGCAGATCCGTGAAGTACTGGAAGAACCCGATCACGCCCTGTCCGAGCTCGACGACGAGGAGCACGATCGCGGCGCGGATGGCGACCTTCGCACCGACGGCCTTGTAGGCCAGCAGGAGCCCGACCGAGAGTCCGAGCAGCAGGAACACTGCGTCCGTGTGGAGCTGGGTCACCGCTGCCGGGTCGAACCCGTTGCGTGGTGTGTCCGGGTCGCCGGCGTGCGGGCCGGCACCCGTGACGACCGTGCCGATCATCACGGTCGCCCACATCGCGCCGTACGTCACCCACCCGAGGAGCTGGAGGGGCGCAGGCACCGTCGGCGGATACCAGGCCGCCGGGTGGTATGTCTGGCGCAGGAGCACCGTGGACAGACTGACGAGGCCGATCGAGACCGCGAGATGGACTGCGACCGCCCAGGAGTTGAGGTCGACGAGGACGGTGATGCCGCCGATCACAGCCTGTGCGGGAATGCCGAGAGCCATCAAGGTCGCCACGACCACCGCACGCGGCCGGCGAGGGCGCCATGCGCGCACCGCGAACCACGTCGCGACCGCGATCGCGACCAGGACGAAGGTCAGGAGCCGGTTGCCGAACTCGATCACCCCGTGCATGCCGAGCTCGCCGTGGGGGACGTACGACGCGTCGCTGCACCGTGGCCAGGTCGGACACCCCAGACCCGAGTCGGTCAGTCGCACCGCCGCTCCGGTGACGATGATCAGGATGTTGGCGACGAGCGACGCCCACGCCCATCCACGGACGAAGCCAGTCGTCGCCGTACGGAACCTGCTCAGCATGCCTACTACTCCCATTTGAACGTTCGCGCAGTCGCGATCGACGCGACGGCGGCCCACACGACAAGCACCACCACGCTCGAGGTCGGCAGTGCGCCGCCCTCGAACACGGTGCGCAGCCCCTCGGACAGCGCCCCTGACGGCAGCAGCTCCAAGAACGCCTGAGCCGCCTCAGGGTAGCGGTCGAGCGGGACGAGCACGGCCCCACCCACCAGCAGCAGCACGTACACGAGGTTTGCCACCGCCAGTGTCGCCTCCGCACGCAGGGCGCCCGCGAGCAGCAGGGCCAGCGCGGCGAAGGCTGCGGTGCCCAACAGCGACAGGACGAGCATCGACACGTACGAGACCGCGCCGCCATGAGGCTGCCAGCCGAGCCACAGCGCGACCAGGCAGAGCACGACGAGCTGCACCGCCTGGACCAGCAGGACCGATCCGATCTTGCCGACGAGCAGGCCCCACCGGGGGAGCGGCGTCGTCCCGAGCCGTTTGATCACCCCGTACCGGCGCTCGAAGCCGGTCGCGATCGCCAGCGACGTGAACGACGACGACAAGATCGCGAGGGCGAGGACGCCGGGCGTGATGATGTCGATCGGGCGACCCGGGCCGAGGTCGACGATGCGGGTGGCCTCCGTGCCGGCCACGAGCAGCAGCAGCGGGATCACCAGCGCGAGGAGGAGCTGCTCGCCGTTGCGCATCAGCAGCCGGGTCTCCATCAGCGTCTGCGCGGCCACCATGCGGCCGAGCGGCGCGGCGCCGGGCCGTGGCGCGAAGTCGAGGCTCACGAGCGCAGCTCCCGTCCGGTCAGGTCGAGGAAGACGTCCTCGAGGGTGCGGCGGCGTACGGCGATGCCGTCGAGCAGGATGCCCTGCCCGGCGCACCACGTGGTGACCGTCTGGAGCAGCTGCGGGTCGATCGTGCCGGAGACGAGGTAGGCGCCGGGGGTCTGCTCGACGACCTGCGACCCCGCCGGGAGCACCGCGAGGAGCCCGGAGACGTCGATGCCGGTCGGGCCGGACAGACGCAGGGAGTTCTCGGCGCCTTCGCTGGTGAGGCTCTTCGGGGTGCCGGAGGCGATGAGGCGGCCGTGGTCGAGCACGTGCACCCAGTCGGCCAGACGCTCCGCCTCGTCCATGAAGTGGGTGGTCAGGACGACGGTGACTCCGCTCGCGCGCAGCTCGTCCACGAGCTCCCATGTCGAACGTCGCGCCTGCGGATCGAGGCCGGCGGTCGGCTCGTCGAGGAAGACGAGCTCGGGGCGCCCGACCAGCGCGGTCGCGAGCGCGAGGCGCTGCTGCTGGCCGCCGGAGAGCCGCCGGTATGGGGTACGGCCGACGCCGCCGAGCCCCAGCCGGTCGATCAGCGCGTCGACGTCGAGCGGGTGCGCGTACAGGCGGGAGACGTAGCGGAGCATCTCGTGCGGGTACGAAGCCGACCACGAGCCGCCGCTCTGCAGCATCACCCCGACACGGGGGCGCAGACGGGCGGCATCGCGTACGGGATCGAGCCCGAGGACGCGGACCTTGCCCTCCTGCGGGCTCCGGTAGCCCTCACAGGTCTCGATCGTGGTCGTCTTGCCCGCGCCATTGGGCCCGAGGACGGCTGTCACGGTGCCCGGCTCGACGGTGAGGCTGAGGCCGTCGACCGCCGTCGCGTCGCCGTAACGCATGACGAGGCCGGCGACCTCTACGGCGAGGAAATCCACTGGAACAGTCTAGAGAGCCGGTGCTTGGATAGGGTCTTCGGGGGCCACCAGCGGGGTGGCCCTATGCATGGGGGGTTCCCTTGTTCGGCAGCCTTGGCCGCTATATCGTCCGTCATCCCTGGCAGGTCATCCTCGCGTGGATCCTGCTTGCCGTCGTCGTGGTCGCGACGGCGCCCAAGCTGGAGTCGACCTCGGACGAGGCAGACTTCCTCCCTAGCCACTACGAGTCGATCAAGGCGCTCGAAGCCCAGCAGGAGGCGTTCCCCGAGCTCGCCGACACCGAGCCGGCGGCGATCGTGGTCGTCGACCGCGCGGACGGCGCACCGCTGAGCGAGCAGGACGTCGCGGCGGTCGAGGAGATGGCGCAGGACCTGAGCACCGCCGACATCGACCTCCTCGACGACGTCCGTGCCAACCCGCCGTCGGAGAACGGCCTCGTCCAGACCATCAGCGTCGGACTGGCCGAGGGCACCGACCCCTTCGACGTCGCGCTCAACGACAGCGCCGAAGAGCTGCGGGAGCAGGTCGCGGACGCGGCAGAGGGCACCGACCTCCGCGTCGGTGTCACCGGGTCGATCGCGCAGAACCTCGATGCGACCGAGGCGGCGAGCGGCGCCGAGGCCGCGGTCGGTGTCGCGACGATCGGCCTCATCGTCGTGCTGCTGCTGGTGATCTTCCGGAGTCCGATCATCGCTCTGCTCCCGATCGTGGTGATCACGATCGTCTCCCAGGTCGCGACGGGGTTGATCGCCTACGCCAACGAGCTGTTCGGCCTCCAGACCGACTCGTCGATCACCGTCATCCTCATCGTGGTGCTGTTCGGCATCGGCACCGACTACATCCTCTTCGTGATGTTCCGCTACCGCGAGCGGCTCCGAGAGGGTGAGGGGCCGAAAGAGGCGATGATCCACGCGATCGAGCGCGCGGGTGAGGCCATCGCCTCGGCCGGCGGCGCCGTCATCGTGGCGTTCCTCGCGCTGGTGCTCTCCACGCTCAGCATCTTCCGCGCGATCGGGCCCGCCCTCGCCATTGCGGTCGCGGTGACGGTCGTCGCTGCGCTCACGCTCGTCCCTGCGGTGGTGTCGCTGCTCGGCACGAAGGTGTTCTGGCCCTCGAAGGCGTGGAAGAAGGAGCCTCGCTCGGCCCGCTTCGGCGCGATGGGCGGCGCGCTCGGTCGCCACCCGGGCCGCTTCGCGCTCGCCTCCGGCCTGCTGCTGGCGTCGCTCGCGGTCTTCGCGTTCGGCTTCAAGCCATCGTTCGACTTCTCGCAGATGAGCCTGCCGGACGATGCCGAGTCGATGGTCGCGAGCGAGCGCATGCTCGAGGGCTACCCGGCCGGCGCGACCGCGCCGCAGACCGTCGTCCTGCAGAGCACGGACGATGCGCCGCTGGAGCAGGCCGACCTCGCGTCGTACGGCGAGGCGCTGAACGCGGCCGAGGGTGTCGCGCAGGTCGCCGAGCCGATCCCCAACAGCGACGGCACGGCCGCGATCTTCGTCGTGACCCTCGACGACGACCCGATGTCCGACGTGGCCATGGAGCACGTCGAAGGGCCGATCCGCACCGCGGCGCACGACGCGGCACCGGACGGTTCCGAGGCCCTGGTCGGTGGGACGACGTCGATCTTCGTCGACCTCCAGGACGCGATGGTCCGCGACTACTCCGTCGTGTTCCCGGTCGCGGCGCTGATGATCATGGTCATCCTCGCGCTTCTCCTGCGCAGCCTCGTCGCCCCGCTCTACCTGATGGCGTCGGTGGGTCTCGGATTCGCCGCGACGCTCGGCGCGACGGTGCTGGTGTTCCAGGTGGCGCAGGGCCAGGACGGCCTCATCTTCATGCTGCCGATCTACATCTATCTGTTCGTCACGGCACTGGGCACCGACTACAACATCTTGATGATCGCGCGGCTCCGCGAGGAGGCACGGCACGGCAAGGACCCGCACGCGGCCGCCGCCTGGGCCGTACGCCATGCGGGCCCGACAATCGCTGCGGCCGGCCTGATCCTCGCCGGCTCGTTCGCGGCCCTGATGCTCGGTGGCAACCCGTTGCTGGTCTCGATGGGCTTCGCGATCTCGTTCGGCATCCTCGTGGCGGCGTTCGTGATGTCGATGTTCTTCACGCCATCGCTGACCGCGCTCCTCGGGCACGCCGCCTGGTGGCCCGGTCGCGCCGACCGCGCCCGCCCACAGGACGAGGTCGAGGAACCGCTCGAGGTCAGCCCGCGGGCCTGACGCAGGGAGAGGCAAAGGGCCTCCGGCCGATGTCGAATCGACCGGAGGCCCTTGCGTGGGCGTGCCGTCGTCAGTCGCCGAAGCGGGCGACCAAGCGCCCAGTGACCTGGTTGGCCTTGAGCCGCTCGAGACCCTTGCCGATCTCGTCGAAGGCGATCTCCTCGTAGACCGGGGTGATCTCGCCCCTGTTCATCAGGTCGAAGACCTCCTCGATGTCCGCCACCGTGCCGCCCAGCGAGCCGATCAGCCGCTTGCCGAGGATCGTCGGTGTGACGACGGTGAAGGTGGGCTGGCCGAGTCCGACCTGGACGACGGTGCCGCCCCGCTTGACGGCGTTCAGGGCCTTCTGGGTCGTGTCGAAGCCGGCGTAGTCGACGATGAGGTCGAAGTCGGGTCCCTTGCCCCAGCCTTGGCTCGCGCTGGCCCACTCGGAGGCGTCCTTGACGCAGCTGGTGACACCTGCCTCGCGGGCGATGGCCCAGACGTCCTCCTTCATCTCCGCGACGTGGACCTCGGCACCGGCGAGGACCGCAGCCCGTGCGCCGATCTGGCCGAGACCGCCGAAGCCGATCACCCCGACCTTCATCCCGGCCGTTGCGCCACCCTCCTTGATGATCGCGTGATAGCTGGTCATGCCTGCGTCGGTGGCCAGTGCCGCCAGGGAGAGCGAGAGCCCGTCGGGAACGCGAGCGAGGTCCCGGAAGTCAGCGGCGAGCTTGTCGGCGAACCCGCCGGGCGTGAACATGCCGAGCGGCGGTTGGACGCCGGAGGAGTTCACACCCACGACGTCCCCGACCGCGAATCCCTCGACCTCGACGCCCAGCGCGCTGATGATCCCCGCATTCTCGTGTCCCTGCGTCATGGGGAGGTGTGGCATGACGCGGTCGCCGGTCTCCATGTACATGAGGTCGGAGTGGCACAGTCCCGCAGCCTTGACGTCGATGATGACCTGGGTCGGGCCGGGCGTGGGCTCGGGAACGTCGTTCATCTGGATCGGCTGATGATTGCCGGGGTACTGCCACGCCTTCATGGCAACGGCCCTTTCTCGGTGGGGAAGCTGCATCTCCGTACGGGTGTGCGGATATCTTGAGCGTAGGTACTAAAACGTTTTAGTCCAAGGAGTCGAGAGTGGCTGTCACGATCCGCGACGTGGCGAAGGCTGCCGGCGTGTCGCCGGCCACGGTGAGCTTCGTGCTGAACGAGACGCCCACGCAGTCGTTGCGACCCGAAACGCGCGAACGCGTCCGCGCGGCAGCCGCCGCCCTCGGCTACACGCCGCACCGCATCGCACGAGCCCTGCGTGAAGGGGTGTCACGGCTGGTCGTCTTCATCGCCGGCGACCTGCACGGAGGCAGCACGGCGAGCATGATCAGCGGCCTGGAGTCCGAGCTGCGTGAGTTCGACCACCGCCTCGTCGTGCTCCACGGACCGCGCGACGAGGATCTGCTCACCGCTTTGGCACCTCGAGCGGTGCTCGACTACGCGGTGATGGACTTCGCCGACGCCGATCTCGAAGGTGAGGGGTGGGTGGATGGCCTCGCTCGACATGCGTCGGTCCAGGTGGACCACCTCGTCGACCTCGGCCATCGGCACCTGGCCATCGCCTACCCCGCGCACGGCACCGGACGGCTCTTGGAGATCCGGTTGCACCACATCCGCACGCGACTCCAGGCCGCGGGCCTGCCAGCGCCCGTCGAGCTCTCCGTCCCCGACGACCGCCAGGAGGCCGCGGCTGGTCTGACGCGACTCCGCGAGCAGCATCCGGAGGTCACGGCAGTGGCAGCGTACGACGACATGACCGCAATCCGAGTCCTCGCCGCCTCGGCCATCCTCGGGCTGCGGTCGCCGCAAGATCTCGCCGTGATCGGCTTCGACGAGAGCCCGTTCAGCAGCCTGTGGACGCCCGGCCTGACCACGGTTCGCATCGACGCCGAGGGCTACGGCCGGCGCGCCGCCAGACTCGCGCTGGGGATGCCCGTCGGTGCATGGACCCACCCGCCCTCGCAGGTCGTGCGGCGTGAGACGACCTGAGCTCGGCGGCTTTTTCACCACTGCTGAGGGCGAACTCCTTCTAGGGTGGTCATCGTGGATCTCCCAGTGATGCCTCCGGTACGCCCGATGCTGGCGAAGTCGGTCAAAGGTGTGCCGGACCCCGCCAAGGTCGACGGCGGTCTGTCGTACGAGCCCAAGTGGGACGGGTTCCGCTGCATCGTCTTCCGCGACGGCGACACCGTCGAGATGACGAGCCGCAACACGCGTGACCTCACCCGCTACTTCCCGGAGCTGGTCACCGCGTTCCTCGAGCACCTCCCCGAGCGCTGCGTCCTCGACGGCGAGATCATCGTGGCGATCGATGGACGGCTCGAGTTCGAGGTCCTCCAGGAGCGCATCCACCCGGCCGCGTCGCGGATCGGGCTGCTCGCCGAGCAGACTCCGGCCTCGTACGTCGCGTTCGACCTGCTGGCGCTCGGCGACGACGACCTGACGGGGGAGCCGTTCGAGCTGCGGCGCGCCCGCCTCGTCGAGGCGCTCCAGGACGCGGGCGCGCCGGTGCACACGACCCGTACGACGCTCGACCCCGTGGTCGCCGAGGAGTGGTTCGGGCACTTCGAAGGCGCCGGCCTCGACGGTGTCGTCGCCAAGCCGTTGCGCTCCCCGTACGAGCAGAACTCCCGCACGATGCTCAAGATCAAGCATGAGCGCACCGCCGACGTCGTGGTGGCGGGCTACCGGTTCCACAAGACGTCGACGCCTGAGCGACCCCTCCTCGGGTCGATGCTGCTGGGGCTGTTCAACGACGAGGGCGTCCTCCAGCACGTCGGCGTGTGCGCCGCGTTCACCGAGGCGCGGCGCGCGGAGCTGGCGGCGGAGCTCGACCGGCTCAAGGTGCCGTTCGCCGACCACCCGTGGGGCCGATGGGCAGAGGCCGAGGCCCACGCGGAGGGCGATCGCCTGCCCGGGGCACAGAGCCGCTGGAGCGCCGGCAAGGACCTCTCCTTCGTGCCGATCGAGCCGGTGCTGGTCGCCGAGGTCGCGTACGAGCACATGGAGGGCACGCGGTTCCGGCACACCGCCCGCTTCAAGCGGTGGCGCCCGGACCGCGACCCCGAGTCATGCACGTACGAGCAGCTCGAGGAAGTTGCCTCGTACGACCTCGCCGACGTCCTCGGCTGAGCCCGGACGTCATACGTCCTGCGGGCCGTAGCCCGCAGGACGTATGACGTTGCGGCGGCGTCAGCGGGTGACGGTGGCCGACGGACGGAGCGGGATGTCGCGGAGGAGGCGGTGCAGGATCGCGACGACAGCGGCGATCGCCGCGAGCGAGATCAGTACCAGGACGACGGCCGGGAACATGTTGTCTCCCAGCACCGCGTCGACGCCTGCGGAGTAGACGCCGCCACCGAGTGCGATCTCGGCCCCGACGACCAAGGTGACCACGAGGATCAGGCCGACGGTCCCCCCGATCCCTCCCCAGCGGTAGTAGCCGACCGCGAGGGCGACGCCGCCGAGGAAGTACGCGATGCTGGTCAGCGACCACGAGAGCCAGATGCCGAAGAAGTCGCCCGACGAGTCGTACAGGCCGGGGTCGGCGATCGCGGTCGACCAGTCCAGGCCGCCGAAGACCAGCGACTCGACGAGCATCCCGACCGCTCCGGCGAAGGCGTACGTGACGCCCAGCGCGAACCCCGCGACGACGACACCCCGGGTGAAGGACCGGCGGGTGGCGCCGCCGGCGAGGTGCATCGGCAGCATCGCCAGCGGGATGATGATGCCCATGACGCCGAGGAAGTACGGCGCGGAGCCGAGGACGCCGTCGGCGATGCTGCCCTCGACGTCTGCCCAGGTGTCGATCACGACCGTCAGGCCGACCGAGATCAGGACGACGGCGATCCAGAAGTAGGCGCCGATCTGCCACGTGCCGACGAACGTCGCGTACGCGCTGGTCCACATGCCGCGCCGCTCCTGCGTACGGGCATCCGCATCGAGAGTGTCGGTCATCGGACTGTCTCCTGGGTCAGGTGGATGAAGAGGTCTTGGAGCGACACCCGGGCCACCTCGACACCCGCCTCGCGAGCCAGAGCCAACTCAGCGGGGTCGAGGGACCCTTCGAGGGTGATCTGCGTGCTGCCGCCGAGGCTGCGGGTGGACAGGGTGCGCCGACCGTCGGTGAGCTTGGTGACCGCACTGGTCGGCCCGACCAGGCTGATCGCCCGGTCCCGGACGGTGTCGGCCGTCTCGGCGAGCAGCGTCTTGCCCTCGTGGATCACCACGACGTCCTCGAAGAGCCGCTCCACCTCGTCGATGAGGTGGCTCGAGACGACGATCGTGCGGGGGTGGTCGGTGTAGTCGTCGAGCAGCGCGTCGTAGAAGGCGTAGCGGCTCGGTGCATCCATGCCGAGGTAGGTCTCGTCGAAGATCGTCAGCGGCGCGCGGCTCGCGAGGCCGATCACGCAGCCGAGCGCGGACTGCTTGCCACGCGAGAGACGGTCGGGGCAGTGGGCGGGGTCGATCCCGAACCGGTCGAGCAGTGCAGTGGCGAAGTCGGTGTCCCACGTCGGTCGCAGCTCGGAGTAGTAGCCGAGCGTCTCCTCGACGCTGGTGTCGCGCAGCACGTCGCCGGACTCGCGGACGAGCTGGACGCCGGCCATCACGACGGCGTTCTCGAACGGGTCCCGACCGTCGACGCGGACGGTCCCCGAGGTCGGGCGCCGCAGCGAGGCGAGGAGGGCGAGCGCGGTCGACTTGCCGGCACCGTTGCGGCCGAGGAGCCCGGTGATCGTGCCGGGGCGGAGCGAGAAGCTCGCGCCGTCGAGTGCAGGCTCGCCCCTGCCGTACCGGACGGTGACGTCGGTCAGCTCTGCTCCGTACGGGGTGGTCATCGTGCGTCGCCTTCCGTCACGGGGGTGGGGGAGGTGGTCGGGGTGGTGTCGTCGAGATAGGCGACGAGCTCGCGGCGGGGGATGCCGAGGAGATCGGCCTGCTCCACCGCCGGGCGGAAGACCCGGTCGAGGTACGCCGCGCGGTGCTCGTCGAGGAGCCGCTCGTGGGCGCCGTGGGCGACGAACATGCCGAGCCCGCGCCGCTTCTCGATCAGGCCCTCGTCGACGAGGATCCCGAACGCCTTCGCCGCGGTCGCCGGGTTGATGCGGAACGTGGTCGCGTACTGGGTGGTGGACATCACCTGGGCCTCCTCGGGCAGGTCGCCGCTCAGGATCTGGGCGCGAATCTGCTCGGCGATCTGGATGTAGATCGGCTCTGGTCCGTCGAACAAGATCCCGACACCTCCTGTGGTTCATTACTGGACTAATGAACCACAGGACGTGCGTCGACGCAAGCCGTTGGCTACTGGGGATCGGCCATCTCGGCGGCGACACCGAGGAGTCGTACGGAGCGGGTCCGGTCGGTCCGTTCCAGCAGCGAGGCCGCCGCATCCGCGATCACCGCGGCATCGGACGTCGGCTCGGCGAGCTTCGTGCTGCGGGTACGCGTCTCGAACGGGACGTAGCGGATCTTGAGCCGCACGCGCACCGCCGGACGTCCGTCCTCGACCACGTCGCGGGCGGCGAGCACGGCCAGTCGACGGACCTGCGCCTCGACCTCGGCGGGGTCGTCCAGGTCGGTCTGGAACGTCTCCTCGTGCCCGTGCGAGCGGGGCACCCACGGTGTCGGGTCGACGGGGGAGGCGTCGAGCCCACGGGCGAGGCGTCGGTACCACGGGCCCATCGTCGGCCCCAGCTCGGCGGCGAGCCGCTCCTCGTCCGCGTCGCCGACCTCGTGCACCGTGCGAAGTCCCAGTGCGGCCAGCTTCGCGGCGGTCTTGCTGCCGATCCCCCAGACGCCGTCGGCCGGACGGTCACCCATCACCGCCCACCAGTTGTCACGGGTCAGCGTGAACGTGCCGCGAGGCTTGCCGAAGTCGGTCGCGTTCTTCGCGCGGATCTTGTTGTCGCCGATGCCGACCGAGCAGTGCAGCCGCGTCCGCGCGAGGACCCGCTCCTGGATCGCGTGGGCGAGGGCGGTCGCGCGCGCGAGGTCGGCGTCCGGACCGGCGTCGACGAACGCCTCGTCCCACCCGAGGACCTCGACCGCCGTGCCGAAGCTGCGCAGCGCCGCCATCACCTGCTCGGACGCCTCGTCGTACGCCGGCTTGTCGACGGGCAGGAACACCGCGTCAGGGCACTTCTTGGCCGCCGTCCGCAGGGGCATGCCGGACCGGACGCCGAACTCCCGCGCCTCGTACGACGCCGTCGACACAACCGCACGCTCGGTCGGGTCGCCGCGGCCACCGACGATCACGGGGAGCCCAGCGAGCTCGGGACGGCGCAGCACCTCGACCGCGGCGATGAACTGGTCGAGATCGACGTGCAGCACCCACATCCGTCAGCCCTCGGGCGCGTCCTCGTCGGCCCAGTTGGCAGCGTTCTTGCGGCTGGGCTGCACACGCGGCGGCTCGCCCGGCATCTTGGGGTAGTCGGGTGGGTACGGCATGTCGCCGAGCCCCTGCTCCTCGTCGCGGGCGTACAGGTCGAGCAGTGGCTCGAGCGAGCACGCCGTGTCGTCGATGGCCGCGTGGAGGTCGCCGAGCTCGGCGAAGCGCGGCGGCACCGTGTGGAGGGTGAAGGCGCGCGGGTCGTCGAGCGTCGCGAGCTCGTCCCAGGTCACGGGGGTGGAGACCGGCGCGCCCGGCTTCGGGCGCAGGCTGTAGGCACTGGCGATCGTCCGGTCGCGGGCGTTCTGGTTGAAGTCGACGAAGATGCGCGCGCCTCGCTCTTCCTTCCACCAGTTCGTGGTGACCCCGTCCGTACGGCGCTCGAGCGCGCGACCGAACGCGATCGCGGCGTGACGGACGTCGGTGAAGGACCACCGCGGCTCGATGCGGACGTAGACGTGCACGCCCCGGTTGCCGCTCGTCTTGGGGAAGCCGACCATGCCGAGGTCGTCGAGCAGGGCCCGCGCCTGACCGGCCACCCGTACGGCGTCGGTGAAGTCCGTCCCCGGCTGGGGGTCGAGGTCGATGCGCAGCTCGTCGGGGTGCTCGGCGGCCTCGCGACGGACCGGCCACGGGTGGAACGTGAGCGTGCCCATCTGCGCCGCCCACGCGACCGTCGCGAGCTCGGTGGGGCAGACCTCGTCGGCCGAGCGGCCCGACGGGAACTCGATGCGGGCCGACTGGACGAAGTCGGGAGCGCCCTTGGGGAGGCGCTTCTGATAGAACGCGTCGCCGCGGTTGTCGACCCGGGTCGACAGTGTCATGCCCTCGCGGACCCCCTTGGGCCACCGCTCGAGCGTGGTCGGGCGCTCGCGCAACGCGCGCATGATGCCGTCACCCACCGCGAGGTAGTAGCGGACGACGTCGAGCTTGGTCACCTCGCCCGACCATGGCGTCGCCTCGTAGATCACGCGGTCGGGACTGCTCACCCGGACGGCACGGCTCCCACCGGGGGACTCGACCTCGACCTCGGTCGCTGCTGCAGGCATGCGACCAACCTAGGCCTTCGCGGGGACACGATGCGCGTTCGCGCGCGCGGGCACGTAGTCTCTCGCCGTGGAACGCCAGATCACGCTCGCCCCCGAGCCTGGGCGGAGCCATGCGTTCACTCTCCGCGTGGGCGGGGCCGACCAGTCGCACGTCGACCTGGCAGACCCGACCCGGCTCGTGTTCGAGTACGTCCAGCGGATCGCTGACACGCTCGACCTCCTGCGCTCCGCCCCGGACCGGATCAGCGTCGTCCACGTCGGCGGTGCCGGGCTGACCCTGCCCCGGTACGTCGCCGCGACCCGCCCCCGCTCGGCGCAGGTCGTCCTCGAGCCCGACGCAGACCTCACCTCGTACGTCCGCGAGCACCTCCCGCTGCCCAGCCGCAGCGGGATCAAGGTGCGGCCCATCGGGGGGCGTGAAGGGCTCGCGGAACTGCGCGACTCGTATGCCGACGTGGTCGTGCTCGACGCCTTCGACGGGCCTGTCGTCCCGGCCGAGCTGACGACGGCCGAGGCGTTCGCCGAGGTCGCGCGGGTGCTGCGACCCGACGGTGTGCTGCTCGCGAACGTGGCAGACCGAGGGCCGTTCCGGTACGCCCGTCGGGTGCTGGCGGCGGTTCGCACGACGTTCGGCGAGGTCGTCGTGAGCGCGGAGCCAGCGACGCTCAAGGGGCGACGCTTCGGGAACGTCCTGCTGGTCGCGAGCCGGGTGCCGCTGCCGGTGGAGGGCATGGCGCGGCGTGCGGCCTCGTCGGCGTTCCCCTACCGCGTGCTCGCGGGGGCAGAGCGCGACAGCATCCTCGGCGGCGGAGTCCCATTCACGGACGCCGACGCGGAGCCATCGCCCGGCCCACCCGGTGGGGCGACCTACTTCTCGTGAGCGCCCTTCCGTGTGACCGGGGTTACTAAGGACATCCTTCGTTGAATGCGCACGAGCAATAAGGGCACACTGGTGTTGTGAAATCCGCACGGGAGCTCTCTGACGAGTCGCCGACTCGTGAGCGCGTGGTGCGCAGCATCATGCACGAGGGCCCGTCCACAGCCGCCCAGCTAGCCGAGCGGCTCGAGCTGACACCTGCCGCCGTTCGCCGCCATCTCGATGCCCTCCTCGACGAGGAGATGATCGAGGTCGCCGCCGAGCGTCCGCTCTCGCAGCGGCGTGGCAGGGGACGGCCGGCCAAGGCCTTCGCCCTCACCGACGAGGGCCGCGAGGCGTTCGAGCAGGACTACGACGACCTGGCGGTCAGTGCGCTGCGGTTTGTCGCCGATACGCTCGGCGAGGACGCGGTGAAGGAGTTCGCCAGGCGGCGCAGCCAGGAGTTCGAGCGTCGTCTGCTGCCCTTGCTTGAGGACACCACGCCCGAGCAGCGACCCGAGGTCCTGGCCGAGGCGCTGGCCGAGGACGGTTATGCCGCCACCGTGCGGCAGGCACCCGGAGGCACCCAGGTGTGCCAGCACCACTGCCCGGTCGCCCACGTGGCGGCCGCGTTCCCCGAGCTCTGCGAAGCGGAAACGGAAGCGTTCGCCCGGATGTTGGGACATCACGTGCAGCGTCTCGCCACCATCGCCCACGGCGACGGTGTGTGCACCACGTACGTGCCCGACACTCCCGCCACGCTTTCGAGCACTGCCTTCATGACCGACGAGAGGACCACCCGATGACCACCACCCCGGACACCGGCGTCAGCGCCGTGCCCAACGCCATCGAGCAAGCCAATCCCGAGCTCGAGGGCCTCGGCCGGTACGACTTCGGCTGGGCCGATCCCGACATCGCGGGAGCGAGCGCCAAGCGGGGTCTCAACGAGGACGTCGTCCGCGACATCTCCTCGCGCAAGGACGAGCCCCAGTGGATGCTCGACCTGCGGATGAAGGGCCTCAAGCTCTTCGGCCGCAAGCCGATGCCGACGTGGGGCGCCGACCTGGGCGGCATCGACTTCGACAACATCAAGTACTTCGTCCGCTCCACCGAGAAGCAGGCGACCTCCTGGGAGGAGCTCCCGGAGGACATCAAGAACACGTATGACCGCCTCGGCATCCCCGAGGCCGAGAAGCAGCGCCTGGTCGCCGGTGTCGCCGCGCAGTACGAGTCCGAGGTTGTCTACCACCAGATCCGCGAGGACCTGGAGGAGCAGGGCGTCATCTTCCTCGACACCGACACGGCGCTCAAGCAGCACCCGGAGCTGTTCCAGGAGTACTTCGCGACCGTGATCCCGGTCGGCGACAACAAGTTCTCCGCGCTCAACTCGGCGGTCTGGTCGGGCGGCTCGTTCATCTACGTGCCCAAGGGGGTCCGCGTCGACATCCCGCTGCAGGCCTACTTCCGGATCAACACCGAGAACATGGGCCAGTTCGAGCGGACGCTGATCATCGTCGACGAGGACGCGTACGTCCACTACGTCGAGGGCTGCACCGCGCCGATCTACAAGACCGACTCGCTGCACTCCGCGGTCGTCGAGATCATCGTCAAGAAGGGCGGCCGCTGCCGCTACACGACGATCCAGAACTGGTCGAACAACGTCTACAACCTGGTCACCAAGCGCGCCACCTGCGAGGAGGGCGCCCAGATGGAGTGGGTCGACGGCAACATCGGCTCCAAGGTGACCATGAAGTACCCGGCGATCTACCTGATGGGCGAGCACGCCCGCGGCGAGACGCTGTCGCTGGCCTTCGCCGGCGAGGGCCAGCACCAGGACTCCGGCGCCAAGATGGTCCACGCCGCGCCGCACACGTCGAGCTCGATCATCTCCAAGTCGGTCGCGCGCGGCGGTGGCCGTGCGTCGTACCGTGGCCTGCTCCAGGTCCAGGAGGGCGCCGAGCACTCCGCCTCCACCGTCAAGTGCGACGCGCTGCTCGTCGACGACATCAGCCGCTCCGACACCTACCCGTACGTCGACGTCCGTGAGGACGACGTGTCGCTCGGCCACGAGGCCACGGTCTCCAAGGTCAGCGACGACCAGCTCTTCTACCTGATGAGCCGCGGGATGGAGGAGGACGAGGCGATGGCGATGATCGTGCGTGGCTTCGTCGAGCCCATCGCGCGCGAGCTCCCGATGGAGTACGCGCTCGAGCTCAACCGTCTGATCGAACTGCAAATGGAAGGTGCCGTCGGGTGACCGCCCCCACCACTACTACAACGTCTGCTGGCCCTCTCGCCGGCCCGGTCGAGACCAGGGTCGTCAGCCACCTGCACCCGGAGGGGTCGTTCGACCCTGCCGACCACGAGGTGCCCAGGGGGCTCGAGGAGATCTGGCGCTTCACCCCGCTGAAGCGCCTGCGTGACCTCCACAAGGACGCGCCGCTGGACGGCCACGACTACGAGGTCTCGATCGACGCCGCGCCCGAGGTGCGGGCTGAGTCGGTCGACATCGACGACCCCGTACGCGGCTCGTCGACGTACAAGCCCGTCGACCGGATCTCGGCGCGCGCCTGGGAGGCGTCGGACCGTCTGTTCAAGGTGACCGTCCCCGCCGAGGCCGTCGCGTCGCAGCCCACCTGGGTCACGTTCCGCGGTACGGGCTCGGAGAAGGCGGGCGCCGGCCACGTCGTCATCACGGCCGAGGCGTTCTCGAAGGCCACGGTCGTCATCGACTACGTCGGCTCGGCGACCTGGGCCGAGAACGTCGAGATCGTCCTCGGCGACGGCGCCCAGCTGACTGTCGTCGCAGTCCAGGACTGGGACGACGACGCCGTGCACGTGTCGCACCACCACGCGCACGTCGGCCGCGACGCGAGCCTCAAGCACGTGCTCGTCAGCTTCGGCGGCGACCTCGTGCGCATCAACGCGTCGGTCGAGTACGCCGGCACCGGCGGTGACGTCGAGATGCTCGGCCTCTACTTCGCCGACGCCGGTCAGCACCTCGAGCACCGCCTCTTCGTCGACCACAACAACCCCAAGGGGCGCAGCAAGGTCGAGTACAAGGGCGCGCTCCAGGGCAAGGACGCCCACACCGTGTGGATCGGCGACGTGCTGATCCGCAAGGAGGGCGTCGGCATCGACACGTACGAGAGCAACGACAACCTCGTCCTCACCGACGGGGCACGTGCCGACTCGGTGCCGAACCTGGAGATCGAGACCGGCGAGATCGAGGGCGCAGGTCACGCGTCGACGACCGGCCGGTTCGACGACCTGCACCTGTTCTACCTGCAGAGCCGCGGCATCCCGGAGGTTGAGGCGCGCCGCCTCGTCGTGCACGGCTTCTTCAACGACGTGATCCGCCGTACCGGCGTCCCGGAGATCCAGGACCGTCTGCTGCAGACCGTCGAGGCCGAGCTCGCCAAGCACGTCGGTGTCGCCGACGTGGTGGCGGCCACGGAGGCCTGAGCCATGAGCGGGTTCGCGTACGCGGCACAGTTCGCCGACGTCCCTGACGGGGGAGTGCTGGCGGTCGAGGTCGAGGGCCTCGACGTCGCGCTCGTCCGTTGCGGCGAGGAGGTCTTCGCCGTCCGTGACGAGTGCTCGCACGCGGCGGTGCCGCTGTCGGAGGGCGACGTGGAGGACTGCACCCTCGAGTGCTGGCTCCACGGCTCGCGCTTCGACGTCCGCACCGGCGAGGTCCTCAACCTGCCGGCGACCGAGCCAGTGCCGGTCTATCCCTGCAAGGTCACCGAGGACGCGACCGTCCTCGTCGACGTGACCAGCCCCAGCATCTGATCCTCAAGAAATTTACGGAGTCACCACACATGTCCACTCTCGAGATCCACGACCTGCACGTCTCGGTGGCCACCGAGGACGGCGCCAAGGAGATCCTCAAGGGCGTCGACCTGACCGTGAAGTCGGGCGAGACGCACGCGATCATGGGCCCGAACGGCTCGGGCAAGTCCACGCTCGCCTACTCCATCGCCGGCCACCCCAAGTACAAGATCACCTCCGGCTCGGTGGCCCTCGACGGCCTCGACATCCTCGACATGACCGTCGACGAGCGTGCCCGTGCGGGCCTGTTCCTCGCCATGCAGTACCCGGTCGAGATCCCGGGCGTCTCGGTCGCAAACTTCCTGCGCGCCGCCAAGACCGCCCTCGATGGCGAGGCGCCGTCGCTGCGCAGCTGGGTCAAGGACGTCAACGGTGTCCTGGAGCGCATGACGCTGGACAAGACCTTCAGCCAGCGCTCGGTCAACGAGGGCTTCTCCGGCGGCGAGAAGAAGCGCCACGAGATCGCCCAGCTCGAGCTGCTCAACCCGAAGTTCGCGATCCTCGACGAGACCGACTCCGGGCTCGACATCGACGCACTGCGCATCGTGTCCGAGGGCGTCAACCGCTTCTCGGCGCAGGGTGATCGCGGCGTGCTGCTGATCACGCACTACACGCGCATCCTCCGCTACATCAAGCCGGACTTCGTGCACGTGTTCGTCAACGGCAAGGTCGCCGAGAGCGGCGGTGCGGGGCTGGCCGAGGAGCTCGAGGCCAACGGCTACGACAAGTACACCAAGGCCGCAGCCTGATGAGTGCCGCCGGCGGTTACGACGTCGAGAAGGTTCGAGAGGACTTCCCGATCCTGAGCCGCACCATGGCCGGAGACCGCCCGCTGGTCTACCTCGACAGCGCGAACACGTCGCAGAAGCCGACCGCGGTCATCGAGACGATCGCCGAGCACTACCGCCGGCACAACGCCAACGTCGCGCGCGCCATGCACCAGCTCGGCGCCGAGGCCACCGAGGCGTTCGAGGGCGCGCGCGACAAGGTCGCCGCGTTCGTCCATGCTCCGTCGCGTGACGAGATCGTGTTCACCAAGAACGCGTCCGAGGCGCTCAACCTGGTCGCCAACGCCTCTCGCAACGCCGTGGGCGACCTCGAGATCCGTCCGGGTGACGAGATCGTGACGACCGAGCTCGAGCACCACTCCAACATCGTCCCGTGGCAGCTGCTCGCGCAGCGTACGGGCGCAACGTTGCGGTGGTTCGGTCTGACCGACGAGGGCCGGCTCGACCTGTCGAACCTCGACGAGCTCGTCAATGAGCGCACGCGGATCGTCACGGTCGCGTGGGTGTCCAACATGCTGGGGTCGGTCAGCCCGCTCGACGCGATCATCGCGCGGGCGCACGCTGTCGGCGCGATCGTCGTGGTCGACGCCTCGCAGGCCGTGCCGCAGATGCCGGTGGACTTCTCTGCGCTCGGTGCCGATGTCGTGGTCTTCACCGGTCACAAGATGGTGGGCCCGACCGGGATCGGCGTGCTCTGGGGGCGCAAGGCGCTGCTCGAAGAGCTCCCGCCGTTCCTCGGGGGCGGCGAGATGATCGAGACCGTGACGATGGAGCGCTCGACGTACGCGCCGCCGCCGGCGAAGTTCGAGGCCGGCACGCCGCCGATCGTCCAGGCGATCGGGCTCGGCGCTGCCGCCGACTACCTCACGGCGCTCGGCATGGACAACGTCGCGGCTCACGAGCGGGAGATCACCGCGTACGCCCTCAAGCGGCTCGGTGAGGTCGACGGTCTCACCATCGTGGGGCCGAGCGAGGCAGTCGAGCGCGGGGGAGCGGTGAGCTTCACCCTCGACGGCGTCCACCCGCACGACGTGTCGCAGCTGCTCGACTCGTACGGCATCGCCGTGCGCGCCGGCCACCACTGCGCGAAGCCGGCGCACCAGCGCTTCGGGGTGCAGTCGACGACGCGCGCGTCGTTCTACCTCTACACGACGCCGGCGGAGATCGACGCGCTCGTCGAGGGAATCGAACGCACCCAAAAGTACTTCAAGGTGGTGTGACGAGCGTGGATGTCGACTCCCTGTATCAAGAGATCATCCTGGACCACTACAAGAAGCCTCACGGTGCGGGTCTGCGTGACCCGTACGAGGCCGAGGTCCACCACGTCAACCCGACGTGCGGCGACGAGATCACGCTGCGGGTGCACCTCGAGGGCGACAGGGTCGCCGACGTGTCGTACGACGCTGAGGGCTGCTCGATCAGCCAGGCGTCCGCGTCGGTGCTCAACGACCTCGTCGTCGGCAAGTCGGTGACCGAAGGCATGGCGCTGCTGGACGAGTTCCAGACCCTCATGCAGGGGCGCGGACAGGTCGAGCCCGACGAGGACGTGCTCGAGGACGGCATCGCGTTTGCCGGGGTGGCGCAGTTCCCCGCCCGGGTGAAGTGTGCGCTGCTGTCGTGGATGGCGTGGAAGGACGCGACGGCCCAGGCCGTCGCCAACGAGAGCGAGGAAGGCCGATGAGCGAGACTGCACCGGACCAGACCACGGACGACCTCCCCGAGGTTGACCTGAGGCCGGCGGGAAGCGTCACGACGGCTGAGGATGTCAACGAGGCGATGAAGGACGTCGTCGATCCCGAGCTCGGGATCAACGTCGTCGACCTGGGGCTCGTCTACGAGGTCGAGGTCGACCCCGCCAACAACGCGACGATCGACATGACGCTCACTTCGGCGGCGTGCCCGCTGACCGACGTCATCGAGGACCAGACGCGTCAGGCGCTCGAGGGCATCGTCAACGACTTCCGGATCAACTGGGTCTGGATGCCGCCGTGGGGTCCCGACAAGATCACCGACGACGGCCGCGAGATGCTGCGCGCCCTCGGGTTCAACGTCTGAGGTGGTCTCGACTGGCTCGACCGGCGGGGTGTCCGGTGGTTGAGCCTGTCGAAACCCGGACCGTCCTCGTCCCGCACGAGCGGCTCCCTGGCTGGGTGGAGCGCTTCTCCACCCGGCACGGGGAGCCGTTGGTCGTGCGTGAGGGTTCCCGCGCGATCCTGCACGCACCCGACGGCGCCGAGGCCTCGTACGAGGACGTGGACCCGCCGGCCGACTTCGGGATCGTCCTCGTCCGCCGCGGCGGCTATGCGATCGGTCGCGTCGAGGGTGGTGTCCTCGTTGCCCACAAGACGGGCACCCGGTACGTCCAGGGGAAGACGAAGGCCGGCGGCTGGAGCCAGCAGCGCTACGCCCGCCGCAGGGCCAACCAGGCCGACGCGCTCGCCGACGCCGCCTCCGAGGTCGTGGCGCGTCTTCTTCCCGATGCCGGACAGGTGTTCGGCGGCGGCGACAAGGCGCTGGTCGCTCAGGTGCTGGCGGCGCGTGAGGCAGGCCGGGAGCTGACGCTCGAGCCGCGGTGGCTGGACGTGAAGGAGCCTCGGCTCGTGGCCCTGCAGGCCGCGGTCACCGGCGCGCGGGCGTACGAGGTTCGGCTGAACCTGCTGGCGTGACCGACGCCCCGCCAGCAGTCTCCTGCCGACGCGGTGAGGGGGAGTTCGGCGTGGACCGCGCTACCACTATCTTGTTGGCGTGACTTCCCCCGTACGCGTGGGCAGGCGCCTGTCCGCCGCCTGCGTCGTCCTCCTCGCGCTCTCGGTCAGCGCGTGCTCCTCCGACGAGGCGCCGGCGAGCCCGTCCTCGGCAACACCGACGGCGACCGCGACCACGGCCGACGAGAGTGCCGCGGTGTCGGCGGCCGTCACCCGCTACTGGAACGCGTTCATCGTGTCCCAGACCGAGCCGTCGAACGATCCCGCGCTGTTCGAAGGGATCGCCAAGGGCGCGTTCGTGGAACGCAACCTGACGACCGCCGGCGACTACAAGGAACGCGGCTTCCGGCGGGTGGGGCGCCCGGTGATCGGCGAGCCCGAGGTCGCGATGAAGAAGAGCGGCGCGCGAGCGGTCGTCTGCTGGGACGAGAGCGGGTGGGGCGCGGAGCAGGACGGCGAGGCGGTCTCGCCGCCGCCCACGACGCCGGTCTCGATCGCGATGACGTTGAAGAGGGACACCGAGGGCTGGTACGTCGTCGGCGTCGAGCGAAGGGGTGAGCGGGGCGCATGCTGAGGCACGTGGTGAGGATGGGGGCGCGGCTTGCCGTGGCGACCGCGACGATCGGCGCCGTCCTGATGGCGGCTCCAGCGGCGCAGGCCGACCCGGAGTGCGACTGGGTGGCCGGAGACGACGGCGTCCTGGTTTGTGTCGACCCCGGGACCCCGGGCGGGCCCGGCGACGACGGGGGGAACGACGGGGGCGACGACATCGTCGAGCCTCAATGCGATCTCTCCGGTTCGCTCTACAACGACTACTGCGACGGCGACGCGCGCTGCTTCCGCAACGATCCGGCCGCGCTCCAGGAGCCCGAGGACAACGGGCTCGATCCGTCTGAGAAGCCCGACCCGGATGCTCACGCCATCTACTGGGAGTGCGAGCGTCCCGACGGCACGACGTACGAGCGCTACTTCTGGTCGGGCGCCGAGCCCACCCCTCCGCCGCTCGGCGAGCGCGCGCGGCGTGCGATCGCCCGGATCCCGCTCCCCGACTTCACCCCGACCTTCAACCCGCCTGGCCGGACGTTCGTCAGCCTCGACACGTGGTGGTGGGCAGCGGGGGCCACCCGCAGGGCGATCAGTGGCGAGGCCCTCGGCGTCGTCGCCGTCGCGCGGCCCGACCACATGGAGGTCGACCCGGGTGACAGCACCGGAGCGAAGCGGTGCCCCTTCAGGGTCAGGCGGTCGGATGCGTGCGTCCACGCGTACGCCAAGTCGTCCCTCGGCGGGACGTTCACCGCTCGGATGCGGTTGGTCTACACACTGGAGTTCCGTCTCGGGAACCAGGTGCGTGACATCCCAGGTGCGCCGTCACAGCTGGAGACCGAGTGGGCGAACCAGACGATCCCGGTACGGGAGTCGCAGGCAATCGTCGCGCCCCACTGACCCGTCCACGAGGCGACCAGAGATTTCTTGTGTGACCCGCGTTGCACCTAGACTGCTCTGGTCCACGTCAACGATCTCGGGACCGTCGTCGCTCCCGTACGCCTGACCCCGGCAGCCCATCACGAGGAGACACTGCGTCATGGCGGAGTCCACCCGAACTTCTGGCGTGTCCGTCCACGACCGGCAGCGAGAGCGTGCCGCGCGAGGCGTCCGCACCCGCCAGTCGCTCGCCGCGGCGAAGTCCGACCGTCCCGCCCCGCCGCGCCGCCGCCGTCCGGCCATGGCCGCGCTCGCTGTGCTGCTGATCGTCGGTGGGGCCGCACTGGCCGGACTTCTCGCGGTCAACCTCGACAGCCGCACCTCCGTGATCGTCGTCAAGCAGGACGTGCCGGCCGGCACGGAGATCACGACCGATCTCCTCAGCACGTCCATGGTCGCGAGCGAAGGCCTCAAGATCGTCCCCGAGGACCAGGTGTCCGAGGTGCTCGGCACGTACGCGCGAGTGCCGATCAGCGAGGGGCAGCTCCTCGACACCACGATGCTCACCACCGGTGAGGTGCTGGCCGACGACACCGCCCGGGTCGGCGTCCAGCTCGTGGGCGGGCGGGCCCCGACCGACCTGCGCTCGGGCGACGAGGTCCGTCTGATCCGCCTCGCCGAAGGCGCAGGTGGCGAGCCCACTCCGCTGGCGACGGCGATCGTGCTGCGCACGTCGACGGCCGAGTCCGGTGGCCTCGTCGACGGAGGTTCGGGTGGCGGCGGTGCGACCTTGATGGTGCCGTCCCGTGCGGCCGACGACGTCGTCGACGCCTCTGCCGGCGAGCGCCTCGGCATCGCACTGATCCGCCGCGGCGTTGCGGTCGACGAGGCCGACCTGTCGGTCCTCGGAGGACCACGATGACGCTCGTCGCCTTCGCCTCGGCCAAGGGATCGCCCGGGGTGACCCAGACGGTCACCGGCCTCGCGAGCGTGTGGCCCGCTGCGCCTGTCGTGGCCGAGCTCGACCCGGTCGGGGGTGACCTCGCCTTCCGGCAGCGCCGCGAGGACGGGGTGCCGCTCGACCGCGAGACCGGGCTCCTCTCGTATGCCGTCGCCGTACGCGGTGGGCGGGCGTCGGCCCTCGCCGATCACCTCCAGCCCACCGACGAGGGCATCGACGCCCTCGTTGGCGTGAGTGCTCCCGGGCAGGTCCAGGGCCTCGGTCTCGCCTGGCCGCACGTGGCTGCCGGTCTGCTGGCAGAGGCGCGCCCCGTGCTCGCCGACTGCGGCCGACTGACGCCCGGGTCCCCGATCGCGCCGGTCGTCGAGCAATCTTCTGCGCTCGTGCTCGTCGCGAGGTCCGACGTCTCCGCGCTCGCCCACCTGCGCGAGCGCCTGCTGTGGCTGCGCGAGCCTCTGCGGATCGGCGGCGTCGACGGCGTTCCGACGGGGGTGCTGCTCGTGGGCGACCCCCGCGACAAGCGCGCGCGTGACGACCTCGCCCGGCTGCTCGCCTCCGCCGGGGTTCCTGTGCCGGTGCTGGGCACCGTCGCGTACGACCCCAAGGTGGTCCAGAACCTGCGCACCTCCTCCGAGCGTGCTGTACGACGCACCCTGTGGCACCGCTCGCTCGTGGACGTCGTGCCCGAGGTCCACGCGCTCGTGGCGTCTCGTGTGCCGTTCTGGTCCGAGGAGGTCGTCTGATGGACCAGCTCGTGCTGAGGCGTCTGCGCGGCGAGGTCGCCGATGCGGTCTCGCGCCAGCGTCGCGAGGACGCCGACTCGGGCCTGCCGCCGATGACCAGCGAGGACGAGCGCCAGTACGCGCGCGCCGTCATCGCGCGGGTGCTCGAGACCCATGCGCGGTCCGAGATCTCCGCCGGCCGTACCCCGCCGGACACGACCGAGGAGGCCGAGCTCGCCGACGGCATCCACGCCGCTCTGTACGGCGTCGGGCGCCTCCAGCCGCTGCTCGACGACCCGGACGTCGAGAACATCGACATCAACGGCTACGACAGCGTCTTCGTGGGCTACGCCGACGGCGAGGAGCGGATGCTCCCGCCTGTCGCCGACTCGGACGACGAGCTGGTCGAGCTCGTCCAGGTGCTGGCTGCCCACTCCGGGCTGACGAGCCGCCCGTTCGACACCGCCAACCCCCAGCTCGACCTGCGGCTGCCCGACGGCAGCCGCCTGTCGGCCGTCATGGGGGTCACGCAGCGGCCGTCGCTGTCGATCCGCCGCGCGCGCCTGTCACGGGTGTCGCTGGACATGCTGGTCGAGAACGAGACGATGTCTCCCGACCTCGCGAGCTTCCTGTCCGCTGCGGTGGCCGCGCGCAAGAACATCATGATCGCGGGGGCGACCAACGCCGGCAAGACGACGCTGCTGCGCGCGCTGGCCAACGAGATCCCCGCCCACGAGCGGCTGATCACGGTGGAGCGCGCGCTCGAGCTCGGGCTCGACAAGTACCCCGACCTCCACCCCAACGTCGTCGCCTTCGAGGAGCGCCTGCCCAACTCTGAGGGCCGCGGCTACATCGGTATGGCCGACCTCGTACGCCGGTCGCTGCGCATGAACCCGAGCCGCGTCATCGTCGGCGAGGTGCTCGGTGACGAGATCGTCACGATGCTCAACGCGATGAGCCAGGGCAACGACGGCTCGCTCTCGACGATCCACGCCAACTCGTCGATCGAGGTCTTCAACCGCATCTGCACGTACGCGATCCAGTCGGCCGAGCGTCTGCCGGCCGAGGCTGCGATGATGCTCATCGCGGGAGCGATCGACTTCGTCGTGTTCGTGAAGCGACGCAACGACTACGCGACCGGCGGCGGTCTGCGTCGTGTCGTGACGTCGGTCCGCGAGGTCAACGGTGTCGACGGCCGCGTGCTCTCCAGCGAGGTCTTCGCCCTCGGGCGCGACGGGCACGCAGTGCCGGCGGCCGCGGTCAGCTGCATCGACGAGCTCGAGACGGCTGGCTACGTGCCGGGCGTCTACCAGTCTCAGGGGGTGTGATGGCCAGCCAGACGATCATGCTGGTGGTCCTGCTCGGGGCCGTCGTCGGCGCGGGCATCCTCCTGCTCGTCTGGTCACTCACCCCGCAGGAGCCGTCGGGGGTGGCGACCTCGTCGACCCTCCTCACACGCGTGAAGCGCTTCGGTGCCCGGCTGCCGATCGCGCTCGGCGTCGCCCTCGCGCTGCTGGTGCTCACCCGGTGGCCGGTGCTGGCGGCCGCGGGTGCGGCGCTCGTCGTCCTCGCGCCCTACCTCGTCGGGGGAGCGAGCAGCGAGAAGATCGCCATCGCCCGGCTCGACGGCCTGGCCGCGTGGACCGAGTCGTTGCGCGACACGATCGCCGGCGCGGTCGGCCTCGAGCAGGCGATCCCCGCGACCGCGTACGCAGCATCTCCCGCGATCTCGCCGCAGCTCATCGACCTCTCCGACCGGTTGCGCATGCGCACGCCGCTCCCGACGGCGCTCCAGCAGTTTGCGGACGACCTCGACGACAGCAGCGCGGACATGGTGATCGCCGCGCTGATGCTCAACTCGCGCCTGCGCGGACCTGGGCTTCGAGAGGTGCTCACCTCGCTGGCGGAGTCTGCGCGCGAGGAGCTGGAGATGCGTCGCCGGGTGGTCGCCGGCCGCGCCAGCACCCGACGGAGCGTCCAGATCGTCATCGGTATCACCGTCCTGTTCGTCGTCGGGCTCGCGGTGTTCAACCGCGAGTACGTCGCCCCGTACGGCAGCCCGGTCGGCCAGATGGTCCTGCTGATCGTGCTCGGTTTCTTCGCGCTCGGGTTCGTCTGGATGCGGCGTCTCTCCGTGTTCGAGATCCCCGAGCGCTTCTTGCTCACGTCGAGCTCGTCGGGGGATCGCCGATGATCCTCGTTCTGCTCGCAGGCGGCCTCGTCGGCGTCGGCATCCTCGCACTGGTCCGGATGTACGACACAGGCTCCGGCACCGCTGCCGCCGAGCTGGCGCACCTCGATGCGATGAGCCAGCGCTCGCGCGTCCGGACGTCGCTGACGGCCGACCGGCGCCACCAGGCGGAGTCCGCTCGCGTCCGCAAGCTCGGGTCGTCCGTGTCGACGTTCCTCGAGTCGCGCGGCTGGAGCGTCCCGATCAAGGTTCGCGCCGATCTGGCGGTGATGGGGCGCTCGGTCGAGACCCATCTCGGCATGACGGTGCTCGCTGCAGTCGCGGGCTTCTTCGCGCCGGTGATCATCATGATCCCTGCCGCGATGTTCTTCAGTGTCAGCTGGACGATCCCTGTCTGGCTCGCCGTCTTCGGCGCGGTCGGTGGCGCCGTCCTGACGAGCGCGCAGCTCGCGACCGAGGCCGCCGACCGTCGGCGCGACTTCCGCCACGTCGTCAGCGCCTACCTCGATCTCGTCTCGATGAATCTCGCGGGCGGACGCGGTGTCCCCGAGGCGCTGGCGACCGCCGCCGAGCTGAGCGACGGCTGGGCGATGGTCCGGATCCGCGACACGATCGAGTCCTCGCGCCTTCAGGGTGTCACCCCCTGGAACGCGCTCGGCGACCTCGGCACCGAGATGGCCATCGAGGAGCTGCGCGACCTGGCGGCGGCCCTCGCCCTCGTCGCCGAGGACGGTGCGCAGGTGCGCGAGTCGCTTTCGGCGCGTGCGGCGTCCATGCGCCAGCGCGAGCTCGCCGACGCCGAGAGCCGTGCGGCCGAGCGGTCGCAGTCCATGCTCGTCGCTCAACTGCTGCTGTGCGTAGGCTTCCTGCTCTTCCTCATCTATCCTGCCGTGGCCGAGCTCCTCGGCATGTGACCTGTCCCTTCAACCTTCTGGAGTTCCCATGATCAACCCGCTGAGCCCACTGGGGTATCTCCTCACCATCCTGGACGTGCGTTGGCGCAAGGCACGCTCCGAGGAGGGCGCCTCGGCCGTCGAGTGGGTGGTGATCGCGGCCGTCGTGGTCGGCATCTGTATCGCGGTCGGAGGGATCCTCAAGGGAGCCCTCGAGGGCCAGGCGGACAAAATCGGCGACCAGATCGAGAACCCGTAAGACCGTGATGACCGATCGCGTACGACGGTGGCGCAGGCGACTGCGCCACCGCGATGAGGAGGGCTACTCCAGCATCGAGCTGGTCATGTACATGCCCCTGCTCATGATCGCGATCATCCTCACGGTCCAGGCCGCCTTCATCTATCTGGGCAACCAGGCGGTCTCCGCTGCGGCGCGTGAAGCATCCCGTACGGCACGCATCACCGCCGACCCGGCCGCTGCGGAGGCTCGCGGCCGTGCGTACGCCGCCAACCTCGGCGGTGGCATGATCTCCGACGTCAATGTCGCGGTGACACCCGTCGGGGGCGACCAGATGCGGACGGTCGTCTCCGCCGATGCTGTCCGGCTGCTCCCGTTCATCGGCGCGGTCCGTGTCACCGAAGAGGTGCAGGGCCCCATCGAGCAGTTCGTGGAGGATGCGCCGTGAGAGCACTGCGGCGTCCGCGGAGGCGGCTCATGGGCCGCGGCTGGGGGGAGGAGCGGGGGTCGATGTCGGTCGAGGTCGTCTTCTTCGTGCCGATCCTCGTGATGTTCACCCTCCTTGTCGTGGCGGGAGGGCGTTACGTCGCGGTCAAGGGCGACATCGAGGCCGCGGCACGCGACGCCGCGCGGGCCGCGTCGTTCGCCCGTACCGCCGACGAGGCCCGTACCGCCGCAGCCACCGTCGCGACGGCGGCGCTCGGCAGCACCGGCAGCTGCCGGGTCTCTGGCATCGGCGGCAACTTCTCCGCCGGCGGCATCGTCGAGGTGGACATGCGCTGCGAGGTGTCGAACCGTGGCCTCGGCCTCATCGGTCTCGGCGGCACCCAGACCCTGACCGCGAGCGGAGCAGCGCCGATCGACACCTACCGGAGGTACGGATGACCCGCGCGCTCACGGCGTGGCGCGACCGGACTCTGCGCCGCGCGTCCGGCGACGAGCGCGGTGCGGCGGCCGTCTTCGTCCTCGGCATGTCGATCGTCCTTCTGGTGTGTGCCGGTCTCGCGATCGACGGCGGCCTCGCCATCAACGCGCGCATGCGGGCAGCCGACGACGCTGAGCAGGCGGCCCGGATCGCCGCCGACTCGATCAACATCGAGCAGCTGCGCGCCGACGGCACGCTCGTCATCGATCAGCAGCTCGCCGGGACGCGCGCCGCCGGCTACCTGGCACGTCGCGGCTACGGCGCGGGGCAGTTCACCGTACGGGTCAACGCCGGCTCGGTCGACGTCGACGTGCGCGACTCCACCGACACGGCGTTCCTCGGGCTGGTGGGCATCCGTCGGTTCGACGTCAACGCCACCGCCCGCGCCGTCCCCGAGACCGAACCACAGTGATGCGATCATGAGCGACGACCGACCGTGCTGCCAGCAGGGGGAGCGATGACGAGGACCACATCTCGTGCGAAGGACGACCGCGCCGGTGACCCGACCCGGTTCGCCGAGGCGCGGATGCCCCCACGGCAGAGCCGCCGGCCGCTGGAGGTTCTCGGAGCAGTCGCTGCCCTCGGCCTGCTGCTGGTCGGCCTTCCCGTCGCGCTCGTGCTGCTCTCCGGCCCTCCGCCGATCCCGACGAGCCTGCCATCGCTGACCGATGCGGCCCGTCAGCTCAGCATGGACGATCTCCTCACGGTGCTCGTGGCCGTCGTGTGGCTCGCCTGGGTGTGGTTCGTGGTGTGCGTCGTCGTCGAGGCCGTCGCAGCGCGCCGCGGTGGACTTGCCCGCACGGTGCCGCTCGCCGGCCCGCTCCAGCATCTCGCCCGCGTCCTCATCGGTGTGCTCCTGATGTCGGGCATCGTCGCGGGGCCGGCCCAGGCTGCGACCTCCGCCGCCGACCACGTGTCGCCGTCGACCCGCGTGGTCATGGTGGACTCCTCGCTCCAGCAGACCTCGGTGGTCGCTGGCGTCGATCAAGCCGGCGCTGCCAGCCAGGCCGACCGTGAGCACAGCCCGCTCGTCGGCAAGAAGGTCTACACCGTCAAGGCGCCGAAGGCCGGCTACCACGACAACCTGTGGGACATCGCCGAGCGCCATCTCGGCGACGGTCGTCGCTATCAGGAGATCTACCACCTCAACAAGGACCGCGAGCAGCCCGACGGCGGTCAGGTCGAGCTCGCGCGGCTGATCCATCCGGGCTGGGAGCTCGTGATGCCCGAGGACGCCGTCGGAGTCGAGCGCGTCGCCGCGCCGGCCCCCGCGCCCGTCGAGGCACCACCGATGCCGATGGACACCCCTGCCCCGGTCGACGACGCTGCGGAGACCGGTGGGGCAGAGGGCGGCGCGGACGGTGCCGGCGGCGCCGTCGAGACCGCTTCCGTCTTCAGCGACTCCGTGCGCTCGTACGGCGGCATCGGTCTGCTCGCTGCCGGAGTCCTCGGCGCTCTGGCGCTGCAGCGTCGGCGCCAGCGTGGCACCCGTGCGAGCGAGGACGCGCGTGCCGTCGAGGCCCACCTGCGTGTCTCGGCCACGACCGACCGGGTCCGCCGCCTCGACCACGCGCTGCGCACGCTGACCGCGACATGCCGTACGGAGGGTGCCGTGCCACCCCCTGCCTATGCGGCGTTCGTCGACGACGAGTCGGTCGAGCTGATGCTGGCGCCCGCGCAGCCCAAGCCCTTCACGGGCTGGGAGGCGGTCGACGACGGCGCTCGCTGGCGCTCGACGGCCGATCCTCGGGGTTCGGTCCCCGCAGAGAGCGCCCCGTACCCGGGCCTGGTCGGGCTCGGAGTCGACGGCGAGGGACGGGACGTGCTCATCGACCTCGAGGCCGCCGGCGGTGTCGTCTCGCTCGTCGGCGACGTCGTGACCGCCGAGCAGGTCGCTGCAGCGATGGCGCTCCAGGCCGCGACCGCACCCTGGGCCGACGCCGTACGCGTCAGCATCTCCGACCTGCCGGACGAGATTGCGACGCTGGTCGAGGGCCGGGTCCGTGTGACGGACCTTGCTCAGGAGATCGGCGAGGTCGAGCAGTTCTACGCCGGACGTACGGACGACGTCCTCACCGGCCGGATGCGTCGCCGTGGGCTCTTCTCGCACCTCGTGGTCGCGGGGCGCGTCCCTGACGCGTCGATCGCCGAGCGCCTCGGTGCACTGGTCGGCGGCGGGCGGCGGACGTTGTCGATCGTCGTGGTGGGGGAGCATCGTGACTCGCGCTGGCAGCTGCACGTCGACGAGAACGGGACCCTGAGCGCCCCACAGCTCGGGCTGACCGTGGACGCCAACCGAGTGACGGCGGCCCAGGTGTCGGCCGTCGCGGAGCTCTTCGAGGCGTCGCGGACCGCGGACCGGCCCGACGACGGTCTCCGCATCCGGGTCAGTGCACCTGAGGTCACCCACGACGACGCGGCCTGGGCGACGGCGCAGCGCCGCATCGGCGTGCTGGGGCGTCTTGCTGTCCAGGGCGCCGGTCAGATCGCGGCCGACCGTCGTCCGCTCGCCGAAGAGATGGTCGTCCACCTCGCGCTTCACCGCGAGGGCGTCCACCCGACCGTCCTCGCCGCCGCGCTGTGGCCGCGAGGCGTCACTGCCGACGTCCGCGACTCCGCCGTCGAGCGGGCCCGAGGCTGGCTGGGCTCGGACGTCGACGGCTCTCACCTGCTCCAGGAGACCGCCGACGGCCGACTGCGCCTCGCCGACTCAGTCGTCTGCGACTGGGATTGTGCACGCACCCTCTTCCTGCGGTCGCGGACGGTCTCGAGCGAGCGCGAAGAGGTCGAGATGCTGCGGCGCGGGCTCCAGCTCGTCCGGGGCGAGGCGTTCTCCGGGACGCCGCAGGGCCGGTTCGCCTGGGTGTCCGAGGATGACCTGCCACGCGAGATCGCACGGGTGGTCGTGGACGCGGCTGACCGGCTTGCGACGCTGCTCGGCGAGGACGACCCGAGCGGGGCGTCCGACGCAGCGGCGGCAGGTCTGCGGGCCTGGCCGACCGAGCAGCGGCTGTGGCGCGCGATGGTCCGCTCGCGTCACGCGATGAGCGGCGTCGCGGGCGTCATGCAGACGGTCGAGGCGATGATCGCGCGCATGGACGGCGTCCCGCTCGAGGCGGAGACAGAGGCGTTGCTCGACGAGCTCATGCCGACCGGCTCCGGCGGGACGCTGGCCGGCGCGAACTGACTCCGGCGCCCGTTCGGCAGTGCGCCAGCGTCCACGTCCGCACGGTGTCATGGCCCTCCTGCGGGACCTGGACCGTACGGAGGACGCCGTCCGCCGAGGGTGGCTGCTCGCCGTCGGTGAGTGGGCGTCCACGGCCAGCCCGCGTCGGCGGGTAGGCGCCCAAGGCCCGGCCCGCGTGCGTGCCCCGCGCCTGCGTGCGTCAGGGAGTTGCTTGCGGGACCTGAACCGTACGGAGGACGCCGTCGCCGAGGTTGGCCATGACGCGCCCGGGCGTCGTGGGTGCGCCCATCGAGCTGCGCGGGATCCGGACACCGATGAGCTCGCCGTCGGTGACGCTCGATGCGGCAAGGAGGAGCCCCTGGCGGCCCTTCATGTCGACCTGCCACCCGCTGAACCCGCTCGCAACCGCGTCCGAGTCACCGCCGAGCACGATCGCGCGCCCACGGTCGCCGCCGGTCCGTAGGACGGACTTGAGGTAGTCCTTCGCGTCGACGTCCTTGAGCAGCTCGCCGTCATCGACGATCAGCACGACCGGTCCGTCGCCCTCGTCCATGAGCGGCTGGAGCTCGTCGGTCCGCAGGTCGGCGTCGGTGAGCACGGCGCGAACGCCCGCGCGTCCGGCCAGGTCGCGCAGCGGCGACGGCCGAGGAGCCGCGACGACAACCTCGGCACCGCCGCGCAGCAGCGAGTCGGCGACCGAGAGCAGCGCGGTGGATCGGCCGCTGCGTGCCGGACCGGCGATGATCGCCGCCGGGGTACGGGCGAGGTCCAGGCCGAGGGCGGTGAGCTCGTCGCCGCCCACACCGATCAGGCCCCACGGCATCGGCGCGAACGGCTCGGCCCGCAGGTCCCACGCCTCGTCGAAGCCGATCCGGGTCGGGAGCACGTCGACGCGGAACGGACGTGCCGCACGGGGGACGTCCGACCAACGCTCACGCGACCACGCGCCGACCGCCCGCAGCGCGGCCGCCTGGGCCTGTCCGCCGGGCTCGCCGTCGAGCAATGCGAACTGGAGCTCGAGGCCGCTTTCGGAGCGGAAGCCGCGACCCTCGGGGATCTCCTCGGGCATCTTGCGCGGCTGCAGGCCGAGCAGCGAGTAGTCGGCGCGATCGGGCAGGCGCAGGCTGATCTTGTCTTCGAATAGCGAGCCGAGCCGGACGTTCACGAGCTGACGGTCGCCGGTCACGATGAGGTGGATGCCGACCGAGGCACCCTCGCGGAGGAACGTCTGCACCTGGTCGAGAGGCGTACCGCCGTCGAGCTCGGCGAGCGATCCGAGGAACCCCTCCCACCGGTCGAGCATGACGACGACGTGCGGCAGCCGCTCGTCCGGTGCGACCGACGACCGCTGCTCGGTGAGGTCGGCGAACCCGCCCTCGGCCAGCACCTCCTGGCGGCGCGCGAGCTCGGCGCGCAGCCGCGTGAACAGGCGCGTCGCACGATCGGTCTGGGTCCGCTGCACCACGGCCCCGCAGTGCGGGAGGTCGGCGAGCGGGAGGAGGGCACCGTTGCCGCAGTCGAGCCCGTACAGGTGGACGTCGGCGGGGCTCACCAGCGAGGCGATCGCGGCGGCCATGGTGCGCAGGGCCTGCGACCGCCCGCTGCGCGGGCCGCCGACGATCGCGAGGTGCGAGAACGAGGCGAAGTCGATGACGGCCGGACGCTGGTCCTGCTCGGCAGGGTGGTCCTCGCGGGCGTACGGGATGGGCGGCAGCGCGGGCGAGGTTGCTGCGCGGCTCGCGCCCAGGAGGTCGGACAACCGCACGTCGGTCGCTAGTGAGGGCAGCCACGGGCTGTGCTGGCGCTCCAGCCCCAGCTGGTCGTTGGCCGTACGGATGGCCTCGACGAGCACCGTGAGATCGGTGATCTCGGCGTCGTCGGTCACCGCGACCTTCGGTCGCAGCGGGATCGGCTGCGCGAGGTCTGCGAGCCCGAGAGAGCTGACCCACGGGACGCTCGCGGTGTTGACGGTGCCCGGACGCCGACCACCGACGCGACCGGACTGGAACGGCACGAGCGAGTTGGCGCCGAGCCTGACGTACGCGCGGCCGGGCGTGGCCTTGGAGATGCTCCCGGCCTCCGGGGCGTCGATGACGTCGCTGCTCTCGGAGCCGTCGGTGACGCGCAGCGCGATCCGCAGGTTCGTGTTGGCACGGATCTCGGGCGAGACGACGCCGGACGGTCGCTGCGTGGCGAGGATCAGGTGGATCCCGAGCGAGCGGCCACGCTGCGCGATGTTGACCAGGCCGGTGACGAAGTCGGGCAGCTCGCGGGCGAGCGAGGCGAACTCGTCGATGACGATGAGCAGTCGGGGCATCGCCGCCAGCTCGGGGCGCTTGACCTGGAGGTCGACGTAGTCCTCGATGTCCTTCGCACCGGCGGCGGCGAGGATGTGCTCGCGCCGGGTGAGCTCGGCACCGAGCGAGATGAGCGCCCGCTCGACGAGGTGCGTGTCGAGGTCGGTGACCATCCCGACCGTGTGGGGGAGGTCGACGCAGTCCTTGAAGGCGGCACCACCCTTGTAGTCGACCAGCACGAACGTCATGCCGTCGGGACGGTTCGCGACGGCGAGTGACGCGACGATCGTCTGGAGGAGCTCCGACTTGCCGGCACCGGTCGTACCGGCGACGAGACCGTGCGGCCCGTCCTTGCGCATGTCGATGGCGAACGGGCCGTCGAGGGACACCCCGACCACGGCCTCCGTCGAGCGTGGGCTGACCGCCCAGCGAGCACGGACGAGGTCCGGGGTCGGAGGCTCGATGGACATCACCTCCGTGAGGCGGCAGGCCGCGGGAAGGACGGAGTCGTCGTCGCCGCCGGAGATGTCGCGCAGCGGTGCGAGCGCCCGCGCGACGCGGTGCAGCCAGCGGTGGCCGACGACGTCGGGCATGATCGCGTCGACCATCGTCACCCGCTGCTGGCGGAGGGCGAGGCCGTGTGGAGCTTGGAGCACGACCGCGGTGGCCTCCTCCGGGAGGAGGCGCTCGTCGGCGTCGAGGCACAGCGCATAGATGCCGACCGACGGTCCTTGCTTGAGCAGGGCGACGACACCGGGCAGGCTGCGCAGGCGGCGTGCCCCGTCGATGACGACGACGATGTCGGGTGCGTCGAGCTTCTTGCCCGAGCCGCCCTTGCGCATCGCGGCCTGCCGGGCGGCGAGAGCCGCCGAGAGCTCGGCGATACGGCGTGCGCAGGTCTCCGTGTCGTTGCCGATCGTGACGACGGTGTCCTGGCCGAACTGCGGGCGCGCGTGGGGGAGCCAGCGGACCCACTCCCACGACGCTGCGCCCTGCGCGTCGGTGAGGACGTACACCTGGGTGTCGCGCGGGCTCTGAAGGACAGCGAGCTGCGCGACGGCCCAGCTCGCCACCTGGCGAGGGATGTCGTCGCGGCCGGCGATGCCGACGACGCCGCGTTCGCGCAGCGAGACGGCGATGGGGACGTCGTAGGCCGTACGGAACGTGGTGCGGCGGTGCTCGAGCTGTTCAGGATCCTCGACGGTCACCTCGGACGGCAGGTCGCCGACGCCCAGTCGTACGGTCAGGTAGTCGGGGTCGGTGGTCCGGCGCTCCCACAGCCGGGCTCGTGGGCCGTTGGCGACGAGCATCGTCAACGCCGGGTCGGGAGCCTCGAGGCGGCGGGCGAGCCGTTCGTCGACGACCGCCTGCTCGATGTCGGCCTCGGTGCTGGTCTTGCGCTCGCGGTACTCGGCGAGCTTGCGCCGGTATGACTGCTTGCCCTGCTTGCGGGACTGCACCCACGACGCGAGCATCATCAGCGGCGAGAAGATCGCCATCGTGAGCATGTACCAGCGCTGGGTCATCACGGCGAGGCCGACGCCGAGGAACACCGGTGCCAGCATGACCATCCAGGGCAGCCCCGGCTTCGCGTCCTCGCTCGGCGGGCTCGGGAGCCGGAACGTCGTCGGCCGCTCGGGTGGCAGCAGACGCGGCGGGCGGTTGTAGTCGAGCCAGCCGGCCTCTGCGCTGTCGTCGAGTGCGGCGTCGGGACCGGTGACCTCCTCGAGCTCGAGGATCACGCTGCCCAGGACCAGCTGGGCGCCGATCGCCCACGCTGTCGCCTCCGTAGTCACCGGCTCGCGTTCGAGCGTCAGGGCTTCACGGCCCGAGGCGACGGTCTCCGCGAGCACGTCCGAGGCGCCGTCGGCCGCCCGTACGGTCACTGCCCCGCTCATGTCGACGTCGAGGGTCACGCACAACGGCGGGATGCGGGGATCGGGCAGGCAGATCGTGCAGCCACGCTCCGAGCCGACGGTGGCCGTGCCGAACGAGAGACGGTGCACGGCGCCTGCGCCCGGCCCCGTGACGACCCGGACCTCCGCCAGACCATCGGGCTCGTCCAGCTGCAGCGCACTCGGGCTGTCGACGGTGAGGAGGGCGCCGTGCTTCAGACCGGACTCGGCGACCGGGACCTGGGTGTCGACGCTCTCGCCGCGGTAGTAGACCGTCGGAGCGGGTGGTGTCGACACCGTCGCGCCGAGCGCGCGGCCGTCGCGGTGCGCGGCCAGCGAGATGACGTCGGCCGTGTCGGGAGCCGGCATCGCGACGGGGGAGTGGCCGAGCAGATGACGGAGCACCTCGCCGGTCGGGGTGGCGTCGTCGGCCTCGACGACGACGTCTCGCCACGAGCCCGTCGCGGGGTTGGACACGGTGACCTCGACACGCATGCGCGCAAGGATAGTTGCGCCGTGGTTCGGCCCGATCGGAGCGGGTTCGTGGTTGCCGGGCTGACCCTCGCCGCGTCTAGAGTGCTTGCGGACCATATACCTCGGTTCGGTCCGGTGGCCTTCGACAGCGGCGGTCGCGGATCACCCACACGACGAGAGGAACGCAGCATGGCGAACATGAACGTCACCTACGCCGAGATGGAGTCGGCGGCGACAAAGCTCACCGACGGGCAGACGGAGATCGAGGGCACCCTCTCGAAGCTCAAGTCGCTCGTCGACCAGCTCGTCTCCGACGGCTACGTCACGGACAAGTCCTCCAAGGCATTCAACGAGTCCTACGAGGAGTTCAACACCGGCGTCAAGCAGACCATCGAGGGTCTGACCGGCATGAGCCAGTACCTCACGAAGGCCGCCGAGGCGCTCGCGCAGACCGACGAGCAGCTCGCCAGCGCGCTCAAGGGCTGACCAGCTCACCGACGTCACACCCGCGCGAGCCGACGTTCGACCACCGAACGCCGGCTCGCGCCGTGCTGTGCGGTGCCGTTCCGTCGAGACCGGCACGGTACGGTGCCTACGACCTCCTGGAGAAAGGGCCCTCTCGTGCGCATGCGGTGGATCGCCTCGATGGCGGCGGTGTTGCTCCTCGTGACCGGCTGCGGCGGCGACGACGAGGACGCGGGTGCGTCCGTCTCGGCCGCGCAGGCCACGATCACGACCAACCACGGTGACATCACCGTGACGCTCTTCCCTGACGAGGCACCTGAGACCGTCGCGAACTTCGTCGGTCTCGCGACCGGCGACAAGGAGTGGACCGACCCGGAGTCGGGCGACAAGAAGGACGAGCCGCTCTACGACGACACCGTCTTCCACCGTGTGATCCCTGGCTTCATGATCCAGGGCGGCGACCCGCTCGGCACGGGCATGGGCGGTCCCGGCTACGAGTTCGAGGACGAGATCGTCGACAGCCTCACGTTCGATCGCCCCTATCTGCTGGCGATGGCCAACGCGGGCCCGGACACCAACGGCTCCCAGTTCTTCATCACGACGGCCGAGACCCCGCACCTCGACGGACTGCACACGATCTTCGGCGAGGTCGCCGACGACGCGAGCAAGGCGGTCGTCGACGAGATCTCCGCGGTGCAGACCGGTGAGATGGATGCGCCCGTCGAGCCCGTGGTGATCGAGTCCGTCGTCGTGGCCGACTGACCCGACTCCGTACACTGGCTGGTGGCCGAGATCTCGGCCTCCGGAGGCGTCGACGTCTCCTTCTCCCTTTCTCCCACCTCCCAGGAGTAGCTCCGCCATGATCAGCGTCCACGACCTCGAGCTGCGCGTGGGCGCACGCGTCCTCATGTCGGGGGCGACGTTCCAGGTCGCCGACGGCGACAAGGTCGGTCTGGTGGGGCGCAACGGAGCGGGCAAGACCACGCTCACGAAGATCCTCGCCGGCGAGGGCACTGACCCGACCGCGGGGACGATCACCCGCCGCGGGACCATCGGCTACCTCCCGCAGGACCCGCGCACCGGCGACCCTGAGCAGAGCGCCCGCGACCGGATCCTGTCCGCGCGCGGCCTCGACGAGGTCTACCGGGCACTGCGGCGTTCGGAGATCGAGATGGGCTCCGACGACGACGCGATCCGCGACAAGGCGATGAGGCGCTACGCGCGCGCCGACGCCGAGCTGCACGCCGGAGGCGGGTACGCCGCGGCGTCCGAGGCCGCCACGATCGCCGCCAGCCTGGGGCTGCCCGACCGGATCCTCGAGCAGCCCCTGAAGACGCTCTCGGGCGGCCAGCGGCGCCGGATCGAGCTGGCACGCATCCTTTTCCTCGGTGCCGACACGCTCCTTCTCGACGAGCCGACCAACCACCTCGACGCCGACTCGATCGTGTGGCTGCGCAACTTCCTCATGTCGTACAGGGGCGGTGTCGTCATCATCAGCCACGACGTCGTGCTCCTCGAGGACGTCGTCACCAAGGTTTTCCACCTCGACGCGAACCGTGCCGAGATCGACGTCTACAACATGGGGTGGCGCAAGTACCTCGAGCAGCGTGAGACCGACGAGCGCCGCCGCAAGCGCGAGCGCTCCAACGCCGAGCGCAAGGCGTCGACCCTGATGGCGCAGGCCGACAAGATGCGGGCCAAGGCCACGAAGGCGACCGCTGCCCAGAACATGGCGCGCCGTGCCGAGAAGATGCTGGCCGGGCTCGAGGGTGAGCGTGCGGCCGACCGGGTCGCCAAGATCGACTTCCCGACCCCGGCGCCGGTCGGCAAGACGCCGCTGATGGCCGAAGGCCTGTCCAAGTCGTACGGGTCGCTGGAGATCTTCACCGACGTGGACCTCGCGATCGACCGCGGCAGCCGCGTCGTGATCCTCGGGCTCAACGGCGCCGGCAAGACGACGCTGCTGCGCATCCTCGGCGGCCTCGACGCGTCCGACACCGGCGAGATCCGTCCTGGTCACGGGCTCAAGCTGGGCTACTACGCGCAGGAGCACGAGACGCTCGACCTGGAACGCTCGGTCCTCGAGAACATGCAGTCGGCCGCGCCCTCGCTGACCGACACGCAGGCGCGCAGCGTGCTCGGCGCCTTCCTCTTCAGCGGCGACGATGCGCACAAGCCGTCACGGGTCCTCTCCGGCGGCGAAAAGACCCGCCTGGCGTTGGCGACGCTGATCGTCTCCCAGGCGAACGTCCTCCTGCTCGACGAGCCCACCAACAACCTCGACCCTGCGTCGCGCGAGGAGGTGCTGGGGGCGATCCGTTCGTACCAAGGCGCGATCGTGCTCGTCACCCACGACGAGGGTGCGGTCGAGGCGCTCCAGCCCGACCGCGTGCTCATCCTCCCCGACGGCGTCGAGGACCTCTGGACCGCCGACTACCAGGAGCTCATCAGCCTCGCCTGAGGCCCCGACGCACCTCGCTCGATAGCCTCACCCTCATGAGCTATCCCTCTTCCGAGTCGCTTGGTGCCGCCGGGCTCGACGTCGCCGTCGACGGTCCCGTCCTCACCGTCACCCTGAACCGCCCTGATGTCCGCAACGCCCAGACGCCAGCCATGTGGCGCGCGCTCGCCGCGGTCGGTGCCGCGGTCGGCGACGACGTCAGGGTGGTCGTCGTGCGCGGGGGCGGCGCGTCGTTCTCCGCAGGTCTCGACCGCGCGATGCTGAGCCCGCAGGGCATCGAGGGCGAGCGTGGCTTCCCCGAGATGGCCGCGGGCAGCGTGGAGGAGTTCGACGCCACGGTCGCCTCGTACCAGGAGGGCTTCACCTGGTTGCGCGACCCACGGTTCGTCTCCGTGGCCGTCGTCCAGGGCCATGCGGTCGGTGCCGGGTTCCAGCTGGCGCTCGCCTGCGACCTGCGGATCGTCGCCGACGACGCCCAGTTCTGCATGAAGGAGCCCGCGCTCGGGCTCGTCCCCGATCTCACCGGCACCAAGCCGCTCGTGGAGGCCGTCGGGTACGCCCGTGCGCTGGAGATCTGCGCGACCGCCCGGTGGGTGCCTGCCGAGGAGGCCACGCGCCTCGGGATCGCGCTGGAGACCGTACCCCTCGCTGAGCTCGACACCCGGCTCGCTGACCTCGTCGCAGCCCTCACCGCAGCCCCGCACGGAGCGGTGAGCGCCACGAAGGCGCTGCTGCAGTCGGCAGGCAGTCTCGACCTCGCGGCCCAGGCGAAGGCCGAGCGCCGCGCGCAGCACGGCCGGTTCCGGGCCGTTCTCGCGGCCGCAGGGGGAGCCCGATGAGCCTCGGACTGGAGGGACGAGCGTACGTCCTCACCGGCGCGAGCCGTGGGCTCGGGCTTGCCAGCGCGCAGTGCCTCGTCGACCAGGGGGCGTCGGTGGTGGTCACCGGGCGCGATGCCGACGCCGTCGAGGTCGCGGTCGCCCAGCTGGGGGCGGAGCGGGCGACCGGCGTGGTCGCGGACAACGCCGATCCCGGTACGCCCGCCGAGGTGCTGCGCGCGGTGACGGAGCGCTACGGCCGCTTCGACGGCCTGCTGGTCAGCGTCGGTGGTCCGCCGGGCGGCACGCTCGCCGACGTGACGGACGACCAGTGGCGCGGCGCGTTCGAGTCGGTCTTCCTGGGCGCGGTGAGGCTCGTCCGCGAGCTGGCTCCCGCCCTCGGCGACGGCGGAGCGATCGCCCTCGTGCTCTCGTCGTCGGTACGGACACCGATCGGCGGCCTGTCGATCAGCAACGGCCTGCGGCCAGGGCTGGCCATGCTCACGAAGGAGCTGGCTGACGAGCTCGGACCCCGGGGCGTACGGGTCAACGGGCTGCTGCCGGGCCGGATCGAGACCGACCGCGTCCGCCACCTCGACTCGCTGGCGGACGACCCTCAGGCTGCGCGTGCGGCCTCGGAGCGGTCGATCCCGCTGCGGCGGTACGGGCGTCCAGAGGAGTTCGGGGCGGCAGCAGCGTTTCTGCTGTCACCTGCGGCTTCGTACGTCACCGGAGTCATGCTCCCGGTCGACGGAGGCGCCCTCCGATCGCTGTGAGCCGGTCGTGCCCGCTCGGGCGGCGGCGGCGCGCTCCGCGGCCGCGCGGGCGGCAGGAACGCTGCGTTGGCCGGGACGGGCATGGCCCGCTTTGCGGGGACCGCGCGGGTGGGCCTCGGCCCACGCGAACCATCCGAAGCCGATGACACCGAGTGCCCCGAAGAACCACCACTGCAGGCCGTAGAAGAAGTGCGGTCCCTGGCCATACTCGGGCCCGTCGGGAAGGATGAACTCGTCGTTGGGCGGGTCCTGCTCCTCGAGAAGCAGGTAGCCGCCCTCGTACAGGGGATAGTCGAGGGCCGGTGCGACCCCGAGCGTCGAGACGGCACGCACCTGGCCTGCCTCGTCGGGCTGGGTGGCGGACAGGGGGACGTGGTCGTTGGCACGCCACCAGCCGACCACCGTGACCTCTCCGGAAGGCGGGGTGGGGACGTCGACGTCCGCGCCGGTCCGGTTCGCAGACGGGAGCCAGCCGCGCTCGACGAGGACGGCCGTGCCGTCAGCGGTACGGAGGGGAGTGACGATGTCGACTCCGGAGCCCTCGTCACGGGTCTGGTACTTGACGATGAGGTTGTTCGCGGTGTCGTACGTGCCGGTGACCGTGACCTGGCGCCACTCGTTGCTCTCGGCCTCGTCGATGTCGGAGGTCGCGACCTTCGAAGGCGCGACGGGCGTCGACTCCACGTTCTGCCGCGTGACGTCGTTGCGTGCGACCTTGTCGTCGAGGCGGCCGAACTGCCAGAACCCCAACCACGTGCAGACCCCGGCCAGCAGGACCACGAACAGCGCGAACGCGAGCCAGCGGCGGGTCAGGAGGAACCGGTACACGTCCCGACGTTACCTAACGGCTCCACACTGCCACCGACGGAGGTCTGCGTGCCTAGACTGATGTCATGACTGCCGAGACCCTCGCGCAGACCGCAGCAACGCTCGCCGACCGCCACGGTCGGGTGGCCACTGATCTGCGCGTCTCGCTCACCGACCGCTGCAACCTGCGCTGCCAGTACTGCATGCCGGCTGAGGGCTTGGACTGGATGCCGACGGAGCAGACGCTGACCGACGACGAGGTCGTCCGGCTCGTCACGATCGCGGTGGAGCGGCTCGGTGTGACCGATGTACGGTTCACGGGCGGAGAGCCCTTGCTCCGACGCGGGCTGGCGGGCATCGTCACCGCGACCAAGGCGCTCTCCCCGACGCCGACGGTGTCGCTGACCTCGAACGGTCTCGGGCTCAAGCACACCGCGGGAGCGCTGGCCGAGGCCGGGCTCGACCGGGTCAACATCAGCCTCGACACGATCCGCCCGGACACCTTCGAGCAGATCACCCGTCGTGACCGGCACGCCGACGTCGTCGCCGGGCTCGAGGCCGCCCAGGAGGCGGGGATCGCCCCGGTGAAGGTCAACGCGGTGCTGCTGCGCGGCATCAACGACGACCAGGCCCCTGAGCTGCTCGCCTGGTGCCTCGACCGGGGCTACCGTCTGCGGTTCATCGAGCAGATGCCGCTGGACGCCCAGCACGTCTGGGACCGCAGCTCGATGGTGACGGCGGACGAGATCTTCGAGAAGCTGGCCCCGTACATGACGCTGACACCGGCGAACCGAGACCGAGGCTCGGCGCCGGCCGAGGAGTTCCTCGTGGACGGTGGTCCCGCGACGGTCGGCATCATCGCCTCGGTGACGCGGCCGTTCTGCGGCGACTGCGACCGGGTCCGGCTGACGGCCGACGGGCAGGTCCGCAACTGCCTCTTCGCCCGTGAGGAGTCCGACCTGCGGGCGGCGCTGCGCGGGGGAGCATCGGACGACGAGATCGCCGACCGCTGGCGCGCCGCGATGTGGACGAAGCTTCCCGGTCACGGCATCGACGACGTCGGGTTCCTGCAGCCGAGCCGCCCGATGTCGGCCATCGGCGGCTAGCCGAGCGGCGGGCGGGACGGGCGGCGCGAACCGTCAGCCGACGTCGGAGGAGACCGGCTGGGTCTCCTTCCAGAAGCCACGGGCCGACAGGAACTGGCGCAGCGACTCCTCGTGCGCGTCGCACGCGAGCCACGTCTTGCGCCGGTCCGGCGTGTGGATCTTGGGGTTGTTCCACAGGAGCGCGTGCTTCGCGGGGTTCTCGCAGCCCTTCGCGGAGCAGGTCAGGGTCTCGTCGTTCACCGGGGTCCTGTCGTTGTGTCAGGGTCATCGGTCTCGTCGGCGGGCTTGGTCACCGGGCCGGTCGTGATCTCGCCGATCGGCTCGGGGTGGAGCACGTCGGCCTGGTCGACGGGCTTGCGGCGCGCCGTGTTCGCGAAGACGACGGCGACGTAGGGCAGGAAGAGAGCGCCGAGGATGAAGAACCACCGAGCCCATCCGTCGACCACGACGGCGAGCAGGAAGCAGATCGTACGGATCAGCATCGACACCAGGTAGCGGTTCTGGCGGTGCCTCAGCTCTTCGCTGCGGGCCACCTGCGCCGTGGTGATGCTGACACGGTCGGCATGGCGATCCTCCATCCCTCCACGGTACGCCAGTCGATCAGCGGCATGATGGGCAGTATGACGAACCGTACGTACCGCATCACCGAGATCGTGGGCACCTCGACCGAGGGCGTCTCCGACGCGATCACCAACGGCATCGAGCGGGCCTCGAAGACCCTGCGTCACCTGGACTGGTTCGAGGTGGAGGGCATTCGCGGGCACATCGAGGGAGACCGGGTCGATCACTACCAGGTCACCCTCAAGATCGGGTTCCGCCTCGAGGACGACGAGTAATCCGTGAAGCAGCTGGTCGTGGTCCGGCACGCCAAGGCCGAGGGGTCGGCGTCCACCGACCTGGCCCGGGCGCTGACGCGGCGCGGTCACGACGACGCCCGGCGCCGCGGTGAGCAGCTCACCGACTTCGTGACCGGGACCGCGCTCGCGCTCGTCTCGCCGGCGGTACGGACGCGCGAGACGTTCGACGAGGTCAACGCGTCGCTCGGCCTCGCACCGGCCCACGTGGCGTACCCCCCGAGCCTGTACGAGGCCAGCGCGCACCGGGTCCTTCAAGAGGTGCGTGCCGTCGACGGCGAGCCAAGCACGATCGTCGTCGTCGGGCACAACCCGTCGATGGGCGACCTCGTCTGGATGCTCCACGACGGGACGCACAACGGCGCGTGGAAGGCGTACGGCGACCGTGGTTTCCCGACGTCGGCCGCCGCCGTGCTGACGTACGACGGGGACTGGTTCGACATCGATCCACGGACGATGCGGCTCGAGGACTACCTCGCCCCGTCGCCCCGCTGACCCCCGGGACGTCATACGGATCGTGGGTCCCGACCCGCGATCCGTATGACGTCCCGGGAGGGGTTGCGGGTCAGGCGAGGGCGTCCGCCGCCTCGACCTCCTCGCGGGTGATGCCGAGGAGGAAGACGATCGCGTCGAGGTACGGGACGGACAACGAGGTGTCAGCGGCATCCCGTACGGCGGGCTTGGCGTTGAACGCGATCCCGAGCCCTGCGGCCTCGAGCATGTCGAGGTCGTTGGCGCCGTCGCCGATCGCGACCGTGTTGGCGAGCGAGATGCCGGAGGCGTCGGCGAACCGGCGCAGCGCCTCTGCCTTGCCCGCGCGGTCGACCACGGGCCCCGTGACGCGGCCCGTCAACTTCCCGTCGGCCACCTCCAGCGTGTTGGCCGCCCAGTAGTCGATCCCGAGGTCGGCGGCGAGCTTGTCGATGATCTGCGTGAAGCCACCGGAGACCAGCGCGAAGCGGTAGCCGAGCCGCTTGAGCGTACGGATCATCGTGCGGGCGCCGGGCGCGAGCTGGATCGCGTCGTACACCTGGTCGAGCGCGCTGGCGTCGACTCCTTCGAGGAGTGCGACCCGCTGCGCGAGCGAGTCCGCGAAGTCGAGCTCGCCGCGCATCGCCGCCGCGGTCACCTCGGCGACCTCCGCCTCGTACCCGGCGTGCGCGGCGATCATCTCGATCACCTCGCCCTGGATGAGCGTGGAGTCGACGTCCATGACGACCAGCCGCTGGGCGTGCTGGTGGATGCCGAGCGGCTGCACGGCGACGTCGACGTTCTGGCGCGCCGCCTCGAGGGCCAGCGCGCGCCGGAGCGCCTCGGGCTCGGCGCCGGAGACGTCGAGGTCGATCGCGGTCACGGGGTAGCGCGCCATCCGGACGATCCGGTCGATGTTGCCGCCGGCGGCAGCGACCTGTGCGGTGACCGCGGCGAACGCCGCCGGCAGGAGGGGGGCGCCGAGGACGGTGACGTGGCTGCGCCCGCGCCGGCGGCCCCGGTTGTCGCCCTGCCCGTACGCGAGGTCGAGCTCCATCCCGAGCTCGTCGGCCACGGCGGAGAGCGTCCGCTCGAACCCCGCGCGGTCGAGCGGGGCCGTGAGCAGCACCGCGAGGACGAGGCGTCCGCGCAGCACGATCTGCTCGACGTCGATCACCTCGACGTCGTACGCCGCGAACGCCTCGAACAGCCGCGCGGTCACACCAGCGTGGTCACGCCCCAGCAGTGTCACGGAGACGGTGGGGCCGTCGAGCGGTGCGGTCGGGGTGGGGACGGGCTCGTTCACGGCTCCGAGGTTATCGGGGCCGACCGGCGTTGCAGGCGGCGACCAGCGCGTGCCGTGCCGTTCGGGCGAGGCTGCGCAGGTGCGTACCGCGGGCGTCGACCTCCCACGCGGTGACGGCCCCGGACTCGGTCGCGGTCGCGAGGTCGGCGATGGCCAGGCAACGCTGGGCGGTGGCCGCGAGCTCCTCGGCACGTGGTGCGTAGCCCGGCGCGAGGAGCGGCTCGGTGGTGTCGCGGATACCTGAGAGCGCCTCGCGGACCTCCGGCTGCCAGCGAGCGACATCGAGGTCGAGGAGCTCGTCGGCGGTGACGGCCAGCTCGGTCCGGAGGTCGCGCGACGCTTCGGCGAGCCCTGTGCCGTGGGGGGCGGGGTTGGCCTCGTACCGGTGCCAGAAGACCCCGCTCCCGATCACCTCCGGAACCAGCCCGATGCCCGTGCCGTCGACCATCACCGCCTCGCCCGCGTCGGTCGCCGCGGCCGTGAACGCCGCCGGCCCCGCGAGACCGTACGGGTCGCCGGGCTCGGGGAGGGCAAGGCTCGCCCCGGTCGCTCCGGCGCGGCGCAGCGCACCCCAGGCGAGCAGGAGCGGCTCGGGTGGCGGAGGGTCGGCGGGCGCGCCGCTGGGCGTGCCGAGGACATGGTGCGCCGCGTCGTCTGCGCGGACGGCGTCGACGGCGGTCTCGAGCGGTGCGGCACCCGCGAGCCAGGCGTTGAACCAGCAGACCCAGCGTGCGGAACGGGACAACGTGGGCACGACGACGAGCCTAGGACGTCGAGGGACAACCCGCGTCAGGCGGTCGCCCTTGGGGTGCCGTAGGTTGGGGGCGCCCACCCCAACGTGCAGGAGTAGTGCATGGCGCCCGTGCTCGAGCTCGCCGACGTCACCGTACGACGCGGCACCCACACTTTGCTCGACGACGTCAGCTGGACCGTGAGCGAGGGAGAACGCTGGGTCCTCCTCGGACCCAACGGCGCTGGCAAGACCACGTTGATGCAGCTCGCGTCGACCCAGATGCATCCGAGCGAAGGGACGGTGACCGTCCTCGGGGAGATCCTCGGCGCGGTCGACGTCTTCGAGCTGCGGCCGCGCATCGGCTACACGAGCGCCGCCGTCGCCGAGCGCATCCCCAAGTCCGAGCGGGTCCTCGACGTCGTTATCACCGCTTCGTACGGGGTGACAGGCCGGTGGCGCGAGGAGTACGAGGAGTTCGACGAGGCGCGCGCACTGCTGATCCTGCGGCTGATGGGGGTCGAGCGACTCGTCGACCGGACCTTCGGCACGCTCAGCGAGGGCGAGCGCAAGCGCGTCCTGATCTCGCGCGCGCTGATGACCGATCCTGAGCTGCTGCTCCTCGACGAGCCGGCCGCGGGTCTCGACCTCGGTGGCCGCGAGGATCTCGTCTCCAACCTCGGCAAGCTCGCGCGTGACCCCGAGGCGCCGGTGCTCGTGCTGGTCTCGCACCACGTGGAGGAGGTCCCCCCGGGCTTCACCCACGTGCTGATGCTGCGTGACGGCAAGGTCACCGCCAAGGGGGCGATCGCCGAGACCCTCACCGCCCAGAACCTCGCGATCACGTTCCACATGCCGCTGATCCTCGAGGAGCGCGACGGTCGTTACGCGGCACGTCGCGCGCCACGCTGACCTCGTACGCCCCTCGCGTCCCCTAGAGTCGCCGTCATGAACGGCTTCTGGGAGTGGCTCGGGGACAACGCCTGGGCGGGCTGGCTCGGGCTAGGGCTGCTGCTCGCGACCGCTGAGCTGCTGAGCCTCGACCTCGTGCTCCTCATGCTCGCGGTCGGTGCGTTCGCCGGTGCGGGCACGGCGGCGCTGGGAGCATCGGTGGCGGTGAGCGCGGTCATCGCGATCGCGGTCTCGCTCGCGATGCTGCTGCTCGCGCGTCCGTCGATGGTCAAACGGCTGCACACCGGCCCGGACCTCAAGACCGGGACGAAGGCGCTTGTCGGCGCGTCCGGGGTCGCGCTGAGCACCGTCGACGCGACGCAGGGGCAGGTCAAGCTCGGGGGAGAGACGTGGTCGGCGCGTGCGTTCGACCCAGGCGTGACGATCGAGGAAGGCACCCGCGTCGCGGTGTTCGAGATCGACGGCGCGACCGCGGTGGTGTACCCGGAGGAGTGACCCGGGAGCGGGTTCGGGAATGGGCGGGTCGTGCGCTAGTGTCCGGGGCATCGTCTCCGAAGCTCGAGGAGCCCCATGGCCGTCCTGATCATCCTGGTCCTTCTCGCGATCGCCGTCGTCGTCGTCCTCGCCAAGTCGATCCAGATCGTCCCGCAGGCACGTGCGGGGATCGTCGAGCGCTTCGGCAAGTACAAGACGACGCTCAACGCGGGCCTCAACGTCATCACCCCGTTCGTCGACAAGGTCTCGTTCAAGATCGACCTTCGCGAGCAGGTCGTGTCGTTCCCGCCGCAGCCGGTGATCACCGAGGACAACCTGGTCGTCTCGATCGACACCGTCATCTACTTCCAGGTGACCAACCCGATCGCCGCCACGTACGAGATCTCCAACTACATCCAGGCGATCGAGCAGCTGACGATGACGACGCTGCGCAACATCATCGGCGGCATGACGCTCGAGCAGACGCTCACCAGCCGCGACGAGATCAACACCAAGCTGCGCGGGGTGCTCGACGAGGCCACCGGCAAGTGGGGCATCCGCGTCAACCGTGTCGAGCTCAAGGGTGTCGACCCGCCGCCGTCCATCAAGGACTCGATGGAGAAGCAGATGCGCGCCGACCGCGACAAGCGCGCCGCGATCCTTCAGGCCGAGGGCAGCCGTCAGGCCGCGATCCTCACCGCCGAGGGCGAGAAGCAGTCGCAGATCCTTCGGGCCGAGGGTGACCGCGAGGCCCAGATCCTCAGCGCCCAGGCCAAGCGCGAGTCGCAGATCCTCACCGCGCAGGGCGAGGCGCAGGCGATCTCGACCGTCTTCCAGGCGATCCACGACGGCCAGCCCGACCAGTCGCTGCTGGCCTACCAATACCTCCAGATGCTCCCTGAGATCGCTCAGGGCGACGCCAACAAGCTCTGGATCATCCCGAGCGAGGTCGGCGACGCCCTCAAGGGCCTCGGTGCCGCGGTCGGCCAGATCCCGGCGATGTCCGAGGGTCCGCGCAGGCGTGTCTCGTACGACGAGGCGCCGGCGGCCGAGATCGTGGAGCCCGACCTGAGTGCGGCGCACCGCGCGGTGGACGAGGCGCTGGAGGCCGCCAAGGCGGCCGCGACCCCCGAGGTCCAGCGCGCGGTGCCGCCGGCTCAGGAGCAGCGCGCCGGCGAGGAGCCCGTCGAGGCGTGGGAGGACGACACCACCGAGATCTGGGAAGAGCCCCCGGGCTCACAGGGCTGACGCCCGACCCGTTCGAGATCGGGTGGCAGCGCAGTGGCGCTGCCGCCAGATCGGGCGCACACTGAGGAAAAGGTCAGAACAGCCCCTCCTCAGGAGGTCGCCATGCGGTCTAGCAGCGTCCCCGAGCTCGTCCCTGTGCTCTCACCGGGCAAGCACCGGAACCCCCGCAAGGGGGCATGCTTCATGGAGTTCGCGTCGTATCTCGCCGGCGAGAAGTGGAGCGACCAGCCGGCGTGTACGCACCCCCTGCTGGCCGGGCTCGCTCGCCTGGTCAACGACAACGTCACCGACGACACCCGCGTCACGATGGTGGAGCTCGTGCCACGCGTCGTCGGTCTCAACAGTCCCGATCCGCGCCTCCACGCCGCGATCTGCATCCGCGCGGCCACGATCGCGCTCCCGCTGTCGCCCCGTGCCCATCAGCGGGCGCTGGCCGTCGGGCTCCTCGCCTGCGAGCGCTACCTGGAGGAGACGGAGACGTCGCTTCCCGAGGAGTTCGCGCCGCTGATCGGCGAGGCTTTCGCGCAGGCGCCCAGCGCCGAGCAGTGGGCGCGAGGCTTCCGCCGGGGCCTGACGACGCACCCGAAGCACTTCGCCCGTCGCGCGGCTCCCCGGATCGTGCTCAACAGCGTCGATGGCGTCGTACGCTCGGTGAGCACCGACTCCGACTCCGTGCTGCGCCGGATGCTCGCCGAGGCCATCGCCGACTGCGAGCGTCTGATCAGTGCTGATACGTCCCGAGAAGTGTCGCCCGTGCCAGCGTCTTGAACGCGAGGTTGAACGAGACCACGGCGGGCGTCGCGTTCTCGTCGACGCCCAGCTGCTCCTGACCGACTGCATGCACGACGAAGTAGTAGCGGTGCGGCCGGTCGCCCTCGGGCGGCGCCGCCCCCGCGAAGTCTGCCGTGCCGAAGTCGTTGCGGACGTGGAACGCTCCTGCCGGCACGATGCCGCCGGAGCCGGCGCCCGACTCGAGTGAGCGGATGTGCCCGGGGATGTCGACGAGGACCCAGTGCCAGAAACCCGACGGGGTGGGTGCGTCCGGGTCGAAACAGGTGACGACGAAGCTCTTCGTGGTCTCGGGGAACCCCTCCCACGACAGCTGGGGAGACCGGTTGCCGGCCGCGTACACCTGCGCCTCCTTCAGCGCGTCGCCGTCGCTCAGCTCCGTACTCGTGAGGGTGAAGGACGGGACCGGGGGGAGGAAGTCGTACGGGTTCGGTGTCACCGGACGGTCGAGGCTCATCGCATCTCCTTGGGTCGTGCGGGCTTGTCCGCCGACGCTATCGGGTGAGGCGCCTCGATAACATCGGGGAGTGAACCACGGACCCGGACTCACCCATCCGCCGTACCCCTCAGGCCTCGTTCTCGCGGGGCGCCGTGTCGTCATCGTCGGCGGGGGGCACGTCGCGGCGCGCCGGCTGCCGGCGTTCCTCGAGGCGGGTGCCGCGCTGACCGTGGTGTCGCCCGAGGTGGACCCGCTCATCCGCGAGGCCGCCGACCGCGGCGACGTCGCGCTCGTGGAGCGCGCGTACGAGCCGGGCGACCTGGCGGGAGCCTGGTACGCGATGGCGTCGACGGACCGGCCCGCGGTCAATGCCGCCGTGCTGGAGGAGGCCGACGCCGCCCGCGTGTTCTGCGTCCGTGCCGACGATGCCCCGTTGGGGACGGCATGGACGCCTGCGGTCGGGCACGTCGACGAGACGACGGTCGCCGTCCTGTCCAACCGCGACCCCGCCCGTTCGGCGCGGACCCGAGACCGGCTCGTCGCCGCACTGCGTGACGAAAACGATGGCTGACATCGTCGAGGTCGCCGACCCGTCCGACCCGAGGCTGCGCGACTACGTGGACCTGCGCGACGTGCAGCTGCGCAAGCTCCTGGAGTCCGAGCGCGGCGTGTTCATCGCCGAGGGCGAGAAGGTCGTCCGCCGTGCGCTCGAGTCGGGGCACCAGGCACGGTCGTTCCTCATGGCGCCGCGCTGGCTGGAGACCCTGTCCGACGTGCTCGAGACGGCCGACGCCCCGGTGTACGTGATGAGCGAGAAGGCGATCGAGGGGGTGACCGGCTTCCATGTGCACCGCGGTGCGCTGGCGAGCCTCGACAGGCGCCCGGTCGCGTCGGTGGAGGAGGTGCTCGCCGGGGCGCGCCGCGTCGTCGTGGCCGAGGACCTCGTCGACCACACGAACATCGGGGCCGTCTTCCGCAGCGCGGCTGCGCTCGGCTTCGACGCCGTGGTCCTCTCGCCGCGCTGCGCCGACCCGCTCTATCGGCGGGCGATCAAGGTCTCGATGGGGTCGGTGTTCTGGCTTCCGTACGCGCGGGTCGACGACTGGTACGGCTTTCCGACGCTGCTGCGCGAGCACGGGTGGACGAGCCTGGCGATGACGCTGGCCGACGATGCCCGCGACCTGCGGGAGGTGGCCGCGGCTGGAGCGGGGGACAAGATCGCGCTGATGGTCGGCTCGGAGGGCGACGGCCTGTCACCGCACTGGACCCGCAGCGCGGACGTGCGCGTGACCGTCCCGATGGCGGCCGGGATCGACTCGCTCAACGTCGCCGCGGCGACCGCCGTCGCCTGCTGGGCGCTGGGCCCGTCGGGCGACTAGGGGGCTCGATCCGCCAGCGGGGGACGGGCGTCAGAGGTCGTGCGCGCTGCTCACCCGGGCCACGGCGGGCCACGCGGCCGGGTAGTCCTCGGCGATCGCCTCGGCCTGCTTGTAGAGCTTCTTGCGGGCCCGCGACGGCACCCGGTCTCCGAAGACGGTGCCCATGAGGTGGTCGGTTTCGTGCTGCAGGCAGCGTGCGAGCGTGCCGCCCTCGCCGACGTACGTCACGGGAGCACCGGTGTGGTCGGTGCCGTCGACCTGCGACCAGTCGGGACGCGCGCAGTAGGTGTAGGCGCCCGGCAGTGACAGGCAGCCCTCTTCGCTGTCGTCGAGGTTGCGGTCACCCGTCTCGGGGAGGGTCAGCACCGGGTTGCAGACCACGCCGACGACGCGCTTGCCGGCCCCGTCGGTGCAGTCGAACACGAAGACCTGGAGGTCCACCCCGATCTGGTTGGCGGCCAGGCCTGCGCCCTCGGCCGCGTACATCGTGGCGAACATGTCCGCGACGAGCGTCTCGAGGGCCTCGTCGTACTCCGTCACCGGCTGCAGCTTGTGGTGCATCACGGGCTCACCCCACCGGGTGATCGGGCGTACGGTGCCACCGGAGGGCAAGGTCACGGACAACGGGGGCTCCTTCACGGCGTTCGACGGCCTGGGGGCACTGACCTGGGAAGGGTATCCGACCCTACGGAGCAGGGTGTCCGCCCACCTTCCCCACCATGTCACTCAGGTGATGTGACATCGCAATGGTCACGTTCTCGCGTCGATGGTGGGCCGAGGTGCGCAAGCGTGCAACTCGCAGTTACAGTAGGGGTACGTCCTACCCTTATGACCCACCAGGAGACGCTGTGACAGCGCACTCGACGCGCCGAGACCCGATGAGCAAGGGGCTCGCCGTCCTCAACCGGATCGCCTCACTTCCCGTCCTCGACCGGCTCAACCTCCGGGGACCGTCAGAGCAGGTGGTCTACCACGGTGCGCGCGTCGGCTTCCGTACGGCGGCCGCCGTCAGCCGCGGGTTCACCCGGGCTCCCGGCAAGGGCGCCCCGGTACGCCCTACGGCGGCGCAGGGGAGCGGCGTCTTCGACCTGACGCCCACCGAGGACCAGCAGATGATGGTCGGCCTGGTCGACCAGTTCGCGCGCGAGGTGGTCCGGCCGTCGGTCGAGAAGGCCGAGGCCGCCAACGAGACCCCGAGCGACGTCACCGCCCACGCGAGCGAGCTCGGCCTCACCCTCATGGGACTCCCCGAGGACCTCGGCGGCCTGGCCGCCGAGCGCTCCGCGACGACCGGCGCCCTCGTCGCCGAGGCGCTGGGCAAGGGCGACATGGGCATCGGCGCCTCGCTGCTGGCGCCAGGCGCCGTGGCCACCGCGATCGGCCTGTGGGGCGACTCCGCGCAGCAGGCGACGTACCTTCCGGCCTTCACCGGTGCCGACGTCCCGGCCGCCGCGCTCGCGGTCGCCGAGCCGTGCGCGCTGTTCGACCCGATGACGCTGCGCACCACCGCCCGCAAGGTGCCGGGCGGTTTCGTGCTCGATGGCGTGAAGTCGGGAGTCATCCGTGGCGCCGCCGCCGAGCTGTTCGTGGTCGCCGCGCGGCTCGACGACGGCCGGCACGGCCTGTTCGTCCTCGAGTCCAGCACACCCGGCCTGGTCATCGAGACGGATCCGTCGATGGGGCTTCGCGCCGCGTCGCTGTCACGTCTCGTGCTGGACGGAGTCGCGGTCGGTCCGGAGGCTCTGCTCGCGGAGAGCGTCGACGGCTACGCCGACTCGGTGCGCCTCGCCCGTATCGCCTGGAGCGGTCTGGCCCTCGGCACGATGCGTGCGGTCCTGGACTACGTCACCCCGTACGTCAAGGAGCGCAAGGCCTTCGGTGAGCCCGTCGCGCACCGTCAGGGCGTCGCCTTCATGGTCGCCGACATGGCGATCGAGCTCGAGGGTGCGCGGTTGACGACGCTGCGCGCTGCCTCGCGCGCCGATCTCGGCAAGCCCTTCGCCCGCGAGGCCGCGCTCTCGCGACGCCTCTGCGCGGAGTACGGCATGAAGATCGGCACCGATGGCGTCCAGCTCCTCGGTGGGCACGGGTTCACCAAGGAGCACCCGGTCGAGCGCTGGTACAGGGACCTGCGGGCCGTCGGCGTGATGGAGGGCGGCCTCCTCGTCTGAGGAGACCGCAGAACAGGAAGAACAGCAGATGATCAATCTCGAGACGCCGAAGAAGTTCCGTACCTTCGTGGAGCAGGCCCACCGGGTCGCGACGGAGTTCCTTCGTGCCAACTCGCGCAAGTACGACCTCGCCGAGCACGCGTACCCCAAGGAGCTCGACATCCTCGCGGCGATCGTCGACGGCATGGGTGACTCCGGAGCGGGACAGGGGGCCGGCGCCACAGGGGTGCGCCGATCCAGCGACAAGGGCGAGGGCGTCCGCAACGGATCCAACATGTCGTCCGTGCTGTCGGTGGCCGAGACCTGCTGGGGCGACGTGGGCCTGACGCTGTCGATGCCGCGACAGGGTCTCGGCAACTCCGCGATCGCTTCGGTCGCGACCGATGAGCAGCTCGAGCGCTTCAAGGGCATGTGGGCGTCGATGGCGATCACCGAGCCCGGCTGCGGCTCCGACTCCGCGGCGATCACGACCACGGCCGTCAAGGATGGCGACGCGTACATCCTGAACGGCGAGAAGATCTTCGTGACGTCGGGCGAGCGGAGCGACGCCGTCGTGGTGTGGGCGACGCTCGACAAGACGCTCGGCCGGGCGGCGATCAAGTCGTTCGTGGTCCCGAAGTCGCTGCCCGGCATCACTGTCGAGCGGCTCGAGCACAAGCTCGGCATCAAGGCGTCCGACACGGCGACGATCGTGCTCGCCAACTGCCGGGTGCCCGCCGAGAACCTTCTCGGCGACCCGGAGGTCAACGTCGACAAGGGGTTCGCGGGGGTCATGCAGACCTTCGACAACACGCGCCCGCTCGTCGCGGCGATGGCGGTGGGCTGCGCACGCGCGGCACTCGACCGTACGCGCGAGATCCTCGAGGACGCCGGTGTCGTCGTCGACTACGACCGGCCGGCGCTGACGCAGTCGGCGGCCGCCGCCACGTTCTTGCGGATGGAGGCCGACTGGGAGGCCGCCCACCTCCTGACGCTCGAGGCGGCGTGGATGGCGGACAACCGCATGCCCAACTCGCTCGAGGCCTCGATGGCCAAGGCGAAGGCCGGCCGTGTCGGCAACCAGATCACGCTGACGTGCGTCGAACTGGTCGGCACGCTCGGCTACGGCGAGGACGAGCTCCTCGAGAAGTGGGCGCGCGACTCCAAGATCCTCGACATCTTCGAGGGCACCCAGCAGATCCAGCAGCTCATCGTCGCGCGCCGCGTGCTCGGCCTCAGCTCGGCCGAGCTGCGGTAGGCGCTCCTCGAACGCCCCCAGCCCCGGCCGTATCCCCCGCGCCGGGGCTGGGGTGCGCCCGGAGTCGTGCAGATCGGCCGGGGTCGTGACATCGGCGATCTGATCGGCTCCTTCCTGGCTAGTCTTGCCTTGACCGCGAGGGCGGCCCGCGTCGGACCGCCGTGGGTGCCCTCCCGCATCGAACCGGAGCTGTCGCCATGACCACGCCCTCCCAGGTGCCGTTCGACCTGACGCACGACGTCGAGTACGAGGTGACCAGGCTGCTGCGCCGCTCCCGCTTGCGTGGCCTCGGGACGATCGCGCAGATCCACCCTGAGCTCGACTTCGCCTCATACATGCTGCTCGTCGCGATCACCGACACCCGCTCGCCTGTCGCAGGGGGCATCCGCGGCTCCGACCTCGCTGACGCGGTCGGCGTGCACAAGTCGACCGTCAGTCGCGGCATCGCCCAGCTCGAGCGGCTCGGTCTCGTGGAGCGCGTGCCCGACCCGACGGACGGACGTGCCCGTCTCATCTCGCTGACGCCGGTCGCCGCGGAGCGGATCGCCGCCGTGCAGGCCGCACGCCGCGCGACGCTCGCCCGGGCCATCGAGGACTGGGACGAGCACGACCTCGATGTGCTCGCCGGGCTCCTCGGCCGCCTCAACACCGCGCTGGAGCGACCTGCCGACTGAGATGGGAGGCTAGGAGCATGAGCAATCTCGAGAAGCCAGTCATCGAGTTCCCCGAGGGCGACGAGCCCGAGGACCTCGACATCCTCGACATCGCCGTGGGCACCGGAGCCGAGGCGAAGCCCGGCGACTACGTGACGGTGCACTACGTCGGTGTGAAGTTCCGTGACGGTGCCGAGTTCGACGCCTCGTGGAACCGTGGCGAGTCCATCCGTTTCCCGCTGCAGGGCCTCATCCAGGGCTGGCAGGAGGGGATCCCCGGCATGAAGGTCGGCGGACGGCGCCAGCTGACGATCCCGCCGCACAAGGCGTACGGGCCCGCCGGTGGCGGCCACCCGCTGTCCGGTGAGCCGCTGATCTTCGTCATCGACCTGCTCGGCGTCGGCTGAGCCGCGTCGACAGACCTGGTCGGGCGTCCGCGCGGCGCCCGATCAGGACCACGGCGTGACCGGCCGTTCCTGCGGCTCACCGTCGACGACGCGGTCGACGCGCTCGCCGAAGAACGCCAGCATCCCCGCGACGGGGAGCACGTCGTGGCGTGGGTCGCGGTACGTCCACGCGATGTTGCGGTGGCGCGAGCCGCTGCCCTCGTACGACCAGTACGACGCCGTGCCCTTAAAGGCGCAGACCGACGTGCGGTCGGACGGGACGAGCCGGTCGCGACGGACGTCTTCCCACGGCAGCTAGTAGCGGACGGGCAGCCAGGTCTCGAGCAGCATCACCGACCTCCGGCTGTCGGCGAGCACGTCGCCGTCGAGCGAGATCTCGACGTGGCGACCGCTGCTGAGACAGTCGATGCGCGAGAAGGGGTCGTGAGGATGCCCGACCATCTCGTGCTCCTCCTCGAGCCACGTGTCGAACGCGTCCCAGTCGAGCACGACGTAGGCCTTCAGGTCCGTCATGGTCGTGGTGATCGCCTCACGCATCCAGGTGGCCATCCTCCAGTGTGCGCCCGTGTGGCGGCGGGGGGCGCAGAAGATGCGGACCTCGCCGGTACGGTAGAGGTGATGAGCACCTTCTCGGGACGTTCTGCGCGACGTGCTGCGTTGTCTGCGGGCAGCGCGCTCGTTGTGCTGCTCGCGGTCTCGGCCTGCTCCGGAGGGGGCGACGAGCCCGCGCCTGCGGCAGAGACGTCCGCACCCGCCACGTTGAGCAGCCTCGGCGCGCTCGACGGCCTCACGATGATCGACACGTCGTGGGAGAGCTTCCGTACGGCGAAGGTCACCGCAGTCACCGGCCGACCTGACACGCGCGCGGTCGACGTTACCTACGAGGCGAGCGACGCCACCTGCGAGAAGTTCGCCGGATTCGCCGAGGACCGTACCGACGACGAGCTCCAGGTGACGATCGTCATCGGCCGGGACGACGGCTGCGAGCCCGGTGCGCCGGTGGCGGCGACGACGTCGCTCCCGCTCACGGAGCCTCTCGGGACCGTGAAGCCGGTGGCCTCGCCGTACTCCGTGGAGCCGATCGAGATCGGCTAGGTTCCCCTCACGCCGTGCGATGAGTTTGCGCTCCGCCATCGGTCATGCCTGTGTCCCGCAGTCTGCTGAGAGGAACCCCTTGATGTCGCGACCCCGCCTGCTCTATTCGATGAATGTCTCGGTGGACGGCTTCATCACCGACCGCGCCGGCGAACCCGGCTGGGCGGCCCCGGTCGACGAGGTGTTCCTCTTCCACCTCGAGCAGGTCCGCGAGCTCGGCGCCTACCTGCTGGGCCGCAGGTTGTACGAGTCGATGGTGGTGTGGGAGACCGACCCGGCGATGCGCGCCACCGAGTCCATGGCAGCTTTCTCCGACGCCTGGTCCGCCCTCCCGAAGGTCGTCTTCAGCCGTACGCTCGACCGCGTTGAGGGCAACGCCCGGCTCGCCAAGGGGTCGGTGGCCGAGGAGGTCACCGCGGCGCTGGCCGCGACCGACAAGAACGTCTCGATCGGTGGTGCGGATCTGGCCGCGCAGGCGATCGAGCTCGGACTCCTGGATGAGCTGCGCATCGTCCGCCACCCGGTCGTCGTCGGGGGCGGCACGCCATACCTGCTGCCGGTCACCGAGATCGTGCCGCTGGAGCTGCTCGAGACCCGGACGTTCGGCGCGCAGGTCGTCTACGAGCGCTACGGGCGGGTCGACGACTGACGGCGCGGCCGACGCTCAGCCCGAGATCGCGTCGATGAGCTTCGTGACGCGCTTGGCTGAGACCGTCGTCGCGGTGCGCAGGCGCTGCGCGAACAGGCTCACGCGCAGCTCCTCCAGCGCCCACCGCGCCGCGAGGACCGCGTCGGACTGCCGCTCGATGTCGGGCAGCGTCTCGACGACCTCGTAGAAGCGGGCCTCCAGTTCCTGCACGGTGTGCCGCTTGTCGATCTCGCTGCGGTCGTCCGCGTGCTGCAGCCGGAAGGCGGCAGCACGCACGTAGCGGGGGAGGTGGCGCAGCTGCTCGAGGCCGGTGTCCGGCACGAACCCGTCGTAGACCAGCCACGACATCTGCACCTCGATGTCCTTCACGATCTCCGGCTTGGCCGTACGGAACTGGTCGAGGTCGCCGCGCAGCGATCCGAGGTCGGCGATCGTGCGCTCGACCTCGCGCGCGACTGCGAGCGTCTGGGCGTACCCCTCTGAGCGCACCTGCTCGCGCAGCAGCGCGAAGGTCTCTCCGTCGCGCACCACGACACGCCCGGTGACGGCGTCGATGCCGGCCAGGACGCAGTCGGCCATGAGCAACGACGTCGACCGGTACGGGGCACCGGCCAGGACGAGCAGCGCGCGGGTGCCGAGGTCCTTCGAGACCTGCGCGGCGGGGGAGCTGGTGCTGAGCGCCAGTAGCCGGCGTACGCCCGCTCGCATCGCGATCTCGGCGTGCTGGGCGGACGCGAACACGCGGAGGTCGAGGTGGGTGACGCGGTCGACGAGGGCCGGGTAGGCCGTGACCTCGTGGCCGCGGCTGGTCGACGTGACCTCCGAGGGGATGGTGCCGAGGTCCCAGTTGAGGATGCCGTCGCGCTCGATGCTGCTCGACGCGGCGGCGATCGTGGCGCCGAGCCTGGGCCGCAGCTCCTTGCGGAGACTGTCGAGGTCCTTGCCGCGGGCGACCTCGGCCTCCCCGTCGAGCACGCGGAAGGTCACACGCAGGTGCTGGGGCAGCGCCGCAAGGTCGAAGGTCTCCGGCTTCACGTGGTCACCGGTCAGCGCCCGGATGCCGGCCGACATCGCCTCGGCGACCGGCAGCGACGTGTCGAGAGGCAGCGCCATCAGACGGCGCGCGACGTCCGGCGCCGGCACGAGCTGACGTCGGACCTGTTTGGGCAGCCCGCGCAGCAGGGCCGTGACGAGCTCTTGGCGATAGCCCGGGACACCCCAGAGGAAGGAGGTCTCGTCGAGGTCGGCAAGGCGTTCCAGCGGCACGTCGACGGTCACCCCGTCGATCTCGCTGTCGGGCTCGAACGCGTACGACAGCGGCAGCGCGAGGCCGGCCGACTCCCACGTCGTCGGATAGGCGTCGAGCGCGACCGCGTCGGCATCGTCTCGTACGAGGTCGTCCGGGGTCAGGTCGAGCAGGTCGGGCTGGCGACGGCGGGCCTGCTTCCACCACGAGTCGAAGTGGCGCACCGAGACGACGTCCGGCCCGACCCGCTCGTCGTAGAACGCGAACACGGCCTCGTCGTCCACCCGGATGTCGCGCCGGCGGACGCGGTCCTCGATGCCTTCGATCTCGGCGAGCACCTCGGCGTTGTGCGCCCAGAACGCATGGTGCGTGCTCCACTCGCCCTGCACGAGCGCGTGTCGGATGAACAGCTCACGTGCGATGGCGACGTCGACCTTCCCGTACGAGACGAGGCGGTCCGCGACCACGGGCACCCCGTACAGGGTGACGCGCTCGTGCGCCATGACGGCGCCGCGGCGTCGGGACCAGTGCGGCTCGGAGTACGACCGCTTGAGGAGGTGGGCACCCTCCTGCTCGATCCAGGCCGGCTCGACCTTCGCGACCGTACGGGCGAACAGGCGCGAGGTCTCGACGAGCTCGGCGGCGACGACCCACTGCGGTGGTTTCTTGGCGAGTCCGGAGCCGGGGAAGATCGCGAAGCGGGCGTTGCGCGCGCCGAGGAAGTCGCGGGTGTCACCCTCGCGCAGGCCGATGTGGGAGAGCAGCCCGGCCAGTGCGGCCTGGTGCACACGGTCGGGGTCGGCGGGCGTGCTGTTGAGGTCCAGGCCCATGTCACGGCACTGGTCGCGCAGCATCGCGTGGACGTCCTGCCACTCGCGGATGCGCAGGAAGTGCAGGTACTCGTCGCGCACCATCCGCCGGAACGCGTTGCCCGAGAGCTCGCGACGCTGCTCGCGGAGGTAGTTCCAGAGGTTGAGGTAGGCGAGGAAGTCCGATGTCGGGTCGGTGAAGCGGGCGTGCTTCGCGTCGGCCTGCTGCTGCGCCTCGAGCGGGCGCTCGCGCGGGTCCTGGATCGACAGCGCCGAGACGATGATGAGCATCTCGCGCAGCACCCCGTACGAGGACGCGGCGACGAGCATCCGGGCGAGACGGGGGTCGAGCGGGAACGCGGCGATCCGGCGGCCAGTCTCGGTGAGCGACGAGCGCATGCCCCTTGCACCCTCGGTGAGCGCGCCGAGCTCCTCGAGGAGGCCCACGCCGTCGCGCACCGAGCGCTGGTCCGGCGGGTCGAGGAACGGAAACTCCTCGACGGGGCCGAGGTCGAGCGAGGCCATCTGGAGGAGCACGGCGGCGAGGTTCGTCCGGAGGATCTCCGGGTCGGTGAACTCGGGACGCCCCTCGTAGTCCTCCTCGGAGTAGAGACGGATGCAGATCCCGTCCGACGTACGGCCGCAGCGGCCGGCGCGCTGGTTGGCGCTGGCCTGCGAGACGGGCTCGATCGGGAGCCGCTGCACCTTGAGCCGCTGGCTGTAGCGGGAGATGCGAGCGGTGCCGGGGTCGACGACGTACCGGATCCCCGGCACGGTCAGCGAGGTCTCGGCGACGTTGGTGGCGAGGACGATCCGGCGACCGGTGTGCGGCTCGAAGACCTTGTGCTGCTCGGCCGCCGACAACCGGCCGTACAGGGGGAGGACTTCGGTGCGTCTCAGCTTGCGGTCGCGCAGCATGTCGGCGGCGTCGCGGATCTCGCGCTCGCCGGAGAGGAAGACCAGCACGTCGCCGTCGGACTCACGGCCGAGCTCGTCGACAGCGTCGCCGATCGCGCCGAGGACGTCGCCGTCCTCTCGCTCGGCGAGCGGGCGGTAGCGGACCTCGACCGGGTAGGTCCGCCCGCTGACCTCGATGATCGGGGCGGGGTTGCCGTCGGCATCCGCGAAGTGCGCGGCGAAGCGTTCCGGGTCGATGGTCGCCGAGGTGATGACGACCTTGAGGTCCGGGCGGCGGGGGAGGAGACGCTGGAGGTAGCCGAGGAGGAAGTCGATCGTGAGCGACCGCTCGTGCGCCTCGTCGACGATCACCGTGTCGTAGCGCAGGAGCAGCGGGTCGTCGTGGATCTCGGCCAGCAGGACGCCGTCGGTCATCACCCGGACGAGCGTGTCGCGGCTGGAGCGGTCGTCGAAGCGCACCGCGTAGCCGACCTGCTCGCCGAGGGTCGACTTCGTCTCCTCCGCGATGCGGGCGGCGACGCTGCGGGCGGCGATGCGACGCGGCTGCGTGTGGGCGATCGTGCCGCGGATGCCCCGCCCGAGGGAGAGCAGGATCTTGGGCAGCTGCGTCGTCTTGCCCGACCCGGTCTCGCCGGCGACCACGACGACCTGGTGCGCCGCGATCGCGTCGGCGATGTCGTCGCGGCGCTCGGTGACGGGCAGCTCGGCGGGATACTCCAGGACCGGCACCGACGCCGCACGGGAGGCGACGCGGCGCTCGGCGGCGTCGATCTCCTTCTCGAGCACGGCGAGCTCGTGGGCGCGGCGGCCGGCGTCGCGCTGGGACGCCGCACGGTCGAGGCGTCGCCTCAGCCGCCGCTCGTCGCGCAGCGTCACCTCGCGCAGCCGCGTGCGCAGCTCGCCGACGGTCATTCCGAGAACCCCTTAGGGAAGGTTGAGCGCGTCCTTGAACAGGGCGTACCCGACGAACGCGACGATGTCGAGGACCGCATGCGCCACGACCAGCGGGACGACGCGCCCTGTCCGCTGGTACCAGTACCCGAACACGATACCCATCGCCGCGTTGCCGATCGCCGGGCCGATCCCCTGATAGAGGTGGTACGAGGCGCGGACCGCCGCGCTGGTCGCGAGGACGGCCCAGCGGTTCCAGCCGAGCTGGGTCAGTCGCCACATCAGGTAGGCGACGACGATGACCTCCTCGAGGACGGAGTTCATCAGGGCCGACGCGATGAGGACGGGCACGCGCCACCAGTGGTCGTCGAGCGCGCTGGGGACGATCGTCGCGGTGATGCCGAGCGCGTGACCCACGAAGTAGAGGGCGAGACCGGGGATGCCGATGAGGGCCGCGAGGCCGACGCCCCAGCCCACGTCGCCGCCCTTCGAGCCGCGGCCGATGCCGAGCACGCGGCGCGGGCGGTCGCCCGACCGTACGAGCAGGTAGAGCACGAGCGCGACCGGCATCAGCGCGAACCCGATCCCGAGCACCTGGTAGGTGAGGTCGAGCCACGGGCGGTCGCTCCGCGAGGCGTTGAGCGTCGCCGTCTGGTCCGCCAGCGGGCCGCGGGTCAGCTTGGCGACCAGCGACACCAGCGCGTACACGCCCGACTGGAGCAGCGAGAGCAGCAGGACGATCCAGACCTCGGCGCTCAGCAGTCGCCGCTGCGGCGCGGCGACGGGTTCGGGTGCCGGGACAAGGGGGCCGGGGAAGTCGGGGGCCACGGCGCTCAGAGCGTACGGGCGGAGAGGGTGTCGCAGGCGTTGAGGTTGCCCGCCTCGTAACCGGTCGTGAACCAGCGCTGCCGCTGCTCGGCGGAGCCGTGCGTCCAGCTCTCGGGGTTGACCTGGCCGGTCGCCGACTCCTGGATACGGTCGTCGCCGACCGCGGCCGCGGCCGAGAGCGCGGATGCGATGTCGGCCTCGGTGAGCGGCTGGATCAGCGTGGTGCCGTCCTCGTCCTGGGTGTTCGCGGCGTGGTGCGCCCAGACGCCGGCGAGGCAGTCGGCCATCAGCTCGACCCGTACGGCGCCCGAGGTCGGACCCTGACGGTCCTGCTGGGCGTGTTGGAGGACGCCCAGAATGTTCTGGACGTGGTGGCCGTACTCGTGCGCGACCACGTACATCTGCGCGAGGGCTCCGCCGTCGGCGCCGAACCGGGTCGTCAGGTCGTCGAAGAACGCGGCGTCGATGTAGATCTGCTCGTCCGTCGGGCAGTAGAACGGGCCGACCGCATTGCTGGCCGTCCCGCACGGTGACTGGGTCTGGCCGGAGTAGAGGACGGTGTAGGAGTCGCGGTACTGACGGTTGGCATCGGCGGGGAGCGCGTCGCGCCAGTAGTCCTGGACACTGTTGACCGTGCCGATCACGCGGCAGGTGACGTCGCGGTTCGCGTCGGCGCCGGTCTGGCACTGCGAGAAGTCGACGTCGCTCGCACCCGCCTGCTGGACCTGCGAGGTGTCGAAGGCGCTCGTGCCGCCGCCGCCCTGCTCGAACGGGTTGACGCCGAGCAGGAGGCCGATGATGACGAGGATGATCGACCCGGCACCGCCGCCGAGGAGCACGCCGCCCCGGCTGGAGCCGCCGCTGCGGACCTGGCTGGTGTCGAGGTTGGCGCCTTCGTTGAACGTCATGGTCGGATTCTAGGGCGATCGCGTCCCGTCGCCGTCGAGCCGCCCGGCATCGGCTCCGCGTCACCATGCACGCACGAGCGCCGTCGTCAGCGCCGCGACGAGGACGACCACCACGAGCGACGCGCGGGCGACGGCGGCGACCACGCCGGCCGCCACGCCGACCGGTCGCGCGAGGTCTGCGGGTGCCGCGCCGTCGTAGAACGTGGACGTCACCGCCACCGCCACGAGCAGCACCGCCACCGCGCGGTCGACGACCTGCTCCATCTCGTCGGTCATCGGCGCGCGCGTCCCGGCTGCCATGCCACCGAACCGCAGCGCGTACGTCCCGAGACCGAGGACCGCGACCGCGAGCGCGAACGAGCCGGCGCTCATCGCATCCTCGCCAGGGGAACCACCGCAAGACCCAGCAGCGCCAGCACGGGGGCGAGCCCGGGAGGGAGGTGGGGGAGCCCGACGAGAGCGAGGGTCCCTCCGACCGCGGTCGCTGCGAGGGTGGCACGCTCGCGCAGCGCGGGCAGCACCAGCGCCGCGATCACCGCAGGGAAGACAGCGTCGAGCCCCCAGTCGCTCGGGTCGGGGACCACCTGCCCGACACCGACGCCGATCCCGGCACCGAGCGGCCACGCGAGGGCGATGCCGATCCCGCAGGCCCAGAACGCCCGGCGCCCCTCGCGTGGCGTGTCCTGAGCGGTGGCGAGAGCCACTGTCTCGTCGTTGACGAGGTGCGCGCCGAGGAGTCGTCCCCTTCCCGGTCGAAGGAGCGGGCCCGCCGCCATGCCGTACGCGGCGGTGCGGAGGTTGACGAGGAGTGCAGCCCCCGCGGCGATCGCCGGGGCGGCGCCGAGCGCGACGAGCGCGACGAACAGCAGCTCCGAAGACGCGCCGAGCACGAGGACCGCGAGGGCGATCACCTGCCAGAGCGGAAAGCCCGCGGCCGCTGCGGTGACCCCGTACGAGACGCCGACGAGCATGACCGTCACGCAGATCGGGAGGACGGCTTGCATGGTTGAGCGATCGAGTGTTCGCCAGAACGAACGCATGCCGCTAGTCTTGACTACATGAGGATCGATCGTCAAGGCGAACAGGCAGTCTCGTCGAACGAACGGCAACAGGATCTCCGTGCTGTCGTGGCGCAGGCGCTCCGCCGTGAGCGGGCCGCCGCCGGTGTCAGTCTGTCGAAGCTGGCCCAGCAGGCGGGCGTGGCGAAGTCGACCCTCTCGCAGCTCGAGTCGGGAAGCACCACCCCGAGCGTGGAGACGATCTGGGCCCTGAGCACGGCGCTCGGCATCCCGTTCTCCCGCCTGGTCGACACGGAGGCGGCCCACGTCGAGGTCGTCCGGGCGGGCGACGGGCCCCGCGTCGCAGCGGGAGAGGCGGCGTACGCGGCGACCTTGCTGTCGGCGTCCCCGCCTCACGCCCGGCGGGACCTCTACCTCGTCACCGCAGAGCCTGGTGCGCCCCGCCGCTCGGACCCGCACCCGCGAGGAACCGTCGAGCACGTCGTCCTCAGCAGTGGGCGCGCGCTCGTCGGCCCGTCGACGGAGCCGGTCGAGCTCGGACCAGGCGACTACGTGATGTACCCCGGTGACGCGCCGCACGTCTTCGAGGCGCTCGAGGTGGGCACCACAGCCGTCGTGCTCTCGGAGCAGCGCTGACGCGAGGGCATCCCCGATAGCCTGCACCCGTGACTGACACGCGCGCTCTCGGCTTCACCGTGCCGGCATCTCTCGGAGGTTCGGACGAGCTACGCCGCCGCGGGCTGCGTCGCATGCGCACGCTGGCGACGAGCCTCCTGGTGCTTGCCGCGATCGTCTATGCCCTGACGTACGGGGAGGAGGGTGCGCTCGGCTACGTCAACGCGGGCGCCGAGGCCGCGATGGTCGGTGCGCTCGCGGACTGGTTCGCCGTGACCGCGATCTTCAAGCACCCGCTCGGCCTCCCGATCCCGCACACGGCGCTGATCCCGAAGCGCAAGGACGCCCTTGGTGCGAGCCTGCAGGAGTTCGTGTCGGACAACTTCCTCAACGAGTCCGTCGTACGCGAGCGGGTCGAGGCCGCGCGGATCAGCTTGCGGATCGGGCAGTGGGTCTCGCGCCCCGAGCACGCCCGCCGCCTCGTCGACATCGGTTCGCGGGTGCTTCGGGACGGGCTCGCGCGCATCAGCGACGACGACGTGGCAGCGATCGTCCGCGAGGTCGTCGTCCCGCGCCTCAAGGCCGAGGAGCTCAGCCCCGCCGCGGGTCAGGCGCTCGGCGAGATCGTCCGCGATGGTGCTCACCACGGGCTGGTCGACATCGGCGTCGAGGAGATGCACCGCTGGCTCCTCGAGAACCAGGAGACCGTCGAGGGGATGGTCGCCGACCGTGCTCCGTGGTGGACGCCCCAGTGGGTCGACGACAAGATCTCGACGCGTCTCTATCGCGAGGCGCTGTCGTGGGTCGACGACGTCCGCTCCGATCCCGAGCACCGCGTACGCCAGTCCCTCGACGCGTTCCTCGTGACGCTCTCCGAGGACCTGCAGCACGACCCGGCAACGATCGCGCGTGCCGAGGCCCTGAAGGAGCGTGTGCTCTCGCAGCCTCGCGTCGTCGACGTCGCGGTTGCCCTGTGGAGCGGCCTGCGCCACGCGCTGCTCGACTCGCTCGACGACTCCGCAGGCATGCTGCGCAGCCGGATGGAGACGATCCTGCGTGAGGCGGGGGAGCGGATCGCCACCGACACCGAGCTCCAGACGCGCCTCGACCGGATGCTCAGCGACACGGCGGCGTTCGTCGTCACGAACTACGGCGACGAGATCGCCACGGTGATCTCCGAGACCGTCAACCGGTGGGACGGGCGCGAGGCGTCGCGCAAGATCGAGCTGCACGTCGGTCGCGACCTGCAGTTCATCCGGATCAACGGCACCGTCGTCGGCGCACTGGCCGGCGTCGCCATCCACGCCCTCTCGCACCTCCTCTGACTGTCCCGTCCCCGATTCGGGCACTTCCGCACGCGATCGAAGGCCCTCTCGGTGGTGAACTGCCCGAATCGCGGACGAGAGGCCCCGTAGGCTGGGCGCGTGAGTGAGAGATTCGCCTCCGTCGAGGACGTGACCGAGCGCTTGGCAGAGTCGGGCTACCTCGCGTCGCCGTCCGTCGCGACCACCGTGTTCCTGGCCGACCGGCTCGACAAGCCACTGCTCGTCGAAGGGCCAGCGGGAGTCGGCAAGACCGAGCTCGCACGTGCCGTCGCGCAAGCCACCGGAGCCGACCTCGTACGCCTGCAGTGCTACGAGGGCGTGGACGAGGCGCGGGCCCTGTACGAGTGGAACCACGCCAAGCAGCTCCTGCGGATCACCGCCGGCCGCGGCGAGACGTGGGACGAGACGCGCGACGACATCTTCACGGACGAGTTCCTGCTCGCGCGGCCGCTGCTCCAGGCGATCCGCTCCGCGCTCCCGAGCACGCTGCTCATCGACGAGGTCGACAAGGCCGACCTCGAGATCGAGGGCCTCCTGCTGGAGGTTCTGAGCGATTACGCGATCACCGTCCCAGAGCTCGGGACGCTCACCGCGCACCATGCGCCGTTCACGGTGCTGACCTCCAACGCGACCCGCGAGCTCAGCGAGGCGCTGCGGCGACGCTGCCTGTTCCTGCACATCGACTTCCCGGAGCCCGAGCTCGAGGAGCGCATCGTCCGCAGCCGCGTGCCCGGGGTCGATGACGTCTTGTCGGCCTCGCTCGTCCGCGTCGTCAACGCCCTGCGCCGCATCGACCTGCGCAAGGCGCCGTCGGTCTCGGAGAGCATCGACTGGGCCCGTACGCTCCTCGCGCTCGGCGCCGACACCCTCGACGAGGCGATCGTGGGCGATACCCTCGGCGTCCTGCTCAAGCACACCGACGACATCGCCCGCGCCCGCAAGCACCTGCAGCTCGACGCGGCGGACGCGCGACGATGAGCGGGGGGTCTCGACAGGCTCGACCGACGGGGGAGGCTCGACAGGCTCGACCGGCGGGACAGGCTCGACCGGCGGCGGGTGACAGCCTTCCCGCGCGGCTGGTCGCGATGGTCGAGTCGCTGCGCGGCCACGGCCTCGTGGTCGGCACCAGCGAGACCGTCGACGCCGCCCGCGCGATGCAGGTCCTCTCGCTCGCCGACCGCGACCTGCTGCGCGAAGGCCTGGCGGCCTCGCTGATCCGTCGTACGGGGCAGCGTCGGGTGTTCGACGCGGTCTTCGACGTCTACTTCCCCGTGGGCGTCGGTGCGCGCGAGAGCGAGGGCGAGCGCGCGCGGCCCGACACGGTCGAGACCTTGCGAGACGCCCTCGTCGACGCCTTGGCGCGGGGCAGCAGCGACGCCCTCGATCAGGTCGCCGCCTCGGCAGTCGAGGCGCTCGCGCAGGTCCAGGGCGGCGACGGCCCGGGGATGGCCGGGTCCGGCTGGTCCGCGCGCCAGACCCTCGAGCAGCTCCGACCACAGACCACGATCGTCCGCGCCCTGGCCGCCCGTGGCAGCAGCGAAGGGTTCGTCGAGCGCCTCGACCGGGACGAGATCCGCCGCGACGTCGACCGGTTCCGCACGCTCGTCCAGACCGAGGCGACCCGACGCACGGCGGAGGTCCGCGGCCGCGAGCGCGTCGCGAAGTACGCCGTACGGCCGGACGCGGAGCAGGTCGAGTTCCTCTCCGCCAACCGCCAGCAGGTCCTCGAGCTGCGTCGTACGGTCCAGCCGCTCGCCCGGCGCCTCGCCACCCGCCTGTCGGCGCGCCGCCGTCGCCGCAACCGTGGCCAGGTCGACATCCGACGGACGCTGCGCCGCTCGATGTCGTACGGGGGAGTGCCGCTCAAGCCGGCGTACGAGCACCGGCGCAAGGCGCGCCCCGAGCTCGTCCTGCTCTGTGACGTGTCGGGATCGGTCGCCGGGTTCGCCGGGTTCACCATGCTGCTGGTGCAGGCGTTGCGCGACCAGTTCAGCAAGGTGCGCGTCTTCGCGTTCGTCAACCACACCGACGAGGTCACTGAGCTGGTCACCTCCGGCGAGGCAGACCCGGCCGCGCTCGCCGAGCGCGTGATGGCGAACGCCAACGTCGCACCGTGGCACCCGTCGAGCGACTACGGCCGGTCGCTGCGCTCGTTCGTCAGCCGGTACGGCGCCGTGCTCGGACCCCGTACGAGCGTGCTGATCCTCGGCGACGGGCGCAGCAACCACCTCGACCCCGACCTCGACGCGCTGCGCGAGATCACCGCCCGCGCGCGGCGGACCTTCTGGCTCAACCCCGAGCACGAGAGCCGCTGGGGGCTCGGCGACTCGGTGGCGCCGGCGTACGCGCAGATCGTCGACATGCACGAGTGCCGCACGGTCGACCAGCTCTCGGGCGTGGTCTCGCGGCTGCTGCCGGTCTGAGTCAGGCGTCGATCGGCCGCGGGTCGTGCGGGTGCTCCGAGTCCGCCGCGAACGCCCGCTCATAGATCGCGTAGATCAGCGCCGCCTTCGCCGCGTTGTACGCCGTCACCGTCGCGAAGTCCTGGTGTGCGAGCGCCGACTTGAGAGCCCCGTACGCCTCGCGGTCGGCCACGTCGCCGCGCAGCCGGTCACGGAAGAGCAGGTGCCTGTGTGTCTCACGCGAGTCGGGCCCGAACACGTGGAGGTTGACCATGGGTACGTCGAGGCGCAGCATCCGGTGCTGTTCCCACTCCGGCTCGCGAATCCGCAGCACGAAGCCCGCCCGCTCGAGCGCCGGTACGTACGACGTCTCGTCCGCCGGATCGGCGACGACCAGATCGATGTCGATGACCGGTTTGGCGGCGAGTCCGGGGACCGCGGTTGACCCGACGTGCGCGAGCGCGACCACCCCGTCGCCGACGGTGTCGCGGACCGCCTGCGCGACCTGCACGTACGTGAGCGGCCACGCAGGGTCGTACGGGACGACAGTGACGCCTCCCTCGACCTTCGGCTCTGCTCCGGCGACGAACGCCTCGTCGGTCGTCTCCTGGTCGGGGACCTCGTACGGGCGCCAGAGGGGGTGGGTGCTCACGAGCCGATCGTACGGACGGCTTCGACGAGGAGGATCAGCGCAAGCGTCGCGTACACGCACGCGGCGACCACCGTCAGACCGGTCCCGGCGCGGCCGCGCGAGTCGAGGGCCCGTCCGAGGCGCCCGGCGACGATGCCGATCGTCACGTCGCAGACCAGGCCGACCACGAGGAAGAGCGTGCCGAGGGTGAGCATCTGGACGACGGTGCTGCCGTGGCCTGCGACGACGAATCCCGGGAGGAACGCGGCGAAGAACACGATGACCTTCGGGTTCGTCAGGTTCGTGAGCGTCGCCCGGACGAGCACGTCGCGGGTCGCGGGGACCTCGCCTGCTTCCGAGGTGTGGGAGAGGCCTCGGAGGGTGTCGACGGCGAGCCAGCCGAGGTAGGCCGCGCCGACGAGCTGGATCACGACGATGATCTCGGGGTTGAGGCGCAGCAGCGCGGCCAGGCCGAGCGCCGCCGCCGTCACGTGGACGACCATCCCGCACGCCATGCCGAGCGCCGAGACGACGCCGGCCCGCGGCCCGTGCCGCAGTGCGACGGCCGCGATGTAGGTGTTGTCCGGCCCCGGCGCGATCGTCACGGCGACGACGGCCAGGACGAAGGCGGGGAGGACGGACGGATCGACCATCGTTCTATTGTAACGCTTTTCAGCATGATGAGCGTTACACTCTCCGTATGCACGCTCTCGAGTCGGACGACCTCGTCACCCTGGTGAACGAGTGGGGCACCCGACCCCGCGAGGAGGCGGGCGAGGGCGATGAGGCGTTTCCGGACCCTCGTACGGCCGGCCTCGCCGCCAGCGAGGACACCGACGTCCTCGTCCGCACCGCCGACCGCCTCCACCCCGTCTTCGCCGCGCCGACACCGCGCGATCGCGTCCGGCAGCTCGACCGGCTCATCGCCGAGACCGGCGTGACCGTCCACCTACGAAGCGACGACGCCGGGCATGCCCACGAGGAGTGGGTGCCCGCGCGATCGGCCGACGCGTTGCTGGTCGCCGCCCTGCGCACGCTCGCCGACGTGGTGGTGCTCCGCGGGGCGCAGACGATAGGGGTGTGCGGCGGTCAGGAGTGCGTCGACGCCTGGATCGACAGTCCTCGTGGTCGACCGCGACGCTATTGTTCGACGCAGTGCGCGGGGAGGGCTCGCGTTGCTGCCCACCGCCGTCGATCGCGAGAGGACGCACGATGAGCGCGCTCCCGGAGCCCGTGTGGCCGGTGGTCGTGCTGGCGCTGATCAGCGCCGCCGACGCCGTGATGTGCATCAAGCCGGCGGCCTTCGTCCGCGAGTGCCTCGCCGACGTCCGGTTCCCTCAGCGGTTCTGGAGGCTTCTCGCGCCGGTCAAGGCCGCCGCGGCCGCCGGCCTCGTCGCCGGCATCTGGATCCCGTACGTCGGCATCGTGACGGTCGCCGCCTTGATCGCCTACTTCCTCGTCGCGATCTCGATGCACGTGCGCGCACGTGACCTCGGCCGCAACCTGTTCGTCAACGCCACAGGCATGCTCGTCCTGTGCGTCGGCACGCTCTGGTGGTCGTTCCTGTGAAGTACGAGGTCAAGGTCGACGTCAAGGCGCCACCCGAGGTGCTGTGGTCGGTCCTTGCCGACCCGAGCCACTGGCCGCTGATCAGCGACAGCTTCATCAAGGTCGAGCCGCAGGGCGCGGGTGGTCTGGAGCTGGGTGCGGTCTATCTCGTCCGGCAGCCGAGCATCCGGCCTATGAAGTGGACGGTGACCGAGCTCGAGCCCGGCACGGCGTTCACCTGGCGGATGTCGGTGCCGGGAGTGACGAGCACCGGCGCGCACCGGGTCGTCGCGCAGCCGGGGGGCTCGCGGCTCGAGCTGGTCCTCGAGCAGACAGGCTTGCTGTCGCGGGCGATCTCGGCGATGGGCGGTGCGCACTATCGCGCGCTCGTCGACCGTGAGGCCGCGACCTTCGCCGGGGCTGCGGAGCACCGCGCGCGCTGACGCCGCCTGCTCGGTCGACCGACCGCCGTGGTTAGTGTGGCCGGATGAAGACGACCGGCAGCACCGACCCGTTGCTCGGGTCTCGCGTGCACATCGCCGTGAAGGCCGCCGTCGCGGCCGCCGTGGCGTGGCAGGTCGGCAACTTGGTGCCGCCACCGGTCGGCGACTACGCCTACTACGCGCCGCTCGGCGCCGTCCTCGCCGTGCACCCGAGCGTCGCAGCCTCGCTGCGTGACTCGGCTCACCTGTTCACTGCCCTCGTCATGGGAGCGAGCGTGGGTGCCGGGTTCCATCTCCTCCCGGTCCCTGGCTGGGCGGCGATCGGGCTCCTGGTGCTGGTCGCCGTGCTGCTCGGCGGCTGGGACCGCCTGGGAGACCAGCGCAGCTGGGTGATCACGGCGGCGCTGTTCACCTACATCCTGGGCAACATCGACACCTCTGACTTCGTGTCGGGGCTCGTCGGGCAGGTAGCGATCGGCGCCGCCATCGGCTTCACCCTCATGCTCCTCCTTCCGCCGGTGCCTGTACGGGTGTCCGTGAAGCGGCTCGAGAACGTCGCGGACCTGGTCGCCGACCAGCTCGACGCGCTCGCAGACGCGCTCGTGACCACGCGGGACGATGAGGGAGCGCCGTGGCACGACCTCCCGCACGAGGTCCAGCCCGAGGCGCTGCGCCTGCGGGAGAGCTACGCCGCGCTCGACGACGCGCTGCGCGGCAACCTGCGTGCGGGCAGGTGGCGCGCGGTCGTCGCCCAGCAGCGCAGGACCGCGGACGTCATCGAGCGGGTCGCCGACCTGGCCGAGAACCTCACCTTCATGATCAGCGAGGTGCAGCAGTCGGACGGTCCGTGGCTGCGCCCGGGCGGGGATGCCGCGCGGACCGTCGCCGACACCCTCCACGACCTCGCGGCGGTCGTTCGTACGCTCGCGCGCGACCAGCAGGTGGCCGCAGCCGACGCCGCGACCGTGACGCGCTCGGTCGAGCGTGTCTCGGCTCTCGTGGCACAGTCCCTCGACCGCGGCGAAGAGGCCTTCCCTGGTGCGGCCGTGGTCGTCTCGCTCCGCCGGATCCTCGGTGCGCTGCCGGTCACCGAGGGCGCCGAGCCGCCGCCCGGCATCAGGCCGCTGTCGGCACCCGCCTGGCCACCGGGGCGGCGCCGTCGCTCACCCGGCCGTTGACGCGTCTTGTCAGCGCTCGACGGCCGAGCCACGCCGTTTGGCCTGCTTGCGGAACTCCTCCATGAAGACCTTGCGGATCATCGCGCTGTCGAGGACGCCGCCGACGCCCTGAAGCTCGCCCTGCGTGAGGCGCTCGCACACGCGTGTCCACGCGTGACCGACCGCGTAGGTGAGCGTGCCGGCGACGGCCGCGCTGATCGTGCCACCCACGATCGTCCCGGCGCCTGGGATCAGCTTCACCAGGCTCGTGACGGCCGTACGCCCAGCGACCGTCGCCGCCGCGGTGGCGGCCAACGACGCCGCCGTCGAGCGCTCCAGGCTCAGCCCGTACGTGTTCGCGATCGAGGCCATCATCGTGATCTGGATCGGGACGAGGACAGCCGCGTCGGAGAACGGGATCGGGCTGGCTCCGGCGGTCCCGGCTGCGCTCGTCGCGACCTTGATCGCGTCACCAGCCCGCTTGCGCTTGCGGGCGAGGTCGATGCGCTGTGCCGCGGTGATCGCCTCGGCTACTCCTTCTGGCGCACAGCGAAAGGTGGCATCGAGCAGCTCCAGGAGCCCGTGCGCGTCGTGCCCGGAGAACGGGTCACCGACGGCCATCGTGAGGAAGACCTTGCTGCGGTGGACCGGAAGCTCGCGCGCCTCGATCTCCGCGGCGAGCGCCAGTGCGTCCGGGTGGATGCGGCCGCCGACCTGTGGGACCTGGGTCATCACGAGCATGACCGGAACCCCGAGCCGCGCGAGCGCGCGGACGAACTCGGCCTCGGTGTCCTCGAAACGCCGGTCGCCTGCCCGTACGCAGAACCACGCGACGTGGAGCTGCTCCTCGAGCGGGCGTCGTCGCATCCGCGAGACGTGGTCGGCGACCTCGGCGAGGATGGCGTCGTTGTCCACGCCGACCTCGAGCCCACGGGTGTCGAGCACGCCGAGGGTGCCGCTGCGGTGGAGATAGAGGTGCTCCTCGCGGGTCACCGGCTCGCCGATGCCCGTGGCGGCGATGTCGTCGCCGAAGATCGCGTTGACGAGCGTGCTCTTGCCGACGCCCGTCTTGCCGAAGATCGCCAGGTTGAAGCGTCCCAGCTTGCGCTGCTCGTTCTCCCAGGCTCCACGGAAGGCGTCGGCGAACCAGCGGTCGGTCGGTGTCTCGGGCACGTGACCAGCCTGCCAGAGGCGCAGTCACCTCACTGCGCGACGACGACCGGTCGCCGCAGGCGTCGTGGAGCGCGCAGGCCGATCGCGAGCCCGGCGACGACGACTGCGACGCCGACCCATACGAGCGCGCTCGGAACGTCTCCCGTGACGACGACACCGACGGCCGCCGCGGCGACGGGGGCGAGTCCGGTGAGCAGACCTGCGGCCGCGCTCCCGACGCGCGCCACGGTCGCGTACCAGAGCACGAAGGCGACCGCGGTCACCAGGACGGACAGGTACGCGATTGCGGCCCAGTCCGCCGCGTCGAGGCGTCCGGCGGCGGTGGGGCCTTCCGTGACGAGTGCCAGCGCGGTGAACATCAGCGTCCCGATCACCACCGAGTGCACCGAGACACCCCATGGCCCGAGCCGAGGGAGCAGGGGGACGGCGAGAAGGGTGAAGGCCGCCTCGCATGCCAGCGCGAGCACGGCCCACGCGACACCTGCGCCGTCGGTGCGGCCTCCCCCTTGGACGAGGACGCTCCCCGCGGTGACGACCACCGCCGCGACGAGGATCCGGGCCGTCGGTGAGCGTCCCTCGAGGAGCGGGCCGACGACGCCGAGCACGACCGGGACTGAGGCGACCGCGACGGCGATGGCCGCGGGCTCGGCGTGCTCCGCGCCTCGGACGAGCGCGACGTTGAAGAGGACGAGCCCGGTGGCCGCGAGCAGACCGAGGAGGGCCCACTCGCGCCCTCGCGGCAGCGGGACGGGACGGCCCAGGATCCGGGCGATCCCGACGAGGACCGCAGCCGCGGCGGCGTACCGGAGAGCTTGCGGGGTCATGAGCGGTGCGTCGGTCAGGACGTGCGAGACGGCGACGCTGCCGCCGACGAGCGCCATGCCGAGGGCGCCAGGCAGGTATGCGGAGGCGTGGGGTGTGCTCGCGAGGTGCATACCTCCAGCGTCGAGGCCACAATGGACCGGTGGCCAGGTCCAAAGACTTTCCGTACGAGGAGACCAAACCGGGCGCGGACTTCCTCGGGCTCGACCTGACGGGCGTGGCGTCGGGGTCGCTCGCGACGTACCTCGCGGCGCAGATCCGCGAAGCGGTCCTCGATGGTTCGCTGCCGATCGGCGCTCGACTCCCGGCGTCCCGGACCCTCGGCCAGGACCTCGGCGTGTCTCGCGGGGTGGTCACCGAGGCATATCGGCGACTCGCCGACGAAGGGCATGTCGAGGGGCGCGGGCGGGGCGGGACGGTCGTCGTCTCGAGCCCCGTACAGCCAACGCCTGCGGCCGGTGGACGGGCGGCTTCACCGATCGCCGGCGCCGAGACGGCGGTATTCTCCGATCTCGACGGCGCCGACTTCGTCGACCGGCTCCGTGCCGCTCCCGCCCGGATCGACCTCTCGCCCGGTGTACCCGACCTGACGGCCTTCCCGAGAGCCGCCTGGCTGCGCGCCGAGCGGGAGGTCCTGACCGGCCGGAGCGCCGCCGACCTCGGGTACGGCGACCCGCGTGGGACCGCTGCTCTGCGCACCGCGGTCGCGCGCTGGCTCGCCCGCAGCCGGGGCATCCGCGTCGACCCCGACGAGGTGCTCGTGGTGGCGGGCGTCGCACAGGCGTTCTTCCTCCTGGCGCACGTGCTCCGCGACGAGGGGGTCGTCAGGATCGGCGTCGAGGACCCGGGCTCGTTCGGCGCGCGGCAGCAGCTGCGTCGCCAGGGGGCCGACGTGGTCTCGGTGCCGGTGGACGACGACGGCGTACGGGTGGATGCCCTGCGGTCGAGCGGGGTCGGAGCCGTGATGCTGACACCGGCGCACCAGTTCCCGACCGGCGTCGTGCTGAGTGGGCCGCGCCGCCGCGACCTGGCCGGATGGGTCGCCGACGGCGGGCTCGTGGTGGAGGACGACTACGACGCCGAGCACCGCTACGACCGAGCGCCCGTGCCCGCGCTGCGCGGCACGCTGGGTGAGGCCGTCGCCTACGCTGGCAGCGTCTCGAAGCTTCTCGCGCCGGCGCTCCGTACCGGATGGCTGCTCGTCCCGCCGCGGCTGCACGCGCGCGTGCTCGCCCTGAAGCGCGACGTCGATCTCGGCAACCCCGTCCTCGGCCAGCTCGTCCTCGCCGCGCTGATGGAGTCGGGGGCGATGGAGCGGCACCTGCGGATCTTGCGGTCCCGCCACCGCCGGCGCCGCGACGCGATGGTGGCCGCCCTGGCCGAACGGCTCCCCGAGGCGCGTGTGCAGGGCGCGGCGGCGGGCCTGCACCTCGTCGTGACCTTGCCCGAGGGGATCGACGACCGGGCGGTCGCGGAGGAGGCGCTCGCCGGGGGAGTCAAGACGCACCCGCTGTCGTTGCACCGCCAACGGCCCGGCAGGCCTGGGCTCGTGCTCGGCTACGCGGCCAACGGGGCGGGCGCGGTCGACGACGGGATCGCCGTCGTCGCCGAGGCCGTACGGGGGGTACTGGACAAAACATGAGGGGAACCTCAGATACTGGGGGGGTGCAGCCACGTGAGATCACCTTCCCCTCCGTCGACGGACGGCGACCCTCGACGCCCGCCGTCCGGGGCGTCCTCGCCGATGCGACCCGCGACGTCGACCCGGACCTTGCGGACGACGTCGCCGCGGCGTCGTCGTGGCGCGCCGACTACGTCGGCCTGGTCGGACGCGCGACGGCGGCGTCCGCGCAGACGCCCAAGGCCGCGCTCGCGATGGCGCAGGCGGGCCTGAGGTCCGTCCACGAGCGGATGGTCGTCTCCGGGGCGGGAAGCGAGGTTCCGCTACGGGACTGGAGTGGTGACGGCGAGCCGTTCGCGACCGAGACCGTACGGGGCACGGCTCCTCGTGTGCCGGAGCTGCGCGTGCCGTACCGCGGACGCTCCCTCAGTGGCGGAGCCCTGCGCGACCAGCTCGCCCGGTGGCAGGCCGACGGGATCGTCGAGCCGTCCTTCGCCGAGGCGGTCGGAGAGGTCGTGGACCACCCCGAGTGGCTCGCGCTCGGCGGCCGTACGGTCGCCCTGCTCGGCGCGGGCGCGGAGATGAGCCCGCTCGGCCCGCTGTGCACGTGGGGCGCCGACGTCCTCGCCGTCGATGTCCCGGCCGCGCGTGTCTGGGACCGGGTGCGCGAGACCGCGGAGGGCGGTGCCGGCACTGTCTCGTATCCCGTCGAGGACGGCACCGCGGGGGCAGACCTGGTCTCGCGGACCGGCGACGTCCTCGCCTGGCTCCGGGAGGCGCATGACGCACGCGGTGAGGGGAGCATGGTCGTCGGGATGCACGCGTACGCCGACGGCGGCGCCCACGTCCGCGTCACGGCCGCCGTCGACGCGATGCTCTCCCGACTCACCGACGAGGACCCGGGCACCGCACTGGCCTACCTCGCGACACCCACCGACGCGTTCGTCGTGCCGGCCGACGTCGTGGCCGCAAGCACGCAGGCGTTCCGCGAGCGCGGCGCCGTCCGCTGGCTCCAGGCACCGTTGCGCGTGGCGAGCCGTGGACGGCTGTTCCTCCCGAACTATGCGACCGTGCTGCCGGACGGCACCGGTGTCGCCGACATCCTCGTCCCTCAGCAGGGCCCGAACTACGCGATGGCGAAGCGGATCCAGCGCTGGCGTGGCGTGGTCGCCGAGGACGCCGGGCAGCGCGTCTCGTTCAACGTCGCTCCCGCGACCTGGACGCGCTCGGTGACCAAGAACCGCCTGCTCGCAGCCGCCTACGCAGGGGCGCACCGGTTCGGCGTCGAGATCTTCGCACCGGGCACGACCCGCACGCTGATGGCGGCGCTGCTCGTCCGCGACCTGAACCGGCCCGTCCCGGTGCGCGAGCACCCCGAGGAGCTCTTCGCCGACGGCGCGGCGCACGGGGGCCTTTGGCGTGTCGCGTACGAGCCGCGCTCGGCGCTCGGCGTGGCTGCCGTCGGTGGGCTTCCGTCCACGCTGCGACGCCGCTGAGAGCGCCGCAGGCGCGGCCGCCGAGGCTTGTCGGACCCTTCCCGTACGCTCACTGGCACGTCGGCGGAGAGGAGCGGTCACGTGTTCGTGCTCGAGGGTCACGTGGTCTGGAGTGCGTCCGACCTGACGCTCGCCTCGGAGTGCGAGTTCGCGTTCCTGCGCAGCCTCGACGCCCGTCTCCGGCGGGCTGCGCCGGTGGCGGCCGGCGACGACGCGATGCTGAGCCACATCGCCCGGTTGGGCGACGCTCACGAGGCACGTGAGCTCGACCGGCTCCGGCGTGCCCTGGGGGCGGACGCGATCACCGAGATCGACCGTGTCGGTCCGCCGACCGTCGAGCGGCTGCGTGCGTTGCAGGAGACGACGCTTGCCGCCCTCTCGTCCGACGTCCAGGTGGTCTCTCAGGCCGGCTTCTTCGACGGCGAGTTCCACGGCTACGCCGACTTCGTCGAGCGCGGTGACGACGGCTGGGTGGTGTGCGACGCCAAGCTCGCCCGAGAGGCCCGGGCCAAGGCCCTGCTTCAGCTCGCCGCCTACGCCGACCAGCTCGAGCGCGCGGGCCAGCCGGTCGCCGCCACGGTCGTCCTGCTCCTCGGCGACGGCCGCAAGGAGTCGTTCCCGCTCGCCGAGGTGCTCCCGGTCTTCCAGGCCCGCCGAGAGCGGCTTCGTCGGCTTGTCGCCGAGCACCACGCCGAGGACGGACCCGTGGTGTGGGGCGACGAGCGCTATGTCGCGTGCGGTCGCTGTGAGGCGTGCGCCGAGGCAATCGCTGCCACCGGTGACGTCCTCGTGGTCGCAGGGCTGCGTGTTGACCATCGCAAACGGCTGCGTGCAGCCGGCATCTCCACCCTCGACGCGCTCGTCGCGTCCGCCGAGCCACCTCCTGGCATGCCGCAGGCGGTCTTCTCCCGGCTTCACGCGCAGGCCCGCCTCCAGCAGGCCCAGCGTGACGCGGGGCCCGGCGCCGACGGCCGGCCGCAGGTCACGTACGAGGTCGTCGCCCCGACCCACCTCTCGGCGTTGCCGCCACCGTCGCCGGGCGACGTCTTCTTCGACTTCGAGGGTGACCCGCTTTACCACGAGAGCGACCTGACCGAGTGGGGCCTCGAATACCTCTGGGGCGTGATGGAGGCTCCTGCGCCAGGGGAGAGCCGCGGCCCGTTCCTGCCGTGGTGGGCCCATGACCGCGTGGGGGAGCGGGCGGCGCTGGTCTCGTTCCTCGACTACCTCACCGAGCGGCGCGCGCGCTTCCCTGACCTGCACGTCTACCACTACGCCCCGTACGAGACGAGCGCCCTCAAGCGGCTCGTCGCCCGCTACGCCACCCACGAGCGCGAGCTCGACGCGCTGCTGCGCGCGGGAGTCTTCGTCGACCTGTACGCGGTGGTGCGAGGGTCCGTGCGCGTCTCGCAGCCTTCGTACAGCATCAAGAAGCTCGAGCCCCTCTATATGGGCTCCGACGAGCTGCGCGCCGGCGAGGTCCAGGCCGGCGACGCGTCGATCGTCGAATACCACGCCTATCGCGCGATGATCGAGGACGAACGGCTCGACGAGGCCGCCAAGAGGCTCGCCGAGCTCGCCGACTACAACGAGTACGACTGCCTGTCGACGCTGCGGCTGCGTGACTGGCTCCTGCGGGTCGGCGACGAGGCGGGAGTCGAGCCACGGCCCGCCCCGGTGCCGCTGCCGGCGTTCGACGCCGAGGACGAGGAGCCCGGAGACGACGCGGTGCTGGTCAAGGGCCTGCTCGACCGCGCCGGTCCCGTTGACCGTGGGGAGCGCTCGGCCGAGCAGCAGGCGTACGCAATGCTCGCCGCTGCGCTCGGCTACTACCGCCGCGAGTCGCTGCCCTTCTGGTGGGCGCATTTCGACCGGCTCCGCGCGCCGGCCGACGAGTGGGCGGCATCTCGTGACGTGTTCGTGGTCGAGTCGGCCGAGGTCGTCGAAGACTGGCAGGCCGAGGGCCGCAAGCTCGCCCGCCGCACCCTGCGCCTTGCCGGCGAGTGGGGTCCCGGCACGACGATCGGCAACGGTGACGGGGCCTTCCTCCTGTACGACCTGCCCGGTCCTGAGGGTGGCAAGACGTCGGTCGACGGCATCCGCGCTTACACACCGACGGTCGACGGCATCACGCCCGCCCCGCACGACGGCAACGACACTGACGCCTCCGACGCCGTGCTCGTCCGCGAGAAGGCGACCCGCGCGATCGGCCCGCACCCGTGGCTGCCGACCGCGATCACCCCGGGGCCACCGCCCCCCGCAGAGTCGATCACGGCCGCGATCGGCGAGTGCGCGGCTGCGTCCCTCGGGGGAGCGACGCTGCCCGCCGGACCGGCGTACGACGTGCTGGCACGTCGCACCCCACGGATACGGACACTCGACCGCCTCCCGCAGACAGGGGACGCGGTCGACGATCTCGTAGCGACGCTGCGTGACCTCGACTCCTCCTACGTCCCCGTCCAGGGGCCACCCGGCACGGGCAAGACCCACACGGCGGCGCGGGTGATCCGGCGCCTCGTCGAGGAGCACGGCTGGCGGATTGGCGTCGTCGCCCAGTCCCATGCGGTGGTCGAGCACGTGCTCGACAAGACCGTCGAGGCCGGTCTCGAGGCGGCGCGGGTCGGCAAGCCCAAGGCCAAGACGGCAGTCCCGGCGTGGACACGACTGCCCGACAACGGCGTGGCCGCCTTCCTTGAGGAGTCGGAGGGCACGGGCTGTGTGCTCGGCGGCACCGCGTGGGACTTCACCAACGCCGACCGCGTCCCGCGCGGCTCGCTCGACCTGCTCGTCGTCGACGAGGCCGGGCAGTTCGCGCTCGCGCCGACGATCGGGGTCTCGGTGGCGGCCCAGCGCCTGCTCCTGCTGGGCGATCCCCAGCAGCTCCCGCAGGTGAGCCAGGGCACCCACGGCGAGCCGGTCGACACGTCCGCACTGGGTTGGGTGATGGAGGGGCGCGCCGCGATGCCGGCCGACCTCGGCTACTTCCTCGGCACCACCTACCGCATGCACCCGCGGCTCTGCGAGGCCGTCTCTCACCTCGCGTACGAGGGAGCGCTCACCGCGCACCCGTGCACCTCTGAGCGCGACCTCGCAGGCATCGCGCCAGGCGTGGCGACCCAGCTCGTCGACCACCACGGCAACCGCACCGCCTCCGTCGAGGAGGCCGCAGAGGTGGCGGTGCGTGTGCGGGCGCTGCTCGGTACCTCGTGGAGCCCCGGCGGCGACGAGGCGCCGCGCCCGCTGGGCGAGGCCGACATCCTCGTCGTGGCTCCCTTCAACGCCCAGGTCCACCTGGTGCGTCGTGTGCTCGACGACACTGGCATCGACGGCGTACGCGTCGGGACCGTCGACAAGTTCCAGGGGCAGGAGGCGCCCGTCGTCCTCGTCTCCATGGCGGCGTCCTCACCCGATGACGTGCCGCGAGGGATGGGGTTCCTCCTCGACCGCCACCGCGTCAACGTCGCGATCTCGCGCGCGCAGTGGCGGGCCGAAATCCTCCGCTCCGACGCACTGACCTCCTACATGCCTCGCACGCCCGACGGTGTGCTCGAGCTGGGGGCGTTCCTGCGCGTGTGAGCGGACCATGAAGACGTCGATCGCGTCCTCGCCGTCGACGACGAACCCGTGCGCCTCGTACAGGGCACGGGCTCGGCTGCCTTGGAGGACGTTCAGCCTGAAGGGTCGCTCGTCGCCGTGCTCGGCGAGGGTACGTCCGAGCACCGCTGACCCGATCCCGAGGCCCTGGTAGTCCGCGCGGACGTAGAAGTGCTCGATCCACTGCGCGCCCTCCGTCGGCCGCAGCGCGATGAGACCCGCATCGACGCCGTCGACGACGATGACTCCGGTGTGCGCGGCGTCGAAAGCGTCCAAGAACCGGCGGCGCACACGCACGGGGTCGTACCGCCCGAGCCGCTCCAGATCGTCGCGCATCACCACAGCCCGCAGCTCGGCCATCCACTCAGCGTCCTCGGCTCGGCTTCGGCGCAGCGTCCACCCTGTCGTCACGGCACCATAGAACCAGGTCGCCCGCCGGGCGCGGCCGCGGAGCGACTCTTTGGTCGCGTACCGTATGCGCGTGAGCGATCAGTGGTCAGGCCAACCCTCGAACGGCCCTCAGCCCCCGTACGGACAGCAGCCGCCCCAGGGCCAGCCTCCCCAGGGGGGTCAGCCGCCCCAGGGTCCGCCCCCGCAGGGACCGCCACCCGGGTACGGGCAACAGCCTCCTGGCCCCTACGGCCAGCCCCAGCAGCCGTACGGTCAGCAGCCGCAGCAGCCGTACGGTCAGCAGCCGCAGCAGGCCTACTACGGTCAGGGCCAGCCGCCCACGGGCTCGGAGCCGAAGGGCAAGAACAAGGGCCTCCTCATCGGCCTCATCGGTGGCGCTGCCGTCCTGCTGATCGCCGTCGTGCTGGGCGCCGTGCTCCTGTTCGGTGATGGGGGCGGCGGCGCGTCGAACCCCGAGGACGCCACCAAGGAGTTCATCGCCGCGATCCAGGACGGCGATTGCGAGGCGCTCGTCGCGATCACGACCGACGACTTCCGCAACGGTGAAGGCGCCGACAAGTGCAAGGAGTCCCTGAAGGAAGAGGAAGGCAGCGAGGGCATGCTCAAGGCCCTGCGCGACGCGAAGTTCACCGTGAAGGACACCAAGGTCGACGGCGACGAGGCCACCTCGAAGGTCTCCCTGTCGGTGATGGGGACTTCCGTCGATCAGGAGGTCGAGCTCGTCAAGGAGGGCGGCTCCTGGAAGGTCGACGAGTTCGGCACGGCCGACACGCCTGACGTCGACGACCTGCCCGACACCGACGATCTCCCCGATCTCAACGAGGTCGAGCCGCCGACCCCCTGATCTCGATCGGACCGCACGACCTGACGCGCGCCGCAGCCGAGAAGGCTGCGGCGCGTGTGCAATTCCCCACCATGCCGCCGCTCGCGGCCAGAGACTGGTCCGATGGTGGCCGGGCGAGGGGTCGTGTTGTTGACGCTGGCGTCCGGCCAGTTCCTCATGACCCTGGACAGCTCGGTCATGAACGTCTCGATCGCGCAGGTCGCCGCCGACCTCGACACGACGGTGACCGGCATCCAGACCGCGATCACGCTCTACACGCTCGTCATGGCGGCGTTGATGATCACCGGCGGCAAGGTCGGCACGATGATCGGACGGCGCCGGGCGTTCGCGATCGGGTGCGTCATCTACGGCGCCGGGTCGCTGACGACCTCGCTCGCGCCCAACCTCGCCGTGCTCCTGATTGGTTGGTCGCTCCTCGAGGGCCTCGGGGCTGCCCTGATCATGCCTGCGATTGTCGGCCTCGTGGCCGCGAACTTCCCCTCCGAGGAGCGCCCCCGCGCGTACGGACTGGTCGCGTCCGCCGGCGCGATCGCCGTGGCTGCGGGCCCGCTCATCGGCGGCGCCGTGACCACCTACCTCACGTGGCGCCTGGTGTTCGCCGGCGAGGTCGTCCTGGTCGTCGGGATCCTCGCGCTGACCCGGCGGATCCACGACAGCCGTCGCGAAGGCTCTGTCCGCCTCGATGGGATCGGGTCTGTCCTCTCCGCGACGGGCCTCGCGCTCGGCGTGTACGGCGTCCTGCGGTCGGGGGAGTGGGGATGGGTCCGCCCCTCGCCCGACGGACCGTCCCTCCTCGGGATGTCTCCGACCGTCTGGTTCGTGCTCGGCGGCCTCCTCGTCCTGCGGGTGTTCTTCTGGTGGGAGGCTCGTACGGCCGCCGTGGGGCGTGAACCTCTCGTCGACGTGGCGATGCTGCGCAACCGCCAGCTCACCGGCGGCTTGACGATGTTCTTCTTCCAGTTCCTGGTCCAAGCGGGGCTGTTCTTCACGATCCCGCTCTTCCTGTCCGTTGCGCTGGGTTTGAGCGCGGTCGAGACGGGCGTCCGCATCCTCCCGCTCTCGCTCACGCTCCTGCTGGCGGCGGTCGCCGTCCCACGCCTCTGGCCGGGGGCCTCTCCGCGGCGGGTGGTCTCGTGGGGGCTAGGCGCTCTCCTCGCCGGGGTGACCTCGCTCGTGCTCGCCCTCGAGGCGGGTGCGGGGCCGGAGATCGTGACCGTACCGCTCCTGCTGGCTGGCCTCGGCGTCGGCGCTCTGTCGTCGCAGCTCGGCGCTGTGACCGTCTCGGCTCTGCCCGACACCCTGAGCGGGGAGGTGGGTGGTCTCCAGAACACCGCCACGAACCTCGGGGCATCGCTGGGCACGGCGCTCGCAGGCTCGGTCCTCATTGGCGCGCTGACGGCTTCGTTCATGGGCGGGATCCAGGCCAACTCCGCCGTCTCCGACGATCTCTCGGACCGCGCGGAGGTGAGCCTCGCGAGCGGGGTTCCGTTCGTCTCCGACAGCCAGCTCGAGGACGGCCTGGCGGAGGCAGGGATCCCGACGGCAGAGGCGAACGCGATCGTCGAGGAGAACACCGACGCGCGGATCGCGGGCCTGCGCGCGAGTCTGCTCGTCCTCGCGTTCTTCATCATGGCGGCGCTGTACTTCACCCGGTTGCTGCCGACCGTGCCTGCGGGTGCGCGGACCACCCAGGTGAGCGAGCCGTGACGGGGTGGCGGGGAGGGCCCTGCGTTCGATCGCTGACGACCTGCGGCACCGACATGATGCGCGGCTGGTTCGAGCAACTCAATCGATGGGCCTGAATAACAGGCCCAGTGCCGCGCGCGAGGCACAGGGTGACCCAACAGGTCGAGGTAGGCGCGCATCCAAGAAGGCCCTCCGTGATCAGAAGGATCTGCGTGGCGCTCCCACACATAAAGGTTGCACTAAACCGGGGCGGCTTTCGGCTGAGCTGCGAGGATGTCGGCCATGTTCTGGCGAACTCTGACCCACCCCAGTGTGCGGGGCAGCATTGTCACGTTGGGGATTCTCGCGGCCCTTTCGACCATCCGTCCGATGCCGTGGTGGCTGTGGACCATCTCGGGTGGACTGACCGTTGCGTCGGTCGTCCAGGCCGTGCGAGCCGGAGACGTTGTCGACGCTACGTGAAATGCTCGCGGGGGAGGCCCTAGGCCAGGAGGGGAGGCGTGATGATCGGACGACGCCACCACCTCGTCGTCGACGCACCTGACCCGCAGGGGAGCGCCGCATTCTGGTCGGCGGTGCTCGGCGAGCCGGTCACCTACGACGACGGCGACTTCGTGGTCGTCTCGGTGGACGACCAGACCTCGGGGATGGCGTTCCAGCGGGCGCCCGGACTGCCACCGTCGACCTGGCCCGGCCCGGGGGTGCCGCAGCAGATGCACGTCGACGTCATGGTCGAGGACGTCACCTCCGCGGGGGAGGAGGTGCTCCGTCTCGGCGCCCGAGCGCTGGGGGGTGACGTGTACGCGGACCCGGCGGGCCACCCGTTCTGCCTCGTTCGGCGGCCGTCGTGGGCGACGCCGATCGAGAGTGACTCCGCCAGGTGACGCTGCGGCCGCCCGTGCCTGCAGCAACAGCCTCAAGAGGCAGGCGGGTCGAGACGAATGCCGTCATCCCAGGGGGCAATTCTCTGAAACATGATGTCATCGCGCCATCGCCCGTTGATGTGGATGTGTCCTCGCGACAAGCCCACCTTCTTGAACCCATTCTTCTCCAGCACTCGACACGACGCGGCATTCTCCTCACGCGCAAACGCGTCAACTCGGTGCAGGCCGAGGGAGCCAAAGGCGATCTGCATCGCCTGCCTGGCCGCTTCGGTGGCGATGCCGCGGCCGCTGTACGGCTGTGCGACCCAATAGCCGAGTGAACAGCTCCGAAAGGGAGCTTGGAGGATGTTGTTCAGACTCACTCGCCCCACCAGACCTCCGTCCTCGAGGACTACTCCCGACCACATACGACCGCTCGTACATTCGCGCAGAGTGGTCTCGATCGCGTCAGCCTGACCGCTGTCCGTGTAGAAGGCATCGGGACGCTGCGGGTCCCAGTGCTTCAGGAAGTCCCGGTCACCCCGATACATCTCGGCGAGGCGTCGGCTGTCGTCACGATCGAGCGCACGGATCACGATGTCGGTCACTGCCCACCCGCCTTCTAGGGGTTTGTCGTTGTCATCAGACACTCTGGCGCTCCCGCCCCGGCAGGTCGTCGCCTGGGGGAGTCCTCGCACGCCGTCGAGGCAGCGGGGCAGGGCGAGGGGAGCGAGGCCGAACCTACACGGGGAGCGGGGACCGTCAGGCCCCACCTCAACTCGGGCGTGGCTGAGGCCCGAGCGGCAAGACGTGTGGGTCCTAGAACGACAGAAATAACAGGCCCAGCGCGACCTTTCGCCGGTGGTGCGCTCCACGAGAGGAGGCCAGCACCATGCCTCGCGCCATACATGCTCAGGGCGTCGCATCGAGGGCCTACAGGGTGGCCGCCGTCGTGTTCTGCCTGGTCCGACAGCCGGCGCGGAAGAGGCGAGCGACAGCACTGCTCCAAGTGGACCCTCCGCGAGGAGAGGCCGTCACAGCGACCGCTAACCTGATGCGACCTTTGGGAGGAAAGACGTGTCGGAGTTGGACCTGTTTCACGTTGCGCGGTGGGAGGATGCCGAGGAGAACGCCGCCCGGTGGCTCCGCCACTGGGGGTATCACGATGCGCTTGCGTCGCCGGGCGGGGCGGACGGCGGGATTGATGTGGTCGCCACCCACGCGGCCGCGCAGGTCAAGTTTCAGGCGTCGCAAGCCGGCAGGCCGGAAATTCAGCGGCTTGTCGGCGCGGTCGGTCGCGCTTCGACCGTTGATCTGTTCTTCTTCTGCGGGTCATCGTTCACGGCTCAGGCAATCAGTTACGCCGATGCGAACCATGTCGCCCTGTTCACCTACGACATCACCGGAGCGGTGCAGCCGGTGAACGGGTGGGCGGTCGAGGCCATGGAACGCGTCAGCGTGCCAGACGCCGACGACGGGGAGGACGTGTACGTCGACGAAGATGCCGGCACCGCGGCCGCTTCCGGCCTGAGGTTCGGCTCGTGGCTGGCGGGAGTCGTCTGCCTGTGGGTCGGCTCGTCTGCCGGTCTGGCCGGTGTCTACGCGGCCGTGGCTGAACGCGAGGGCACCTTCCTGCTTCCGCTCGTGGGGTTGTTCCTCATCCCGGTCGGGATCGGCTCGCTGAGCGTTGCTGTTCAAGCATCGCGTACCCCCCGGATGTGGACGGCAGCCGGCTGGATCGGGTTGCCGTGCGCCGCAGCCGGGATCGCGAAAGGTTTCCAGCTCGAGCCGTCGTTCGCGGCAACGGCGGCCTGCGCGGTCCTGCTGGTGATCTTGGCGAGCTTCGCGTTCTCGCATGTCCGACATGCCGGAGAGTCGACGCCGTGACCATCCCCTGCTGCCGGCGCCGCGGCGCCGGCAGCAGGGGGGATCGATCCCGAAGAGCGGCCGGTAACGGGAGCAGAAAAAAAGGCCCTCCGACACTGGCGAGAGTGTCGAAGGGCCTTGGTCGTTGTTGTGTCCGAGGGGGGACTTGAACCCCCATGCCCTAATACGGGCACTAGCACCTCAAGCTAGCGCGTCTACCTATTCCGCCACCCGGACTGGGTTGGTGACCGGCGCTGTGCGTCGTTCACCGTGCGTCAGAACTCTAGCAAACCACCCGCGGCGATCCCCAAACCGGGGTCCTCACTTTCACCGTTCCCTGTCCTGGCCAGGCAGGATGGGGGAATGACCGCCGACGTGCCCTCTCAGACCGCCCCCATCGACCCTGCCGCGGAGGTCGTCGAGATCTGCCGGAACCTCATCCGGATCGACACCACCAACACGGGCGACGACCGGGGCCCGGGGGAGCGCAAGGCCGCCGAGTACGTCGCGGAGCTGCTCGCCGAGGTCGGGCTCGAGTCCACCATCGTCGAGGTGACGCCCGGCCGTACGAACGTGATCGCCCGCTGGGAGGGCACCGATCTCTCGTTGCCGCCACTGCTCGTCCACGGCCACCTCGACGTCGTGCCGGCACAGGCGGGCGACTGGTCGTACGACCCGTTCGGGGGAGAGATCGTCGACGGCTATCTGTACGGGCGTGGCGCGGTCGACATGAAGGACTTCGACGCGATGGTCCTGTCGGTCGTCCGGGCCCGTCGACGCGCCGGGCTCGCCCCGCGTCGGACGCTCGTGCTCGCGTTCACCGCCGACGAGGAGGCCGGGTCGATCCACGGCGCCCACAAGATCGTCGACCACCACCGGGATCTCGTCGCCGACTGCACGGAGGCGATCGGCGAGGTCGGCGGGTTCTCGACCGACATCGGCGGCAAGCGGCTCTATCTGCTCGAGTCGGGCGAGAAGGGGCTGGCCTGGATGCGCCTGTCGGCCCAGGGAACCGCAGGTCACGGCTCGATGGTGCGCGACAACAACGCCGTCACGGCCATCGCGCGTGCGGTCGTTGCGATCGGCGACCACGAGTGGCCGTACGAGCCCGGGCCGTCGATGCAGATCCTCCTCGACAAGGTCCGTGAGCTCACCGGCGCCGCGGGCGCGTCGACCGAGGAACTGCTCGCCGAGTTCGGGCTCACCGCACGGATGATCCGCGCAGGGATGCGCAACATCTCCAACCCGACCATGCTCGACGCCGGCTACAAGGTGAATGTGATCCCTGGCGAGGCGCACGCGCACGTCGATGGGCGCTTCCTGCCAGGCCAGCAGGACGCGTTCCTCGCCGAGGTGCGCGGGTTGGCCGGCGACGCGGTGACGGTGGACCCGCTGACGCTGCAGCCAGCCCTGGAGTACCCGTTCAGCGGCGACCTCGTCGATGCCATGACGGTCTCGCTGCACGCCGAGGATCCCGAGGCCCACATCGCCCCGTACCTGATGTCGGGTGGGACCGACGCCAAGGCCTGGGACCGCCTCGGCATCCGCTCGTACGGGTTCACGCCTCTGCGGCTCCCTGCAGATCTGGACTTCACGGCGCTGTTCCACGGTGTCGACGAGCGGGTCCCGACTGATGCGCTCGAGTTCGGCGCGCGGGTGTTCCACCGGCTGCTCGACCTGGCGTAGGGGGCTCGATAGGCCTCGCGGCTCGCGCGGGCTACAGCGTGCTGCGGACGCGGATGATGCGCCTGCGCAGGATCACCCGGCGCCGTCCGTCGGGGAACAACCGCAGCCGGTCGATCTCCCAGCCATGATGCTCGGCCGCGTCCGTGAGCAGCCGCCGCACCGCCTGGCGCGACTCCGTACGCGGCAACCAGAACCGCTGGAACTCGTACTCGGACAACACAGCCTCCGTTATCCCGCCTCCGCCGACACGTCGTCGAGTGCTTCGGCGATCTCGGTGGGGAGCACGACCTCCTCGACCGAGAGCGCTGCCTTCAATTGTGCCGCTGTCCGGGGCCCGATGAGGGCACTCGCCACACCTGGGCGATCTCGGACCCACGCGAGCGCGACCTCGATCGGGCTCAGCTGGAGTCCCTCGGCGGCGCGGCACACCGCCTCGACCACCTGCCGCGAGTCCGGGTCGAGGTACGGCTCGACGAACCCGGACAGATGGTCGGAGGCCGCCCGCGAGTCCGCGGGGATCCCGTAGCGGTACTTGCCGGTCAGGACGCCACGCCCCAGTGCCGACCACGCAAGCACGCCGAACCCCAGCTCCTCCGCCGCGGGAACGACGTCGCGCTCGGGCTGGCGTGCGAGAAGGGAGTACTCGACCTCCGTCGCGATCATCGGCGCACCGAGGTCGCGCATCGCCTGCCGCGTGTGCGCGTACGCCGTCTGCCAGCCGGTGTAGTTGGAGACGCCGACATAGCGGGTACGGCCGGTGGTGACCGCGTGCTCCAGCGCGGCGAGCGTCTCGTCCACGGGCACCCGCGGATCCCACCCCTGCACCAGCCACAGGTCAAGGTGGTCCGTGCGCAGGCGCGCGAGCGAGTCGTCCAGCGTGGCGAGCATCGCGCCGCGTGACGTGCCGGGCCGTCCGTGCGGGACACCCGAGCCGGCCTTGGACACCACGACCACGTCGTCGCGCCGCAGCTCGGCGACCAGTGCGCCGATGAGCTCCTCGCTGGCACCCGCCCCGTACGAGGCCGCCGTGTCGATCAGCGTGCCACCGGCGTCGAGGTACGTCCGCAAGATGTCGGCGGCCTCGTGCTCGTCGGTGTCGCGCCCCCAGGAGGCCGTGCCGAGCCCTACGCGGGAGACGGACAGGCCGCTGCGTCCGACGAACCGTTCCTGCATGTCACTCCTCGGTCAAGGCCCCTGTCAGCCTTGTCGGAAGGCTAGTCGAGACGGGCGCACCGGCCACGCTAGGCTCGCCCTGCGCATCGCGGTCCCGATCGATCAGGAGCAGGTCATGAAGCTGGGAGTCAACGTCGGGTACGTCGCCGGCCCGGACGTCGCCGAACGGGTGGAGACGGCGGTGTATGCCGAGACGCTGGGCTACTCGTCGGCGTGGGCGGCGGAGGCGTACGGGTCCGACGTGCCGACCCTTCTGTCGTGGATCGGCGCCAAGACGTCGACCCTCGAGCTCGGCACCGCGATCCTGCAGATCCCCGCTCGTACGCCCGCGATGACGGCGATGACGGCCGCCACGCTCGACCGTCTCTCCGAGGGACGCGTGCGCCTCGGGCTGGGCGTCTCTGGGCCCCAGGTGTCTGAGGGCTGGCACGGCGTGAAGTTCGACAAGCCGCTGGCGCGCACGCGTGAGTACGTCGAGATCGTGCGCACGATCCTCGCCCGCGAGGAGCCGCTGAACTACGCCGGCGAGCACTTCACGCTGCCGCTGCCCGACGGCCCGGGCAAGCCGCTCAAGATCATGCTCCACCCGTACCGCACCGACATCCCGATCTACCTCGCCGCGGTCGGCCCCAAGAACCTCGAGCTCGCCGGTGAGATCGCCGACGGCTGGCTCGCCATCTTCTTCAACCCCGAGCAGGCCTCCGTGTCGACCGACCACCTCCGCATCGGGCGCGAGAAGGTCGGCAAGACGATGGAGGGCTTCGACGTCGTCCCGACCGTGCCGGTCGTGATCGGCGACGACCTGGAGGAGTGCGCCCAGATGGTGCGCGCCTACACGGCGCTGTACGTCGGCGGCATGGGCAGCCGCAAGCAGAACTTCTACAACGCGCTCGCCCGCCGGATGGGCTTCGAGGACGCCGCCCAGAAGATCCAGGACCTCTACCTCGACAGGAAGCAGGGCGAGGCCGCTGCGGCGGTGCCGTTCGAGCTCGTCGACCAGACGGCCCTCATCGGACCCAAGGAGCGCATCGCCGAGCGCCTCCACTCGTACGCCGATGCCGGTGTCACGACGCTGGCGATCTCTACCTTCGGCTCCACGCACGACGAGCGCGCCCACGTGCTCCGTACGGTCGCTGACGCTCTCGAGACCTCGGGCCTCGGCGAGTGAACGACCTGCTCCAAGCGCTCGTCCTCGGCCTTCTCCAGGGCCTCACCGAGTTCCTCCCGATCTCGTCATCGGGCCACCTCGCGATCTTCCCCAAGTTCTTCGGCTGGGAGGATCCTGGCGCGGCCTTCACCGCGGTCGTCCAGATCGGAACGGAGATCGCGGTCGTCCTCTACTTCTGGCGCGACATCTGGAACATCGCCGGAGGCTGGCTGCGAGGTCTGTTCAACAGCGACGCCCGCGACACGCTCGAGTGGCGGATGGGCTGGTTCGTGATCGTCGGCTCCCTGCCGATCGTCATCCTCGGCATCACGCTCAAAGACGTCATCGAGAACGACTTCCGCAACCTCTGGGTGATCGCGACGATGCTCATCGTCATGGGCGTCGTGCTCGGCATCTGCGACAAGCTGGGTCGCCAGGACCGCACGATCGAGCAGCTGACCGGCAAGCACGCGGTGCTCTTCGGATTCGCTCAGGCGATGGCGTTGATCCCGGGCGTCTCGAGGTCCGGCGCGACGATCAGCATGGGCCGCGCCCTCGGCTACGACCGTGCCGCCGCGACGCGCTACGCGTTCCTGCTCGCGATCCCGGCGGTCGTCGGAGCGGGCCTGTTCCAGCTGCCGGAGATCCCCGGCGGCGACAACGCGTACGGCGTGGGCCCGACGATCCTCGCGACGGTCGTCTCGTTCGTGGTCGGCATCTCGGTGATCCACTGGCTCCTGCAGTACGTCAGCAAGCACTCCTACACGCCGTTCGTGATCTACCGGATCGGGCTCGGTGGCCTCGTGCTGGCGCTGCTCGCGACGGGCGTGATCACGGCCGGGACGTCGGTCGGATAGTCATCGTGCGTCGGCACCCAGGCTCTGGGTGCCGACGACCTTGACCAGCTGCAGCAGATCGGCGTCGCGTGAGCCTGGCGCAGCGGAGTAGACGATCACCGTCTGGTCCGTCTCGGGGAGCTCCAACGCGTCGCAATCGAGCGTGACCGCGCCGACGGTCGGGTGCGTGATGGTCTTGCGGTGGCTGCGCCACACCTGTGACGGAGCGTCATCCCACAGCCGGGCGAACTCGGTGCTGTGCGCGCGGAGCTCGGCCACGAGCCGGCGCAGGTCGGGATCGTCGGGATACTTCGCCGAGGCCGCGCGCAGGCTGGTCACCGACTGGGCCGCGGTCCGTTGCGCCTCCTCCTCTGGGACCGAGACACGGCCCGGTTCCCCAGAGAACCGCTGGCGCACGATGTTGCGCTGCGTCAGCGGCTGCACGGAGAAGTCGCCGAGCAGGGCCGCCGCGAGCGGGTTCCAGGCGAGCACGTCTCCCTTGGCGCTCAGCACGACAGCGGGCTGGTCCTCGAGGCGCTCGAGCAGCCGGAGGATGCTCGCACGGACCAGCATCGGTACGTGTCCGTCGCGCGGCGAAGGAGCGCCGGCCAGGTCGAACATCTCCCGGCGCTCGTCGTCGCTCATCCGCAATGCCCGTGCGAGGGAGGCGAGGACCGATGGTGACGGGTGCGCGCCGCGCCCCTGCTCGATCCGCGTCACGTAGTCGACGCTGACACCCGCCAGGATCGCGACCTCCTCGCGGCGCAGGCCCGCCACCCGGCGACGTGGCCCCGCGGGCATGCCGACATCGGCGGGGGAGACCCTGCGGCGTGCGCGGACAAGCAGGCGGCCGAGCTCATGACGATCCACGTCCTCACCATGGCACGCAGCGGGGAGCGTCACCACGGCACAGCCTGGTACGACCCGTACCAGGACGAAGTGATCCTGGTACGAGGCCGCGGCGGCGACCAGGCTCGTGGCATGACAACGACAGCGACAACCACCACCACCGCCCTGGTCACCGGGGCGAACAAGGGGATCGGGCTCGAGACCGTGCGCCGTCTCGCTGGACTCGGATGGACGGTCTGGCTCGGCTCGCGTGACGCGGAGCTCGGGAGGAAGGCCGCGGAGCCGCTCCAGAGCGAGGGCCTCGACGTCCGCCCGGTCGTGATCGACGTGACCGACGACGCCTCGGTGGCCACGGCCGTCGCGACCGTCGAGGACGCGGGAACCGGCCTCGACGTGCTCGTCAACAACGCCGGGATCGGCGGTTCGTGGGCCGGTCCGGCGGACACGGTGCCCGCAGACTTCATCCCCGTCTTCGGCGTGAACGTCCTCGGCCCCGTCCGGGTCACGCACGCCTTCCTTCCGATGCTGCGAGCCTCCGAGCACCCCCGCGTCGTGAACGTGTCGAGCGGTGTGGGCTCCTTCGCCGTCACGTCGGACCCGAGCCGGCTTGAGTCCACGCTCGTCGGGCTCGTCTACCCGTCGTCCAAGGCCGCCCTCAACCTGATCACGACCATGTACGCCAAGGCGCTCCCGGAGTTCCGTGTCAACGCCGTCGACCCCGGCTACACCGCGACCGACCTCAATGGCCACAGGGGCACTCAGACCGTCGAGGAAGGCGCGGCCGCGAGCGTACGGGCGGCCATGGTCGACCCGCAGGGCCCGACAGGGGCGTTCTTCGGCCGCGACGGCTTCGTCCCATGGTGAGGGGTCACCGCCGGTAGGCCTCCGACTGCCGGCGCATGATCTCGCGCATCCTCGTCCCACGAGGCACGCCGTAGACGGTCCCGGGGAAGTCGAGCGTCTCCTGCACCGCCCAGAGCTTGTCGTGCCGATCGGGTGAGAACAGCTCCGCCGGACGCCCGGCGGCGATCCACCCGATCGGTACGACGGTGCCGGGCGCCAGGTCGGAGTTCACGACCCCGGAAGCAGCGAGGCGCCGGTCGCGAGGAACACCTCATCCTCGACCGTTGTCCCGTTCAGGTGTGTGTGCGGGCCCACGAGGACGGCGTCGCCGATGGTCGCCGGATGATCGGCGCGACCGCGGACGAGCGCGTTCTCCATCACCACCACGTCTGCCCCGATCACGATCGGGCCCAGGTCGCCATTGAGCACGGCGCCGTGGAGGACCCGCGATCCGGGGCCGACAGTGACGTCACCGGTGACGACCGCGCTGGACGCGACGGAAGCATCAGGATCGATTCGTGCCATCCGACGACGCTACAGCCATCCGGAGCGTTTGAAGGCGCGCCACAGCAAGGCCACCATCGCGACCATCGCGAGCAGCGTGAGCGGGTAGCCGAACCGCCAGTCCAGCTCGGGCATGTCGCGGAAGTTCATCCCGTAGACCCCCGCGATGAGGGTCGGTGCCGCGATCATCGCGGCGTACGCAGCGAGCTTGCGCATGTCGTCGTTCTGCTGGACGGAGATCTGCGTCGCGCGCGCTTGCATCACGTTGTCCAGCAGTCCGTCGAGCGACTCCATCGTTCCGCGTGCATGAGCGAGGTGGTCGGCGACGTCGCGGAAGTACGGGAGCATCCCCTTCGGCACCGAGATCGTCGCCCGCCGCCTCAGGACTTCCTGCAGCGGCGCGTGGATCGGCACGACCGAACGGCGGAACTCGAGCAGCTCGCGCTTGAGGAGATAGATCTGGGTGGTGTCCGCGCCCGACACGTCGTCGGAGAACACCGCGGCCTCCACGTCCTCGACATCGGCGGACAGCGACTCCGCGATCACCTCGTACTCATCCACGACGGCGTCGATGACGTGGTACGCCGCAGCGATCGCCCCGTACTGGGCGAGCGCCTGCTCCTTCTCCGCGCGCGCACGGACGCCCTCGAGCTTGGGCCAGTCGCCGTGGCGGACGACGATGACGTACCGGTCCCCGAGGAAGAGCGAGATCTCGCTCGCCTCGACACGCTTGCTCGCCTGGACGTAGCGCAGCGCGCGCAGGACGAGGAACGCCGATTCGGGGTACACGTCGACCTTGGGGCGCTGGTGCGCTGTGACGGCGTCCTCGACCGCGAGCGGGTGCAGCCCGAAGACCTTCTGGAGCTGGCCGAACTCCTCGTACGTCGGATCCTGCATGAACAGCCACACGAAGTCAGCGGGACCTGTGCGTGCCGCCATCGCGTCGGCGAGGTCGTCGATCTGGAGGCCGGCGGGGAGCGAGGTGCCGTCGTGGTAGGCGGCGCAGTCCAAGATCACGCCTTCATTGTTGCCCCTCGCACGGCTCGCGGCCGGACTACGCTCGGGGCGTGCCGACCTTGATCCTCGTCCGTCACGGGCGGACCGATGCCAACGCCCAGGGCATTCTCGCGGGCCGGACGCGCGGCATCGGCCTGGACCCGACCGGCCGCACTCAGGCCGCACGCGTCGCCGAGCGCCTCGCGGCGGTGCCCCTCTCGCTCATCGTGAGCAGCCCGCTGATGCGCACGATGCAGACGGCGCGCACGATCGCCGAGGCACAGCCCGACACGGTCCCCGTACGCCGCGACGCGGGGCTCGTGGAGTGCGACTACGGCAGGTGGACCGGGCGGGCGATCACCGACCTCGCAAAGCAGCCGTTGTGGGCGAGCGTCCAGCAGCAACCGAGCGCCGTGGTCTTTCCAGGTGGCGAGGCGATGACGACGATGGCGGCACGCGCGGTCGAGACGGCCCGGCGCATCGACCGGCGGGTGGCGCGGCGCCACGGCGGCCGGGCGGTGTGGGTCGCAGTCAGCCACGGCGACGTGATCAAGGCCATCGTCGCCGACGCCCTCGGCACCCACCTCGACCTCTTCCAACGGATCGCCGTGAGCCCCGGGTCGGTCAGCGCGATCACGTACGGGACGCAGCGACCGACCGTCCACCACGTCAACGACCTCGGCTCGGATCTCAGCGGCCTCGTACCCCCGGCGGGCGACTCGAAGGCGGCCACCGGCGACGCTCCGGTCGGTGGTGGCGCGTGAGCGGGGACAGGAGTCGCCGCGCTCCGAGGCCCTGTCTAGGCTCGGTGTCATGCTGATCCACAGGTACGAACGCCCGCGTCGATTCGTCGCCGGCACGGTCGGGGTTCCTGGCGACCGGACGTTCTTCCTGCAGGCTAGCGACGGCGGCCGCGTCACGTCGGTCGGCCTGGAGAAGCAGCAGGTCGAGGTGCTCGCCGAACGCCTGGAGGCGCTCCTGGTGGAGGTGGAGGCGGCAGCCGGCGGAGGGCTTGGGCGAGCGGTCGACCTGGACCCCCTCGAGCAGCCGATCGAGGAGGAGTTCCGCGTGGGCGCGATGACCTTGGCGTGGGAGCCCGACACCGGCGAGGTCGTCGTCGAGGCGTTCGCGATGACCGACGACGACGAGAGCGAGGCCAGTGACGTGCTCGTCGTGACGATGCCGCCAGCGGTCGCGCTCGAGTTCGCCGAGCGTGCCCGCAGCGTGGTCGCGGCCGGACGGCCCACGTGCCCGTTCTGCGGGGGAGTGGTCGAGGCCGACGGCCATCTCTGCCCGCGCGCCAACGGCTTCCGCCGGGTCGCCCGTGACTGAGTTCGCAGCGTCGCGACGCTACGCGGCAGGCCACGGTGTCTCGGAACTGCTCGGCCGAGGCACGCTCGAGGTCACGGGCCGGCTCGTCGAGGCCTCCAACGGCACCTTCTACGGGCAGGTGTCCGACGGCTCGCGCTCGCTCGCGTGCGTCTACAAGCCCGTACGGGGGGAGCGGCCGCTGTGGGACTTCCCCGACGGCACACTCGCCGGTCGTGAGCGCGCCGCCTACCTCGTCTCCGAAGCCGCCGGCTGGCATGTCGTCCCACCGACGGTGATCGCCGACGGTCCGTTCGGACCGGGCATGGTGCAGTTGTGGGTCGACATCGACCCAGCGCTCGCCCAGATCGCCGTCGTGCCCGCCGGAGACGATCCGGAGGGCTGGTTCTCCGTGGTGGACGCGGTCGACGCTCGCGACCGCGAGGTGACGCTGCTGCACCGCGACACCCCACCGCTGCGGACGATCGCGCTGTTCGACGCGGTCGTCAACAACGCGGACCGCAAGGGCGGACACCTGCTGCCGGTCGACGAGACGGTGCTGGGCTGCGACCACGGGCTGACCTTCCACGTCGAGGACAAGCTCCGTACGGTGCTGTGGGGCTGGGCGGGTGAGGCGTTGGACGACGACGATCGCCAGCGGCTCGAGTCGCTGTCCGAGAAGGTCACGTCGGGACCGCTGCGCGCCGCCCTCTCCGACCTGATCAGCGCCGATGAGATCGCTGCCCTCTCCGAGCGGCTGGACCTCCTGCTCACGACCGGCCGCATGCCCACGCCGGGCGACCGCTGGCCGACGATCCCGTGGCCGCCGGTGTAGGGACCGCCTTATACCCTCGTGGCATGCGCGCCTGGACGTCCCCCGAAGTCCCCGACCTCTCCGAGCTCGGCCTCGGCCCCGGATCGGCTGTCCAGGTCCACGACACCGCGAGCGGCTCCCCGGTGCTCGTCGACCCGCAGGGCCGTGCCCGCATGTACGTGTGCGGCATCACCCCGTACGACGCCACTCATCTCGGCCACGCCGCGACCTACCTGACGTTCGACCTCCTGCAGCGCGCCTGGCGCGACCGCGGTCTCGAGGTCGTCTACACCCAGAACATCACCGACGTCGACGACCCGCTGCTGGAGCGCGCGACGGCGACCGGCATCGAGTGGACCGACCTCGCCGAGCGCGAGATCGAGCTCTTCCGCGAGGACATGTCCGCGCTGCGGATCCTCGCCCCGGACCACTACATCGGAGCCGTCGAGTCGATCGACCTGGCGATCGCGCTGATCGAGCGCCTGCGCGACCGCGGTGTGACATACGAGGTCGAGGGCGACGTCTACTTCTCCGTGCACGCCGATGCCAGCTTCGGCGAGGTCTCCGGCTATGACAGCGAGACCATGTTGCGGCTGTTCAGCGAGCGTGGGGGAGACCCGGACCGGCCCGGCAAGCGCGATCCGCTCGACTGCCTCCTGTGGCAGGCGGAGCGTCCGGGCGAGCCCTCATGGGAGAGCCCGTTCGGGCGCGGACGTCCCGGATGGCACGTGGAGTGCTCGTCGATCGCGCTCGAGACGCTGGGGCACGATTTCGACGTCCAGGGCGGCGGGACCGACCTGATCTTCCCGCACCACGAGATGTCGGCTTCTGAGGCGCAGGTCGCCACCGAGCAGCGGTTCGCGCGGGCGTACGTCCACCAGGCGATGGTGGCGTACGCCGGCGAGAAGATGTCCAAGTCGCTCGGCAACCTCGTGCTCGTGTCGCGCCTGCGCGCCGACGGCCATGACCCGATGGCGATCCGGCTCGCGGTGCTCGGGCACCACTACCGCACGGGCTGGGAGTGGGCGGACAGCGAGATCGTGGACGCCGCCAAGCGTCTCGGTCGGTGGCGCGAGGCCTTCGCTACGGGCGGGTCCGAGGCTGCTCCGGTCGTCAGCGCGATCCGTGACGCCCTGGCCCACGATCTCGATGCGCCGCGGGCGATCGCGGCCGTCGACGCGTGGGTCGATGCTGCGCTCGCGGTGGCTGGCGACGGCGTCCCGGGGGCAGGCCGTACGGTCGGCGCGGCCGTCGATGCGCTGCTCGGCGTCGTCTGACCTACACCTCCGCAACGCGTCCGCTCCTCGGCATAGAGTGAAGGGGTGAGCGAGCAGACCGAGTTCCCCACCGTTGTCGACCCGTGGTTCGTCGTCGCGTTCGAGGGTTGGAACGATGCTGCGGACGCCGCCAGCTCCGTGATCGACCACCTGGTGGAGTGGTGGGACGCCGACCTCATCGCGGAGATCGACCCGGACGACTACTACGACTTCCAGGTCAACCGCCCGCAGATCGGGACTGACGACGACGGGCACCGGACGATCACCTGGCCCACGACCCGCGTGTACGTGGCGCGGCCGGTGGGCTCCGACCGCGACGTGGTGCTCGTGCGTGGCGTCGAGCCGAACATGCGCTGGATCTCGTTCTGCGACGAGCTCGTCGCCATCGCCGACCGGCTGGCGAGCCATGCGGTCGTCACGCTCGGCGCGCTGCTCGCCGACACACCGCACACGCGGCCGGTGCCGGTGACGGGGACCACCAACGACCCCGAGCTCGACGCCCGCCTGAGCCTCGACGACTCCTCGTACGAGGGGCCCACCGGCATCAACGGCGTCTTTACGCTGGCCTGCGTCGCGGCGGAGCTTCCGACGGTCTCGCTGTGGGCCGCCGTCCCGCACTACGTGGCGCAGCCCCCGAGTCCCAAGGCGACGCTGGCGCTGCTGGGCTATCTCGAGGACGTGCTCGAGATCAGCCTGCCGATCGGTGACCTACGCGAGATGGCGCGGGCGTGGGAGCGCGGTGTCGAAGACCTCGCGAGCTCCGACGCCGACATCGCCGCGTACGTGGAGTCGCTCGAGGAGGCGCGCGACACCTCCGAGCTGCCCGAGGCCTCGGGCGACGCGATCGCGCGCGAGTTCGAGCGCTACCTCAAGCGGCGCTCGCGCGACACCGACTCCTAGCCCTGCAGTCTTTTCACCCACCCTTCGAGCCGAAGAGAGCCGATGACGACCAACGTCGACACCCGCCGTACGACCCTGCCCGACGCCGTCCTGTGGGACCTCGACGGGACGATCGTCGACACCGAGCCCGTGTGGCTCGAGGCGGAGTTCGCACTCGCTGCCCGCCACGGCGCGTCGTGGTCCGAAGAGGACGGACTCGCCCTCGTCGGCAGCGACCTGCTCGAGGCCGCGCGCGAGATCCGGCGTCGGATGGACCTCGTGCTGCGCCCCGAGGAGATCGTCGACGCACTCGTGAGCGAGGTCGCCTCGTACATGCGCGACGGCGACATCGCCTGGCGTCCAGGTGCTCGGGAGATGATCGCCGCGCTCACCGAGGCGGGAGTCCCGCAGGCGCTGGTCACGATGTCGTACACCGCCGTCGCAGAGCCGCTGGTCGCGCGGTTCACCGGCAGCACATTCAGTGCCGTGGTCACCGGGGACACGGTCTCGCGCGGCAAGCCGCACCCCGAGCCTTACCTCGCCGCCGCGGCGGCACTGGGGGTCGACCCGTCGCGATGCGTGGCGATCGAGGACTCCAACACAGGCACCCGCTCGGCGTCGGCCGCGGGCTGTCATGTGCTCGTGGTCCCCAACCTCGTCCCGGTCGATGCGGGGGAGCGACGCACGCACGTCGCGACCCTCGACGGCCTCACGCCGTACGACCTCGGACTGCTCCTGACCGGCTCGGACCCGCGAGGACGATAGCGTCGGGGCGTGACAACTCTCACGGTGGTGTGCACGTACGTCGCGCTGATCGGTGCGGGCATCATGTCCGGCGTCTACGTCGCCTTCTCCGTGATGGTGATGCCCTCGCTCGAGCGACGACCTCCGACCGAGTCCGTCGGCTTCATGCAGGAGACCAACCGCTTCGCCGTACGCCCGGCTTTCCAGCTCGCGTTCTCCGGTACGGCGGTGGTCGCGCTCGTGGTCGCGCTGGTGGCGTTCCTCGGCGACGGTGACGGCCGGTGGTGGGCGCTCGGTGGGTCCGCCGCCTACCTCGCCTCGATCGCCCTCACCGCGGCGTTCCACATCCCGCGCAACAACGCGCTCGATGCGGTGGACGCCTCCACGCCGCCGGCCGCGGCCACAGCATGGGCGTCGTTCTCGCCGCCGTGGACGCGTGGCAACCACGTGCGGGCGCTGATGTGCATCGCCTCGGTCACGGCCTACGCTGCCGCGCTCCGCTCCGGCTGACCCTCCGTCGCGCCGACCGGGCGCTCGTCCATGGCACGCCACTCCGGGCGCAAGCCGGTGAGGCTCGTCGTCAGCGCGTAGGCGATCCCGCTCACGAGAAGGACGGGAGCGAGCCCGACGGCCGTCACCGCCACCCCGGCGAGCACACCACCGAGGGGCATCCCCGCCCAGGCCGCCGCGTCGGTCAGCGAACCGACCCGCCCGTAAAGGTGCGGAGGAACGCGCTCGAAGAAGACCGCGCTGAGGATCGGGTTGAGGAAGCCCGAGCCCAGGCCTGCGACGACGAAGACGACGAGGATCGCGGGCATCGGCACGTCGAGCAGGAGCACCAGGAAGCGCGGTGCCCCCGCGACGAGGAAACCGAGGAAGAAGACCGGGCGGCGCCTCATCCGGTGGGCGAGCGCGGAGGCGAGCAGGCTGCCGACGACCGCGCCCGCGCTCATGACAGTCAGGATGAGGCCCATCGCCGGAGCACCGTGGCCCGAGTCGTGCGCCCAGACCGGGAGGAGGACGGCCGTGAACGCGATGTCGAGCAGGTTGGTGATCGCGACCATGACGACCACCGCCAGGAGGAGGGGGTCGCGACGGAGGAAGGCGGCTCCCTCGGCGAGGCGTCGCAGGTACGGCGCCGCCTCGTTCTCGCCATCCTCGGTCGTTCGGGCCGTCGACGGCGCGGGGCCGCCCATGCCACGAGGGAGCGCGAAGCCCACGACGAGGGAGCCGAGAACGAAGCAGACCGCGTTGACCGCGACGCCCGCGATCGGACCTGCGAGAGCGATGAGGCCCGCCCCAGCCGCAGGGCCGAGCGTCGAGGCCAGGCGTTCGATGGTCCCGGACAGTCCGGTGGCCCGTACGAGCGGGATGTCCGCACGCTCGGCGGCCTCGGGAACCATGACCTCCTTGGCGAGGTCGCCCGGGCCGCGAGCCGCACCGACGACGGCGACCAGGGCGAGGAACGCCTCGAGAGGCAGGGCGTCGAGGGCGTACAGGACGGGGATCGTGGCTGCTGCGGCTGCGCTGACGAGATCGGTCGACCAGGAGACCACGCGCCCACCAACGCGGTCGATCCACGGCCCGGCCAGTGCCTTGACCAGGACGTACGGGGCGAGCTCGAAGAACGCGACGAGCCCGGTCGCGGTCGCGCTCCCGGTGGTGGCCAGGACGAACCACGGGAACGCGATCGCGGAGACGCGCGTACCGGTGTGGGCGACCGCCATCGCGACGAGCAGACCGGCGAGCGGCCTCGTACGACTCATGGCGTGTCGTCCTCGGGGCCGCGCTCGAGCTGGGGGAGCACCTGCACCACGACGGCGACCCGCTCGGCGCCTTCGGGATGCCTGCCACCGGGGACGTCGTACCGGTACTCCCTCACGAGCGCGTGCACCCGCGCATCCAGCGTCCGTGCTTCGTCAGGAGTCAGACGGAGCAGGTAGTCGCTCAGGTCCATCGCCTTGCGCCACGGCTCGGGCATGGTCGCACGTTCGTTGACCGTCTGCTGGAGCAGCATCGAGTAGCTCGCGGCGATCGAGTGGAGATAGGTGTCGACGTCGTCGGGAGAGACGTCGTCCATGTCCTCCTCGTCCAGGACACTCATGCGGTGCTCCGCGCGCCACCACCGATCGCGCGCGTTGCCTCGCGCCGTGTCTTCCGCGACCAGGCCCGCGCCGGCGAGCTGGCGGAGGTGATAGCTCGCGGCGCCCGACGTGACGCCCAGTCGCTGGCCGAGGAGCGTCGCCGTCGACGGGCCGTGACGGCGCAGGGCGCCGAGGAGCTGGACACGGAGCGGGTGCGCCAGCGCCTTGAGGGCCGCAGTGTCGAGGACGACCTGGTGCGGTTCGGTGGCCATGGAGATCACCGTACGACTGCAAAGGTTTCTTTGCAAAGGTTTCTTTGCAATGCGCTCGCGAGTGCCGGGAGAGCGGCTCGCCGTCAGTCGGCGTCGGCGACGCTCTCTGCGGGAGAGTGCACCGCGGGCTCGAGCGGCAGCGTCTCGCGCTCCGGCAGCGGGGGCGGGGTGCCGCCCCACTCCGGACACAGCGCCTTGTGGTCGCACCAGCCGCACAGCACGCTCTTGCGGGGGCGCCACTCGCCGGTCGTCGCCGCACGCTCGATCGCCGCCCACAGCGCGCGGAGCTTGCGCTCGGTCGCAAGCAGGTCGTGCTCGTCGGGGGAGTAGCGGAGGATCTCCTCGTTGCCGAGATACATCAGCTGGAGCAGCGCCGGGATCGTCCCTGTCGTCCGCCACATGACCAGCGCATAGAACTTCATCTGGAACATCGCCTTGGCCTCGAACACCTCACGAGGTGCACGGCCGGTCTTGTAGTCGACGACGCGCACCTCGCCGGTCGGAGCCACGTCCACCCGGTCGACGTACCCTCTCAGCAGCAGCCCGCCGTCGATGACCGTCTCGACGTACTTCTCACGCTCGGCCGGCTCGAGACGCCGCGGGTCCTCGAGGGTGAAGTAGGAGCTGAGCAGCTCGCCCGCGCTCTCCAGCCATGCGGCGAGTGCCGTCCCGTCGTCGAAGAGACCGGCCACCTCGGGCTCGACCTCGCGCAGACGGTCCCATGCGGGGCCCACGAGCGACCGCGCACGCTCCAGCGTCCGCTCGGCGGCCGGCGCGTCGAACAGGTCCTCGAGGACGGCGTGGACGAGGGTCCCGCGCACCGCCTCGACCGTCGGCTCCTGCGGGAGACGGTCGACGACCCGGAACCGGTAGAGGAGCGGGCACGTCATGAAGTCGGATGCCCGGCTCGGGGACAGCGACCCGACCACGTCGACCCCGTCCACCACCGTGCGCTCGGCCGTCTGTGCCCTCATGCCCGTCAGCCTAGGCGAGCCGACCGACAGTCCGGCTGTGCCACGACCCGATACGGTGGAACACGTGACCGCGTCGTCCACACCCCCCACGCCGAACCGTCCGCCCGGGACCTTCCGCATCGGCGAGATCGGGGGGATCGACGTTCTCGTGCGCTCCTCCTGGCTGCTCGTCGCGGTTCTTATCGCCTTCGTGCTCGCCCCCACGATCGAGGCGATCGCCCCGGGCCTCGGTGCTCTCACGTACGTCGCCGGCCTGGCCTTCGCGGTGCTCCTCTACCTCTCTGTCCTCCTGCACGAGATCTCCCACGCGCTGGTGGCCAAACGGTTCGGCTACGACGTGCGCTCGGTGACCCTCAACTTCCTCGGCGGGGTGACCGAGATCGAGGGGGAGCCCGACACCCCTGGTCGCGAGTTCTGGATCGCCGTCGTCGGCCCACTCACCTCGCTCGCCGTCGGCGCCGCCGCCTGGGGCGCCTCGTTGCTGCTGCCCGACTCCGGCCTGCTGCTGTTCGCGTTCCGTGCGCTTGCACTGGCCAACCTCGTGGTCGGCGTCCTCAACCTTCTGCCGGGGCTGCCGCTCGACGGCGGACGGGTGTTCCGCGCGATCGTCTGGAAGGCGACGGGCAACCCGTACGCGGGCACGGTCGCGGCCGGCTACGGCGGTCGCGCGATCGCGATCCTCGCGCTCGCCTTCCCGTTCCTCGCACGCGAGGTGCTCGGCTGGGACATGACGATCCTCGACTACGTCATCGCCTTCGTGATCGCGATGTTCCTCTGGACGGGCGCGACCCAGGCCATGCTCGCCGCTCGGCTCAAGCGTGGACTCCCGTCACTCACCGCGCGCGGGCTCGCCCGTCGGGCGGTCGACGTCCCCCGCAGCATGCCGGTCGCTCAAGCCATCGAGCAGGCGCGTCAGGCCGGGGCGGGCGCGATCGTGGTGCACGGCCCGACAGGCACGATCGACGGCGTCGTCGACGAGCGCGCCGTCCTCGCCACACCCGAGGCGCGACGCCCGTGGGTCGACGTCGGAGCACTGGCGCGTACGCTCTCCCCGGGCCTCACGCTGCCCGTGGACCTGGCCGGTGAGCCGTTGATCCGCGCGCTGCAGCAGACGCCGTCGAGCGAGTACCTGGTCGTCGACGGCGAGAGCCTGTACGGGGTCCTCGTCACCGGCGACGTCGACCACGCCTTCGCGGCGCGGGTCCGCGACGGGGGCAAGCAACGAGACGCAGGAAGGCACACGCATGGATGAGCGCCTCTCGGGGGTGCACCGCGGTCCGATGGCGGCCGGTGAGTGGGTTCGCCTCACCGATGCCAAGGGTCGTCGCCACAACATCCAGCTCGAGGTGGGCAAGAAGTTCTTCACGAAGTTCGGGGAGATCGCCCACGACGACCTGATCGGGCAGCCGGAGGGGATTGTCGTCACGTCGTCGCTCGGCGGCCAGTACCTCGTGTTCCGGCCGCTGATGCACGAGTACACCACCTCGATGCCCCGCGGCGCGGCGGTGATCTACCCGAAGGACGCGACGCAGATCGTCACGTTCGCGGACATCTTCCCCGGTGCGCGGGTGCTCGAGGCCGGCGCCGGCTCGGGTGCGCTCACGACGTTCCTGCTGCGCGCGGTGGGTGAGGACGGTCTCGTCCTGTCCTTCGAGCAGCGCGAGGACTTCGCCGAGATCGCGACCCGCAACGTCGAGCAGTTCTTCGGTGGCCCCCACCCGGCGTGGCGCCTCACGGTCGGCGAGCTCGGCGAGAGCCTCGCCGAGACCGACCTCGAGGTCGACCGCATGATCCTCGACATGGTCGACCCCTGGGAGTACGTCGCGCTCGCGGGCCGGCTGCTCGCTCCCGGCGGCATCCTGTGCTGCTACGTCGCGACGACGACACAGATGTCGCGCGTCGTCGAGACGATCCGCGCGCACGGCGAGTTCGCCGAGCCTTCTGCCTGGGAGACCATGCAGCGCGGCTGGCACCTGGAGGGTCTGGCGGTGCGTCCGGAGCACTCGATGAACGGGCACACCGCGTTCCTGGTCACCGCCCGTCGGATGGCGCACGGCCAGCGTGCGCTCGCCAAGAAGCGGCGACCCGCCCCGGGCGCGTACGGGCCCGACTACGCCGGACCTCGCCCCGTCGACCTGCCCGAGTGACCTGAATCACATCGTTCGGATCTCTTTCTGATCAACCGCGCGCCGACGCGAGCGGATCGCCACTCCGTGCGGGTAGTGTCGACTCACGAGGAGCCAGCACGCCGCGCCATGGGTCGACCCCGGGCGGTGTCCGGGGCTGACGGTGTCGTGGCCTTCGCGGGAGGTACGACATGAGCGAGTTCGACCACAGCGACCGGCGTCCGCCTGAGACCGAGCAGACCGTGCTCCAGCAGCAGGCGGAGATCGACTACCTCCGCGCGGAGGTCGAGCATCTCCGTCGGCGCCTCGCGACCGGCCGCCTGGACTCGTCGATGGACTCGAGGCTTGCTGAGACCGAGGCTCGGCTCGCTGCGGTGACGGCTCAGAACGCCCGCCTCGGCGACACCCTGCGCGAGGCTCGCGATCAGATCCTCTCCCTCAAGGAGGAGGTCGACCGACTCGCGCAGCCTCCGACGGGCTTCGGCACGTTCATCCAGCACAACGACGACGACACCGTCGACGTGTTCACCGGAGGCCGCAAGTTGCGGGTCAACGTGAGCCCGTCGGTCGAGGTCGAGGACCTCCAGAAGGGCCAGGAGGTCATCCTCAACGAGGCGCTCAACGTCGTCGCCGCTCTCGCGTACGAGCAGGTCGGCGAGGTCGTGATGCTCAAGGAGCTGCTCGCCGACGGCGACCGCGTCCTCGTGATCGGCAACGCCGACGAGGAGCGGATCGCCCGCATCGCCGACTCCCTGAGCGACGAGAAGCTCCGCGCCGGCGACTCGCTGCTGCTCGACTCGCGCGCCGGCTACGTCTACGAGCGCGTGCCGAAGTCCGAGGTCGAGGAGCTGGTCCTGGAGGAGGTGCCCGACATCGACTACTCGAGCATCGGCGGCCTCCAAGGTCAGATCGAGTCGATCCGCGACGCCGTCGAGCTCCCGTACCTCTATCCCGAGCTCTTCATCGAGCACGAGCTGAAGCCGCCCAAGGGCGTGCTCCTGTACGGTCCGCCGGGCTGCGGTAAGACCCTGATCGCCAAGGCGGTCGCGAGCTCGCTCGCCAAGAAGGTCTCGGCGAAGACGGGGGAGGAGGGCCGCTCCTACTTCCTCAACATCAAGGGCCCCGAGCTGCTCAACAAGTACGTCGGCGAGACCGAGCGCCACATCCGACTGGTCTTCCAGCGTGCGCGCGAGAAGGCGTCTGAGGGCACGCCGGTGATCGTCTTCTTCGACGAGATGGACTCGTTGTTCCGCACCCGCGGGTCGGGGGTGTCGTCCGACGTCGAGAACACGATCGTCCCGCAGCTGCTGAGCGAGATCGACGGCGTCGAGGGCCTCGAGAACGTCCTGGTGATCGGCGCCTCCAACCGTGAGGACATGATCGACCCGGCGATCCTGCGACCCGGTCGGCTCGACGTGAAGATCAAGATCGAGCGTCCCGACGCGGAGTCGGCACGCGACATCTTCTCCAAGTACCTCACGGCCAACCTCCCGCTCCACGAGGACGACCTCAAGGAGTTCAGCGGCGACCGGACGGCATGCGTCAACGGCATGATCCAGCGCACCGTCGAGCGGATGTACGCCGAGTCCGAGGAGAACCGCTTCCTCGAGGTGACCTACGCCAACGGTGACAAGGAGATCCTCTACTTCAAGGACTTCAACTCGGGCGCGATGATCCAGAACATCGTCGACCGCGCCAAGAAGATGGCCATCAAGGACTTCCTCGAGCTGCGCCAGCGGGGGCTGCGCGTCCAGCACTTCCTGCAGGCATGCCTCGACGAGTTCAAGGAGAACGAGGATCTCCCGAACACGACCAACCCGGACGACTGGGCGCGGATCTCCGGCAAGAAGGGCGAGCGGATCGTCTTCATCCGTACCCTCATCTCCGGCAAGCAGGGCAGCGAGCCGGGCCGCTCGATCGACACGGTCGCCAACACGGGTCAATATCTCTGAGCGCAGGGGGTGGGCGACGTCGCACAATGTGTCCGTGACGACGCCCACCACTCCTGCACTCGACATCCGCGTCGTGCCCTACGACCACGCGGATGCGACGTTCCTCATCGACGAGGTGCAGGCGCTCTACGCCGAGCGCTACGGCATCCATGACGTCAGCCCGAGCGACCCTGCGGAGTTCCACGCTCCCGGCGGGTTGTTCGCCGTGGCGTACGACGGCTCCGGCCAGCCCGTCGCCACGGGCGGCTGGCGGATGCTCGGGGACTGGCGTGCCGAGGTGCGTCGGATGTACGTCCGTGAGGCCGTACGTGGTCAGGGATACGCGCGGCGCGTCCTCGCCTGGCTCGAGGAGACCGCGCGGGCCGCCGGGGCGACGACGATGGTGCTGGAGACCGGCCAGCCGCAGCCGGAGGCGATCGCGCTCTACCGGTCGGCCGGCTACTCCGAGGTCGCGCCGTTCGGCTACTACGCGGACGATCCTCAGTCGCTCTTCCTCGGCAAGGCCCTCGGCGGCTCATGAACACCGACAGCGTCGTCCACATCGTGGACCCTATGTCCGGTGGTCGGACCTCGACTATCCTCGAACGGGTGTCGGCCACTGCGAACCTCCGCCCTGATGCGACCGCCGAGCTGAGTGAAGCGCTCCGGTCGCGCATCCTCGTGCTCGACGGCGCGATGGGCACCGCGATCCAGCGCGACCGTCCTGACGAGGCCGGCTATCGGGGCGAACGCTTCAAGGACTGGCCCCGCGACGTCCAGGGCAACAACGACTTGCTGTCGCTGACCCAGCCGGCGCTCATCGCCGAGATCCACCGTGAGTACCTCGACGCGGGTGCCGACATCGTCGAGACCAACACCTTCAATGCCACCGCGATCTCGCTGAGCGACTACGGCATGGAGGACCTCTCGTACGAGCTCAACCACGCCTCGGCGCGCCTCGCTCGTGAGGTCGCCGACGAAGTCGCCGCCGCGAGCGGACGGCCCCGCTACGTCGCCGGGGCGCTCGGCCCGACCTCGCGCACGGCCTCCATCTCGCCCGACGTGAACGACCCGGGCGCACGCAACGTCACGTACGACGCGCTCGTGGCCGCCTACGCGACGGCGACCCGCGGTCTGCTCGACGGCGGTGCCGACCTCCTCGTCATCGAGACCATCTTCGACACGCTCAACGCCAAGGCGGCCATCTTCGCCGTCGAGTCGGTGTTCGCCGACCACGGGCGCCGCTGGCCGGTCATCATCTCGGGCACGATCACCGACGCGTCCGGACGCACTCTGTCAGGCCAGGTGACCGAGGCCTTCTGGAACTCGGTCCGCCACGCCCAGCCGCTGCTCATCGGACTCAACTGCGCGCTCGGCGCCAAGGAGATGCGGCCGTACATCGCCGAGATCGCCCGCGTCGCGGACACCTTTGTCAGCTGTTACCCGAACGCTGGCCTCCCCAACGCCTTCGGCGAGTACGACGAGGCGCCCGACGAGACGGCGGCGATCCTCGCCGAGTTCGCCGAGGCCGGCTTCGTGAACCTCGTCGGCGGCTGCTGCGGGACCACACCCGCGCACATCGCGGCGATCGCACGCGAGGTCTCGCACAAGGCGCCACGCGTCCCGCCGGAGACCACCCCGGCGCTGCGGCTGGCGGGTCTGGAGCCGGTGACCGTCGTCGAGGACACGCTCTTCGTCAACGTCGGCGAGCGCACCAACATCACCGGCTCGGCCCGCTTCCGCAACCTCATCAAGGCCGGTGACTACGGCTCTGCCCTCACGGTCGCCCGCCAGCAGGTCGAGAACGGCGCGCAGGTCATCGACGTCAACATGGACGAGGGCATGATCGACGGCGTCGAGGCGATGGTGCGGTTCTTGAACCTCATCGCGTCCGAGCCCGACATCAGCCGCGTCCCGGTGATGGTCGACTCCTCCAAGTGGGAGGTCATCGAGGCCGGGCTCAAGTGCGTGCAGGGCAAGCCGATCGTCAACTCCCTCTCCATGAAGGAGGGCGAGGAGGCGTTCGTCGCGCACGCGCGTCTGTGCCGCCGTTACGGCGCTGCCATCGTGGTGATGGCGTTCGACGAGGACGGCCAGGCCGACAACCTCGAGCGCCGCAAGGAGATCTGCGAGCGGGCCTACAAGCTCCTCGTGGACGAGGTCGGCTTCCCCGCCGAGGACATCATCTTCGACCCGAACGTGTTCGCGGTCGCGACGGGCATCGAGGAGCACGCCGAGTACGGCGTGGACTTCATCGAGGCCACCCGCTGGATCAAGGAGCACCTCCCGTACGCGCTCGTCTCTGGGGGCGTCTCCAACGTGTCGTTCTCGTTCCGCGGCAACAACGCCGTGCGCGAGGCGATTCACGCCGTGTTCCTCTACCACGCGATCAGCGCCGGGATGGACATGGGCATCGTGAACGCGGGGGCGCTGGAGGTCTATGCGGAGGTGCCCGACGTGCTGCGCGAGCGCATCGAGGACGTCGTCCTCAACCGTCGGCCGGATGCGACCGAGCGCCTGCTCGAGATCGCGGGCGACTTCGCGAAGGACGGTGCGGCCAAGGAGGTCGCCAACGAGGAGTGGCGCGCGCTCCCGGTGTCCGAGCGGATCACCCATGCCCTTGTGAAGGGCATCGACGCGTACGCCGAGTCCGACACCGAGCAGCTGCGCCAGGAGATCGCGGCCCGTGGCGGACGTCCGATCGAGGTCATCGAGGGCCCGCTGATGGACGGCATGAACGTCGTCGGTGACCTGTTCGGCGAGGGCAAGATGTTCCTCCCGCAGGTCGTGAAGTCGGCGCGCGTCATGAAGAAGGCGGTCGCGCACCTCATCCCGTACATCGAGGCCGAGAAGCAGCCGGGCGACGCCGAGCGCACCAACGGCAAGGTCGTGATGGCGACCGTGAAGGGCGACGTCCACGACATCGGCAAGAACATCGTCGGCGTCGTCCTGCAGTGCAACAACTACGACGTCGTCGATCTCGGCGTCATGGTGCCCGCCCAGAAGATCCTCGACGCCGCCAAGGCCGAGAACGCCGACGTCATCGGGCTTTCCGGTCTCATCACGCCGTCGCTCGATGAGATGGTGAACCTGGCGAGCGAGATGGAGCGTCAGGGCTTCGAGATCCCGCTGCTCATCGGAGGCGCGACGACCTCACGCGCGCACACGGCGGTCAAGGTCGACCAGAAGTACCACGGTCCCGTCCTCTGGGTGAAGGATGCCTCGCGTTCCGTCCCTGTCGTGGCGGCGCTGCTGTCCGACGCACAACGTCCCGGGTTGCTGGCCGAAACCGACGCCGATTATGCGTCGCTGCGCGAGCGTCACGCCGCACGGCAGACCGGTCGCCCGCTGCTGCGGCTCGAGGAGGCGCGTGCACAGGCGACGCCGATCGAGTGGAGCGGCTACCTCCCGCCGCGCCCGCACATGATCGTCCAGCAGGCGCGCGACCTGTGCTCCGGGCCCGGCTGCGACCACCGTCACGACGGGCGCGTCCAGCTCGTCCGGACGCTGACCGACTATTCGCTGGAGGAGCTGCGCGAGTACATCGACTGGCAGCCCTTCTTCAACGCGTGGGAGATGCGCGGCCGCTTCCCGGACATCCTCCACAACCCGTCGACGGGGGAGGCCGCCCGCAGGCTCTACGAGGACGCGCAGGCGATGCTCGACCAGCTCATCGCGGAGAAATGGATCCGCGCCAACGGCGTGTTCGGGCTGTTCCCTGCAAGCCAGGTCCCCGGCGACGACATCGAGGTCTACACCGACGAGTCGCGGACCGAGGTGCTCACGACGCTGCACCAGCTGCGTCAGCAGGGCGAGGGCCGCAACGGGTCCGCACGCAAGTCCCTCGCCGACTTCGTCGCACCCAAGGAGTCCGGACTGCGCGACTACGTCGGTGCCTTCGCCGTCACGGCGGGCCTGGGCGCCGCGGACAAGATCGCCGAGTTCAAGAAGAACCTCGACGACTACAGCGCGATCCTGCTCGAGTCGCTGGCCGACCGGCTGGCCGAGGCGTTCGCCGAGCGGCTGCACGAGCGCGTTCGCAAGGAGTTCTGGGGCTACGCGCCCGACGAGTCCCTCACGAACGAGGCGCTGATCAAGGAGAGCTACGCCGGCATCCGTCCCGCTCCCGGCTACCCTGCGTGCCCGGAGCACACCGAGAAGCGGGCGATCTGGGAGCTCCTCGACGTCGAGCGCAACACCGGCATCGAGCTGACCGAGAGCATGGCGATGTGGCCCGGTGCTGCCGTCAGCGGGCTGTACTTCTCCCATCCCGACTCGCAGTACTTCGTGCTGGGACGGATCGGCCGCGACCAGGTCGAGGACTACGCCGAGCGCAAGGGCTGGACGGTGGCCGAGGCCGAGAAGTGGCTCTCGCCCAACCTCGGCTACCGCACCGAGGACGACTAACGCACGCCCGGGACGTCATACGTTCCGGGGCTCCGCACCCTCAGAATGTATGACGTCCCGGGGACTGTGCCCTCGCGCGCAGCCACGGGCCCACGAGGGCGCGCGAGTCGGGGACGAGCGGCCAGTCGGGGTCGTCCAACCGCGCGACGACTTCCTCCAGCGCCATCCAGCCGCCCCATGCGACCTCCTCGGGCTGCCAGCGCACCTCGCCGCTCCAGTTGTCCACGAGATAGCCGAACGCCTCGTACGACGTGTGTGCGTCCTCGTACGCGCCGGTGAAGATCGGTACCAGCGGCACGCCGGACACGCCGAGCTCCTCGGCGACCTCGCGTACGGCCCCCTCGTACGGGCCCTCGCCGGCCAGCAGGACGCCACCGGCGCACACGTCGTACATCCCCGGATAGACGTCCTTCGTCGTCGTACGCCGGTGCACGTACACCCGCTCGTCGGGGTCGAGCACGACCACCGCCGTCGCCGCGTGGTGCAGATTGTCCCGCCGCACGAGCGCGCGCGGAGCACTCCCGCAGGGCAGGCCGTCGGTGTCGTACAAGGCCACGATCTCGTCCATGGCGGCCATCATGACAGCGCGTGATCCCAGGCCAGGGGTCCCCGGTGGCTAGGCTGGCGATATGACGGTGCGACGGGTGATGGGATCCGAGGTCGAGTACGGCATCTCGGTGAAGGGGCAGCCCACGGCCAACCAGATGGTGGCGTCGACGCAGGTCGTGAACGCGTACGCCAGCGCTCACGGGCTGACCCGTCGCGCCCGCTGGGACTTCGAGGAGGAGAACCCGCTCCGCGACGCGCGCGGGTTCGACCTCAGCCGCGACCGCGCCGACCCGACCCAGCTCACCGACGAGGACCTCGGGCTCGCCAACGTCATCCTCACCAACGGCGCGCGCCTGTACGTCGACCACGCACACCCTGAGTATTCGACGCCCGAGTGCACGACGCCGCGCGACGTCGTCCTCTGGGAGAAGGCCGGCGAGCTCGTCATGCAGCGCGGCGCCGAGCTCGCGTCGCGGATGCCAGGATCACCCGGGCTGCTGCTCTACAAGAACAACGTCGACAACAAGGGTGCCTCGTACGGGGCCCACGAGAACTACCTGATGCGTCGCGACGTGCCGTTCGGCGCGATCGTCGAGCATCTGACGCCGTTCTTCGTCTCCCGCCAGGTGGTGTGCGGCGCCGGTCGGGTCGGACGGCAGCAGGACGGGTCCGAGAGCGGCTTCCAGATCAGCCAGCGTGCCGACTACTTCGAGGTCGGCGTCGGCCTGGAGACGACGCTCAAGCGGCCCATCATCAACACCCGCGACGAGCCGCACGCCGACCCGTCGAAGTATCGCCGCCTGCACGTCATCATCGGCGATGCCAACCTCTCCGAGATCTCCGCCTACCTCAAGCTCGGCACGACCTCGCTCGTCCTCGCGATGATCGAGGCGGGGTTCCTCGGCAGCGGTCTCGAGCTCGCCCAGCCGATCAACGCCCTCTACGCCATCTCCCACGATCCCTCGCTGCGCACCACCGTCAACCTCGCCGACGGTCGTACGGTCACCGCGCTCGACCTGCAGTGGGCGTACCTCGAGAAGGCGGTCGCGTTCGTCGAACAGGCCGACGACGCCGTCGACCTCGGTGCCGGCCAGACCAAGGACGTGCTCGACCGCTGGGAGTCGGTGCTGACGCGCCTCGGCAGTGACCCGATGGGGCTGCGTGAGGAGCTCGACTGGGTCGCCAAGCTGGCGCTACTGGAGTCCTACCGCGAGCGCGACGGCCTCGACTGGGACCACGCCAAGCTGCACCTCGTGGATCTCCAGTACGCCGACCTGCGCCCGGAGAAGGGCCTCTACCACCGCCTCGTACGGTCGGGGCGCATGAAGCGCCTGCTGTCCGACGCGGAGATCGAACGCGCTGTCACCGAGCCGCCCGAGGACACCCGTGCCTACTTCCGCGGCAGCTGCCTGTCGCGCTACCCCGACGCCGTCGCCGCAGCGTCGTGGGACTCGGTGATCTTCGACCTCCCCGGACGCGACACGCTGCAGCGGATCCCGACCATGGAGCCGCTTCGAGGCACGCGCGAGCACGTCGGGCGCCTGCTGGAGGAGTGCGAGACCGCTCAGGACCTGTTCAACGCGCTCACCCGGCGCTAGACGTTCGTCTCCCGCGAAGTCGCACCCCCCTCGTCACCCCTGCGGTATAGGGTCGAGACCACGGCACGACAGCCGACTCGAGGAGGTTGTGATGGCACGCGACGGCGGACAGCAGCACAAGACCACACGCAAGAGCACCGAGTCCGAAGAGGACGTCGAGGTCGCGCCCGCGGAGGACGTCGCCGAGCGCAAGGAGAAGCTCGACGACGACATCGACTCCATCCTCGACGAGATCGACGACGTGCTCGAGGAGAACGCCGAGGAGTTCGTGCGCAGCTTCGTGCAGAAGGGCGGACAGTGATGCTGCCTGAGGCCTTCCTGACCTCCGGTTCCTCCTCGTTCACCGAGTTTCTCGCGCGGCACCAGCCCGAGCTGCTGCCGTCCGCGCGGCTCGGAGAAGCGACGGTGACCCAGCAGATCACCCACGCGACGACGATCGTTGCCGCGACCTTCCCGGGCGGCGTCGTGATGGCGGGGGACCGGCGCGCGACGATGGGCAACGTCATCGCGCAGCGTGACATCCAGAAGGTCTTCCCTGCAGACGAGTTCTCCGCGGTCGGCATCGCCGGCACCGCGGGCATCGCCGTCGAGATGACGCGCCTGTTCCAGCTCGAGCTCGAGCATTACGAGAAGATCGAGGGCATCCCGCTCTCGACCGATGGCAAGGCCAACCGCCTGGCGACGCTCATCCGTAACAACCTCGCGATGGCGATGCAGGGCCTGGCCGTGGTGCCGCTGTTCGCCGCGTACGACCTCGACGCCGAGGTCGGCCGCATCTTCGTGTTCGACGTGACCGGCAACCGCAACGAGGAACGTTCGTTCCACTCGGTCGGGTCCGGTTCGATGTTCGCGCGCGGAGCCCTCAAGAAGCTCTACCGTCCCGATCTCAGCGAGACCGAGGCGGTGACGGCCTGCATCCAGGCGTTGTACGACGCCGCCGACGACGATTCCGCGACCGGTGGGCCCGACCTCACCCGTCGGATCTTCCCGATGGTCGCCGTCATCACCGCCGACGGCTACCACGCGTATGAGGACGACACGACGGCCGCGATCGCCGACCGGGTCATCGGTGGGCGCATGACACGGCCCGACGGCCCCTCGGCCCCGGTCGAGTAGCCCTCCTGATCCGCACCCGTCGTCGTCCCTGAACCAGAGAGGAATCCCGTGAGCGCAGGGTTCTACGTCTCGCCCGAGCAGCTGATGAAGGACCGCGCGGACTTCGCGCGCAAGGGCATCGCCCGCGGCCGCAGCGTCGTGGTCGTCCAGTACGCCGACGGCGTGCTCTTCGTCGCCGAAAACCAGTCCAACGCGTTGCACAAGATCAGCGAGATCTACGACCGGATCGGGTTCGCCGCCGTCGGACGCTACAACGAGTTCGAGAACCTGCGGATCGCCGGCGTCCGCCTCGCCGACCTGCGTGGCTACTCGTACGACCGCAGCGACGTCACCGGCCGAGGCCTCGCCAACGCGTACGCCCAGACGCTCGGCACGATCTTCTCCTCCGGCGGCGAGAAGCCGTACGAGGTGGAGCTGTTCGTCGCCGAGGTCGGGACGACTCCCGAGCTGGATCAGATCTACCGGCTGACCTACGACGGCTCGGTGGCGGACATCCAGGGCCACGCCGTGATGGGTGGGCAGGCGGAGTCGGCCGAGGGCTATCTCAAGGACCACTACACGGCGGGGCTCGACCTCGACGGTGCGATCGTGCTGGCGGCCAAGGCGCTCGGCCACGAGGACACCGCGCCGCGGACCATCACCGCTGACCAGCTCGAGGTCGCGGTGCTCGACCGTACCCGCAGCCAGCCCCGCAAGTTCAAGCGGATCTCGAACGCGCAGGTCGAAGCCGGGCTCGTCGCAGGCTGACCTCGAGGCGTACGCACCACGTCAGCGACGGCGCCCGTACGCCCGCATGGTCAGCGGCGCGAAGATCGCGATCATCACCGCGGCCGCGATGAACGTCCACACGACCTCGTCGCCGACGGAGTCGCCGGACATGAGACCACGAACGGCGTACACGGCGTGCGAGATGGGGTTGACCTCGACGAACGCCTGCAGCCACTCGGGCATCGTCTTGGGATCGACGAAGACAGGGCTCAGGAACGCCAACGGGAACAGCACCATCATGCTGATGCCCATGACCGACTGCGGGCTGCGCGCAAGCAGCCCGACCCATGTCCAGAGCCAGCTGAACGCGAAGCAGAACACCATCAGCACCACGACGCCCAGCAGGACGCCGATGACGCCGCCGTCCGGCCGGTAGCCGAGGATCAGACCGAGCGTGACGACGAAGAGCGAGGCCAGGGTGTAGCGGACGGCGTCGCCGAGGAGTGCACCGACGAGCGCCGACGGCCGCCAGATCGGCAGCGTACGGATGCGGTCGAAGACGCCCTTCTCGATGTCGGTGTTGAGCGCGACGCCCGTGTACATCGTGATCATGACGACGGTCTGGACCAGGATGCCTGGCAGGAGGAACTGGAGATAGGCGCTCGTCGAACCTGCGATGGCTCCGCCGAACAGGTACGTGAACATCAGCACCGAGATGATCGGGAACAGCGTCACGTCGAAGAGTTGCTCGGGGACGTGCTTGATCCGGAGGATGGCGCGCCAGCCGAACGCCAATGTCGTCGTCACGGCGTTGGCGCGCGGCGGGCGCGGCCCGGAGGCGAGGACCGCGTCGAGCTTCTCGGCGACGATCGGGGTGTCGGTGGTCGTGGTGGTCATGCCACCGCTCCTTCTGTGTCGGCGGCCTCCACGGAGACCTCGGCGTCTTCGGCGGTGTGGCCCGTCAGGGCGAGGAAGACCTCGTCGAGGGTCGGCTGGCCGTAGCTGAAGCCGGCGAGCTCGACGCCGTCGGCAGCCAGCGTCGCGAGCGCCGCCGGCACCTTGGACCGGTCGTCGACGCGACCCGTGACGTCCGCGGGATCGCTGCCGGGGAACACCTCGTCGCCGAACGCACGGGTAAGGATGTCGATCGCACGGGTGCGGTCGGCCGGGTCGTGCAGGTGGACGTGGAGGGCACCGGACCCGACCGACGCCTTGAGCTGGCTGCTCGTGCCCTCGGCGATGATGCGGCCGGTGTCGATGACGGCGATCCGCTCCGCGAGCTGGTCAGCCTCGTCGAGGTACTGGGTGGTGAGCAAGACCGTCGTGCCGCGCGCGGTCAGGGCGCGGACGATGTCCCAGACCTGGTTGCGGCTGCGCGGATCGAGGCCCGTCGTCGGCTCGTCGAGGAACAGCAGCTGGGGCGTGACGACGATGCTCGCCGCGATGTCGAGACGCCGCCGCATGCCACCGGAGTAGCGCTTGACCTGCTTGGTGGCGGCGTCGGTCAGGCCGAACGCCTCGAGGAGGTCGTCGCACCGCCCGCGCGCCTGCTCGCGAGAGAACCCGAGCACGCGTCCGAGGAGCTGGAGGTTCTCGCGGCCGGTGAGGTCCTCGTCGACCGAGGAGTACTGGCCGGTCAGGCTCACCAGGCTTCGTACGGAGTCAGGGTCACGCGCCACGTCGTGCCCGAAGACCTTTGCAGAGCCGCCGTCAGGTTTGAGCAGCGTCGCCAGGATCTGGATCGTCGTGGTCTTGCCCGCGCCGTTGGGTCCAAGGAACCCGTAGACACCGCCCTCAGGCACGCGCAGGTCGATCCCGTCCACCGCGCGCTTGTCTCCGAACGTCTTGACGAGCTCTTGCGTCTCGATCGCGATCCCGCTGTCCATGTCCCTCACCCGGTCGTTGCCTCATCGAACTATTCCTGTTAGGAATACCAACACCCTCGCACAGGGGTACGACACTTCTCGAACGAATAACTCATCGATGCGGCGCTGCGCAGGTCCCAGTGGCCCGCGCACTTCAGGCATAGGGTGGTGACGTGGACCGACGGATCTTCGGGATCGAGAACGAGTACGGCGTGACGTGCACGTTCCGGGGACAGCGACGCCTGTCGCCGGACGAGGTGGCGCGCTATCTGTTCCGCCGGGTCGTGTCCTGGGGGCGCAGCAGCAACGTCTTCCTGCGTAACGGCGCCCGGCTCTATCTGGACGTCGGCAGCCACCCGGAGTACGCCACCCCGGAGTGCGACGACATCGTCGAGCTCGTGACCCACGACAAGGCGGGGGAGCGGGTCCTCGAAGGGCTTCTGCTTGACGCCCAGACGCGGCTGCGCGAGGACGGCATCCTCGGCGACATCTATCTCTTCAAGAACAACACCGACTCCGCCGGCAACTCGTACGGGTGCCACGAGAACTACCTCGTCTCTCGCGACGGCGAGTTCAGCCGGATCGCCGACATCCTGATCCCGTTCCTGGTGTCGCGCCAGATCATCTGCGGCGCAGGCAAGGTCCAGCAGACTCCGCGGGGGGCGATGTTCTCCGTCTCGCAGCGCGCCGAGCACATCTGGGAGGGCGTCTCGTCAGCGACGACGCGCTCGCGCCCGATCATCAACACCCGCGACGAGCCGCACGCGGACGCCGAGCGCTACCGCCGTCTGCACGTCATCGTCGGCGACTCGAACATGAGCGAGACGACGATGCTGCTCAAGGTCGCGACGACGCACCTCGTCCTGCAGATGATCGAGGCCGGCATCCCGATGCGCGACATGACCCTCGACAACCCGATCCGCGCCATCCGTGAGATCTCCCACGACGTGACGGGGCGCCGCAAGGTCGCGCTCGCCAATGGACGCGAGCTCTCCGCGCTGGAGATCCAGTCCGAGTACCTCACCAAGGCGCGCGCCTTCGTCGACCGGTTCGACCCTGACAACGCGGTCTCCGTACGGGCGCTGGAGCTGTGGGAGCGCACGCTCAAGGCCGTCGAGTCCGAGGACCTGTCGCTGGTCGAGCGCGAGATCGACTGGGTCATCAAGTATCGGTTGCTCGACCGCTACCGCGAGAAGAACAACCTCACGTGGAGCCACCCGCGCATCGCGCAGATGGACCTCGCATACCACGACATCCTGCGCGACCGCGGTCTCTACTACCTGCTCGAGCGTCAAGGGGCGGTGGCTCGGGTGACCGACGACCTGGCGATCTTCGAGGCGAAGTCCAAGCCCCCGCAGACCACGCGGGCCCGCCTGCGCGGCGAATTCATCAAGCGTGCACAGGAGCGACGGCGCGATTTCACCGTCGACTGGGTGCATCTCAAGCTCAACGACCAGGCCCAGCGCACCGTCCTTTGCAAGGACCCGTTCCGGTCGCACGACGAGCGCGTCCAGAAGCTCATCGACGGCATGTGAGAGAGCCGTTCAGACTCCTCATGGTTTTCTGAGGTTCGTCGGCTACCGTTGCAGTCGTTGCCCTGACTCCGAGTGATTGGTACCGCCGCGTGCGCCGCCTAGCAGCCCTGATGATCGCCCCGCTCCTCGTCTTCACTGCCGCCGCCTGTGGTGGCGGAGACGACGAATCCGACGCGGGCACCTTCGATGACGTCACCGTGACCGGCAAGGTCGGTGAGGCGCCTGAGGTGAAGGACGCCAAGGGCGTCGAGGTCGACGAGATGACCAGCCGCGTCATCACCGAGGGCGACGGCCCGAAGGTTGCCGAGGGCGACAACGCCACGATGAAGTACGTCATCATCCAGGCCAAGGACGGCAAGGAGATGGGCGGCACGTTCGAGACCGAAGGCGACAGCGCCACCACGCTCGACTCCACCCAGGACACCATCCTTGCCCCCGCGCTCGTCGGCAAGCCCTACGGCACCCGCGTCCTGATCGGTCTCACCGGCAAGGACCTCGGGCAGACCGAGGGCGAGAACGCCGACGACACGCTCCTGGTCGTCGCCGACGTCCTCTCCAAGTGGGAGGCACCCAAGGTGACGGGCACGATCGCCGACGTCAGCGTCTCGGGCAAGGGCGACGCAGAGCCCAAGATCACCCTGAAGAAGACGCCGCTGGTCGTCGCCAAGACCGAGTCGAAGGTCCTCACGCCCGCCAAGGGCAAGAAGGCTGAGACCGTCAAGGCGGGCGACTCGGTCTCCGTCCGCTACGTGGGCGTCAACGGCCGTGACGGCAAGACCTTCGACAGCTCGTACAAGTCCGGCGGCACCGTCGACTTCGAGCTCAAGGAGGGCCAGATGATCCCGGGCTTCATCACCGGCCTCGTCGGCAAGAAGATCGGTGACCGCGTTCTCATCACGATCCCTTACACCGATGCGTACGGTGCAGCCGGTCGTCCGGACGGCGGCATCAACGGCGGCGACACGCTCGTGTTCGTGGTCGATCTCGTGAAGAAGGCCGCACCGGCGGCCACGCCCACGCCGTAACGGCGCGCGCCCGTCCTCCTCGTCGGGTCCGGCACGGTAGTTCTCCGACGATGTAGTTTGTTGGCTGACCTGCTGGTCCGACCCGACGAGGAGTATCCGGTGGCACCACGCACGACCGAGCGGCTGATGAACCTCCTCATCGCGCTCCTGGTGACGCCGACCTCTCTCCCCAAGTCCCGCATCCGTGAGGTCATCGAGCCCTACCGCGGCCAGTCCGACGCCGCGTTCGACCGGATGTTCGAGCGGGACAAAGACGCACTGCGGACCATCGGCATCCGCATCGAGGTGGGGGAGACCGAGTCCTACCACGGCGTCGAGCCGGGCTACCGGATCCGTCGAGAGGACTTCGAGCTCCCGCCGATCGACCTCGAGCCCGCGGAGGCTGCCGTGATCGGCGTCGCCGCACGGGTCTGGCAGAGCGCGCGCCTCGGTGACGCGACCGCCGTCGCCCTCCGCAAGCTCGTCGCCGCAGGCGTCCCCGTCGATCCCGACGCGCTCTCCGGTGTCGAGCCCCGCCTCGCCGCGAGCGAGCCCGCCTTCGAGGCGGTCTGGGACGCGGTCGTCACCCGTACCCCCGTCACCTTCCTGTACGAACGCGCCGATGGCGCACGCGCCCAGCGGGTCGTCGAGCCGTGGCGCGTCGTGTCGTGGCACGGCCGCTGGTATCTCGTCGGCTACGACCGCGACCGCGCCGACCAGCGCCTCTTCCGTCTCAGCAGGGTCGTCGGAGACGTCGAGGCCGCCGGCGCGTCGATGGAGTTCGACGTGCCGGACGACGCGGACGTCCGCGAGATCGCCGCCTCGCTGTTTCCCGCCCCGCCCACGTCCGACGCGGTCGTACGCGTACGCAAGGGCCGTGGCCTCGGGCTGCGGCGCCGCGCCACGACCCAGGAGCCCGGCGACGAGGGCTGGGACGTGATCGAGGTGCCGTACGGCTCGGCCGGCGAGCTGGCCTCCGACATCGCCTCGTACGGGCCCGACGCCGTCGCCGTGTCTCCTCCCGAGCTGCGCACCGAGGTCCGTGACCGCCTCGCCCGCGTCCTGGAGGTGTCGAGCCGGTGAGCCCGTCCGCGAAGCAGATCGAGCGGATGCTCGCACTCGTCCCCTATCTGCGCACGAACGACGGGGTTCCCGTCACCGAGGTCGCCGAGCTGTTCGGGGTCCCCAAGGCTCAGATCGTCAAGGACCTCAACGTGCTGTGGTTCTGCGGACTGCCCGAGGCGGTGTCCGGCGAGATGATCGATGTGGACATGGACGCGCTCAACGCCGACGGTGTCGTCTACATCGACAACGCCGACTTTCTGAAGCGGCCGCTGCGCCTCAACGGCTACGAGGCCGCGTCGCTGATCACGGCGCTGCGCGCCCTCAAGGAGACCGTCGCCGGACGCGATCTGGCGGCGCTGGAGTCCGCGCTCGCCAAGCTGACCGCGGCGACCGGCGACGCCGACCTCGGCGCGGGCGCGGCCGAGGTTCTCGTCGAGGACGCCGAGTCGCAGGTCCACGAGCGGGTCGCTGAGGCGCTGCGCCAGGGACGCCGACTCCACCTCCAGTACCGCGTCGAGTCACGCGACGAGCTGACCGACCGTGACGTCGACCCATTGCGGCTGATCACCGCGGAGGGACGCCTCTACCTCGAGGGTTGGTGCTACCGCGCGCACGACGTGCGGCTCTTCCGCCTGGACCGCGTCGAGCGCATCGAGATCCTTGACGACGCCGTGGCGGAGCACGAGGGGGTCGAGCCCCGCGACTACGCCACCCGACTGTTCCAGCCGCACGACGACGCGTACGAGGCCGTGGTCGCGTTGCACCCCAACGCCTTGTGGGTTCGGGAGTATGTCGACCACACTGAGCTCGGCACCGACGAGGACGGTTGGGTCCGGATCAAGGTCGTCACGGGTGACGAGGCGTGGCTCAAGCGCTTCGTCCTTCGCGCCGGAGGTAATATCCGTGTGGTGGAGCCCACACGTCTCGCCGAGCAGATAGTCAGCGAGACTCGTGCTTCACTTGCGGCGTACGATGCCGAATGAAGGCTCAGCCCGCACTGAGAAACTGAGGTCACTATGTTCAAGCAGATCGGCCCGATGGAGATCGTTCTCATCCTGGCTGTCCTGGTCCTGCTGTTCGGTGCGAAGAAGCTCCCCGAGCTCGCTCGGGGGTCGGGCCGTGCCCTGCGGATCTTCAAGTCGGAGACCAAGGGGCTCATCGACGACGACGAGGACGACAAGACGACTGCCACGACGGTGAAGGCCGTCGAGGAGAAGCCCGCCACGCTGCCGTCCGACGTGGTGCAGCCGACCACGTACGACAAGCACCCCGACACGCCCTGACCTGACCCGTGGCCCTTATCTCGAGGGGGAAGCGGCCGGCGCCGGCCACGTCCCCTGATGGCACGATGCCCTTAGCGGAACACCTGCGCGAGCTGCGTGACCGTCTCCTCAAGGCCGTCCTCGCGATCGTCGCGGGCACGGTGCTCGCGGCGTTCTTCTACGACCAGCTGCTCGAGCTGCTCACGGGACCGTGGGAGCGGGCGATCGAGAACCTCCGCGACAGCGGCCACCCAGTCGACGCCAAGCTGACGTTCCCCGGCATCGCCGAGCCATTCACCTTCGCGATGAAGATCTCGTTGGTCGCCGGGCTGGTCATCTCGAGCCCCGTCTGGCTCTACCAGATCTGGGGCTTCATCGTTCCCGCGCTGCACCGAAGTGAGCGCCGCTGGACGGCACTCTTCTGCGCGATCGCGGGGCCGTTGTTCATCGTCGGCTTCATCACCGGCTACTACGTGCTGCCAAAGGGCATCGAGCTCCTGATCTCGTTCACGCCGGACGGCGTCGCCAACCTGAACTCGCTGTCGGACTACCTCAGCTTCGTGCTGCGGATCCTGCTGGTGTTCGCAGTGGCGTTCGAGATCCCGCTGTTCGTGATCCTGCTCAACGCGATGGGCGCGGTGAGCGCAAAGCAGCTCGCGAGCGCTCGGGCATGGATCATCGTCGGCACCTTCGTCTTCGCCGCGGTGGCGACGCCGTCGACCGATCCGATCACGATGCTGTTCCTTGCGCTCCCGATGACCGTGCTGTTCCTCATCGCCGAGGTGATCGCGCATCTCGTCGACCGTCGACGCGCCAAGCGTGCCGCAGCCGAGGGCCTGGCAGTCTCGGACGACGAGATGTCGGAGATCGTCGTCGAACGCAACCTCGACGACGACAGGCCGAGCGACCTGGACGACGACGAGACGGGTGGCTCGCACCCGGCCCCGTAGGCTGGAGGCATGACCTCACCGGCGGAGCGCTATTCCCAGTTCCGGGCCGCGCAGGCCAATCCTCTCCTCGCCGAGTTCGCCGGACTGTACGACTTCAGCCTCGACGACTTCCAGATCGAGTCGTGCGAGGCGTTGGAGGCGGGGCACGGCGTGCTCGTTGCCGCGCCGACAGGCTCCGGCAAGACCCTCGTCGGTGAGTTCGCCGTCCACCTCGCGCTCGCGACCGGGCGCAAGTGCTTCTACACGACGCCGATCAAGGCGTTGTCCAACCAGAAGTTCCACGATCTCGCGGAGCGCTACGGCGCCGACCGCGTCGGGCTCCTGACCGGGGACAACACGATCAACGGCGAGGCGCCGATCGTCATCATGACGACCGAGGTGCTGCGCAACATGCTGTACGCGGGGTCCCGCACGCTCGCGGGCCTGGGCTACGTGGTGATGGACGAGGTCCACTACCTCGCCGACCGGTTCCGCGGCGCGGTCTGGGAGGAGGTCATCATCCACCTGCCGGAGTCGGTGCAGGTGGTCTCGCTCTCGGCGACCGTCTCCAATGCCGAGGAGTTCGGCGACTGGCTCTCGGAGGTCCGCGGCGACACCGTCACCGTCGTCTCCGAGCGCCGCCCGGTGCCGCTCTATCAGCACGTCCTCGTCGGCAGGCGCCTGTACGACCTGTTCGAGGAGGATCCCGCCGCCGGCGGGCGGGTCAACGGCGAGCTCGAGCGCATCGCTCGCGACGAGTGGCGCATGCGCCAGGTCGGACGCGCGGGTGGCGGCCCAGGCAAGCGCGGCAAGCGCGGGCAGTCGTACGGGGCCCACCGCCATCGCTCGCGCCACTTCACGCCCAACAGGGTCGAGGTCCTCGACCGGCTCGACGCGGCCGGGCTGCTGCCGGCGATCACGTTCATCTTCAGCCGTGCGGGGTGCCAGGCCGCGGTCGAGCAGTGCCTCGCGTCCCACCTGCGGCTGACGACTCCCGCAGAGGAGCGCGAGATCCGGGCGTACGTGGAGGAGGCGACGGCGTCGCTGCCGAGCGCCGACCTCGGCGTCCTCGGCTACCCGGCGTTCGTCGAGGGGCTGGCCCGTGGCGTCGCGGCGCACCACGCGGGGATGCTCCCGACGTTCAAGGAGATCGTCGAGCACCTGTTCAGCGCGGGGCTCGTCAAGGCGGTGTTCGCGACCGAGACGCTGGCCCTCGGGATCAACATGCCGGCGCGCTCGGTCGTCATCGAGAAGCTCACGAAGTGGAACGGCGAGACGCACGCCGAGGTCACCGCAGGGGAGTACACCCAGCTCACCGGCCGGGCCGGACGTCGTGGCATCGACGTCGAAGGACACGGCGTCGTCCTCTGGCAGCCAGGCCTCGACCCGAAGCACGTCGCGGGCCTCGCGTCGACCCGTACGTATCCGCTCCGGTCGTCGTTCCACCCCTCGTACAACATGGCCGTCAACCTCGTCCACCAGGTCGGCCGCGCGACGGCACGCCAGATGCTGGAGCAGTCGTTCGCGCAGTTCCAGGCCGACCGTCAGGTCGTCGGCCTCGCGCGGCAGGTGCACAAGGCCGACGAGGCGCTCGCCGGGTACGCGGAGGCGGCGGCGTGCTCGCAGGGCGACTTCATGGAGTACGCGTCGCTGCGCCGGCGCGTGAAGGATCTCGAGCAGGCCGCGTCCCGCAAGCGTCGCTCTGCGCACGCCGACGACGTCGCGGCCTCGCTCTCACGTCTGCGGCCGGGCGACGTCATCGCCGTGCCCGCAGGTCGCTGGGCCGGCTGGGCGGTCATCCTCGATCCGGGAACCAGCCAGGACCGCAGCGCACCGCGCCCGTTCGTGCTCACCGCCGACCGGCACGCGCGGCGCCTCGGTCTGGTCGACTTCCCGACGCCGATCGAGGCCACGACGCGGATCCGGGTGCCGAAGTCGTTCAACGCCCGCAACCCCCAGCAGCGCCGCGACCTCTCGTCGACGCTGCGATACAAGACCCGTGACCTCGACCTCCCGAACTCGCGCCGGAGCAAGGGCGCGCCGGTCCACGACCCGCAGATCGACGAGCTGCGCACGGAGCTCAAGAACCACCCGTGCCACCAGTGCCCCGACCGCGAGGAGCACGCACGCTGGGCCGAGCGCTGGTTCCGGCTGGAGCGCGACACGAGCAACCAGCGGCGCCGCATCGAGCAGCGCACCAACACCGTCGCCCGCCAGTTCGACCGGGTGTGCGAGGTGCTGGACGAGCTCGGCTACCTCGACGGCGACACCGTCACACCTGACGGTCAGAGGCTGCAGCGGCTCTACTCCGAGCTCGACCTGCTGGCGGGGGAGTGCCTGCGCCGCGGTATGTGGGACGAGCTGGAGCCCGCCGAGCTCGCCGCGGTGCTGAGCGGACTGACGTACGAGTCACGCAATCCCGAGGGCGACGGTCCTCCGCAGTTCCCGCGTGGACGGTCGGCGATCGTGGCCGACGAGATGAGCCGTACGTGGGCCGAGCTGGAGCAGGTCGAGCGCTCGCACCGGCTGTCGTTCCTGCGGCGGCCCGACTTCGGCTTCGCGTGGACGGCGTGGCAGTGGGCCTCGGGCCATGACCTCGACGAGGTGCTGGAGTCCAACGACATCGCCGCAGGCGACTTCGTACGGGCGGTCAAGCAGCTGCTCGACGTGATCGAGCAGGTCGCGGCCGCGGCGACGGACAAGGGGCTGCGGTCGAAGGCACGCGCCGCCGCCGACCTCCTGCGCCGCGGCGTCGTCTCGTACACCTCCGTCTCCGAATAGCCCGCGGGTCACTGGCTGCCGGCGCCGGGTCAGTCTCCGAGGATCTCTTCGATCCGCTGCACCTTCGCGGCGAGCTGACCCGTGTGCCCCGGACGGATATCCGCCTTGAGGACGAGCGACACGCGGGGCGAGACTGCGGCGACCGCTTCGACGGCACGCTTCACGACGTCCATGACGTCGTCCCAATCACCCTCGACGTTGGTGAACATGGCGTTTGTCTCGTGCGGCAATCCGCTTTCGCGGACCACTTCGACGGCGCGCGCGACTGCCTCGGCGACCCCGCCGGTGTCGTCGGCGGTCGAGGGGCTGATGCTGAACGCTGCGATCATCGTCTCAGCGTACGAGGCGTGCCAGATGGTGACCCGGGAGCGTCGGAGAGGGACCCGGGGCGCGCAGAGACCGACCCGGGAGCGTCGGAGAGGGACCCGGGGCGCGCAGAGACCGACCCGGGAGCGTCGGAGAGGGACCCGCGGCGTGAGCGGGGTGTCACCTCCGGCCGTTACCGTGCGGGTATGCCCGGACAGAAGCTGCTGCTGCTCGACTCCGCCTCGCTCTACTTCCGCGCGTTCTTCGGGATGCCGGACAGCCTCAAGGCGCCCGACGGCACGCCCGTCAACGCCGTCCGCGGGATGCTCGACTTCGTGGCGACCCTCGTCGACACCACCCGGCCGGCCGCGATGGCGGCCTGCTGGGACAACGACTGGCGTCCGGCCTGGCGGGTCGAGCTGATCCCGTCGTACAAGGAGCACCGGGTCGAGCAGGTGACCGAGACCGGCCCCGACGTCGAGGAGACGCCCGGCCTGCTCGACGTCCAGGTCCCGGTCATCGCCCGTGCACTGCAGATCCTCGGCATCCCGATCGTGGGTGCTGACGGCTACGAGGCCGACGACGTGATCGGCACGCTCGCCACGACGTGGGACGGTCCGGTCGACATCGTCACCGGCGACCGTGACCTCTTCCAGCTCGTCGACGACGCCCGCGGCGTCCGCGTGCTCTATCCGGCGAAGGGCATGAGCAAGCTCGAGTATGTCGACGCCGGGTGGATCCACGACCGGTACGGCATCGAGCCGACGCAGTACGCCGACTTCGCGGTGCTGCGCGGCGACCCGTCCGACGGCCTGCCGGGGGTGGCGGGGATCGGCGAGAAGACCGCCGCCTCGCTGCTCACCTCGTACGCGGATCTCGACGGCATCCTTGCCGCCGCGGCCGATCGTCATGCCAAGGTCGCACCCCGCGCCCGGACCAACCTGCTCGCCGCGGCCGACTACCTCGCGGTCGCTCCCCGCGTCGTCGAGGTCGCCCGCGACCTCCCGCTCGACGTCGACCTGACCCTCCGTCCGGTCTCGACCGAACAGGTCCGTGAGATGGCCGAGCTCGCCGAGGCGTGGGGCCTCGGCCGGCCTGCCGAACGCGCGGTCGCCGCCCTCACAGCACCCTGACTGCGCCCGCGACGGCGCGGGTAGTGTCGACGTCATGAGCACCGACATCACCCGCCGGCTCGATGCCGCCCGTACGGCCGCCGCTGCGGCCGGCGTCGACGCCCTCCTCGTGACCCCGGGAGCGGACCTCCGCTACCTCACCGGATTCGCGGCGATGCCCCTCGAGCGGCTCACCTGCCTCGTCCTTCCGGTCGAGGGCGATCCGGTGCTCGTGCTGCCCCGCCTGGAGCTGGCGATGGCGCTGGAGGCCGGCGTGGACAGCCACGACATCGTCCTGCACGGATGGGGCGAGACCGAGGACCCATTCGCGGCAGCGGCCGCGCCGCTCGAGGGGGCGCGCCGTGTCGCAGTCGACGATCACATGTGGGCCGAGCGGGTGTTCGCGTTCCGCTCCGCCCTCCCCGGTGCCGAGCAGGTGCTGGCCAGCCCGGTGCTGCGCGGGCTGCGGCTGCGCAAGACGGCCACCGAGGTCGACGCGCTGCGCGAGGCCGGTGCGGCGATCGACCGAGTCCACAGCCGTGTAGGGGAGTGGCTGCGTCCTGGGCGTACCGAGCGCGAGGTCGGCCGCGACCTCGCCGAGGCGATCCTCGCCGAGGGTCACGAGTCGGTCGACTTCGTCATCGTCGGTTCGGGCCCGAACGGCGCGTCGCCGCACGCCGAGGTCAGCGACCGCGTGATCGAGGCCGGTGACCCGGTCGTCATCGATATCGGCGGCACGATGCCGTCGGGCTACTGCTCGGACTCGACCCGCACGTACGTCGCGGGCGGGACGGCACCGGCCGAGCTCGTCGCCTTCTACGAGGTGCTCCAGCGCGCCCAGGAGGCGCAGTGCGCGCACGCACGGCCGGGCGTCACCGCCGGGTCCGTCGACACGGTCGGGCGCGACCTCATCGACGCCGCGGGGTTCGGCAAGGCGTTCCTCCACCGGACAGGGCACGGGATCGGTCTGGAGACGCACGAGGAGCCCTACATCGTGACGGGCAACGACCTCGTCCTCGAGCCGGGGATGGCGTTCTCGATCGAGCCGGGCATCTACCTCGAAGGCAAGTACGGCGCACGCATCGAAGACATCGTGGTCACCACCGACGACGGTCTCGAGCGCCTCAACCTGACGTCTCGCGACCTCGTCGTGATCGACTGAGCATCTCGGTGTCGTCCATCTCTGGAGGTGAGCGGGCCCCTCGGCCGGAGGGCGACGTGTATATCCTGTCCAGCGTGGAGGAGACCGACGCGCAGATCGTCCGGCTGCTGTCTGTCGACGGCCGGATGTCTTTCACCGACCTTGGCCGCGCCACGGGACTGTCCACGAGCGCGGTCCACCAGCGTGTCAAGCGCCTGGAGGCGCGGGGTGTCATCACCGGCTACCAGGCACGGCTCGACCACGACGCGGTCGGCCTCGCGCTGACGGCATTCATCTCGATCCGGCCGATCGATCCGAGCCAGCCTGACGACTCGCCAGAGCGACTGCGTCACCTCGACGCGATCGAGTCCTGCTACTCGGTGGCTGGCGAGGAGAGCTACGTGCTCATGGTGCGGGTCGGCACCACAAGTGACCTAGAGACGTTGCTCGCGGAGATCCGGGCGGCCGCGAACGTCTCGACACGGACGACCATCGTCCTCTCGACCCCGTACGAGAACCGCCCGATCGGAGGCTGACCCTGCATGGCCGATGTGGCCACCTACACCGTCCGACGTGTCGTCGAGCCCGAGCCAGAGCTGCTCGACTCGCTGCACGCACTCATCACGCGACTGGTGGAGGAGGGGGCAGCACTCGGCTGGCTCGAGCCACCGAGCCGGTCCGACGTCGGCGACCTTCTCGGTGATCTCGTCCACGAGAGCGACCTCGACGACGCCTGCCTGGCGGTGGCCGAGGACCCCGAGGGACGGGTCGTCGGCTTCGCCTACTGGTCTCGCCGGATCGGCGAAACCGAGCAGCCGCACGCCGACATCGGCCGCGTCGCCGTCTCGTCCGACGCGCGCGGGGGCGGGCTCGGCCAGCGGCTCGTCACCGAGCTGATCGACTACGCACGCAAGGCCGGCATCGAGATCCTGACGCTCGACGTACGCGGCAACAACCACGCGGCGATGGCGCTGTACGAGCGGCTGGGCTTTCGCGAGTACGGCCGCATCCCCGACTTCGTGGCGATCGGCGACCAGCGCTGGGACAACGTCTACTTCTGGCTGGACCTGCGCCCCGACGAGCACGACCTGACCCTGCACGGCGACACTCCGACCGGGCCCGGTGCCTCCGAGGTGCGGTGATGTCGGCGACTCCCGGGCGGGTGCTCCATCGTGGTCTGCGGGTCGGAGGTCTCCCGCACCTGGTTGCGCTCGCCGTCGAGGACGGCGCGCTCGCCTGGGGCGGGCCCGATGCGGAATCCGCGGCGTGGGCCGACGGTGCCGACGAGGTCGTGATGATGCCGGGGGTCCTGGTGACTCCCGGCTTCGTCGACGCGCACGTGCACCTGGAGATGACCGGCCATGCGATGCGGGGCCTCGACCTCGCCGGCTCGCGGTCGCGTGTGGAGGCGCTGCAGCGGCTCGCCGCCCACGTCTCACGCGTCGACGACCTGGTCGTCCACGGGCACGGCTGGGACGACAGCGACTGGCACGACGGGTCGCTGACCGGGGCGGACCTCGACCGCGCCGCGGAGGGGCGCGCGGTCTATCTCGCGCGCGTCGACGCACACTCAGCCGTCGTGTCAGCAGCGCTCGTGACTCGGGTGCCTGCGCTCCGCGGCCTCGACGGATGGCAGGGCGACGGCAGGATCGAGCGCGACGCCCACCACCTCGTACGCGGCTACCTCGAGACGGTTCCCGATCTCGGGGACCGCAAGGCGTCGATCGCGACGGCACTTCGGGCCGCGGCGGCCGCCGGCATCGTCTCGGTCCATGAGCAGGCCGCGCCTCACATCGTCCCGCTGGACGACCTGGCGAGCATCCGCGCGCTCAGCGCCGAGCGTGTGCTCCCGCACGTGGTCACGTACTGGGGTGAGGCCGGCGCCTTCGAAGCCGCGCGCGAGCACGGCGTGACAGGCCTCGCCGGCGACCTGAACGTCGACGGCTCACTCGGCTCTCATACGGCGGCGCTGCACGCGCCGTACGACGACGACCCGACAACGAGCGGCCACCTCTACCTCGACGCCGACGCCGTCTGCGCCCACGTCGTCGCCTGCACCCGCGGGGGCCTGCAGGCAGGCTTCCACGTGATCGGCGACCGGGGGAGCGAGGCGCTGGTCGCCGGGCTGCGGCAGGCGCGCGACATCCTGGGCACCGACAGCCTCCGCTCGGCACGGCACCGCGTAGAGCACCTCGAGATGCCCTCAGGAGCCCATCTGGAGCTCCTCGCGCAGCTCGGGGTCACTGCCAGCGTCCAGCCTGCGTTCGACGCCGCATGGGGCGGTGACGACGGCATGTACGCAGCCCGAGTCGGACGTGACCGGGCTCGGCGGATGAACCCGTTCGCGGCGATGGCGGCGATCGGGGTCCCGATGGCGTTCGGGTCCGATGCACCAGTCACGCCCTTCGCGCCGTGGAGTGCGATCAGCGCGGCGACGCAGCCACGCTCGGGCGGTCGCGGACTCTCGGTGCCCGCCGCGCTCCATGCGCACACTGTCGGCGGTTGGCACGCCGCCCGCATCGACGGAGCGGGCACGCTCGACGTCGGGGCGCCTGCCCATCTTGCGTTCTGGGAGGTGCCGCCCGAGGCGGATCCGCTGGAGGCTGCGCTCGCAGGCGAAGCACGGTGCGTACGCACAGTCGTCGCGGGCCGTGTCGCGTATGACGCGATCACCTCCAGTAGGCTTGACGGTTGACAGCAGCGCCGAGGTTCGGCACTGTCGTACGAGATCGCCTCTCGGATGCCGGCGAGTATCACGGGGAGAGGCCCAACGCCAGAGGCCCTGGCGCCCACTAGACAACAGCGCGAGCTGGTCCGAAGGGTGTCAGGCCTCTGGCGGATCACGTTCTCGGGCTCTCCCGGTCGGGCAGCGACGGCCGTTCGGTAGCGTGGTGCCGTGCCGCACGTCTTCTCTTCCCTCGACCGGACCTGGCTCCGACGGACCAGTTCAGCCGTGGTCGCGGGGCTGATCGTCTCCTGCGGCTTCGCGCCCCTCGAGCAGGCCTGGCTCGTGTGGCCCGGTCTCGTCCTCTTCGTTGTGGCCCTTCGCGGGGCGACCCCGGCTCTCGGCGCCTGGCTCGGATGGGTCTTCGGTACGTCCTTCCTGCTCGTGCTGCTCAACTGGGTCCTGGTCTTCGACGTGCCGGGCGCCTATGTCGCGCTGGCCGCGTTCGAGGGACTGTTCTACGCGGGGTTCGGCGCGGTGTTCGCCGTCCTCGTACGCCACCGCGCGTGGCCGCTGCTTGGCGCGCTCGCGTGGATGGCCGCCGAGATGCTGCGCAGCCTCCTGCCGTTCGGCGGGTTCCCGTGGGGGCGGCTGGCCTTCGCCGCCGTCGACACCCCGCTCGCCCCGCTGGCGCGGTGGCTCGGCGTTTCTGTGCTGTCGGGCGCGGTGTTCCTCACGGCCGCGCTCGTCGTGTGGGCCTTCACGCGCCGCAGCGCCGGCGCGGGCCGCGTACGCCGCCTCGTCGTCGGTGCGGTCTCGATCGCCGCGGTGTTCGCGCTGGGAGCGGTGCTGCCCGTCGGACTCGCGGGGGAGGGGCGCTCGCTCCAGATCGCCGTCATCCAGGGAGACGTCCCCGGCACCGGCGCGCAGTGGTACGGCGAGCAGCGCGAGGTCCTCGAAAACCACGTGCGCGTGACCTCGCAGTATGCGGCGCGGGTGCACGCGGGCCAGCTGCCGCAGCCCGACATGGTGCTGTGGCCCGAGAACGCCTCTGACATCGACCCGATCACGGACGTGGCCGCGGGCGAGATGATCGCCGGCGCCGCACGCGATGTCGGCGCGCCGATCCTCGTCGGCGCCATCCTTGACGGCCCCAGCGACGGCACCGCGTACAACGCCTCCGTCGTCTGGGACCCGGAGACCGGGCCCGGTGACCAGTACGTCAAGCAGCACCTCGTGCCCTGGGGCGAGTACGTGCCGATGCGGGGCTTCTCGGAGTGGCTCGTGCCGCTGCTCGCGGAGGAGGTCCCGCGCGACATGCTCTCCGGCGACGAGTCGGGCGCGGTGCGGATCGGCGACGGCGTGGTCGGGACGATGACGTGCTTCGACGTCGTGTTCGACAGCCTCGTCCGCGACGCGGTCCTCGACGGTGCGGAGATGCTCGTCGTGCAGACCAACAACGCGACGTTCACCGGCACGCCGCAGCCGGAGCAGCAGTGGCAGATCTCGCGCCTGCGGGCGATCGAGTCCGGCCGATACGTGGCCGTGCCGTCGACGAACGGGATCAGCGGAGTGATCGGTCCGGACGGTAGCGTGCAGGCGACGGCGCCGGAGCAAGAGCCGGCGTACCTCTCCGAAGAGGTCCAGGTCGCGACCTCAGTCACCACGGGGACACGGTTCGGCGTGTGGATCGAGCGTGCCTCGCTCCTCGTGATCGGCGCTGTCCTGGCCGCGGGGATGCTGCGGCGGAAGGTGCGACGCCGGTGAAGACTCTCGTGATCGTCCCGACGTACAACGAGGCCGACAACGTCGTCCCGCTCGTCGGACGCGTCCGCAAGGCCACCCCCGACGTGGACGTGCTCGTCGTCGACGACGGGTCGCCCGACGGTACGGGCGAGCTCGCCGACAAGATCGCCGCCGACGACCCGCAGGTCCAGGTCCTCCACCGCACGGCCAAGAACGGCCTCGGCGCCGCGTACCTCGCCGGCTTCGCCTGGGGTCTCGAGCGGGGGTACGAGATCCTGGTGGAGATGGATGCGGACGGCTCGCACCAGCCCGAGGAGCTCTCCCGCCTGCTCGACGTCGTCGAGGCCGGCGCCGATCTGGTGCTCGGGTCGCGGTGGGTGCCGGGCGGCGACGTCGTCAACTGGCCCGTACGCCGGGAGGTGCTGTCGCGCGGGGGCAACCTCTACACGCGGCTGGCCTTGGGGTTGCCCCTGCGTGACGCAACGGGCGGCTATCGAGCCTTCCGGGCCGACGCGCTGCAGGAGATCCTCGACGGGGGAGTCGCCTCACAGGGCTACTGCTTCCAGGTGGATCTGGCGCGACGGGCCGTGCGCGGCGGGTTCGACGTGCGCGAGGTCCCGATCACGTTCGTCGAGCGGGTCGCCGGTGAGTCCAAGATGGACGGCGCGATCGTCCGCGAAGCGCTCTGGCGGATCACGGCGTGGGGTGCGCGCGACCGGACAGATTGGCTGCGCCGCGTACGCTCGAAGCAGGACGCCTGAACCTGCGGTCGAGGTCGCGGGCGAGGAGGGGATGAGGACATGACGGTACGTCGAGGAGTCGCGGCGACGTTCTTGCTGCTGCCCGTCATCGAGATCGCGCTCGCCGTCGCGGTGAGCAGCTGGATCGGCGTCGGAGCCACCATCATCTCGCTCATGGCGCTGTCGCTCGTGGGCATCGTCGTGATCCGCGAGACCGGACGCCGAGGCTGGCAGGACCTGCGTCTGGCCGCTCGCGACGGCGTTCCGCCCGAGGGAGGCAGCGGCCGCGGTCTGACGATGCTCGTGGGCTTCCTGTTCGCGGTGCCTGGTTACCTCACGGCGGTCGCGGGCGCGCTGCTGCTGCTCCCGCCGGTCCGCAAGGCGGTGCGCACGCGCAGTCGTCGCTGGGCCGAGCGTCAGGGCACGTGGGTCGTGAGCGAGCAGTTCCAGCGCCGTACGAGCGGGCATGCGACCTCGCCCACCGTCGTCCAGGGCGAGGTCGTCGACGACTGACGCCCGCGGCTCAGTCCCTCGGTGCGTGCCGGTCGTGGTGGTCCAGCAGCGTGCCGAGAAGCGCCGTGAAGCGCACGCGTTCATCCGGTGACAGCGGAGCGAGCAGCGCTTCCTGGGTGTCGGCCAGCTGCGTCTCGAGGCGCCGTAGCTGTCGTGCTCCAGAGCTGGTCAGCGAGATGACGTTGCGCCGTCGATCCGAGGGGTCGGGCGCGCGCTCGACCATCCCGTCGTCGGCGAGCTCGGTGATGGTGGCGACCATGTCGCTGAAGTGGATGCCGGTGCGGCGGCCCAGCGTCGCCTGGCTGGCCGCGCCGAACTCGTCCAGCGTCGCCAGCACACGGTAGTGGTAGCCGCGGGCACCGACGGACGAGAACGCGTCAGCCAGCAGCCGGTGCGCATGGTGCGCAGTCTGGGAGAGCAGCCAGCTCGGCAGGCTCCTCCACGTCGCAGGCCTCTCCGGGGATGAATCCTCCATGGAGCGAGTCTAAATCAGATCGTTAGGGCGACTAACGATTGGGTAGGTTGGGATCCGTGATCACTCCGTACTGCATCGACGTCCCCCAGGCCGACCTCGACGACCTGAACGACCGGCTCGCCCGTACGCGCTGGCCCAACGAGGTCGCCGACGCCGGGTGGGACTACGGGTTCCCGCTGGCGCGGCTCAAGGAGCTGGCCGAGCTCTGGCGCACCGGCTACGACTGGCGTACGCACGAGGCCGCGCTCAACGAGCTCCCGCAGTTCACCACGGAGATCGAGAGTCAGAACATCCACTTCGTCCACGTACGGTCTGCCGACCCGGACGCGCTCGCGCTGATCCTCACCCACGGGTGGCCCGGCTCGTTCCTGGAGTTTCTCGACGTGATCGAGCCGCTGTCGCGCGACTTCCACCTGGTGATCCCCTCCATCCCGGGCTACGGCTTCTCCGGTCCGACCCACGAGCGGGGCTGGGACGCCGCCCGGGTGGCGCGAGCCTGGGCCGAGCTGATGTGCCGTCTCGGCTACGACCGCTACGGCGCGCAGGGGGGCGACTTCGGGGCCGGCATCTCGATGGCGCTCAGCGCGGTCGCCCCCGAGCAGGTGGTCGGTGTGCACGTGAACTACCTGCCGACCCGGCCGGATCCGGACGTCGAACTGTCAGCAACCGACGAGGCCCGGCTGGACAAGGTTCGACAGCTGATGGCGGCACGCCCGCCGTACCAGGCCTTGCAGGCGCTCACTCCGCAGACGATCGGCTATGCGCTGACGGACTCGCCGGTCGCTCAGCTGGCCTGGATCGCCGAGCGCTTCGCGCAGTGGATGGACCCCGGCTCGCCGGTCAGCGACGAGCGGATGCTCACCAACATCTCGCTGTACTGGCTGACCGCCACCGCGGCCTCCTCGGCACGACTGCACCGAGACACCGCGCGACAGGCCGCGCCGTGCCCGGTCCCGCTCGGCGTGGCCGTGTTCGCCCACGACATCACGCAGTCGGTGCGGCCGCTGGCCGAACGGCTGTACGACATCAGGCACTGGTCGGAATTCGAGAGCGGCGGTCATTTCGCTGCGATGGAGGTGCCCGAGCTGCTCGCCGAGGACGTCCGGGAGTTCTTCTCGCGAGTGCGCGCGGAGTGACTCGCGGGCAAAGAGAAGCCTGGGCCGTACCACGGGGGGACGGTACGACCCAGGCGATCAGGGGATCTCGAACAGGTTCCCGAGAATGTGGAACCGCTTAGATCATGCGGTGCGCTTGCGCGCCTTGGCCTTCGTCTTGGCCTTGGCCGGGCGGTGCAGGTGAGCCGGACCGATCTCGCCGGCCCGCAGCAGCTCGAGCCGCTCGGTCAGGATCTCCTCGAGCTCGGGGATCGAACGCCGCTCCAGCAGCATGTCCCAGTGCGTACGAGGGGCCTTGACCTCCTTGTGCTCCGGCTCGCTGCCGTCGACGAGACGCCCCATCTTGCCGCTGCGCGGGTCTTCCCACTCAGCAGGCAGCTCGGCGTCGTCGGCCATCGTGACCGTGAACGTACGGCCGTCGGGCAGGACGTACTCAACCTCTTGACGCGGGGCCATCTCCACGCCACGCTCATCCTCGAAGCTCTGGGTTCCGAGGCGCGCCCCCCGGAGTGCGCGTTCTGCCATCACTGCCCTCCCGACTCAATCAAACGTCTGATGCGTACGGCACGTCTGTCCGTTTCCGTACGCCCTGTCCAACGTATCGGGGGCTCGTGAGATTCCCCTGAGAGCCCACCGTGTCGTACGACACGCCCGCTCTCAGACGGACTGGGGCACCTCGCGCCCGGCCTCCGTGATCGCACGTCTTGCGTCCAGACGCACCAGAAGCACGAATCCGACGACGAAGAACGCGATCAGCGCGAAGATCGCCGGCCGATACGACCCGGTGAGCTGGTGCACCAGACCGAAGACCAGGGTACCGAGCCAGCTCGTCCCACGCTCGGCGGCCTGGTAGAGCGAGAAGTACTCGGCTTCTCGTCCCGCCGGGATCATCTGGGAGTACAACGACCGCGACAGCGCCTGTGTTCCGCCCATGACGATACCGATCCCGGTCGCGAGAACGAGGAACGGCACAACCTCGCCCTCAGGCATCACGTAGCCGCAAGAGACGATCACCATCCAGACGACGAGGCCGCCCATGATCGTCCGGCGCGCCCCCGCCCGCTGCGCGATCACACCGAACGACAGCGCACCGGCGATCGCGACGAACTGGACGAGGAGGATCGTCGCGATGAGCACCTCGGCGGAGAAGCCGAGCTCCTTCTGGCCGAAGATCGACGCCGAGTAGATGACCGTCTGGATGCCGTCGTTGTAGAAGAGGTAGGCGACGAGGAAGAGCATCGTCTGCGGGTAGTTCTTGAGGTGCTTGAGCGTGCTCCACAGCTGGCCGAAGCTGCGGCGCACGAGGGCACCCTCCGTGCGCTCCTCGCCGTCCGGCAGCGCCGTCGGCGGGTGGTCCCGCAAGCCTCGGTAGGCGACGACGGTGAAGCCGCCCCACCACAGGCCCGCCGACAGCAGGCTGATCCGGACCGCCGTGTCGGTGCCGATCGCGTCACCCGCACCGAGGACGAGGCCAAGGTTGAGGAGAAGCAGGAGGCCGCCGCCGAGGTAGCCGAAGGCCCACCCTCGCGACGACACCCGGTCTCGCTCGTCGGGTGTGGCGACGTCGATGAGGATCGCGTCGTAGACGGTCAGCGAGGCGCCCATGCAGAGGTTGGCCACCACGAGCAGCACGGCCCCGAGCTCCCAATTGCTGCCCGCGACGAAGAACATCGCGCACGCGGCCGCCGCGCCGGTCCAAGCGAACCTCGCCATCAGTCGACGCTTGGACGTGACGCGGTCGGCGACGGCACCGACGATCGGCAGCACCAGCGCGGACAGCAGCGTGGCGAAGGTGACGACGTAGAAGACCAGCGACCCCGCCGACAGTCCCAGCCCGAACAGGTCGATGTTCGCGTGGCACGGGTTGTCGGTCGTCCCGACCCGTCCGCACGCGTCGCGCTCGGCGACGGAGGTGAGGTAGGGACCGATGAGCACGGTGCCGACGCTCGTGATGTAGGCCGAGTTGGCCCAGTCGTACCAGTACCAGGCGCGCTGCTCTCGGCGGCGCCCCAGGGCGGTGCCGGAAGCGTCAGCGGAGTTGGCGACGGTCATTCGGGGGCTCCTCCAGTCCACTGACCGCGGGCGGTCAGGACGTCGCGCAGGACGTCGATCCGGTCGCTCATCAGTCCGTCCACCCCGAGGTCGAGGAGGCGCTCCATCTCTGCGGCGTCGTCGATGGTCCACACGTGGACCGCCAGCCCGAGGTCGTGCGCGGCACGGACGAACCGCGGCGTCACGATCTCCAGCCAGCCGCGCCGCGTCGGGACCTGCACGCAGGCGACACCCGACGCACGAATCCGCGGGAGCACCCGCCACGGGTGCGCCATCACCCGCGCGATCTCCGGCGGCGACGCCGAGGTGGTCAGGTGAGGGGCCAGCGCCCGGATCCGCACGAGGCGCCGGTGGGAGAACGACGCGAGGCAGACGCGCCCCTCAGCACCGGCGTCGGTGATCGCCTGCAGGGTCGGGGCGATCGCCGCGGTCTCCTTGACGTCGATGTTGACGTACACGTTGGGGAACGCCGCGAGCATGTCGCTCAGCAGCGGGACCGGCTCGCGCCCACCGATGCGAGCCTTGAGCACCTCGTCGGCGGGAAGCCTGGCGAGGACGCCAGCCCGGTCGGTCGTCCGGTCGAGCGAGGCGTCGTGGAACGCGAACACGGTGCCATCGGCCGAGGTGCGCGCATCGGTCTCGAGGTAGCGATAGCCGAGCCGGACCGCGTTCTCGAAGGCGGCGAGGGAGTTCTCGATGCCCCGGTTAGGGGCGTAGTGCGCACCCCCGCGGTGCGCGTACGCCAGCGGGGTCGGCGAAGCGCGGAACGGTGGCACCGGGTCGGTCACGGGGCCAGTATGCCGCCCCAGGGTTCACGCACCAGGGTGCTTGGCACACCTCGTACGGGGCGAGATCGGGTGAGGCTGGACGACGCATCAGCACCGACCGATGAGGATGAGCATGACTGCACGTACCGCCACCCACCCCGTACGACGGGGAGTGCCACTTCTCGGAACACTGACACTCGCTGCCGGGCCGAGGCGGCGACGCTCGCGGGTCGGGCCCGAGGGATCGCGGACCGTATCGGCGCGGCCGGTGTCTCGCGACAGCTCGAGGACCTCGCGCCGCGGACCGACTCGGACGGCGAGAGCGGGTCACGCGTGGACCGACTCTCGACTGCCGAACTGTCGGTGTGCGAGCTCGCCACGTCGGGCTCGACCAACCGCCAGATCGCCGAGCAGCTGTTCCTCAGCATCAAGACCGTGGAGTGGCACCTGTCGGCGAGCTACGCGAAGCTGCGCATCCGCTCGCGCAAGGAGCTCGGCGAGCACCTCGGCGCGGTAGGGGATAGGGGTCTCGATACACCGGCTCGTTCCTCGCCGGCACTCGACCAGCAGGGGGTGGCCGAGACCCTGCCGCTCAGATGTCGCGGAAGGTCTCGATCTCGGCGCCCAGGGCGTTGAGGCGCGCAGCGAGATCTTCGTACCCGCGGTTGATCACGTAGACGCTGCGCAGCACCGACGTCCCCTTGGCCGCCAGCATCGCGATCAGGATCACGACGGCCGGTCGCAGTGCCGGTGGGCACACGAGCTCGGTGGCGCGCCAGCGCGTCGGACCCTCGATGAGGACGCGGTGCGGGTCGAGGAGCTTGACGTTCGCACCGAGTTTGTTGAGCTCGGTCAGATAGATCGCGCGGTTCTCATAGACCCAGTCGTGCAGCAGCGTCGTCCCGGAGGCCGTCGCCGCGATCACCGCGAAGAACGGCAGATTGTCGATGTTGAGTCCGGGGAACGGCATCGGGTGGATCTTGTCGATCGGCGCGTGCAGCACCGACGGGTACGTCGTGATGTCGACGAGGCGGGTGTGGCCGTTCTCGGCGAGATACTCGTCGCTACGGTCGTAGGTGAAGCCCATCTCCTCCAGCAGCGCGAGCTCGATCTCCATGAACTCGATCGGCACACGACGCACGGTGATCTTCGACTCGGTGACGATCGCCGCGGTGATCAGGCTCATGGCCTCGATCGGGTCCTCGCTCGGCGCGTACTCGACGTCGACGTTGATGCGCGAGCGACCCTTCACACGGAGCGTGGTCGTCCCGATGCCCTCGATCTCGACGCCGAGGCGCTCAAGGAAGAAGCACAGGTCCTGGACCATGTAGTTGGGGCTGGCGTTGCGGATGACGGTCTCGCCATCGTGCCGCGCAGCGGCCAGTAGCGCGTTCTCGGTGACGGTGTCGCCGCGCTCGGTGAGCACGATCGGTCGTACAGGGGAAACCGAGGGGTCGACGGTCGCGTGATAGCTGCCCTCGGTGGCCTTCACCTCGAGCCCGAACGGGCGCAGCGCGGTCATGTGCGGCTCAACCGTGCGCGTGCCGAGGTCGCAGCCACCGGCATAGGGAAGATCGAACGACTGCTCGCGGTGCATCAGCGGGCCGAGGAACATGATGATGCTGCGCGTACGGCGTGCAGCGTCGGCATCGATCGACGACAAGTCGAGGGTCGTCGGCGGGATCAGCTCGAGGTCGCCCTCGTCGCCGATCCAGGTCGTCTTGAAGCCGATCGACTCCAGCACCTCGAGGAGCCGGTTGACCTCCTCGATGCGGGCGACCTTGCGCAGCGTGGTGCGGCCCTCGTTGAGCAGCGCCGCACACAAGAGGGCGACGCCGGCGTTCTTGGAGGACTTCACATCGATGGAGCCGGAGAGCTTGGTCTCGCCAACGACGCGCAGGTGGCTAGGGCCTGACGTGCCTAGCGCCACAAACTCGGAGTCGAGCGCGGCACCGATGCGCGCCAGCATCTCCAGCGTGAGGTTCTGCTGGCCCTGCTCGATGCGGTTGACCGCACTCTGGCTCGTCTTCAAGAGTTGAGCGAGCTCCGCCTGGGTCAGGCCGCGATGCTTCCGCGCGTCGCGAATGAGGTTCCCGATCCGGGTCAGGTAGTCGTCAGTCATGTGCTCCACCGTATCTCACATGTGAGATAGATCGTCGAATATCGGAGTGTTCCGCGTGTCACGTGACGCAGGTGCCTGACCCGAGAACAGACACCCGCCACCACCGTACGGGGTGGTTCAATGGCGCGATGAGCAACCCCTCTGTCGTGTCGGCGACCGGACGCGAACGGCCCATCGATCCTTTCGTCCACGCGCTCCCGAAGGCGGAGCTGCATGTCCACCTCCTCGGCGCCGCGTCCGTGGAGACCGTCCTCGGGCTCGCACGTCGGCATCCCGAGGTCGGGGTGCCGGTCGACGAAGAGGCGCTTCAGGAGTTCTACCGGTTTCGTGACTTCGCGCACTTCATCGAGGTCTACATCCAGACCAACCAGCTCGTCACGACGCCGCAGGACGTCGAGGACCTCGTCGCGGGCGTCGGTGCGGACATGGCGGCGCAGAACATCCGCTACGCCGAGCTCACGGTGACGCCTGACAGCCAGCTCCTCATGGGGATCGCTCCCGACGCGCTCGCCGAGGCCCTCACGCGAGGCCGTGCGCAGGCCCGTACGAGCGGCGTCGAGCTCGCGTGGGTGTTCGACATCCCCGGAGAGCTCGGACTGCCGTCGGGGGAGCGGACGATCGACTGGGTCGAGCGGCACGCACCCGACGGCACCGTCGGCTTCGGGCTCGGCGGTCCCGAGATCGGTGTCGAGCGGCCGCAGTTCGCGGAGGTCTTCGCGCGTGCACGGGCGCTTGGGCTCAAAAGCGTCCCGCACGCAGGGGAGACCACGGGACCCCAGACCGTACGGGACGCTCTCGACGCGCTCGGCGCCGTACGGATCGGGCACGGCATCCGCGCCGCAGACGACCCGGCGCTGGTCGCAGAGCTGGTCGAGCGCCAGATCCCGTTGGAGATCGCACCGACCTCGAACCTGTGCACGGGCGCGGTCGCCTCGCTCGACGAGCACCCCTTCCCGGCGCTGCGCGACGCCGGCGTCCTCGTGACGCTCAACAGCGACGACCCCGGGATGTTCGACACGACGCTCGAGCACGAGTACCAGCTCGCTCACGACGCGTTCGGGCTGAGCCTCGCCGACCTCGCCGATCTGGCGCGTGCGGCGGTCGATGCCTCGTTCGCGGCAGGCGACGTCAAGCTGCGGATACGCGACGAGATCGACGCCGTCGTCGCCGAGCTGCTGCTGGAGTCCTGACCTGGTCGTGGCACGTCGGGCCTCAGACCGTCAGACGTCGAACACCGAGCCGAGGGCGTACGTCGTCACCATCGCCAGCGCCCCACCGATCACGGTACGGAGGGTCGCGCGGGCGGGAGGTGCGTGACCCATGCGCGCGCTGATCCACCCGGTCAGCACGAGCGCGACGATCACGGCGCCGAAGGTCACCGGGATCCGCGCGGTGACCGGGACCAGCACGATCGCGAGCAGGGGGAGCATCCCACCGATCGCGAACGAGACGATCGAGGCGACCGCCGCATGCCAGGGGTTGGTCAGCGCCTCGGGGTCGAGGTGCAGCTCGGCATCGGCGTGCGCGGCGAGCGCATCGCCCGCGCTCAGCTCGATCGCCACCTGCCGGGCGAGATCCTCGCTCAGCCCCTTGTCGACGTACTCATGCGTCAGCTCGGCGAGCGCGGCTTCGGGGTCACGCGTGAGTTGCTCGCGCTCGGCGTCTAGGAGTGCGCGCTCGGTGTCGCGCTGCGTGCTCACCGACACGTACTCGCCCGACGCCATCGACAGCGCTCCCGCGGCGAGTCCGGCCAGCCCCGCGGCCAGGATGACCGGGACCGACTTCGTCGCGGCGGCCATCCCGATGACAATCCCGGCGGTCGAGACGATGCCGTCGTTGGCACCCAGGACCCCGGCGCGCAGCTGGTTCAGCCACCCGCCGAGGTCCTGCTGGCCCGACTCGGGCGCCGCAGCGCTCATCTCACGCGCTCGTGGTCCCGTCCTGCCCGAGAAGCAGCGCCTGCTCGGCCCCGCCCATCTCGGCCACGCGCCCCCAGTAGACGAGGTACGCGACGTCGGAGATCGTGCAGTCGTGGATCGGGAACACGACCCGCGGCGCCACCGCCCGTACGAAGTCGACCGTCTCGCTGACCTTCGCCCAGGGAGCGCTGAGGGGCACGGCGAGGACGTCGACGTCGCGCGGCACCGACGCGTACGAGTCGCCCGGGTGGAACAGACGGGTGCCGTCGGCCTCGACGAGGATGCCGACATTGCCGACCCGCGGCATGTCCGGGTGGATCACCGCGTGCTCGAAACCAACGCCCGTGAGCGTCATCGACCGGCCCAGCTCGACGGTGACGTCGGCGGCGGTCGCCTCCCAGACCCCGAGCCCTTCGAGCGCCGCGACCGTCTGCGGCTCGGCGAGCAGCCGCGCGTCGGGGTTGCCCGCGAGCAGCCGCTCGATGCGGGCCGGGTCGACGTGGTCGGGATGCTGGTGGGTGACGACGATCGCGTCGAGACCGGTGAGGTCGAAGACCTCCTCGCGGCTGAAGGTGCCCGGGTCGATCAGAACCCGGTGCGGGCCGGACTCGAGGAGGAGGGCGGCGTGGCCGAAGCGCGTGATGTCCATGAGGCCATTTACCCACAGCACACGAGATAGCGTCGCGACTAGGCTTCTGGACATGCAGGAGCGCGAGATCCTCACCTGGGACCTGTACGGCACGGCGATGCGCCAGCTCGCGCAGACGGTCACGGATAGCGGGTTCGCGCCGACGATCGTCCTCGGCATCGCGCGCGGCGGGCTGATCCCTGCCGGCTCCCTCGCCTACGCGCTCGACTGCAAGAACCTCTTCACGATGAGCGTGGAGTTCTACACCGGCGTCGACACCCGTCTCGACGTGCCGGTGGTGCTCCCGCCCTTCCTGGACACCGCCGACCTCACTGGCGCAGACCTGCTCGTCGTCGACGACGTGGCCGACACCGGCAAGACGCTGGAGCTCGTGCACGCCTTCTGCGCCGACCACGTCCGGTCCGTGCGCACGGCGGTGATCTACGAGAAGCCGCGCTCGGCGATCAAGTCGGACTTCGCGTGGCGCAGGACGGACGCGTGGATCAACTTCCCGTGGTCGAGCGAGCCGCCGGTCGTGCGGCGTACGGGCGTCGTCGACGCCTGAGCGCCAAGCGCCTAGGGACGGCGGGCGACCACCTCGAGCGTGGGGCCGCTGTAGCGCTCGCTGAGCAGCGCCCACCCTCGCAACAGACCTGCGCTCGTCGCGGTGAGCCGCGCGGCCAAGAGGCCACCGGGACGCAACGCCTCGACCACCCGCGGCCACAGTGTCGGACCGGCGTCGCCGAGCAACGCCGTCCGGGTGAGGACGAGATCGGCGTCGGGGAGACGGCTCATGCGGGGGAGCGTGCCGACCACGGTCGTGAGCCGATCGAGCGCGGCGACGTCAGCGGCGGCGCGGACACGCTCGTGGACCTCGGGGTCCTCGTCGATGCCGATGACGGTCCATCCGAGCCCGAGCAGCGCGGTCGCCTCGACCCCGTTGGGGCACCCGATCACGACTGCCGTACGGCCGGCGCCCGCGCCAGCGAGTGTCAGCGCGGTCGAGCACAGCGGGGGCACGGTCGAACGGGGAATGCCGACCCTGGGGGAGGTGTCATGTCGCACGCGATGATGCTGTCACGGTTCGGTGACCGGTGTCGCGTGTGCGGCGGCGCGGTGCGCGACTTCCGTGTCCGAGTTGGAACATTGGCGCGCGCGTCGTCCGCCCTGCAACCCATAACTCCCCGACCTCGTTTGCCGCTAGCGTCCGAGGTCACACTGGTGCCCCCGAGGAGTCACAATGCGTCAGCCTCAGAGACTCACCTACCCCGTCGTGGCATTGCTCAGCGCTCTCGTCCTCCTCGGCGCCGAAGGCGCGCCGGTCCATGGCGACGAAGCAGAACCGGCCTCTGAGAGGGCGCCGGTCGTCGAAAGGTCGGAGGGTCTCGGCCCGGATCCCCTGGCACTCGACGGCCCCGTGCCCACCGCCGTCCAACGGGTTGTTGGTCAGCGAGTCACCGCACTTCTCTCGCCGGACGGTGAGAAGCGTTCCGACGGGGTTCCCGTTGGGCTCGACCACGGCGTGATCGGCGTGATCGGAAGCACGGCGGAGGGCTACACGCTGGTGGTGACTAAGGAGACTGACGGCAGGGCGCTCGTCGCGAAGCTCACCGCCCGCCTGCCGAAGGAGGCAGCGGAGGGACTCGAGGTGCGAGTCTCCGAACGCTCCGCCGACGAGCTTCGCGAAGCGTGGCACGCCGCCTTCGAGCCGCAGAAGTGGCGTACAGCGATCGCCTCAGACGTCGCCGGGATGGCGGTGGAGCTCGACCCGGAGCGGGAGGCGGTGGTCGTGACGCTCGGCGGAGAGCCGCCGCGTGAGGGGCGCCTCGACACGCTGGCGCAACCGCTGCAGGGCGTCGACGCCGGATCCGTCGTCGTCGAATACGGAGGAAAGGCCGGACGCGCCTCCCGAGCAGCCGACAGCGCCCCGCACTGGGGAGGGGCCAGAATCACCAAAGCCAGCGGCGCTTCTTGTACTGCGGGGTTCACTGCCCGCGGGAAGACCACCGGCACCTACTACTCGGTGACGGCCGGACATTGCGGCGCGAACGGCACCGACTGGCACTCCGGGTCATCTTTCTACGGCACGACCGCGGGCCGCGCGGACTACCCCGACTACGACCAGGCGCGTCTCGGCGGCTCCACGTACTCGCCGAACATCTACACCGACGGACTCGACAGCTTCTCCTCGAGGGTCGTGACCGGCGCGAACAACGGCGCGGTCGGAGACTCCGTCTGTGCCTCAGGCCAGGTCACCAAAGCGATCTGCGGCATCGAGATCAAGGCGCTCGACGCGACGTACTGCGACAACCCCGGTGTCGAGTCGACATGCACGTACTACCTCATGCGCGGCCGTCGTGACGACGACAAAATGATCGTCCGCGACGGCGACAGCGGTGGCCCGGTCTACCAGCGCAACACCTCGCTGCCCCGTGCCTCGATCCGCGGGATGGTGATCGCATACGACCTCAGCGGTGTGCGCCTTTATGCGGAGCGCTACACCTCGATCTCCGACCACCTGAACGTCACGGCCGTCACCGCCGGCTGACCGCGAGGCGTCGGGGCGTCGGGGCGTGAACAATGGCGCGACAGTCCACCCCGAGGAGACCCGATGTCCGTGATGCGCTCGATCGTCCTGTTCGGCGTGGCGGCACTTTTCGAGATCGGGGGCGCCTGGCTCGTGTGGCAGGGCGTGCGCGAGCATCGCGGATGGGCCTGGATCGGCGCCGGTGTGCTCGCGCTCGGTGCGTACGGATTCGTGGCGACGCTGCAGCCCGACGCGAACTTCGGTCGCATCCTCGCGGCGTACGGGGGCGTGTTCGTCGCAGGGTCGCTGGTGTGGGGGATGGTGGCCGACGGGTTTCGGCCGGACCGATGGGACGTCGCCGGCGCGATGGTGTGCCTGGTGGGAGTCGCGCTCATCATGTACGCACCGCGAAACTCCTGACCTGCCGTCCACGAGCCGATAGTCTCCCGTTCGTGAAGAGCCCATGGGGGATGCCGGCGCAGACGCAACGAATGTTCGCCCTTTCCGCCGCTGCCGTGCTCGCGGTGGCCGCGCTGGAGCGCGAGGCCGCCGTCGCGTGGCCGGTCCTGCTCCTGGCCCTGGCCGCGTGCGGTGTGCGCTGGGCACGCGTCGTCTTCGCGTTCGGCGCCGCGTTCTGGGCGGTGTTGGCCGTCTGGGGTTGGGGCTACGTCGTCGTGCACGGGGGCTCGATCGCCGCTGACGAGGCGCGCATGCTCGCCGCCGTGACGATGTACGCGGTCGCGCTGCTCGGCGTGACCTCACCGGTCGTCAAGCAGTGGGTCGGCGCTCAGCCCTCGCTGCGGACGATCTCGCAGTCCGCGCCCGGATAGACCAGAGCCTCGTGCCCGTCGTCGAACCGCACGACGTACGGTGGCTGCCCGTCGTCACCTCGTACGGTCACGATCTCTCCGCTGTGGTCGGGTGCACCGACCGTACGGCCGTGGAAGCGGATCCGTTCTCCGACTGTTGCGTGCATGCCCTCACCCCCTCCCGCCAGGCTACGGCGAGAGAGGGCGAGGGGTAAGCCCGGCGAGTTGGTCAGCCCTGCGGGACGCGGTCGAGGAACCCGGCGATGTAGCTCATGCGGCCCTCCGGCGACAGCAGTGCGACATCGGCGCCGACGATCGTGTCGGGCGCGCCCTCGGGACCAAGGTTCCAGGTGAACCGGACGAGGTCGTGGTGGCCGTCCACGAGGTCGCCGGGCGTGAAGCGCATCCCTGGCAGCTGGGCCTGGAGCGCCCCAACGAGATCGGTCAGTGCCTCACGGCCGGTCACGGCCGCCTGCGGGTCGGTGTAGGAGACGTCCGGCGTGAACGTACGGTCGGCGAGGGTTGCACGGGCATCCGCGTCGGTCTCATTCCAGAACGCCAGGTAGTCCGCGAGGAGCGTCTCATACGGCGTCGTGGTCAGCTCGGTCATCGGTCGGTCCTTCCGTAGGGAGCCGCCGTGCGGCTCGGTCGAGGCTCCACCGTGACGGGGGAGAGGGAGGCGTGTCGATGACCTCGGAGGTCATGGTCGCTGATCGGCGGATGCGTCAGAGTGGACAACGTGACGATGCAGACGGAGACGGCACGGGCCGGAACGGACACCCTGGGAGACCAGCTGCGGACGTGGCGGACACGGCGGCGCTACAGCCAGCTCGCGCTGTCGTCGGAGACTGGGATCTCGACCCGCCACATCAGCTTCGTGGAGACCGGCCGCTCTCGGCCGAGCAGCGACATGATCCTGCGCCTGGCCGACGCTCTCGACGTGCCGACACGTGACCAGAACAGGATGCTGCTGGCCGGCGGCTTCGCACCTGCCTTCCCGGAGCGGCCGCTCGACCACACCGACCTCGAGGCGGCGCGCGCCGCCGTACGCGAGGTGCTCGTCGCGCACGAGCCGTACCCTGCGCTCGCCGTCGACCGGCTCTGGAACGTCGTCGACGCGAACGCCGGCGTCGCCGCTCTGACGTCGCTCGCGTCGCCCGCCCTGCTCACCGGCCAGGTGAACGCGCTGCGGCTCACGCTTCATCCGGACGGGCTCGCGCCGCACCTCGTGAACCTCGCGCAGTGGCGCGTGTCGGTTCTCGCCGGCCTTCGTCGCGGAGCCGAGGCGCGGGGCGACGACGAGATGTTCGCGCTCCACGACGAGCTCGCGGCGTACGAGGTGCCCGCGGGTTCGGACGAACGCGGTCCCGCCGGCGGTCAGGTGTTCGTCCCGATGATCGTCCGGGTCGGAGACGACGTGCTGACGTTCTTGTCGATCATCTCGACCTTCGGCACGCCGGTGGACGTGACGGTGGCCGAACTGGCGATCGAGACCTTCGTGCCCGCCGACGACGCCACACGCCAGTGGCTCGGTGCGAACGTCAGCACCACTGCCATGGGTTGAGACCCGCACGAATTGACCTCAGCAAAGCGCTTCCCAGCAGGTATACACATGGTGTATACCTGCCGACATGGCTCTCGCGCACGTCCTTCTCGGCGTCCTCGCTCGGCGTCCCGCGCACGGTTACGACCTCAAGCACGAGTACGACACGTGGTTCCCGTCGGCGAAGCCGCTGGCGTACGGGCAGGTCTACGCGACGCTCGCCCGGCTGGTCCGCGACGACGCGGCCGAGGAGGTCGAGACCGTACCGGGCAGGGGGCCCGAGCGGATCGTGTACGCGATCACCACGGCCGGCTCCACGATGCTGAAGGAGTGGCTCGCCACGGCGGAATCACCGAGCGGATACGGAGCCGATGAGCTCGTCCGCAAGGCCGTCACCGCGCTGCGCACCAGCACCGACGCCGCTGGGTTCCTCGCGAGGCAGCGGGCCGCTCATCTCGATGCCATGCGGCAGCTCACCCACGAGCGGTCGGCGATCCACGACATGGCACAGCGCATCGCCGTCGATCACACCATCGCCCACCTCGATGCCGACCTGCGCTGGCTCGAGGCGGCATACGAACGGGTCGCAGAAGCGCAGACCCCACGATGACGCCCACCCCGTACGAAGGAGCCCCCATGACTGACCCTCTCGTCGCCGCGACCGGCCTGCACAAGGCTTTCGGGCGAACGGTGGCACTCCGCGGCGCCTCACTGACGATCGAACCCGGCGAACGGGTCGCGATCACCGGGCCGTCCGGCAGCGGCAAGTCGACGCTGCTGCAGTGCATCGCCGGCGTGATCGCGCCCGAGGCGGGCACCGTCACGTTCGACGGGACCCGCGTCGACGCTCTGTCGGCTGACGATCGGACGCGCCTGCGGCGGCGCGAGATCGGTCTCGTGCTGCAGTTTGGACGCCTGGTCCCAGAGCTGACCGCGCTCGAGAACGTCGCGCTCCCGCTGCTGCTCGAGCGCAGAGATCGTCACGCGTCGGCGACCGTGGCCCGCGGATGGCTCGCACACCTGGGCGTCGAGGAGTGCGCCGAGTCGCTCGCTTCCGACCTGTCCGGGGGAGAGGGGCAGCGCGTCGCGATCGCTCGCGCGCTGATCACCGCACCGAAGCTGGTGCTCGCCGACGAGCCGACCGGCGCCCTGGACACGGTCGGCGCCGAGCGGACGATGCAGGTCCTCGTAGAAGCGACGGGAGACATCGGTGCTGCGCTCGTGGTCGTCACCCACGACAACCGTGTCGCCGCCTTTGCGGACCGCGAGGTCGTGCTGCGCGACGGCCGTACAGATGCCGCGGAGGTCGTCGCGTGACCCGCCTGCCGGTGATGATTCTGCAGACCAGCGGGATCGGACGCGCCCTGCTCATCGCCTTTACCACGGGCGTCGCGAGCACGCTCCTGCTCGTCGCGGCGTCGTATGTCAGGCTGTCGTTGGTCAGCGAGTACGACGCGTCGATGCACGGAGAGCACCTCTTCGGGCCGATCGGTGATCCGGGTACGCGCGGCGGTGCCACGTTCGCTGTGGTCCTTATGGTCGTGCCTTTCGCGCTGCTCCTGGACCAAGCGGTCCGTCTTGGGTCGAGCGGCCGCGAGGCTCGCTACCGGGCGCTCGCGATCGCCGGAGCGACGCGCCGTGACCTCCAGCGCTGGGGAGCACTCGAGGTTGCCGCACCTGCGCTGGTCGGCGCGGTGCTCGGGATCGGCGGCTTCGCCGTCCTGCGATGGCTCCTGAACGGTGAGCGCATGAGCGGTACGGGCGGGTTCGTCCCGACGACGGTCGGACCTGGCGTCGCGACGCTCGTGGTGGTCGGCGCGATCGTCGCCTACGCCGTACTCGTAGGGGCGCGATCGGGCACTCGTGTTGCTGCCACCACGGCCCGACGGCCCCGTCGGCCACCACGCACGTGGCCGGGCCTTGCGCTCATCGCGATCCCCGTGCTTGCACTGGTGCCGACCGCCGCGTCGCAGGTCGCCACGCTCGCCCTACTCGCCCTCCTCGTGATCGGCCTTGCCCTCCTCGCGCCGGCCGCCACCTACCGGACTGCTGCCCTGCTCCGGCCGTACGCCTCGACCGCGGCTGCGCTGCTGGCGTGCAGACGGTTGCAGTCCGATCCACACCCCGCGGGACGCGCTGCGGCCGCCACCGGTGCGATCGGTCTCGTGACGGGCACGGCAGCGGTTCTCGTGGGCGAGGTCGTCGGCTACGCACCGGACGGCTCCGACGGCGAGCTCACGGTGTCGCTGCTGATCGTCGCCGTCGCGGTCCTCCTGGCCCTCCTCGTCGTCGCAGGCACCCTCGCCGTGCGGTCAACCGAGCTGATCCTCGACCGTCGCCGCGAGATGGCCGCGCTCGTGGCGACCGGTGTGCCGACCTCGACGATCATCGACTCGCAACGCATCGAGGCACGGATCGCGACACTCCCGCTCGGCATCGTGGGGGTGCTGCTCGGCGGCGCTGGCTACGGGATCTTGACAAACCCGACCGCGTACGTGGTCGTGATGGTCGTCGCCTCGGTGATCGTGACGACGCTCCTCATCCTCGTCGCCAGCGCACTGGCGGTGCGTCTCGTACGGCCGTGGGTGCTTGCCGCGACCTCTCCGGAGCAGCTTCGTACGGAGTGAGCTCAGGCAGGGTGTGCGTCAGGCCGCCATCGGCGCGACAGTGGGGAGAGCCCAGCCGAGACGACGGAGACCCACGATGGCGACACGACTCAACCCGTACCTTTCCTTCCGCGACCAGGCGCGCGACGCGATGACCTTCTACCAGGGCGTCTTCGGTGGTGAGCTGACGACGGCCACGTTCGCCGAGTACGACGCGAGCGGGGATGCCGCGGAGGCCGACCGCCTGATGCACTCGATGCTCGTCACGCCGTCGGGCCTCGTGCTCATGGGCGCGGACACGCCCGCCGAGATGGGGGAGCCGACACCCAACGGCACCGTCTCCCTCAGCGGTGACAACAGCGACGAGGCCGAGCTGCGTGCGTACTGGGACGCGCTGTCCGAGGGCGCGATGATCGCGGTGCCGCTGTCCGTGGCCCCGTGGGGCGACGCCTTCGGGATGCTCACCGATCGATACGACGTCGGATGGCTGGTCAACATCGCCGGCCCCGCATGACGGTTAGGCAGTCACGAGGACGACGTCCGTGTCCTGCCCCGGCCACCGGCCGCGCAGGGTCGCGGCGCCGTCCGCCGCCTCCCCGTCGAGCACCCGTCGGACGACGACCGTCGTGGGCCCCGCGTCGATGACGCTGACATGGGCGTCGCTGGCCGCGGACAGGGAACCGATAGCCGGGACTGCCGTACGAGGGCCGCCGCTCCCGGACACGAGGGTCGTGGTCTCGCGCGGCACGAGCCCGGTGTCGGTCTCGAGGACCTCGTCGGCCTGATGGCCGCCGGTGAGGATCGCCGTGAGCACCGCCGTCACGTATACCGGGTCCCCGCAGCCGTCGTAGATCCAGCGCGGGCCGAGCACGGAGTGCTCCATCGTCCCCACCAGAGCGTCGTCCGCCCCCACGAGCGGCGCCCCACGATAGGTCAGCGGCACCTGGAGCACGGGGCCTTCGCCACGGCGTACGAGGAGCGTCTCGATGCCCACCTCTCCGGCGGGGTCGTCGAACCGGTAGGCGCCCACGCGCTCGAGCGGCCCTCCACCCGCGGACCTGCCCCACGGCTGCCGCGGCACCCACTCCTCGAGGAGCTCGAGCTTTGTCGGACGGATCTCTGCTGTCTGGTGGATGAGGGCCATGCCGCCATCCCACCACGCGGGTTGCTCAGTCGGAAACGACTCCGGTGTTCTGGCAGGCGGTCAGCAGCCAGCGGCCCTCCTGCTTGGACATTACGTAGAGCGGCGCGCCCTCGCTCTCCTCGCCGGGCGTCAGGTAGCGCTGGCGCACCTTGACGGCCGCGACGTCCGGGCGGATGAAGAGCACGTGCACCACGTCGTAGGTGACTTTGCCGTCCCACTCGGCCGCCGGGAGGACCTGGCGGGTGAACGCCGCGATCTCGTCGCGGCCGATGAGCACCTTGCCCCCTCCCGTCGTCCAGATCGCGTCAGGGTGGAAGAGGGCGAGGAACTCGTCGGGATCCTTGTGCTGCTGGGAGTGCTCGACCGTGGCCACGACCTGCGCGATCGCGTCGAGGTCTGCCGTACGGGGTGCGGTTTCGGTGGTCATAGACACCACCGTGCAACCTCAAGCGCCCTCGAGGTCAAGCGGCGGGTGCGCCCTCGCCCGCCTCGACGGCCTCCGCCACCTCGGCATGCTCGGCGTCACGCTCCTCTCGGTAGCGCTTGAACGAGTACGCGACGGCGGACACCCACAGGGCGACGATGAGGATGTACACGACCGACCGCGCGTCACCCGGCGCATCGATCCAGTCGCTCTTGAGGAGCGTACGGACGTTGGTGAGGATGATCAGACCACCGACGAGCGAGCCGAGGACGCGCGGCGGGATGTGGCGCACCAGCCACGCCGCGATCGGCGCGGCGATCATTCCGCCGATGAGGAGCGCGAGCGCCCACGAGTAGTTCACGCCCTGCGAGCCGATGCCGACGATGAAGCCGAGGCTCGCGGCGACCGCCACGAGGAACTCCGAGGTGTCGATCGAGCCGATGGTCTTGCGGGGCTCGAGCCGGCCGCTCGCGAGGATCGCCGGCGTGCCCACGGGGCCCCAGCCACCGCCGCCCGTCGAGTCGATGAAACCGGCGACCAGGCCGAGCGGGGTGAGGAAACGCTTGCGCAGCGGCTTGCCGAGGTTGCCCTTCGGAAGTCCCGCGACCGTGAACCGCGTGAGGATGTAGAGACCGAGCGCGAGCAGGATCAGCGACATCAGGGGAGCGGCCATCTCGGTGGAGAGGCTCGACAGGAACGTCGCGCCGGCGAAGGCGCCGAACGCACCCGGGATGCCGATCTTGGCGACGACCTTCCAGTCGACGTTACCGAAGCGCCAGTGCGCAGCGCCAGAGACGAGCGTGGTCCCGATCTCCGCGAGGTGAACGGTCGCCGACGCCGCCGCGGGGTTCGTCCCGATCGCGAGCAGGAGCGTCGTCGATGTCACGCCGTACGCCATCCCGAGGCTGCCGTCGACCAGCTGGGCTCCGAGGCCGACGAGCGAGAGAAGGATCAGGCTTCGCATTGACTCTCCATAAGATCTCTTAAGTCACGTGGTTCGATAAACATAACCAGATTTTTGCTCATGCTGCAAGAAAGTCGTCCGCTAGCGTTTCGCCGTGGATCGCGAGCAGATGGTGGCGTACGTCCGGGCCCGGCGCGACGGCGTCGTGACGACCGTCGGACCGGGCGGGGCACCGCAAGCGGCGTACGTCGAGCTGACGATGACGGCACGTGGGGAGGTCGTCTTCGACGCGCGCGCCGCCTCCCGCAAGGTCGCGAACCTGCGCCGGGACCCTCGTGTCGCCCTGGTCGTCGGGGGCTCGGACGGGACGACGCTGCAGGGCGAAGGCGAGGCCGACGTCCCGACCGGCCACGATCGCGCGCGATGCGTCGAGGCGTACGTCGCGGACCTGCCTCAGTACGAGGCGTCGCTGTCCGTCAGCGGCATCGTGCTGCTCCGGATTCGGCTCACCTGGGCTCGGCACGCCGACCACCGGGCAGACCCGGCCGTGATCGAGGACATCGACGTCACTTCAGGCTCGCGGTGATCATGCCCCGTCCGTCAGTCCCTCAGAAGCCGTTCGGCCAGCAGCGCGACGCCGACCCCGATCGCGGTGTAGAGGAGGCCGCACGTCACGACGTAGAGAAGCCCGAGGGCGCCGATCCGCAATCGAAGGTCGTCAAGGCCTTCACCCACATCCAGGCGCCGTGCCTCACCACAGCGGGCCGGCCGGCAGGTGCCCCGGTCGGCATGCACTGTCGGCCTCCAGCGACTTCCCCGAAGCCGCGGAGCTCGTCACGCGCCTGTACGAACGGCTCGGGTTCGACACCGTCGACAACAGCCCGTTGAGTGAGTCGTGGCGCAGCAGTCCTGGCCAACCCACGTGGATTGCCCACGAGCACCAGACCGGGCACAAAGGGGGCCGCCCGGGTCAGCGCTTGACGCGTGTCACCCAGTACGGAGTGTCCGGCGTCGGCGGCGTCGTGAACCTGGCGTTCGGCAGATAGAGCCAGCGCCCGAACGAGGCCACCGTGGTCGGCACGTCGAAGTCCGGATCGGTGATCACCTTCACGAGGCGACCGCTCCGTCCCTTGCGGTCCAGCGTGAGGACGGCGATCTGGTTGAGCCGGTTCTGGACGACGTACAGGGTGCGCCCCTTCAGCAGCATCCCGTCGCCGTTGACGAGTGACGTGTCGCCGAGGTCGACCTTGCGGGTCTTGCCGGTGCGCTTGTTCACGCGGTGAAGCTCGCCGAGCGTCGAATTCACCACCAGGAGCGCCTTGCGGTCGGGCGTCTGCGTGATCCCGTTCGCGGCGAAACCCGTGCCCTGGACCCAGTCGCCCGACAGCGGCAGCGTCACCACGTCGGACGGATCGCCCGGACGTCCGTTGCGGCGCAGCGGCACGCCGTACAGCTGAGGCTGCGACGAGTCGGTGAACCACGCCTTGCGCTTGGTGAGGACGACGTCGTTGACGAACGAGGCCGCCCTGGTGAACGTGTACGAGGCGATGATCTCGCCCGTACGGGAGCTGACGACGCGGCCGTCACCCGCCGGCCCTCCGGCGACGAAGAGCCGCTTGTGCCGGTCGGACTTCATCCCGACCGACGGCGTCCCGGGACCTTGGCTGATGATCTCCCCGGCGCCTGTACGGAGGTCGACCTCGTAGATGTCTCCATCGGCACGTGACCCGAACCACGCGGTCGGTCCGGGACCGAGCGCGATGCCTTCGGGCAGGAAGCCGTCGGGGAGCTCGAGGCGGTCAGGAAAGGCCTGCGCGGTGGCAGGAGGTGGGGCGAGCACTGCGGTGGCGAGCACGGCGGCAAGGGCGAGTACGAGCTTTCGTGGGTGCATGGTCGTCACTCCTCGTGACCGGGGAGGGGACTCCGCCACCGTAACGAGGACGGGCGCAGAGTGCCAGGCTCAGTCGAGGACCCCGCTGAGGTCGAGGCACGCGAGTCGCTCGGGATCAGAGAGCACGTCGATCGCGACGATCTTCCCGTCGGTGACCGTGAACGCGATGACGACCTGCGCCTCGCGACACGGGACCCCGACCACGCCGGCGGCTCCGTTGACGAGGACGTGGTGCACGAACGGCAGAAGCCGACTGATCGTGACCGCCTGCGAGGAGACCGCCGCGGCGCCGCGCCGCGCGACCCGAGCATGCGGAACGCGACGGCGCGCAGCCTCGGGTGCTGCGCCTCGAACGCGTCCTCGAGCCACCTGTCGTCTGCTCCGAGCCGGTCCTGGTCCGTCACTGGTCACTCGCTTCCGTACGAGAGGACTCGCCATGAGCACCGTGCCGACCGTCGTCGTCATCGTCGCTGCCGCGTGGACCGCCTTCTCCGGTGTCGGCGTGCTGACCCGCCGGGCATTCATCGTCGACAACCTCGCCGCGGCGACGTGTCTGAGCGTCTACTTCGTCGGAGCGGTCATCACCGTACGGGCGCACGCGTACGGGCACGTGCTGTTCCCGCTGCTCACCTCGTACCGGCTGTCGCTGCCGACTGGCTCCTCGCGACCGCGGGCTGAACGGACGAGGCGGTAGAACAGGGGAGTGACGACCTGGGACACCGAGACCGCCGGAGTCGTGGGGCTGCCGTCCGGCCGCCTCGTACGGGGTCGCGGCCTGCGGGCAGCACGCGAACCCGGTGACGAGCCGACGCTCGCCGTCCATCTCACCGGCAAGCGACCTTCCGCGCGGCCATGGGAGCAGCGCTGGATCCTGTGGCGTGACTTCTGGGTGCCGTCCGATCCTGACGAGGCGACGTCGACGCTGCGTGAGGCGTACGACCGCGCTCCGGACGCGCGCGTCGAGATCGGCTGCGGCGGCGGCATCGGTCGTACGGGGACGGCCCTCGCCGTGCTGTGCGTGCTGGACGGGATGGAGCCGGATGCCGCGGTGGCATGGATCCGGGCGCACTACCACCCTCGAGCCGTCGAGACGCCCTGGCAGCGGCGCTTCGTCCGCCGCGTCAGACGAGGCTTGCCATGAGGCCGCCGTCGAGGACGTAGCTGCTCCCGGTCACCCACGTCGCGCGATCCGACGCCAAGAAGCAGGCGACTTCGGCAATGTCCTCCGGTGTGCCGAGGCGCCCCTGCTTCGCGGCGACCAGGTCACCGAACGGCACCTGCGTCGCGCCCTCGAAGTCAGGTCGGAGCCGGTCGACCATGCTGGTGTCGGCGAATCCCGGGCACACGGCGTTGACGCGGACGCCGGAGGCGCGGAGCTCGACCGCCGCGACGCGCGTCATCTGGATCAACGCGGCCTTGGTCGCGCAGTACGACCCGAGCAACGGGCTGCCTCCGAGACCGGCGATCGAGGAGATGTTGACGATGTTGCCGCCGGACTCGATGAGGTGTGGGGTTGCCGCCTTCATCGCGACGAACGGGCCGCGGACGTTGATGGCGAAGATCTTGTCGAAGCTCTCCGTGGACTGCTCGACCAACGGGCTCGAGACTTCGATGCCGGCGTTGTTCACGAGGACGTCGAGCCCACCGAGGATCTCCACCGCTGATGCGATCGCCGCCTGGACCGCCGCTTCGTCGGAGACGTCGCAGTTCGCTGTTCCCGCTGCGCTGAGCTCGGCGCGCGTCGCCTCGGCGGCGTCGGCGTCCACGTCGCTGATGACGACCTGAGCCCCCTCGGCGATGGCGAGGGCGGCGATGGCACGCCCGATACCCCTCGCCGAGCCGGTCACGAAAATGCGCTTGCCGTCGAGCTCTGACATCGGGGCCTCCTGGGTGTGTCGGGTGTCAGGAGGCTAACGCGCGGGTTCGCGGTCGGCTGACCAGATCGCGCAGCCCAGATCAGGCAGCGCCGTCGGCCGGGGCCCTCACGGCGTCCGCACCCGCGGGTTCGGGCTCCCATCGCAGGAGGTCACCGGGCTGGCACTCGAGCACCTCGCACAGCGCCTCGAGGGTCGTGAACCGTACGGCCTTGGCGCGGCCGTTCTTGAGCACGGCAAGGTTCGCCGGGGTGATGCCGACGCGGTCGGCCAGCGCGCCCACGGACATCTTGCGCCTGGCGAGCATCACGTCGATGTCGACGACGATCGGCATCAGATCACCTCGTCGAGCTCGGACTGCAGATGCGTCGCCTCGGCGTCACGGGCCACCGCCTGAGCGAGCAGAGTCCGCAGGACCAGGACGAGCAGCGCGACGCCGGCGACCATGAGACCGACACCGCCGACGAGGAGGACGATCCCGGGTGCGACCGCTTCGCCGGGAGCGAGGACGACGCCGAGCGCGAAAGTGAGCAGCGACGCGACGGCGACCGCGCCGACGATCACGTCGACGTAGCGGAAGGACGCGGGCGAGAACACCGTGCCGCGACCCACCATCGTGAGGAGCCGCCACACGCAGACCATGACGACCTGCGTGGTGACGATCCCGAGGAGCACGACCACGACGGCGGGCACCCGTACGGCAGTCGGCGCCTCGTTCAGGTCGACCGCGAGCAGCGGCACCATGACGACCTGGACGAACAACGAGCCGAGCAGGCCGAGGACGAGCACGACGCGCAGGGCGAGAACGGTGAGCTTCCCCATGGCGCACCTCCTATCGAATGATGATCTGAATCTATCGTTAATCGATATGCCGCGACAACCCTTCGTTCCCCATGGCACGATCGGCAGGTGACTACTGCCGAGGAGCAGCGTCTGCGCGACCTCGCGCAGCTGCGCCGTGTCCGCGACCGGATCGACCGCGAGTACGCCATGCCTTTGGACGTCGAGGCGCTCGCTCGCGGCGTCAACATGTCGGCCGGTCATCTCAGCCGCCAGTTCCGAGCGGCCTACGGCGAGTCGCCGTACTCCTACCTGATGACCCGCCGGATCGAGCGGGCGATGGCGCTGCTGCGGCGCGGCGACATGAGCGTCACCGACGTCTGCTTCGAGGTCGGCTGCTCGTCCCTCGGCACCTTCAGCACGCGGTTCACCGAGCTGGTCGGCGTCCCCCCGAGCACCTATCGCGCCGAGGCTGCGAACGCGTCGGTGGAGACTGAGACCACCGACGAGATGCCGTCCTGCCACACCCGGCAGGTGACGAGGCCGATCAGGAATCGAGAAGCACGTGGGCCCGGGACGCCACTAGCGTCGTCCTCATGAACATCACCATCCACTACGCGTTCCTGCCGCACACCGACGCCGACGCCGCTCTCGGCTTCTACCGCGACACGCTGGGGTTCGAGGTACGCAACGACGTCGGCTACGAGGGGATGCGCTGGCTCACGGTCGGTCCTCCGAACCAGCCCGAGACCTCGATCGTCCTCCATCCGCCGGCCGCCGACCCCGGCATCACCGACGAGGAGCGTCGCGTGATCCTCGAGCTGATCGCCAAGGGCTCGTACGGCTCGCTCGCGCTGGCCACCGACGACCTCGACGGACTCTTCGAGAAGCTTGTGGCCAGCGGCGCCGATGTCGTGCAGGAGCCGACCGACCAGCCGTACGGGGTCCGTGACTGTGCCTTCCGCGACCCGACCGGCAACCTCCTTCGCATCAACCAGAGCTGACATGGCCGACACAGCGACGCTCGCGCTCGATCACACGACACTCGGGGTCTCCGACGTCCGTACCGCGCACGACTTCTACACGGCGGTCTTCTCGTCCGCGCCTGTTGCCGAGCTGGCGGCAGACGTGGGCGCCGAGTCGGCCGTACGGGGCGGCGCACGGATGCTCAAGCCCGCTAAGAAGGGCTTCTTCGGCGGATTCTCCACGGTCTTCGAGGCCCCGGACGGCACGATCTAGAAGGTCGCTTGCGTGTGACAGACGGTGACCGGATTGGCCCCTAGGGTGGACCGAGGACGCCGCCCCGCTGACTGCATGGAGAGACGATGACGAAGGGCCACCACGGCGAGCACGGACCCGTCTGCGCACGTCGCCGACAACCACGACCTGATCCGCGTGCAGGGCGCGCGCGAGAACAACCTCAAGGACGTCAGCGTCGAGCTGCCGAAGCGTCGACTCACCGTGTTCACCGGCGTCTCCGGATCCGGCAAGAGCTCCCTCGTGTTCGCCACGATCGCCGCCGAGTCTCAGCGGATGATCAACGAGACCTACTCGGCCTTCCTCCAGGGATTCATGCCGTCGCTCGCGCGTCCCGAGGTCGACCATCTCGAGGGCCTCACCACGGCGATCATCGTCGACCAGGAGCGGATGGGGGCCAACCCTCGGTCGACCGTTGGCACTGCCACTGACGCCAACGCGATGCTGCGGATCCTCTTCAGCCGTATCGGCACTCCGCACATCGGGCCGCCGACCGCCTTCGCGTTCAACGTCCCGACCCGCACGGCGAGCGGGGTCATGAAGACGGAGAAGGGCGGCAGAGAAGAAAAGTCGGTCGTCCGCAACGCGGTCTACCAGGGCGGCATGTGTCCGCGCTGCGAAGGCATGGGCGCGATCAGCGACTTCGATCTGACGGCGCTGTACGACGACTCCAAGTCGCTCGAGGACGGCGCGTTGACCGTCCCCGGCTACAGCATGGACGGCTGGTACGGCCGGATCTTCAGCGGCGCGGGGCTCCCGATGGACAAGCCGATCGCGAGCTACACCAAGAAGGAGCTGCAGCTGCTCCTCTACGCCGAGCCGACCAAGATCAAGGTGGAGGGCACCAACCTCACGTACGAGGGACTGATCCCCAAAATCCAGAAGTCGATGCTCTCCAAGGACGTCGAGGCGATGCAGCCCCACGTGCGCCGCTTCGTCGAGCGCGCGATCACGTTCACAACCTGCCCCGACTGCGACGGCACCCGGCTCAGCAAAGAGGCGCTCTCGTCCAAGGTCAACGGCAAGAACATCGCTGAGCTCTGCCAGATGCAGATCAGTGACCTCGCCGTGTGGATGCGCTCGCTCGACGAGCCGGGCGTCGCGCCGCTCGTCGCGGGCCTGCAGCACCTGCTCGACGCGTTCGAGGACATCGGCCTGGGATACCTGAGCCTTGACCGTCCGGCCGGAACGCTGTCCGGCGGCGAGGCGCAGCGGACCAAGATGATCCGCCACCTCGGCTCGTCGCTGACCGACGTCACGTACGTCTTCGACGAGCCCACCATCGGACTGCACCCCCACGACATCGAGCGGATGAACAACCTCCTGCTCCAGCTGCGGGACAAGGGCAACACCGTCCTTGTCGTCGAGCACAAGCCGGAGACGATCGCGATCGCCGACCACGTGGTCGACCTCGGTCCGGGCGCCGGCACCGCGGGCGGCACGATCTGCTTCGAGGGCACCGTCGACGGATTGCGGGGGAGCGACACCACCACCGGGCACCACCTCGACGACCGGGCGGCGCTCAAGGAGACCGTACGGAAGTCGACCGGGGCGCTCGAGGTCCGCGGGGCGTCGACCCACAATCTCCAGGACGTCGACGTCGACGTGCCGCTGGGGCTGCTGTGCGTCGTGACCGGCGTGGCCGGCTCCGGCAAGAGCTCGCTGATCCACGGCTCGATCGCCGAGCGCGACGGCGTGGTCGTCGTTGACCAGGGCGCGATCCGCGGCTCCCGCCGCAGCAACCCGGCCACGTACACGGGCCTGCTGGAGCCGATCCGCAAGGCGTTCGCCAAGGCCAACGGTGTGAAGCCGGCACTGTTCAGCTCGAACTCCGAGGGCGCGTGCCCTGCTTGCAAGGGCGCCGGTGTGATCTTCACCGAGCTCGGGGTGATGGCGACCGTCGAGTCGACGTGCGAGGAGTGCGAGGGCCGTCGCTTCCAGGCCTCGGTTCTCGAGTACACGTTCGGCGACCGCAACATCGCCGAGGTGCTGGCGATGTCGGTGACCGAGGCCGAGAAGTTCTTCGGCGAGGGCGAAGCCCGTACGCCTGCCGCGCACAAGATCCTCGACCGACTCGTTGACGTCGGCCTCGGCTACCTCAGCCTCGGCCAGCCGCTGACGACGTTGTCAGGCGGCGAGCGCCAGCGGCTCAAGCTGGCGACGCAGATGGCCGAGAAGGGTGACGTGTACGTCCTCGACGAGCCGACCACCGGCCTCCACCTCGCCGACGTCGAACAGCTTCTCGGTCTGCTCGACCGCCTCGTCGAGTCGGGCAAGTCGGTCATCGTCATCGAGCACCACCAGGCGGTCATGGCGCACGCCGACTGGATCATCGATCTCGGTCCCGGCGCCGGGCACGACGGCGGCAAGGTCGTCTTCGAAGGCACGCCCGCCGACCTTGTCGCCGCCCGCGCGACGCTGACGGGGGAGCACCTCGCGGAGTACGTCGCCGTATGACGCTGCGACGGGGGCGTCGTCAGACGTTCGCCGACGAGTTGAAGGGTCGAAGCGCGCCACCGCAGGCGGGCCGAAAGCACCGGATGTTCACGCAGTTCGGCATCTACGTCTGCGAACCGCGGCGCGGTCAAGAGTTTTGCCCGCCCGCGTGACGACCATCCGCAGGCTTCAGGCGGTCTCCCACACGAAGCTGTCGGGGTCGGTGAACGTGCCCGCGTCGTTCACGAGGGCGATCCGGTGCGATCCGCTGCCGTCGACGGGCACTCCGGCGTCCTTCGCCAACGCCTTGCGGCCGTACAACCCGAGCTTGACGTGGCCCTCCGGCGCCTTGAACTCGACATACTTCTTCCCGAAGCTCCGCTCCACGGCGAGGCCGTGGTCGACGTAGAACTGCTTGGTGGCGGCGACGTCGGTGGCACCGATCAGAAGGACGACCTCGTCGATCTCGCGTACCGGACGCCCCTTCTCCTTCTTCGACGGTGAGGCGGCCTTCCAGATGGCCCCGTCCGGTGCCTGCACGACACCGCCGTACCCCCACATGCTTTTGGCGGCCGGTCTCAGCACCGTGGCCCCGGCCGCGAGCGCGGACTCGAGGTAGCTGTCGACCGACGACGGCTGGGGGAGGACGAGCGACAGCGTGTAGGCGCGGAAGCCACTGGTCGGGTCGTCGCCTTCGCGGACCGACAGCAGCTCGCCGAGACCGAACGCGGCGTCGTAGAAGGCGCGGCCGGCCGCGGGGTCGGACGCCTCGAGCGTGAGAGATGCGATCGATGTCATGAGGTGCTCCTTCAGCGGATGTCTCGTCCGGACGGACGATGACGATGTCTTCACGCTAGGAGGCGAGCGAGGTTCGGTGCTTCTCGATTCGTGACCGGTTGGGGGAGCCGCTCACGGAAGAGTCAGCCGGACGCCTGCTTCCTCAGCTGTGTACGCGTCGCGGAGCGCGTTCGTCCGTACGAGATCGGCCTCTGCTCGCGCGCGGTCGGTGAAGTCGACCCGTGCCGTCCAACGACGCGCGAACGACAGCGCAGCAATCAGGCCGGGGTAGTTCTCGTTGTGGGTCGCGCCCTTCAGCGCCGACAGATAGTTGAGCCGGTAGACGGTCGGGATGACGATGCGGACCTCTCCGGCTCCGGCCAGCTCGGCGTTCATCATGACGCGGGCGACGCGCCCGTTGCCGTCGGCGAACGGGTGCACCTCGCTCACGACGAACATCAGGTAGGCCGCACGGGCGAACGGGCTGATCAGCCGTGCGCCGATGTCGAATCCCTCTTTCAACGTGCCCTCGACGAGCTCGGGTGCGACGAAGTAGGTCTCACCTGCACGGTTCGCCCGCTTCTTGAAAGTGCCGGGTGCCATCGTCGGCCGACCGGCCATGAGGATCGCGTGCCGGCGCCGCAGCAGGTCGAGGAGCTCGTCCGCGGTCGACGGCCGCTGGCGCATGACCTCGTCGGAGGACGTCAGCTCGTATGTCCCGAGGATGTCGTGGGCGTCCTCCGGGCGCTGCTCGGGGACGACGTCGTCGAAGACGATCTCCGCCGCCTCGTCCAAGGTGAATTCGGTGCCCTCGATGTAGTTGGAGAAGTAGGCCTCGTAGAACGGCAGCAGCGTGCGCCGCGTGGCGTCGTCCGGGAGCGCGGGCACGCTGTCCGGCGCCAGCGTGTCGAGATAGTCTGCGAGCCGGGTGAACACGTCTGCGCGGCGGCGGTCGTACGGCTGGCCCTTGGCGCGCGCGACGAGCTGCGGTGTCTGCAGGATGTCGGTCGGACGCGTGTTCATCGCCGCCCCGACGAGCTTGTCGAGGAGGTCGAGCTCGTGCTGCCGCCCGAGGAAGGGCGCGAGGGCGCGCGCGTCGTCGCGGAGCTTGTTGATGGCCTCCTCGCCCCGCCCGGCGAGGATCTCGTCGATCCACAGCTCGACCTCGGCTCGGGTGAGCGTCCTCGCTACGCGATCCTTCGCCGGTCGGGTCGGGACGAGGTTGTCGAGGATGCCGCGAGCGGGCCCGGCGAGCCACACCTCGCCGGGGAGCGCGAAGTCGCCCGGCATCGCCGACGGCCCCTGTCGCGGGACGACGGTGACACCCGCCAGCTTCAGCTCCGTACGACGGGGGTGGACGACAAAGAGGAAGCCGTCGGTCGGCAGCCCGTTCGTACGGGCGGACCGGTCGGCGATCACGGCCCCCGGGAAGCGCTTGGCGACGATGGTCCAGAGATGCTCGCGGACGAGCTGCTCAGTGGTCTTGTCGACGTCGGGGGAGTAGATCCCCGTGCCCAGCTGGACGAGACGCCCCGCCTTGTGGGCGCGCGAGATCTTGTCCTTGTCGCTGTCGGCCGAGAAGACCACCGAGGGAAAATCGGTCGCCATGACTACTCCTCACGATTGGTCTGCGGGATGCAGGTTTCCTCGCAGCGTACCGCTCGCGTGCGACAAAATCTGGTTCCAGGACAGCGAAAGACAGATTTCGTCGCGGTTTATGCGACTTTTCTCGTATCCCAGACGGGCGGTCAGCGAGCCGTGAGAGAGGCGATCAGGTCGCGTACGCGTCGTTCGATGTCGTCCCGGATGCCGCGGACGACATCGAGTGGCTGGCTGGCCGGGTCGTCGAGGTTCCAGTCCTCGTACCGCTTGCCGGGATAGATCGGGCAGGTGTCGCCGCACCCCATCGTGATGACGACGTCGGCGCGAAGGACGTCGTCGGGGGAGAGGAGTGACGGCTGGTGGGCGGTGATGTCGATGCCTTCCTCACGCATGGCCTCGACCGCGACGGGATTGAGCTGGTCGGCAGGCTCGGAACCCGCGGACAGGACCTGGACGGCGTCCCCGGCGAGATGCTGGAGGAAGCCCGAGGCCATCTGGGAGCGTCCGGCGTTGTGGACACAGACGAAGAGGACGATCGGCGGCGCGGTCATCTGACCATCTCCTGCGGGTCGGTACGGGGACGGAGGGCGAGTGCGGCATAGACGAGGGCAACCAGGACGGGCACCTCGATCAGCGGACCCACGACGCCTGCCAGCGCCTGGCCCGAGGTGGCTCCCCACGCGCCGATCGCGACGGCGATGGCGAGCTCGAAGTTGTTGCCGGCAGCGGTGAACGCGACGGTGACGGTCCGCGCATAGCCGAGCCGTGCCACTCGTGCGGCGACCCAGGCGATCGCGAACATCGCCACGAAGTACGCCAGCAGGGGCAAGGCGATGCGCGCGACGGCCCACGGGTTGCGGGTGATGGTGTCGCCCTGCAGCGCGAAGAGCATGATGATCGTGAAGAGCAGACCCCACAGCGCGAGAGGGCTGATCCGGGGGAGGAAGGTGTCCTCGTACCAGACTCGGCCCTTGAGACGCTCGCCGAGCAGCCGGCTGCCGAAGCCCGCCGCGAGCGGTACGCCGAGGAAGACGACGACACTGAGCGCGATCGCGGCGAGGCTGAACTCGGCTGTCGTGGTCTCGAGCCCGAGCCAACCAGGCAGGGTCTGGAGATAGAACCACCCGAGTCCGGCGAAGGCGACGAGCTGGAAGACGCTGTTGACCGCGACGAGGACGGCGGCGGCTTCGCGGTCGCCGCACGCGAGGTCGTTCCAGATCAGCACCATCGCGATGCAGCGCGCGAGTCCGACGACGATCAGGCCTGTCCGGTACTCGGGGAGGTCTGGCAGCAGGAGCCAGGCGAGCGCGAACATCAGCGCCGGCCCGACGAGCCAGTTGAGGACCAGCGAGAGCGTGAGGAGGCGCCGGTCGGCCAGCACCGTACGGGTCTGGTCGTACCGGACCTTGGCCAGCACCGGATACATCATCACCAGGAGGCCGAGGGCGATCGGGGCACTGACCGAGCCGACCTCGAGCCCCGCGAGCGCGTCGTCGAATCCGGGGACGAGGCGGCCGAGCAACAGGCCTGCGAGCATCGCTGCGCCGATCCAGAGCGGGAGCCAGCGATCGGTGGCCGACAGTCGCCCGGCCGCGGGGACCGGGCGACTGTCGAGAGTGCCGCTCTGGGTCATGCGCTCGGCTTCACGGCCCGGATGATCGCGCTGTGCATCCCGGCTGCCGCCTCGTGGGTGAACTCGACCTCGGCGTCGACGAAGCCCGCCGCCGCCAGCCCGTCGAGATACTCCGTACGGGACAGGGCGCCGGCGATGCAGCCCACGTACGAGCCACGCTCAGCACGGTCGGCCGACGTGAGGTGGTCCTCGGCGACCACGTCGGAGATGCCGATGCGACCGCCCGGCGCCAGGACGCGGAACATCTCGGAGAGCACCTTCGGCTTGTCGACCGACAGGTTGATCACGCAGTTGGAGATCACGACGTCGACTGCAGAGTCGGGAAGGGGAACGTCCTCGATCGTGCCCTTGAGGAACTCGACGTTCTGCGCCTCGGCCTTTTCGGCGTTCGCGCGGGCGAGGTCCAGCATCTCGTCGGTCATGTCGACGCCGTACGCGAACCCTGTCGGCCCGACACGGCGAGCGGAGAGCAGCACGTCGATCCCGCCGCCCGAGCCGAGGTCAAGAACCTTCTCGCCCGGGTTGAGCGCGGCGACCATCAGCGGGTTGCCGCATCCCAGGCTTGCGGCCAGCGCCTCGGCGGGAAGAGCTGCGGCCTCGTCGGCGGAGTAGAGCCCGGCTCCGAAAGCGTTGTCGACCTCGGCAGCGGGACCTCCGCAGCACGAGCCCGTGGCAGAGTCCGTGGGAGACGCAGCGGGGGAGCAGCACGAGTCCGCCTCCGTCGCCTCGAGGATGAGCGTGTTGCTCGCGCCCGCACGGACCTTGACCGCGGCCTCGGCGTAGCGCCGGCGAACCTCGTCGACCAGCGCGTCGTCGGTAGCACCCATGGGAAACCCTCCAAGTGATTGATGAACGTCGATACATAGACGATTACCGATCTATCGATCAATGTCAATACGTGTGGCAGACTGGTCTCATGGCCACCATGCTTCCGCTCGTCGACACCCCAGCCGCCGCTTGCTGCTCGACGTTGACCGGGGGCGTCCTCAGCGAGGACGACGCGGCGACGCTGGCCAAGATGTTCAAGGCGCTCGGCGATCCGACACGCGTCCGGCTCCTGTCGATGATCGCCGCCAACGCCGACGGCGAGGCGTGCATCTGCGACCTCACCGAGCCGGTCGGCCTCAGCCAGCCGACGGTGTCGCACCACATGAAGCTGCTGGCAGAGTCGGGCCTCGTGACGCGCGAGCAGCGAGGCCGCTGGGCGTACTACCGGGTGGTCGAGACTGCGCTCGACTCGCTCGGGGCGTCACTCACCAGCCGTCGCACCTGATCTCACGCGCCGCACCTGATCTCACGCGCCGCACCCGTTCGAAATCGTGGTGCACTACCCGGCCGCCTGCCCGTAGGTTCGAGCAAGCGCCGAGCAGCACGGCTCGGCAGAAGGAGAGATCGCGCCGATGCCCGCTGCCATGATCGAGGTCCGCCGCCAATACACCGAGGCAGAAGAGGTGGGCCTCGTCGAGGCGGTCCACGGCGCGCTCGTCGCCGCCTTCCGCATCCCCCAGCAGGACGGGGAGGTACGCCTCGTGGTGCACCAGCCACACCGATTCGCCGTCTCGCCGACGCTTTCGCAGCCGGAGCTCGCTGCTCTCGTGACGATCGACTGCTTCGCCGGCCGCTCGGTGGAGGCCAAGCGCGCCCTCTACACCGAGATCGTCACCCGCTTCGGCGCCTTTGGTATCCCGCGCGACCACGTCACGATCACCCTGCGGGGGAGTGCTGCCGAGAACTGGGGCATCCGCGGGGGGCAGGCCGCATGCGACGTCGACCTCGCCTTCGACGTGAACGTCTGACCCGAGTCAGGACGCCCCGTCGCGGTGACGGACCTCCTCAGCCGTCGGGTGGCGGTCGACGTACTCCTGCCCGGAGAGCTTCTGGATGGCGGACATCAGGCCGTCCGCCGCCTCTCGCCAGGCGATCGGATCTTCGGCGCGGTGGCGCCAGGCACTCAGGTCGAGCGGATCGCCGAGGTGCACCTCGGTGCGTCCTCGTCGCCAGCGACCCCGCCCGGGAGCGTCGACCTCCCTCGTACCGAGGATGCCGACCGGCACGACGACGGCCTCGGGTGTCTGCAGTGCCACCCGCATGACCCCCGTACGACCACGGTAGAGGCGACCGTCGGGGGAGCGGGTGCCCTCGGGATAGATCACCCACACGCCACCGCGGGTCAGGACTTCTCGCGCGGCGTCCAGGGCTGCGTCAGCACTGCCCTCGCCGGACCGCTCGATCGGGATCTGACCGGTGGAGCGGCACAGCGTCCCGTAGAGCCGGCCACGCAGACCGCCCTTCGCGAAGTAGTCGCGCTTCGCCACGAACGTGACGCGACGGGGGACAGCAGCGCAGACCACCAGGGAGTCGATCTCGCTCAGGTGGTTCGGCGCCAGAACCACGGGCCCGTCGGGCATCTGGCCGATCAGAACCGGACGCGTGAACCAACGCACCACTGGGCCGAGCAGGACGTACTTGAGAAGCCAGTACACGCAACCTCCTGAACAGTGTCTGGTTGTGGATTCTTGCAGGTGAGCTAGACACTGCCTAAGTGGCGACACGCGACGAACTCGTCGAAGCGGGGGTAGACCTCCTCGAGAGTGGGGGACTGGCCCACCTCACCCTGCGGGAGATTGCTCGTACGGCGGGAGTCTCGCACGGCGCACCACGGCACCATTTCCCGACGTACGAGAGTCTCGTCGCGGCGATCGCACGCAGGGGAGTCGAGGATCTCGACGTCGAGCTTGCACCGATCCTGAGGGATCCGGACCCAGTACGGGCGATCCGCGGAGCGGCTCAGCGCTATGTCAGTTTTGCCGCTGAACGTCCGGACATGTTCGAGCTGATCGGGAGGCAGGGCCCTGCTGGCCGGCGCTGGGGGCCATCTGCGTTCGGTCGCCGGCGAGTGGTTCCGCGTGCTGGGCGGACGGATCCACGAGCTAAGCCCTGACGCCGACAACCGCCATGTGGTCGCGCTGTGGAGCGGGGTCCATGGACTGGCAACCCTCATGAGCCGTCGATCTGCCGAGGCAGTCACCGAGAACGAACCCGACTCGAATGCGGTCATCGAGATCCTGGTCAGCGGCCTGCTCGCTCAGCTCGCTCTCGACCCCGCTAAGGAGCACCGCCCATGATCCTCCCGAAGGTCCGAGACCCTCGCTTCATCACGATCCGCCGTGGGGGGGACTCTCACCGATTCCGACCACCACCTTCTCGCTCTGTGGGCGGCCTCGTGTGCGGAGCATGTGCTTGATCTCTTCGAGTCGGTCCGGCCCGAGGACCCACGGCCGCGGCAAGCAATCGAGCACGCACGTGCCTGGGTGCGCGGCGAGATCAAGATGATGGAGTCTCGCTCGGCGGGCGGCCATGCCATGGCGGCCGCGAGAGACCTGAGAGGTGCGGCCCGCCATGCCGCGTATGCCGCCGGTCAGGCCGGGGTCGTCGCGCACGTGGCCGCGCACGAGCTCGGGGCGGCTGCGTACGCGATCAAGGCTGTACGCGCGGCCGCCTCGGACGGGGGCGGCGATGCTGTCGGGCGGCTTGAGTGCCGCTGGCAGCGAGACCAGCTCCCCGAGGCGATTCGGGAGCTCGTCCTCGACGACCAGCGGCTGCGCAACGACCTCTGCTGGTCGGTATTCGACTGCTGAAGCGCCGCAAATGCTCGACCCTCGCTGCCGAACCTGAACGCGACGAGGGTGGCGTCCGTCCATGTTCGGCCTGTGAACGTGTCCTCAGCATGTCTGCGAACACTGCCGATGTTGTCGATGCTCTGGCGGCCTCCGCCCCTGGGCGTCGATGGCTCGTCGCCGTCGACTGAGTAGATGCCAGCGGGAAGGCGACGTTCGCTGAACGTAAGTGGCCTCCTGTATCGACGCCGGCGTCCATCAGTGGCGTGACGCTTGTGCGTGAGCAACTGCACTTTGAAGCAGCCGGACGCACGAGCGTCCTCGAGCACGCGAGCGAGCATCTGCCGCGCAACACCCCGGCGCCGGTGCTCGTACGCGACGACAACCGCCTCGATGAACGCCGTGGGTCAGCCCGCTCTTGCGGGGAGTGGGGCACGGGGCCCTGGGGGACACCGCTTCGTTCTGGGACAGAACGCATAGGACGGCCGGGAGATCGGACTCTGAGGCCGGGCGAATCACGTAGTGCGTGCTCATTCGGTAAGCCTCATCGAAGCGAACTCACGATTCCAGGGCCACCAGGAGTTGATGAGGCGGGAGGGGCACCGTCAGCTACCTTCGCCTCATGGACTTGGTGCGACGGATCACAGCACGGGGGAGCGAGTTCCTGCTCTTTGCCTTGACTCCTCCTCGGATCACGGTCACTCCTGAGCGGGCCCAGGAGATCGCCGACGTGACACAGAAGCGCCTGACTCCGCTGGGTCTCGATGGTCTCGTCCTCTACGACATCGACGACGAGAGCGATCGCAACCCGAAGGAGCGACCGTTTCCGTTCCTGCCCACCATCGACCCTGCAATCTTCCGGGCACAGCACCTGAAAGACTGGAGCACGCCAGTCGTGGTGTATCGGGCTGTCGGCAAGTACGAGGAGAGCGATCTCCGTGCGTGGTTGGAAGCCCAGGACGCCGACGACGCACTGACGGTGTTCGTCGGCGCTTCGTCCCGACACGCGCAGTCAGCGACCTCGCTTGCCCGCGCCCAGGAGCTGTGGGCGCAGACACGACCCAATCTGCAGCTCGGGGGCGTCGCGATTCCCGAACGGCACAGCCGCCGGGGCGAAGAGCATCTACGCCTGATCGCGAAGCAGGAAGCCGGGTGCTCCTTCTTCGTCACGCAGGTCGTCTACGACGTCAACGCAGCGAAGAACCTGGTATCGGACTATCGCTACGAGTGCGCCGCGCGGGGCCTCGAGCCCGTGCCGATCGTGTTCACGTTCTCGGTGTGCGGCTCCCTCAAGACGCTGGAGTTCCTCGGCTGGCTCGGCGTCGACGTACCCCGCTGGATCCAGAATGACCTGCGCCACGCAGACGACACGCTTCAGGCGTCGTACGAGCAGTCACTAGGCGCGGCTCGTGAACTGATCGGATACTGCCGACGTATGGGAGTTCCGTTCGGCATCAACGTGGAGAGCGTCTCGATCCGTCTTGCCGAGATTGAGGCCTCGGTGGACCTCGCCCAGGAGCTCGAACGGGAGCTTCGTCGCTAGGGTCCAAGCGTCAGATGAGGCCAGTCGCATCTCCTTCTCCACTCCCGCAGACGGTGCGCCGATAAGCGACATTATGTCAGGTTGTACGTTCTCTGCACACTCTCAACATGCAAGTTGCGGTCCCCTGGGTTCACTCGTGTGGGCGTGCACAGCCCTTCAAGGCGTGCTGATCCTGACGCCCCGAACCGGAGACATTCGTACGCCGACGGCGCGCTGGGCTCGACGCGAAGGCCGGCTCGGCGTGCCGGTTCATTTCACCACGCTGTTTCCGTTCATTGCCCCAGACAAGATCGACTCGACCACGACACCGCACGGCGGCGTACGTTATGTAAGGCAAACGCGGTGACCACCCCTCCAGCAGTCCCCTTGCTCAGCTGGCGCTGTCTTCGTCGTTGCGGTTCGCGGCTGCTTCGCGGTCACGGAGCATGCGTTCGACCGCGTACGACGCGTGAGTGTCGTCGATCCGGAACCGCTCCTTGTTGTAGCGCTGCGTCGTCCGCGGATCGGCATGGTCGGCTGCGTCCTGCACTCGATGGAGCGGAACGCCGGCTTCGAGCGCGAGGGTGATGAACGTGTGGCGCAGGCTGTGAGGGCTGATCTTGTCGGCGTCTTCGATGCCCGCGTCGACTGCTGTCTTCTTGATCAGTCGACCGGCGGCCCGCCGGTCCAGCCTCCCGCCACGTGACGTCATGAACACCGGACCGGTCACTCGGTCTCCGACCAGCTCACCAAGCGCCTCCCAGGTCGGCGTCGTGAGCACCACGCTCTTGCGAGCGCCGCCCTTTCGGGTGATCGTCGCGATCCGGTGCTTGCCCCGCCGGGAGAAGTCTTCGACGTCGAGGCCGAGCGCCTCGGAGATCCGTAGCCCGTCGTGGGCAAGAAGGACCATCAGGGCATGTGCTCGAGGTCCACGCTGTCGCGCTGCGTCCAGCAGTGCTGTCACCTCGTCTTCGTCCAGCCCGAGCGTCTGCGAGTCCTGAGGGACCTTCGGCCGTCGCAGGTGCACAGTCGGCGAGACGGCGATCGCGTCCTCGACGACGGCGGTTCGGTAATACCCCGACAGCGTCGAGCATTTCCGAGCGATCGTCGCAGTGCTCGCGCCATGGACGGTCCGCAGCTCGTTGACGTACAGGTCGATGTGGGAGCGACGAACCGCGAGCGGATCCAGCGCGCGTTCTACGCACCACGCGAACCAGCCGCGCAGGTCCCGTTCGTACGCGGCGATGGTGTGCGGTTTGGAGTACTGGACGAGGAAGCGGGCCGCGAGCACAGCCGGCCGTGATGCTTCAGGTACGCGGTCGATCGGGACGAGGAGAACGTTGTCGGCTGCAGCGTGAGCCAGCGGCGCCGGAGGAGCTGACAGCGTCACGGGGGTCGGTAGCGACAACGGTGGTCTCCTTCGCACGGCAAGCCTGTCCCCCAGAGTTTCCCATCGGTCCCCCCGGCCCCGCGCAGTGCAGCGCATTTCTCCGAACTCACCACTGTCGCGAGGCTGTTTACCCCATAACCGTGATTATGGGGTAACTCCTGAAGGTAACGAGCCCATAAACTAACCCATGTAAATAAACCCACCCCGCGATGGGTACGAGTGGGTTTAATACGAGTTGGTTTAATTGGACTGTGGCCGACATGACAACACCAGAACGCGAACCCACTCCCCCGTCCATTCGTTGCGCGTGGCTCGACTGCGACCGCGACAGAGCTCCCCGCCAGGGCGGACGGGGGCCAGCCCGTATCTACTGCGAACTGCCCGACCCGGTCACCGGCACGCCGCACAACGCGAACAACGCAGCACGACTCCCGAGACGGACCCGCACACCAGGGCCGACACGCGCAACCCCTGCCCCGCCTCACCCCGATGTGGTCGACGAGGACTCGATTGATGCCTTCGCTGCGACCAGCTCGACCTTGAACCGCGCCAACGATCTGGCCGGAGTCCTCGGCCAGATCGTGAGCCAGCTCACGGACTACCTCCGCACCGCAGCCGACCCCGACCTCGCCGAAGCCCAGATCAAGCTTGTCCAGGCCAACGCCGACGAGAGCGTCGCTGTGGCGAAAGCCGAACTCGCTCGCGCCGAGTCACGCATCGGCGAGTTCAAGACCGCGCTCACCAATCGCGAACGAGAAGCAGGCGAGGCCGTGGCCGCGCTCGACGCGGCCAACGCGGAGCTCTCACAAGCGCACAAGGACCTCGAGGGCACCCACGCCGACCACGAGACGACCAAGACAGAGCTGAAGGAGACAACTGGTCAACTTCTGGTTGCCCACGACGCGATCACCGGACTCGAAGACCAGCTTGAGACCACCCGCCGCGAGGTCCGCGAACGCGACCAGACCATCGTCACTCTGAACGACGAACTCGCTGCGACTCGTGAAGCAGCCGGGGCGGCAAGGGCAGACGCCGACCGCTGGCACACCGAGGCGACGGCGGCGAAGAACGAAACCAGATCCGTCATCGAGCTCCTCAACTCCAAGACCATCGAGGTTGAGACCGCGAACGCCAAGGCCGCGACAACGACCGCGCAGCTCGAGGAACGGACCGCTGCGCTCGCCGACATCCGTGAGCAGGCGACCCACTGGCGCAAGGCGACCGAGACGGCCCAGGCGCAGACCGAGTCCGTTCGTACGGCCGCGGAGACGGCCCGTGGCCAGACTGACTCGGTTCGCGCAGAGCTTGCCGAGGAGACGCGACGTACCCGTGAGCTCGCCCAGCAGGTCGCCACGCTCGAGGAGCGGCTCGTCGCAGCATCGCAAGCGGCCGAGAAGGCTAAGAGTCGGGAACAGAAGCGCTGAAACCTCCGACACCTGGGAGCCCTCGTACTCAATACGAGGTCTCCCAGGTGTCGCGTTGCGGAACACACACCAGCGCTTGCGATTCTCAACGAAGTTGGTGGCACCCTCGGGGTCCCGCTGCAAGGATGACGCCCATGACGGCCGACGACGGGACCAATGATCATTGCGTCTTCTGCGCCATCGTGGATGGCGATGCCGAGGCCAGCGTGGTTCATGAGGACGAGCAGGCTGTCGTGTTCATGGATCTGAACCCGGTGACACCGGGCCATCTACTCGTCGTACCTCGCCGCCACGCTGCAGGTCTTGAGGACCTTGACGAGGAGACCAGCACGCATGTTTGGCGTCTCGCTCATCGCCTGGCCCGCGCCTTGCGTAGGTCAGGGTTGCGTTGCGACGGCATCAACGTGTTCATGGCCGACGGAGAGGTCGCATTCCAGGAGGTCTTCCACTTCCACCTGCACGTGATTGCGAGGCATGCAGGAGATGGCTTCACGATCAACGCAGATTGGAAGGAACGATCACGGAGCCTTCTCGACACCGACGCGAGCGCCATCAGGAACGCGCTCGTCAACTCGTGACACTCCCCTGCCCGCGTCGACGCCGCCGTCCACTAGCCTCCCGTTAGGTCGTTCGAGGAACTGAACATGAAGGCAACATCGGTTCTCATCGGTGGGATCGTCGCGACACGAGAATCCAGCAGTCCAAGGGATAGCGCAACTACCTCCCCCGCTCCACCCGCGTTGCTGAGCGCGAGACCTCAGCGCGCTCATCAAGTTCGGCAGAGGTGCGCACGGTGGTCGATCGCGTCGACCAGGACGACGTGGTCGTCGTCGAGGATCTTGACCAGCACGCGATAGTCCCCACGACGTGCTGATCACTCAACGGCTTGGTGACCCGGTGCGGATTCTCCCGCAGGGAGCTGGTCACGAACTCTGTTCGACAGCCGGGCGAGGTCGCACTGGGCATGCGCAGTGAGCTCAACCCGCCACGTTGGCTCACGCAACGCAGCACCGTCAAGCGTGACTCCAGATCTCGGACGCCATCAGCACCGCCGCCGGCCGCCCATGGCAGGTGATCGTCACGATCTCGTGGGTCGCCTCGGCCTCTTCGACCAGACTCGACAGCTTGTTCCCAATTCACTCGGGCCTGCGAATTCACCCACGCAGCGCCTGGTTGAGCCGTGCCGCCTGACGCGTGAGGTGATCGCGCTCGGCGAGGTTGGTCGCGACCCGCGCTGCGTCGGCGTACAGCCTCGCCGCCGCCGGCAGGTCCCCCGCCTTCTCGTGAAGGTACGCCGACGCCGCCGTGTGCCGCGGCAATCCAGGATCGACCTCGGCCAACGTCGCGAGCCCCGCCTGGGCACCATCAGCCTCTCCGACGGCGACGGCCCGGTTGAGCGCCACGACGGGACTTCCCGTGAGCCGCAGCAGCTCGTCGTACCAGCTGACGATCTGCACCCAGTCGGTCTCCTTGGCGCGTGGCGCGTCGGCATGCAGGGCGGCGATGGCAGCCTGGGCCTGGTACTCCCCCAGCCGGTCACGACGCAACGCCGCCTGCACGACGTCGACCCCCTCCGCGATCAGTCGGGTGTCCCACAGGGTCCGGTCCTGCTCAGCCAGCGGTACGAGGCTGCCGTCAGGCCGGATCCTGGCCGGTCGCCGCGCGTGGTGCAACAGCATCAGCGCCAGCAGCCCGGCAGTCTCCTCGTCCTCGGTCATCGACGCGAGCTGCCGCGTGAGCCGGATCGCCTCGGCCGCCAGGTCGACGTCGCCCGTGTAGCCCTGGTTGAAGACCAGATAGAGCACCCTCAACACTGTCGCCAGATCCCCGGGCGACTCGAACCGTACGCCGCTGACCGTCCGTTTGGCACGGCTGATCCGCTGCGCCATGGTCGCCTCGGGTACGAGGTACGCCTCAGCGATCTGCCGGGTCGTCAGGCCGCCGACGGCGCGCAGCGTCAGCGCCACCGCCGACGCGGGAGTCAGTGACGGGTGCGCGCACAGGAAGTACACCTGCAGCGTGTCGTCGCTCGACGCCGCAGGTCCGGGTGTCGGCTCGTCGTCGACCCGCCGCTCCCGCTCACGTCGCGACGCCTCCGACCGGTGGGCGTCGACGAACTTGCGCCAAGCGACCGTGACGAGCCACGCCTTCGGATCGGCCGGCGGCCGGTCCGGCCAGGACTGCGAGGCCTGGACGAGTGCTTCCTGTACGGAGTCCTCGGCGGTCGCGAAGTCCACTCCGCGGCGCACGAGGACGCCGATCACCGCGGGTGTCAGCTCCCGTACGAGCAGCTCGTCCATCACCTGATCCGTCCTGGCCGAACCGGTCACTCGGTGACCGTCGGCGGCTCGCTCAGGAAGGGACGGAGCTCGAGCCACTCGTGGATCGGCTTCCCACCGGCTCCCGGCGCTGCCGACAGCTCGCCCGCGAGCTCGAGCGCTCGGTCGTACGAGTCGACGTCGATCACCATCCAGCCCGCGATCAGGTCCTTCGTCTCCGGGAACGGACCGTCGGTCACCGGCGGCCGCCCCTCACCGTCGTACCGGACGAACGTCCCCTCGGGTGCGAGAGCCTGACCGTCGACGTACTCCCCGGTGCCCTCGAGCCGAGAGGCGAAGTCGGCCATGTACTGGATGTGGTTCGTGATCTCGTCCGGTGTCCACTGGCCCATCGGGACGCTGTTCACGGCCTCGGGGGCGCCGCGATAGTGCTTGAGAAGCAGGTACTTCGCCATGATGATCTCCTTGATGCGCTACGGCCGTGGTGGCCGCGTCTGCCCCTGGGACGGAGCCGCCGTGCCGTTCTCGACATCGGTACGGCGGCAACTTACGCCTTATCGCGTTGCGGGGCACTCCTCCACGTGCCTAACGTCGGGCGATGACCAGCCAGCTCTTCGCCCTGACCTTCGACGCGCACGACCCGCTCCGCCTCGCGCAGTTCTGGGAAGGTCTTCTGGGTGGGGAGGTGACTGGCTCCCCCAGCGACGGCATCACGCTCCTCCCGAGCGAGGATCCCGGGTTCCGACTCCAGTTCGCACCGAGCGAGCAGAGGAAGGTCGGCCAGAACCAGACCCACTTCGACCTGACGAGCGCGTCCCTCGAGGAGCAGCAGCAGACGGTGGCGAGAGCCCTCGAGCTCGGTGGCCGCCACCTCGACATCGGTCAGCTTCCAGAGGAGGGGCACGTGGTGCTCGCCGATCCGGAGGGCAACGAGTTCTGCGTGATCGAGCCGGGCAACCACTTCCTCGCCGACTGCGGCTTCATCGGGGCACTCTCGTGCGACGGCTCGCAGGAGGTCGGCTACTTCTGGAGCGAAGCGTTGGGGTGGCCGCTGGTGTGGGACCAGGACCAGGAGACCGCGATCCGTTCGCCGCACGGCGGCCCGAAGGTCACCTGGGGCGGTCCTCCCCTGATGCCGAAGACGGGCAAGAACCGTCTGCACTTCGATCTCGCTCCCCCGGCCGACGGCGATCAGCAGACGGAGGTCGACCGGCTCATCTCCCTCGGTGCGACGCGGCTCGACATCGGGCAGGGTGACGTCGACTGGGTCGTGATGGCTGATCCCGACGGCAACGCGTTCTGCGTGCTGGCGTGATCACGTCTGACGCCGAGGTCGCGATCGCGGCCGCAGAGGCCGGCGCCGACGTCGCGCTGACCGATCAGGGCGCTGTCACCGCTGCGGCCTCCGCCGACCCGGTCACCGGTGAGCTCTTCTGGACGGACGGCGACCGCGCGTTCCGGCGGTACGAGGACGAGGACGTCCCTCTTCAGCCCACCGCGCTCTCGATGCTCGTCGACGTGAACTGCGACGGGCCTCTCGATCGGCCGTTCGTCGGTGGGAAGCTGGTGGCCGACGCGCGGCGTACGTCTCGGACGGGCAGTTCCGGGACAACCTCCACGTCGCCGCGGGCATCGCGATCTGCGAGGCAGGAGGCTGCGTCGTCAGCGATCTCGCCGGGGATGCCCTCCACACCGGGCGGGGCCTCCCCATCTCGGCGGACGACGTCACGCACCAGGCGCTGCTCGAGGTCGTCCGCCCTCACCTGCTGGCGATGCTCGCGGCGCCCGAGCCGCTCAGTGCCAGTCGCTGATCCGGACGTCGTTCGGCGCGGGCTCGCCCTCCCCCGTCTCCAGCATCGACTTGAGACTCAGCAGGAACGTCGCCCACTTGGTGCTGCAGTGGTGCATGAACTCCACCGGCTCGCGCCAACCTCGGTGGGCGAACATCACGATGGTGAAGTCACCCTCTGTACGGAGGTCCCAGCTGATCTGCGTACCGACCCACTCCTCGGGACCGTCGATCACCTCCCAAAGGACGTGCTCGGCCGAACGCGTGTCGACAACCTTCATGTCGAAGCCGCCGAACGGTGGGAACCGGAACTCCAAGACCCCTCCAGTCGTCCCGTCGCCACTCGTGTCAGCGGTCCACCAGCCGGCGAGTCCTTCTGCTGTCGTCAGTGCCTCGTACACCGCGTCGCGCGGTGCCGTCATTCCCACTCGGTGCAGGATGTCTACCATCGTTCTCTCCTCTTGTCGGTGCGGCCGCGGTCGCGGCCACGTCACGCTCGCTTCGTCTTCTCGATCGCCTCGGCGATCTGCTTGATCCGTCGCAGCCGCGCGTCCCATGTGCTGCCGACGGCGTTGAGCTGCACCACAGCGCGCTCGAGCTGGGCCTCATCGACCCGGTAGCGCCGCTCGCGCCCCAACGGCGTCCCCTCGACCAGCCCCACGCGATCGAGCACGCCCAGGTGCTTCGAGACCGCCTGCCGCGTCACCGGAAGCTGCTCACTCAGTGAGGTCGCCGTGCCGGCGCCGTTGGCCAGCAGGAGGTCGAGCAGCTGCCGCCGGGTCGGGTCACCGATGGCCGACCACAGGTCGTCGTCGATCGCACCGGTCATCGTGCTGACACCAGGTCTTCGGCGTACGAGCCGAGCCTCGGGACGTACAGGTCCCAGCCGGCGACGTGGTCGTTGTACTGCTGCTCGAGGACCGCCGCCTCCCAACCCCGTTCACGGAACCCCGTCTCGGTGAGCTTGAGCAGCGTGCCTGATCCGGTCGGGACGAGCTCGAAGGTCACGAGCAACGAGTTGCCGTCGACCGCGCGCTCCCCCGCCGGGTGCGTCCACCGGAAGGTGAAAAGCCGAGGCGGCTCGACGACGAGGACGGTCATCGCGCTCACCTGAGCCCGCGGATCGTCCCCCTCGGCCCACACGAGCTCCCCCGACATGCCAGGCGTCGGCTGCACGTCGGACTCGGCGTACCACCACTCCCGCACATGCTCAGGCTGGCTGATCACCTCGAACACCACCTCGGGCGGCGCCTCGATCTGGATCTCGCGCTCGATGCTGGCGTACTCCATGGCGTCTCCCGTTATTCGCAACCTTTGGTTGCTCCTTACGGTACCGCCGCATCTCGCGATGCGCAACCATCAGTTGCGCAAAGGTGCGGCGAGCGTCAGGAACCGAACGCCACGTCGGCCGCGTCCACGACGGCGGCCGTACGACCGGGAGCCGCCTGGAAGCCCCAGTAGAGGTTGGTGTGGGCGATGACCCCTGGTGCCGGCGGCGCACCGGGGATGTCGCTCGTCGTGTGCGCGTCGCCGACCAGCGTGACGTCGTACCCGCGGGCGAACGCACCGTGGATCGTCGACCGGATGCACGCATCGGTTTGCGCTCCGGCGACGATGAGTGCGCCGACAGCCGTCCGCGCAAGCACGTCCTCGAAGTCCGTGGCCTCGAACGCGTCCTGGTAGTGCTTGTGCACCACCGACTCGCTCTCCCCCGGCACGAGCTCAGGAACGTACGCCCAGTCCTCGCTCCCCTCGACGAGGTGGTCGTCGGAGTGCTGCACCCACATGACGGGGACGCCCGCTGAGCGGGCGCGGTCGACGAGCCCAGCGATGTCGGCGACCACGCGGTCGCGGTCGTGGGCGTCGGCGACGACACCGTTCTGGACGTCGATCACGACCAGGGCCTGGTTGGGGCGATCGGACAACGTGGTCATGGGGTGCTCCCTCCGGCGGCCGGCGGGCCCGGCCTTGCGGCCACGCTAACCCTCGCCTCTGACAGTGGTGAGGACCCAAGACCGGGACGCAAACCGGGACTCCTCGGACACTCGCCCGGCTAGCGTCGGCGCATGGGACTCGACGCCGACTACCCCGCCGTGGTCACGACCGGCACGCAGCCCGTCGCCGTCTGGGACGGCGCACGGCACGTCATCGACCATCTCGCCCCTCCCGACGGGCCGGGCTCGCACGCGAATGTGACGTGCTGGATCGACCGCGCGAACGGCCGCTGGTATCGCACGCTCTGGAATTTCGGGCTGCCGGCAGGATCCTTCGCGTACGTCTCTGCCGACTTCACGCACGTCTTCCATCCTGGCAACCGCTTCCTGCTGCACGAGTGCGCGACGACCTCGGATACGCCCGGCCCGCGCTGGCGCGTCAATCCGTGGCTCGTCAGCGTCGCCGTGACCGGGGGTGTGCTCGCGGCGGCAGCGGCCCTCAAGAAGCGCCGTCGCGTACGACCACCCGGCCGCCCCGTGCCGCCCGAACCACCCGAGTCACCGCACGGCCTCGAGTGACCGAACGCCGTCGCTCCGTCGTCGATCAGACCGGGTACGGCACCCGCCGGCGGGCGTCCTTCAAGACCGTCGCCCACCAGTCGAGCTGATCGAGCATCGCCTTCGCGTACACCGCCGTCTGCTCGTCGTTCGGCAGACCGGCGTCCATGTCGAAGTTCAGGAAGTAGTTCGGGAAGGACAACCCGTCGCGGATCGTCACGGCGTGCAGCTCGGTCAGCACGTTCTCGAGGTGGAGCACGGCATGGCGTCCGCCGGCTGCTCCCCCATAGCTCACGAACGCCACGGGCTTGGCCGTCCACTGGGTGAAGTGCCAGTCGATCGCCGCCTTGAGTGACGCGGGATAGCTGTGGTTGTACTCGGGGGTCACGATGACGAATGCCTCGGCGGCGTCTAACCGCTCCGTCAGTTCGAGCATCCCCGCCGGTCGCGGGTAGGCCTCCCCCGCGAGCTTCGGCGACTCCGCAGGCAGAGCCAGTGGGACATCGGCGTCCGCAAGATCGACCACGTCGACCTCGAAACCACCGTGTGCGCGTGCCTGCTCGGCGACCCATGAGGCCACGACGGGACCGAAGCGACCCACTCGGACACTGCCGACCAGGATGACAAGTCTGCTGTTCTCGCTCATGTCTCCAGCGTGGAGACAACGGCGCGCCACAACCAGACCGCGCTCAGGCTGGCCCCCACAGGGCCACCTTCGTACGAGGGAGTACGGCGCGCACCGCCGTACTGTGGTGGTCATGAGCACGCCCCTCGGCGACTTCGTCCGCGCACGTCGCGACGCCACGAAGCCGGAGTCGCTCGGCATCCCGTCTGGCGACCGGCGCCGCACTCCCGGCCTGCGTCGCATGGAGCTGGCCGCGCTCGCCGGCATCAGCGTCGAGTACCTCACCCGCATCGAGCAGGGGCGCGACCGCAACCCCTCGATCCAGGTCGTGCACGCCCTCGCCGAGGCGCTCCAGCTCGACGTCACCGACCGAGAGCACCTGCACCACCTCACCAAGGCGACGTCCGGCGAGTGCGTCAGCGTGGTCCCGCACCAGACATCGGTGCGGCCGGCCGTCCAGGCGATCCTCGACCAGCTCGAGCCCGGCATCGCCGCGGTCGTCAACCGGATCGGTGACCTCCTCTCCCACACATCTGGCTTCGACCGGCTGGCGCGTCCCCTCGGCGTGCTCGACGGAGCGGAGCCAAATCTGACCCGCTTCGTCCTCACCGACAAGAGAGCACGCCACGCGTTTCCCGACTGGGAACGCATCGCCGACGAGCGCGTGGCGGAGCTGTGGCAGGGCCCCGCGACGGATCGTTCGAGGTCGTTCACCGCCGAGATGGCGGCGGTCGCTGGGGACGATTTCACCGGCCGCCTCAGCGGTCACACGGCGGTGTCCCGCGGCACCCAGCAGTGGCTCCACCCGGTCGCCGGCGAGCTGCGCCTGGACTGCGAGATCCTCGAGCTGCCTGCTGCCGACAGTCAGCAGATCATGGTCCTCGTCCCCACGGACGACCCGACCGCGGCCGCGCTCGAGTCGCTGCGCCTACGCGCCGCCGGCACGCTGCGGGCCGTCTGACCTGGCCACAACCATGGCGCCACCGATCGGCCTAGGCTGAGCGGATGCTCACCTCCACCACCGATGTCGCCGTCGTCGGCGCAGGGATCGTCGGCCTCGCGACCGCGTACGAGCTGACCCGCGCGGGTGCCTCGGTGACCGTGTACGAGGCCGGAGCCCCTGGGGGCGGACAGTCCGCCGGTGATGCGCGGATCTTCCGGCATGCCCACGCGGACGCACGTCTAGCCGGCTTCGTCGCCCGGTCGCGCGCGATCTGGCGGGAGTGGAGCGACACCTTCGGCACCGAGCTCGTCTCCCCGGACGGAGCGGTCGCGCTCGGCCCAGCCGTCGAGTCTCGGATGCAGGTGCTCCGCACGTTGGCCGACGTCACCGTACGTCCGCTCGACGCCGCCGAGCTCCGCGCCCGCCTTCCCCTGCTCGCCCCGTACGACGGACCCGCGATGCTCGACGAGACCGGTGGCGCCATCCGTACGCGCGCCGCCGTGACGCGCCTCAGCGCCGCCCTCGGTGACGCGCTTGTCCGTGACCACGTCCTGACTCTGCGACGGACGGCGAGCGGGACCGTCGAGGTCCGCACGGGCACCCGCCGCGGCACGCACGCGTACGTCGTGGTCTGCGCAGGCCTCGGCACTGCCCCGCTTGCGCACGGCATCGGCCTGTCGCTTCCGGTCCAGGTGTCGGCGCACGTGCGGGTCACGTTCGCCGTGCGCGAGGCCCCGCCACGCCGCCTCGCCACGCTCCAGGACTCCAGCGGCGCCTTCGGAGAGGAGGGCGTCTACGCGGCACCCGTCCCCGACAACAGCCGGTACGGCGTCGGCCTCGCCGCGTCGGTCCCTGTGAACGACGACGGCCGGTCGATCGATCCAGCAGCGCTGGACGCCCTCGCGACCCGAGCCGCCGACTACGTCCGCGTCGCGCTGCCGGGGCTCGACCCGACGCCGGTCGGGCACGTGCACTGCTGGGTCACGACACTCCCCTGGGGCGACGACGGAGTCGCGGTGTGGGAGGACGACGGGATCGCCTTCGTCGCTGGCCACAACCTCTACAAGCAGGCGCCCGCGCTCGGCGTCGAGCTCGCCGCCCTAGCGATGACGGGGACCCTGGCCGACGAGCTGCGCCCCGCGGCACGCCTCGGGCGCGACTGAGCGCGCCCCGACCAGCCTCAGCCTCAGGCGTCGATCTGGTCCCGCCGCGCCTCGACGATGCGTACGGCGAGGTCGGCGGGCAGCGGGGCGTCCGGCTGGAACCTGATCGTTCCCTTCGCCGTGTCGTACGAGGCCAGGTCGTCCTCGAACTGCGCGACAACGTCGCTGCTGAACGGGAAGAGCGACAGGTGCTTCTTCGTCGACATCACACTGACCAGGGGTTTGCCCCGGTAGACGAGCGCCGGCATCCCGTAGCCCTTGCCCTGCTCGGCGTCGGGAACCGCCTCAGCGACCGCGGCGTACACACCGGCCACCACGGAGCGGCGCGGCTCCTCGAGCTCTGACACATAGTCGTCGACCGTTCCCATCCGGCCAGCGTAGGTGCGGTGACGTCTACTCGCTGAGCGTGCGCGACGCCGCCACCGGCCCGGCCCACCCATAGACGCGCGAGAACCGCACGGTCACGAGGACACGACGCTCCGCGACCATCGCCGCCCGGAACTCGTCCCAGTCGGGGTGCTCGCCTCGTACGGCCCGGTAGTGGGCGACGAGGGCCTCCACCGCCGCATCCTCCGGGTGGGCCGCCGCCGGACCGACCTCCGCGTCGCCCTCTCCGACCGCGTACGACGCAAGCTCATCGGTCGTCGCGTAGTAGCTCGCCCGCGGGTCACGCTGGAGGTTGCGGACCTTCGCGCGGTCGGCAGTTGTCGAGATGAGGACGGCATCGGCCTCCGGGTCGTACAGGTGCCCGACGTTCGACAGCTGCGGCCGCCCGTCGCGCTTGAGCGTCACCAGCACACCGCGCCAGGACCCGGCAAAGATCTCCCTCAGGTCATTCACGGCGAGATCCTTCCATGCGCGGGCTCGTCGAGCGAGCGAATACTCAGGGCTGTCGCGCCAGCTGTGCCGCGTACACGTCGGTGTCGACGTTGCCCCCGGTGACGACGACACCGACGATATGGCCGGCGTTGCGGTCGCGCTCCTGCGTGGCGGCAGCGGTGGCCGCGGCTCCCGCACCCTCGGCGACGTTGTGGGTCGTCCGGTACAGCAGCCTCATCGCGTCGGAGACCTCGTCGTCGCTCACCACGACCACCCGCGAGATCCCGTCGCGGATCAGCGCGAGCGCCTCCGCCACCGGCGTACGGCACGCCATCCCGTCGGCCAGCCGTGTCGTCACCGGCGTGGACACCAGCGCGCCCGCCTCCAGCGAGTCCGCGTACGCCCGCGCACCCGCGGACACGACCCCTACCACCTCGGCGCGGTGCCCGAGCGCGGCCTTCGCCGCGAGCATCCCGCACGCCCCGGAGCCGAGCCCGATCGGGACATAGACGACGTCGAGGTCGGGCACCGCCGACAGATACTCCAGCGCGTACGTGCCCGCTCCGGCGACCAGCCACGGGTGGAAGTTGGGCGCGAGCGCGATCCCCCGCTTCGTGGCGAGGGCGCGTGCGTGCTCGAGCGAGTCCTGGAAGTCGTCTCCGTGCTCGATCAGCTCGGCGCCGAGCGCCTGCATCGCTGCGTTCTTCTCGCGGCTGTTGCCCCTCGGCACGACGACGGTGGCGGGAATACTGCGGCGCCCCGCCGCGTACGCGAGCGCCTGCCCGTGGTTGCCGCGCGTCGCCGAGACGACGCCCGTGGGCAGCGCCCCGCTGCGTGCGAGCCGGTCGAAGTAGACGAGCGCACTGCGCGCCTTGAACGCCCCGAGCGGCGTGTGGTTCTCGTGCTTGGCCCAGACCGTCGCGCCCAGCTCCTCGCTGAGCAACGGCCATACCTGCTGCGGCGTCGGCGCGAACGCTGCACGCACCGCGCGGGTGGCGTCGAGCAGGTCGGCGTGGTCAGGCAGGCCGGTGGCGGTGGGCACGGTGTCAGTAGACGTACTCATCTGCTGATGATGCCACCGTAGGCCGATGAGTTCGCCCGTCCGGAGGCGTCCACCCTTGACCACCGACCTACGAGGAGATCCATGCGCACCGTGTACGCGTTCCTGCTGACGTCCGTCGACGGCTATCACGCTGACGCAGCCGGAGGGACGGACTGGTTCGACATCGACGAGGAGTTCGAGGAGTACTCACGCGCTCAGGGTGACCACATCGACACGATCGTGATGGGACGCGTCACCTTCGAGATGATGGCGGCCTACTGGCCGACCCCGCAGGCGTACGACGCGGACCAGGTCGTCGCCGGCTTCATGAACGACCTCCCCAAGGTCGTGGCCTCACGGACGATGACGACGCACTCCTGGGGTCCGACGACGTTCGTCGCCGACGACATCGCGGGGCACGTCCGTGCGCTCAAGGAGAAGCCGGGCAAGGACATCGCGATCTTCGGCAGCTCCTCTCTCGTCGCGAACCTGCTCCCGACGGGGGTCGTCGACGAGCTGCGGATCATCGTCGACCCGGTCGCGCTCGGCAGTGGTGTCCCCGTGCTCTCCGGCCTCCCGGGGCCGATCCCGCTGCGCCGTACGGACGTGCGCGTGTTCGACAACGGCCATGTCGTGCTGACGTACGCACCCGTGCTGAGCTGACGTCAGAGCGCGATGCTCACCGGGAACGTCGCGATCCACGCGATCGCGCCGATCAGGACGAGATAGCCGGCGATGATCATCACCGTCTGCAGCCGGCGACTGCCGATCTTGGTGCTCATGCCCGCAAAGAAGAGCGCGACGGCGTACAGGACGACGGTGAGCACGTAGTTGCTCGCGCGCTGGATGTCCTCCCTCACCTCGGCCGCCGAGGCCTCCGCCTCCCGGTCGAGCTGGTCCGCCTTCTTGTCGGCGGCGAGGGTGTACTCCGGCATCGCGAACGGCGTCGGGGGCGCGGTGGCGTCGGTGAACGGGTCCGTCGCCCTCCAGGCCTCGAACGCCGTCCGGAACTCAGGCCGGAACCTCGCCTCGAAGAACGCCGCGAGCTGCGGCTCACCGCTGCGGTCGGCATCGACCCATGCGATGAAGGTGGCGACGTCGATCTCGGTCTGGGCCTCGGCCAGACCCTGTTCCCGGGCGGCCTCCACCCGGATCGCGCTGGTACGGCTCGCCGCCTCCGCCTGCTCGCCGTGCCAGCGCGTGGCCTGGTAGCTGCTCCACGACGTGGCGACCGCCGCCACCACCAGCAGCACGGTCACCGCGAGCTCGCGGAGCATGCTCGCCTGCTCAGAGGGCGCGGCCATGGCTGTCGCAGAGCTCAGGCGGGTCGATCCCTGCAACCTCGACGGCGGCGGCGATCAGCCGCAGGGACCGCTTCATCGCGACCGGCTCGAGCCTGCCGACGCCGTCCCCGTGAGGGTTGTCGAAGAACACCAGCAGGAGCAGGAGCAGGGTGATGACGACGGTGACGCTGCCCATCAGCATCGCCTGGGTCCTTGCACGCTCGGCCCGGTCGGCGAAGAACAGCATGTAGCCGAAGATCACGGCAGCGATGACGAACAGCCCGATCCAGATCGGGAGCGGCACGACACCTTCGACGCCGTGCACCCGGTCGATCCGCGCCTGCTCCCGCGCATCGGTCTGATCCATCCACCGGTCGTACGCCGACCCCTCGGCCGCGGTGGCCGGCTCGTAGGCGCGCATCGTCCGGAACATCTCGGCGCCCCAGGGGTTGAACGCGTCCCCGAGAGTGCCCTTATCCATCGCCGGCCACTCCGAGTCGATGACCGACCGGGCGTAGCAGATCAGCATCGCGGTGAGCTCCTCACCGCGCTCGGAGGGCAAAAACTGGGCGGTCTCGACCTGTTGCACGACCGACAGCGCCTCAGTCTCGGCACCGGTCCGAGAGGCGTCGTACGACTCAAACGCGAGGAAGATGATGAACCCGAGGATCACCGCGAACCCGGTCGCGAGCACACCGAACACGCCCGACGCACGGTCGCCGTCGGCGAAGTAGCTGCCCTCGGGAGCGTGGCGCCGGACCAGCAGCATTGCGGTCACGGTGCATGCCGTCACGAGCACGACGACGAGCGCCCCGATGAACAGGTTCACGCCGCCCCCTTCCCCGCTGCCCCCCACATCGTCCGTCGACCGTGGGTGGTCGACATCACCCGTGCGGGATGAGCTATGCCCCGCAACCGCCCCCTCCCTTCGGTGCAAAACCCACCGGTTTCCCTACCGGCGGCGTGTTTTCGCGGCGTCGGGCCTGTTATTTGGTAGTATCCGAGTTGTGCTTCCACAGAACTGGGACTCCGCCCTCGGGTCCGTTCACGCTGCTGTCGAGAGCCTCATCCGCTCGGTGAGCCCCTCGCGTCTACGGCAGCTGCGTTGGGTCGAACGCGAGCTCGCTCTCGCCACGGCAACCGGCGAACTCCCCTCCCCTGCTCGTGGCGACATCGCGGAGCTCTTGAGCTCCACCGTCGTCGGCGCCTACCTCGACCTCGCCGAGGCCGGCGCGCTTCGCTCCCGTGAACGACGCGACGGTTCGCGCTCGAGCGCGTCCAGCAGCCAGATCCGGCTGCGGTGCCTGCTGATGATCGCCGAAGCCGCCGCTGTCGACCCCTCGCACCTGCGGACCTCCGCCGAGTTCGCGCGTCGGCCGGTCGTCCCGCAGCGCACGGTCGCACAGCTTCAGGAGCAGCTTGCCGGGCTTGCCGAGGCGGCAGCAGGATCGCGCCCGGGCGCGCTGGCGATTCACCGCTTGAGGGCGGTGATCGGCGTCGTCGTGGACACCGGCACCCGCGCGGGTGAGCTGTGCCAGATGACGACCGAGGACGTCGACCTGGGCGAGAGCACCCTGCGTGTGCGGCGCCGGCCCCAACGGTCGACGACGCAGCGTCCCGAGTCACTGCACCCGCTGAGCGGGCCGACGGTGGCGTCGCTGACGTCGTGGCTGCAGGTCCGCGCCTCGCTCGTCGGCGCGCTCCAGGGCGGTGCCGTGAACGCGCTGTGGGTCTCGGTACGCGCCAACCACGTCCCGCCCGGGCGTCCCGTTCCCGCAGGGATGCCCCTGCAGCCACGGGGTCTTGCTCGCAGCTACCGGCGCGAGGTCGAACGGCTCAACGACGAGCACGCCGGGGCACCCGGCTGGCAACCTCTCCCCCTCCGCATGGAGCTGCTGAGGCGAAGCGTCACTCCGGAGCCGGAGATTGCGCCAGCCTCCGCGCTCCACGAGTCCGTGAACGTATCCACCGGAGGTCCTGAGGGAACGCACAGGCACGCTCGCTAGGCTTCACGCGTGAGTGACATCGGAGGAATCGCAGGCTTCGCGGCCGACCTGATGGAGTGGCTCGGTGCCCCCGGAGCAGGCCTGGCGGTGGCGTTGGAGAACCTGTTTCCGCCGATCCCGAGCGAGGTGATCCTCCCGCTTGCCGGATTCACCGCCAGCGTCGGCGACATGAACCTCGTCGCCGCGATCGTCTGCACCACCATCGGGTCGATCGTCGGCGCACTCGCGCTCTACTGGATCGGCCGATGGTTCGGCCGTGACCGCCTGTACGCAGTGGTGGCCCGCATGCCGCTGGTCAAGGTCACCGACGTCGAGAAGACCGAGGCGTGGTTCGCCAAGCACGGGACGAAGGCGGTGTTCTTCGGCCGGTTCGTGCCGATCTTCCGCAGCCTCATCTCGATCCCCGCCGGTCTCGAACGCATGCCGCTGCGCGTGTTCCTCACGCTCACCGCCGTCGGCAGCCTGATCTGGAACACGCTCTTCATCATGCTCGGGTACGCCCTGGGGTCACGCTGGGAGACCGTCAGCGACGTCGTCGGCACGTACTCCAAGGGCGTGCTCGTGCTCGTCCTGGTCGGCGTGGTCGCGTTCCTCGTGGTCCGGCTCGTGCAGCTGCGCAAGCGCCGCCAGGCAGGGCTCCCGGAGGAGCCGTGACCGGCAGGTCTCAGGAGTTGGAGGAGATGTGCTCGATGAGCGCCGTCGTCGACACCGACGGCGTGCGCGGGAAGTAGACGACCTCGCAGAGCTCGGCGAACTCGTCGAACCGGCCCTTCCAGTCATCACCCATCGCGAGCACGTCCGCGCCGAACTTGCGGATGTAGTCACCCTTGAGCTCGAGGCTCTCCTCGAGGAACACCTCGTCGACGACCCCCAGGGCCGACACGATCTCAAGTCGCTCGTCCTGGGTGAAGACGGGCGCGCGCCCCTTCTTGCGGATGTTGAGCGCGTCGGCGGACACCCCCACCACGAGTCGGTCACCCAGCTCAGCGGCGCGCTGGAGGATGCGGACGTGGCCGACGTGGAAGACGTCGAACGTGCCAAAGGTGATCACCGTGCGTTCGCTCACGGCGTCGAGGTTACCGCCCAGTCACGAGGCGCCCTCGCGGGGGGCGCCCCGCGGACACCGCGTCAGCGCGTACGACGGTTGAGGCGGCGCGTCCGGACGACCCACCACATGCCGACGATCGGCAAGATGAGCGGGATGTAGCCGTAGCCTTCGCCGAAACCGCTCCAGACCGTCGCGTCCGGGAAGAGCTCGGGATCGATGACGGTCAGCGTCCCGACGACCAGCACACCGACGAGCTCGACGCCGATGGCGACTGCGGCTACCGTCTCCGAAGTGCTCCCTCGGCGTGCGAGGGCGACGGTCGCGACGATGTAGACGACAGCCGCGAAGGCCGAGAGCAGGTAGGCGACCGGAGCGTCGTCGAAGTGCAGCACGAGCTGGACTCCGCTGCGCGCGGTCGCCGAGATCGCGAACACGGCATAGACAGCGACGAGCATCCGCCCGAAGCCGGACCCGGTGTGAGCGCGCTCGGTATCAGGCATGACCGCTCCAGAGCTGGACGAGACGAGCGACGAGGACCGCGACCGTGAGCATGCCCACGACCACGACGCCGGTCCCCCACCGGCTCTTCTCCGAGACCCCCCAGATCACCGCGGCCGGCGGGATGAGCACGCACGTGATCAGGTAGCCGACGAACGTCACGCCCTCGACGTCGCGTGAGGTGCTGGCCAGGGCGACGCATCCCGCGACGGTCTGCACGATCAGCAGGAGCTCGAGCGCGGCGGCAGCATAGAACAACGGGTTGTCCACTGGCCGGTTGCGGACGAGCAGGTACGCCGCGTAGCCGGCGACGGCGATCGAGGCGAGCGCGACGAGCCAGGCGAACCAGAGAGCCACGGGCAGGTCAGCCCTGCGACGGGCGGAACGCGGCCTGCCCGGTGAGGGCCTGCCCGACGATCAGCGTGTGCATCTCGGACGTGCCCTCGTACGTGAGCACGGACTCGAGGTTGTTCATGTGACGGATCACCGGATACTCCAGCGAGATGCCGTTGGCGCCGAGGATCGTGCGCGACGTGCGGCAGATCTCGAGCGCCTCACGGACGTTGTTGAGCTTGCCGTAGCTGACCTGCTCCGGGCGCAGACCGACCGCGTCCTTACGGCGCCCGAGGTGCAGCGCGAGCAGGATGCCCTTGTTGAGCTCGAGCGACATGTCGGCGAGCTTGGCCTGCGTGAGCTGGAAGCCCGAGATCGGCGCACCGAACTGGGTCCGCGTGCCGGCGTACGCCCGCGCCGCCTCGAAGGAGGAGCGCGCGGCGCCCATCGCGCCCCACACGATCCCGTAGCGCGCCTCGCTCAGGCACGACAGCGGGCCACGCATGCCGGTGACCTCGGGAAGGACGGCGTCGGCGGGGAGCCGGACGCCGTCGAGGACGAGCTCGGCCGTGACGGACGCCCGTAGCGACATCTTGTGCTTGATGGTCGTGCCGGTGAACCCCGGTGTGTCCGTCGGGACGACGAAGCCACGGACGGTGCCGCCGTTGCCCGCCTCACCGGTCTGCGCCCAGACGACCGCGACGTCGGCGATCGAGCCGTTGGTGATCCACATCTTGGCGCCATTCAGGATCCAGTCACCCCCGGCGTCCTGCCGCGCGACCGTCCGCATGCTCGCGGGGTCCGAACCGGAGTCGGGCTCGGTCAGGCCGAAGCAGCCGATCGCTTCGCCGGTCGCCATCCGCGGGAGCCAGGTCTGCTTCTGGTCCTCGCTGCCGAAGGCCCAGATCGCGTACATCGCGAGCGAGCCCTGCACGGACACCATCGAGCGGATGCCCGAGTCGGTCGCCTCGAGCTCCAGGCAGGCGATCCCATACGCGGTGGCGCTCGTGCCCGCGCAGCCGTAGCCCTCGAGGTGCATCCCCAGCAGCCCGACCTTGCCGAACGACCGCATCAGGTCGCGCGCGGGGAGCTCTCCGCTCTCGAACCACTCCGCGACGTACGGGTCGACCTCGTCGGCCAGCATGCTGCGGACCGTGTCGCGGATCGCGATCTCCTCCGGCTGGAGGAGGTCATCGATCCCCAGCGGGTCGTACGAGTCGAGCGCGGGCGGGCGACGAGTGCTCATGCCCCCGATGCTAGTCCCGGGCTCGTCGCCACCGGACATAGGCTGTGGTCATGACCGCACCCACCGGCAGGAGGCGTGTCGTCGAATGGGTCGACGGGGTCGCCCGCGCTCACGAGGACCGGCTCATCGCCGAGGAGCCACTCGAGATCCGGGTCGCCGCGCCGGGCGCGCGGGACCGCCGGCTCGGGGTCACGATGCGCACACCGGGCCACGACTTCGCACTCGCAGCGGGCCTGGTGCTCTCCGAGGGCGTCGTCGCAGGTCGTGACGAGATCGCGGGCATCGCCTACTGCACTGACGCTCGGCTCGCCGAGGAGCAGCGGTTCAACGTGGTGACCGTCGCTCTTGCCGCAGGCCCCGCCCGCGACTGGCAGGAGCGCTCGCTGCGCGCGACGTCGGCCTGCGGGGTGTGCGGCACCGACTCGCTCGACGAGGTCGCGGACCTCGTGGCGCGGCTGCCCGTGCGTCCTGCCTCGCGCTGGGACCCGTCCGCGCTCGCTGTGCTCCCCGACCTGCTGCGCCGCCACCAGCAGCACTTCGACCGTACGGGCGGGGCGCACGCCGCGGGCCTGTTCCGTCCCGACGGCAGCGTGGTCGTGGTCCGGGAGGACGTCGGGCGCCACAACGCCGTCGACAAGGTGGTCGGCCATGCGCTTCTCGAGGGAGGCCTCCTCGGGGGCGACGCGGCACTCAACCTGGCGCTGTGCACCAGCGGGCGGATCGGGTTCGAGGTCGTCCAGAAGGCTGCCGTCGCCGGGTTCACCGCCGTCGTCGGAGTCGGGGCTCCGACGACGCTCGCGGCTCGGCTGTGCGACCAGGCCGGTCTGACGTTGGCCGGCTTCGCGCGCGACGGACGCGTCGTCGTCTATGCGGACGGCGACCCGAGCACGACCTAGGGTGAGCCGCATGGAATCCCGCGACACCTTTCTCCTTGGTGGCGACTTCCCGGTGGCACGGATCGGTTTCGGCGCGATGCAGCTGCCGACCGCCCCGACCGACGCCCGTACGACCTCCGTGGCCGTCCTCCGGCGCGCCGTCGCACTCGGCGTGACGCTGATCGACACGGCGCATCTCTATGGGTGGGGGGCGAACGAAGAGCTCGTGGCCGAGGCGCTGCGCCCCTACCCGGACGACGTCCTCGTCGCGACCAAGGTGGGGGTCGTCAGGGATCCTGTGTCAGGCGACTGGGGATACGACGCACGCCCCGAGTCCCTCAGGAGTCAGGTCGATGAGGCACTGCGTCGCCTCGGCACCGAGCGCCTCGGGCTCCTCCAGCTGCACCGCCTGGACCCGCAGACTCCCCTCGTCGACCAGGTCGGCACGCTCGGCGACCTGCGACGCGAGGGCAAGATCGCGCGGATCGGCCTCTCGGAGGTCACCGCCGACGAGCTCGACGCGGCGCGTCAGGTCGTCGAGATCGCGAGCGTCCAGAACCGCTACAACGTGTTCGACCGCGCGTACGAGCCGGTGCTCGCCGCCTGCGAAGGAGCGGGCATCGCCTTCCTCCCCTGGCGACCGGTCGCCGGGGCGATGGCCGACACCCCTGCGTCTGCGGTCGTGGTCGAGATCGCCACCGAGCTCGGCGCGAGTCCAGCACAGGTCGCGCTCGCCTGGCTCCTCGCACACTCCCCTGTCATCGTCCCGATCCCCGGCACAAAGCAGATCTCCCACCTCGAGGGCAACGTCCGGGCGGGCGATCTCGTCCTGACGAACGCCCACGTCAGCCGCCTGGACGCCCTGAACGACACGCGATCACCAGCACCGTCCTAGACTTCCCCCTCGTGCACCAGGACCCCTCCGCTCCCCACGTCGTGATCGTCCCGGCGATGGGCGTCCCGTCGCCCTACTACCGGACGCTCGCCGCCGCGCTCGACGCGATCGGCTGGACCTCCTGCACGATGGCGGCCCGCGGGATCGACCGTGACACGCAGGCGCCGTCGCGCGGCCACGACTGGGGCTACGCCGAGCTCGTCGAGGCCGTCGCGGACCACGTGTTCAAAGTCCGCACGCAGCATCCGGAGACGCCGATCGTGCTTCTCGGCCACAGCTTGGGCGGCCAGGTGTCGCTCGGCTACCTCCTCGACGGCGGAGCAGCGGACGGGCTGGTCCTGGCGGGAGCGTCGGAGCCGTGGTTCTGGCACTACCGCGCGCGTTCGTGGGGCATCTGGGCGCTCGCCGCGTCGGTGCCGCTGATCAGCGCTCTCTACGGCTACTGGCCACGGTGGGGCTTCGGAGGCCCGCAGCCTCGCACCCTCATGCGCGAGTGGGCGCGGTTCGTGCGGCGTCGCCGCTTCCCGTACCCGAGCGGGCCGTTGCCGGTGGGCAGGCTCCACGTGCCCACGTTCGTGCTGCAGGTCGAGGGCGACATGCTGTCCGTCCCCCGCTCGGCGCGTGCGCTCGCCCGCGTCGTACGGGACGACGACGTGACGTGGTGGGACTACCGGCTCGCCGATGCCCCCGACGATGCACGGATCGACCACCTGGCGTGGGCGAAGGCGCCCGCGCCGGCGGTGGCCGCGCTCCAGGACTGGTGGGCACGGGAGCGCTCCGAGGTCACGGCCGGCTGACGCTCAGAGCGCCCTCGTCCCGAGCGACCGTGCCGTCTCGGCGAACGCCCGCACCTCGGCGGTCTCACGGTCAGCCCTCCAGGTCAGCACCCACTCGGTGTCGGGCACGTCCATGATCGGCACGTACGTCACACCCGGCATCGTGTAGAAGTGGCGCACGTGGGCGTTCAGCGGGGTCACGCCGTCCCCGGCGGCCACGCGGGTCAGGATCTCGTGGAACGTCCGCACGCCGCGCCCACGCCGGATCGGCCGCCCGGCGGGCGTACGGCGTGGCAGCATCGCCTGCTCCCAATAGCTCGGGACGTCGGCGCCCGCGTCGAACGCCGTCTCGTCGCCGAGGACCTCGAGGGAGACCGCCTCCTCTGCCGCGAGCGGGTGGTTGGTCGCGACGGCGAGGACCCGCCCCTCGGTGAGCACCCGTGGGCCGATCCGTACGTCAGGCTCCTCCACCGGCAGCCACGTGACCTGGACGTCCACCTCGCCGCGCCGCAGCCGCCCGAAGGGGTCGCTGAAGTGGAACTCGCGGGGCTCGACCGAGCACCCCGGATGGCGTGCGACGAACGCGTCGACGACCGGGCGCATCTCGTGGCCGACCGCGCCCATCGTCGCCAGCGTCAGGACGCCCTCCGGGACCTGGCAGGACCGGCTCGCGAGAGCCAGCCCTGACTGGATGAGCTCGTACCCCTGCCGCAGGTCGTCGCGCAACCGCGCCCCGACCGGGGTGAGGCGCACCTGCCGGCTGGTCCGCTCGAACAGCACTGTCCCCATGCGCCGCTCCTGCTTCGCGATCGCCTGGCTGACCCGTGCCTGGGACACGTTCAGGCGGTCGGCCGTACGTCCGAAATGGAGCTCGTCAGCAAGGGTCAGGAAGATCTCGATGTCCCGCAGCTCCACCGCCGTACGCCCTCCGCTCACATCACCTGTGGGTTATCGATCCTCCCAGGACTTGTCGTTGTTCCGCCCACTGCCCCGCAACCAGGCTGGAGCCATGAGACGACTCACCTACTTCATCGCCTTGTCGATCGACGGGATGATCGCCGGGCCGAACGACGAGTTCGACTTCTATCCGTCCTCGGACGCCTACAGCGCGTGGATGCTCGACGAGTACCCCGACGTCCTGCCCGCCGTCGGCCGAGAGCAGCTCGGGCTGACCGAGGCCCCGAACCGCCACTTCGACACCATTGTGATGGGGCGCCGGACGTACGAGCCGGGCCTGGCGCTCGGCATGACGAGCCCCTATCCGCACCTGCGCCAGTACGTGGTCTCGACGCGGCAGGAGGAGCTCGCCGACGACGTGACGTACGTCCGCGAGGACCCGGTGGCGCTCGTCAAGTCACTCAAGGCGGAGGACTCGCCGCTCGACATCTATCTGTGTGGCGGCGGACTGCTCGCGGCGACGCTGCTGCCGGAGATCGACCGGATGGTCGTCAAGCGCTACCCGGTCGTCGCGGGTGCCGGGATCTCGGCGTTCGGCGGGGGCCCCTTCGCGCCGACACCCTTCGACCTCACCGACCTCAAGACGTTCCCCGGCGGCAACGCCGTGCTCACCTATGACCGGACCTGAACCCGGACCACCCGATCGGCGGAGCGAGGTCCAGCCGGTCGGAGGATGTGCCGACGCCTCGCCACACGATGGGATGACAGGTATGACGACGACATCCGCGCCCGCCATCGAGGTCCGTGGCCTGCGCAAGACGTACGGCCCGGTGGTGGCCGTCGACCATGTGGACCTCACCGTGTCCGAGGGCGAGATCTTCGGCGTCCTCGGACCCAACGGCTCGGGCAAGAGCACGACCGTCGAGTGCATCGCGGGTCTGCGACGCCCCGACGCGGGCTCTGTCCGCATCCTCGGGCTCGACCCGGTGACCGACCGCGACGCCGTGAAGCGCACCGTCGGAGTGCAGCTGCAGAGCGCCGGACTCCAGGCCAAGCTGCGGGTCCGTGAGGCGCTCGAACTGTTCGCGTCGTTCTACGACGACCCGCGCGACCCTCTCGAGCTGGCGACGCGCCTCGGGCTCGGCGAACGCCTGGACCACCCGTGGCGCAAGCTGTCCGGCGGCCAGCAGCAGCGGCTCGCGATCGCGCTGGCCCTGGTCGGACGCCCGAAGGTGGCGCTGCTCGACGAGCTCAGCACCGGACTCGACCCGCGCTCGCGGCGCGAGGTGTGGGAGCTCGTCGAGGAGATCCGTGCGGAGGGGACGACCATCCTGCTCGTCACGCACCTCATGGAGGAGGCGCAGCACCTGTGCGACCGGATCGCCCTCGTGCAGCGCGGACGGATCCTCGTCACCGACACCCCTGACGGGCTGATCGGTCGTACGGCGGCGCCGTTGATCATGTCGTTCGTGCCTGACCGGACGCTCGACGTCGCGGCGCTCACCGCCCTCGGCGGGGTGTCCGACGTGATGGAGCGCAGCGGGCGCATGCAGGTCGCGTGCGACGACACGGCGGTTCTCGCCGTGCTCGACCGGCTGCGCGACGAGGGTGTCCGACCGGAGCACCTGCGCATCTCCGAGTCGTCGCTCGACGAGGCCTACCTCGACCTGATCACCGCCGACGCCGATGCCAGCGAGTCGGATGCCACCGCGAAGGAGACCGTCTGATGAGCACCACGACCACTTCCCCCGCCGTCGCGATGCTGCGGACCGAGGGCCGGCTCATGCTCCGCGAGCCGGGCACGATGTTCTGGATCGTGCTCTTCCCGACGATCCTGCTGTCGATCCTCGGCGCGATCCCGTCGTTCCGGGAGCCCGACGAGTCGCTCGGGGGCATCCGGGTCATCGACCTCTACGTGCCGATCGCGATCCTGCTGTCGGCGATCATGGCGTCGCTCATGTCGATGCCGGCGGTCATCTCGACCTACCGCGAGAACCAGGTGCTGAGGCGCTATGCGACCACCCCGGCCAAGCCGACGCACATCCTCATGGCCCAGTGGGCGATCCACGGGGCCGGCATCCTCATCGGATCGCTGCTGGCGGTCGCGGTTGGGCGGATCGTCTTCGACGTCGCCCTTCCGGGAGCCCCGCTGACCTACCTCGGGCTGTTCGTCCTCGCCGTGCTGGTCAACCTGTCGCTGGGCGGCCTCATCTCCGGGCTGGCGCCGACGGCGAAGGCCTCGGCGGCGATCGGCACCGTCATCTTCTTCCCGTCGATGTTCACAGCCGGTGTCTGGGTGCCCGTGACCGTCCTGCCCGGGCTCCTCGGCGACATCGTGGCCCTCACACCGAACGGGGCCGCAGTGCTCGCACTCGACGAGGCGGCGGCCGGTCGTGTCCCCGACATGCTGCACGTCGTCGTCCTGGTCGCGTGGACTGTCGGGCTCGGCGCGCTGGCTGCGCGATACTTCCGTTGGGAGTGAGCGCGACGAGGCGACGACGTGAGCGGAAGGCTGGGATGAACGATCTCTCGGAACATATCGAGCGTCGCTGGGCGACGCTCGTCCGTTATGCGCCCTATCCGCTCCTGGCGCTGTCCTTAGCCCTCGCCATCCCGCTCGCTCAGGCGATCGGGACCACGGACCGGCTCCCGCTCCTGGCAGCGCTCGCGGTCGTCGCCGCAGCCGCCCACTGGTGGTGCGTCTCCCGTCGCTGGGGTGCACCGCTCGACGACTGGCTCGGACGGACCTACGTCATCGTCCGCACGGTGTTCGCGTTCGTGCTCTCCTGGTTGAACCCGTTCTTCTGCATCTACGCCTCGATCGGCTACTACGACGCCTCGGTCTATCTGCGGCGACGCGGGACCTGGGCGGTCCTGCTCGTGACGGCGGTGACGATGGCAGGCTCCCAGGCAGGTGGTTGGCCACCCAAGAGCGTCGGCCAGGCCGCCGCCTTCGCCGGCCTGTTCGTCCTCAACGCCGGGCTCGTCTGCCTGTTCACGGTCATGTCGCACAACGAGACCGAGCTCGCCGAGGAGCGCTCGTCGACGATCTCCGAGCTTGAGCGCACCAACGCCCGGCTCGAGCAGGCGATGCGAGAGAACGCCGCTCTGCAGGAGGCCCTCGTGGCACGAGCGCGCGAGGCCGGCAGGCACGAGGAGCGCGAACGGCTGGCCGCGGAGATCCACGACACGATCGCGCAGGGGCTCGCCGGGATCGTGACGCAGCTCCAGGCAGCCGACGACGCGTACGACGATGCCGCCGCCGCCGCCCACCGCAAGCGCGCCGCCGAGCTCGCCCGTGCTTCCCTCGACGAGGCGCGACGCTCGGTGCATGCGCTCGCGCCGGCCGCGCTCGACCATCTCGACGTCCTCGAGGCCGTACGGGCGCGGGCGCACGAGTGGTCGGCGGAGACCGGCGTCCCCGCCGAGCTCGTAGTGACCGGCGAGCCCGAGCCGCTCTCCCCCGACACCGAGGCCGTCGTGCTCCGCGTCGTCCAGGAGTCGCTCACGAACGTCGGGCGCCATGCCCAGGCCTCCCGCGTCGGCGTCACGCTGTCGTACGCAGAGGGCGAGGTCGTGCTCGACGTGCGTGACGACGGGCACGGGTTCGACCTCGCGGCGCCACGACAGGGCTCCGACGGCGCTCACGGGTTCGGGATCGACGGGATGCGCCGACGCGCCCTGCGGGCCGGTGGCGCGCTCGTGGTCGAGTCCGAGCCCGGCGGCGGGACGGCGGTCTCACTCCGCGTACCGTCGGGGGTGCGATGACCGCGCCCGTGCTGCGCCTGCTGCTGGTCGACGACCACCCCGTGGTCCGCGACGGACTGCGCGGCATGCTCGAGGCCTCCCCCGACTTCGAGGTCGTCGCAGAGGCGTCGGACGGCCCGACCGGTGTGCGGCTGGCGGTGTCGCTGCGCCCGGACGTGATCCTCATGGACTTGCGCATGCCCGGCGGTGGCGGTGTCGCCGCGATCGCCGAGCTCGCTGCGCAGCAGATCCCCAGTCGCGTGCTCGTCCTCACGACGTACGACACCGACCGCGACATCATGGCGGCGCTCGACGCCGGGGCCACGGGCTACCTCCTCAAGGACGCGCGCCGCGACGACCTCTTCGCCGCGATCCGGTCCGCGGCACGTGGAGAGTCGGTACTGTCACCTGCCGTCGCGACACGGGTAGTGTCGCGGGTGCTGGCCCGCTCCCAGGAGCTGAGCGGACGAGAGACCGAGGTGCTCGCGCTCGTCGCACGCGGCCGCTCCAACCGTGAGATCGCGAAGCTGCTCTTCGTGAGCGAGGCGACCGTCAAGACGCACCTCGGGCACGTCTACGAGAAGCTCGGCGTCAAGGACCGCGCTGCCGCGGTCGCAACCGCGTACGAGCGCGGCCTGCTCGGGGGGCCTTGACGTTCGTCCCGACATCACGACCCGACATTTCACCCCCGTATCGGGGGGCGAATGTCGGGTCGTGATGTCGGGATGTTCGTCAGGCGCCGGGGATCGGGACGGACGGGTCGTACGGGATGCGGGTGTAGCAGAACGTGCCGATGTCGAGGTGGCTGATCGTGCCGTCCTCGCGTCGGACCACCCGCAGCGTCTCGCCGAGCTGGTAGCCGGACAGGCCGGTCCACGTGTCCGCTCCCGCCGGCGCGAATCGAAACGCGCGGCCTCCGTCGGCCGCGAGCGAGAGGACCTTGCCGTCGTACGCCATCGTGAACGGATGATGGCCCCAGTGCCAGGTGCCGAGCAGCTCGCGCACCCCGTCGGGAAGCTCGCCGGTCGGCGTCCACTCCGGCACGATCACCGGCTCGTGCGCGAGCACCGTCTCGATCAGCGTGCGTGGCAGGCCACCCACGTCGAGCCCGTACGCCGTGTTGGCCAGGACCACGGCGCCGACCCCGCTCTCGCGGTCCACCCACGCCCCCGCGAGGAACCCGGGCATCGATCCGCCGTGACCGGCCAGCACGCGCTCGCCCGCGACCGGCAGGCGCACGCCCAGCCCGTACGACTCCGTGCCCCTCTCGTCAGGGTCACCGGACTGCGGCGTCGTCATCGCCGTGATCACGCGGTCGCTGAGCAGCGTCGGGCGGGCGAGCTCGGCGAGCCACAGGCACAGATCGGCCGGCGTGCTCCAGAGCTGACCTGCCGGCGCCATCGCACCCGTGACCTGGTGCGGCTCCGCGACGAGCATCCCGGTCAGCGCCTCGACCGCATAGCCGTCGGCGTACGGCGTCACTGCGTCGTACGTCGTACGGGTCATCCCGAGCGGGACGAGGATGCGGTCGGCGAGGACGTCGCGCCACGGCGCACCGCACAGCCCCTCGACGACGCGACCGAGCATCGCGTACGACAGGTTGGAGTAGTGGTGGCGCTCGCCCGGCGACAGCACCAGGGAGGCGTCGGCGTTGGCGGCCGCCAGCTCCTCGTACGACCCGCCGGGGCTGCGCTCCCACCAGGGGCCGGCAGGCTCCGCCGGGAGGCCGGCGGCGTGCGACAAGAGGCCACGGATCGTCGCCTCGGCGAACGGGCCCTCAGGGACGTGCTTCCCGACGGTGTCCGCGAGGTCGAGCACGCCCTCGTCGACGAGCTGCATCACGAGCGCGGCGGTGAGCATCTTGGTGAGAGACCCGATGCGGTACTGGGTGTCAGGCGTCGGGCGGCGGTCCTCACCCTCTCGCACCGCCGTGCCCCGGACGCCGGACCACACCACGTTGCCGTCCCGGACGACCGCGGCGCTCAGCGACGGGACGCGACTGCCCGCTTGCGCAGCGGCGATCGCCGCCTGGAGGTGGACGGCGGTCGACGGGAGGATGGGGGGCGTCTGCGGCTGCGAAGTCACTCCGCGAATGCTTCCGGAGGAGGGCATGCGCACGCAAGGTTGCGGTCCCCGTACGCCTGGTCGATGCGGGCGACGGTGGGCCAGTACTTGTCGACGTGGCTCCCCGACGGGAAGGCGCCCGTGTCGCGGTCGTAGGCGCGGTCCCACTCCCCTGCCAGCGCCTTGAGCGTGTGCGGGGCACGACGCAGCGCACTGTCCGCCACCGCGACCTCGCCGCGCGTGACCGCGTCGATCTCCTCGCGGATCGCGATCATCGCGTCGCAGAACCGATCGAGCTCGGTCAGCGACTCGGACTCGGTCGGCTCGACCATGAGCGTGCCAGAGACCGGGAAGCTCATGGTCGGTGCGTGGAACCCGTAGTCGATCAAGCGCTTTGCCACGTCGTCGACGCTGACGCCGCTCGCCTTGGTCAACGGGCGGACGTCGAGGATGCACTCGTGCGCGACCAGCCCGTGGTCTCCGGCGTAGAGCACCGGGAAGTGCTCGCCCAGCCGGTGCGCCACGTAGTTCGCGTTGAGGACGGCCACCGACGTCGCCTCGGTCAGCCCCTTCGCCCCCATCAGCGCCACGTACGCCCACGAGATCTGCAAGATGCCCGCCGATCCGTAGGGAGCCGAGCTGATCGCACCGATGCCCACGCGGTCCTCGGCCAGCGGTGCCATCGGGTGACTCGGCAGGAACGGCTTGAGGTGCGCGGCGACCGCCACGGGGCCGACGCCCGGTCCGCCGCCGCCGTGCGGGATGCAGAACGTCTTGTGCAGGTTGAGGTGGCTGACGTCGCCGCCGAACTCGCCCGGCTTCGCGTGCCCGAGGAGCGCGTTGAGGTTCGCACCGTCGACGTACACCTGCCCGCCGGCCTCGTGGACGATCTCGCACAGCTCGGTGATGCCGTGCTCGTACACGCCGTGCGTCGACGGGTACGTGACCATGATCGCGGCGAGGTCGTCGGCATGCTCCGCGCACTTGGCGCGCAGGTCGTCGAGATCGACCTCGCCGTCGTCGGTAGCCTTGACGACGACGACGCGCATGCCCGCCATCACGGCCGACGCAGCGTTGGTGCCGTGCGCGGACGACGGGATGAGGCAGAGGTCACGGGCCTCGTCACCACGGCTGCGGTGGTAGCCCCGGATCGCGAGCAGGCCCGCAAGCTCGCCTTGCGACCCAGCATTCGGCTGGACGGACACGCCGGCGTACCCCGTGACCTCCGCGAGCCACGCCTCGAGCTGCTTGATGAGCCGCAGCGTGCCCTGGGCATCCTCGGCCGGGACGAACGGGTGCAGATCGGCGAAGTCCGGCCAGCTCACCGGCTCCATCTCGGTCGTCGCGTTGAGCTTCATCGTGCACGAGCCGAGCGGGATCATGCCCCGGTCGAGGGCGTAGTCGCGGTCGGCCAGCCGCGTGACGTAGCGCAGCATCTCGGTCTCGGAGTGGTGAGTGTTGAAGACGTCGTGGGTGAGGTACGAGGAGGTACGCGGCGGCGCCGCCTCCAAAGCATCGGTTGCCCTGCCCTCGACGGTCGGCAGGTCGAGGTCCGTGGCACCGAAGGCCTCCCACACTGTCTCAAGATGCGACGGCGTGGTGACCTCGGACGTGGTGATCCCGACGTGGTCGGCGTCGACGCGCCGCAGGTGGATCCCTGCCGCGCGGGCGGCGCTCACGACGTCGTCGGCGCGTGCGGGCACCCGGGCGACCACCGTGTCGAAGAACGTGTCGTGCACGACCTCGACCCCGTGCTGTCGCAGGCCCTCCGCGAGGACGGCCGCGCTGCGGTGGACGCGGTACGCGATCTGCCGCAGGCCCTCGGGGCCGTGGTAGACGGCGTACATCGACGCGACCACAGCGAGCAGCACCTGTGCCGTACAGATGTTGGACGTCGCGCGGTCGCGGCGGATGTGCTGCTCGCGGGTCTGCAGCGCGAGCCGGTACGCCGGGCGCCCCTCGGCATCGACGGAGACACCGACCAGCCGGCCTGGGAGGTGGCGCTCGAGGCCGTCCTTGACCGCGATGAAGCCGGCGTGCGGGCCGCCGTAGAACATCGGCACTCCGAACCGCTGGCTCGATCCGACCACGACGTCAGCGCCGAGCGAGCCCGGGGACGCGAGCAGCGTGAGCGCGAGCGGGTCGGTCACGACGACGGCGAGTGCGCCTCGCTCGTGCGTCGCGGCGATGACCTCGCTCGGGTCGGCGATCGCGCCGTCCTCGCGCGGGTAGGCGATCAGCGCACCGCACAGGTCACCGTCCGGCAGACCCTGCGAGAGGTCGGCCTCGACCAAGAGGATGCCCATGGCCTCGGCGCGGGTACGGACCACGGCGAGCGTCTGCGGGAGACAACCGGTGTCGACGACGAACGGCTTGTCAGCGTTGCCGCGGACGGCGCGGCGCGTCAGCGTCATCGCCTCGGCCGCGGCCGTGCCCTCGTCGAGCAGCGACGCGTTGGCGGTCGGTAGGCCGGCAAGGTCGGCGACCATCGTCTGGAAGTTGATCAGCGCCTCGAGCCGGCCCTGAGAGATCTCGGGCTGGTACGGCGTGTAGGCGGTGTACCAGCGGGGGTCCTCGAGGACGTTGCGCCGGATCACCGGCGGCGTCACGGTCGGGTGGTAGCCCAGGCCGATCATCGCCACACCAGGGTTGTTCTGGTCCGCCAGGGTGCGCAGGGCTGCGGTCACCTGCGGCTCGGACAGGGCGGGAAGCAGCGACAGCGTCTCGCCGAGGTGGATCCCCTTCGGCACGGCGGCTGCCATGAGGTCGTTGAGGTCGCGGTAGCCGAGCGCCTCGAGCATCCGTGCCTGCTCGGCCGCATCGGGGCCGATATGGCGGCTCGAGAACGGCGCAACGCCGGCAAGGTCGCTCAGACGTGGGATCGTGGACTGGTCGCTCATTCGCGAACTCCCGCAGGCTCGGGTGGGGTCGGTCAACAACCCTCCCCCTCTGTCACGCGACGATGCGCTTCAGAGTGCCTGGGTCACGCGGTCCTGGTGCCTGAGAGGTTCCGGGGAGGAATTGCCCCTTCGGCGCCGTGACGCTGCACGGGCTCTCCCGCGTGACGTGCTCGGCCGTACCCAGTCAGGCTATCAGCCGACGCGACGTGACTTGCTCAACCGACGCGCCGACCACGGCGACGCTGCGCCAGCTCGTCCGACGGGTCGTCCGACACGGCGCGCTCGCTCGGGAGCTCGGAGAGGGTGCCCTCGATCTCGCGCCAGACGCCGCCGATCGCGATGCCGAAGACGCCCTGACCGCCGGCGAGGAGATCGATGACCTCGTCGGTGGAGCGGCACTCGTAGACCGAGACGCCGTCGCTCATGAGCGTCACCGTCGTCAGGTCGTCCGTGCCTCGCTCACGCAGGTGCTGGATCGCGGAACGGATCTGCTGCAGCGAGATGCCGGCGTCGAGGAGGCGCTTGATGATCTTCAGAAGCAGCACGTCGCGGAACGAGTACAGCCGCTGGGTGCCAGAGCCGCCGGCGCCTCGGATGGACGGCTCGACCAGGCCCGTGCGGGCCCAGTAGTCGAGCTGTCGATAGGTGATGCCGGCCGCGCTGCACGCCGTCGGACCACGGAACCCCGAGTCCTCTGGCAGCGCCGACACGTCGTCGTCGAACAGGAGGCCCTGGTCGCCGGCCGCCGCGCGTGCCGCATCGACACCTTCGTACGGGGTCGAATCTTGCTTGCCGCCCACCGGAGCCCTCCGTCTCACCGTCATCTGCCCGTTCAAACTAGGGCCGGACCCCGAGGTGGTCAACGACATCCGCCGCGACTCGCCGGAGCGACCCTCAACCTCAACTCAAGGATGAGGCGCCTATCACGACCCTCCCTCCTCGAAGTCCTCGGGGGTGATCTCGTCGAGGAACTCGCGGAACTTCTCGACCTCCGCTTCCTCCTCGTCAGGCACTCCCACGGAGGACTCGGTCAGGACGTCCTCGTCGCAGTAGATCGGGGTGCCGGTCCGCAGGGCGAGGGCGATGGAGTCCGACGGACGCGCCTCGACCTCCACGCCCGAGGCGAACACCAGGACGGCGTAGAAGACGTGGTCCTTGACCTCCGTGATGCGAACCTCGACGAGCTCGTCGCCCATCGCCTCGATGACGTCTTTGAGGAGGTCGTGCGTCAACGGACGCGGCGGGACGACACCCTGCTGCGCGAACGCGATCGCGGTCGCCTCGACCGCGCCGATCCAGATCGGTAGATAGCGCGGCCCCGAGACCTCCCGGAGCAGCACCAGAGGATTGTTGGTGGGCATCTCCACCCGAACGCCTACGACATCGAGCTCGCGCACGGTCTCAGACTACCCCCGACGACGGAGTCCGTTCTTGACGAGCATCGAGTGGAGCACCACGGAGAGAGACGCCACGTGATGGGCGGTCTCGTCGGCGCTCGCAGCGGCACCGACGTCGCGGCGGCGCCTCAGCGGCTCGACGATCTGCTCCACGATCCCGACCTCGCGGTCGGCTGCAGTACGGAATGCGCGCAGGTGGCGCGGCCCCAGACCAAACCCCGCGAGGTCGCCGAGCGTCTTGGCGATGACGACGTCGGACTCCGAGTACGTCTCTTGCGAAGGCGCGATGAGCCCGTACTGCTCGGCCTCGGCCAGCAGGTCGCTCTCGATGCCCGACGCCTGGAGGAGCTCAGCCCTCCGGAAGCGCATCTCGTGGGGGCCACCGGTGAACGTCTCGGCGCTCGGGAGGCCGTCGGAGGACATGATCACGCGCGGCACCTGCAGCACGCCCTCGTCGTCCGCTCCGACGATCCCGTGATCGAGGTCGTCGAGCTTCTGACGGATCACCTTGAGCGGCCAGTAGGTGTCGCGCTGGACCCGCAGGACGAGGTGCAGGCGCTCCACGTCGGCACGCGAGAACTTGCGGTAGCCGGCGGGCGTGCGCTCAGGCTCGACCAGCCCCTCGGTCTCGAGGTAGCGGATCTTGGAGATCGAGACGTCAGGGAAGTCCGCGCGAAGCTCGTCGAGCACCTCTCCGATGCTCAACCGGGCGGCGTTCGGCGCGGCCTGCGTCACGCTAGCCTGCCTCAATCACGACGTGGAGCCCTTCGCAGCGCTCGGGTAGTAGACCAGCCGGAACTTGCCGATCTGAACCTCGTCACGACTGTTGAGCCGCACGTCGTCGATGCGGTCACGGTTGACGTAGGTGCCGTTGAGGCTGCCGACGTCGCTCACCGTGAAGCCGCCCTCGGACCGACGGAAGAGCGCGTGCCGACGAGACACCGTCACGTCATCGAGGAAGATGTCGCTGTCGGGGTGACGACCCGCCGAGACCTCGTCGGTGTCGAGGAGGAACCGCGACCCCGCACTCGGGCCACGCTGGACCACCAGGAGGGCTGACCCGGGCGGCAGCGCGTCGAGCGCCGCGGCGTCGTCCGCGCTCAGGCCGCCGCCCGACCCCAGATCAGGGTCGGAGGTCGGCGGGAGCGAGATCGTGGACGTCGTCTCCGACGGGCTCTCGGGGACGTCCGGTGTCGGATCGTCCTCGTTCGTGCGCGACATTGCGGGGATCCCCTTCGCTACTCTCAACCGGTACTCGAGGTTGACGCTGTTGCACTGAACCTACGTGCCTGCTGGGGGGCGGTCAACCGACACACCACAGCAGCTGGAGCCCGTTCAGGACTCGATCGACGCTCCGTACGCGGCAGCGTCCATCAGGCCCTCGAGAGCACCCGGATCGGCGATCCGGATGGTCATCAGCCAGCCCTGTCCGTAAGGGTCCGAATTGACCGTCTCGGGCGTCGCCTCGAGGGAGTCGTTGACCGACACGACCTCGCCGGAGACGGGCGCGAACAGGTCGCTCACCGACTTCGTGGACTCGAGCTCGCCGACGACCGCGCCGGCCTCGACCGCCTCACCGGCAGCCGGGAGCTGGAGGTAGACGATGTCTCCGAGCTGGTCCTGTGCGTAGTCGGTGATGCCGACCGTGGCGACATCACCGTCGAGGCGTACCCACTCGTGGTCCGCGGTGTACTGGAGGTCTTCGGGGATCACGGCGTACTCTCCTCGTCGTCAACGTGCGGGCCGAGCGTACTCGGCCTCGCGTTCCTCGGCCAGTGCGGTCACCTCGAGCGAGTCTGTCTGCTCGACGTTGACCTCTCCTCCGAGCGCCTCCACCTGATCGGCGAGGCCCCCTCGGAACATCACTGCCTGGTCCAGCGTATGGGAGTCACCGATCGCCTCGATCACGAAGGGGCGCTTCACCTCACGACCGTCGATGCGGACGACGCCGTTGGAGGAGTCGGTGACGTACGACTGCGCCACTACGCGGACGACGCCGTTGACTTGGATGGCCTCCGCACCGGCGTCCCGCAGCTCCTCGATCGCGTTGAGCAGCGTGCTGGCGCCCACGGTCTCGTCCGGGTCCTCCACGGTGATCACCACGCCGGGCCCGACGACCGGGACGGTGCCGGCGAGGATCGCGAGCGCGTCCGCCGCGCGGCGCGTCTCCTCGACGGCCGCCTGGTTGCGCTCGGAGTCCTGCTGAAGGCTGCGCTGAGTCGCAGCGAGCTCGGACCGCTGCTGGGTCAGACGGTCGTCAGCGCCGTCGAGCGTCTGGAGGAGCGTCACGAGCTCGTCGCGTCGCATGCCGGTGTACTCGTCGTCGTTGGTCGAGCGCACCTGTGTCACCGCGGCGAACCCGAGCAGCAGGAACAGCACCGCGACGACCCACTGGCCGCGCGACGGCCTGCCCGTGAGCGCGTGACGGACGCGCGCCCAGGCCTTCGAGGTATCGGGCGCCGGGTCGCGGTCAGCCATGGCTGCGCCTATGCATGGCTGTACCTATGCATGGGCTGTACCTATGCATGGAAGAGATGCCTCCGGATCGCTGCGGCGTTGGAGAAGATGCGAATCCCCAGGACCACGATGACACCCGTCGACAACTGGGAGCCAACGCCGAGCTGGTCGCCGACGAACACGATGAGCGCCGCGATGAGCACGTTGGAGATGAAGGAGACGACGAACACCTTGTCGTCGAAGCGCCCGTCGAGGTAGGCGCGGATAGCGCCGAACACGGCGTCGAGGGCAGCGACGACCGCGATCGGGAGGTATGGCTGGAGGCCGGCGGGGACGCTGGGCTCGAAGAGCAGGCCCAGCGCGATCCCGATGACCAGACCAAGGACGGCGATCACTTGTCCGACACCTCCAGGACCTTGGCGTGACGGATCGTGGTCGCACGTCGAGGCGCTGCGGGCAGCGTCGCCTCGTCACGCTCGGTCACGTCGAAGCGCATGTCGAAGTTCTCCTCGTAACCTGCCCAGAGCTGGGCCGCGGGTGTGTCGATGAAGTTCCCCGGAAGCGTACGCGGACTGCCGATCGCGGTCACCACATATGGGCTGGTCAACGAGCGGTAGTTGACGGTGATCCCGTCTCCGGCGGCACGGATTGACGACATCGAGGTCAACCGGTTGCCGTTGATCGCGATCGCCTCGGCACCGGACTGCCACAGACCGTTGACGAGCATCTGAAGGTCCTTGTCGCGCACGCGTCCCTCGGGCTTGTCGTCGGCGTCGTCGGCGCTGTCGACCACCACGCGCAGAGCTGGACCGGTCACCGCCACAGTCCCCACGACCGCGCCCTGCTCCTTCGCACGGGCCAGAGCCTCGGCGCCGGACTGCTCGCGGCGTAGGCGTGAGACGGCGTTCGTGAGCACGCTGACCTCCTCCTGATGGGTCGCGATGTCGTCCTTACGCTGCTCGATCTGCTTGATCAGCACGGCCCGCTCGCTCTCGGCGGCCGGGCGGCCGGCGCGGGTCTCGAGGACGGCGAGCGTGATCAGGAGAGCGAAGAACGCGACGACTGCCACCGCCGCGATCCGACCCCGGCGGGTCGGCTCGTGCGGCGCGTGCGTGTAGTAGTCGTCGTCGAGCGGGCGGTCGGTGATGTTCTGGAGCAGAGTCATGGAGTTGCCCGTCACGTCTGCTGACGGCACTGTCCCCGATATCGACCCTGTCGTCATCCCTGCTCGGCGGCCCGCCACGTATGGCTCCTCAGCGCGCCTTCACCGGAGGCACGGTCACCAGGAGGCGGCGTACCTGCCAGACGTACAGGAGCCCGGCCCACCAGTAGAGGCCGACGCCCCAGATCGCGAACGCCCAGCCGAACACGTTGGCGAGGCCGGCGACCGTACCGGTGTCGTCGCCGAGCAGCAGGAGGGGGAATGCGTACAGCAGCCCCGCCGTCGCCGCCTTGCCGAGGAAGTGCACGGGTAGCGAACTGTAGCCACGGGTGCGCAGGAACGGCACTAGCGCGAAGAGCAGGACGTCGCGCAGCGGCAGAAGGATCGCCAGCCACCACGGGATGATGTCGCGCATCGCGAGGCCGAAGACGACAGCCAGGATGTAGAGGCGGTCGGCGATGGGGTCGAGCAGCGCCCCGACCTTGGACATCTGGCCGAGCCGGCGGGCGAGATAGCCGTCGAGATAGTCGGTGAAGCCGGAGACGACCAGCACGACGAGCGCCAGCACGTCGGCCTCCGGGCCGAGGACCAGCCACAGGAACAGGGGCACCCCGAGCAGGCGGACGAAGCTCAGCGCATTGGGGATGGTCAGGACGCGCTCGGCGCTCGAAGCGTTCGTGGCGGCGGTCACTGGTTTCCTTCGGGTTCTTCGTCAGCAGGCAGGTGCGACAAGGTCGGCGGTCACAAGACTAACTGCTCGCCCACGCACACCCGGGGGTCGCCTGGTGAACCCCTCGCTTGCACCGGTGTCTGGGCTGAGAGACTGTGAGGACAACTCAAGAGAATCGATGGAGGACACGTGGCTGAGTACACCCTGCCCGATCTGCCGTACGACTACGGAGCTCTCGAGCCGTACATCTCCGGCAAGATCATGGAGCTGCACCACAGCAAGCACCACCTCGCCTACGTCAACGGTGCCAACACGGCACTGGAGCAGATGGCCGAGGCGCGCGACAAGGACTCGCTCGGGACGGTCAACCTGCTCGAGAAGAACCTTGCGTTCAACCTCGCCGGGCACGTGAACCACTCGGTGTTCTGGCCGAACATGTCGCCCGAAGGCGGCGACAAGCCGGTGGGCGAGCTGGCGGCGGCGATCGACAACTACTTCGGGTCGTTCGACAAGTTCCGCGCGCAGTTCGAGGCCAGTGCCCTCGGCATCCAGGGCTCGGGCTGGTCGATCCTCGCGTGGGAGACGCTCGGCCAGCGGCCGATCATCTGCCAGCTGTACGACCACCAGGGCAACCTGCCGGTCGGGCTGGTCCCGCTCCTCATGCTCGACATGTGGGAGCACGCGTTCTACCTGCAGTACCAGAACGTGAAGGCCGACTACGTCAAGGCCTGGTGGCACCTCGTCAACTGGGCGGACGTGCAGGCGCGCTTCGAGGGCGCGCGCACGAACACGACGACGCTCTACACGCCGTAGCCCCGCTACGTCGTGAAGGGCTAGCCACGCGGAGCCCGGTCGGACGACTCCGGCCGGGCTTCGTGGGCTTCGGGGACGGGCTTGTCGGGTGCAGGCTTCTGCGGCGCCTTCTTCTGAGGCGACGGGCGCCCGGCCAGTCCGGCGAGATAGGCGTTGTATGCCGCGAGCTCGGCGCCGTCGTTCTTGCTCGCGTTGCGGTCGTGCCGTACGGCGTCGCGTGAGTCAGATCGGAACCACTGCACGAACAGCGCCCCCATCACGAGCACCAGCGGCACCTCGCCCATGGCCCACGCGATCCCGCCGCCGAGGTATTGGTCGGACAGCAGGTCGGTCGCGTACGGCCGCTCGAGCTGGTTGTAGTACCCGCTGGCGATGACGCTGGTCATCGCCATGAGCGTGATCGAGAAGAACGCGTGGAACGGGATCGTGACGAGCAGGATCACGAAGCGCCACAGCGGGGCGATCCGACGTGGCGACGGATCGATGCCGATGATGACGTAGTAGAAGAGTGAGCCGGCCGCGAGGAAGTGCAGCTCCATCAGGCCGTGCCCGACGTGGCTCTCCATCGCGGTCTCGAAGATCGGCGTGAAGTAGAGCCCGTACAGGCTGCCGACGAAGATCGCCGTCGCGAACAGCGGGTGTGTCACGACGCTGACGAAGCGGGAGTGCAGCAGCGAGACCAGCATCTGGCGCGGTGACACGTCGCCCTTGCCGCGCGGGCCCGGGAGCGTGCGCAGGGCGAGCGTCACCGGAGCACCAAGGATCAGCAGGATCGGCGCGACCATGCTGAGCATCATGTGCGAGACCATGTGCGCGCTGAAGAGCACGTGCGAGTAGACGCCGAGCCCGCCGAAGGTCGCCCACGCGACCATCACGAGGCCCGCCATCCACGAGATCGTGCGGCCGACCGGCCAACGGTCGCCGCGACGGTGCATCACCAGCAGGCCCTTGACGTAGAGCGCGAGGCAGAGCCCGACGACGGCGAGACCGACGCCGTTCGGTGTGAATCCCCAGAGCAGGCGCCACAGCGTCGGATCCGGCGGCAGCGGGCCGCCGAGGATCGCGTTGACGGTGGTGTCGTACAGGTCGTCCGGGCGTGGCGTCGGGGTGCGCGAGAGCGCCACTGCCACGGCCACGGTCATGCCCATGACGATCAGCTCGACCGCGGCGATGCGCAGGAAGAGGCGGCGCGCCGGGCCGCGGACCGCCGCGTCGTCCGACAGGCCGTCGGCTTGCTCGAGCGAGGTGACCGTACGGCGGCGGTGGACGAGGCCGAGACCGGCGAGGACGACCAGGGCGAGGACCTTGAGACCGATCAGCAGGGCATAACGGGAGTCGAGGTCGGACAGGCCCTGGATGCGGGTCGCGGCGTTGACGACGCCGGAGACGGCGAGGATCGCCACGCACCACACCGCGAGGGTGGAGAACCGCGTGACGGCTGCAGGAAGGCGACGGCTTCCCATGAGCGCGACCCACGCGAGGCCGGCGAGTCCGCCGACCCACAGCGCCGCGCCCACGAGGTGGAGCAACATGCTCACGATCGCGAGGTCGTGCGCGCCTGCGCCCGCGGAGTGGCCCGACATCGCCTGCGGAACGAACCCGCCGAGGGCGAGCCCGAGCAGCAGCGCGGCCGCCCTGACGCTGAAGGTCCGGCGGGCGAGGACGGCGACGAGCAGGGCGATCACAATCTGCGCGAGCTGCGCGCGGCCCGTCTCAGAACCCGTGCCGTACTCGGTGAAGAGGTTCCACGAGAGCGCCGACGGGGGCGTCCCGAAGAGCTGCGAGGTGCTGAAGAAGAACAGCACGAGGGTCGCGCCTGCCCACGCGAACGCCGTGGTCGACGCCACGCGGACCGAGCGCGCCGCAAGGCCCTGCACCTCGCGGGCGCTGGAGGGGAGGAGAAACGCCGCGGTCGTGAGGAACCCGACCGTCGCCAGCCCGGCGAGGTCGGAGAGCACCCGCGAGACCATGAGCGCCCATCCGGTGAACACACCCGGATCGGGTATGCCGAGCGGGGCTGTTGCCGGGAGCGCGGCGCCCAGCGCCAAGGCCACGTACAGGGTGGCGAACGTGGCCAGGAACGCTCCGACGGCCCAACGTACCGGCGCGGTCATCACGCGTCCTCCTTGTCTTCGCGCCGCCGGGGCCACAGCAGCAGCGCAGCGGCAGCGATCACACCGGCAGCCCCCCACAGGAAGTGGGCCCGGTGTTCGTGCACGAACCCCGCACCGGTGTCCTCGTCGTCCTCAGCGCGGGTCTTCTCGACGGTACGCCCCTCGGTCACGGTGACGTACACCGAGCCGTCGATGGGGTGCCCGTCGGCGGACACGACGCGGTAGGAGATGCGGTACTCCCCCGCGATGTCGGCCGGGTTGGTGGTCGCACGGACGCTCTTCCCGTCCGTCCGGGCCTCCCCCGAGGCGACCTGGGTGCCGTCCGGCGCCTCGGCGACGACGTACGCCGGGGTGGTCACGCGCTCGTTGAAGGTCAGGACGATCTCGTCCGGCAGGATCGCCACGGTGGAGCCGTCCGCGGGCGTCGTGGAGACGAGGACGGCGTGGCCGACCGCCGTCGGGCTGCTGAGGACCAGCAGCCCGACG
>NZ_JBHUFT010000008.1:2359962-2378815 GCF_042681565.1 Mumia zhuanghuii
GCGTGGCCCCCTGCGGACGAGGCTGGCCACGAGGGCCCCGACGGCGAGCGCCAGGACGGCGATGCCGCCGACGAGCCAGCCGTCGACGCCGCCGGAGTCCTCGGACTCCGCGGCGTCGTCGTCGGTCTCGGCGTCCGTGGCTCCGTGGGCGCCGTGCCCGTCCTCGGCGTCGGCGAGCGCCACCACCGGAGCAGGACGATCGGGCTCCTCGCCGCTCTCGGGCGTCGGCTGGTCCCAGGCGGCCGTCGTGCCGTCGGAGTACGTCTGGGTGGCCGGGAAGGTGAGGGTGTCGACGTCGGTCGGCAGCGGCCCGACCCGGAGGTCGAACACGTCGAACTCGCCCGGCGCGATGCCGGTCCCCTTCTCGGCGGTCCAGGTGACGGAGGTGCCCTCCACCTTGCTGACGGTCCACCCGGGCTTGGTCTTGGTGGCGACGTACTCGAAGTCGGCGCCCTCGGGGAACGTGACGGTCAGGGCGGTCGTGCTGGCGGTGTCGGACTCGGTCGGGACGCGGAACGAGAGGGTCGCCCAGCCACCCTTCGCCGCGTCAGGGGCGTCAACGCCGACGTGCGCGGACGCGGGTGCGGCAGTGGCGAGGACGAGAGCTGCGGCTCCGGCGAGCATGCCGGAGGGCAGGACGAGCTTGTTCATGTGAGGAGGTGTCTCTCTGCTCAGGGGGTCGTGTGCACAGCCGTCAAGCGCGTGCGGGCGGACCACGGCGCCACAGCGCGGCACCCAGCAGGAGATGGTGGAGGCGTACGGCCGGGGCACCGGTCACCGCCGGAGCGACGTCGACGGCGAGGCGGGCCGGCAACGTACGCACCGCGTACGCGAGCCGGCGCACTGGCCTGCTCACGAGCAGGTCGGTCAGCGACCACAGCGCCCTTTCGCCGTGTCGCAGCAGCGCCACGGTCGCGACCGTGGCGAGGGCGTGCCCGAGGAGCATCGCACCTGCGGAGACCGTGGCAGCGCCCTGCTCGGGCGGCGCGGCCAGCGCGCACCACAGGTGCACCCCGCCCTGGACGCCGACGACGAGCGCCGTCAGCGTACGCACGGTCCAACGGTGCGCCGCGAGCCGGTGCGCGAGGAGCGCCGCCGCCACGACGGTGAAGGCGATCGCCGCACCACCGGGAGCCGCTCCCCCACCGGCGAGGTGGCCGAGGAGCGCCACGCAGACGCTCAGGGACGCAGCCACCCCCGCGCGGACGGCACGCCAGGGGCGGCGTGACGTGGCGGGCGTGGTAGTGCTCACGCGCGTCAGCCTAGTTCACCGATCAGGAACTGTGCACCAGATCGCCGGGCGCCTAGCCTGGGGTATGACCCACTCCACATCCGCCGACCTGGTCGCGCTCGACGAACGGTGGACCACGCACAACTACCACCCGCTGCCCGTGGTCATCCACGAAGCGTCCGGCGCGTGGGTCACCGACGTCGACGGCCGGTCCTACCTGGACTTCCTCGCGGGCTACTCGGCTCTCAACTTCGGGCACCGCCATCCGGCGCTTGTCGCGGCCGCCGTCGAGCAGCTGGGGCGGGTGACTTTGACGTCGCGGGCGTTCCACCACGACCTGCTCGGTGCCTTCTGCGAGGAGCTGGCCGCGCTCACCGGCACGGAGATGGTCCTGCCGATGAACTCCGGCGCCGAGGCGGTGGAGTCGGCGATCAAGGTCGCCCGCAAGTGGGCGTACGAGGTGAAAGGGGTCCCCGACCCGACGGCGACGATCGTGGTCGCGAGCGGCGGCTTCCACGGGCGGACCACAACGATCGTCTCGTTCTCGGACGATCCGGACGCGTACGGCGGGTACGGGCCGTACACGCCGGGGTTCGTCCGGGTTCCGTACGGCGACACCGACGCGCTCGCCGAGGCCGTCGACGAGCGAACCGCGGCGATCCTGCTGGAGCCGATCCAGGGTGAGGCAGGGGTGATCGTGCCGCCGGTGGGCTATCTGGCCGCCGCACGGAGGATCGCCGACGACGCAGGGTGTCTGCTGGTCGCCGACGAGATCCAGTCGGGGCTCGCACGGACCGGTACGGTGCTCGCGCTCGAACACGAGGGTGTGACGGCCGACCTCTCGACGCTCGGGAAGGCGCTCGGCGGCGGGATCGTGCCCGTGTCGGCCGTGGTGGGACGGGCGGACGTGCTGGGCGTGCTGCGGCCGGGGCAGCACGGCTCGACGTTCGGCGGGAACCCGCTCGCGTGCGCCGTCGGGCGTGCGGTCGTGGGGTTGCTGCGGACGGGTGAGTTCCAGGAGCGGTCTCGGGTGCTCGGCAAGCACCTCCACGCACGGCTCGATGCGCTCGTCGGCCACGGCGTGGACGGCGTACGGGGGCGTGGGTTATGGGCGGGGATCGACCTCTCCCCCGGCGGGCTGACCGGGCGGGAGGCAGCGGTCGCGCTCGTGCAGCACGGTGTGCTCTGCAAGGAGACGCACGGGCGCACGCTGCGCATCGCGCCGACCCTCGTCGTGACCGAGTCCGAGCTCGACCAGGGCATCGACGCGTTGACGGCGGTCGTCGGCGCCTGAGCGTCCACCCGCGACGGGCACGTGGACGCCAGGGCACCAACGCACGGACGTGCGCTCGGCTCGTCGCCAACGCGCCCCGACACGTCACACGAGGGACACGAGCGCGAAAGAGTGCAGCGCACGGTGAGCCCTTGCGGGCCGAGGGGCTCGGGGTGACCGCGCGGCAGCTCGTGGACTCCCTGGAGATGCCGCGTGCCACCACGTACCGGCTGCTCGAGCACCTCGTCCAGTGCCCCGACGTCACCGGGTTCGCCCTTGGGCGACGGGTACGAGACCTGGCGCGGGCAGCGGACGCCCGCGGCGAGGAGGTTGAGTCGTGACGCCTCAGAGCCCGTCCGCGAGTCGGCGCAGGTAGTCGATCTCGACCGTCTGCTCGCGGATGATGTGTTGGGCGATGCTCTTCGTGAAGGAGTTGTGGTCGTTGCCCAGGTAGCCCTTCGACATCGCGACCGCTCCTTCGTGGTGCGCGATCATCAGCGCGAGGAACGACATCTGAGCCTCGGCCGTCGGGAGGCCGCGCAGCGCGTCGACTCTCGCCTCGGGCACCATGCCGGGCATGCTGGCAGCGTCGTGGACGTGGTGGCCCTGAGCGAGCTCAGGCAGCGAGGCCACCCAGGCGTCGATCCACGCGGTCATCGTGGTGATCTCGTTGCGCTGGTCCTGCGCGATGAACCGCGCGGCCGCCGCGACGCGCTCGTCGATCCCGTCGTGAGCGAGCACGTTGCGGCTCAGCTCGACAGCCTGATCGTGGTGCAGCACCATCTCGGCCGCGAACGTCATGTCGGGGCGCTCGGGGATCTGCGCCTTCTCGAGCTCGGGGAAGGTCGTCACGGTTCCCCATGGCCGCTCGACCGTCCCCGCGGAGGGCGCCGAGGCCGAGCCGCCCCCGAGCTGGACGGTCTCCGGCGCCTCGCTGCTGCAGCCCGCGAGCGTCGCGACGGCGGCAAGCAGCACGCAGAGCGCGACGGCGACGCGGCGAGGGCGCACGAGGGCCTCCTGGAGGGGTGGGCGCGACACACCGTACCGTTCCGAGACCGGCGCAGACCCCGGATCGGCGGCTCAACGTAGCCGTCGGGCCAGCCGCTCAGCGTCGTACGGGGCCCGGCCGTCGGCGTCGTTGTCGAAGTACACCCACGTCTCGACGTCCCACCCGCGGATCCGCTCAGCCCAGCGGCGGAGGCGATGGTCGGAGTAGCCGCCGTGGTAGAGCTGCGTGTGGCCGTGCAGGCGGACGTACGCAAAGTCCGCCGTCGCCCGCTCGAACAGCGGCCACGCGCCCGCGCCATCAGAGACGACGAGGGCGATTCTGTGGCTGCGAAGGATTTCCGTGACCTCGTCGATCGCCTGGGCGCTGCGGACCTCGACGGCGTGCGTCAGCGGCAGGCGTGCCCCGTACGAACGAGGCAGCATCGCGCAGAACGCGTCAAGGCGCTCGGGCGTCGGTGCCCCCTCCGCCGGGAGCTGCCAGAGGAACGGGCCGAGCTTCTCGCGTAGCGCAAGGACCCCCGAGGCCATGAAGGTCGCCAGCGGCTGCTCGGGCTCGCGGAGCCTGCGCTGGTGCGTGAGAAACCGGCTGCCCTTGACCGCGAAGCGGAAACCGTCCGGCGTCGTGTCGTACCACCGCTCGTACGTCGTCGGCCGCTGCAGCCGGTAGAAGCTCGCGTTGACCTCGACCGTGGCCAGGCGCGACGCCACATAGCCGAGCTCGTCGCGCCGCGGCAGGTCGTCCGGATAGTAGTCGCCGTGCCACCGGGCATAGCTCCATCCCGAGATGCCGACGTGGACCGGCGGGCTCGCCATACCCGCCACCGTAGGCACCTACCGGCAAGTAACATGGCCACCATGACAGAGCCACGCGTCCTGCTCGCCGTCGACGACGCCATCGCGCACGTCACGCTCAACCGCCCCGAGAAGCTCAACGGCGTCGACATCACGATGTTGCGCGAGCTCGTCGCGACCGCCCGCCGTGTCCGCGAGGACCGCACCGTCCGCGCCGTCGTGCTGCGCGGCGAGGGCGACGCGTTCTGCGCCGGCCTCGACTTCGCCTCGGTGATGAGCAGCCCGGCGACCATCGTGCGCTCGTTCGTCCCTAACCCGCTGCGCGGTCAGAACCTCTTCCAGCGTGGCCTATGGGTGTGGCGCGAGCTGCCGGTGCCGGTCGTCGCTGTGGTCCACGGCCACTGCTACGGCGCGGGCCTCCAGCTCGCCACCGCGGCCGACTTCCGGTTCACCACGCCTGACGCGCGCTGGTCGGTGCTCGAGGCGAAGTGGGGCCTCGTACCGGACATGAGCGGCACCGTCAGCTTCCGCGAGCTCGTCGGCGGCGACGTCGCGCGCCGCCTGACGATGACCGGTGAGGTCGTCGACGGGACGACCGCCCACGCGCTGGGGCTCGCCAGCGGCGTCGCGGACGACCCCGAGGTGCCCGCGCGCGAGCTGGTCGAGGCGCTCATCGCCCGCTCCCCCGACTCCGTCGCCGCCTCCAAGGCGCTGCTCAACCGCACGCGCCACGCCTCGCCGCGGCGCGCCTTCGCGGTCGAGCGACGCCTGCAGCTCGCGATGCTCTTCGCGAGGAACACCGCGATCGCCCGCGCGGCGAACGCCAAGAAGGAGCAGCCCGAGTTCCAGCCGCGCAGCTTCGGCAGCTGACTCCCGGCGGCCTCACGCCTCCTTCGCGAAACGGAGCAGCTGCGGGAGGTCGAACGTGCCGTCGTCGCGAGCCATCGGCGCCTGCGGCTTCCAGTTGGGCTCGACGCTGAGGTACGAGAGAGGGTCCTCGTTGAGCATCCCGAGCAGAACCTCGGCGACGATCCGCCCGCCGACGGGCCCGAGCGTCTTGCCCGCGGCCAGCACCTCGGCCTCCTTGAGGATGTAGAACCATAGCGGCGGGTGCATCCTCAGGTCCTCGCTGAGGTCACCGATGCCCAACGTGTCGGCATCGAGCGGGTCGATGCCCATCGCCCGGGCCACCGTGTTGCCTGCCGGCAGCCCGAGCGCGACACCCCGCTGGAGGTTGCGCTCGGCGAGCGCGTGCGGCGGGTGCGCCGCCACCGACAGCGGAAGATCGGCCAACGGCCTGGCCAGCTTCGTGTCGATGGGCAGCGACGGCTGGGGCGGGGTGTCGGCGCCCGGCATGTCGACCAGGAACTTCCACTCGACCGCCCACTGGGGAGGCAGTCGCCGGAAGCCGTTGAGGTTCGACAGCTCGTCCGGCGGCAGCTCCGGCCCGAAGATCGGGATCGGCCCCTGGTCGCCTCGCGCGTTCTTGACGAAATCGTTGATGTCGTAGCGGCCCCGGATCATCGAGTGCCCGAACCGGTACGCCGCGACCGCGAACTCCACAGGAATGTACGCGGTGTTGGCCGGCCGGTAGAACTGGAACGACGGGCGTATAAGCGCGATCGTCGAACCGTTCGGGTCGGCGACGTAGGTCTCGGTGCGCAGGATGTCGTCGATGACCGCCTGGCCGACGATGCGGCGCAGGAAGTCGTGCACGACGACCCACTGGTAGTGCCAACGGACGAGCCGCTGGGTCTCCTTGAACGCGTCGTCCCCGGTCAGGGGCGTGGTCGACCCCACGACGTCGGCGACCCGGTTGTGGAACTGCAGCATGGTCAGGTGGAGCTGGGACACGAGGAGGTTCTCGTCGTTGCGCGGGTCTCCGGTCAGGGCGCGACCGAAGAAGACCTCCTCGCCGGCGCGCTGACGCGGCTCGTTCCGCGGCAGATCCGGGCCGGCGCCGCTGGTCTCGCCTGGGACGACGCCGACGTCCTCGCCGAGGCGCATCTTGGTGACGGGTCCGGAGTCGTCGTACAGGTACGGCTGGTCGGCGGGCCCCCGGCCGTACAACGAGTCGAGGTCGAACCTCGGGGTACGGAAGTTGTGGAGAGCGTCCGGGTCGTTCTGGCGCCGAAGGCTCGACACCGGGTCGAACGTGACGTCGTGGTCGACGAACTGCCCGAAGTAGGTGTAGCCGGACGGGATGTCGGGGTTCTCGGGCGGCGGCCCGGCCGGTTCGACCATCCGCAGAGCCAGTGCCGTCATGTCGTCGGCGGTGTGCGCGAAGACCGGCAGGTGGCGGAACATGCGGCCGAACCGACCAGTCTTGAACGACGACGACGGGATCACGTCGACGCCGCGCTGAGGCGTCCCGTGATGGATCGGCTTCGTCGGCGTCGTGGGCTCGGGTGCGGGCGGCGGAGGTGGCTCCTCAGCGGTGGAGGTCTCCTGCCCGATGGTGGTTGCCATGGTGTTCTCCTCGCGTGGTGAGTTCCCGAGAACGCCGGCACATCGTGCGTCGGCGTGGCGACTCCCGGGGCGAGCGCACCATCAACCAGCGTCCCCCCACGCGAGGGTCAGGGACAGTGAGGTTGCAAACGGACGTAATCAGACAGGAGGGTCCAGACGGGTCGTCAGCGTCGAGTACGACCTTCACCCACGAGGTCGACGGCCAGCAGGCTTCGGATCTCCTCGTACGACAGGCCGCTCGCGATGAGGTAGTGGAGCTTGGCGAACGCAGCCTCCGTCGTCATGCAGCCACAGCTCACCACCCCCTGCTCCAAGAGCCCGCGGCCCGCGGCGTAGCGGCGCAGGTCGACCGCAGCCGCCGGTGTCTGGCTGACCGCGACGACGGGGATCTTTGCCTCGCGCAGCGCCGCGAGGCGCTCGAACGCGACCTTGTCGGCCGGCGCCGTCCCCCCGCCGAAGACACGCAGCACGACACCGGACGGCTGGCGTGACCACATGAGCTGGTCGTGCCACTGCTCGAGACTGACGGTCGCGAGGGCGACGAACCGGTCCTCGTCGTAGCCGTGGAACCCACCCAGCGGGAGATAGAGCGACAGCCGACGGCTCGTCCCGAGCACGCCCGCGAGCCCGTCGAGGTCGGTGGTGGACTGCTTCCAGAGGGTCGCCGCCGCACGCACCTGTCCGGCGAAGGCCAACGACACGCCACCACGACCTGCCTGGACGGTGTCGAGCGCGAGGCGGAGGTTGTCGGCCACGTCGCTGCCGGGCTCGGACGGACCCCGCTGGGCGCCGGTGAGCACGACCGGGCGCGGCGCGTCAGCGAGCGCGAGGGCGAGGGCAGCCCCGCTGAACGCCATGCTGTCGGTGCCGTGGACGACGACCACGCCGGCCACCGACGGCAGCGCGGCGCGGATCTGGCGGTGCCAACGCGTCCAGTCGGCGGGCCCCATCTCAGCGCTGTCACGCAACGGATGGTCGAGCACGACGTCAGCGCGTACCTGGCGCGCGACCGACCAGGCATCCACGATCGCCCGCAGGCCGTCGACTCCCTCGGCCGTCACCGCCAAGCCGTCGGCGCCGCCGCCCATGGTTGCCGTGCCACCCGTGACGAGGACGAGCACCCCGCGCGGACCCGCCAGACCCATCGTCGACGTGCTCACGAGCCTGCCTCGATCTGGCCGCGGCGCACCACATCAGTGCGGATGATGCCGGTGCGGACGTCGAGCACCGGCCGGTAGCGGTCGTAGAGGGTGACGATCAGTGTCAGGAGGAACACGAAGAAGAAGCCTGCTGTCAGGAAGAAGCGTTCACGAGTGGGGACGAAGGTGCTCGCCGCGACGACGAGACCGATGTTGACCGCGGAGAGGACGAAGAACGCCGCCGCGACCGACTGAAGACCGCCGCCGCGGCGCGCGGTCCACAGGCCGATGAAGGAGTTCACCACGATCAGCACTCCACAGCTGACCGCGATCTCCACCGGCGTCGCGGTCACGCTCGGGACGATGTTCGCGATGATCATACTGACGAGCGCGACGATGACGATCTTCTCCAGCAACCAGCTGTCGAGGACCCTGCCACGGGCGACCCGCAGGGCCGCGCGCTCGCGTTCGTCGTCGATCGCGTGCGGGAGCGGACCGGCGGCGAACTGCCAGGCGTGGTCGGGCGGAGCGAGGCGCGGGCGTACGACGAACCAGAACACCGCGGCCAGTGCGAGGACCGCCAGCACCAGCGCCGGAGTGAACCACGGGACGTCGCGCATCGTGTCGGTGAGATCGAGCTTGAGGACGTGGATCCACGCCTCCTGCGGAATCTTGATGACGATCCAGATCACCGCCGCCGCCGCGATCCACCACCGCAGCGAGAAGCGCTTCGGATCCCATCGCGTACGGACGATCTCGTAGAAGATGAAGAAGTACTCGAAGGTGTTGGGGAAGATCAGCAGCAGCCAGCGGTGCGTCCCGCCCGTCAGCTCGAAGATCGTGGTGCCGACCAGGCGGTAGAAGAACAGGAACCGCGCGACCTCGAACGCCGGCCGGCTCGTCCAGTTGCGCATCGTCGCGACGTACGCGAGCGCGAGGTAGTAGATGTCCAGCGCCTTGTCGTAGCTCTGGTAGTGCGAGAGGTCGAGCGACGTGAAGGTCTGGAAGATCGTCTGGTCGACACCGTCGAGCAGCATGCACGCGACGATCGCCGGGAGCGGGTACTTGAAGACGAGGAGCGGGACGAGCAGCCTCGCCACCACCACCGCCCAGAACACGACCTGATCGAGCGAGTCACCGCCCATGCGCACTCCCCTTGTCGTCGGGAGGCGCTATCACGCGCCGCCATCGTTCCGCGGTCGTGATCCTAGTCGTGGACGCCGGTCCGTGGCAGGTTCGCACACATCCGATTCAGCGTCGTCTCTGCGCGGACGCGGTCGAGGAACGCCAGCTGGGCGGTCTTGTCCGGCAGCGTGATCTGCCGTCCGCGCTCGAAGCCGAGCATCTCCAGGACGGCGAGCGAGCGCGCGTTGCGCACGTCCGGCTCGACCACGATCCTGCGGGCACTCGGCGGTCCGAGCACGAACCCCACGAATGTTCGCAGCAGGATCGCCCACTGCTCCTCGCGCGTCGCGACGTGCTCGCCGAGGAAGAAGTGCATCCCGACGTCGCCTGGCTCCGGCTCGTAACACTCCCCCACCGGGTCGTGCTCGGGCAGATAGGTCTGGAGCAGCATGAACGGCACGTCGTCGCGGCATACCAGGAACGCGTGGTGCGTCGTGAGTCCGTCGACGTACGCGTAGAGGTCGCAGAGCTCCTGCGCGGTCAGCCCCTGCAGTCCCCAGAAGCGCGCGCGTGGCGCGGTCATCCACGGGTGGATCGTCGTGAGGTCGCCCTCGGGATCGAGGACGCGGACCGTGACGGTCCCGAACCCGTCGACGACGTCGGTACGCAGGACCTCTCCCCGTGTGCCGGTGATCAGGCGGTCGTCCGCGGTCGTGCTCACAGCAGGTCCTCCTCGACGAGTGCGTCCCAGGCGGTGACGACCGGGCTCGACCCAGCCGCCAGCCAGGTCGCGAGCTGATCGGTGGCGTGGGGGCTGTCCGCATCGCCGGCCGCGCCGAACGGGACTCCCCACCGGCTCGCATCGCGGTCCGAGAGGTCCCAGATCCAGCGCGCCACCGAACCACGCCAGCAGACGTCGCTCACGCCAGGGGTGCTCGCCGTGGCGCGGACGGTGTCGCCGTCGCCCGACAGGCCCGTCCGTTCGAGGGCGGCGAAGGTCGCGCCCGGCACTCCGTCGAGCACCCGCACCGGGTCCAGCAGATGGGTGTCGCCCCAGGTGCTAGGCGCACGGACCGACGCGACCTCCTCCAGCGCACCGCGGACGAGCGAGGCGGTGTCGATCCCGAGCGTCGCCGCTGCGCCACGACCGTCCAGCAGGGCGTGCAGCCCCTCACCGACGCGGGCACGGACGTCCATCCACGGCGCATAAACCGCGCCCATGCCGTGGGGCTCGTGCAACGGTGCGAGGACGGGGAGGGCAGCGATCCGACGGACGAGCGCTGCGCGCCACGCGGCGTACGCGCCCGCCTCGGCGCTGTCGGCGAGCATCTGGCGGTCCCATCGCTGCAAGCGGCTGACGAGGTCCTGTGCGGCAGGACTGAGGGCCTCGTCGGCGGCGTCGGGCAGATGACGAAGCAGCGCGTCGGCGCCGAGCGAGACGGTGTCACCGTGGATCTCGGCCATGTCGTCGACCCCGACCTGCTCGCCCGCGAGATCGGCGAGGCGGGCACGGATCCGCGCTGCACGGTACGGCGGGGCGTAGGCGTAGCCGAGTGCGAGGGCAGGGTCGTCGGGTCGCTCGTTCGCGTCGACGGCGCGGTCGCCCACCGAACGGGCGGGTGGCACCGGCTGCCAGGAGACGTCGTCCGCGCCCTCGCCCCACCCCTCGCGCGGGAGCCGGCGCGCCGCACCGCCCGTGTCGGGGACCCGCCCGACGGTCCGGCTCAGCACCGTCCCCTCACGATCGGCGACCAGCAGCCGGTTGACGGGATCGATCCAGCGCTCGTACGCAGTCGCCACGTCCTCGGCGCTGCGCGCACGCAGCAGCGGACGCATCGCGGCGATCCCGAGGTCGGCGCTCGCTCGCGCCGGGAACCGCGCAGACAGCGCCGGCATCTCGTCACCGCTCGCGGGCAGCGCCTCGAGCTCCGCGACGACGACCCCGCGCACCGTCTCGACCCACGGCACCTCCACCGCGGTGTCGGTGTCCCGGACGAGGACCTGCTCCCACCCGGACTCGGCCGGCTCCCAGCCGCCTGGCCCGTAGGCCTCGACGCCCCCGTCGGGAGTGCCGCGGAGTCGCTCGCGGAAGACGTCGATGTGGTGCGCCATAGCGTTCGTGATGCCCCATGCGACCGAGCCCGCGTGCCCGAAGTGCGCCACGCCGGGCACACCGGGGAACGCCAGCCCGACGACGTCGACGCCCGGACATGCCAGCCGCACCTGTTGATAGACGCCCGGGATCTCCAGGACGCGGTGCGGGTCGCCCGCGAGGATCGGCAGCCCCGTACGGGTCAGTGCGCCGTGCACCGCCCACGCGTTGCTCCCCGAGCCGCCCGCATCGGCCTGGAAGAGGTCGACGACCTCCTCACCGTGGGTGCGCGCGAGCGTGCGGTGCACGTGCTCGCGCCACAGCAGGGCCGGCAGATCAGAGAAGAGGACGTGGGCGACGTGCAGGATGCCGAGCGGCGCCCAGTCAGGCCACCGCGCCTCGGGGAGGACAGCGTTGACTCCCGCGACGTACGCCGCGACCCACTCCTGATCCTGCGCGTCGAGCCGCTCGTACGCGGTGCGGGCCGTGTCGGCGAGCCGGGCCTGGCGCGCGAAGCGGTCCCACGGCACCCCGCCGTCCCCGACGTGCTCGGCGAGACGACCCCCCGTACGCCAGTGCTCGACCTGGATCTGGCCGCCACGGTCGTGAGCCGTCACCCGCCCCTGGGCTTCAGCCAGCGCGAGCATCGACTCCGCGCGCAGGTGTGGCACGCCGTACGAGTCGCGGAACAGTCGCGCGGTCATGCCGGCACGGCGACCGCGCTGCGGGCGATCGGGTTCGCGAGGGTGCCTGCATAGATCAGCGAGTCCGACTGGCTCGCGAGGTCGACCATCTGCAGCGTGTTGCGCAGCTGGAGCCGGTTGAGGCACGAGTGGGCGAACCGGTCGGCACGCAGGTCCACCCGCGGCGCGAGCCCCGGGTGCTCCGCGGCGTGCCGGTCCACGCACTCGGCGACCAGCGCCCAGAAGCGACTCTCGGGCAGGACGCCGTCGACGTGCAGGATGCCGGCGAGGTGGCGCAGGACGCCGTCGAACACGTCGGTGAAGATCGCGAGCGCCTGCTCGTCGGCGTCGACCGGCTGCCGGATCCGGGAGACCTCCTCGGGCAGGTCACGATCGCGGAGCACCACGACCTCCTCCCCCACGTCCTTCATGAGCGCGCGGCGCGGCACGTGGTCGGCGATCACGAGGATGACGTTCTCGCCGTGCGGCATGAAGGCGAGGTCGTGCGCGAGAAGGCAGTGGACGACCGGCCGCAGGTAGGCGTGGAGGTACTGCGCGACCCACACGTCAGCACTGAGGCCCGACGCGCGGATCATCGCGGTCGCGTAGGCGTGGCCGTCGCGATCGCGGTGGAGCAACGACGCCATCGTCGCGAGGCGCTCGTCCGCACCGAGCCGCGGCACTGGGCTCTCCCGCCACAGCGCGGCAACCATCTTGCGGTGGGCCGAGGGTGTCGACGTGCGGTGGTACACGTCGCCGGTATACCCGATCGACGCGCGCTCGCGCAGCACCTCGAACTGGCATGCGGCGAGTGTCGGGTCGGCACCGACCAGTGCGGCGACCCAGTCGTTGATCGCCGGGGTATGCCGCATGTACGCCGGGGAGAGCCCGCGCAGGAACCCCATGTTCTGGATGGCGAGCGCCGTCTTCACGTAGTGACGGTCCGATCGCGACAGGTTGAACATCGTCCGGATCGACTGCTGCGCCTGGTAGGCGTCGGCCCCCGGACCGAGCGGCACCAGGTCACGCCGCGCCACGTCCGGCGCGAAGGTGATCGCCAGCCGCGTGTCCCACTGCCAGGGGTGGACGGGCAGGAGCCGGTACGCCGCAGGGTCGAGCCCCTGGTCCGTGAGACGCGAGGCGAAGCGCGCGCGCTCCTCGGCGTCGAGCTCCCCCTCGTACAGCGACGTCTCGTCCAGCCCGTCGCCGAGCGCCAGGTGGGAGACCTCACGCCGTACAGCGACCCACTGCAGCGAGAACGGGCGGCCTACCTCCGGGGCGAACCGCTCGTACGCGTCGAGCCCGAATCCGATGCGGCCGTTGTTGGCGACGAAGCCGGGGTGGCCCTCGGTCATCGCGGACTCGACCGTCTGGAGATCGGCGGTGAGCAGCTCGAGCGCGGACGGCCCTCCCTGGTGGATCTTGTACGCCGCGGCGGCGAGCGTTGCCGCGATCTCCTCGAGGTAGGTCGCGAGGAGGGCGTCGGGGATCTCCAGGAGCGGCTGCAGCTCGACCACGAGCTCGGACGCGTCGAGCATCCGCGGCACGCCGTCGACCGTACGGGTCAGCGAGGCCTCGTCGATGGCCCAGTGCTCAAGGCGCAGCTGCTGCGCGCGGAAGCGGTAGACGACGGTGCGGTCGCCCAGCGCGACCTCGTACGTCCCGGAAACGTCGTCGGCAGCGGTCGCCTCGTCGACGCGGACCGGAGCCAGCAGACGCTCGTGGGCAAACTCCGCGAGAGCCTTGGCGACGAGGTGCCGCTGGGCCTCGGCCATCGTGCGCGGGTTCAGATGGGGTGCGGGGTGGGTCATCGTGCTCCTCCTGCGAGCGTGCTGCGGGCGAAGTCGTCGCGGGTGCAGACCGACAGCCGTGCGATCTTGTCGCCGAGCCGGACCTCGCGCAGGCCGCGGAAGCCTGCCTCGGCGTTCTTGCGGGCGATCGCCTCGTTGCGGACGTCCGGCTCGACCACCACGCGCAGGGCGCCGAGCGTGTCGAAGCACAGGCGCATTACGCTGGCCATCACCGCCCCGGTCAGGCCACGACGAGGGTGCTCGCCCGGTGCGGACACGAGCACGTGCATGCCGAGGTCGCCCGGCTGCGCGTCGTGGACGTCGGTGAGCAGCACCTTCGCGGGGTCGTACGTCTCGGCGAAGAAGGTCGGCCTCCCCTCGACCGAGCCCAGCCACGCGTCCTGGTGCGGGTCGGCGTCGAGGCCGTCGAGGTAGCGGCGCACCTGCGCCTCGTCGAGGTCGGACATCTGCCAGAACGCGGCGTGCGGGTCGGCGAGCCAGCGTCCGACGAGCGCCGCGTCGCGCGAGGGGACGACGCGGTCGATCGTGATCTCGCCCACCGCCGTCGCGAGGACGAGGGAGGGTGTGCGCGCGGTCATCGCAGCCTCGCCTCCTCGCGGCCCTGCGACCGTACGGGGCTCGCGTCGGCGGGCAGCCCGAACTCCTGGAAGGCGATGCGCTGCTCGATCGGATAGACGTCGCGACCGGTGATGGCGGCGAGGATTGTCGAGCTGCGCCATGCCCCGAACCCGAGGTCCGGAGCCGTGAGCCCGTGCGTGTGCTCCTCGCCGTTCTGCACGAAGACCCGGCGCCGCTCGCCGTCGACGGCGTAGTCGCGGCTCACAGCGAACCTGCCGAGCTCGTCGAACGCGAGCAGGTCGCGGATCGGCTCGAGGCACCCGGGCATGCTCGCCGCGTACCCGGTCGCGAGCACGAGCGCTTCCGTACGTCGTTCGTACTCCTCGCCGAGCTGGTCGTGCCGCAGGCGCAGGACGTACTCGTCGCCGGTCCACGTCGCGTCGACGAGCGCGGTGTCGGTGAGCAGGCTCGTCGGGGCGGGTCCGTCGACGCTCTTGCGGTAGAGCGTGTCGTAGATGTCGTCGACGAGGTCGCCGCTGATGCCCTTGTAGAGCCCGCGCTGCTCGCGGCCGAGGAGCTCGCGCAGCTCCAGCGGCAGCCCGTGGAAGTGGTCGGTGTACTCCGGCGACGTCATCTCGAGCGTGAGCTTGGTGTACTCCATCGGGAAGAAGCGCGGCGAGCGCGTGATCCAGTCGAGCCGGTACGTCTCGGCGCGGGTGTCCTCGAGCAGGTCGCGGTAGATCTCAGCCGCGGACTGCCCGCTCCCGACGATCGTGACGCTCCCCGCGTCGCGCAGCGCCTCGCGATGCCTCAGGTAGTCGGCGCTGTGCAGCCACGGGCCGCCGAGGTCGCGCGCTGCCGGCGGCACCGTCGGACGGGTGCCGGTGCCGAGGACGACGTGCCGAGCCCGGTACGTCTCGGTCTCGCCGTCCGCACGCCGCGCGCGTACGACGTACGTGTCGTCGTGCGGGTCGTGCTCGACGGCCTCGACACGCCGCCCCCAGCGCAGCGAGTCGAGCTGGCCAGCGGCCCAGCGGCAGTATGCGTCGTACTCTGCGCGCAGCGGATAGAAGCTCTCACGGATGTAGAACGGGTAGAGCCGACCGGTCGCCTTGAGGAAGCTCAGGAACGAGTACGGCGAGGTCGGGTCGGCCATCGTCACGAGGTCGGCCAGGAACGGAACCTGGATCGTCGAGCCCTCGATCATCATCCCGGGGTGCCAGCGGAACTCCGGCGACTCGTCGAGGAACACCGCCTCGACGTCGTCAAGCGGGTCGGACAGGCACGCGAGCCCGAGGTTGAACGGGCCGATCCCGATGCCCACGAGGTCGTACGTCATCGCGCCCCCGCCCCCTGCGGATCGAGCGGTCGCCACGCCTCTCGTGCGCGCTCTCCCTCTTCTTTCACGACGTCCAGCACACCCCGTACGTCCTCCACGGTCGCGTCCGGGTTCAGCAGGGTGAGCTTGAGGCACGGCCGCCCGTCCACGACGGTCTTGGCGACCAGCGCGCGCCCGGAGGCGAGCATCGCTGAGCGGATCATCGGGACGAGCCTGTCGGCCTCGACGTCGGGCGTCCCCCACGGCTGGTAGCGGAACAGCACCGTGCTCAGGTCGGTCCGGGCGAGGAGCCGGAGGTCGGGGTCCGCCTCGACGACCCGATGGACGTCGGCGGCCAGGTCGAGCACGCGGTCGAACATCGCGCCCACACCGTCCGCCCCGAGCGCACGCAGCGTCGCCCAGAGCTTGAGCGCGTCGAAGCGCCGTGTCGTCTGCAGGGACGTGTCGACCTGGTTCGGCTCCTCGGCGCCCTCGGGGTTGAGGTAGTCGGCGTGCCATCCGGACCTGGTGAGGTCGGCCCGCTCGCGGACGACGATCGCGCTGGACGAGACCGGCTGGAAGAAGGTCTTGTGGAAGTCGACCGTCACCGAGCGGGCGCGCTCGATCCCGGACAGCAGGTCACGGCGCGTGGGCGAGACGAGCAGGCCTCCTCCGTACGCGGCGTCGACGTGCAGCCACGCGCCGTAGGACTCGCAGACGCCGGCGATCGCGTCGAGCGGATCGATGCACCCGCGGTCGGTCGTCCCCGCCGTGGCGACGACGGCCATCGGGATCTGGCCGGCGCGCTCGATGACGTCGAGCGTCATCCGCAGCGCGGCGGGATCCATCCGGCCGTCGGCGTCGGTGGGGACCGCGACGACGGCGTCCTCGCCGAGACCGAGCAGCAGCGCCGACTTCTGGACACTGAAGTGGCTGGTGTCGGTGGCGACGACGAGCATCCGCTGCTGGAGCGCGGCGCGGTCGGCCCCGGTGAGGAGGCCGGTGCCGTGCACGGCCAGCGCTCCCTCACGAGCGAGGAAGAGCGCGTGCAGGTTCGACTGGGTCCCCCCGGAGGTGAACACGCCGCTGCCGTGCGCATAGCCGATGCGGCGCGCAGTCCACGCGATGAGGTGGCGCTCCATGAAGGTCCCGACGGTCGACTGGTCGTACGTGTCGACCGACGTGTTCACAGCGGCGAGGACCGCCTCCGCCGCGATGGCGGGGACGGCGACCGGGCAGTTCAGGTGTGCGGCGTACGCCGGATGGTGGAACCAGACCGCATTGTCGACGAACATCTCGTCGATCTCGCGCAGTGCGGCGGTGTCGCCGACCGGTGGGGCGTCCAGGTCGACGGCGGCGACGAGGCCCTCGAGCGTCTCGCGGGGTTCCCCGGAGAAGGGGGCGGATCGTTCGGCGACACGCGCGGCCAGTCGGTCGACGACGGCGTGAAGGGTGTCGGCGTAGCGTGCGGAGGTGGCGTTCGTCAGCAGCGACGAGGTCATGCGGGCTCCTCTGGCTCTCGGTACGGATGTCGTTCCAGGCGGCGCGGGAGACGCGCTTAATTAGGTTTGGCTTGCCTAAGTTAGCGCACCTCGGCATTGCCCGCTCGCGCACTGCTTCACATCGCATACGGTGGCGAGGTGAGTTCCCAAGACAGTTCGCGAGAGACACCCGACGGGGTGCACGACAACACCCGCACCGTCGAGGCCGGCGTCGTCACCGACTTCCGCGACCGGATGACGTACGGGGGCTATCTCGACCTCGACACGCTGCTCTCCGCGCAGCGTCCGGTGAGCAGCCCCGAGCACCATGACGAGCTGCTGTTCATCGTTCAGCACCAGACGACCGAGCTGTGGCTCAAGCTGGTCCTGCACGAGCTGGAGAGCGCCTGCCGGCTCCTGCGCGCGGACGAGCTCGGGCCCGCGCTCAAACGGATCGCACGCGTCAAGCACGTGCAGGCGACCCTGGCCGAGCAGTGGTCGGTGCTGGCGACGCTGACCCCGTCGGAGTACGCGCAGTTCCGCGGGGTGCTCGGCAACGCCAGCGGCTTCCAGTCCTACCAGTACCGCGCCGTCGAGTTCGTCCTCGGCAACAAGAACGCCGCGATGCTCAAGGTCTTCGACGCCGAGCCCAGGCAGCAGGCGATGCTGCGCCGCGTGTTGGAGGAGCCGTCGCTGTACGACGAGCTGCTGCGCTACCTCGCACGAGCGGGCTACCCCATCCCCGAGGCGGTGCTGACGCGCGACGTGACGAAGGCGTGGACGTTCACCCCTGAGCTGGTGCCGGTGTTCACCGCGATCTATGCCGACACCGAGGCGAACTGGTCGGCGTACGAGACGTGCGAAGAGCTGGTCGACCTCGAGGAGAACTTCCAGCTGTGGCGCTTCCGCCACCTGCGCACGGTCGCGCGGATCATCGGGCACAAGCGCGGCACGGGCGGGTCGAGCGGCATCCCGTTCCTGCAGCGTGCGCTCGACCTCACGTTCTTCCCCGAGCTCTTCGCCGTACGGACCGAGATCGGCAGCTGAGGTGGGCGTGCCGCGGGTCGTCGACCACCACGTCCACCTCCAGCTCGTCGACGTCGCGGCACTCACACGCAGCGACCTGGGCGGAGTGGTCGACCTGGGTGCGAACCCGTCGGTGGTGGCCGGGCTCGCGACGTCGTTGTCCGCGGCGGGCGGGCTGCGGGCCACTTACGCGGGGGCGTTCCTCACCGCGCCGGGCGGCTACCCGAGCGACCGGCCGTGGTGCCCCGAGGGCGCCGTCTACGAGGTCCGCTCCCCCGGTGATGCCGGCGTCGCCGTGGCCGAGCAGGTGTCGTACGGGGCGACCGTCGTCAAGGTGACGCTGCACGCCGACTCCGGGCCCGTGCTCGATGAGGGGACGCTGTCCGCGGTCGTCGCGGCGGCACACGCGTACGAGCTGCCGGTCGTCGCTCATGTGGAGGGCGTCGGGATGACGGCGCGTGCACTCGCCACCGGTGTCGACGCCCTCGCACATACGCCGTGGACCGAGCGGGTCGACGACGCGCTCGTGGACGCTGCCGTACGGGGTGGTCAGTGCTGGATCTCGACGCTCGCGATCCACGCGGGCGACCAGACTGCGGAGGCTGTCGCGCTCGACAACCTGCGGCGCTTCCAGGCCGCGGGCGGCCGGGTCCTCTATGGCACCGATCTCGGCAACGGCGACCTGCCGCTCGGCGTCAACGACGCGGAGGTCGCGGCGCTGCGCCGTGCCGGCCTCGACGACGCCGCCCTCGAGACCGCGCTCACCGACCCCTGGCCCCACCCGTTGGTCGAGTAGTGACGTACTGCGCCTTGGCCAGCACCCGAGGGCCAAAGAGGTGCCCCCCCC
>NZ_JBHUFT010000008.1:2378958-2414733 GCF_042681565.1 Mumia zhuanghuii
GCCCGCCGCGCGCCGCCGCCGAGCGCGGTCGGATGCCAGACTGCGAAGCAACCCGTACGACCGCCACCCGAGGAGTGTCGATGAGTATCAATGTCCCCGCCCTGGCCACCCCGTCCGCTGGTGCCGCGTTCGCGCGCACGACGGTCGAGCGGCGTGAGCTCGGTGAGCACGACGTGCTCCTCGACATCGCGTATGCGGGCATCTGCCACTCCGACATCCACCAGGCGCGCGAGGAGTGGGGCGCGTCGATCTTCCCGATGGTGCCCGGCCACGAGATCGCGGGGGTCGTGCGCGCGGTCGGCGATGGCGTCACCAAGCACACCGTCGGAGACCGTGTCGGCGTCGGCTGCTTCATCGACTCCTGCCGCGAGTGCACGAACTGCGTCGCGGGCGAGGAGCAGTTCTGTGAGCGCGGCAACGTGGCGACGTACAACGGCCGGTACGCCGACGGCTCCCCCACGTACGGCGGCTACTCGACGCAGATCGTGGTCGACGAGAACTACGTGCTCGGCATCCCCGAGGGCATCTCGCTCGACGTCGCCGCTCCCCTGCTGTGCGCCGGCATCACGACGTACTCGCCGCTCAAGCACTGGGGTGCCGGCCCGGGCGTCAAGGTCGCCGTCGTCGGCATGGGCGGGCTAGGACACCTCGCCGTCAAGATCGCGCACGCGCTCGGCGCCGAGGTCACCGTGCTCAGCCACACGCTGTCGAAGAAGGAGGACGGCCTGCGGTTCGGTGCCGACCACTACGAGACCGGCGATCGCGACACGCTGCGCCGCCTGCGCGGGTCGTTCGACCTCATCATCAACACGGTCTCGGCCGACCTCCCGGTCGACGCCTACCTCCGTACGCTCGCGCTCGACGGCACGATGGTGTTCGTCGGCGCGCCGGAGAACAAGCAGCAGTTCGCCGCCTTCTCCCTCATCGAAGGCCGTCGCAGCCTGACCGGCTCCAACATCGGCGGCATCCGCGAGACGCAGGAGATGCTCGACTTCTGCGCCAAGCACGGGATCGGCGCCGAGATCGAGACCATCACCGCCGACGACGTCGACAAGGCGTACGACCGGGTCGTGGCCTCCGACGTGCGCTATCGGTTCGTCATCGACACGGCCACGATCCCGGCCTGACGCGCGCCGAGGGCGGATCATGCAGGGATGACCGTCCTCGCCGTCGTCTTCGCCGCCCTGGCCGCGGCGCTCCACATCTGGATCTTCGTGATGGAGTCCGTGCGGTGGGAGCACCCGAGCACCCGCCGTACGTTCCAGATGAGCGCCGACGAGGCCGCCGCGACACGGGAGATGGCGTACAACCAGGGGTTCTACAACCTCTTCCTCGCGGTGACCACCCTCGCGGGGCTGGCGCTCCTCGGCACCGACCAGACGTCGGCCGGGCGTGCGCTCGTCTTTGCTGGGTGCGGCTCGATGGTCGCGGCAGCCGTGGTGCTGGTCGCGCGCTCGCCGCAGCGGCTGCGCGCTGGCGTCGCACAGGGAACGATCCCGCTCCTCGCCGTCGTCTCTCTTGCCGTTGCCACCGTCGGCTGACGTCGACGCTCACGTCAGCGGTGTCATGGTGTGGCGGTTCCGGTGGTGCTCGAGGGGGCCCACCGGGGCGCGCTTGGGCGTCCGAGCCGGCTGCACAGCCAGACCACGCACATAGTCGCGGAGCCGCTGCCGATGGACCCGCTCATGGTCCTCGACCCACGTGTCCGAGCGTCCGAGCGTCCGCCAGAACGTGTAGCCCCCGTGTCCGTCGGGGCGGATCTCCAACCTCCCGGTGTGCACGGCCACGTGGCAGCGCCGGCAGAGGCCGACAAGGTTGTCGAGATCGGTGCGGCCGCCGTCGCGATGCCACCAGGCGACGTGGTGCAGGTCGAGCGAGGTGTGGCGACAGCCCGGACCGGCGCAGCGGCCCTCCTGGCGCACCCGCACCGCGTCACGCTGCTTGCCCGTCGCGAGCCGGCGCCTGCGCCCCACGTTGAGCACCGCGGCGTAGGGAGTCGGCCCGCCGGTCGTCCCGTGGGTCAGGATCGCCGTGTGGTCGGAGCCGCACGCAAGGAAGCCGTACAGGTCGGGCCCGATCGCACCGACCCCGTCCAGCTCCGGCGGCGCGGCGCCCGGCTGACCTGACAGCCACTCGGCGTCAACGGTCACGTGGACCTGCGGACGCGCACGGTGAGCACCGGGGAGCCCCTGCGCCAGCGCGGCATCGACGAGGTCGCTCAGCACGTCGATGCGTCGCTGCGCCGGTGTCCGGAGGTCGGCGAGCGCGGCGTCTTCACCAGCAGCGCCCGCGTCGCCGTCCGCCGCACAGGCGTCGATCCGGGGCGCGGATGCTCCCGTGAGCAGCGCCTTCAGCCGCGCACCGAGATCGAGGTCGACGAACCCGGTCACATGGAACCCGTCGCCGGCACGGGCGACCTGCAGGTCTTGCCTATCCATGCCTCGCTGCCACGCCGCGTCGAGCCGCTCCGGATGGACGATCTCGTCAAGCCGGGTGATCGCCCGCCCGAGCTCGGACGGGTCGGCCTGCTTGGCCAGGGGCAGCAGGACGGTATCGGTCGCGTCAGCGAAGAGTGCGTGGTCGATCTTGCGCAGACCGCTCGTGAACTGCGCGACGTGTTCGAGACGCACCTCGCCGGCCAGCATCGCGTCACCCACGGCAGGGAGGCGACGCATGGTGTGCCCCGCGGCGCGCAGCGTGGCAGCGACGCGGTTGCTCAGCCGAAGCTCCCGACGCGCCCACGCCACCGCCGACGAAGCGCCCTCGTCGGCGTAGCCACCCGAGTCGTCGAGCTGCGCGAGCAAAGCCGCACGCAGCCCCTCCATGCGATCGGCCATCGCCTGGACCTGACGCAGGGCGGCGCGGGTCTGTGCGCCGTCGGCGAGGGCCGTCGGCTGCGCACTCACTGCCTCGAACGCCTGCGCCCAGGCACTGTAGGTCCCTGCATCGAACATGTGTCCATCCTGACGGCGATCACCGACGCCAAGAAGGGGACGTGCGACGACTGTGGACGGGGCGCGATGTCCACAGGGGCCTCGTGCACGGATGCCCGTTCAGCCGATCGCGGCAGCCATCCGCTCGACGATCTCGGTCAGGATCGCGCGCGACGTCGCCGTCGTGATCCGGACGTACCCCTCGCCACCCGCGCCGTACGGGAGCCCCGACCCGAGGGCCACCCTCGCCCGCTCCAGCATCACCGCGGCGGGGTCGTCACCCAGGCCGAGCGCACGGCAGTCGAGCCACGCGAGGTAGGTGGCGTCCGGACGGTTCCACCGCACCCCGGGCACTCGCTCCTCGAGCTCGCTCGCGAGGTGGTTGCGATTCTCGACCAGGCCACGCAGCGCCGCGTCGAGCCACTCGCCCCCGTCTCGCAGCGCCGCGGTGTGCGCGACGACGCCGAGCTGGCTCGCACCGTGGCCGACCACCTCGGGCATCCGCGCCAGGTCAGACGCGGCCTCCGGGCCCGCGAGCAGCACCGCCGCCTTCGCGCCCGCGAGGTTCCACGCCTTCGACGCCGACATCACCGTGAACGCGTCGTCGGCGCCGTCGACCGAGAGGTACGGGGTGAAGCTCGCGCCGTCGAGCACGATCGGCGCGTGGATCTCGTCGGCCACCACCCGTACCCCGTGCTCGCGGGCCAGGGCCGCGACGCCGGCCAGCTCCGTACGCGTGTGGGCGATGCCGGTGGGGTTCTGCGGGTTGCACAGCAGGTACGCCGCCGCCCGCCCGCCCGCGCTCGCCCGCGCGAACGCCTCCCCCAGCACATCGAGGTCGAGGCGTCCGTCGGCCCCGAGCGGGGCCTCGACGACCTCGCGGTCGGCCTTCGCCATGAAGTCGAAGAACGGCGGGTACACCGGTGGGCTCACCACGACCGCCGCCCCCGACTCGGTGACGAGGCGTACGGTCTCGCTCAGCCCGGTCATGACGTCGGCGACGAGCAGCGTCCGCTCGACCGCCACGCCGTCCCAACCCCACCGCTTGGAGGCGAACGCCGCCAGCGCCTCGGCGTACCCGTCCCCGAACGCGTACCCCGTGTCGCCTCGGCGAACGGCGTCGGTGACGGCGCGGACCACCGGCTCGGCAAGGTCGACGTCCATCTCGGCGACGAACGACGGCAGCACGTCAGGCGGGTACAGCCGCCACTTCACGCTCGTGCGCGTACGGAGGTCGGCCAGGGTCAGCTGCTCGAACGGGTTCGGAGTGCTCACCCCTCCATCCTTACCGAGCCGCGGTCAGGCGGGCGACACGGCGCGGGTTCACGGCGTCCCGGTACGACCCGCGCGCCGGCCGCACCTCGAGGTGCAGGTGCGGCCCGTCGGGCGCGCCGCGAGCACCGCTTCGCCCGATCAGGTCGCCCTTGCGCACGCGCTCTCCGTGCTTCACCGCCCGCGACCGCAGGTGCCCGAGGAGGATGTCCCTGCCTCGCGAGCGGAGGATGACGGCACGGTTCCCGTACGCCGAACCGAGCCCGCGGGTGACGACGCGACCCGACACCCCGGCGTACACGCGCGTCCCCTTGGGCATGTCGAGGTCCAGCCCGTGGTGGAAGCCGCGCCCGCCCGTGCAGCGCGACGAGGCGGGATACCACGGCGCGCGGGTGCAGCCGTACGGAATCATCGTGCGGTGGGCGCCGGCGAACCACGGCGACGTGGAGCAGCGCTTGTCTTTCGTCCAGAACCGCTTGACCCCCGACGGCGTCGGCCGTGGGCCGACCTTGCACGCAGGTGCTGCGCGAACCGCCGGGCCCGCCTCCCACGGCCCGATGCGGACCGTCGTGCCGTTGCCGATGTCCAGCGACTCCGTCGTGGTCGCGGCGACCGGCTCCTGCCCGCGGGCGAGCTGGAGCACAAGAACGGTGAGGCGCTCGGTCTCAGCGCCGGCGAGGTCCCCCGTCCACTCGAGGTTCGCGTACGCCTCCCCTGCGGGTCCGAGGGTCACCCGGTGCACGCGCGTGTCCTCGCCGGTGCGCTGCCGCTGCGCCGCAGTGATGTCCAGCGGCGCACCGCTCTCCCCACGACCGCCGATCCCGGGGAAGCCGCGGACGACGCACGTCGAATCCGAGTCGTTGCGGAGGGCGACGCGGGTGAAGCGGTGCCCGAGCGCCGGCTCGATCGGGGTCAGGGCGAGCGATATGTCCTCGGGGGCACAGGAGCGTGCGGTCGACGTCCCGGACGCCGGCAGGGCGAGGAGGTCGGCGGTCGCGTCCGCCGGCACCGTGGTGGCCGGGGCGTCCACGGACGGCGTCGTCGTCGCCGTCGAGGGCGAGGGCGAAGGCTGAGCGGCAGGCTCGTCGGTCGGACCCGCGCACCCCGCGAGGAAGAGCAGCAGGGTCACGAGGAGCGGTACGGACGTACGTCGCATCTGGGCAACCTACGCCGGTCGCGGCTGGCGGGCGCGATGCGGCTCCCGCAGGAAGAGGTAGAGCGGCAGCGCCAGGGACAGCCCGACGAGGCAGCTCGCCGGCAGGACGAGCCACCATCGTCCAACGGCTAGCTCGCGCGCGTCCCGCCACGACCACACCCAGAAGACCACCAGCGAGATCAGCACGTCCACCGCGAAACCGCCCGCCGCGCCATTCGTGAACAGGGACTGAGCGAAGAGCGGGAGGTCCACCCCCTCCTCGGCGAAGAAGGCACCGAAGAACACCCACGGGACGATCGTGCCGACGACGGCGGCAGACGCGTAGAAGAGCCTCATGGCGCCAGTCTCGTCCACCACCTGTTCAGCGCGTGCGGTCCCAGTACGCGACATGGCTACGGTGGAGCCACTCGTCGACCCAGCGGCGGTCGGGCTCGGCAGGGACCGTCGTCCGGGTCGAGAGGGCGACGAGCCGCGCCTCCGCGCGGTCGATCCGGTCGAGCACGTCCGCCTGCGCCACCTCACCCCGTCGCACCGCGCGGAGGTACGCGCCGTCCTCGTCCGGCACAGGCAGGGTGAGGCGTCCCTCCGTCATCAGCTCGACGCCCTGAAGCCCGAGGCGGAGCGCGTGCATCGCGACCTTCGTGTAGTAGCCGTGACGCGCCGCCAGCTCGGGCCGGTTGGTGTGCGTGCCGACGCCGCCGGTCATCGCTGCCCGCTGTGCACGGAGGTATCCGAGGATGCGGCCAGCAGCCAGCCTGGAGACGAACCGGTGCGCGTTCGCGACGAGCTCGGCGCCCGCCTCGTCGCGGAAGACGACCTCCTCGTCGGGGACGAAGAGCACCAGGAGGACCGTCGGGTTCCCCGAGACCGCGAGGCGGCACCACTTGCGTGCCGCGTACACGATCACGTCGAGGTCCCCCGCGTCGGACCTGTTGGCGAGCCCGCCGGGCTGGTCCCACACGGTGTGCCGCTCGTACTGCTCGAACCGCAGCCTCGCACGCGCGTCGAGGCCGCTCGGCACGCGCGCCAGCCCGGTCACGAACGACTGCGGCTCGAGGCAGATGCCCATCTCGTCGCGATCGTCCTGACCGCTGATCGCAGTGCCGTGGACGCCCGACCCGACCTGGGTCCTGAGGATCAGTCCGTCCTCGGCGATCCGTCGCGCCTCCTCGGAGGCGTGCGGATGGGCGTACGCCGGGGGAAGCGTCCGGTCACCGGCGACCACGGTTGCGCTGCTCACGCAGGGACCGTAGCCGCCCCGCCGTGTCGAAGCATCCGGTTTCTCAGGCGTCAGGCGTCCGCGTACTGCGCGACCAGCTCCGCGCCGATCCGCGCGAGCTCAGCACGTACGGCGTCGCCCTCGACGACCTCGACCCGCGCGCCCCACCCTGAAAGCTGCTCGGCCACCGAGACCGCCGTATGGGCGGCCACGCGCACCCGGACGAGCCCGTCGGGTCGCGGCTCTCCCGGCTCGCAGTGCTGACCGAAGTGGTCGCGCAGGATCGGCACGAAGCGCGCCTCGGTGAGCACGACCGCGGCGACGGGCGAGCGTCGCGCCTCCATTGTCGCGACCACCTCGTCCCACGCCTCCTCCAGTGCCAGGCCGTCGGGGCGCGCCGAGGGTTCGTCGGTGACCTCGGCGGACGCGACGCGGTCGACGCGGAACGTCCTCCTCCCCCGCTCCGTCCCGGCGATCAGGTACCAGCGGTCGTCCTTGTCGACGAGCCCCCACGGGTCGACGAGCCGCTCAGTCGCGCCGGCCCTGCCCTCGTACGAGAGGCGGACCCGGCGGCGCCGTACGACCGCGTCCTGCAGGCGGTCCACCAGCGGCGGGCGCTGCCGGTCGGTGCCTCCCCACGGGGTCGCGTCGACGTGGACCGCCTCCGCGGCGGCTTCGGCGTCCGCCCTGAACGTCTGCGGAAGCGCCCGGACCAGCTTGCGCAGCGCCGACCGCAGCTCGGGCGCACCCGACGCGGCCGGGCCGGCGAGGAGGAACAACGCGCGTGCCTCCGGGGCGGTCAGCCCCGTGAGGTCCGTACGGGCTCCGCCGACGAGCGACCATCCGCCGCCACGTCCGGGCTGCGGATACACAGGGACGCCTGCGGCGGCCAGCGCCTCGAGATCGCGCCGAGCAGTCGCCACCGACACCTCGAGCTCCGTGGCGACCTCCGCGGCCGTGACCCGACCACGCGACTGCATGAGAAGGACGGTGGCGACGAGACGGTCCGCACGCATGTCTCACACTCTCCCAGGAAAAGTGCTCAATTGGTGAGCACTTCAACGCAGAGGATGGATCTATCGACCACGACAGAAAGGCACCACCATGCTTCGCGGACTCGCCACCGTCAGCTTCTTCGCCACCGACCTCCCTGCCGCACGCGACTGGTACGCCGAGGTTCTCGGCGTCGCGCCGTACTACGCCTTCCCGAACGCCGAGGCACCCGGCTACGTCGAGTTCCGGCTCGGCGACCACCAGCACGAGCTCGGCCTCATCGACGCCCGGTACGCCCCGCCCGGGCAGACCGAGCAGCCCGGTGGCGCCGTCGTGTACTGGCACGTCGACGACCTGCAGGGCACGCTCGACCGTCTCCTCGCCCACGGCGCGACCGAGCACCTCCCGGTCACCGCACAGGGCGACGGCGAGGGGTTCGTCACCGCCTCGGTCATCGACCCGTTCGGCAACATCCTCGGGATCATGACCAACCCGCACTACCTCGAGATGCTCAACAAGATGACGGCGACGGGGTCACGCGCCTAGATTGCGAAGGTGATGTTCGACGTCGCCGCGCAGTCGTACCAGCGCTTCATGGGGCGGTTCTCCGAGCCGCTCGCGGACCGGTTCGTCCTCCTGGGCGACGTCCAGGCAGGACAGCGCGTGCTCGACGTCGGATGCGGCATCGGAGCGCTCACCGCACGACTCGCCGCGGTCGTCGGCGAGGACGCGGTCGCCGCGGTCGACCCGTCGGCACCGTTCGTCAACGCCGTCCACGCACGCCTTCCGCAGGTCGACCTCCACCGGGCCTCGGCAGAGGACCTGCCCTTCCCCGACGGTCGCTTCAACGCCGTCCTGGCCCAGCTCGTCGTCCATTTCATGGCCGACCCGGTCGTCGGGCTGCGCGAGATGCGGCGGGTCGCTGCTCCGGGCGCCCAGGTGGCCGCGTGCGTGTGGGACCACGAGGGCGGCACCGGCCCGCTCTCGACGTTCTGGAGCACCGTCCACGACCTCGATCCCGACGCGCCGGACGAGTCGGGCCTGGCGGGCAGCCGCGAGGGGCACCTGTCGGAGCTCTTCGCCGAAGCCGGGTTCGCCGATCCCGAGCCGTCGGCGCTGACCGTCACGGTGCCGTTCGCGACCTTCGAGGAGTGGTGGGAGCCGTTCACGCTCGGCGTCGGCCCCGCGGGCGCGTACGTCGCCGATCTCGCTCCCGACGGCGTCGCCGAGCTCCGCGAACGGTGTCGCGCCGTCCTCCCCACGCCTCCGTTCGACGTGCCCGCGACCGCGTGGGCCGTACGGGCGCGGTCCTGATCCATCGCCTCAGCGCAAGGGCCTGAAGAACTCGCGTACGTCGGAGACCCACAGCTCGGGCACCTCCATCGCCGGGAAGTGGCCGCCGCGCTCGAAGTTCGACCAGTGCGCCATCTGCCCGCCCGGGTCGGCCAGCGCACGTACGGTGGTGTCCGCGGCGAACACGGCGTAGCCGGTCGGCGGCCCCGCAGGCGCCTCCCATCCCTCGGACCCGTGCCCCGATCCGTCGCCCTGCGCCGCCATCATCTGCCGCCACGCCGCGATGCCCTCGTAGCCGGCGTGCGCCGAGGTGGCACCGGCCTGCCGGAACCAGTTCAGCGAGACGTTCGTGAGGAGCTGGTCGCAGTCCACCGCCTCGTCGGGCAGCTCGGCCGCGGGATCGGTCCACTCGTGGAACTTCTCGACGATCCAGGCCAGCTGCCCGACCGGCGAGTCGGTCAGCGCGTACGCGATCGTCTGCGGCCGCGTCGCCTGGAGGTGGAAATAGCCGAGTCCCTCCTCGCGGTACTCGTTGAACCGCACGATGCGGTCGCGGTCCTCCCCTTCGAAGTCGTCCGGGTCGAGCGACGGGCCGAACGGCGTCCCCGCAGCCGTACCGGTCAGGTGCATGCCGACGACCTGGTCGGGAGCGATCATGGCGAGCATCCCCGCGACACCTGCTCCGGCGTCGGTCGCCTGGAGCCCGTACCGTGCGTAGCCGAGCCTGCGCGTGAGCTCGGCCCACGCCTGCGCGACCTGGAAGAGGTTGCCCCACCCCACGTGCAGCGGCGTGGACAGACCGTACCCCGGCAGCGTCGGCACGACGACGTCGAAGGCGTCGGCAGAGTCTCCACCCGACGCCTTCGGGTCTGCGAGCGGCGCGAGGACTCGCACGAACTCGACGGACGAGCTCGGCCAGCCGTGCGTCACGACCAGCGGCATCGCCCCGGGCTCGGGCGAACGTACGTGGAAGAAGTGGACGTCCTGCCCGTCGATGGTCGTCACGTACTGCGGGATCTCGTTCAGGCGGGCCTCCTGGTCTCGCCAGTCGAAGTCGTTCAGCCAGTAGTCCGCCAGCCCTCTGAGGTAGTCGGGAGGTACGCCCCGACTCCAGTCCGAGCCGGCCGAGAACTCGGGCCATCGCGTCCGACGGAGCCTGTCGTGCAGGTCGTCGACGTCGCTCTGGGGGATGTCGATCCGGTACGGCCGAATTGCTGCGTTCTCGTCCATCCCGCGACCGTAGAAGTGCTTGCGGACGACGTGCTTCCGCGTTCAAGGCAGGATGGACGGGTGCTCTCGACGTCGGCACGCCTCCTTCGTCTCCTGTCGCTGCTGCAGTCGCAGCGTGACTGGACGGGCCCTGCGCTGGCCGAGCGGCTCCAGGTGAGCACCCGCACCGTCCGGAGCGACGTCGGCCGGCTGCGCAGCCTGGGCTACCCGGTGGAGGCCTCTCCGGGTGTCGCGGGCGGCTACCACCTCGGACCCGGCGCCGCGCTCCCCCCGCTGCTCCTCGACGAGGAAGAGGCACTGGCGGTCGCGATCGGGTTGCGTACGGCCGCCGGTGGCGTCGCAGGGTTCGAGGGGACGGCGCTGCGCGCGCTGGTCAAGCTCGAGCAGACCCTTCCCGCACCGCTACGCCACCGGCTCGAAGACCTCGTGGCCGCAACGGTCGCCCTGCCGGCGGAGTCCTCGGACGTGCCGGTCGACCGCCTCACCGCCATCGCCGACGCCGTCCGCTGCCGTGAGGGCGTGCGGTTCTCGTACGAGGCGGACAACGACGCCTCGACCCTCCGTACGGCCGAGCCGCACAGGCTGGTCCACACCCGTGGCCGCTGGTATCTCGCGGCATGGGACGTCGACCACGCGGCCTGGCGGACGTTCCGGGTGGACCGCATGCGCCTGCGGACGCCGAACGGTCCGCGCTTCGTCCCCCGCGACGAGCCCGAGGGCGACCTCATCGGGTTCGTCGAGCGCGCGGTCGGCACGGCGACCTGGCAGGTCCGGGCCCGCGCGCACGTCCGCGCCCCGGCCGCGCGCATCATCGCGCGCCTGCCACCCGCGGTGGTCGTCGAGGAGGTCGACGCGACGACGTGCATCGCCCACGTGGGCTCCGACTCCTCGGACCAGCTCGCGCTCTGGCTCGGGCTCCTCGACGCCGACTTCACCGTCGACGGGCCCGCCGACCTCGCACCCGCGCTGCGCCGTGTCGCCGCCCGGTACGCCCGCGCCGCCGACGCGGCTGGCACCGTGGAGGCATGAGCGAAGACAGCTGGTTCGGGTGGCGAGGGCGGCAGATCGCGTGGAGCAGGCGCGGGCAGGGACCGGCACTCGTGCTCTGCCACGGGACACCGTGGTCGTCGGCCCTGTGGCGGCCCTACGCCGAGGCTCTGGCCGAGGGCTTCACCGTCTACGTGTGGGACATGCCCGGATACGGGAGGTCGTCCAAGAACCCCGACCACGATGTCGACCTGGGTGTGCAGGGCGAGGCCTTCGTCGCGCTCCTCGCCCACTGGGGTGTCGAGCGGCCTCACATGGTCGCGCACGACTACGGCGGTGCGGTGGCCCTGAGGGCGCACCTCCTGCACGGCGTGCCGTACGCGTCGCTGTGCCTTGTCGACGTCGTCGCGCTGCGCCCGTGGGGGTCGGCGTTCTTCCGGCTCGTCAAGGAGCACGCCGACGTCTTCACGCAGCTGCCACCGCAGATCCACCGTGGGGCCGTCGAAGCGTACGTCGAGACCGCCAGCTACCGGGGGCTTTCCGGGGAGGCGCTCGCGATGCTCGTCGACCCGTGGCTCGGCGACGAGGGGCAGGCGGCGTTCTACCGTCAGATCGCGCAGGCCGACGAGCGGTACACCGCGGACTTCGAGGGCCTGCTGGGGACGGTGACCACGCCGACGCACGTGGTGTGGGGCACGGACGACACCTGGATCCCCGTCGACCGCGCGCACCGGCTCCACGCGGCCATCCCTGGGAGCACGCTGACGACCGTGCCGGGCGCGGGTCATCTGATCCCGCTCGACGCCCCGGTCGTCCTCGCCACCGCGCTGCAGCGCTGGCTGAGCGCCCGCCGGGAATCATAGATCCGATATCATCGCGTCGTGGCGAAGACGCTGAGCGAGAAGCTCTGGGACGAGCACGTCGTCCGAACCGGAGACGGCGAGCCGGACCTGCTCTACGTCGACCTCCACCTCCTCCACGAGGTGACGTCGCCGCAGGCGTTCGAGGGGCTTCGTCTCGCCGGACGCCCCGTACGACGTCCCGACCTCACCCTGGCCACCGAGGACCACAACGTCCCGACCCACGACCTCGACAAGCCGATCGCCGACCTCCTGTCGCGGACGCAGGTCGAGACGCTGCGCCGCAACTGCGCCGACTTCGGCGTGCGGCTGCACCCGATGGGTGACATCGAGCAGGGCATCGTGCACGTGGTCGGGCCCCAGCTCGGCCTCACCCAACCGGGCATGACCGTCGTCTGCGGCGACTCCCACACCTCGACACACGGCGCGTTCGGAGCCCTGGCGTTCGGGATCGGCACCAGTGAGGTCGAGCACGTGCTCGCCACGCAGACGATCCCGCAGGCTCGCCCTCGCACGATGGCCGTGACCGTGACCGGCGCGCTGCCACCCGGCGTCACCGCCAAGGATCTCGCGCTGAGCCTGATCGCTCGTACGGGCACCGGCGGCGGGCAGGGCTACGTCGTCGAGTACCGCGGACCGGTCGTCGAGGCGCTTTCGATGGAAGCCCGCATGACGCTGTGCAACATGTCCGTCGAATGGGGCGCGAAGGCCGGGATGATCGCGCCTGACGAGACCACGTTCGCCTATCTGCGCGGGCGACCGGAGGCGCCGACCGGAGCAGCGTGGGACACCGCGCTCGCGTACTGGCGGAGCCTGGCGACCGACCGCGACGCCACCTTCAATCGTGAGATCACCGTCGACGCCACCGCACTGACCCCCTTCGTCACCTGGGGCACCAACCCCGCCCACGGCGTACCCCTCGGATCGGTGGTGCCGTCGCCGAGCGACTTCGAGGACGCCGATGCGCGCGCGTCGGCGTCTCGTGCGCTCGACTACATGGGTCTGACCGCGGGCACTCCCCTGCGCGACATCGCCATCGACACCGTCTTCGTCGGCTCGTGCACCAACGGACGCCTCGAGGACCTGCGCGCCGCGGCCGCCGTGCTCGACGGCCGCCGCGTCGCCGAAGGCACCCGACTGCTCGTCGTCCCCGGCTCCGCCCGCATCCGGCTCGAGGCCGAGGCCGAGGGGCTCGACCGCGTGTTCATCGACGCCGGCGGCGAGTGGCGTGGCGCGGGCTGCTCGATGTGCCAGGGCCTCAACGCCGACCGTCTGAGTCCGGGCGAGCGCAGTGCCTCGACGTCGAACCGCAACTTCGAGGGACGCCAGGGCAAGGGCGGCCGCACCCATCTGGTCTCGCCACTGGTGGCCGCCGCGACGGCGGTCGTCGGTCGGCTCGCCGCACCCGCGGATCTCCCGCCCGCCTGACCGTACGGACTGCCCATACGGTCTCTCGTCACGGTTGGCCCGCCTGCTGAGCCCGCTCCGGAGCCTCCACGGGCAGCGCCACGACCCGCGCCTGCGGGACCGCGATCTTCGCGAGCGCGTCAACGCCCGCCCGCGCCGTCATCTTTTGGCGCGTGCCGAGCGAGAGGTTGAGCACGATGAGTAGCGCGACGACCACCCTCGTCGAGAGCTCGCCGATGAGCACGCTCACGACGACGACGGCTTCTCGGCGGCGATCTCGTTCGGTCCGTACGAGGCGAGCCTCAGCTCCGCCTCCACCACGGACAACCCGGTCGTGGCGTCCGACCCCGCGGCGTCGACGACCTTGTCGGCGCTGAGGACGTACGGAGGCGTCTGTGTCTCGGGCGCTGCGGGCGGGATGCATCCGATGTCGGTGAAATCCTGTTCCCACGACATCGTATTGGCTTATCATCTGTTCAGATATGAGAGATGTTCTGCGAGAGGAACATGCATGAAGGTAGGCGTGGTGCTGGGCACGGGGCACGGCGAGAAGGGCACGACAGGGGCGGTCGTCGACGATCTGCTCGCGCGGATGCGCCAGCGCACCGACATGGAGGTCGACCTCGTCCGTACCGACGAGCTCGCGCTGGGGCCGAGCTGCCCCGCGTGCCTGGCCTGCATGACCGCCGGCGAGCAGGCGTGCCCCAACAACGACAACGCGGCACCCGCCCGCGCGGTGATGGACACCGCCGACCTCGTGATCTTCGCGACGCCTGTCCACAGCTTCACGCTGTCGGCGACGATGAAGCGGTTCGTGGACCACTTCGCCTACCTGATCCACCGCCCGCGCTACTTCGGGACGCCGGCCGTGCTGGTCTCGACCGCCGCAGGGGCCGGGCACGACGCCGCGCTCGGCTATCTCAAGACCGCGATCCGCCGGTGGGGCTTCCACACGGTCGCCGAGCTCGGTGTCAACGGGCCAGGCCTCGAGAAGGCCCCGTACCGCGTCAAGGTCGACCGTGCGCTCGACGAGATCGCGAGCACCGCCGTGCAGGCCGTCCGCGACGGAGGCGAGCCCACTCCGACGACCTCCGACCTGATCGGCTTCCGCGTCGCCCGCCTGCTCGTCGAGTCCGGCCGCGACGACGGTCCGGTCGACGCCGCGTACTGGGACGAGCGTGGCTGGTTCGACGCCGACTGGTTCACCGACGCCAAGGTGCCGCGCGTCGCCAACACCGTCGCGGGGTTCGTGGAAGGCCGCATCCGCAAGGGCATCGCCAACGGGTCTGCCAAGCCGTACCGAGGCTGAGCGATGACCCTGACGATTCCCGCCGTCGCGGCGGCGCCCACCCTCACCGCGCCCGATCCCCTGGGTCGGCGGCGCCGTCGACGCCGCAACACCGCGATCCTCGGCACTCTCGCGGGCCTCCTCGTGGTGAGCGCTGTGGTCGGCGTGGCGATCGGGCCGGTGACGGTCGCGCCGGGGGACGTCGTCCGGATCCTCACCGGACACCTGTTCGGCTGGTCGGGCGACAGCGTGGACGCGGCCGCCGACGCGATCGTGTGGGAGGTGCGTCTCCCCCGCGTGCTGCTCGGTATCGGCGTCGGCGCCGGGCTCGCCGTGTGCGGCGCGGCCCTGCAGGCGATGGTCCGCAACATGCTCGCCGACCCCTACCTGCTGGGCATCAACTCCGGCGCCTCCAGCGGCGCGGCCGTCACGATCCTCTTCGGCATCACGCTCGGCCTCGGCGAGCACGCACTTGCCGGCAGCGCCTTCCTCGGCGCACTCGCGGCGTCGGTGCTGGTCTTCGTCGTCGCCCGCGCCGCCGGACGGATCACGTCCGTACGCCTGCTCCTGACCGGCGTCGCCGTCGGCTACGCCCTGTCGGCCGTGACGAGCTTCCTCGTCTTTGCCTCAGGCTCCGCCGAGGGCGCCCGTTCGGTGATGTTCTGGCTGCTCGGCTCCCTGGCGCTGGCCCAGTGGGGCGGACCGTTGGCCGCCCTGGTCGTCGTCGTGCTCCTGACGGTGGTCGTCCTGTCCTTGTGGTCAGGCCGCCTCGACGCGCTCGCGGTCGGCGACGAGACGGCGCTCGCGCTCGGCATCGCCCCCACCCGCTTCCGTACGCAGCTGCTCGTCGTCGTCGCGCTGTGCGTCGGCGTGATCGTCGCGGCGTCCGGGGGCATCGGGTTCGTCGGACTGGTCGTCCCGCACCTCGCCCGCCGTCTCGTCGGCGCCGCGCACGCGTGGGCGATCCCCGCGTCAGCTCTGCTCGGCGCGATCTTCCTGCTGTGGGCGGACCTGCTGGCCAGGATGCTCCTGCAGCCGCGCGAGCTGCCGGTCGGGATCATCGCCGCCCTCGTCGGCGCCCCGTTCCTCCTCTTCCTCATCCGGCGCCTCCACCCGTCGTCCTGATCTCCCACCCTCCGATCCCCTCGTCCCGAAGGAGCACCATGAGCCCCCGGCCCCTCCACCTCGCCGCGGCCGCCGCGCTGCTGTCCCTGCCCCTCGCCGCCTGCGGTGGTGCCGCCTCCAGCGACGAGGCCGCCGCAGCGTCGCCCGGATTTCCCGTCACCGTCACCAGTTGCGGGACAGAGGTCACCTTCGACGCGCCGCCCGAGCGGGTCGTCCTGCTCAAGGGCTCAGCCGTGTCGTACCTCCACGAGCTCGGTGTGCTCGACCGCGTCGTCGCGCGCGCCGGCGCCTACCCCGAGGCGTACTACGACCGGGAGACCCAGGACGAGCTCGACGCCATCCCGCTGCTCACCGACGAGCTCGACTCCTCGGGTCACGTGCAGATCTCCAAGGAGACGGTCCTCGCGCAGAAGCCCGACCTGGTGCTCGGCGAGACCGACACGCTGGGCCACGAGACGCTCGACGCGCTGGGCATCGCACAGCTGGAGGAGCCGGGCCTGTGCCCCGAAGGACTCGCGGACCCGGGCTTCGACGACATCGCCTCGCGCATGACGACGTACGCGCAGGTCTTCGGCGTCCCCGACCTCGGCGAGAAGGCCGCGGCTGCGGTGACCGACCGCGTCGACGCGATCACCGTCGACATCGCCGCAGCCTCGGACGGCAAGGCGCGTACGGCGGCGGTGCTCTACCCGACCGTCGGCGGCGGCGCGACCTACGCGTACGGAACGCGCTCGATGGCTCAGCCCCAGCTCGAGGCTGCCGGGCTGAAGAACGTCTTCGGCAACGTCGACGAGCGCCTGTTCGAGGTGTCGGTCGAGGAGCTCGTCGGGCGCAATCCCGACGTGCTGATCCTGCTCCACTCCGACGGCGACCCTGCGGCCGTGAAGGAGGCGGTCACGTCGCTCAACGGTGCCGACAAGATCACGGCGGTCGCACGCGACGAGATCCTGGTGCAGCTCTTCAACTTCACCGAGCCGCCCAGCCCTCTCTCGATCGATGGCCTGGAGTCGATCGTGGAGCGCTTCGGCCAATGATCCGCGCCTCCGGCATCGCCTTCTCGTACGGGTCGCGCACGATCCTGTCCGGGATCGACCTGGCCGCACCTCACGGCCAGGTCCTGGGACTGCTCGGCCCGAACGGCAGCGGCAAGACCACCCTGCTGCGGACCCTCCACCGCGCGCTGGTGCCTCGTACAGGCTCGGTGCTGATCGACGACGACGACCTGCGACGCCTGTCCGCGCGGGAGATCGCACGAAGGGTCTCGGTCGTCGTGCAGGAACCGCCGGGAGACCTCCCGCTGCTCGTGTCGGACATGGTCCTCCTCGGACGTACACCGCACCGGTCGACGTTCGGGCGAGCAACCGACGCGGACGACGCGGTGGCCGCCGCCGCGCTCGAGCGGGTGGGGGCGCTGCACCTGGCCGGGCAGCCGTTCGACGGCCTGTCCGGCGGGGAGCGGCAACGCGTGCTCATCGCGCGGGCCCTCGCCCAGGAGTCGACCCATCTGCTGCTCGACGAGCCGACCAACCATCTCGACGTGCGCTACCAGCACGAGGTGCTCGACCTCGTGCGCGACCTCGCGGTCAGCGGCCACCACACCGTCGTCGTCGTACTGCACGACCTCAACCTCGCCGCCGCGTACTGCGATCAGGTGCTCCTGCTCCAGACGGGGCAGGTCGTCGCGCACGGCGCCCCGAGCGAGGTCCTCACGCCGGCGACGCTCGAGCCGGTGTACGAGGTCGACGTGCGCCGGGTCCCCCTCGACGACGGGTTCCAGCTCGCCTTCCGCCCTCGTCGGGCGACCGTCACAGGCGAGGGTCGACCGGCTCCGACTCCAGCGCCAGGACCGCGAAGACAGCCTGGTGCACCCGCCACAGCGGATCGCGATCGACGAACCCGGTGAGCGCGTCGAGGCCGAGCCCGTGCTCGCGCAGGGCGAGCTGGCGCTTCTTGCCGAGGTGTCGATCACGCAGCGTGTCGAGGGCATCGGTGTAGTCGGGTCCGTAGATGATCCGCAGGTACTCGCGACCCCGGACCTTCAGCCCCGGCTGCACGCGCCGCCCCTCGACGAGGTGGGCGGGCTTCACGACCATGCCTTCTCCCCCGGCGTCGGTGAGCTCGCGCCACCAGTCGACCGCCGCCGCACGCTCCTGCTCGGAGGCGAGATCCACAAACCGGTGCCGCGTCGGCGCGATCAGAGCGTCGTCCAGGCGACCGAGCTGCTCCAGGTGCCACGGGTGCGGCTCTGTCAGCGCGAGCGCCCTCCCCTCGGAGGCGAGGATCTGGAACGGCGCGTACGTGAGGCCCTCGAGCCCGTCGGTAGGTCGGACGTACGCCGCGTATGCATCGCTGAACGCCTCGGCGTTGGCGAGCCGGCGGCGCGCACGTTCGGCCAGCCGCTCGACGTCGCGACCGCGCGATGCTGCCTGCTCCAGGACAGCGAGAACCTCCGGCAGGGCGTGTCGTGCGGCTGCCCCGACGGAGGCGTACTGCGAGGTGATGAGGTCGCGCGCCTTCGCCGACCACGGCAGGAGCTCTCCGTCGAGAGCGACCCAGTCGGTCTCGAGAGCCGCGAACAGCGGTGCCGCCGCCTCGCGCAGCCGATCGACGAGCGGGCCGGTGTCGGCGAAGAACGGCCGGCCGGTCCGGGTGTACACCGCGCCGGTGGAGCCGTCGCCGATGCCGAACCGCCGCTCGGCAGTCTCGGGATCCTTTGCCAGGACGGCGATCGCGCGCGAGCCCATGTGCTTCTCCTCGCACACGACGCGCTCGACCCCCCAGCCGGCGTACTCCTCGAACGCCTGCTCGGGGTGCTCCAGAAAACCGTCCCGCCTCGAGGTCGAGCCAGGCGACATCGTGGGCGGCAGATAGACGAGCCACCGAGGGTCGACGGCGAACCGGCTCATGACCTCGAGCGCGGCGGCGGCGTTCTCCTCGGGGATCTTGACCTTCCCTGCGTGCCTCGTCTCCAGCCAGCGCGTTCCCGTGACGTCGTTGATCGACAGGGCGAGCGGCTCGCGGTCGACGGGGGCCGGTCCCAGCGGCCTGGCAGGGGCGTACCACTCCTCCTCAGCGGGGACCGACACGATCTCGCGCTCGGGATAGCGCAGGGCCGTCAGCGCCCCGCCGAAGACGACGCCCGTGTCGAGACAGATCGTGTTGTTGACCCACTCCGCCCGCGGGACCGGTGTGTGCCCGTACACGACCGTCGCCCGACCGCGGTACTCCTGCGCCCACGGATAGCGGACCGGCAGCCCGTACTCGTCGGTCTCGCCCGTCGTGTCGCCGTACAGCGCGAACGCGCGCACCCGCCCGGACGTACGGCCGTGGTACGCCTCCTTGAGGCCCGCATGAGCGACCACGAGCCTCCCGTCGTCGAGGACGTAGTGGCTGAGGAGTCCGTCCATGAAACCGAGCGCGGCCTTCCGGAAGTCGTCGCTCTCCCCCTCGAGCTGGGCCAACGACTCGGCGAGGCCGTGAGAGACGGTGACCTTAGAGCCTCGCAGGGCACGCACGAGCTTGGCCTCGTGATTGCCGCTGACGCACAGCGCGACTCCGTCGGCCACCATGCCCATGACGAGGCGCAGCACGCCGGGGGTGTCCGGCCCGCGGTCGACGAGGTCGCCGACGAACACCGCCGTACGGCCCTCGGGGTGCGAGGCGCCGACCGCGTGGCCGTCCTCGTCACGCAGCAACCACCCGAGATCGGTCAGCAGCGTCCGCAGCTCCGAGGCGCACCCGTGGACGTCGCCGATGACGTCGAACGGCCCGCGGAGATCCGTCCGGTCGTTCCACGCACGCTCGCGCACGATCTCCGCCGACGCGACCTGGTCCGTCCCGCGCAGCACGTGCACGCGGCGGAAGCCTTCCTTGGAGAGACGACCCAGCGAACGCTGCAGGTCGCGCTGCTGCCGAGCGACGACGTGGCGCCCGAAGTCGCGGTCGTCGCGGAGGGCGTTGCGCTCGGCCGCGAGCGACTCGGGCACGTCGAGCACCACGGCGTCGACCAGCACGTCGTGACTCTTGGCGAGCGCGACGAGCGCCGCCCGTGCCGCCTTCTGCACGTTGGTGGCGTCGACCACGGTCAGCAGGCCGCGGCGCAGGCGCGTCGCCACGATGTAGTGCAGGACGTCGAAGGCGTCCGGCGTCGCGGACTGGTCGTTCTCGTCGTCGGCCACCAGGCCGCGGCAGAAGTCGCTGGACAGGACCTCCGTGGGTTTGAAGTGCGTACGGGCGAAGGTGGACTTGCCGCTGCCGGAGATCCCGATGAGCACCACCAGCCCTTTCGCGGGGACCGTGATCTGCGTCGTGCCGGTCTGCTCAGTCACGGGTTCCTCGCTGGTTCACGCGGTGCTGGTCAACGCTGTACTGGTCATCGGCAGTGCCCCTCACAAAGACGGCCATCTGGGTCGGAGCGCCGAGGACGTCGTCGTGCTCGCCGATGCCGCGCCGCTCCACGACATAGCCGTAGGTCGCGGCGACGCGATCCGACCACGCGGTGAACTCCGCCCGATCCCACTCGAATCGGTGATCGCGATGGCGCATGCCGCTGAGTCCCTCGTACCGGACGTTGAACTCGCGGTTCGGGGTGGTCACGACGACCGCTCCGGGCTTCGCCGCACCGAAGACGGCGCGTTCGAGCGCCTCGAGCCGCGACGGATCGACGTGCTCGACGACCTCCATGAGGACAGCCGCGTCATAGCCGGCGAGCCGCGGATCCTCGTACGTCAGGGCGCTCTGGAAGAGCGTGACGCGCTCCGCCTGACGCTCGCTCATCCGATCGAGGCGCAGCCGACGCGCGGCGTGCTGAAGCGTCCTCACCGAGACGTCGGTGCCGGTGATCTGGGTGAACGACGGCGTGGCGACCAGGCGCTCCACGAGCTGACCGGGCCCGCAGCCGAGATCGACGACCGACCTGGCCCCCAGCTCGAGAAGCGCCTGATGGACCGCGTCGTGGCGCTGGGTGTTGAGCGGGATCCGCACGGCCTCCGGCTGCAGCGCCTCCTCGTCCTCCGCGGGCGCGACCGCGTCCTCAACGTCGTCGCCGAGCTCGGCCAGGCGGGCGAGGGCCACCCGGGTCAGGGCACCTTGTCGTCCCAGGTAGCGGCGGGTGATGAGCTCCTGGTCTGGGTGCGTCGCGAGCCAGCCCTCGCCCGAGCGCAGGAGCTTGTCGACCTCGTCCGGCCCCTGCCAGTAGTGCTTGGACTCGTCGAGGACCGGCAGGAGCACGTGCAGCTGGTTGAGGGCGTCTGCGAGCCGGACGTCGCCGGTCAGGCGGAGCCGCACATATCGCGAGTCACCCCACTCCGGGAAGCGCTCGTCGAGCGGGATCGCCTCCGCCTCGACCGTCCACCCCAGCGGCGCGAAGAGGCGGTGCGCGATCGTGGGACCGCCCCGACACGGCAGCACCGGGATCGCGATCTCGAGCGGGATCGCGCGGTCGGCCAGCTCCTGGCGCGCCTGGCAGCGCCCGCTGCGCGCCGTGCTGAAGACATGGGCCATGGCCACACCGAGCAGGGAGGAGGCCGCGTACGACCGGTCGTTGACGTACTGCGCGAGGCTGAAGTCCGGCGACCCCTTCGCGCGGGACCGAGCAAGTCTCACCGGGTCGACGTCAAGCATGAGCGCAGCGGTGCACCGGTCGTCACTCGCCTCTGGGTAGAACACAGTCGCGACACCGAACGACTGCCGGAACTCCTGCACCTGGTCGGGGTGCTTGTGAAGGAGGTAGCCGAGGTCGGTCGCCGGCTGGAGAGTCGTCGAGACTGTCAGGAGCACGCGGTCAGTCTCGCGTACCGGCGCTACCGGTTTTCACGACTTCGACGAACTGATCACGCTGACGCCGCAGTAGCGTGAACGACGAATGCCCGTCCGCTCGCGAAGGAGACACCATGTCCAAGCCGCCGCTGCCCGACGAGGCGATCGCCCTGCTGCGCCGCCCCAACCCCGCCGTTATCGCCACGCTGCGCAAGGACGGCTCCCCTGTCACGACGGCCACCTGGTACCTCTGGGAGGACGACGGTCGCGTCCTCGTCAACATGGACGAGGGGCGGGTGCGGCTCACGCACGTGCGCCACGATCCGCGTGTCAGTCTGACCGTCCTCGCGGAGGACGGCTGGACGACCCACATCACGGTGCTCGGCCGGGTCGTCGAGATCAAGGATGACGACGGGCTGACCGACATCGACCGCATCTCGTCGCACTACACCGGCCATCCCTACAGCAACCGCGATCGGGGGCGGGTCAGTGCGTGGATCGAGGTCGACCGCTGGCACGGCTGGGGAGCCCACAAGGACAGCAACCAGACCGGATGACCCCACCGCCTCGCGGGCTGGGTTAGCGTACGCGCATGACTGACGTCGCCGTAGTACGGCATCCTGTCCCCACGCTGCTACGGCGCCTCGACATCGCAGCCAAGCTCCTTCTCGTCCTGATGCTCGCGACGGCGCTCGCCTTCCCAGCGTTCGGCAACCTGGAGGACAAGGGCGCGGTCGCGCGGGCGATCGCTTACCCGGCGCTCGCCTTCGCTGTCCCGGTCGTCTGGCACGTGTGGTGGCGCGAGCGTGCGTCTTTCCCGTGGCTCGCGGACTTCCTCATCACGATCACCTGCTTCACGGACATCCTCGGCAACCGCATGGACCTGTACGACGCCATCGTGTGGTTCGACGACTGGATGCACTTCATGAACACCGGGCTCCTCGCGGCGGCGGCGATCCTGCTGACCCTCCCCCGCAGCGCGACCCTCGGCGCGACCGTCGAACGGGCTCTCGCGTTCGGAGCGACGGCGGCGATCGTGTGGGAGCTGGCCGAGTACTTCGCGTTCATCAGCAAGTCCGCCGAGCGCCACAGCGCCTACACCGACACGCTCGGCGACCTCACGCTCGGGACCCTCGGGTGCCTCGTCGCGGCTGTCGTCATCCACCTGGCGTGGCGCCACGGGAAGCTGCGAACCTCAGCTCCGCAGCTCGAAGCGGCCATCGCGCCGGTCGGGCAGCCGACACCCTGAGAGACGCGCGTTTGCGTCTCACTGCACGAATACCTGTACATAAACTCACTACCCGGCGAATCTGACCTGGCCCAGCCTCCCGCCGTCGTAGGAGTTCAGTTGTGGAGCCCGAGATTCCGTCGTACGGTCGTCGCCCTCGCAGCGGCCATCGTGGTCGCAGCACCGGCCATGGTGGCGCAAGCGTCGCTGGCCTCGGCATCCGGTCCGCCGCGGCTGGCCACCGTCGCAAAGAAGTGCGTGCAGAGTCCCCTCTTCACCCAGGAGGTCCGCGCTGTCGAGGCCGTCGCGACGAAGATCGCCGGCACCCCGGAGGTACGTGAGGCGCGCGCGGCGATCGCACAGGAGTGGCGGACGAAGCTCGAGGCCAAGGTCGGTCCGTTGAGCCGACAGGCGAAGGAGCGGCTCGACCTCGCCACGCGCGAGCTGGTCTTCACGTACGCCCAGCGTGCCGCCAACAACGATCCCGCCTCTCCGAAGGTGTCGTGGGTCGAGTCGCCTCCCCACACCTGGAACGGCGCTCGCGTCCAGGGCGGTCGGTACGCCGGCGACAACCCAGACACGATCTATCGCATCGTGCCGATCGACGGCGCCTCGCGCTACGTGATCCGCGGCCAGGTCCAGAAGGTCAGGCCCGTCCACGCGGTCTTCGAGCTGACGAACGACGGCGATCGGGTGGCCGCCACGGACACGATCGAGCTGAAGGATCTCGTGACCCGTGCGGACGGCAGCTTCACGATCACCATCGACTCCGAGCCTGACGCCGGACGTCCGAACCACCTCCAGACCAACCCCGGCACCGTCCAGTTGTTCATCCGCGACACGCTGTCCGACTGGGGCACGCAGACTCCCGCGACGCTCTCGGTCGAGCGCATCGCCGGTCCGCCGTCGGCCGGACGGTCGTTCCGTACCCTCGTCGACGAGACCGTCCGCACGGCGCGAGCCTCGGGCACGTTCTGGATGGACTACTTCGTCCTCTTCGCGTCGTTCTCCACGCCGCCGAACGTCGTGCCCGAACCGACGAAGGGCGTCGCGTCGATCTCTCGCTCGACCGGCAACTTCGACCTCGACGACGTCGAGGCCCTCGTGATCACCACGCGCAAGGGACCCGCGACCTACACGGGAGCCACGGTCCAGGACGTCTGGACGATCACCCCGGACTACTGGGACGAGCAGACAAGCCTTTCCAGCGGCCAGTCCGTCGCCAACCCCGACGGGACCACCACGCTCGTCGTCTCGCCGCGCGACCCCGGCGTCCACAACTGGATGAGCACCGGCGGTCTCGCGCAGGGCACCTTCCTCCTGCGCTGGCAGGGCGCGTCGCTGCTCTCCGACACCAGCGGGAAGCCGTTCGTCACGTCGCGCGTGGTGAAGCTGGCCGACCTGCGCACGGCGCTCCCCGAGGGCACCGCGTACGTCTCGCGCCGCGAGCGCTCGGTGCAGCTGCGTGAACGTCAGGCCGGCTTCGCACGCCGGATCGCGACCTGCGGCCGCTAGCCGTGTCTTAGACGAGCTCGGGCTCCGGACCGGCATGGGTGAGCATCTGGTCAGGGTCGAGACGCGATCTGCCCCACCTGCCGTGGACAGCGTTGTACTTGCCGCCGATCTCCAGGTCGCGCGAGACCGAGATGTCTCCCACCAGCCACGGCAGCCAGCCGGTGCGCTCAAGGTACGGGCGGACGCGGTCGGCCGTCGCAGCGGAGTCGGCGGCGAACGCGAGCACAGCGGGCGGCTCGTGGTCAGCGCCCTCCCCGATCGCGGTGGTCGCCAGGTTGGAGAAGGCCTTGACGTGCCCCGTCCCGCTGGGCAGGAGGGTCGCGACGAACTCCCCCGCGGACCCTTCGCGGGGCGTACGAGGGACGATCCCCGCCGGAGTCACGTCGAGCGGGTTCGAGACATCGAGGAGGACCTTGTCGGCCAACGATGCTCCGAGCTCGCCGATCACGGCACGCTGAGCAGAGTCCCAGAGCGTCGCGAGGATCACGAGCTCCTGTCCGTCGACCGCCTCGGCGAGGGTCGAGGCGACGGCGACCTGGGCGCCGACGGCGACGGCGCGCACCGCACCGGCGGCGGCCGCTGCCTTGGCGGGGCGGTGGTGGTAGAGGGTCACGTCGACGCCGTGCGACGCGAAGAGCCGGGCGATGGCAGTGCCGTGGCGTCCGGGGCCGATGAGGGCCAGGGAGTTCATCTCATGCCTCCGATACGGGCAGGTGGGGGTTGTCGGAGAGGTCGAGGACGAGCTTTCCGCGGGCGTGCTTGGCGTCGAGGCGCTTGTGTGCCTCGACGATCTCGGTGAAGGGCAGGGTCTCCACCGGGAGCCGCAGCGTCTCCGCCGCGACGCCGTCCAACAGCTCGCGCAGCTGCGCGGTGCTGTGCTGCACCCGCACGAGGCGGATGCCGTGCGACACCATCGTTTCCGGCACGAGCGTGATCGCTTTCCCGCCGGCAGCAGCGACCGCGACGGCCACGTCTCCCGCCTCCTTCGAACCGGCCAGGTCGATCGAGGCAGCGAGGGCACGACCGTCCGCGACCGCCGCGATGCGGCTGGCCAGCCCGGGCCCGTACGACACAGCGAGGGCGCCGAGTGCGCGGAGGTGGTCGTGGTTCGCCTCGCTCGCGGTGCCGATGACCGTGAGACCGCGCGCGAGCGCCAGCTGGGTGAGCATCGTGCCGACGCCCCCGGATGCTCCATGGACGACGACGACGTCTCCTTGCCGCAGCGGCAGCGCGTCGAGCGCGGAGAGCGCCGACTGACCGACACCGCTCAGGCCGCCCGCGAGCGCCCAGTCGACGTTCGCCGGCTTGGGATGCAGGCGCGAGCCGTCGGTGGTGACCAGGTCCGCGTCAGCGCCTTGGGCTCCCCAGCCGATGACCTCCTCCCCGACCTTCCATGCCCGGTCGTTCGACTCGGCCACGACTCCGGCGAACTCGGTCCCCAGCACCATCGGGACACTCCCACCGAAGGTGCCGGCCCGGCGTCGGGCGTCGACGGGGTTCAGACCTCCCGTCCGCACCGCGACACGAACCTGCCCACGTCCGAGCGGAGGAGTCTCGTGCTCTTCGATGGTGATGACGTCGGGAGGACCGAAGCGACGAACGACCGCGATCCGACTGATCTGCGACATGGCGTTTGCCTTTCTCACGCGCAAGGGCGCCACGATGGCGCTATATCTGTAACTACAGATATCCGGATTCTCTTCCCCGCAGTTGAGACGTTCCTCGTTCGCTACGCAGGCGGGGCAGAAGTGACGCCCTCGTGCGCCGCCAGTCGGCGGGCGAAGGCAAGCAACGGCGCGAGGTCGGCGTCGTCGATGAGCGGCTCGAACTCGCGGGCGAGGCTTTCGGCATGGGCGTCGGTCGCCCGCTCGACCAGCTCGGCTCCCCGCTCCGTCAGCACCACCTGGACGACCCGTGCATCCTCCGGGCTCTCCACGCGGTCGACCAGCCCCGCCTCGCACAGGCGACTGATGAGGTGCGAGGCCGAGCCCGAGCTGTAGACGAGCGAACGCGCCAGCTGTGTGGCCTTGAGCGTGTGTCCTGGCGCCTCCCACAGCGAGAGAAGAGCCTCGTACGAAGGGACCGTGAGGCCGAAGTCCTTCTTGAGCTCGGCGGCGAGGCCGGTCAGCATCGAGCGCTGACCCAGCAGCAGACCTCGCCAGATCTCCTGACGGGGAGTCAGGGGGTCGCGCATGACAGGCTCCGATCTCGCGACATCACGTACCGCCTCATTCTCTCTGTATCGACAGAGAGCGGGCCTGCGTCACTCCGCATCGGCGAGCCAGGCCCGGCAGAGCCACCACGCGTCCATCGCCCCGAACGTGCCGAGCGGATCGATCCCGGTGACGTGGGTGAACCGCTGCACCCGGTTGCGCACCGTGTTGGCGTGGACGAAGAGGACCTCCGCCGCCGCAGCGGTGTCCCGGTCCGCCTCCAGCCACGCGCGCACGGCGAGCGCAACCGGTTCGGCACTGGGCCCGAGCTCGCGCCAGGCCGCGAGGTGCTGGGTGAGCAGCGCCGCGGTCAGATCGGTCCGGGAGAGCACGGCCACCACGCTCGCGACCTCGCTGACGTGCACCGGGCCGGTCCGACCGATCGCCTCGGCGGCAGGGACGGCGGCGACGGCGAGCCGGTGCGCCGTACCAACCTCCTCGGCACCGACCGGTCCGGCGACACCGACGACCACGTCACCACCGGCATCACGACGGGCAGACGGGCGGCTCGACACGACGGCGACGACGGTGTCACCGAGGGACGCCGAGAGCGACACGGCCCGGTCACTGCGCAGAAGGCGCAACGCCTCCGTCGCACGTGGGTCACCGTGGCGTGCCACCAGCACCCACAGACCGCCCGCGTACGGCAGCCCGGCCTCGGCCGCGGCCAGGGTCGCCGCGGAACCGCCCTCCAGCAGCCGCCGCATGACCTCCACGTCGCGATCTCGCCGGACTGCGGTCTGCTCGGCACGCGCGTCGCGGTGCGCGCGGATCAACCGTGAGCGGACGGCCTCGGCCCAGTCGTCGTACAGCTCACGCGCGTCCAGCAGCTGACCTGCTCCGACGTCCTCGGCCTCCGCTATCTCGCGGGCCCGCGCCCAGATGGCGCGCTCGGCAACGTGGATGGCGCCGAGCACCACCTCGATCGGGATCCCCTGAGTGGCGCGGGTGACCGCCAGCTCCTCGACGAAGGCCAGCTCTGCCTCCGTCGGGCCCCGGCGCGCGGCGAGCGCGCGCGTGGCGGCCATCAGCAGGGCTCGCGTGTGGCCGGCGATGTCCGCCACAGGGAGCGAGGCCACCTCGGCGACCATCGAGCGTACGCCGGCGACCACCTGCGGCAGCAGGTCTTCGTCCCGCATGACCCGCTCGATGAGATCGATGAGTCCGGACCACTCGTCGGTCCGCGCTCCGACTCCTCGTGGCATCGGCACCCCGCCTCCGTTCCCTTGTGGCGTGGCACAACCTTATGCAGAAACTCGGTGACGAGGGCCACAGGGATACCGCTGGTCGGCGTCTACGGTTGTCCCGGACCACATCGGTCCGTGTCGCCGAACAGGAGCTCGTGCATGACCCACCCCGCCCGCGTCGCCGTGATCGGCGCCGGAGCCGCCGGCCTCACCGCCACCAAGGCACTGCTGGATGTCGGCGCCGACGTCGTCACCTACGAGAAGGGTGACCGTCCCGGCGGCCTGTGGGTTCGCGGCAACAGCAACGGCCTCTCCCCCGCGTACGACTCCTTGCACCTCAACACCAGCAAGGGACGCACGGAGTTCGCCGACTTCCCGATGCCCGCAGAGTGGCCGGACTACCCGTCGGCGGACCTGGTCGCCGGCTACCTCGCGGACTATGCGCGCACCTTCGGCGTCCTCGAGTCGATCCGCTTCGATGCCGCGGTCGCGGCGGTGGAGCGCGAGGACGACAGCACATGGACCGTCACCACGGCGTCCGGCGACGTCGACCAGTACGACGCAGTGGTCGTGGCCAACGGGCACAACTGGGACCCGAAGTGGCCGTCGCCCGCCTACCCCGGCCACTTCGACGGCACGCAGATGCACGCCCACGACTACCGCAGCGCCGACGTCTTCCGCGACAAGCGGGTCGTCGTGGTCGGGATGGGCAACTCCGCGATGGACATCGCCGTCGACGCCTCGTACGTCGCCGAGGCTCCGGTGCTGCTCTCCGCCCGCCACGGCGTGCACATCCTCCCGAAGTACCTCTTCGGCCGCCCTGCCGACGCCACCGGCGGCGCGATCGCCGCGCTGCCGTGGCGCGTGCGCCAGCGGATCGCGGAGACGTCTCTGCGCCTGGCCGTCGGACGACCGGAGAAGTACGGCCTCCCTGCCCCGTCCGGCGGGTTCTTCCAGAACCACCCCACGATCAGCGACACGATCCTGCACCGGCTCACCCATGGTGCGGTCGAGGCCCGTCCCGGCATCGCGCGGCTGGACGGAGATCGCGTCGTCTTCACCGACGGCCGTACCGAGATGGTCGACACCATCGTGTGGGCGACCGGATACCGCGTCACGATCCCGTTCCTGTCGCCGCGCTGGCTGGGCACGAACCCCGAGGCCATGCTGCTGCACCATCGCGTGTTCCACCTCGAGGACCCCAGCCTGGCCTTCGTCGGCCTGATGCAGTCGACCGGCGCGGCTCTGCCCGTCGTTGAGGCCCAGGCCAAGCTGTTCGCGGCGTACGTTGGCGGGGACTACGCGCTGCCGACGCCCGACGAGCGCGACCGTGAAGCCCATCGCGCACTGGACGAGGCCAAGGACAGGTGGGGTGACAAGCGGCCCGCGATGCGCATCGACTTCGACCGGTACGTCGCCGCGATCCCGCGCGAGATCGAGGCAGGCCGTCGCCGTCTCGCCACCGGCACCGAGGGCTTCGCCGCGCGTCCCGTGGCGGTGAACGCATGAGCCGCCGTGATGCCACCGGGCTGCGCGTGCTCGTGACCGGCGCGTCGGGGACCTTCGGTCGCGCCCTGTGCCAGGAGCTCTCCGAGCAGGGTGCCCACGTCGTCGGCCTCGATCTGGCGCCACGCGCCGACGACCCGGTCGAGGTGCTGGCGTGCGACGTCACCGACGACGCTGCCGTCCCCGCAGCGGTCGCCAAGGCTGTTGAGCTCCTGGGCGGTCTCGACGTCCTGGTGAACAACGCCGGCATCGGTGGGCCCGCGCCCGCCGAGCTCGCACCCGGTGACGAGGTGCGCCGTCAGCTCGACATCAACCTGCTCGGCACCTGGCGCGTCACCGCAGCCTGCACCGAAGCGCTGGTCGCCTCGCGTGGCCGGATCGTCATGGTCGCTTCGCGGATGGCGGTGATGCAGCTGCCGCTCGCGGCCGCGTACGGCGCGTCGAAGCGCGCAATGGTCGCCTACGCCGACGCGCTTCGCCTCGAGCTCGGCACCCATGTCGGCGTCACCTGCGTCTACCCCTCGTCGGTACGCAGTCCGATCCACGACTCGACCGCAGCGGCCGGGCTCTCCCTCGAGGGGATGAGCGCGTACGAGCCGCTCGAGGGCGTGGTCGACACCGTTCTGCACGCGGCGCTCTCACGCCGCCCCCGGCGCGACCTGCCCACCACGCGTCGCGGCGCGATGGAGTTCTTCCTTGCCCGGCACCTCCCCGCTCTCACCGACCGGATCGTCTCGCGGACCTTCTCCGAGCGTGTCCGCTCCGGGGCGTTCGCCGGAGCCGATCTGGCGGCCAGGGCAGTCGCGCGTCACCGCGAGGCCGCCCGGTGACGGCCACACAGACCCCCGGACCCGTACCCGTCAGTCGTGCAGCAGAGGCGTCCCCCCGCGCCCGTCTGCCGCACCTGGCGGCGTACGGGTCCGGGTCGCTCGGGATGGGCGTGTGGGTCACCGTTCCCGGACTTCTGCTGCTCTACTTCCTGACCAACACCCTCGGGGTCAGCCCGCTCGTGGCCGGTCTGGTGCTCCTTCTGCCGAAGGTCCTCGACGCCGTCGTGCACCCGACATTCGGAACGTGGTCGGACCGCCAGGCCCGCCGCCACGGCCACCGGCGCGGGATGATGCGCCTGGGCCTGTTACTCGCCGTGGCGATGGGCGCGATGTTCGCGGTGCCGTCGGGGCTGACCGGTCTCTCGGCCGCCCTCTGGGTCGGCTTCTTCTACATCGTGGGCAACCTGCTCTTCGCCGCCTTCCAGGTGCCGTACCTGACAGCCCCGTCGGACCTCAAGGTCGGCTACCACGAGCGCACCCGCGTCTTCATGGTGCGGATGGTGATGCTCACCGTCGGGCTCCTGGCCGCCGGCGTCGCGGCTCCCGCGCTGGTCGCGGACCACGAGCGGGGCAGCTACGTACGGATGGCGCTGCTGCTCGGGGTGGTGATGGTGGTCAGCGGCGTGGTGGCGATTCGCGGCGTACGCCGCCTCACCGAGACCTGCGGCTTCCGCAGCCCGGACGCGGAAGCACACTCCACGCGGGCCGACCTCGCGCTCGCCTGGCAGGACCGTGACTTCCGCCTGCTCGTACTCTCCTACCTGTTCACCGGCGCCACCACGCACCTCGTCTTGGCGGCGGTGCCGTTCTACGCCGAGTACGTGCTCGGCAGCAGCGGGCTGACCGCAGTGCTCATGGGCGCCTTCCTCGGACCGGCCGTCTTCGCCTCCCCGATCTGGCTGCGGGTCTCCCGCCGGATCGGAAAGCAGCGCGGGCTGCTGCTGAGCCAGCTGATGTTCATCGTCGGGACGGCGGGCCTCCTGGCCGGTGACCGGCTCGGCGTCGCCGTCTCGGTGGCCGTCGTGGTCGTGCTCGGCGTCGCCTTCGCGGGCCTGCAGCTCTTCGCGTTCTCGATGGTCCCCGACGCCGTGGCTGCCGCCGAGCAGCGCGGCTCGTCCCGCGCCGGGGCGTACACGGGCGTGTGGACCGCGACCGAGGCCGTGGGCACTGCGATCGGGCCGTACGTCTACTCCGCCATGCTGGCGATCGGCGGCTTCGCCGCGGCCGTCGACGGCGACAGCGTGGCACAGTCGGACTCCGCGCTCAGCGCCGTACTGATCGGGTTCACCGCCGTCCCCGCCGTGCTGATGACGATCGCCCTGCTCATCCAGCGCCGGTGCCGTCTCGACCGGTCCGTGCCGCTGACGTGAGCGAGGAGCTGCTCCTCGGTCTGGCCCTGCTCGGCATCCTCGTCGGCGCGCTCGCGCAGGCCGCGACCGGGATGGGGTTCTCGCTCGTCGCCGCCCCCTTCATGGTGACCGCGCTGGGACCCCGCGAAGGGGTGGCGGCGACCGTGCTGCTCGCCGTGTTCGCCTCGACGGTGCCGCTCGTTCGCGACCGCAGGGAGGTCCAGCCCGGTGCGGTGACGCGGATGCTGCTCCCTACGCTGGTCTGCACGCCGCTGATCGCCTGGGCCGTGCGCGACGTGGAGACGCGGTGGCTCGGGTTGGCCGGCGGTGTCGGCGTCGTCATCGCCGTCGCGCTGCTCGCGAGCGGTCTGCGCTCCCGGTGGCTCGGCACACCGCAGGCCGCTGTGCTCACCGGCGCCACCAGCGCGGCGCTCAACGTCGTGGGGGGCGTCGGGGGTCCCCCGATCGGCCTGTACGCCGCGAACGCCGGGTGGGAGCCTCAAGTGATGCGCGCCAATCTCACGGCGTTCTTCCTCGTACAGAACCTCGCGACCGCGCTTGTCCTCGGCGTCCACCTTCCAGGTGCGCCGCAGCTGGCCGTGCTCGGCGTCGGCACCGCCGCCGGGATGCTGCTCGCGAGCCGCCTGACGCCGTCGCGCGTACGGACCGGCATCCTGGCGCTCTCGCTGCTCGGCGGGCTCGGGCTCGTCGGCGGCGCCCTTTAGCGGCGAGCCGAGACCCGGTTCAGCACTGCTGCCAGCGGCTCCGGCACACGGTCGGGCTCCAGCGCTTCGACCAGCAGCGCGGCGTAGCGCGACTTGCGTCCCGCCCGCACTCCGAGGAAGCGCCGCAGCACCGCTTCTTGCGTCCAGTCGCGCTGGGCGGGCATGCCCGCCAGGAGCCTCAGCGAGTGCGGCGTCGAGACCTGCTCTGACCAGTCCGCGCCGGAGCTTCGCCTCCTCAGGGGCGTCGAAGAGGCCGGCGAGCCGGACGCCGAGCCTTGCGGGCCGTACCGCGAGGCAAAGCCCGCGTGTTCGTGATCCCGCCCATCGCGACCACCTCGATGCCCTCAGCGCCGAGGTCACGGCACCATTGCGCCACTGCGTCCCGAGCCCGTCAACCGACTTCGCTCGCGATCGCGTCGTACGAGTCCCGAGACTCGTGGACGTCGTCCATGTGCGCCTCTGCCCAGCCCTTCAGAGCCATCATGACGTGCTGAAGGGATGCGCTCAGATCTGTCAGCGCGTAGTCGACGGTCACCGGCACGGTTGGAGTGACCGTTCTCGTCACGAGCCCGTCGCGCTCGAGCGTACGAAGAGTCTGCGTCAGCATCTTCTGGCTGACCCCCGCGATGCGTCGCGCGAGCGCCGAGTACCGCAGGGGTCCCTCCTCCGCCAGCGCCGCGAGCACGAGCGCCACCCACTTGTCCGAGATGCGCGCGAGCAGTTCCCGGCTCGGACAGCCCGCGAGGAAGGCGTTGTACTCGGCCTTTGCGCTGCTTCGGCGCTGGGCCGCAGTGGTCGTCGGCATCAGAGCTCCTTCGGTGCGCACTTGCCAGCATCTAACGCACTTTTGGGTGCCTACTTCCCAACAGAGAGCGTGTGGAGCCAGTCTGGACTTCGGCACACGCCACCACAACCCCACCGAGGAGAATCATGGACACCACCGCGACCTTTCGCACCGCCGTCGTCCGCGTGCCTGCTGGACCAGCGTCTGTCGAGCTGATCGACGTACCCCGACGCGAGCCGGGTGCCGGACAGGTCCGGGTACGGATCGAGGCCGCGTCGGTCAACCCTGCGGACGTGTGGGTCACCGACGGCTTCTTCCACTCGATCGGCATGATCAACCAGCCTGATCACGCCGGGCTCGGATGGGACTTCGCCGGCGTGGTCACGCAGGCAGGAGCGGACGTCACGCTGCCCGTCGGCGCGCGCGTCGCCGGGATCGTGCCGGGGTTCGACCGCGACTTCGGGACGTACGCGGAAGAGGTCGTGGCCGACCGGGACTGGATCGCCGTCGTTCCCGACGACCTCGAGCTCACCGCCGCTGCCATCGTCCCCCTCAACGCGCTGACGGCCGACCAGATCGTCGACTTGCTCGGCGACGGCGACGGCCAGCGCCTGCTCGTCACCGGAGCAGCCGGTGCCGTGGGCTCCTTCGTCGTCCCGCTGGCCCTCGATCGCGGCTGGGTGGTCACCGGGCTCGCACGCACCGGCGACGAGTCCTTCGTCCGTGGTCTCGGCGCCGAGTTCACCTCCGAGTATTCCCACGGCTGGGACGCCGTCGCAGACACTGCACTTCTGCAGGCCGAGGGCGCCGCTCTCGTCCGCGACGGCGGAACCTTCGTGGGAGTCCGTCCCACCGACGTGCCTTCCCCAGGGCGCGGCATCTCCGCTCGTGCCGTGTCGGTCGCGCCCGACCCGGATCGGCTTGCGACCCTGCTGCAGCTCGCTGACCGCGAGGTCCTTCCGACCCGGATCGCCGACGTCCTGCCTCTCGAGAAGGTCGTCGAGGCCCTCCAGCGCGTCGCCGCAGGAGGCCTCCGCGGACGGTACGTCCTCGTTCCCTGAACCAGACTCTTGCAGGTGACGTAGCGTCAATCCCTACGCCACCACGGCGACGTCAGACAGGAATGTCCCGGGACACCGATCAAACGGCGTCCCGGGACATCGATTTCTGTCGGGCTGACAGGATTTGAACCTGCGACCCCTTGACCCCCAGTCAAGTGCGCTACCAAGCTGCGCCACAGCCCGAGACCCAGAGCAACCGCTCCGAACCTGCGAAGCAACCCTAGCAGCCACAGTTGCCGTTCCCGACACCGGCCAGGGCCGCTCAGGCCAGGGGCCACCACGCCGGCAGCAGCAGCCGATAGCGCTCGGCGAACGCGTCCACGCTCCGCGGCTCCGGCCCTTCGAGCCAGGCCTCGATCGCCCCCACCGTCCCGTACGCGACGTAGCGTGACGCGACCGCGACCGTCGCCCTGTCGTACGGCGCCGGCACGCGTCGCCCTCATCACCGGCGGCGCGAGCGGCATCGGTCGCGCCACCGCGATCCGGCTCGCCAGCGAGGGCGGCACCGCCGTCGTCGCCGACGTCCAGGACGACCTCGCCAAAGAGGTCATCGCCCAGATCGAGGCAGCCGGAGGCGCCGCCCGCGCGCTGCACCTCGACGTCGCCAACGAAGACGAGTGGACCGAGGCCGCGGGGCATCGGTGACTCCGATCCGATCGAGGAGACCTCGTACGACACGTGGCGGAGAGTCGGCGCGGTGACCGATACGAGCGTCTTCCTCGGGACGAAGGCTGCCGCCTCCGCGCTCAAGGCCTCCGGCCACGGCGCCGTCGTCAACACCAGCTCGATCTTCGGCATCTCGGGCGAGTTCGGGACGGGCCCTGCGTACGCCGCCGCCAAGGGCGCGGTCCGAACCCTCACGAAGAACACCGCGCTCGGCTGGGCGACCGAGGGCGTTCGCGTGAACTCGATCCACCCCAGGTTCATCGAGACGCCGATCCTCGGTGACACCGACCGTACGATGCTCGCCGCGGCGGCACCGAGGCAGCGCGTCGGTCAGCCGGAGGAGATCGCCGCGGGGATCCTGTTCCTCGCCAGCGACGACGCGTCCTTCGTGACCGGCGCCGAGCTGGTGATCGACGGCGGCTTCACCGCCCGCTGACCCGCGGGAGCCTCCAGTCCGCCACGAGCGGAATCGCCTCCCCGACGGTTCCGCTCGTGGCGTTCGACGTCGTACGGTCACGGCATGCGCACACCGGTCGTCCTCCTGCCCGCCCTCGGCGAGACACGTGACGACTGGACGGAGATCGCGCCGACACTGGCACAAGACCACGACGTCCACGCCCTCGACCTGCGCGGTCACGGCCAGGCCGCGTGGGAACCTCCGTACACGTTCGCCCGCATGCGCGACGACGTCATCCGGACGCTCGACGATCTCGGCCTCGACGAGCTCGACCTCGTCGGCCACTCCCTCGGAGGTGCGGTGGCCTGTCACGTCGCGGCGGAACAGCCCGACCGCATACGACGCCTCGTGCTGGAGGACGTGGGCGCGCTCCGCCCTCGCGTGCCGCAGGCACCCGAGCGCCCGCCGGGCCCGCTGCTCTTCGACTGGGACATGGTCCTGTCGGTACGGCGTCAGCTCGACTCCCCCGACCCGACCTGGCGCGACGACCTTGCGCTCATCGCCGCGCCGACGCTCGTCCTCGCCGGCGGCCCGGACAGCCCCGTCCCCGACGAGACGATCGACGAGCTCGTGAACCGCGTCCCCGACGCGCGGCGCGTCACGATCCCGGTCGGCCATCTGATCCACCGCGCGGCCCCGCAGGCCTGGCTCGACGCCGTCGTCCCGTTCCTCGCGCAGACGTAGGACCCGACAAGAAGACCCGACGTCGCACCCCTCAATCAGGGGTGCGACGT
>NZ_JBHUFT010000008.1:2414841-2434521 GCF_042681565.1 Mumia zhuanghuii
GGCGAGCCCTCGAACCCGTACTCCTCGCGCAGGCGGCGCTCGATGAACCGCAGGTACTGGTCCTCGAGCTTGCCCGACGTGAACAGGACGAACGTCGGCGGAGCCACACTCGCCTGCGTCCCGAACATCACCTTGGGCTGCTTGCCGCTGCGGACGGGGTGCGGGTGCTCGGCGACCAGGCGACCGAGGAACGCGTTGAGCAGGCCGGTCGGCACACGGGTGTACCAGCCGTCGAGCGCCGTGTTGAGCGCCCGGACGACCCGGTCCACGTGCCAGCCGGTCAGCGCCGTGATGTTGACGCGCGGCGCCCACTGGACCTGGACGAGCTCGCGGGTGATCTCGCGGTCCAGATAGTAGCGACGCTCGTCGTCGACGAGGTCCCACTTGTTGAACGCGATGACTAGCGCGCGCCCGGCCTCCTCGACCTGACGGATGATCCGCAGGTCCTGCTCGGAGATCGACTCGCTGGAGTCGAGGACGACGACGGCGACCTCGGCGCGCTCGATCGCGGTGGTCGTACGGAGGCTCGCGTAGTACTCGTGGCCCGACGCCTCCTTGACGCGCTTGCGGATGCCGGCGGTGTCGATGAACCGCCACACCTCTCCCCCGAGCTCGACGAGCTCGTCGACGGGATCGACGGTCGTGCCGGCGACGCTGTCGACGACGACGCGCTCCGACCCGGCGAGCTTGTTGAGGAGGCTCGACTTGCCCGCGTTGGGCTTGCCGACGAGCGCGATGCGGTGCGGGCCCTCGTCCTCGTCGTCAGTCTCCTGCGGCGCCTCCGGAAGCACGTCGAGGATGATGTCGAGCAGGTCGCCCGCTCCGCGCCCGTGCAGCGCGGAGACCGGGAACGGCTCGCCCAGGCCGAGGTTCCACAGACCCGCGGCCTCCAGCTCGCCGCGCTCGTCGTCGACCTTGTTGGCGACCAGGATGACGGGCTTACCCGAACGCCGCAGGACCTTCACGACCTCCTCGTCGGCGTCGGTGATGCCGACCGTCGCGTCGACGACGAACAGCACCGCGTCGGCGGCGGCCACGGCAACCTCGGCCTGAGCGGCGATGCGCTCGGCCAGGCCCTTCGCGTCCGGGTCCCAGCCGCCGGTGTCGACGACGGTGAACTCGCGGCCGCTCCACTCGGCGTCGTACGAGACACGGTCACGGGTGACGCCCGGCACGTCCTGCACGACGGCCTCGCGGCGGCCGAGGATACGGTTCACCAGCGTCGACTTGCCGACGTTGGGTCGGCCCACGACGGCAAGCACGGGGACACGCAGCGCGCCCCCTTCGGTGGCAGTTTCGGTCATGAAGTGGTTCCTCCGAGATCGGGTAGGGCCTTCGCCGCGAGGCGAACGACCTCGTCGATCACCTCGTCGAGAGTCAGATGGGTCGTGTCGAGCTCGATCGCGTCGTCGGCCTTGGCCAGAGGCGACGTCGTACGCGAGGAGTCGATCGCGTCGCGTCGCTGCAACGAAGCGGCGGTGGCCTCGACGTGCGCGGCCTCCGGTTGTCCTTGCTCCGCCGCACGGCGGGCGGCGCGCGCAGCGGTGTCGGCCACGAGGAAGAGCTTGAGCCGCGCATCCGGGGCGACGACCGTCCCGATGTCGCGGCCCTCGATGACGATCCCGTCCGACGCAGCGATGGTCTCGCGCTGGAGGGCGACGAGCCGCTGGCGCACCTCGGGCACGCGGCTCACCTGGCTGACCGCGTCGGTGACCCGCTGGGTGCGGATCGGCCCGGACACGTCCACGCCGTCGGCCGCGATCGTCGGCGCCTGGGGGTCGGTGCCGGAGAGAATGTCGACGTCGGCCGCGGCGGCGGCGACGGCCACCGGGTCCTCGACGTCGACGCCCCGCTCGAGCACCGCCCAGGTCATGGCGCGGTACATCGCCCCGGTGTCCAGGTACGCCAGGCCGAGGTGCGTCGCGACGCCTCGCGCCGTGCTCGACTTGCCCGATCCGGAAGGGCCGTCGAGGGCGATGACTGCTGGGGGCACGGGGCCAACCTTTCTCACAGGGGTACTCGTTGAGCTGTTCTCATCGAGCTGTTCGTCATAGGTGCGTGGTCCATCCGCGCTCGGTGAGCGCGACGGTGAGCTCCTCGGCACGCTCGGAGCGCACCGCGATCTCGGCGACGCCCACCGGGCGGCCGAGGTCGTGGTCGATACGCAGGTCTTCGATGTTCACTCCCGATTCTCCCGTATCACGGAAGAGGCGCCCCAACTCGCCCGGCTGATCGGGCACCTGGACGAACACAGAGGTCAGCGCAGGGGTGAGCTCCTCGCCGTGCTTGCCCGGAATCAGGCGGGTCCCCGCGACTCCCCGGCCGAGCACGTCCTCGATCACGTGGCCCCGCTCGATGCCGTCCAGCAGCTCGTCGAGGTCGTCGCGCACGCCGCGCAGCAGCTCGGCCAGCGGGAGCCTGTTGGCGTGCAGGATCTGGCGCCAGAGCACGGGGTCGCTGGCCGCGATCCGGGTGACGTCACGCAGGCCCTGCCCGGCGAGGGCGAGGTGGTCGGCCGGGCCACCGTGCAGACGCGACGCGGTGAGGACGGACATCACCTGGGGCAGGTGCGAGACCCGCGCGACGGCGAGGTCGTGCTCGTCCGGCGGCATCTCGACCAGCGTGGCGCCCACGACGTGTGCGAGATCACGGACGCGTTCGAGGGCCACCTCCGACGCAGCCGCGTGCGGGGTCACGGCCCACGCCCGGCCCTCGAACAGCGTCTCTGAGGCCGCAGTCGGTCCCGAGCGCTCGCTGCCGGCCATCGGATGGCTCCCGACGTAGCGCTCCAGCCCCTCCGTACCGGCCGACGCGAGCGCCTCGAGGGGCGGGAGCTTGACGCTCCCGACATCGGTGACCACCGCTGCGGGCCACTCCGCCAAGGCGTCCGCGACGACCTCGGCGACGAAGTCCGGCGGCACGGCGACGACGACGAGGGCCACGGACTCCGGCTCGTCCACGGTGCCGGCGCCGAGCATCTGGGCCGTACGGGCGTGGTCGTGCTGGAGGTCGCGCAGGTGCACCGGCACGCCAGCACGCGTCAGCGCGAGGGCGACGGAGGTGCCGACGAGCCCGCACCCCACCACGAGGGCGGGGCCGTCGATCGTACGGGGCTGGGCGTCGGCACTCACAGCCCCACGCTATCCAACAGGACCCCGAGCTCGTCCGACGTGAGCTCTCGGAGGTCGCCCGGCTTCATGCCGCCCAGGTGGATGCCCCCGAAACCGGTACGGGTCAGCCGGACGACGGGGTGGCCGACGGCGTCGAGCATCCTGCGGACGATCCGGTTGCGGCCGAGGTGGATGTCGAGCTCGACGATGCTGCGGTCGGCTGCCATCTGCTTCACGACGAAGCGGTCCACCTGGACAGGCCCGTCGTCGAGCGTGATGCCGTCGCGCAGCGTGCGGCCGAGGCCACGGGCGACCTGGCCCTCCACCTCGGCGACGTAGGTCTTGGTGATCTCGAACGACGGGTGCGCCATCCGGTTGGCGAACTCGCCGTCGTTGGTGAGCAGCAGCAGCCCGCTGGTGTCGGTGTCGAGCCGGCCGACGTGGAAGAGCCGCTCAGGACGGTCGGCCGCGTACGAGGACAGGTCCGGGCGGCCCTGCTCGTCGCTCATCGTCGAGACGACGCCGCGGGGCTTGTTGAGGACCAGATAGACGTGGTCCGACGCGGGCGGGATGCGCTTGCCGTCGACGTGGATCATGTCCGTACGGGGGTCGACCCGGCGCCCCATCTGGGTGACGACCTCGCCGTTGACCGACACCCGGCCGCGCTCCATGAGGATCTCGCAGGCACGCCGCGAACCGACCCCTGCCTGGGCCAGCACCTTCTGCAGACGGATGCCTTCGGGCAACTCGCTCACGCGTCCTCCTCTGTTCCTTGTACGTCCGCCGGTCGAGCCTGTCCAGACCCCTCCACCGGCGCTCCGAGACCCTCCGGGTCGCCCATCTCCTCCATCTCCGGCAGGAACGGCGCCAGGTCGGGCAGCTCGTCGAGGCTGCCCAGCCCCATCCGCTCCAAGAAGTACGGGGTGGTCGCGTACAAGACCGCCCCTGTCTCATTGTCGGCGCCGGCCTCCGCGACCAGACCACGGGTCACGAGCGTGCGCATGACGCCGTCGACGTTGACGCCGCGGATCGCCGACACGCGCGCCCTCGAGATCGGCTGGCGGTAGGCCACCACGGCCATCGTCTCCAGCGCCGCCTGGGTGAGCCGTGCCTGCTGCCCGTCCAGGACGAACCGCTCCACCGCGCCGGCATACGTGTCGCGGGTGGAGAACCGCCAGCCGCCGGCGACCTGCCGCAGCGCGAACCCGCGCTCCTCGTCGTCGTAGGACCGTGCGAGCTCGACGAGCGCGGTCTCGACATCGGCGGGCGGGTGCCCCACTGCCGAGGCGAGCGTGAGGTGGTCGAGCGGCTGGTCGGCCACCATGAGGACCGCCTCCAGCGCAGGGCGCAGCGGGTACGCGGGCGCCTCCGCGCCACTCGGCTCCGTCGCGTCAGTCTCGTCCATCGCCATCCTCACCTGCGGCCTCCTGGGCCGCCTCGTCGTCTTCGTCGAACTCCGTGCTGACCTCGACCTCACCGTCCTCGGATCCCGTCCAGCGGATCGTCAGCTCCCCCAACGGGGTCACCTGGTCGAACGCGACGACCCCCTCACGGAACAGCTCGAGCAGCGAAAGGAAGCGCGCCACCTTCGTGAGCATGTCCGGGGCGTCCGCGACCAGCGTCCGGAACGTCAGCGACGTCCCGCGGCGCAGCCGCTCGACCACCACGACGGCCTGGTCCCGCACGCTGACCTGCGGGGCGTGCAGATGCGCGAGCGACACGAGCGGCGGCACCTTGGGCTGCATCGCCTTCGCGGCGAGCATGGCCAGCTCCTCCGGACCGACGCTGATGAGCACCTCGGGCAGCAGCGTCGCGAACCGCTCCTCCAACGCCACGTCGCGGGGGAACCGCTTCGACTCCTCCTCGAGCCGTTCGCGCATCCGTGCGGCGACCAGCTTGAACGCGCGGTACTGCAGTAGGCGCGCGAACAGCAGGTCACGCGCCTCCAGGAGCGCCAGGTCGTCCTCGTCCTCGACGTCGGCCTGCGGCAGCAGCCGCGCGGCCTTGAGGTCGAGCAGCGTCGACGCGACCAGCAGGAACTCCGTAGTCTGCTCCAGGTCGCCGTCCGGACCCATCGCCTTCAGGTGCGCGATGAACTCGACGGTCACCTTGGACAGTGCGATCTCGGTGATGTCGAGCTTGTGCTTCGCGATCAGCTGCAGGAGCAGGTCGAACGGCCCCTCGTACGCGTCGAGGTGGACGACGAACCCTGTCGAGCTCGCCTGCTCGCCGACCTCGGGTCCGCTCACGTGGCCCCGAGTCGTCGGGCGAGCTCGCTGTCGGCGCCGTTCTCGTCGTAGTCGGCCAGCGCCATCGCGAGGGCGACGCGGATCAGCCGGCCCCGGTCGAGGGTCTGGCCGAGGTCGCGGCGCAGCTCGAGGCGCGTGTGCTCGAGGTCGAGCAGCTCGTCCGAGGTCATGTAGACCGTGACCTTGCTGTCGTGCTTCACCCGTCCGCTCGAGCGTCCCGAGGAGGCACCGTCGTCGGTCGACGCGTCGGCCGCGGGAGCAGCCTCCGACGCGGCCTCAGCGGTGGTCGGTCGGAAGAGCTCGTCGGCGCCAGGCAGCTTCACACGCCGGGGCACCGGACGAGCACCTCCCGCGCAAGCTGACGATAGGCATCGGCACCCGGAGAGTCGGAGGCGAACTCGGTGATCGGCTCGCCCGCGACCGTGGCATCGGAGAACTTCACCGTACGCCGGATCACGGTGTGGAAGACCTTGTCGCCCCACCCGTCCACGAGCGTCTGGAGCACCTCACGGCTGTGCAGGGTGCGGCTGTCGTACATCGTGCCGAGCAGACCGATGATCTCGAGATCGAAGTTGGTCCGCTGGCGCACCTTCTCGATGGTCTCCTTGAGCAGGGCGACCCCGCGCAGGGCGAAGTATTCGCACTCCAACGGGATCAGGACGCCGTCGCAGGCGGTCAACGCGTTCACGGCGAGCAGGCCGAGCGACGGCTGGCAGTCGATGAGGATGACGTCGTAGTCGTTGAGCACCGGGCGCAGCATCCGCGCGAGGGTCTGCTCGCGCCCGACCTCGTGGACCAGGTGCATCTCGGCGCCGGACAGGTCGATGCTGGACGGCAGCAGGTGCAGGTTGGCCGTACGGGTCTTGAGGAGGACGTCGGACACCTCGACGTCGTCGTGCATCAGCAGGTGGTAGACCGTCGCGTCGAGATCGTGCGCGGGGAAGCCCAGCCCGACCGTCATCGACGCCTGAGGGTCGAAGTCGACCAACAGCACGCGCCGGCCCGTCTCGGCCAGCGCGGCACCGAGGTTGATCGCCGTGGTGGTCTTGCCGACTCCGCCCTTCTGGTTGCACAGGGCGATGACATAGGCGGGGCCTCCGCTCGGGGGGCCCGGCTGGGGGAAGTCAGGTAGGGGGCGGCCGGTCGGCCCGTTCTTGGCGCTGGTCGACGGTCCGAGGTCGCCGAGCAGATCACTGGTGTGGTTCATGCGCACTCGATCCCATGAAGATGGCTGTTTGGACTCTAGCAAGTCGACAAGTCTCCTCCGCCACGCCGCGCGGAGTGTCGGCGTACGCCCCGCAATTTGACGGGTTTCCCACCCTTTGCTGCACCCGATTCGGTGGATAACCCGTCAAATCGCGGGGCGGAAGGTCTCTCGGGGCGGGAGGTCACGCGAGGGCGCGCGGGTGGGCCGTCGCGTACACCTCGCGGAGCTTGTCGATCGTGACCAGCGTGTAGACCTGGGTGGTCGTCACCGACGCGTGCCCGAGCAGCTCCTGCACCACGCGGACGTCGGCGCCACCGTCGAGCAGGTGCGTCGCGAACGAGTGGCGCAGGGTGTGGGGCGACACGTCGACCGCGATCCCGGCCCGCTGAGCCGCCTTCGCCAGCACCGTCCACGCGCTCTGCCGCGACAACCGTCCACCGCGCGAGTTGAGGAACACCGCTCCCCCGTTGTCGCGGGCGCTCACCAGGCTCGGCCGCACGTCAACGAGGTACGACCGAACCGCGTCGACGGCGAACCGTCCCACCGGCACGACGCGCTGCTTGCCGCCCTTGCCGCGCAGCAGCACCTGAGCGGACTCCAGGTCCAGGTCGTCGACGTCGAGCCCGACGGCCTCCGAGATCCGCGCCCCCGTGCCGTACAGCAGCTCGAGCAGCGCGCGGTCACGGGCCGCGAGCCCCGTACCCGCCGATCCCGCCGCGTCGAGGATCGCCTCGACCTCCTCGACAGCGAGTGCCTTGGGCAGCCGGCGTGGCGGTGTGGGCGGCTTGACCTCGGCGGCCACGTCCCGTCCGACGGTGCCCTCGCGCACGGCGAACTTGTGGAACCCGCGCGCCGCGACGAGCGTCCGCGCCGCGCTCGGGGCGGACAGCGGCACATGATCCTCGTCGCCCTCGCGCAGGTGCACGAGGAACTCGGTGACATCTGCCTCCGCGATCTCGTCGACGCCCTCGATGCCGCGGGCGTCGAGGTAGGCGACGTAACGGCGCAGGTCACGCCGGTACGACGTCAGCGTGTTGGCCGCGAGGCCGCGCTCGATCGCGAGGTGGCTGAGGTACTCCTCGACGAGTCGACCGACGGGGGTCCGGTCGTCGTCGGCCACCTAGGCCACGACCTCGTCCGGTGTCACGTACGCCAGACCGTGCGCCTCGGCGACGCCTTCGTTGGTGACCCGCCCGTCGTGCACGTTCAGTCCGGCACGGAGGGCGGGATCGGCCCGCAGCGCGTCGCGCCAGCCGGCGTCCGCCAGCGCGAGCACGTACGGGAGGGTCACGTTGGTGAGCGCGTACGTGGAGGTGTGCGGGACGGCGCCGGGCATGTTGGCCACGCAGTAGAACACCGACTGCTCAACCACGAACGTCGGCTCGACGTGCGTGGTGGGACGCGAGTCTTCGAAGCAGCCGCCTTGGTCGATCGCGATGTCGACGAGCACGCTGCCCGGGCGCATCGCGGCGACCATCTCGTGGGTGACCAGACAGGGGGCCTTGGCTCCGGGCACCAGCACGGCCCCGATGACGAGGTCGGCGTCGGCGATCGCGCCCTCGACCTGGTAGCGGTTGGACGCCACGGTCTGCATACGACCACCGAACTCGATGTCGAGCTGGCGCAGGCGTGCCACATTGATGTCGAGCAGCGAGACCCGCGCGCCCATCCCGAGAGCGACAGCGGCCGCGTTGCGTCCGGAGACGCCGCCGCCGAGGACGACCACGTCGGCGGGGTGCACCCCGGGCACACCGCCCATGAGCACACCGCGACCCTCCGGCGCCAGGAGGTGGTACGCGCCGACCTGCGCCGAGAGCTTGCCGGCAACCTCGCTCATCGGCGCCAGCAGCGGCAGCGCGCCGTCGGCGGTCTGCACGGTCTCGTACGCGATCGCGGTCGTGCCCGACTCCACCAGCGCGTCGGTGCACTCACGCGACGCGGCGAGGTGGAGGTAGGTGAAGAGCACCTGGTCACGTCGCAGCCGTGCGTACTCCTCGGGGATCGGCTCCTTGACCTTGAGCACCAGGTCGGCGGCTGCCCAGACGTCGTCGGCACCGGGCAGGATGTCGGCCCCGGCACGGACGTACTCGTCGTCGGGGATCGACGAGCCTTCCCCCGCACCGGCCTCGATCAGCACCTCGTGCCCGGCCTCCCGCAGCTCGCGCACCCCGGCGGGGGTGATCGCGACGCGGTACTCGTGGACCTTGACCTCGCGTGGGACACCGACCTTCATCGTGCTCTCCTCCCCGGGCCGCCCGTCATGACACAGCCGATCCTAGGCGTCGGCACCCCTGTGTGCCCTCGCGTGGCACGCGAGGAGTCCGGCGACCGCGAGCGCGTTGGTGATCCGGCCGTCGAGCACGGCCGCGACCGCGTCCTCCAGCCGAACCCACACTGCCGTCATGTCGGCCTCTTCGTCGAGCCGTTCCGTACGGGCGTCGTCCGAGACCGCCTCCAGCCCGCGCGCCCAGAAGACCTCGACGCGCTCGTCGGTGAAGCCCGGCGACGAGCGCAGCGTCACCAGCGGCTCCCACGACGAGGCGACCAGGTCGGTCTCCTCGGCGAGTTCACGGACCGCTGCCTCACGCGGCGCCTCGCCCGCCACGTCGAGCAGGCCCGCCGGGAGCTCGACCAGGCGGTGGCGTACGGGATGGCGGTACTGCTCAAGGAGCAGCACCCGCCCCTGGTCGTCCGTCACGACGATGCCGACGGCGTCGTCGTGGCGCACCGTGGTGCGGTGGACGGCACCACCCTCGGGCGTCTCGACCTCGTCGAGGACCACGTCCACGAACGACGACGCGAACGGGGTCTCGCTCGCGCGGACCGGCCACGACTCGGCACGGTCGCCGAGCCGCTCGCCCGCACTCAGCAGGAGGCCGGGCAGGTCCGGGTGAGGGGCCCTGCCCGGGCCCGCTGCCGCCGTGCTCACGCGTGGGTCTCAGCCGGACGGCGCCGCAGCCCCGACTCGTCGACGGGCAGCCGCATCTCGCGCTGGCGGTCGATCGCCGCCGCGACGAGCCCCGCGAACAACGGGTGCGGACGGGTCGGGCGCGACCGCAGCTCGGGGTGGGCCTGAGTGCCGACGTAGTACGGATGCTCCTCGCGCGGCAGCTCGACGAACTCGACGAGGTGGTTGTCGGGCGAGACACCGGAGAACTGCAGCCCGGCCTTCTCGAGCGCGTCGCGGTAGCCGTTGTTGACCTCGTAGCGGTGCCGGTGCCGCTCAGAGACCTCGGTCGCCGCGTACGCCTCGGAGACCACCGAGCCTGGCGTCAGCCGCGCCGCGTACAGACCGAGGCGCATCGTGCCGCCGAGGTCGCCGGCGCCCTCGACGAAGGCCTCCTGCTCCGCCATCGTGGCGATGACCGGTTGATCGGTCGCCGGGTCGAACTCGGTCGAGCTCGCATCAGGGATGCCGGCGCGCTGGCGGGCGTACTCGATGACCATGCACTGCAGGCCGAGACACAGACCCAGCGTCGGAACCTTGTGCTCGCGTGCCCAGGTCAGCGCGCCGAGCTTGCCCTCGATGCCGCGGATGCCGAAGCCGCCGGGCACGCAGATCGCGTCGACGTCGCCGAGCCACTGCTGGGCGCCGGCCGGAGTGCTGCACTCGTCTGACGGCACCCACTTCACGCGGACCTTTGCCTCGTGCTGGAAGCCGCCTGCACGCAGCGCCTCAACGACCGACAGGTAGGCGTCCGGGAGGTCGACGTACTTGCCGACGAGCGCGACCGTGACCTCCTCCTCGGGCTCGTGGACGCGGCGCAGCAGCTGGTCCCACTGGGTCCAGTCGACGTCACGGAACGGCAGGTCGAGGCGCCGGACGACGTACGCGTCGAGGCCCTCGGCGTGCAGCACCTTGGGGATGTCGTAGATCGACGGCGCGTCGGCCGCCGTGACGACCGCTTCGGCGTCGACGTCGCACATCAGCGAGATCTTGCGCTTGACGTTGGCCGGGATCTCACGGTCGGAGCGGCAGACGATCGCATCGGGCTGGATGCCGATGGAGCGCAGCGCGGCGACCGAGTGCTGGGTCGGCTTGGTCTTGAGCTCACCCGACGGACCGATGTACGGCACGAGCGAGACGTGGAGGAAGAAGCAGTTGTCGCGTCCGATCTCGTGGCGGACCTGCCGTGCGGACTCGAGGAACGGCTGCGACTCGATGTCGCCGACCGTGCCGCCGATCTCGTGGATCACGACGTCGACGTGCGGACCGCCCATCGAGAGCATGCGGTCCTTGATCTCGTTGGTGATGTGCGGGATCACCTGGACCGTGTCGCCGAGGTAGTCGCCGCGCCGCTCGCGCGCGATGACCTCGGAATAGACCTGGCCCGTGGTCACGTTGGCGCGACCGACGAGGTCCTCGTCGAGGAAGCGCTCGTAGTGACCGATGTCGAGGTCGGTCTCCGCGCCGTCGTTGGTGACGAACACCTCGCCGTGCTGGAACGGGTTCATCGTGCCCGGGTCCACGTTGAGGTAGGGGTCGAGCTTCTGCATCGTGACCCGCATGCCGCGGGACTTGAGCAGCCGGCCGAGACTGGAGGCCGTGAGCCCCTTGCCCAGGGAAGAAGCTACGCCGCCGGTGACGAAGACGTGCTTGGTGGGCACCGAGTTTGCCAAGAGAACTCCCGTGATCGTGTGGGCGGTCATTGGAACGCTGCGCGCCTGACGACTGCACCTCTGGAGGAAGCAGCCCGACCAGTGCACACGCTCACGGAATTCCACCCTACCAACTCCCGCCAGCGCCGAGGGAAGCCACGCGCACGACGACGCGCCGCTGTGACCTGCGGCGCACCCGGTCGTACGGTCACGCGGCCGGCGGGAGCGGGCCACCGTCGGCGCCGGCGGTGCCGAAGTGGCCGACGGTGCCGGCGGCCTCGCGCTGCAGGGCGAGGACCGTCGCCACGTCCCCGAACGGGACGCCCACGATGTCGACGGTGGAGACGGAGTCGGCGGCGACGCCGTCTCGTACGGCCTCGACCGCTCCCCCGCGGACACCAGACCCGACCGGTCCGGCGACGAGCGTGCCTGTCCCGGCCGTGTCCAGCCCGGCGGCGAGCGTCGTGAGCAGCTCGCCGCGGCCCGACGAGAAGGCCTCGCTCGATCCGGCCACGATCACGGCGAGCTGCGCGCGGTGGGTCGGCATGGGGTCGGAGACGAGCAGGTCGCCCTCAACGAACGCCGACACGATGGTCTGGGCATGCGCGTCAGGGGGCGACGTCTGCGTCGCCGACAGGCCTCGACCGAGCGCAGTGGCGACCAGCTCGTAGTTGGCCAGCCCCTTGGCCTCGGTGTCAGGGACGCCCTTCAGCGCCTGCTGGGCGATGCCGCTGGCGAACTGCCGGTCGGCCGGGTCGAGGAGGCGGTCGGTCAGCGCCACCGTCCCCACGACCGAGCCGCCGGCCGCACGGAGCGCCGTGCCCACGGCGTCGACCGAGCTCTTCGGCACGCCGGGGAGGGTGACGACGACGACGGACTTGCCGGTGAGACGGCCGGCGACGGGCGTGGTGCCGAGCGACCCGCGGTATGCATCGGCGACCTTGCGAGCGGCGGTGTCCTCAGGAGTCGCCCTCGGTGCGGGACGATCCGCCGCAGCAGGCTCCGGCTCCGCGCCGGCGAGCACACCGGTTCCGAGGGCGATGCCGCCGGCCAGAGCGATGACGAGGGAGGCGCCGACGACGACGAGCGAGCGGATCGGCATCAGCCTCGGATCTCCTGAACGGTGGAGGTGATCTGGTCGCGGGCTGATTCGAACCACTCCGCCCCGACTGCTGTCGTCGCGAGCGCCGCGCCCAGCGCGACCATGGCGACGAAGAGGACGAGGAGCACCTGGAAGAGCGTGAACCGCGGCCGGTGCAGCCCGACCATCGCCCGCGCGTCGACGAGCTTCGCGCCCAGGCGCAGCCGGGTGAGATAGCGCGTCGCGCCGCCGGAGCGCGCGGAGTCGAGGAACTCGTCGAGGCTGCCGAAGCCGCCCACCGTCACGACCACCCGCGCACCGCGCGCGTCGGACAGCAGCAGCGCTGCCTCCTCCGAGCCGCTCGTGCCGGGGAACTCCACCGCCGTCCGCTGGAGGCGCTCCAGGCGCTCCTCGGTCTCGAGGTGGCGGCGGGACTCGGTCACGACGACCTCTCCCGCGACGCGCAGCGTACGGTCGCTCATCTGCGACATGTCGCCAACCACGACCGCAGGGTCGTAGCCCACGGTGACCAGGGCATCCGCGCCGGAGTCGACACCGATCAGCACCGGTTTGCGTTCCTTGAGGTAGCGCTTCATCGTCTTGAGCTCGCTCGCCGCCTGCGGGCCGGGAAGCACGACGACGACCTCGCGGCCATCCAGGGACGTTGCGAGCTCGGGGACACCGACGCCCTCGAGCAGGAGGGCGTGCTCGCGACGCAAGTACTCGCCGCTGTTGGCCGCCAGCGTCTCGAGCTGCACGGACATCCCCGTACGGCCTCGGCTCAGCATCTGCTCAACGAGCTCGTCGTCGAGCAGCGTGCCCTCGGCGAGGACGTCCTCTCCCCGTACGAGCGTGGCGCCGTCGAGACCGACCTTGTCGCCGTCCTTGACGCGTGTGAACAGATCGGTGCCGACGGCATCGATCAGCGGCACCCCCGCACCGACCAGGACCTGAGGCCCGAGGTTCGGGTAGCGGCCGGTGCTCGTCGGCACGACGTTGACCACGGCGACGGCACCACGCGAACGCAGTGCCTCGGCGGTCGTACGGTCGAGGTCCGGCAGGTCGACGACGGCGACGTCGCCGACGCGGACGCGCCGCACGTCACGTGCGCTGCGCACGAGGCGTGCGGGCCCCGTGACGTCGAGCTCGGTGTCAGGGGCCGTCCGGCGAAGGTTCAGCAGGCTCACTGTCGTCATGCTGCCACCGCGGGCTCCACGAACCCTGCAGGACGCGCCCCGGGCGTGTTCCGACCCCGCTCAGCGCAACGCGCGGTCCTCGGCGGCGAGGTCGACGAGCTCGCGAGCGTGCGCCTCAGCGGTCGCAGAGCCCTCGAGCCCGGCCAGCATCCGCGAGAGCTCGGCCACCCGCTCGTCGTCATCGAGGAGCGCGACCCCGCTGGTGGTCACGGTGCCGTCGTCGGACTTCAGCACGTGGTAGTGCCGGTCGCCGAACGCCGCGACCTGCGGGAGGTGCGTGACGACGAGGACCTGGGCGTTAGCGGCGAGTCGGGCCAGCCGCCGCCCGACCTCGATCGCCGCCTTGCCACCGATGCCGGCGTCGACCTCGTCGAAGACGAACGTGGGGACGCTCGCCTTGTCGGCGAGCACGACCTCGAGGGCGAGCATCACCCGCGAGAGCTCGCCGCCGCTGGCCCCCTTGGCGAGGGGTCGAGGCGCGGCGCCAGCGTTGGCCGCCAGCAGCAGCTCGACGTCGTCGACACCGTCCGGGCCCAGGTCGGACGGCTCAGGGGTCTCGGGGGTACGGACCTCCACCGCGATCCGCGCGTGCGGCATCGCGAGCGCCTCCAGCTCAGAACCGACCGCGGCGGCGAGCCGTCCCGCGGCGTCGCGGCGCCGCTCGCTGATCTCGGCGGCCCGGGCGAGGAGCTCGCCCTCGAGCGCGACGACCTCGTCGCGCAGCGCCGCGATCCGCTCGTCGTCGCCCCGGAGCGCCTTGGTCCGCTCCCGCGCGTCCTCGGCCCACCGCAGCACGTCGTCCAGCCCCGGACCGTACTTGCGGGTCAGCCCCGCCAGCGCCGCTCGCCGCTCCGTGACCGCAGCGAGGCGGGCCGGGTCGACCTCGACACCGTCGGAGTACGACGCGAGCTCGGCCGCGACGTCGCTGACCGTGAAGCGCACCTCCTCCAGGCGACGTGCCTGGACGTCGAGTGCCGGGTCGTGCTCACGGACCCCGTCGAGGAGCGCACCGGCCCGGCCGAGCAGGTCGAGGACGTCGGCGTCGTCGTCGACCTCCGACAGCAGCGTGTGCGCCTGTGCGGCGGCCACCACCAGAGACTCCGCGTGCGCGAGGCGACCCTCCTCGATACGCAGGGCCTCGTCCTCGCCCTCCTCCGGCGCCACCCCGGCGATCTCGTCCAGACCGAACAGGAGGACGTCGAGCTCGCGCAGCCGCTCCTGGCTGGCAGCGACGAGCTCCTCGTGCGTACGCCGGGCCTCTTGCAGCCGCGCGTACGCCGGCGCGTACTCCGCGAGCATCGCCGCGACGTCGCCGAACCGGTCCAGCGCCTCGCGCTGCGCGCCCGTACGGAGCAGACGGTGCTGGTCCGACTGGCCGTGCACGGCGACGAGCTGCTCGCTGACCCGCGCGAGCACGCCGGCCGGAACCGAAGAACCCCCGAGGTAGGCCCGTGACCGCCCGTCGCGGCCGATGGTGCGGGCCACCACGAGCTCGTCGCCCTCCAGCTCGGCGGGCGTCTCGGCGAGCACCGCGAGGACCGGCGCGAGACCACCGACATCGACGGTCGCCTCGACACGGAGCCGGTCGGCGCCGTGGCGGACGAGCCCCGCGTCGGCACGGGCACCTCTCAGCAGGCCCAACGCCGTCACGACCATCGTCTTGCCGGCACCGGTCTCGCCGGTGATCACCGTGAGGCCGGGGCCCAAGGACAGCTCAGCGTCGGCGATGACACCGAGCGAGGACAGTCGGATCTCCTGCCACACGGGCTATGCCTCCTCGGTGCGCCGAAGGGCCGCAGCGCCTCGCCAGCCGCTGACGGGCAGGTCGAACTTGCGGACGAGCCGGTCGGTGAAGGGGGCCTGGTGCAGCCGGGCGAGCCGGATGGACTTCTCACCCTGCCTGACCTCGACACGGGCGCCCGGCGGCAGCTCGTACGTCCGCCTGCCGTCGCACCAGAGCACCCCGGACGCCGGCGCCTCGGGGATCACCTGGATCGCCAGGAGCGACGTCGGAGAGACGACCATCGGGCGGGCGAAGAGGGCGTGGGCGCTGATGGGGACCATCAGCAGCGCCTCGACCTCGGGCCAGACGACCGGGCCGCCGGCGCTGAAGTTGTAGGCCGTGGAGCCTGTCGGGGTCGCACAGACGACGCCGTCGCAGCCCCAGCGAGAGACGGGGCGGTCGTCGATCGCGACGATGACCTCGAGCATCCGCTCGCGGGAGGCCTTCTCGACGGTGGCCTCGTTGAGCGCCCAGCTGCGCGCAACCTCGCGATCGTCGACGAAGACCCGCGCGTCGACGGTCATCCGCTCTTCGACCGTGTAGTCACGGGCCACGACGCGTCGCACCGTGTAGTCGAGGTCGTCGACGTCCGCCTCGGCGAGGAACCCCACGTGGCCGAGGTTGACCCCGACGAGCGGCGTGCCGCACTCGCGGACGAGCTCGGCCGCCCGCAGGATCGTCCCGTCGCCGCCGAAGACCACGGCCAGCTCGCAGTCACGCCCGGCGTCGACCGTCACGGGCACGACCTCGGCGTCCGGAAGCCCCCAGCGCTCCAGCGCCGCGGCATCCTCGTTGACGACCCTGACGGCGATCCCCTCGGCGACCATCGCCTGAGCGAACTCCGCGGCGACCTTGTTGGCCTCTTCGCGCCCCGTGTGGGCGAGGATCAGCACGCGTCGCGTGCCGGGCATCGAGGATTCGGTGCTCATCGCTGCTCCCCTCCACTCGGCCGGCCCAGCGGTCCCGCGTCCACCGCAGCGCGCACCTCGTCCTCGGTGACTTCAGCGGCGTCGCGCCGGAACCACCCAAAGTACTCGACGTTGCCGGTCGGGCCGGGCAACGGGCTCGCCGCCACCGCGCGGGTCCCCCAGCCCGTCGCCGCAGCGGCAGCGCAGACCCCGAGGACGGCGTCGACGTGAAGATCCGGGTCACGCACCACGCCCTTCTTGCCGACGCGATCCTTTCCCACCTCGAACTGCGGCTTGACCATCAGCACCATGTCGCCGTCGTCCACGCAGACGCGGGCGAGGGCAGGCATCACGAGCGTCAACGAGATGAAGGACAGGTCGGACACGATGAGATCGACGAGACCGCCGAGCGCCTCGGGCTCGAGGTCACGGACATTCGTCCGGTCGTGGACGTCGACGCGAGGATCCTGCTGAAGCGCCCACACGAGCTGGCCGTAGCCGACGTCGACCGCGACGACCTCGCGTACGCCACGCCGCAGCAGGACGTCGGTGAACCCGCCGGTGGACGCGCCCGCATCGAGGCACCGACGACCCTCGACCGTCAGGCCGAGCGGCTCGAAGGCCTCGAGGGCCCCGAGGAGCTTGTACGCCCCACGAGACGCATAGCCGGGGTCGCTCTGCGCGTCGCGGACCACGATCGCCTGGTCCGTGGTCACCTGGGTCGCCGCCTTGCCCGCCCGTGCGCCTGCCACGGACACGCGCCCCTGCGCGATCAGGTCGCTGGCCTGCTCGCGCGACCGGGCAAGTCCGCGGCGGACGAGCTCGGCATCGAGGCGCAGGCGCCTGCTCACGGGGCCTCGGGCCGTGGGGGCGTGGGGCCAGGCGGCGTCGGCGGGCGAGGACCGGGGGCCTGGCCCGCGGTCTGCAGCACCTCACGCAGCTTGGCGTGGACCGCCTCGTACACCTCGAGGTGCGACTCGACGGGCAGGTCGGCCAGCCGCTCGAGGTCGCTCAGCACGGCGTCGACCCGTGGGTCGCGTGCAGGCTCGTCGTGGTCTGCGGCTCCGCCTTCGGTCATCGCGTGCTCCTTCGTGTCGGCCTGTCGATCATCGCACTCCCCACTGACCGAGCGCGTCACGCACGTCGGAGACGTCGAGTCGGTCGAACGTCTCGCCCCCGACCTCGTCTCGGTGGTGCCATGCCAGGGCCACCGCCGCTCGAAGGAGGTCGACGGCGGCCTGTGCATCCTCCGGCGCGGCGGAGCCGTCGACGACGAGACGACCCTCGTGCCACAGGACAGCGGAGCCTCCGCACCGCGCCGCCTCGAGACCGTCGACCGTGACGGCGCGCTGAAGCAGTGCCAGCCCACGGAGGTCGGGTGCGAGGAACGTCGGCCGCGCGTACGCCGTGGCCGCGACGACCGTGTCGAGGTCGCACACGCCGGTGAAGACGAGGAGGCTGTCGCCGCCGACGTTGTTGGCGCCCTCGATGTCGGTGTCGAGCCGGTCGCCGACCACGAGCGGGTGCTCGCCCCCGACACGAAGGACGGTCTCGTCGAAGAGCGGCGCGTACGGCTTGCCGGCGACCTCCGGGACGCGGCCCGAGGCCGTCGCGACGGCGGCGACGAGCGTCCCGTTGCCGGGCGCCATACCGCGCGCGGTCGGGATCGACCCGTCCATGTTGCTGACGATCCAGGGGATGCCGCTCGCCGCCGCATACGCCCCCTCGGCGAGCTGCGCCCAGTCGAGCTCGGGTGAGAACCCCTGGACGACGGCTGCCGGCGCGTCCTCGGCGCTGCTCACCGGTACGAGACCGTGCTCCTGGAGAGCCTCGACGAGCCCCGCCCCTCCGACCACCAGCACCCGAGAGCCTCGAGGAACGGCGTCGGCGACCAGTCGCCCGGCTGCCTGAGCCGACGTCACGACGCTGTCGTCGTCCGTCGGCATCGCGAGTCCGCGCAGCTTCGCGACGACGTCGGACGGCGTACGAGAGGCGTTGTTCGTCACGTACGCCAGCCGCATCCCGGCATCCGCGGCCTCGGCGAGCGCGTCAGCAGCATGGTCGACGGCGTCCTCGCCGCGGTAGACGACCCCGTCGAGGTCGAGCATCGCCACGTCGTACGCCTCGCGCAGCGCGGTGTCGCACGCCGCCAGGGTGTGGACGGCGCGTCGGCGAGGATCAGGGGGATTCGTGTGGTCAGACATCGCCGACCAGCGTAGGCCCCGCAGCACTGGCCTACGATGCACCGGTGGACAACGGCGTGATCCGCCCTTTCAGGGCTGTGGGTTTCCGGGGCGGCGACGAGGTCGTCTCGTCCCGCACCTATGTGCCCGGCGTCAGCTGGTCCCACCTCCCGGCGGAGCTGCCGGCGCACCACGTTCTCCGACTTCTCGAACCCGCCTTCCGCGACAACGACCCCCAGACAGCAGCGCGGACGGCGGAGGCTTGGCTCGCCGACGGAGTCCTCGGCGAAGATCCCGAGCCGGCGATCTACGCCTCCCGCACCGTCGAGGACGGCCGCGAGGCGCTTGGGGTCATGGCACTGGTCGACCTCGAGTCCGGACGGCTGCGTCCCCACGAGGACGTAATCGCCGCGTACGCGATCAGGCAGGCGCGCCTCGCGGAGGCGACCCGCGCCCAGTGGGAGCCGATCACGGCGTACACGACCGACGCGCCGGTCGCACCGCTGCTCGACACGGTGGTGTCCCGTTCCGCCGACCACACGGCGCATGCCCCCGGGCGCAGCGACGAGGTCTGGGCGGTCTCCGACCCCTCGATCACCGCCGCGCTCGCCGCGCGCCTCGCTGAGCAGTCGCTCGTGATCGCCGACGGCCACCACCGGTACGCGGCCTGGCGGACGTCGCCCGAGCGTGCAGGGCGCTTCGCGCTCACCCTCGTCCTCGACCGGCCGTCGGTGAGCGTCGGACCGATCCACCGGGTCGTCTCCGACATGGATCTCGACGAGGCGCTCAAGGGGCTCCCGCTGCCCGTCGTCGAGCTCGCAGACGCCGATGCGGCCGAAGGATTCGTCTCGGTCGGAGAGTCGCGATGCGTCCTGACGGACGGTCGTCGTTTCCTCGGCGTGGATGCGTACGAGTGCGCGCCGCGCTGGGTCGAGGACGTCTTCACGCCGCACCACGGTCTCGAGTCCGACGCGGTCGCTTATGACCCGGACCTCCGTGGCGCCGCCAGAGCAGCTGAGGAGGCCGGCGGTGTCGCTCTGCTTCTCGCCACCCCGACGCTCGCCACGGTCACCCGCGCCGCGACGTCGGGGCGGCTGCTCCCCCACAAGTCCTCGTGGTTCCGCCCGAAGCCCCGCGTGGGCATGGTCATGCGTCGCTGGGACTGAGCACCAGCTCGTCTTCTGCGGGACCCGCGAAAGATGCCGGGAGGGAACGCAAAAATGACCGTAGGCCGTCACCATTGGTGACGGCCTACGGCCTAAATATTGTCCGGCGGCGTCCTACTCTCCCACACAGTCTCCCGTGCAGTACCATCGGCGCTGAAGGGCTTAACTTCCGGGTTCGGAATGTTGCCGGGTGTTTCC